>NZ_BBIU01000001.1 GCF_000730645.1 Pseudomonas parafulva NBRC 16636 = DSM 17004 | reverse complement strand
TGATTGCGCCAGTTTTGAAATCTTATAGAAGACAGTTGCTCCCTCAGTGTGGGTTGCGCCAACTTCCAGACTTTATGCAAAACAGCTGCCCTCAAAGAGGCATCGATCAACCCGCTTAATGGGGTTTGATATCCACACGCTTCAGTGCCCGCCGTTCATACAGGGGGTACAGGTGGCTGACACTGCGGATCAGCTCGTACCGGGCCAGGCGGATGCTGGCGAACCGTTCAGGGATTGGTGTGCGGATCACCTCGGTCATGTCATCCCCACGCGCAGCACCCTCGCGCATCAGCCCATCAAGCCAGCCCAGGTAATCACGCATCTGCTCCAAGGGCTGCGGATCGCTGGCCAGCGGACCATGGCCCGGCACCAACTGCTTCCAGGGCAGCGCCTGCAAGGTGTCCAGGTCTTGCAGCCAGGTGCCAAGCCCTGGGCTGTTGGGTGTGGTCAAGGCGCGTTGATCAAACACCAGGTCACCCGCAAACAACACACCGGTGGTTTCATCGAAAATCGCCAGGTCGGCACCGGTGTGGCCTGCCAGCCCCAGCAGGCGCAAGCGGTGCCCACCCACAGTGTGCAGCCCTGGTTCCAGCACGTGTGTCGGCAGCACCACTTCGGTGCCGCGCATCCAGTCCCCGACCAGCCGATACATGTTCTCGGCCATGGCATCGCCCTGCTGGCGCAGCAGTTCAGTGGTGCCCGCCAAGGCCCTGATGGGCACGTCGGCAAAGGCCTGATTGCCCAGCACATGGTCGGGGTGATGATGGGTCAGCAACACCTCGACCACAGGTTTGTCGGTAATGCTGGCAATGGCCTGGCGCAGCGCCTCGCCATAACGCTTCGAGGGCCCGGTGTCGATGACCACAACGCCGTTGTCAGTGACGATGAAGGCCGTGTTCACCACGTTGCCGCCATTGTCCTTGGCAAAATTGTCGGTACTGCCCTCCAGCAACCAGGTGCCCTGGGCGATTTGCCGGGGTGCCAGCCGGTATTGCAAATCGGCCAGGGCGGGCAAGCCCAGGCCCACCAGCAGCAACAGCATCCAACGCATGACGGCTTCCCCCGTTAGTCACAAGCCAGGCACGGCATCACGGCACGGCGGCCTCGAAGCGGTTGCCGCTGTTGTCCTGCAATACCAATCGGGTCAGCCCGTGACCCTGCAGATCAAAGCCCAGGTTGGGGTTCTCGCTCACCGCCGGGTACAGCGCCAGCGTGGCAAGAACCTGGCCCTCGGCGCCCTGCAACTCGGCATGGTCGATGAAGAATTCAGGGATGCCACTGACCAGCCCGTTGTCCATCGGGTGCGCCACCTGCACCCGCAGACGGTCGCCGGCCCCACGCGGGTAACGCCCGCCCAGCACTTCACCCAGGTGCTCCTCCCAGCCGGGTTGCGTGCGCACCACGCTGGGCGCTGTACAGCCGCCGCCGGCGGCGTCGATCAGGGTCGAGCCCACATGCCAGGTACCGTCGCGGGTGAGTACCGCCGCGCGTAACGGCGTTGCCTGCTCGATGCGGATACGGATGGACAGCCACGGCAGCACGCCCGGGCCGGGTTCGAAGTCGACGATGCGGGGCAAGGGGTTGAGCTCGGCCCAGGCGATGATCCGCACCACCTCCGCACCCAGCGCCCGGGCGTCGATTTCCAGCGGCACCTGGCGGGCATCTTCGGCAAACGGCGGCGCCAGCAGCTTGACCCGCTCATCGAAGACAAACGCGCCCTGCCCCAGCAGTTGCTTGTGATAAAAGGCCCACATCACCGAAGGCACCGGGTCGGCGTTGCCGCGGCTGTCGCCCGCCATGGCGGGGCTCGCCAGCCAGCACAGCAGCAGTGTGGGCAGCAGCCCGACCAGGCGCACGGCCGTCACTCCTCGACGTGAACGCTGTCGAGGTAGGTACGCACGGCCCACAGGGCTTCCTGGCTCAGGTAGTCAGCCATTTTTGGCATGTACACCCGGCCATCGCGCACGGCGCCGTTGCGCACGCGCTCCACAAACCATTCGTCCCCGGCATCACCGGCGTCGAGCATGCGCAGGTCCGGGGCGATGCCACCGGATTTCGCCTCCAGGCCATGGCAGGCCGCGCAATTCTGGTTGTAGGCAGAAGCGCCGATCTCCACCGCCCTGTCGTGCTCGGGGGAGGTGCGGTACGGGTTGGCCATGGCCCAGCCGTTATCGTCGAGGGCGGCGCCGGTATCCTTCACCGGGGTCAGGCCCTTGGTTTCCACGGCCTCGGGCACCACATTACCATGGGCCCAGGCCGTTCCGGCCACCAGCGCGCCGACCAACAGGCCTGAAGCAAGCACGACGTTGCGTTTGGTTTTCATTGTTATGCCCTCACGGTTGCACGCAAAGCCTCAACCACAGAGGCCGTGCCGCCATACTAGAAACCGCCCTGCAAGGCCCGAATGCTGCTTTGGTGGCCGCGGCCTCGTCCGTTGGTAGTAGGGCTTGTGGCGAAGGGCCAAAAGAGGTGGGCAATGGGAAGTTTTCCCGTGTTCACCGGGACTTTCTCCCTATGCCCAGGCCTCACGCCGGACCACCCTGTGCTGGCCAAAACTCCACAGGGAATTGCAACCATGACAACAAGATCGCTACCCGCCCCTTCCCCCCTGGCCCTGAGCGTGCGGGCCCTGTTGCTGGCCGGGAGCCTGGCCATGGGGACAGCGGCCACGGCGGCCACCCCACCCGCGGCACCTGCCACCAAGAACGTGACCTGGGAAGACATCGCCAACGACCACCTCACCACCACCGATGTGCTGCAGTACGGCATGGGCACCAATGCCCAGCGCTGGAGCCCCTTGGCCCAGGTGAACGACAAGAACGTGTTCAAGCTGACGCCGGCCTGGTCGTACTCGTTCGGCGACGAAAAGCAGCGCGGCCAGGAGTCCCAGGCCATCGTCAGCGACGGCGTGGTGTACGTCACCGGTTCGTATTCGCGGGTGTTCGCCCTCGACGCCAAGACCGGCAAGCGCCTGTGGACCTACAACCATCGCCTGCCAGACAACATCCGCCCGTGCTGTGACGTGGTCAACCGCGGCGCCGCCATCTACGGCGACAAGATCTACTTCGGCACGCTGGATGCCCGCGTCATCGCCCTGAACAAGAACACCGGCAAGGTGGTCTGGAACAAGAAGTTCGGCGACCACAGCGCTGGCTACACCATGACCGGCGCACCGGTGCTCATCAAGGACAAGACCAGCGGCAAGGTGCTGCTGATCCACGGCAGTTCCGGGGATGAGTTCGGCGTGGTGGGCCAGCTGTTCGCCCGCGACCCGGAAACCGGCGAAGAAGTGTGGATGCGGCCCTTCGTCGAAGGCCACATGGGCCGCCTGAACGGCAAGGACAGCACCCCGACCGGTGACGTCAAGGCGCCCTCCTGGCCCGACGACCCCACCACCGAGACCGGCAAGGTTGAAGCCTGGAGCCATGGCGGCGGCGCACCGTGGCAAAGCGCGAGCTTCGATGCCGAGACCAATACCATCATCGTCGGCGCTGGCAACCCCGGCCCCTGGAATACCTGGGCGCGAACCTCCAAGGACGGCAACCCGCACGACTTCGACAGCCTCTACACCTCTGGCCAGGTGGGCGTGGACCCCAGCACCGGCGAGGTGAAATGGTTCTACCAGCACACCCCTAACGATGCCTGGGATTTCTCTGGCAACAACGAGCTGGTGCTGTTCGACTACAAGGACAAGGACGGCAAGGTGGTCAAGGCCACCGGCCACGCCGACCGCAACGGTTTCTTCTACGTGGTGGACCGCAACAACGGCAAGCTGCAGAACGCCTTCCCCTTCGTCGACAACATCACCTGGGCCAGCCACATCGACCTGAAGACCGGCCGCCCGGTGGAAAACCCCGGCCAGCGCCCTGCCAAACCACTGCCGGGTGAAACCAAAGGCAAGCCGGTCGAGGTTTCGCCACCGTTCCTGGGTGGCAAGAACTGGAACCCCATGGCCTACAGCCAGGACACCGGCCTGTTCTACATCCCCGGCAACCAGTGGAAAGAGGAATACTGGACCGAGGAAGTGAACTACAAGAAGGGCTCGGCCTACCTGGGCATGGGCTTCCGCATCAAGCGCATGTATGAGGACCACGTCGGCACGCTGCGCGCCATGGACCCCACCACTGGCAAGCTGGTGTGGGAACACAAGGAGCACCTGCCGCTGTGGGCTGGGGTGCTGGCGACCAAGGGCAACTTGGTGTTCACCGGCACCGGCGACGGCTTCTTCAAAGCCTTCGACGCCAAGACCGGCAAGGAGCTGTGGAAATTCCAGACCGGCAGCGGCATCGTCTCGCCGCCCATCACCTGGGAACAGGATGGCGAGCAGTACATCGGCGTTACCGTGGGCTACGGCGGCGCGGTGCCACTGTGGGGTGGCGACATGGCCGAGCTGACCAAGCCCGTGGCACAAGGTGGGTCGTTCTGGGTGTTCAAGATCCCGAGTTGGGATAACAAGACCGCGCAGCGTTGACCCTGCCGGGGGCGGGCTTGCCTGCCCCCGTCATGCCTCTACAAGCCAGGAGACCTCGACCATGAACTACCTGCCACTCGCCCTGCTGCTGGCCCTGAGCCCCGCTTTCGCCACCCAGGCGGACGACGACGGTGGCGATGAACCGTTGGTGATCAACGGCTGCGTGATCGCCGAAGCCAGCCAGTGCCCCGGTACAAACCTGCGCGGCGCCAAACTGGCCAACCAGGATATGCGCAAGATGAACCTGGCCGGTGCAGACCTGCGTGATGCCGACCTGCGCCATACCCGGCTGGACCTCGCCAACCTGGAAAAAGCCCGCCTGCAAGGCGCCAACCTGACCCGCGCCAGCCTGCAGCAGAGCAACCTGCGCCTGGCCGACCTCAGCGGCGCACGCTTGATGGCCGTGCAGGGCTGGGGCCTGTTCGCCCAGGGCGCGCAGTTCGAGAAAGCCGACCTCAGCGCGGCCTACCTGCAGTTCGCGCGGTTGACCGGCGCCAAGATGCAGCAAGCCAACCTGCAGGCCGCCGACCTGGAAATGGCCTGGTTGAGCAAAACCGACCTACAGGGTGCCCACCTCAACGATGCCAACCTGCAGGAGGCCAAGCTCGGCCAAAGCAACCTCGCCCGCGCCGACCTCACCGGTGCCCGCCAGCACTATGGCAACTTCCAGGATGCCGACATGGAAGGCTGCAGCGGCTGCCCCGACAGTTGGGACCATTGAACCCCGTCAACCGGCAAGCCTTACCACGCCCAGCTGGATCCCCAGGTGCACCAGTTCTGCATGGGAGCTGACCTGCAGTTTGCTCTTGAGCAATGTGAGGTGGTTGGAAACGGTCTTGGTGCTGATGCACAGCTGCCCTGCGATGGACCGCGTCGGCGTGCCGTTGGCCAGCATCATGAAGATCTCCAGTTCCCGTTGGGTCATGCGCTGCAACCGTGGGTCCTGGGCGCTTGGCTGGGAGGCGCAGGCCAGTTGCGTGGCCAGCGGCTGCTCGATGTAGGCGTGCCCGGCCATGACCCGCTGCACGGCCTCGACCAGTACGTGCGGGTCGGCCTGCTTGGTCACATAACCCATTGCGCCCGCATCCAGCACTTGCCGCACGATCAGGGGTTCGTCGTGCAGGCTGAAAAACAGCACCCGCAACTGAGGCAGGCGTTGGCGCAGGCGGCGCAGGGTTTCCAGGCCGCTGATGCCCGGCAGGCCAAAGTCCATGATGACCAGGTTGGGCACCTGCTCATGCACCCGGGCCAGCGCCTCTTCACCATTGGCCGCTTCGCGCACCTGCAGCGCGGGGAACGCTGCGAGCAGCAGGCTGGCATAGCCACGGCGGACCACAGCGTGGTCATCTACCAGCACGATATTCATGGCGACACTCCTGCGCGGCTTTTTGGCCATCGTAGGGCCGCCCGGCCGGGTGTTGGCTACTACTTTGGTACTGCCCGGGCCGTCTGATCGTCGCATTCACAATTGCGCAGCCCTGGCATGTAATGGCGCTATAACAAGAAGGATCTGACCATGCCACGTGCCCTGCCCCGGCTGCCATGCCTCCTGCTGGCCGCCGCCGCGTCATGCCTCCCGCCGGGTGGCGCCCACGCCGAAACGCCCGCGCTGTTCACGCCCGATGGCTACCGCGCCACCTTGTACCGCAGCCCTACGCCCCAGGAAGTTGCAGGCGGCACAGTCATCGACACCGCCACCTTGCAGCACTTGCTGAACCAAGAGCCAAGCCCTGTGCTGATCGACGTCTACCGCCGCCAGTGGCTCCAGGGCCGCTTCATCGAGGACGAGCCCCACGCCAACCTGCCGGGCAGCCTGTGGCTGGCCAACACGGGTGATGGGCAGCTGACGCCGGCCTGGCAGGCCTATTTCGCTCACAACCTGCAACGGGCCACCGCCGGCCAGGCTGAGCAACCGCTGGTGTTCTATTGCCGGTCCGATTGCTGGCTGAGCTGGAACGCGGTAAAACGCGCTGCAGGGCTGGGGTACCGCACGCTCTATTGGTACCGCGACGGCCTGGATGCGTGGCAGC
Source organism: Pseudomonas parafulva NBRC 16636 = DSM 17004 (assembly GCF_000730645.1). Taxonomy (GTDB): domain Bacteria; phylum Pseudomonadota; class Gammaproteobacteria; order Pseudomonadales; family Pseudomonadaceae; genus Aquipseudomonas; species Aquipseudomonas parafulva. Next base: position 45,773 of record NZ_BBIU01000001.1, on the reverse strand, counting down.
AGGCCAATTTGCCCGTGCAACCCGCGCAACCTGTGCCGTTCCCTTGAAACTGCCGCCATGCCAGAGCGTGCCCGGGCCATCCAATAACAAAAAGGTGAAAAGGCCATGTACAAAATCTTGATCGCCGACGATCACCCGCTGTTCAGAGAAGCCATCCACAACGTCATCAGCGACGGTTTCCAGGGCACCGAGGTGATGGAAACCGCCGACCTGGACAGCGCCCTGGCGTTGACCCAGGCGCATGACGACCTCGACCTGATCCTGCTGGACCTGAACATGCCGGGCATGCACGGCCTGAACGGCCTGATCACCTTGCGCAACGAGGCGCCCACCACGCCGGTGGTGATCGTATCCGCCGAGCAGGACAAGCAGATCGTGCTGCAGGCCATTACCTACGGTGCGGTAGGGTTCATCACCAAGTCCTCCCCGCGCGGGCAGATGATCGAGGCCATCGAGCAGATCCTCAACGGCAACGTGTACCTGCCCCCCGACATCATTCGTGCGCAAAAAAGCACAACCAGCCGGCGCCTGAGCGATGCCCCCAGTTTCCCGCCGGAAATGCTGCAAGCCTTGACTCGCAAGCAGTTGCTGGTGCTCGAACGCATGACCAAGGGCGAGTCGAACAAGCAGATCGCCTACACCCTGGATATTGCCGAGACCACTGTAAAGGCCCACGTCTCGGCCATCTTGCGCAAGCTCAACGTGCACAACCGGGTACAGGCCATTCTCAGTGCCGGGGACATCGACTTTACCGACTACCTGCGCCGCTAGGCACGCGGGGGCTGATGCATGGCCAGTAAATGAGTCATGGCAGTTTTCAGCTTCATGGGCCGCACCGGCTTGTGCATCAGCGTGTGGCCCAGCTCGCGTACCTGCTGCTTGAGCTCATTGCTGTAGTTGGCCGTGATCATCAACGCTGGGAGTGGCCGTGCCCGGCGCCCATTGATGCGCGCCACTGCATCCACACCGTTGCAGTCGTTGTCCAGATGGTAATCGACAATCAGCAAGTCGGCATGGGCGTGGAAGTTGTCCACCTGGCGGGCCAGGTCCTGCTCCGAGAGCGCGGTAACCACCCGGCACCCCCAGCCCTCCAGTAACGTACGCATGCCGGCACAGATGGCGGCGTCGTTGTCCAGCACCCAGACCTGGGCACCACGCAGGCATTCAAGCATCGGCTCGCACACGGCCTGGGCCAGCGGAGCTTTGGGTGCAGCAGCGCTCAACGGCACCTCCACGGCGAACACCGACCCTTTGCCAGGCCATGACCGTACCGCGATGCGGTGGCCCAGAATGCCCGCGATCTTTTCCACGATCGCCAGCCCCAGCCCCAGGCCACGGTCCTGGTCGGGCCGCTGCACGGCCCCGCGCTTGAACTCCTGAAACATCTCCTCCAGGTGCTCTTCGGGGATCCCGATACCGCTGTCCCAAACCTCGATGCGCACCCGGTCGCGCAAGCGACGGCAACCCAGCACCACCCGGCCCGACGGGGTGTAGCGGATGGCATTGCTGAGCAGGTTGCGCAGCACCCGCGCCAGTAGCAGGATATCGCTGCGCACCACCGCCGAGCAGCCCACAAAGTGCAGCGCCAGGCCTACACTGCGCGCCACCTGGGCGTATTCGGCGGCCAGGTTGTCCATCAGTTCGGCCAGGGCGAAGGGCGCGATATCGGCCTTGATCACCCCGGCGTCGAGCTTGGAAATGTCTACCAGGGTACCCAGCAGGTTCTCCACATCCTCCAGCGAGTTGCTGACGTTGCGCACCAAGTGCGCGCTGGCCTGTGGGTCGCGGCGTTCGAGCAAGGCCGCGGTGAACAGCCGTGCGGCATTGAGCGGTTGCAGCAGGTCGTGGCTGACAGCCGCCAGAAACTTGGTTTTCGACAGGTTGGCCTGCTCGGCCTCGCGCTTGGCTTCTTGCAGCCGCGCCTCCGCGCGGCGGCGTTCGTCGATTTCGCGCAGCAGCTGGCCGTTGAGCGAGGTCAGTTCGGCGGTGCGCTCGCGCACGCGCAGCTCCAGGTGCTGGTAGGCCTGGTGCAATGCCTGCGAGGTGTTGCGCCGCTCGGTGATGTCGCGGATCAGCACAAAAATACCCACCACCTCCCCCCCCGCCAGGCGGTTGGGCACATAGGAGCGCAACATGTAGCGCTCCTGGCCGCTGGTGTTGGTTTCGGCGAACTCGAACGTGACGCTCTCCCCGGCCAGGGCACGTGCCACATAGGCCTCCAGGCGCTGACAGTGTTGCTCGCTGTGGGCTTCGCGCAGGCTCTGGCCCAACATCAGGCCACTGGGCCAGCAGTACCATTGCTCGTACACCTTGTTGGTGAACTCGTAGACCAGGTCAGCGTTGAGGTAAGCGATTAGGGCCGGCACATGATCGGTAATCAGCCGGATCCAGCGGGCGCTTTCACTCAACGCTTCAGCATGCTGGTAACGCTCGGTGATGTCGGTGAAGGTATTGAAGAACCCGCCGGTGGGTAACGGGTGGGTACGGATCTCCAGCATGCGACCGCCGAACAGGCGTTGTTCGCACTCGTGCAGCACGCGCCCGTGCGCATCACGGCTGTCGGGGGTAAGCAGCCGCAGCTCGCTGTCGGCGATCACGTCGGCGAAGGGGCGGTGTGCAGCCACCGGTGCCAGGCCGCTAAGCTCCAGAAAACGCCGGTTCCACAGCTCCAGTACGCCCTCGGCATTGACCATGGCTACGCCCTGGGACAGGTTGTCCACCGCCCGTTGCAACAGGTGCGACTTCTGCGCCAGCGCCTGCTCGCGGCGCAGGGTCTCGCTCTGCTTGACCTCGGTGATATCGGTGAACAGGATCACCCGTCCACCGTCGCAGGTAGGCCGCTCGCTCACCTGCAACCAGCGCCCGTTGTGTTGCCGGTACAGCACGTTTTCTTCCGCGTGGCCGCGCGGCTCTTCACTGAACAGCCCGCTGCCGGCCATCAACCGCCTGACTTCGGCCAGGCGCATGCCGGCCATGATGCGCACCCGTCGGTTGGCCCAGAATGCCTTGAAGCGGCTGTTGCACAGCACCATGCGCAGGTTGTGGTCGAACAGCACGAAGGCGTCCGAAATACTTTCGATGGCATCGACCAGGTGCTGATGAGCCGTTTCGGCGCGCAAACGGGCCTCGCTGAGCAACTGGTTGCCCGCCTTGAGCTCCGCCATGGCCTGGTTGAGGGCGTCGGTACGCTCGCGCACCTGTTCGGCCAGCACCACCGAATGCTGGAACGCCGCATACGGGCCGTTGCCCCGCGTGGCGCCGGTTTCGATGCGCTCGATCAGCGCACCATTGATGCGTTGCAGCTTGTGGTTTTCGTGCTGCAGCCGAGCGATTTCGGCGTGCAGCTCATCGACCGATGGGGGGGTGATTGCGGGCAATGGCAACGCCGGTGAAGGTCTGGTTGATGTGCATGCCATTGAACTGTTCTCCGTAGGTGTTGAAGCCGATCACCCGTTGCTCGCGCAGAAACGCCCCGACCGGCTCCAGGCCGCGCTGGCCCTCGAGCTCCAGGCGGCGCAGAAAACAGTCGCAACCAATGGTCAGCAACAGCGGGCCCAGGCGCTGCTGCAAGCCTTCGAACAGCTGATGCAGGTTCGGCAACAGCGGGCCTGGGGTCATGGCGGTCAGCACGATGCCGGTTTCCACAGCGCAGTAGAAGCTCAGGCTCAGGTCGGCGTGCACCTGCTGGATGGCCCGTACGTAATGCTGGTCGTGCATGCGCACGGCCAAGGGGTGGGCGGCGAATACACGGTGGTCCAGCGCCGCCACCGGCACACCGATCAGCCGGGCATATTCCTCGGCGGCAGGCTCGGCGTTCAGCTCGTAGACCCTGCGCTGGGTGCTGTCAGCGCCGGTAACCACCAGTTTGTCCTGACGGGGCAGGATGTGGTGGGTGGTGAACACCTCGAAATCTAGCCAGGTGTTGACCAGCACCACTACGGCTGCCCCCGTGTGAAATGCCCCGGCGTAGTACACGTGGGTACGGGTCAGGTAGTTGTCGTCCCCGGCCGACCCGCCAAAATGCGGGATGTCACCCAAGGCTGCGCTGAAGGCTGCCAGCACCGTCTCTTCACGGCTGGACAGCCCATCGAGCAAGGTCAGTGCAAAACTGTGGCCTTTGATAGGCGCCAGGGTGTTGCTGCGACAGCAATTCACCAGCCGCTCGACCGTCTGCTGGGCGTCGATCAGGCTGAAGCGCTCCATTTCGTCGATCAACTCTGCGGCGATCGAGAAGTGGCGGTGGTCAAAACCGACCGCCGTGACGCAATTGCGCCCATAGCCTTGCGGGGTGATTTCACCGGCGCTGGTGCAGCCCACCAGGTGAATGCCGCCGAAGCCCTGCTCCAGGGCTTCGGCCAGCGTCGGCAGGTCGTACTCGGCCGTGCAGAAAAACAGCACGAACCCCAGGTGCGGATGCAGCAGTTGACGCGCCAGTTCCTGGGCGGCCAGGCGGGCATCGCTGGCCTGGGACATGGCGCTGACCACGCCCTCGTTGTGCGCCTGCTGCATCGTGGTCTCCGGCATGGGCTGGCTGAACGGTCAGTGTACGAAGCCCGCGCCGGGGCACGAATGCTACTTGGGTAGCGGGTGGGGGCTTCGATGGTTGTAGTTGCGGCTGCCGCGCTTGGCCGGCTGCTTACCAGGTGAGTACCGCACCTACGGCAAAGGTGTCGGTGTCTTCGTTCTTGGCGCTGGTGCCATGCCCATCGATAGAGAACTGGTTGTACTCGGCCACCAGCTTGAGGTTGTCGTTGATGTCATGGAACAGCGCAATGCCGCGGGTTTGGTAATCTGCGCCGCTGCCCACCGCGCCATTTCCGTCGTCCTTGGTCTTGCCGTAGGACAACGCCAGGCGGTTCTTGCCCAGCTTGTACGACGCCTGCAACAAGTAGCCATCGCTGTCGACGTTGCGCAGCACCGGCTCCCCCGCGTTGTTGGTGAAGAACGGGTTGATGCCTTTGGCCTGGAACCCTGAACCGGTCACAGAGAAGCCACCCATCTTGGCCTGTACGCCATAGCCAAGCCCCTTGGAGGTCACGGCATTCACGTCGGCATCGGTGTTGTCGGAGGTCTGGTAGCTGCCGTTGAGCCAGCTGTAGACCTGCGCACCGCCCAGGTCGAACTGGTAAGTGATTTCAGCCTCGGTACGCGGGTTTTTCTGATAGGCCTTGCCGGTTGGGCTGCTGTCGTTGGTGTCCACCGGGTCCATGATGCCCACCGCTACCCGAAGCCCCTGCATGACCGGCGTACGGTAGGTGATCTGCGAGGTTGGGAACGGGTACGGGTAGCCGCTGCCGATATTGCCGAACGAGACACCGCCGCCGTCCACCAGGCCGAGCGTGTCGCTGACCTGGCCGTAGCCGGCAAGCAGTTCGTCCAGCAGAATGTTGGAGCGAGCGAAAAGCCCGAAGTCCTTGCCGATCAGCACTTCACCCCACGCCGGGTTGGCCACGGTGCCGTAGAACTGCCTGACATCGATGGCGGTATCGGTGCCGTTGCTTTCGCTGTCATTGATGCTGACCCAGAACGACGCGCGTGCACCGAGCTTCAGGTCATCCACCTGTTTGCCCATGTTGAAGCCCAGGTAGTTGGGCAGAAACCCCATCTTTACCCGCGACTGGCGGCGGTCGAACTGCTCGCCTTCACGGTCGACCTTGCTGTTGACGTAAAAGGCATTGATGTAGCCATCGGTCGAGAACGTGGTCTGGTCCTTGTCATACAGCATTATTTCGGCACTGGCGGCCTCGCTCAGGCACAGCGTTGCAACGCTCAACGTGGCAGCTGCGAGCAGACGGGGGTGCGGGTTCTTATTGTTGTACATGGCGCGCTCCGGAACGGGGACGGGTTGTCGGAGGCGATTATCAGAAGCCGCATGGGCGCACGGTACGCTGCTTTGGGGGGCATTGGCCTGGGCTTTGGGCAGCCTGGCCGGGCGCAATGATTCAGTGCCGGGACCGGGCTAAGCCAGGTCTCGGCACTTCAGGCCTACGCCTGGGTAGCAGGCAGGGCCTGGCACTTGCGCAGGCCGCGGGAAGGACATACATGAGGAGTACCAGGCAAGCACCGCCTGGCAAGCGTTGGCGTCAGGAGACCAGGGCCGAGGGGCGCTGGGATACCGGCCTTGGAAACCTGTGCGGTTGCTGCCAGGCCAATTGCGCCTGCACCTCGCCGGCTGCGTGGAGCACCTTCTGTGCCCAGTGCCGGTCCTTGGGGCACACCACCACCACGCGGAAACCGTGGTCTACGCCTTCGAGGCGCACGCCTTCGGAATCGTCGACATGCAGGTCGATGTCGAACGCCGACGGCAACTTCGACGGCGCCAGGGTCAGGCCCTTGTCAGCCAGCACCTGCTGGTGTCGGTTGCTGTTGACCACGCCATCGACGCGGATGCCATACAGCATCAGCCAGCGGCGGATATAGGCCGGCGTGCGGCCGGACGAGGTGTAGATCCAGATGCTGCAGCCCTGCCGACGCAAGTCACGGATGAGCGCGCGGGTGCCCTGGCGCAGCGGCTCGCCCCACCAGCGGTGGACAAACGCGGGCAAGCGGCTGCCCTCTGCCGCGGCATGGTCCGGCTGGCAGGCCAGCGTGTCGTCGATGTCGAACGAAATACGCACCTGTGGGCGGCGCAGTGTACGCGCCAGGGCCCGTTGGCCTCGCTGCAGCATTGAAATACGCTCCATCAGCGGCTGCCCCCATGAGCATGCGCCCCACGCAGGAAGAACTTGCCAGGGGCAGGTGCCTTAGCTTCAAGGAAGGCAGCGTATTTTTTCTTGATCTTGGGCAATTCGTACAAAGCTTTCACACCATGCTTGGCGGAGTTGCGAATGACCGAGGACGGGTTGAAGTAGCCCTCGGCGTTGTCCAGCGACAGCACGAACGGTGGTAACCCTGCGCGCATCAGCAGGTAACTGACGATCAGCGAACCGGTGCGGTTGTTACCTTCGATGAACAGCTGCGGCTTGCTGAGGATGCGCACATAAACGCCCGCTGCACGTTTCCAGATCGAGTCGCTGCCGTAGGAGCAGTACCAGTTGTACAGGTCCTTGATGCCGCCTTCGACGTTGTTGAAAAAGTGCGCCTCGGTGGCGGCCAGGTGCGGCGCGAATTCCTTGCGCCGCTCAGGGTCGCTGCCGCATAGCACGGTGGCATTGATTTCGAGCATCAGGTTCAACTGCTGCAGGTCGAACAGGTCGATACCGCGAGCGACATAGTCGTCAATCAGCGCATAGCCTTCAAGCACATTCAGCAGCACCTCGTCGGTGAACGGGTCGCGGGGTTCGGTAAAGTGCCGGCTGAGTTCGGCAAAGTGCCCCTGCACCTCGCGCAGTGCGCGCTCTATCGCTGAAAGATCAAGTCGGGGTATGGCTGCCATCGGTTATCCCTGGTTACATTTTAGTGACACACATGCAGCCGGGTGCAGGCGCCTTCCTGGCCCCTGCACCCGGCTGCCTGAAGCTCATCAGCGTCAGCTGAACTTGCCGCTGATGTAGTCGGAAGTGAGCTGCTCACGCGGGTTCTGGAAAATCTGGGTTGTCGGGCCCATCTCGACCAGGTAACCGGTGCGGGTACCCTGGGTGATGTCCACCGAGAAGAACGCGGTGGTATCCGCCACGCGGATCGCCTGCTGCATGTTGTGGGTGACCAGAGCGATGGTGTAGTCCTTCTTCAATTCCACCATCAGTTCTTCTACCCGGCGCGTGGCGATCGGGTCCAGGGCCGAGCAAGGCTCGTCGAGCAACAGCACTTCAGGCTCGGTGGCAATGGCGCGGGCGATGCACAGGCGTTGCTGCTGGCCGCCGGACAACGACAGGCCGCTGACCTTGAGCTTGTCTTTCACCTCGTCCCACAGCGCGGCCCCTTGCAAGGCGTGTTTCACGCGGTCGCCGATATCACCCTTGTAGCGGTTCAGGCGCAGGCCGAAGGCAACGTTGTCGAAAATGCTCATGGAAAACGGGTTGGGCTGCTGGAACACCATGCCGATGTAGCGGCGCACCACGACCGGGTCAACACCCTTGCCGTACACATCCTGGCCCAGGAAGTGTACGTGGCCTTCGAAGCGGAAACCCTTCACCAGGTCATTCATGCGGTTGAGGCTGCGCAGTACGGTACTTTTGCCGCAGCCGGACGGGCCAATGAAACCGGTGATCTCGTTTTTACGGATAGGCACGTGGCTGTCGCGCACGGCCATGAAATTGCCGTAGAAAATCTTGTCCAGCTTGCAGTCCATTACGATAGGGGCTTCGCTGGCCAAGGGAGCGGCTCTTTGGGCGGTGGATACGTTCACGGTCGAATGCTCCCTTTCTCAATACTTGGGCTTGCCGAAAACTCGGCTAAGAATGTTGATTACCAGCACGATCATCACCAGTACCAGCGAGGCCGCCCAGGCGAGCTCGAGCTGGTTGTCGAACGGCATGCCGGAGAAGTTGTAAATGAGCACGGCCAACGACGCAGTCGGGTTCATCACCGCCAGGCTGCCGTCGTGGTAGATCCAGTAGTTGCTGAACAGCGCGGTGAACAGCAGCGGTGCGGTTTCGCCTGCGGCCCGTGCCACGGCCAGCATGACGCCGGTCAGGATGGCCGGCAGCCCGGTGGGCAGCACGATTTTCCAGATGACCTGGGCACGGGTGCAGCCCATGCCGTAGGCAGCGTCTTTCATGATCTTGGGTACCATCTTCATGGCTTCTTCGGCGGTGAGCACCACGATGGGCAGCATCAGTACCGCCAGCGCCACACCACCGGCCGGGGCCGAGTAGGTGCCCGTGGTCATCACCACCAGGGCGTAGGCGAACACACCCGCCAAGATCGACGGCAGGCCGGTAAGCATCTTGGCCGCGAAGCGTGCCGCGTTGGCCAGCTTGCTGTCAGGGCCCAGTTCGGCGAGGAACACCGCAGCCAGGATACCCACCGGTACTGCGATGGCGGCCGCAATGCCGACCATGACAAAGGTACCGGCCATGGCGTTGCCGAAACCGCCGCCCATTTCGAAGCCGGTGGGCGGCAACTCGGTGAACACTTCGAGGTTGAGCCGCGCACCGCCGCGGGTGATCAGCATGTACAGCACCGAAATCAGCGGCACGCTGGCCACCAGGGCGGCAAACCATGCCAGGCTGGTCAGCAGCACGCTGCGCAGGGCGCGGCCTTCGAGCTTGCGCTGCAGGCTGGGCAGCGCGGCAACAGGGGTCGAGAGGTCAGTCATCATTTATTACCCCGCTGGGCGTAGAGCATGATCATCGAGCCGAGCACGTTCACCAGCAGGGTGATGAACATCAGCACCAGGGCGGCGTACATCAGCACTTCCACCTCGTTGGGGCCAGCCTCCGGGAAGTTCAGCGCCAACAGTGCAGCCAGGGTATTGGCCGGGGCGAACAGCGACAGGGAAATGGTGTTGGCGTTGCCCACCAGCATGGCCAGTGCCATGGTTTCCCCCAGGGCGCGGCCCAGGCCGAGTACCAGGGAGCCGAAGATGCCGGTTGCAGCGGAGGGCACCATCACCTTGAGGATCGCTTCCCAATGGGTGGTACCCATGCCGTAGGCGGCCTGCTTGGTCTTCATCGGTACGCTGGTCAGCGCGTCCTGGGACACCGCCGCGATGGTCGGCAGAATCATGATTGCCAGTACCAGCGCCGCTGGCAGCAGGCCAGGGCCGCTCAGTGAAGTACCGAAGAAGGGGATCCAGCCCAGCTCGCTGTTCAGCCACGCCGTGAGCGGGCGGATGGCCGGGATGACCACATAGATGCCCCACAGGCCATAGACAACGCTGGGGATGGCAGCCAGCAGCTCGACGATGGTGCGAAACACCGCCGCCAGCCTGGCAGGGAGAAAGTCCTGGGTCAGGAAAATAGCCATGCTGACGCCGAAGAAGCCTGCGATCAGCAACGCAATCAGGGCGCTGTAGAGCGTGCCCCAAATGGCAGGAAGAATGCCGTACTTGCCTTGGTTGACATCCCAGACGCTGCCGAACAGCACGTCGAAACCGTGCTTTTCGATGCCGGGCAATGCCTTGCGGCCCACTTCATAAACCAGCGCGAAGACCAGCGCCAGCACCAGCACCACGCCAATACGGGCGAGCGCACGGAAGGTGCGGTCCACCAGAAAGTCTTTTGTCGACGGTGGCTGGCACGCGGAGTCTGGGTTATCCGGTATGGCAAAGGGTGTGTTCATTGGCAGGTTCCGGGACAGGGTGCAACACCCCCGGCGCGGTACACGCACGCCGGGAGCGCCTGGGTGTTACTGGATGTTGGCGGACGCTTTACGCACTTGCTCGACAACCGACGGTGGCAACGGGATGTAGCCCATGGAGTCGGCGATCTTCTGCCCTTCGGTCAGGCTGTACTCAACCATTTCACGCATGGCCTTGGCCTTGGCCGGGTTGCCGTTGTCCTTGCGGAAGATCATCCAGGTGTACGAGGTGATCGGGTAGGACTTGGCGCCATCCGGGTCGGGCAGCCAGGCCACGAGGTTTTCCGGCATGTTCACGGCAGCCAGGGCTTCTGCACCGCTCTCGGCGGTCGGTACCACATACTGGCCGGCCTTGTTCTGCAGCTGGGCGAAGTCCACCTTGGCCAGCTTGGCGAAGCCGTACTCGATGTAGCCGATGGCGCCTGGGGTCTGGCGAACGGTGGCGGTTACACCATCGTTTTTAGGCGATTTGATGAACTTGTCGGTGGCGGGCCAGTTGACGGTGTTGCCCTCACCCAACCCCTGCTTGAAGTCTGGGTTGATGGCCGACAGGTGCTTGGTGAAAACGGCGGTGGTGCCGCTGGAGTCGGCACGTACCACCACGGTGATCGGCGTGGCTGGCAGCTTCAGGTCAGGGTTGGCCGCAGCGATCTGTGGGTCGTTCCACTGGGTGATCTTGCCCAGGAAGATGTTCGAATACACATCACGTGGCAATTTCAGGCCCTTGGGGTTGCCTGGCAGGTTGTAGGCCAGAACGATTTCGCCGGCAGTCATGGGCAGCAGTTGCACGCCCTCGCCTACTTTGGCGATGTCCGCTTCGCTCATGGCCGAGTCGCTGGCAGCGAAATCGACGGTCTTGTTCAGGAAGTCCTGAACGCCTGCGCCGCTACCCTTGGATTGGTAATCAACGGTGACACCCGCGGTCTTCTTGCTGAAGTCCTTGAACCAGGTCAGGTAGATCGGTGCAGGGAAACTGGCGCCGGAACCGGTCAGGCGGACGTTTTCTGCGGCGATGGATGCCGAGGTGGCGCAAAGGGAGACCGCAACGGCGAGTGCAGCAGACTTCATCAGGCGTATCATGGAAAAGCGCTCCGTGTGATGGCCGGCACACTTTGCATCAGCTGTGTTACAGCTTTGTGACCATCCGGTGGCACCCCACTAGCCAAGGCACCGGCGAGGGCCTGGGCACACCGATGGAACGCTGCCGGCGCACCGAACTCCCACTCTTCAGGCAGCGCGTTTGGCGCTGCGCGCCCTTACCTGGAGGAAGCCCTGCATGAAGAAAATCCTGATGGTGCTGACATCCCATGATCAACTGGGTAACACCGGCAAGAAAACCGGCTTCTGGCTGGAGGAGTTCGCCGCTCCTTATTATGTCTTCATCGACAATGGCGCCGATGTGACCCTCGCCTCGCCCAAAGGCGGCCAGCCACCCCTGGACCCTAAAAGCGACGAGGCCGATGCCCAGACCGACGCCACCCGGCGCTTTGCCAGCGATGCCGAGGGGCAGGCGGCCCTGGCTGATACCGTGCCCCTGAACCAGGTGGACCCCTACCACTTCGATGCCGTGTTCTACCCAGGCGGCCATGGGCCATTGTGGGACCTGGCCGAAGACAAACATTCGATCACCCTGCTGCAGGCATTCTATGCAGCCAACAAGCCGATTGCCGCCGTGTGCCACGCACCCGGGGTGCTGAAGAACGTCAAGGCGCCTGACGGGCACCCTGCTGTGAAAGGCAAGCAGGTTACGGGCTTCACCAACAGCGAAGAAGCGGCTGTAGGGCTTACCGATGTGGTGCCGTTCCTGGTCGAAGACATGCTCAAGGCCAAAGGCGGTGCCTACTCCAAAGGGGCTGACTGGTCCAGCCATGTGGTCGAGGATGGGCATCTGATCACGGGCCAAAACCCCGCTTCCTCCGAAGCCGCAGCCGAGGCGCTGCTTGCCCGGCTGGCACAGGAACCTGGCGCCTGACCGCCCAGCCCTGCCACTTCCGCCCTTTGAGCAAACGTTTACGGAATTATTGCTCAGGGGCGGTGGTCAGACGGGTAGCGCACAGTTATCGCTCGCGCGTTACCTTGCGAGCCTACACGGATGTCCCCTCTAAAACCTGAGTGCGCCTAGCCTGAGTATTGCCATGAAAGTGTGCGAACTTCCAAGATGTCCGACTGTCCTGCTGGTCGAGGACGAACCCATCATTCGCGAACTGATTGCCATCGCACTTGAAGACCTGGGCGCCACGGTCACCAGCGTTGAAACCGCGCAGGAGGGCCTGGAAATGACCTCGCATTCCTCCTTCTCGATGCTGCTGACCGACGTACGTACCCCCGGGACCGTCGACGGGCTGGAGCTGGCGCGCCAGGTCGGCAAGCAACAGCCGGACACGCGTATCGTGGTCATGAGTGGCTATCACGACCCCTCCAGCCAAGCGCTGCCATTGGGTGCCGTGTTCCTGCCCAAGCCGTGGACGCTTGACCATTTCATTGGCGTGGTCAGCGATCAGTTATCGCGCTCCGCAAAACCGCTGGCACAGCCACTGAGGTGATGCCGTATCAGCGCCCTGATATTCAGGGCGCTGATGGGGTTCTCAGGCGATCCCCGTTGGCCCGTCCAGCACCTGCCTGACCCGCCTTGCCAAATCATGTGGTTGGCAGGGTTTGGAAATCACATCAAATTCCGACCCGCCGATATCCGTGCGTTCGATCGAGTTCTCTGCGTAACCCGTAGTCAGCAGCACCTTTATCTGCGGCTGCAGGCGGCGCACTTCCCGCGCCAGCATCACGCCGTTCATGCCACCCGGCATGATGAGGTCGGTGAACAGCAGGTCGTAGCGTTCACCCGCCTGGATCAGCTTCAGCGCCTCGCGCGCGTTAAGCACCATGTCTGCGTCATAGCCATAGTTTTCCAGCACCATCTTGGCCAATTCGGCGACGTCCGGGCGGTCCTCGACAATCAGAATGCGCTCTGTGCCCGAGCTGCGCTCCGCAAGCTTTACGGGTTTTTCCTGCACCGGGCTTGCTTCATCCACCGGAAAATACAAGCGCAACGTGGTGCCTTCGCCTTCTTCGGTATAGATACGCGCAGCGCCCCCGGACTGCCTGGCAAACCCATACACCATCGACAGCCCCAGCCCGGAGCCTTTGCCCTCCTCCTTGGTGGTGAAGAACGGGTCCATCACCCGGTCGCGGATGCTGGCTGGCATCCCGATACCATTGTCGGTAATCGAGATGCTGACATAGCTGCCGGGCAACAGCCCATCAAAGGACTGGTTGATATCGCTCACCTGGATATTGCGGGTTTCGATGAACAGGTGGGGCCGTTTGCGGCCGATGAGGGCGTCCCGCGCATTCATGAAGATATTCAGCAGCGCGACCTCGGCCTGGGTGCCATCGATACGGCAATTGCGCAGTTGCGGATCCAGGTCGTAATCCACCGTCACCTCGCCGCCGAAGGTGCGCTCGATGATGGGGCGCACGTCATCAATGAGGTGGTTGAGGTTAAGCACCCTGCCGTGCAACTTCTGTTTGCGGGCGAATGCCAGCAATTGTTTGGTCAGCGTGCTGGCCCGGTCCACGGCGGTTTGCGCGTGGCCGACACTGCGACGAATGCGGCTCAGGTCGGGCTGGGCCTTGTCGGTCTCGTTGGCAACCAGGCCCATGTAGCCGCCCATCACCTGCAGCAGGTTGTTGAAGTCATGGGCGATACCGCCAGTGAGCTGGCCGAGGGCTTCCATCTTCTGCGCTTGGCGCAGGGCGTCCTCGGCATCGCGCCGACGGCTCACATCCAGCTGCGAGGCGAAGAAATAAATCAGGTCACCCCGTTCGTTGAAAATGGGCGAAATGAACAAGGCATTCCAGAAGCTTGAGCCATCCTTGCGGTAGTTGAGCACTTCCGTGGCGATATCGACCCGGCGGGCGATGGCGTCGCGGATGGCATCCACCACTGCCACTTCGGTTTCGGCGCCCTGCAGAAAACGGCAATTGCGCCCCAGGATCTCGCTGCTGGCATAGCCGGTCATCTCCATAAAGGCGCGGTTGGCAAAGATGATCGGGTTGTCCTCGCGGTTGGGGTCAGTCACGATCATCGGCATGCGCGTGGTTTGCACCGCCGCGAAAAACATGTCGTGCGGCAGCTTGGAGATATCCCCGGAAGCCTGATTGCTGACGCGTGCCTTCTTGTCCGTCACGGGACTCTCCTGAATGAGCAGTGGTGCAAATCGTCAACTCTTGACAACGGCGCAGCCCAAGTTGCTCATTCGGCGCTCAGCGTTTACGAAACTTATGCCGAACACCCACTGTCGACTCGTTCACGCCTGGCCTATCCTGCACAATGAACTGCCAGGCCCCGCACCTAACAAGCAGGATGCTGCTGCCCGTGGAATCTCATGAATCTATCGCTGCGTAACAACGTACAGGTCACCGGTAGCGGCCCAGCCACCCTGGTGTTTTCCCACGGTTTCGGCTGCGACCAGTCCATGTGGAAGTACCTGCTGCCCCACTTTCACGGGCGCTTCAGGCTGGTGACCTACGACTTGGTAGGCGCCGGGCAATCGGACCTCACCGCCTACGACCGCCGCAAATACGACTCGCTGCTGGGCTACGCCCAGGACCTCAACGAGATAATCGATGCCTTCGCCGAAGGCCCGGTGATCGTGGTCGGCCATTCGGTCAGCGCAATGATCGGCGCCCTGGCCGACCGCAAGCAGCCAGGGCGCATCGCTGCCCATGTTATGGTCGGGCCGTCCCCTTGCTACATCGATGACGGCGACTACATAGGGGGCTTCAAGCAGGCCGATATCCAGAGCCTGCTCGACACCCTCGACAGCAATTACCTGGGTTGGTCCAGCACCATGGCGCCCGTGATCATGGGGGCACCCGGGCAGCCGGCGCTGGGCGTTGAGCTCACCAACAGCTTCTGCCGTACCGACCCTGAAATTGCCGGGCACTTCGCCCGCGTCACGTTCCTGTCGGACAACCGCCAGGACATTGCCGGCCTGGCCACACCGGTACTGATCCTGCAGTCCCACGATGACCTGATCGCCCCCGTTTCGGTGGGTGAGTATCTGCATGCGGTCATGCCCAACAGTACGCTGTGCCTGATCGAGAACATCGGCCACTGCCCGCACATGAGCGCACCCACTGCCTGCTCCGAGGCCATGGACGCGTTCTTGCAGCCCTGGGCGCTCGGCCAATGACCCCCGAAGACGCCCTGCCGCTGGTAGAGCAGCTGTACGAAGGCGCCCCCTGCGGCCTGGTCGTCACTACCGAAGCCGGTATTATCGTGCGGGCCAACCAGACCTTCTGCAACTGGCTGGGGCACTCGCTGGAAACCTTGTTGCAGCGCAGGTTTCAAGAGCTGTTGACCATGGGCGGGCGCATTTTTCACCAGACCCACTGGGCACCGTTGATGAAAATGCAGGGCTCCGTGGCGGAGGTGAAACTTGAAGTGCTGCACCGCGACGGCCATGTCATCACCATGTTGCTCAATGGGGTACGGCGCGAGCACGCCCATGGCGTATTCCACGAAATGGCCCTGTTCGGCACCATCGAGCGTGACCGCTATGAACGTGAACTGCTGGCTGCGCGGCGCCGGGCCGAACAGTTGCTGGCCCAGACCACTGAAGCGGAAGCGGCGCTGCAACACGCCAAACAGGAGCTTGCCGACGCCTACCATGATGCCCAGCGGCGCGCGGCCTTTGCCGAACAGATGGTGGCGATCGCCAGCCACGACCTGAAAAACCCGCTGACGGCGATCAAGATGGCCACCCAGTTGCTGGAGCGCGGCGAGCACCGGGAAAAGGAGCGGCGCCTGCTGAGCAGCATCAGCCATTCTTCGGAACGGGCGCGGCGCATGATTGCCGACCTGCTCGACTTCGCCTCGGTGCGGATCGGCGAAGGCATCACCATCCGGCGCAGCCCTACGGACCTGCCAAGAACCGTGGATCAAAGCGTCAACGAGTTGCGCGTGGCCTTTATCCACGCCCACATCCGCCACCTGTCCCGCGGCCATGGCGAGCTGGACATCGACGGTGATCGGCTGCAGCAGATGATTGGCAACCTGGTTGCCAACAGCGTGGCGTACGGGGACCTCGCCCACCCCATCACCCTGACCACCGACCTGCAGCCCCACGCCGCCGTGATCGCCGTGCACAACCATGGCCCCTGCATCCCCGAGCGTTCGCTGCCAACGCTGTTCGCCCCGATGACGCGCGCCAGCAGCCACCGCGACCCGGTGCGCTCCATCGGCCTGGGCCTGTTCATCGTCAGCGAGATCACCCAGGCGCATGGGGGCGCTGTCACCGTCAGTTCCGACGCGGTGTACGGCACCACCTTCACCATCCGCCTGCCAGTCGGGGCAGGTGCCTGCTGAGGCCGGTGCGCGCCGGGAGCTGAACTATACTCACGCCGTGGTTAACCCTGAACTGCACAACCGACCTTGCAGGAGCTGAACCATGAGAGCACTGACCTTCCACGGCGCGCAGGATGTCCGGGTCGATACGGTTCCAGACCCAACGCTCCAGGCCGATGACGACGTCATCTTGCGCGTGACTGCCACGGCCATCTGCGGGTCGGACCTGCACCTTTACCACGGCAGGATTCCGCAGACCGAACCGGGCGATATCTTCGGCCATGAATTCATGGGTATCGTCGAAGAGGCAGGCCCCGGCGTTACAGACCTGAAGGTCGGGGATCGGGTAGTCATCCCCTTCGTGATTGCCTGTGGCAACTGCTTCTTCTGCCAGCACGACCTGTTTGCCGCCTGCGAAACCACCAATACCGGGCGCGGCGCCATCATCAATAAAAAAGTGATCCCGCCAGGGGCAGCCCTGTTTGGCTACAGCCACCTGTATGGCGGCATACCGGGCGGCCAGGCGGATTACGTGCGGGTACCCAAGGCCAATGTGGGGCCGTTCAAGGTGCCCACGGCGTTGCCGGACGACAAGGTGCTGTTCCTCTCCGACATCCTGCCGACGGCCTGGCAGGCTGTGACCAATGCCGAGGTAAGCCAGGGCTCGACAGTGGCCATCTACGGGGCCGGGCCTGTGGGGCTGCTGAGCGCGGCCTGTGCCCGCATGCTGGGCGCCCAGACCATCTTCATGGTGGATCACAACGACTACCGCCTGGCGTTCGCCCGCGATGCCTACGGTGTGGTGCCGATCAACTACGAACAGGATGATGACCCGGCAGACAGCATCATCCGCCTTACCCCAGGCAAGCGCGGCGTCGACGCGGCCATTGATGCGGTGGGCTTCGAAGCCAAAGGCAGCACTGCCGAGGCGGTACTGACCACCCTCAAGATCGAGGGCAGCAACGGCAAGGCCTTGCGCCAGTGCATTGCTGCCGTGCGCCGAGGTGGGGTGGTGAGCGTGCCAGGCGTGTATGCGGGGTTCATCCACGGCTTCATGTTCGGCGACGCATTCGAAAAAGGCCTTACCTTCAAGATGGGCCAGACCCACGTGCACAAATACCTGCCGCAGTTGCTCGAGTACATCGAGGCGGGCCGGTTGCAGCCCGAACAGATCGTTACCCACCGCATGGCGCTCGAAGAAGCCACCCTGGCGTACAAACTGTTCGACCAGAAAAAAGACGATTGCCGCAAGGTGATTCTGGTACCTGGTGCGGCGGCGAGCGCATCGGTGAGCGGCATGTCGGCTTGATCGCAGGGTTGACTGACCGGGGCCGCCTATCGGCCCCAACCATCACCAGAAACTACAGGCTGAGGGTGTTGAGCGCCTTGATCAGCGCATCAAGCGTGAACGGCTTGCTCAACACCGCCCCCGCCTCCCCCGGCCAGCCGACAGTTGAAGGCTCGGTCGGCGCATAGCCAGTCATGAACAACACCGGCAACCCTGGCCGGGCAGCCCGGGCTGCTTCGACCATTTTTCTGCCATCCAGCCCACCCGGCAGGCCCACGTCCGTGATCAGCACATCGATGCGCGTGTCAGAGCGCAGCAACTGCAAACCTGCCAGGCTGTCGGCTGCTTCGATGACCACATACCCCAGCCCATTGAGGATCTCGCTCACATACATGCGCACCGAAGCTTCATCATCCACCACCAGCGCCGTGTGCCCGGGCACTGCGCGGTGGCTGGTGGCGCTGGGCGGCGGTGCTGTAGCCACATGGCGCGGCTCCCCATGGCTGGGCAACTGCAGGTAAACCCGGGTACCCACCCCCTCGGTGGACTCGATGCGCACCTGCCCGCCACTCTGTTTGGCAAAGCCATACACCATCGACAGGCCCAAGCCCGTACCCGCCCCTACGGGCTTGGTGGTGAAGAACGGTTCGAAGGCCTTGGCCAGGGTGTCCGGGGCCATGCCCGTACCCCCATCGGCCACGCAGATGCACAGGTAGTCGCCAGCCTGCAACTCAGGGTCGGCACCGTCATCTAGATGCTGGTCTTCAGTGTGAATACTGATACAACCCGCGCCAGCGAGTGCGTCACGGGCATTGATACACAAGTTGACCAGTACGTTCTCAAGCTGGGCCGGGTCCACCAGGCAAGTGCTGGCCAAGGCCTCAAGGCGCACCTCAAGCGTGATCGAAGGCCCCACGGTACGGCGGATCAACTCCTCCATACCACCAATCAATGCATGTACATCGGTTTCTACCGGCAGCAACGTTTGCCTGCGGGCGAATGCCAGCAGCCGGTGAGTCAGTGCCGCCGCCTTGCGGGTAGCACCATGGGCCACGGTCAGGTAACGCTCGACATCGTCCATACGCCCTTGCCCCAACCGCGCGCGGATCAGGTCGAGGCTTCCCGAAATACCTGCCAGCAGGTTGTTGAAGTCATGGGCGATCCCGCCCGTCAACTGCCCCACCGCCTCCATCTTCTGCGCCTGGCGCAGGGCTGCTTCAGCTTCCTCACGCTCGGCCACCGCCTGGCTGATGCGTGCTTCGAGCGTGCGGTTGAGTTCCAGCAACTGGGCCTCGGCCTGCTTGCGGGCCGTGACATCAATGGACGAACCAATCAGCCCGATCACTTCGCCATCGTCGCCGAGCAAGGGCGCTTTCAACGACAGCCAGTAGGTGGCAGAGCCGTCTGGCATATCCACGCGCTCCTCGACCTCCACGGCCTTGCCGGCTGCCATGACGCGCTGATCGGTTTCCATCACCTGCTGCGCCTGCTGCTTGTCTTCGAGGAACTCCAGGTCGGTCTTGCCGATGTAGTACTCAGGTGGCTTGCCGATCAGCACCGTGGTGCCGTGGTTGGCTACCAGCATCCGCCCCTGGCGGTCCTTGGCATAGACCACACCCGGCACCGCAGCCGTGAAGGTGCGCAACATGGCCATGACCCGGTCGCGCTCTGCCTGGGCGGCGCGGCGTGACTCGATGTTCATCAGCACACCCGGGAAGCGCACCGGCGCCCCCTCCCCGTTCAACTCAACCCGCCCGCTGGCCTCTACCCAGCGGTAGCAACCATCGTCATGACGAACGCGGTACTCGCAGCGAAACGCACCGCCACAGGCCATGGCGGCCTGAATGGCATCGGCCACATGCTCACGGTCTTCGGGGTAGATGGAGTCGAATGCCTCGACCAACGGCATACCCGCCAGGCATTTGGCCAGTGGCAAGCCGAACGAATGGGAAAAGCGCTCGTCAGCGGTTACCCGGTCGTTGGGGATGTCCCACACCCAGGTGCCGATGATCGCGCCCGCGCTAAGCGCAAGCTGCAGCCGCTCGGCCGTCTGAGCAGCGTCATCCTGGCCACTGGCAGCGCTGCCAGCGGGTTGTTGTTCCATGAGTCGACCTCGAACATCGTGATGGGTCAGCACAGCCAGGGCGCCAGGGCCCGCGTGCTGCAGGTGCACATGATGGGCACGACACACGGGGCTTGAAAAGGGTTTGGCACTACGCCAGCTGAATAAACAGGGCGTATGCGCCCAGCAGTACCCAGCAGGCGAGGAAAATCCACGGTGTACGCAGTGAGAACAACAGCGATTTACGATGCCCGGCTCGGGAAGTTTCCGCCTCACTGAACAGTGGAGACTCATCGTAGGCCAGGCCCATCATGGGCTCGCTGCGCAGTAAATGGCTTTGCTTGAGCTGCCAGTGTTCGATGATCTTGAACGCTGCGCGAATACCCGGCCACGCATTAAGTGAGCTGAGCACACCGAGCAGTGCCAGAAACGGAGGAACGACCAGGGTAAACATCTCACCCCAGCTTTCATTCAGGTTGCCCATGGCCGAGACGAACGCGATGACCAGAAATGACTGAGCCGCCAGGTACGCATCCGTGCGGTTGGCCAGGATACTGGTTTCGTACTGGATTTCCTGCCGGTAAAAATCCAGCCGCTCCTTGGGGGAGCCGAACATGCGTGCGCTTTGCTCCTCCAGATCTGTCTCAGGCGTAGCCGGGGTGATAATACGTGGCACGTTACAGCTCCTTGGTGTGCTGGCGACTCATTACTGTTCACGTCCTTTCCGGGGTGCTTCCCGGGCGGCTTTCTGCGCTGTTGAATCCTGCGAGGTACCGGTTGAACCCTCAGGGCGGTGAGCATCGTTGTCGCGCTCCTGCTCACCGTTGGTTTTGGCCAGATCCGCGCCCTTGCGTTGTTCGTCACGTAGCTTGCTCATACTGCCACCTCAACCTTTGCTGTGTTCCGGCGAAGAGGGCCCGGTGCCGCGCTTGATGCCACGCGGCCCCCACACACCCCATATCCCCAGGCCGATAACCGGGAGCGCCAGCAGCACGAGTGCCCACAGCGCCTTGGTGGTGTCTGCCTTGTCACTGCGAAACACGCTGACGATGGCCCACAGGTCCACCAGAAGAATGATCACCGCCACGGCAATCCAGAAGTACGTCACAGGCTCTATCATGATCACGCCCTCAGTTGGCGGCCAGCGATCCCGACCTCCTATGCAGAGGAAGCCCATGCCTACCACGAAGTTCAGCCCGGCTTCTCGAAGGTGGACGGGTGGGCGTGGATGCGCTGAACCAAACCCGCTTGCAAAACGTCCACCCCTGAAGAGCACAACGAGTATGCGTTCATGCCAAACAACGTCATCGCGCAAGCGTTCGATTACCTCGAAGCCCATGACCTTGTGCTGACCACAGCCGAATCCTGCACAGCCGGCGCCATGATCGCTGCGTTAGCCAGCATTCCAGGCACCGGCGCTGTGCTGGAAAGCGGGTATGTGGTGTACTCGCCAGCCGCCAAGCAACGGCTGCTCGGTGTAAGCCCCGTCACCATCGAGCGCTACGGCCTGACCAGTGAAGCGGTCGCCTGGGAAATGGCGTTGGGTGCACTCAAAGACAGCCAGGCCTCGGTGGCCATTGCCACTACCGGGGTTGCAGGGCCCGACGCCCAAGGCAGCATAGCGCCCGGTACCCTCTGCTTCGCCTGGGCATTCGCAGGCCACCCCACAGCAGTGTTCACCCGCACGCAACGCTTTTTTGGCCAACGGGGCGACGTGATGCAACAGGGGGCCGTCTATGGCCTTTCACACCTTGCCCACTATCATCAGCGCTGGTTACGCGGCGAACGCGCGTAACCCGCACCGACAACCCTCATTTGCTAACAGCAAACTTTTTCATATCCACCGCAGGCGCCACAAATTCAGGGCCTGTGCCAGACAACCGCCATTTCACATTGGCCAAGCCATACCGCTCAGCCATCGGGCGGCTGACTTTCTTGATGGTGTGCTGCCCAAACCGGGGAATGATCCCGACTCCGGCATCGCAACTGGCCCAATGCCAAGCTTCGCTATTGTCCATGCGCTCAAGGCGAATGATGAACGTGCGGTAGTCCCCGTGAAGCTCATACTCGATCACATACAGTTGCTGCCCTGCCATTGGACTCTTCTCCATCAAACCCAGCCTAATGGAGCGAACAGCCGAGCAAAAGATTCCATTTATTTTGACTCACTGGTCATGCCGGTAGCTTTGCGTCTGAAGCCTAGAACTCTTCGCGCAACCCTCTAGTCCCAGCACTACGACTGACGTTGGAGCTTGCCTGTGGACGACGATACGAAAAGCCTGACGCAACAAGGGGAACCCCAGCGCGATGCCGGGGGTTGGCTTTTGCTGGAACATTACGCAGCACTTGGCGACGGGCGCTCAGTGGCCCTGGTCGGCCTGGACGGCTCCATCGATTGGTGGTGCGTGCCGCACATGGACTCGCCGCCCTTGTTCGACAGGTTGCTGGCGCCGACCACCGGGGGCCACTTTGCCATTACCCCAAGCCAGCCCTATGTGGCTGAGCGGCGCTACCGGCCGGGCAGTAATGTGCTGGAAACCGACTACATCACCAGCAGCGGCAGGGCCAGGCTGACTGAGTCGCTCAACAGCGGCCCGGCCGGGCGGCTGCCCTGGGCGGAACTGGCCAGGCGAATCGAAGGCATCGAAGGCTCGGTGGCATTCCACGTGTCCATCGATTTCGGCACCCAGGCCGATACTGTCAGCCCTTATCTTTCGCCCAACGATAATGGCTGCGTATTCCATGCCGGGCACATTCTGGGCATGTTCCTGCACGATGACCGGGTGGATGTACAGCGCAAGGATGACCTGGGCGTGCGAGGCACCGTGGAGATCACGGCCGGCCAGCGGACGGTGCTCGGCCTTATCGCCGGTTACGACGAACCGCTGGTGGTGCCTGCGCTGAGCTTGGTCGATGCCCGCATAGATGGCTCTGACAGGGAGTGGCGGCAATGGTCCCAGGGCCTGGATTACGAGGGCCCCTACGAAGCGGTAGTGGTACGCAATGCGCTGGCGCTGAAACTGCTGCTGTCATCGCCCAGCGGGTCGATCATGGCGGCGGCGACCACATCGCTGCCAGAGCGTATCGGCGGCTTCAAGAACTACGATTATCGCTTCGCCTGGATACGGGACGCCGGTTACACCATCGAGGCGTTTCTGGGCATTGGTGCCCAGCCCGAAGCCAAGGCTGCCTATACCTGGTTGCTGCGTCGGCTGGACGAGCATGGCGCACGTGTCTTTTACACTCTCGACGGGCACGTCGGTGACGGCATCCACCCCATAGACCTACCCGGTTACAAGCAATCGCCGCCTGTAGTGGGCAATGACGCACACAATCAACTGCAACACGGCGTGTTTGGCGACATTTTCGAGACCACCAGCTGCTTTATTCAATGCGGCAATATCCTCGACAACGTCAGCGCAGCGCTGCTGGCGCGCCTGGCCGACGACTGTGCAGACTGTTGGCGCCAGCCCGATTCCGGTATCTGGGAGCTGCACGAGGTACGGCACTACACCTTGTCCAAGATCAGTTGCTGGCAGGCCTTAAGCCGCGCCATCGAGCTGGCCGACGGCGGGCACCTGCCCACCACCTGCCGGGAACGCTGGGTACGCGAACGGGGCCGCATCCAGGAGTGGGTAGAAAGCCATTGCTGGAGCGAGCGGCTACAGGCTTATGTGTTTTACCCCGGCAGTGAACGCCTTGACGCAGGCATTGCGCTAGCCGTGCGTTTCGGCTACCCGCAGCGAGAGCGCCTGCGCAGCACCCTGCATGCAGTACAGCAATCGCTGGGCAGTGGCCCCTTCCACTATCGCTACAGCGGGGCCAGTGAAGAGGAAGGCTGCTTCCTCGCCTGCTCGTTCTGGTTGGTGGAAGCCTGGGTGCTGCTTGGGCATGAGGCTGAAGCGCAAAAGGCTTTTCACGCGGCGCTGGAAGGCCTTGGCCATGGCGCAGGCATCTACTCGGAAATGGTAGACCCCGACTCGGGCAACTACCTGGGCAACCTGCCACAAGGGCTGACACATCTGGCGGCACTGCGCGCAGCTCTGGCGCTAAGCGGTCGACGCCCGCCGTGTTGAAAGCCCGGCCTGCGCGCCAGGCTTGGCGCGCAGGCCGTTGGTTACTCGGTGGGTGATTCGGTAGCCACCATCGGCGGCACTTCGGCGAGCGGGAAAGCCCTGTGCTGCTCGCGGCGGCGAGCGTGCTGGCGAGCCGGCAGAGGTTCGAGCTGCTGCGGCTGCCCCGTCTGCAATGCCCGTTCGATGGCCGCGATCACGCGCACGTCGCGCAGCCCCTCTACCCCGTCCGGCTCCGGCGCCTGGTCGCGCAGTATACAGTCGGAGAAGTAGGCGGTTTCACCTGCAAACTGGTCCACGACCGGGTTCACATGCACGCGGGTTTCGCCGTCGATCGTCGCTCGGTAGCTGATCGCCACCCCCTCGCCGTAGCCGAAGCACGGTGAGGCCTCGATTTCCCCTTTGCTGCCCAGCAACTGGAAACGCTCGGTGTCTGGCAGCGTGTAGCTCACCGTGAACTGTGCCAGGCGTTCGTCCGGAAAGCGCAGGCTAACGGTGACGGTGTCCCAGGTGTTCACAGCGCTGCCCGGTGACTGCACACCGATTGCCGCGACCTCGATGGGCTCGGCGTTGAACAGCTGGCGCACCATGTTCAGCGGGTAAGGGCCCATGTCTGGCACTGGCCCTGCGGCAAAGCCATTCTGGGCACGGTGGTTACTGGGTCTGACCCGCTGCGTGAAGATCGAGGTAAACAGCCGGGGGTCGCCGAAATCGCCTTTGTGCACACGCTCGATCATGTCCAAGGTGCCGGGTTCACAGTGCAGCCGGTAAGCGACCATCAGCTTGGCGCCTGTGCGCGCTGAGGCATCTATCATCGCCTGGCAGTCGGCCTCGCTGGTACCCATGGGTTTCTCCAGCAGTACGTGAATGCCCGCTTCAAGGGCCGGGATCACGAACTCGCGGTGGCGGAAGTTCGGCGTTGCAATATAGAGGGCGTCGACTTCGCCGGCCGCCAGCAGTGCCGGATACTCCTCGTAGGCATAGGTACGGAGCCCATACCGTTCGCCGAGTTGCCGGGCTTTTTCGGGGTCACCCGTCACCAGCGCGGTGATCACCGAGTTATCGGTCTGGCCGACACCCGGCATGAATGCACCCTGGGAAATAGAGCCGCCGGCAACCACGCCGTAGCGAATCTTTTTGGGTGTATCAGGCATGACAGTCCTCCTCGTTGTCGCGATCAGGTGGGTGGCGTACTGCGGACCGAGCGCCCGCCTACCGGCCCACCTTTTTTTCCACATCCTGCAACCGGCGCTCGATGGCCTCGGTTTGCGCTTCCTGTTCCTTGATCGAGGTTGGGGTAATCACTTTGTCGACCACCTCGGTATCGGGGTCGGGGCGCTGGAGTATCGGGTCTGGCACCTGTTCACCTTGTTGCGCCTCTTCAGACGAAAGTGGACGCGGTACCTTGTCGCCAGCATGGGGGTGGTTGTCTTTCATCGGGAATCTCCAGAATGAGCGGTGTCTTCAGAAGAGCGCAGAGAACCGCGATAGTTTTATCTTTCTGAACAGTTGGCTTTGTCGAACAGGCACAACGCTGGGCGGAAACCCGGTGCATTCGGTCTGCCTTGCCCCAGGCAGTGCTGTTACTTTTGCCGTCATGCGTGTAAATTCCCGCATGATTTGGACACTGCGTTGTGCGCTGGCCCAGGCAATGTGGCTGTGCCCTACCCCTCCATGCCAAGAACTGTTGCCTATCTCCCCCACCTGCCTCATGCCGGATGCACCCCATGCCCGAATTGTCGACTGACGAAATCATTCGTGCCGCCTTGGAGATCTCCCACACACGCTTACGCAAACAGCATGAACTGGTGGTCGGTTTTGGTGTGCAGTCGCTGAAGCTGACAGACCTCGATGAGCTTCTGGACCAGGCCTGTGAAATAGCCGCGAAAGGCATGGAGACGCCGTTCGCAAAGGTATTGCGGCCGGTGCCTGGCGAACCGCTGTTGGTGCTGGCCCATGGTGTAGGCTGGAAGGCCGCAGACATTGGTACTGCAACGGTAGGGGCCGACGAAGCCAGCCCGGCAGGTTATGCGTTCGCCACCAACCGCCCCGTCATCTCGAATCACCTGGGCGAGGAGCTGCGGTTCAGAACCCCCTCATTGCTCAGGGCCTATGGCATTGAACGTGCCATCAACGTTCCCGTCCGAGGGGTGACGGGCACGTTCGGCATTTTGGAGGCTGACAGCCGCGATGGCGACGATTTCATCGAAAGTGACGTCGTTTTCCTGGAAGGGCTGGCCAATATCATTTCCATGGCCATCGAGCGCCTTGCTGTTCAGTTCGAATCAAAAACCTCCCCGGCCTACTCAGAGAGCGTCCTCAATGCCAGCCCGGACTGCGTCAAGATCCTCTCGAGGGACGGCAGGGTGGAGTTTTTCAACGCAGCAGGCTTGTGCCGCATGCAAATTGACAGCCTGGACACCGTGTCAGGCCAGCCTTGGGTAAACCTGTGGCCGGAAGGCTCCAGGCCTGTGGTGGATAATGCACTCGCACGGGTTGTCGCCGGTGAGTCTGTGCGGTTCGAGTCCTTCTGCCCAACCGCCAAGGGCGAACCGAGGTGGTGGGACGTGACAGCGGCCCCCATTCTCGACCCACAGGGCCACATCGACAAGATCATTGCCGTTTCCAGGGACATCACGGAACGCCACGAGCAGGAAGCCCAGCTAGAGGCCTTGATCGACGCGCAAAACGTAAAGCTGACTGAAAAGGGTTTACACCTGGAGGAAATCCACCATCGGGTTAAAAACAGCCTGCACCTGGTTAACACCCTGTTGATTTTGCAGGCCAACCTCTCGAACGAAGAAGCCGTCCAGTCCCAGCTGCAAATCGCAGCCAACCGTGTACTCACCATCGCAACCGTCCACGAACGCCTCTATCAGAATGCCTATTGCGAGGGCGTCAGCGCGTCGGAGTACTTGAGCGGGCTGGTTGGGGATATCGGCAAGGCCTTTGCAGAGCGCAAGATCGAGTTGGAGATCGAGGCATTCCAACTGTCGTCAGAACGGATGGCGCCGTTGGGGCTGGTAGTTTCGGAACTGGTTACCAACGCGCTGAAGTATGGCCGAGGTCTCATTACCGTCAACGTCACCCGCGATGGCAAGGATGCTGCAATCGTGGTCACCGATGAAGGTGGCGGTTTTCCCGATTCCTACCCGAAACCCAGTGGAACGGGGTTGGGCATGCGGCTGGTGAAGAGCTATTCGGGCTATGGCGCGCAAGCCATCCGCATTGATGCTTCAGCCCCGCTCAGCACGATACGGGTGCGCTTCAAGCTCTAGCCCCGCCCCTCGGTTTTCGACAATTCGATCGAACCCATCGCACCGAATTCTGACCAAGCACTGCGAGGCCTGTATTTCGCGCTGCACGCGAAGCCGTCGAAACCACAGTAGGAGGAGGCAAGCCTTTCATGAGCGATCGCATCATCACACTGTTCACCGACACCACGCTGTTCGGTATCTCCATACTCAATTTGCTGCTGGCGATCACGGTCGCCGTACTCACCTTCCTGGTATCGAGGGCGGCAATCAGTTTTCTACTGCGCCGGGTCCAGCGCTGGTCGGAGCACTCCGGGGCGCTGAGTCACGTTGTGGCCAGGGTGCTGTCGGGCACCAGCAATTCCTTGCTGTTCCTCGCTTCACTGCTGGTAGGCCTGAGCATGCTGGACCTGCCCGAACGGTGGCTTAGCCGGGTGGGCAGCCTGTGGTTCGTGGTAGCGGCCCTGCAGATCGGCTTGTGGGTGAACCGCGCCATCAGCCTGGGCCTGGACCGCTACTTCCTGCACAACGGCACCGACGGCACCAGCCAGGGCAGTGCACTGGCGACACTGTCGGCCTGGGGCGCGCGCGTGTTGCTGTGGTCGGTGGTGCTGCTGGCCATGCTGTCCAACCTGGGGGTGAACATTACCGCGTTCGTTGCCAGCCTGGGGGTGGGCGGTATTGCGGTCGCGCTGGCCGTGCAGAACATTCTGGGCGACCTGTTCGCCTCACTGTCGATTGCCGTGGACAAGCCCTTCGAAGTGGGGGATTTCATCGTCATAGGCCCGTTGGCGGGCACAGTGGAGCACGTTGGGCTGAAAACCACCCGCATCCGCAGCCTGGGCGGTGAACAGATCGTCATGGCCAATGCCAACATGATTGGCAGCACCATCCAGAACTACAAGCGCTTGCAGGAGCGACGCATCGTGTTCGAATTTGGCCTGTCGTACGACACCCCGACCGAGGCGGTCAAACAGGCGCCCGCCATTGTCGAAGAGGCGATCAAGGCTCAGCAACAGGTGCGCTTCGACCGTGCTCACTTGCGCGGGTTTGGCAAGGAAGCGTTGGAATTCGAGTGTGTGTATATCGTCAAGGACCCAGGCTACAACCTGTACATGGACATCCAGCAGGCCATCAACTTTCAACTGCTGGAAAAGTTCTCCAGCATCGGCGCCGCATTTGCCGTACCTGTGCGGGCCATCAAGGTGACTGCGCTGCCGCAGGAGGCGACAGGATCCGGCAACGTGCGGGACAGGGAACAGACGCACACAGGGAACAGGGAGCGCGCGGCTTCATTCACCGCCAGGTGACAGGAATGCCGGGGCGGCACTGGCCGCCTCGGCCGCGCACCTGAGTTTCAGCGCTGATCATCCTTCATCTGGCCACCTTGCTGCCCGGCGTGCCCACCTTGGCGGCCGGTTTCCTCGTCATCCATCTCTGCGGTGCCTGCGGCATTCCCTGCGCCAGTCCCCATCCCACCCTGACGACCTTGGTCAGAATCGGGTCTGGGGTTCTTCGTGATGTCCGGGCCGGGCATCTGCCCGCCTTGATGGCCAGTGTCGGGGCTACGATCACGGTCTTGGTCGGTGCCATGTGTGTCTGCCTTGCCGCCCTGATTGCCTGGCATGTCTTGATTGTTAGCCATGGTGATACACCTCATATCTGCTACACAGATAAGCCTGTGTACACGTAGGACTGAGCAACGTTGCATTCAGCCGGCTTTTTTCATGCAATCCAGACCAAACGCATGAAGCACTCGCACGCGATATGCCTATGCACCAGCGCCCGTTGCGCTGGCTACAAGGCCCCCGTTAATCCACGCTCCAATCGCTGTGAGCGCAAGAGGGACCCTGGCTCAGGCCTGGACCTGGCGCTCGGCGAACCGAATGCTGTCCCGCCCACCACGCTTGGACTGATACAGCGCCACATCACCCTGCTCGATCAGCGCCGCCAGGCTCACCGGCGCTTGGTCGAACACACTGGCCCCGATACTCAACGTCACCGCCTCAGTTGTAGGGACGGTCACGCTCGCATATTGCTGGAACCGCTCGCGCAGCATCCCCCCCAGCTCCAGCACCTGCTCATTACTCGCGCCACTCAGCAAAATGACGAACTCATCCCCCCCAAGCCGCGCCGCCAGCGAGCGCTCCGGGAGCACCGCACGGATCATCTCGCTCAGGGCCACCAGTAACCGGTCCCCCGCGATGTGCCCATGCAGGTCATTGACCAACTTGAAGTTGTCGATATCGATCAACAGCAAAGCCCCAGGCCTCACGGCGCTTACATCCTTGAAAAATGGCCCTGCCCTCACCTCCAGCGCACGCCGGTTGTAGAGCGCAGTGAGCGGATCCCGCGCCGCCAGCCGGGCAATCCGCTCTTCACGGCGGTAGCGCACCGTACCGGTCATGGACAAGGCAATCAGCATGATCGCCATGGCCCCCTCCACCAGCGAGACCTGGATGATCAGCCCACCAAAGGTGGCCAGGTCTATCAACGTTCCTGGCGCAATGGCGATGATGGCCTTGATCACGTAGAACAAACCATGAATCAGCAGCACATAGCGCAACTGCACAGCCCCTACACTCAGCGACTGGCCATGGGGCTGCAACAGTGAACTGGCCTTGAGGGTGAGCGACGCCACCAGCAACGAGTTGGCCATCAGCATCACCTTCGACCACTCCGGCCCGGCCGGCAGCATCAGCAACGCGAACCAGATCAACACGATCACCAGCCATGCCCGTGACACGCGGTCCTGGGTAAAGCGCAGCACCCCTAGCAAAAACAACCCGTGGGCCACCACCAGCAAGCCGTTGGCGAACCAGATACCAATGAACAACAGGCCGATGCCACGCATCAAGGCGAGGGTGCAGCCAACCGTGATGGTGGCGAAGCCCGCGCTCCAGTACAGCAATGATTGCTCGCGAACGCTGCGCCACTCGATGGCCAGGTAAAGCGCCGCCGCCGCAGCCAGGGCGATGGAAATCGTGAGCATGGTCGGTGGATCAAGCGCCATGAAAGGTGTAGCCCGTGTGAATGGTCATGAAAGCGGCGATTGTATGCGCTCTGGATGGCTTTTCAGAGGGGGCCACCGGGTTGCACGCCAAGGTTTTTCGCCATTCTAGGCACCTTTCGGGGCATTGGCATGGCTATTTGCCATCAACCGGACGAACGCCTCGTTCTCGATCGGGCGGCTCAACAGAAAACCCTGCACTTCGTGGCACTGATCCTCCCGCAGCATGGCCAACTGCTCCGGCGTTTCCACCCCTTCGGCCGTGACCGTCATGCCCATGGCGTTGCCCAGGTTGATGATTGCCTGCACCACACTGCGATCGCTGCTGCGTTTGCCCAGCGCCTGTATGAAGCGCTTGTCGATCTTGATGCTGTCGAACGGGTAAGTACGCAAGT
Source organism: Pseudomonas parafulva NBRC 16636 = DSM 17004 (assembly GCF_000730645.1). Taxonomy (GTDB): domain Bacteria; phylum Pseudomonadota; class Gammaproteobacteria; order Pseudomonadales; family Pseudomonadaceae; genus Aquipseudomonas; species Aquipseudomonas parafulva. The sequence continues at coordinate 15,163 of NZ_BBIU01000001.1, read as the reverse complement.
AGCCCAAGGATGAATAACCCGTACCAAAGTCATCCATGTTCAGGCGTACGCCCAGCTCCTTCAGCGCATTCATGGTGTGCAGGGCGCCTTCCACGTCGTTGAGCATCACGTTCTCGGTGATTTCCAGCTCCAGGCGGTGCGCCGGCAGCCCTGTGCTGCGCAGCGCTTCGGCAACGTCCCTTACCCCATCGCTGCGGCTGAACTGGGCGGGCGACATGTTGACCGAAACCAGTATGTCCAGCGGCCAGGCTCGGGCCAGACCGCAGGCCTGATGCAGTACCCAGTTGCCCAGCAGCACGATCAGGTCCGACTCCTCGGCCAACGGGATGAAGCGGTCCGGCGCCAGCAAGCCAAGGCGCGGGTGGTGCCAGCGCACCAGCGCTTCGGCGGAGGCGATGGTTACCCCATCGACCTTGAAGCGTGGCTGAAAATGCAACCTCAATTCGCCGCGCGGGATGCCCTCGCGCAGTTCCTGTTCCAGCACGCGTTTGTCCAGCAGCGCGGTGTTCATCTGCGGCGAAAAATAGCGCCAGGTGTTCTTGCCCGCCTGCTTGGCACCGTACAGCGCCACGTCGGCGAAGCGAATCAGGTCGCTGGGGGTGCCAGGGTAATCGGCAGACAGCACGACCCCCAGGCTACCCCCGACCTGCACCCGGTGCTGGTCGATCGCCATCGGCCGCCTTAGCGCCTCGATGACGCGGGCGCAGAAGCGGTCGACCTCCTCGCGTGTGCCGGGCCCTGCCAACACCAGGACGAATTTGTCGCCCCCCAGGCGTGCCACCAGGTCGGTGCCCCGGGTTACCTGGCCGAGCCGGGCGGCGACTTCGATCAGCACCGCATCCCCTGTCGGGTGGCCCAGGCTGTCGTTGATGGGTTTGAAATTGTCCAGGTCCAGCATCAACACCGCCTGTGAAGCCTTGCCGGCGTCTTCCAGAAAACGGAACAACTTGTTGCGGTTGGGCAGCCCGGTCAGGGGGTCGTGCTGGGACAGATGCTGGATACGGGCGTGGGCCGTGACCTCGTCGGTGATGTCGGTGCAGGTGCCACGAAAGCCCTTGCAGATCGTGTGTTCGATGATGGCCTTGGCGGCTACCCGGCACTCGCGCCGCTGCCCGGCCTGGTCGTGGTACTGGCAACGCAAGCTGCCCGTGGCTTCGCTGGCGCCCAGGCCATGCAGCCAGGTTTCGACATGCCCGGTTTCGCAATCGAACAGCTCGCTGACGGGCTTTTGCAACCAGTGTTCTGCAGGGTGCCCGGTCAACTCGGCAAACCGTGGGGACAAGTAGGTCAGGTGCTGCTGGGCATCGGTTTCCCATATCCAGTCGGAGGCCGCCTCGGCCACAGCCTTGAAGCGCGCCTCACTGGCCTCGAGCGCCTGTTTGGACGCCGCCAGCTGCCGGTGGCTGCGGTCGATGCCAGCGCTGGTGCGCATGGCATAGCGGGCAAACAGCGCCATGATCAAGACGATGATCAGCACCGCCACGATCAAGGGGCCAAACACCGCGCGGATCAACGCGCTGCCAGGCTGTTCGATGTGCCAGGTCAGGCTGTGGCCGCTCGCCTCCAGCGGCAGGTGCCCTTTGCCTTTTGGTAGCTGGGCACCGGCAGTGACCGCAAACTCTGCCAGCCCGACAGATTGCCCGAGCTGGCCCAGAACCGCCGGCGCCAGCACTCGAATGAACACCAGCACGGTTTTAGGCGCCGGCAGGTGGTGAGGGAGTGTTGGTGGGCGAATGACTGCGGCCGTGAACAGCGCTGGCTGACCGGCGAATACCAGGTAACCGGACGCCGGTTGCTGGCGCTGCACGGCCTCCCGGGCCTGCTGCAGGATACGGCCACTGCTGGCGCTGTACTGCTCCAGGCCCTGATCGCTGAGGCGCCCGCGAACGACGGCGTAATGTGTACCGTCGTCATCGAGAACGAATACGCCCTCGTAGCCGTCCTCGGTAAACAGCGTTGCGCCGACATTGTCTTCCTCGAACGCCCAATGGGGGTCTACCGCCACCACAAGGTGGTCGTAGGCCGCTTGCCAGGCCGCGTGGGTCCACAGGTAGCTGCGCTCGCTTTTCTGCAACTGCACCAGCGCAGATTCGGCGTGGAAGCGGCTTTGCACCAGCTCCCGCTCGTCCAGCCCCTGTGCGATGCGGTACAGCGACACCATGCCCAGCACCAGGGCCAGCAACAGCAGGCCGGAAAACGCCAGGATCAGCTGGCGAACCACGTGACTGCGCGGCGAATCATTGCCAAACGTTGCTTCCATTCCGTGAGCGCCTTTAGCCGAGGTCCACAGGGTTGACTCACAGCCCATCACGTTGATCGCAACAACTGACCACCGGCCTTCGCACTAGCACCCTGGCTGGCCGCTAAAGCACCCGCTTGATCAACGGTTCCAACCGGCTATAGCGTAGCCTGCGCAGCAATTTGCGCACGGGCTTGGGGTGATCGGCCTTGATACCCAGTTCATCTGCCGACCCGATAGCGGGGGCGAACCGGCGCAGTGCGGCCAGTTCCGCCTCCCGTGGCGCCAGCCATTGCTGCTGCGGGTCGTCGATCAGCAAGCCGTTTTCCAGGTCCAGGTTGAAGCCACGCGGGTTCAGGTTGTTGCCGGTCAGCAATGAGTAGCGTTGGTCTACCCACATGCCCTTGGCATGGAAGGTATGGCCGGGGTCGTTCCAGATGCGGATCTGCAACTGCCCACTGGCCAGGCACACGTGCCGGCGGCGGGCGAAGGCCCGCAGGTTGTCTTCATACAGGTAAGGCAACGCACCGCTGGCGCTGAACGGCTCCCCCGGGGCGATGTAGAAATCGTTGGCCGTGCGATCGCCCACGATCAGCTCCACCTCGACGCCCCGCGCCAGGGCCTGGTCGATTTCCCGCATCACCGCCCTGGGCGGGTTGAAATACGGGGTGCAGATGACGATGCGCTGCTGCGCCACGGCCAGCAACGCACACACCGTACGGTTCAAGGTATTGCCCCGGCCCACGCCAAGCAGCGGCACAACCCGCATGCCCTGCCCTGGGCGACTGGGTACAGCCTCATACACCAGCCGCCGAAGCCGCGCCCGCAGGCGGCGGATGTCGCTGCGCAGGCTGCCTGTGGCGGGCGGCTCGGGCAGGTCCAGACGCGGTGTGGCCACAGGGTGCAGCAGGCGCTGCACCAGGCCGGCCATGGCATCGGCAAGGGCCGGCGACTGGAAAACGTGATAACGGTCCAGGCGATAGCGGTCAAAGCGGTGCAGGTAGACGTTATTCAGGCTGGCGCCGGTATACAGCACACAGTCGTCGATAATGCTGCCCTTGAGGTGCAACACCCCGAACAGCTCACGGGTTTGCACCGGCACGCCGTAAATCGGTACGTCCAGGCCCTGCAACTGGCGCTGGGCCTGATACCAGGCGGCATTGCCGGGTTGCCGCCCAGCACCCAGCAGGCCGCGCCGGGCGCGGAACCAGTCGACCACCACGGTGATGTCCAGCGCTGGCCTGGCGGCCTTGGCCCGGTACAGCGCATCGAGTACTGCCTGCCCCGCCTCGTCCTGCTGCAGGTACAGCGCCACGATGACAATGCGCCGCTCAGCGGCGGCGATCCGCGCCAGCAGGCAGTCACGGTAGGCCCTTGCATCGGGCAGCACCTGTATCGCGTCGGGGGTCAGCTCGATGCCTGGCAGGCCAGCCAGCAGGGTTTCAGGATTCACTTGTGGTCACCTTCGCGGCAAACTGTGCCCCAGCTTGCACAGGAATCGCGCAATGGTCCACCCCGCGTCGGAAAAACCGCAGCCCGGCACGTTGAAGACATTTGGTTTTCTGATCGTACCCAACTTCACCACGATCGGCCTGGCGTCGGCGGTGGAAACCTTGCGCATGGCCAACCTGGCGGCCCACCAGCCGGTGTTCCGCAGCGTACTGCTTGCGGCAGACGACGCCCCGGTGGTTGCCAGCAACGGCATGCGCGTGCTCCCGGACTGCAGCATTGCCCGTGCACCCGCACTCGATGCCGTACTGGTGGTTGGCCCCAACCCCATCGAACGCGGCCGTGCTACCCGGCCACTGGTACGCTGGCTGCAGCAACTGGCCCGGCAGCGTGTGCCATTGGGCGGCATCTGCACCGGCAGCTACCTGCTGGCCAAGGCAGGGTTGCTGGATGGCTACCGTTGCACCATCCACTGGGAAGACCTGCCGACGCTGCAAGCGCACTTCCCCGCCATCATCATCTCCCAGCAGTTGTTCGAACTGGACCGCGACCGCTACACCTGCTCTGGCGGGGTGGCGGCGATCGACATGATGTTGCAACTGCTGGCCCGCGAACCCCAGGGCGTCGACATGGCGGCCAAAGCCGCCGAGCTGATGCTGTGCGACCGGGTACGCGGCGAGCGCGAGCCCCAGCGGGTGTCCCTGCGCACCCTGCTGGGTAGCGCACAACCCAGGCTCAGCCAGGTGGTGGCGCTCATGGAAGCCAACCTTGAGGAGCCCCTGGCAGTGGAAGAACTGGCCAGCCTCAGCCAGGTAACCGTGCGCCAGCTGGAGCGCCTGTTCAACAAGCACCTGCAACGCACGCCCAGCCAGTATTACCTGCAACTGCGCCTGGCCCGGGGGCGTCACCTGCTGCTGAACGGCGATGCCCCGGTGGGCGAGGTGGCGCTGGCTTGCGGGTTCAGCTCGCCGGCGCACTTTTCCAAGAGCTTCAGCCGCCTGTTCGGCGAATCACCCTCCGCGCAACGCCGCCGGGCCCGCCTCACCCCCGCGTGCGAATGATGTTGTGCTCGGGGCCATAGGGGAAGCCGGTAATGTTCTGCGCCCCGTCCTCGGTGACGATGAGGATGTCATGTTCGCGGTAGCCACCGGCCCCCGGCTGGCCCTGGGGCAGCATGATCATCGGTTCGATCGACACCACCATGCCCGGCTCCAGTACTGTTTCGATGTCTTCTCGAAACTCAAGCCCGGCCTCGCGCCCGTAGTAATGGCACAGCACGCCAAAGGAGTGGCCATAGCCGAACGTGCGGTACTGCAGCAGGCCGTGACGCAAGAAAATCTCGTTCAGCTCGTGGGCAATATCGCAGCAGCGCACACCCGGGCGAACCAGCCGCTGCCCCGCTTCGTGCACCTCCACGTTCGCTTGCCAGAGCCGCAGGTATTCATCCGGGCAGTGGTCGAGAAACACCGTACGCTCAAGCGCTGTGTAGTAGCCGCTGATCATCGGGAAGCAGTTCAGGCTGAGGATCTCGCCTTTGCCGACCCGGCGGCTGGTCACCGGGTTGTGCGCCCCATCGGTGTTGGGCCCGGACTGGAACAGCGTCCAGGTGTCCATCAGTTCGGCGTGCGGAAAACGCCGGGCAATCTCCCGCACCATGGCCTGGGTGGCATGCTGCGCCACCCCGTATTCCGGCACCTGCTCGGCCAACGCCTCCAGCGCAGCGGCCGCGCCGACGTTGGCCACCTGCGCGCCCTGGCGGATCAGCGCCTGCTCTTCGGCTGACTTGACCAGCCGCAGGCGCATGCAGCCTGCGCTGATATCCAGCAACTCGGCATCGGGGTAGCACGCGGCCAGCTTGGCGTGATTGACCCGGTTGAGGTGGTCGTCCTCAACGCCTATGCGGCTGGCACGTGGTAGCGCCTGGCGCACGGCAACGAAAAAGTTGTCCCGCTGCCAGTCGGTGTACACGATGTTGTCGGTGCCCACGGTGCGGCGCCAGGGTTGCCCACCGTCGATGTTGGCACTGATGCTGATCACCTGATCATGGGTCACCACCAGCGCATAGGGCCGACCGAACGAGCAGTACAGAAAATCGCTGTAGTAATTGACGTTGTGATACGAGGTGAATACCGCGGCGTCGATGTGCTGCGCGGCCATCAGCGCCCGCAGGCTGGCGTGCCGGCGCGCATATTCCTGCGCACTGAACGTGGGTTCGGTTTTGCTGCCATTGCGGATTCGAAGGGTGCTGGGCAGTTGCATGTTCTGGCTTCCTTGTAATGGTGAGCACGCTGTTCAGGCCGGCCGCCCTGTAAGCCATTGCAGCAAAAAGGTGTGGTGCACGCTTGTATTCACCCGACCCGAAGTTGGCAGTACCCCCCTCCCCCGACGTGTCAGCACAGCTTTGCGAAAAAGACAGGCCGTTTCGATACAAGGCACTTGACATATCAAGTGGTAAACATTCTCATTCGCCCCTTATTTTTCATTTGGAACAACCTCCATGACGCACCCGGCCTCATCACGTAGTTTTGGCCACGCCCGCAGTCTGCTGGCCGCAGCCATCTGCCTGGCTACCCTGGCACCTGCGCAGGCTGCCGACGGCGGCAAGACAGCGCCAACCAATACCCCCGGTACCCTGGAACTTGGCGCGACCGAGATCGTGAACACCCAGTTGGGCAGCGTTACAGAAGGCTCGGAGTCTTACACCACTGGCGCCATGGCCACTGCGACCAAGCTGCCAATGACCCTGCGTGAAACACCGCAGGCCACCACCGTCATCACCCGTCAGCGCATGGATGACCAGGGCATGACCAGCATCAACGATGTGGTGAAAAACACGCCGGGCCTGTTCCTCGACTCCTCCAGCGGCCCCGGTAGGCAGACCTACTCGGCCCGCGGCTTCGACATCGACAACCTGATGTATGACGGCATCCCCAGCGGTTACAGCGGCTGGGTCGTCGGTTCGCAGCCCAACCTGGCGATGTTCGACCGCGTGGAGATCGTGCGCGGCGCCACCGGCCTGGTGACCGGGGCCGGCAACCCCTCTGCGGCCATCAACCTGGTGCGCAAACGCCCCCTGGCAGAACAGAAACTCACCCTCACCGGCGCCGCCGGCAGCTGGGACGACTATCGCGGCGAACTGGATGCCTCCAGCCCGCTGAACGACAGTGGCACGCTGCGTGGCAGGGTGGTGGCCTCGTACCGTGGCAATGGCAGCTTCGTGGACGATGTCGACGAGGACCACGGCCTGTTCTATGCCGTGACCGAGGCCGACCTGAGCGACGACACCACCCTTACCCTCGGCTTCTCGCACCAGAAGGACAAGACCAACTATTTCTGGGGTTCCTCCATGGTTGGCCTGGATGGCCATCACCTGAACCTGCCACGCTCCTTCAACCCTGGCACGTCCTGGGAAAACAAGGACCAGAACATCGACACCGTGTTTGCCGAATTGCGCCAGCGCCTGGCCAATGACTGGCAGTTGCAGGTCAACGCCAACTACAGCGACCAGCAGGCCACCTTTTCCGGGTCATACCTGTCGCGCTGGGCTGAGGACCTGAGCCTGGCGCGAACGGTCTATCAGTCCAGGCATGACCAGAAGCAAGCCGGTGTGGACGCATTCGTCAGCGGCCCGTTCGAGGCGTTCGGCCGCAGTCACGAACTGGTGGTGGGCGCCAGCAGGCGGGTCGCCGACTTCAGACAAACCAACTACACCCCTTATGACACAAACTGGCCGCTGGACGCAGGCAAGCCCAACTTCGTGCGTTCGGGTAAGAGCCGTGCTGTGACTACCCAGGATGGCGTCTACCTGACCACTCGCCTGAGCCTTGCCGACCCGCTGAAACTGATCCTGGGCGGCCGGCTGGACTGGTACGACTACGACAGCAAGGACGGTTCGGCAGCTGACTACAAGGTCACCCGTAACGTGACTCGCTACGGCGGCCTGATCTACGAACTGGACGACCACCATTCGGTCTACGTCAGCTACAGCGATATCTTCAACCCGCAAAGCTACAAAGACTCCGCTGGCAGCATCGTCAAGCCGGTAGTGGGCAAGAACTATGAAATCGGGCTAAAGGGCGAGTACTTCGATGGCGCCTTGAACGCCAGCGTGGCAGTGTTCCAGGTAGACCAGGAGAACCGCGGCGTTCAGGTTACAGGGGCGGGCCTGGCAGCCTGCGCGGACCCGAACAACTGCTATGTGGCATCCGGTGAAATCCGCAGCCAGGGTATCGACTTCGAACTGCAGGGCGCACTGCTACCCAACTGGCAGGTGGGAGCCGGTTATACCTATGCCCGCACGCATTACCTGAAGGACAAACTCAACCCGCAGAACGAAAACCAGCGCTTTGACACCGACATGCCCGAACACCTGTTCAAGGTCTCGACCACCTACAGGTTCCAGGGGCCGTTGGAGAAACTGCGGGTAGGTGGCAACGTGTATTGGCAGAGCCGCATGTACAACGATATCCCGACTGCGAGCGGCACCAACTATCGCCTTCAACAAGGCAGTTATGCCACCACCGACCTGATGGCGGGGTATCAGGTCAACGAGCACCTGGACCTGCAGCTCAATGCCAACAATATTTTCGACCGCACGTATTACTCGGCGATTTCCAGTTCGGTGTATTACGGCGGGGATGTGTACGGCGCACCACGCAACCTGATGCTGACGGGGAAATACAGCTTCTGATGCTGTTGGGGCCGCTTTGCGGCCCCAACATCTCAGCTACCGCAGGTCAAAGCGGTCCAGCTCCATCACCTTCTCCCAAGCCGCGACGAAGTCCCTGACGAATTTGCCCTGCGCGTCGCTACTGCCATACACCTCGCTCAACGCCCGCAGTTGAGCATGGGAGCCAAACACCAGATCGACCCGGCTGGCCGTCCACTTCACCTGCCCGGTGTTGCGATCGCGGCCCTCGAAGGCTTCGTTTTCCGCCGAGGTTGGTTTCCACTCCACCCCCATGTCCAGCAGGTTGCGGAAGAAATCATTGCTCAGCACGCCGACCTTGTCGGTGAACACCCCTTGAGTACTCCCAGCGTGGTTGGCACCTAGCACCCGCAAACCGCCCACCAGCACCGTCAGTTCCGGCGCTGTAAGCGTCAGCAGTTGTGCCCTGTCCAGCAGCAGCTTCTCGGCCTTGATGCTGTAGCGGGCCTTGAGGAAGTTGCGCAGGCCATCAGCCACCGGCTCCAGCACGGCGAACGATTCCACATCGGTCTGCGCCTGCGAAGCATCAGCGCGCCCGGGCCGGAAGGCCACGGTCACACTGTGGCCAGCGTCAGCCGCCGCCTTCTCCACCGCTGCTACGCCCGCGAGCACGATCAGATCTGCCATCGACACCTGCTTGGCGCCGGCATTGAATTCAGCCCGCACCGTTTCCAGCGCTGCCAGCACCTTGTCGGAGCCCTGGTTCACTGGCCAGTCTTTCTGTGGAGCCAGGCGCAAGCGCCCGCCGTTGGCGCCACCACGCTTGTCCGAACCGCGGAACGTGGAGGCCGCCGCCCAGGCAGTGGCCACCAGGTCCCCGACCGCCAGGCCGCTGGCCAGTATTCGGGTTTTCAACGCAGCGATGTCCTGCGCATCGATCAGCGGGTAGTCGACCTTGGGGATGGGGTCTTGCCAGAGCAATTCTTCGGCAGGCATTTCCGGGCCCAGGTAACGCGCCAGCGGCCCCATGTCCCGGTGGATCAGCTTGTACCAGGCGCGGGCGAAAGCGTCCGCCAGCTGGTCAGGGTTGTCGTTGAAGCGCCGGGCAATAGGCTCGTACACGGGGTCGAAGCGCAGGGCCAGGTCCGAGGTGAGCATCATCGGCGCGTGGCGCTTCGCCGGGTCGTGGGCGTCGGGCACAGTGCCGGCGCCCTTGCCATCTTTCGGCCGCCACTGGTGCGCGCCTGCCGGGCTCTTGGTCAGTTCCCAGTCGAAGGCGAACAGGTTGGTGAGGTACTCGTTGCTCCACTTGGTCGGGGTAGACGTCCACGTCACCTCCAGGCCGCTGGTAATGGTATCGCCGCCCTTGCCGGTGCCGAACGTACTGGCCCAACCGAAGCCTTGCTGCTCCAGGCCCGCAGCTTCGGGCTCGGCCCCGACGTTGTCGGCTGGGCCGGCGCCATGGGTCTTGCCGAAAGCATGGCCGCCTGCGATCAGTGCCACGGTTTCTTCATCGTTCATGGCCATGCGGCCAAACGTTTCACGGATATCACGGCCTGAGGCGACCGGGTCGGGGTTACCCTCGGGGCCTTCCGGGTTGACATAGATGAGCCCCATCTGGACGGCGGCCAGGGGGTTCTCAAGGTTTCGCTCACCCCCCAGGTTGCGGCTCTGTTCTTCGCCGTGCTTGGCCGGTTCGGCCACCAGGTCGCCCTCCCCGGGGGGTTGGGCCTTGGCCTGCTCCTTGCCGTAGCGGGTGTCGCCGCCCAGCCAGACCTTTTCCGAGCCCCAGTACACATCCTCGTCTGGCTCCCACACGTCCACACGGCCGCCGGAAAACCCGAAGGTCTTGAAGCCCATCGATTCGAGGGCGACGTTGCCGGTGAGTACGATCAGGTCGGCCCAGGAGATCTTGCTGCCGTATTTTTGCTTGATTGGCCACAGCAGGCGCCGGGCCTTGTCCAGGCTGACGTTGTCGGGCCAGCTGTTGAGCGGCGCAAAGCGCTGCTGGCCAGAGCCCGCCCCCCCGCGGCCATCGCCGGTGCGGTAGGTCCCGGCGCTGTGCCAGGCCATGCGGATGAACAGCGGCCCGTAGTGGCCGAAGTCGGCCGGCCACCAGTCCTGCGAGTCGGTCATCAGCGCTGTCAGGTCGGCCTTCAGCGCCTGGAAATCCAGGCTCTTGAATGCCTTGGCATAATCGAAATCAGCGCCCATGGGGTCAGACAGGGACGCGTGTTGGTGAAGTATTCTCAGGTTCAGCTGGTCCGGCCACCAATCACGGTTGGTGGTGCCGCCACCGGCGGTTTGATGGAACGGGCATTTCGGTTCGTTCGACATCTGCGGATACCTTCAGGTCGGTTGTCCAGATTCCCACCCGAAAGCCTAGCCGAGGCCGTGCAGAGGTCTAATAGAATGGCTATTGCGGGGCGATAGCCTGACGCTCTCGACTACTTGCCCCGCTGCATCCAGGCCGCCCCCAGGCCGCTGATACAGATGACCAGGATGCCCACCAGGCTAAGGGTGTCGGGTACCTGGCTGTAGAACAGCACCCCAAGCAGGCCGGCGAACACGATCTGGCAGTAGCTGAAGGGCGCCAGCAGCGCCGGCGCTGCGAACCGGAACGCCTGGGTCAGCAGCAAGTGGGCGGTCATCCCGAAACCGCCCAGGGCCAGCATCAGCAGCGCATGGTCCCAACGCGGTGTTTCCCAGAAGAACGGCACCAGGGCACTCATTGCCAGTGTATTGCACAGCCCCGCGTAGAAGTTGCTGGTGGTGGGGCTGTCGTGCGCCGCCAGAATGCGCGTGAGCAACTGGTAGAAGCAAAAGCCCAACGCTGAACCGAACGGGAACAAGATGGCCGGGGTAAACATGGCCCCGCCCGGATGCACCACCACCAGTACGCCGATGAAGCCCAACACCACGGCCACCCACTGCCCTACCGTTACCCGCTCCTTGAGCAGGGGTGCCGACAATGCGGTGACCAGCACCGGGGCGAGGAAGTTGACCGCCGTGGCCTCAGCCAATGGCAGGTACTGCAAGCCAGTGGTGAACAGCAGGCTGGTACTGAGCAGGCTGAGGGCGCGCAGGGTCTGCAGCACCGGGCGGCGCGTACGCAGCACATTGAGGCCCGACTTGGGCAGGAAGATGCCGGCCATCAACAGGGTGTGCACCACATAGCGCGCCCACACCACCATGACGATCGGATAAAGGCCGCCGAGAAACTTGGACAGTGCGTCGTGACTGGCAAACAGGAACGTGGCCCCGACCACCAGCGCGATGCCGCGCAGGGGTTGGTTGACGCCGGACAGCGGGGTGCTGGAACTCATGGCTCTCTCGATGGGGGCGCCAGACCAGGCGGCGCCGTTTGAATACCGCGCGGGCAATGCCGTGCGGGGGCAGCACTGGGATTCTAGAAGAGATGCGCGACGAGAAGGAAGTTCAATCGCCGCCTGGGCCGGCTCAGGTCAATTTGTGTGCGTTAATCGACCACTTTGCCGCCTGCCGGCGTGGCCCGTGGCCTGCCTATCACTCACCATCGGGCAGGCACCCAGTGTTCATACAAGGATTCTTCAATGCACACGCTCACCACCCACAACGGGCTGGCCCTGCCGGCAGTCGGCCTGGGAACCTGGCCGATGACAGGCACCGCCTGCACCCAGGCGGTTGTTCAAGCGCTGGAGTTGGGCTACCGGCACATCGATACCGCGACCGCCTACGAAAACGAGGCAGATGTGGGTGCGGCACTGCGCGCCAGCCACGTGCCGCGCGAGCAGATCCACCTGACCACCAAGGTGTGGTGGGACAGCCTGTCGCCCAAGGCGATGCGCCAGTCGCTCGAAGCCAGCTTGCGGGCGCTGGGCACCGAGCACGTGGACCTGTTCCACATCCACTGGCCCGGCAAGGACTGGGACCTGGCGCGCAGCATCGAAACCCTGGTGGCGCTGCGCGAAGAGGGCAAGGCGCGCCACATCGGGGTGGCCAATTTCCCTCTGGGCCTGCTACGCCAGGTGATCGAGACGTTGGGTGCGCCGCTGTCGGCCATCCAGGTGGAATACCACGTTTTGCTCGGCCAGCAGGCGCTGCTGGACTACGCCCGCAGCAACGATTTGCTGCTCACCGCCTACACCCCGCTGGCCCGCGGCCAGGCGGCAGCACAACCGGCCATCCAGGCTATCGCCCGCAAGCACGGGGTGCTGCCCAGCCAAGTGGCGCTGAAGTGGCTGCTGGACCAGGACGGGGTGGCGGTGATTCCCAAGGCCAGCAGCCGCGAAAACCAGCTGGCCAACCTGGGCTCACTGCAGGTGCAGCTCGATGACGAAGACCGGGCGGCAATCGCCGCACTGCCCGAGGACCAGCGCGTGGTCAGCCCAGCGTTCGCGCCGGACTGGAACAGCTAACCACACACTGGCGCTCAGGCGGGTTGTGGCGAGCCCGCCACGTCAATGTGCTTCAAACGCTCGCTGGCAGGCACGGGCCGGCCATACAGGTAGCCCTGCAAGTGCGAACAGCCCTCGGCCGCCAGCCGCTTGCGCTGCTCTTCCGACTCGACGCCTTCGGCTGTGGTCTTGATCATCAGGCTGTTGGACAGGCCAGTGATGGCGCGGATGATCGACATGGCCTCGGGGCTGTCGCACATGTCATGCACGAACGACTTGTCGATCTTGATCCGATCAAACGGGAACGATCGCAGGTAACCCAGCGACGAGTACCCCGTGCCGAAGTCGTCTAGCGAAATGGACACGCCCAGGTCTTTCAGCGCCCGCAGCACACGCACGTTCTCGTCGCTGTTGCCCAGCAGCACCGACTCGGTGATCTCCAGCTCCAGGCGCTGCGCGGGCAGGCCTGAGTCCGCCAGCGCCAGTGCCACAGTGTTCACCAGGTTGGCGTTCTTGAACTGCACGGGCGACAGGTTCACCGATACCGTCTGCTCGCTGTCCCAGCGCACTGCCTCCTGGCAGGCCAGGTTCAGCGCCCGTGTGCCCAGCTCATGGATCAGCCCGGTTTCTTCGGCAATGGGTATGAAGTCCATTGGCATCACCATACCGCGCGTTGGGTGCAGCCAGCGCAGCAATGCCTCGTAGCCTGTCACGCTGCTGGTCAGCTGATCCACCACGGGTTGGTAGTGCAGCTGCAACTGGCCCAGGTGCAAGGCCGTGCGCAGGTCGGTTTCCACCAGGCGGCGCTGGCGCGCCGCAACATCCAACTGCACGGCGAAACACTCATAGCGGTTACGCCCGTTGCGCTTGGCCTCGTACAGCGCCATGTCGGCGTAGCCGAGCAACTGGTCAGCGTGCTGGTGATCATCCGGCGCGATGGCAACGCCGATGCTCACCCCCACGCTGAACTGGTGCCCTTCGATCTGAAACGGCGGCGTGATCGCATTGATCAGTCGCTGGGCAGTATTGTGAGCCGCCTCACGGCTATCCAGGCCGGTGAGCACGATGGCAAACTCATCACCCCCCAGGCGCGCGAGGGTGTCGCGCTCGCGCAACTCTCGGCGCAGGCGCTTGCTCAAGACCCGCAGCAGTTTGTCGCCAAAGGCATGGCCCAGCGAGTCGTTGATGTTCTTGAAGTGGTCCAGATCCAGGCACAGGGCAGCCGTCAGCTTACCTGCCTCGCCACCGCGCAGCAGTGCCTGGCCCAGCCGTTGGCTGAACAGGGTGCGGTTGGGCAGCCCGGTCAGCGCATCATGATGAGCCATGTGGTGAATCTGGGCATGGGCTGCCAACTGCTCGGTGGCGTCTTCGGCCACGAACAGCACGTAGTCGGCCTGCCCTTCCCGGTTCTGGCTAAGCAGCGTACGGCTGCGCAACATGCGTGGGCCACAGGCGGTATCAACCCGGGTTTCAGCCGAATGCCCTTTGGTGCTGCGGGCACCACGCGCCAGCTGTTGCTGCACGTAGGCCCCAGCGCCAGGTGCCAGGCAGTCTGCTGGCAACTGCCCGACCATGGGCTGTTGCGGCACGGCGAATAGGCGCCGGGCCTGCTGGTTGGCCAGCAGAATACGCTGGCTCTCCAGCCCCAGCACCATGACACTGGCGGGGATATTGGCGATGACCGAGTCAAGAAACTGCGAGAGCCTGGCCATCTCCTGGCTGTATTGCTCGGCCAGCTCCTTGGCCTGCAGCAACGCCTGCTCTTGCTGGTAGCGCTCGGTAATGTCGCGGGTGACCTTGGCAAACCCGACGAGGTTGCCTTCATCGTCGTACACCGCGTCGATGACCACATGCGCCCGGAAGGCGCTGCCGTCCTTGCGCAGGCGCAGCCCGGTTTCTTCAAAACGCCCGGTGCTGCGGGCCTGGGCCAGGTTATGCGCGGGTGCGCCGGCACGGCGTTCGGCTTCGGTGTAGAACACTGAGTAATGCTGGCCGACGATCTCATCGGCGCTATACCCTTTGGCGCGCTGCGCGCCGGGGTTCCAATTGGCGACCAGGCCCTCGGGTGTGAGCATGTAGATGGCGTAGTCGACCACGCTCTGGATCAGCAGCCGGTACATGGCGTCGGGGCTTGCGGCTAGCGGCATGGGTTTTTACCTGGGCCTGGGGAGGGCGAGCGTTGACTGGCGGCTGGGGCCGGCCTTTGATCAATGATGGCATTATGCCGTTAATGAAGGTTTTGTGAAGGGTGGTGGCCATTTGGCCTGCCCAGCGGCGGGTTGCGTTGAGTGGCGGTGGGGGCCTGACAGTGTCAACCATGTGCCCGTAGACGTGTCCCCCTGTGTCCGGTCCGTATAGCCACGACAAAAAGTTTTCCGTCTTGAACGCTGAGTTGTGAACTTATTCAGTGTAGGCGCGGACACCGCGCAAATATTCATTCGCGCAAGTGGC
>NZ_BBIU01000002.1 GCF_000730645.1 Pseudomonas parafulva NBRC 16636 = DSM 17004 | reverse complement strand
CGTGGATTGTGCCAGCATTCGGATTTTGTGGAAGACAGTTGCTCCCACAAGGATTGCGCCAACTTGGACATTGTGGAAAACACAAGAAGCGATGTCCACTATGTCACCGCTTACATTGCATGACGAAGCATCTCCACCACCTGCGCATGCAATGCCGGATCGCCGCAAGCGACCACGCAGCCGCCCTGTTGTGCGCTGCTGCCATCCCAGGCGGTGATGACGCCGCCTGCACCTTCGATGATGGGCATCAGCGCCTGTACGTCGTAGGGCTGCAAGCTGGCTTCCACAATCACGTCGACGAAGCCCGAAGCCAGCATGCAGTAGGCGTAGCAATCGCCGCCATAGCGCATCAGCCGCGCCTGCCCGGCGACGGATTCGAATGCAGCCTTGCGGGCGGCGCTATCGAACATGTCAGGGGTGGTGCACATCAGCGTGGCCTGGGCCAGGCTGTCGCAGGCGCGGGTGGCCAGGCGCTTTTCGCCGCTCCAGGCGCCGTCGGGCGTGCCGATGAAGCGTTCACCGGTGAACGGCTGGTTCATCACACCCACCACCGGGCGCTTGCCATCGTTCAGGGCGATCAGCGTGCCCCATAGCGGCAGGCCAGTGATGAAGGCACGGGTGCCATCGATGGGGTCGAGCACCCAGGTCAGCGGGCTGCTACCCACTGCTACACCCGCCTCTTCGCCCAGAATGCCGTGGGTGGGGTAGCGCTCCTGGATCAGTGCACGCATGGCGTCTTCAGCGGCCTTGTCGGCCACGGTCACCGGATCGTACAGGCGCCCGCCCTTGTCCTCGACCGCCAGGCTTGCGCGGAAGTAAGGTTGAATCGCGTCAGCAGCGGCGTCGGCCAGCTGCTCGGCGAAAGCACGGAATTCGCCAATCTGTTCAGCACACAGGGACATGCAGGAGGGCCTCGTGACAGGTGGAAGGGCCGCATCATACCCCACCCGCCCTTCATCGGCATGGGGCGCAACAGTGCCATCATTGTGGCATTATCGGGCTATATTTACCCTCAGGCGGTTCGTTGTACTAGGATACCTATCAAGCCCCGTCGCACGCCCAGGATTCGGGCAGGCACCCGCGCGGGGCAGGCTTGTTCCAGACTCATGGACGACACGATGAATACCCACTCGATCTACCCGCAAATCGGCAAAGTCATTGCCAGTACCGGCAGCCGCCATTTCCCCCGCCTGTTGCACGACCTTATCCAGGCCCACCTGTGCATCGATGCCACACAAATCCGCCAATTGCCGCTCACACCCTGTGAAGGCGCTGGCCTCAGCGAAACCGTGTACTCATCAGCCACCCAGCCCGAGGGCGGCTTCGACGACCCCTCTCGCCTGCACCGGATCCGCGGCAGCGGGCCAGCCAGGCTGGAAATCCATGTGCTGCGGGCAGGCTCCACCTATGGTTTCTCCGCATTCGAGCGCAGCCGTCTGGACGCTATCTCCCCGCTGTTGCTGCCCATGCTCGAAAAACACATCCATGCGCTGCAGCCAGCGCCGGGCCGTTCCACCCCCGAAAGCCTGGAGCAACGCTTCATCGACCGCCTGGCCCAGACCGGCCTGAAACTGTCGGAGCGCGAGCGCCAGGTGTGCCTCGGCCTGCTGGCCGGGCGCACTGCCCCCGAGCAGGCCGAGCAGTTGGGCCTGCGGGCCAACACCGTGGAGAGCTACCTGCGCAGGGCAGCCATCAAGCTGGGCATTGGCGGGCGGCACTCGCTGATGCGCTGGATGTACGCTCAGCCTTGAGCCAACGACGGCCCTCAGTCCCGCGCCAGGGCCTCGATCGGGTCCAGGCGCGCGGCGTTGCGCGCCGGCACGAAGCCGAACACCACGCCGATCAACGTCGAGCAGGCGAAGGCCATGATGATCGAGCCGGGGGAGAACACCATTTCCCACTGTTTGACGAACAGCTCGAACAAGAACCCCACGCCATACGACAACCCGACCCCTATCACGCCACCCAGCAGGCACACCATCACGGCCTCCACCAGAAACTGCTGGCGAATGTCCACCTGACGCGCCCCCACAGCCATGCGAATACCAATTTCACGGGTACGTTCAGTGACTGAAACCAGCATGATGTTCATCACCCCGATACCGCCCACCACCAGCGAGATCACGGCAATCAGCGACAACAGCAGGGTGAGCGAGCGGCTGGTCTTCTGCACCGTCTGCATGATGCTGTCCAGGTTGTTGGTGAAGAAGTCCTTGGTGCCATGGCGCTGCAGCAACACCCGGCTCACCTCCTCTTCCACCCGCTTGCTGGGTACCCCTTCACGCACACGCACGCTGATGCTGTCCAGGTGCCGCTGCCCGAGTACCCGGCCGGCGGCGGTTTCGTAGGGCACCCAGATGTTCAGCTGGTTGCTGGCCACGAACAGGTTCTTGTTGCGCGCCGTTACGCCAATTACCGTGCACGGCAGGTTACCCACCAGAATCACCTGCCCCAGTGGGTCGACATTGGGGCCGAACAGCCGCTCGCGGGTGTTGTGGTCGATGACCACTACCTGGGCCTGGCGCCGCGCGTCGTCGGCGCTGAACACGATGCCAGCCGCCAGCGGGATGTTGCGTACCTGGAAGTAGTGCTCGCTGACCCCGTTCAGTTGCACGTCCACGTCCAGGTTGCGGTAGCGCACCAACGTGCCCTGGCCAATTACCGGTGTGGCGCTGTCGACGTAGTACAGCGCGTTCAGCGCCGCCACGTCGGCGGGTACCAGGGTTTCGATGTTGCGCGCGCGGCTGTCGCCAAAGTTGCTGCCTGAATAGACATCGATGGTATTGCTGCCAATGGCCTGGATGTCCTTGAGCACATAGCCCTTGGCCCCCTCGCCGATGGCCGAGATGGACACCACCGAGGTAATGCCGATGATGATGCCAAGCATGGTCAGCAGCGTGCGCATGCGGTGGGAAACCAACGCCAGCCAGGCCATCTTGAACGCTTCACGGAACATGCCGAGGCTGGCCAACAGCCGCCGCGCGCCTTGCCCGCCAGGGTGCGTCGTACCTGGTACTGCCAGCGCAGGCGGCGCGGCCTGCTTGTACCGGTCACTGACAATCTGCCCGTCGCTCACCTCGATGATGCGCTGGGCATGGGCAGCCACCTGCGGGTCGTGGGTCACCAGGATCACCGTATGGCCTGCGTGGTGCAGCTCCAGCAGGATGTTCATCACCTCCTTGCCACTGGCGGTGTCCAACGCACCGGTAGGCTCGTCGGCCAGAATCACCTGCCCGCCGTTCATCAGTGCCCTGCAGATGCTCACCCGCTGCTGCTGGCCCCCCGACAATTGGCTAGGCCGATGGCGCAGGTGTTCGCCCAGGCCCAGGCGCGCCAGCAGGTCACGCGCCCGGGCATGGCGTTGGTCCAGGGGCAGGCCGGCGTATACGGCTGGGATTTCGACGTTGTGCAGGGCATCCAGGTGTGGCAGCAGGTGATAGCGCTGGAAGATGAACCCGAAGTGGTCGCGGCGCAGTGCCGCCAGGGCATCGGGGCCCAGCGCACGGGTTTCCTGGCCACCTACCCGGTAACTGCCGGTGGTGGCGTTGTCCAGGCAGCCGAGAATGTTCATCAGCGTCGACTTGCCGGAGCCCGAGGCGCCGATGATCGCCACCAGCTCGCCCCGCTGAATCTGCAAATCGATGCCCTTGAGCGCGAGAAACGCGCGGTCGCCTGCCTGAAAGCTTCGCGTTACCCCCTTTAGACGCAGCAGCGGTTCATCGCACGCGTGGGTAACGGCCAGGTGCGGGCTGGGTTGCACGTTCATGTTCATGCTCAAGCCCCCGCGTCGCCGGTGACAGGTTCGCCGATCACTACCCGGTCACCCTCCTCCAGCCCTTGGCTGATCTGCACCCGCACGTTGTTGTTGATGCCGGCCTGCACCACGCGCTGGTGCGCAAAACCCTTGCCATCGAGCACCCGCACCGGGTAGCTGCCATCGGCGTTGCGCACCCCCAGCGCCGCCACCGGCACGGTCAGTACCTGCTCGGCGGTGTCGAGCACGATGTGCACCTGGGCGGTCATGGCGATGCGCAGCCGGTGGTCGGGGTTGGGCACTTCGAACAGCGCGTTGTAGAACACCGCACCGCTGGGTTTGCCGCCGGCGGCGTCGGCCTTGTCGGTGCTCTGGGCGTAATGCTGCGGTGCAGGCTCGGTGCCACGCAGCTTGGCGTGGTAGCGTTTGTCTTCGCCCAAAATGGTGAAGTACACGGCCTGCCCCGGGCTGATATGAATCACGTCTGCCTCCGACACCTGCGCCTTGACGGTCATGGTGTCGAGGTTGGCCAGCTTGAGCAGCACCGGTGCCAGCTGGTTGGCGATCACCGTTTGCCCTTGCTGGGTGACGATGGCCACCACATGGCCGGTGATGGGCGCGTTGATACGTGTGTAGCCAAGGTTGACCCGGGCGGTGTCGATTTCCACCCGGGCGCTCTGGAGCTGCGCGTCGAGCGAGCGCACGGCCGCCTGCTGCACTTCGTACTCCGCTTCGGCGTTGTCGAAGTCCTGGCGGGAGATCGACTGGTCCACCTGCAGCTCGCGGTAGCGCTCGTACACCCGCCGCGCCTGTTTCAGCTGGGCCATCGCCGAGCGCCGTTGAGCCTGCAGTTTGTCCTCGTCCACCTCGGCCTGGCGCAGGGTATTGCGCAGTACCAGCGGGTCGATTTCGGCCAACCACTGCCCGGCACTGACCTTGTCGCCCAGCTTGACCTTCAGCGACTTCAACTGCCCCGACACCTGCGCCCCCACATCCACCTGCTCGATCCCCTCCAGCACCCCGGTCGCCAGCACAGCGTTTTCAATGTCGCCGCGCTCCACCTGGGCGGTGATGTACTGCGGTGGCTTGGCCGGGGCCTGCACGGCATACAGGCCCAGCCCTGCCGCCAGGGCAACAGCCACGCCGATGCCCCACTTGCGTACTGTCTTCTTTTCCATGAACACGCGTTTTCCTCTGTCTCGGGCTATTGGGCCAACTGCGCCGGTTGGCGGGCCTGGCCGTCGTGCCACCAGGCTGCCAGGCTGAATACATCCGGCACTTTCAAAATGCTGAAGTGGTCCCCTGGCGCCTTCCATGACGCCAGTTGTGGCATCAACGCCAGCCACTGGGCCTGCATCTGCTCGTGCTCGTGGGCATTGCCGGCGGCATCCAGGCCAGGGTCGTCCACCAGCACCAGGCGCGCCGGGCCGGTGTAGGCAAGCCCTGGCCGATAGACCGTGCGCAGCGCGCTAGCAAAGGTGCGCACCGTGCCCTGCAGCACCTGCGCCGTGGTGCGTGGCGGCAGTAGCCCGCACTGCACCATGGCCCCGTGCAGCAGTTGCAGTTGCTGGCTATCACTGGCCTGGGCAAACGTGTTGGGGTCGATGGCCAGCGCTTTGCCGGTGGACAGCTGCAAGGCCTCGATCAACCGCTCCAGCGCCTGGGTGAAGGTGTAGGGCTGGCCACAGGTGCCGCCGCCACCCGGCCCCTCGCTGTCGATCAGGGTCAGTGATTGCACCGCCCGGCCCTTGGCTTCGAAGCGGGCAGCCATGGCGTGGGCCACCCAGCCGCCAAACGAGTGCCCCACCAGGTTCAATGGCCCCCGCGGGTACACGGCGTCGATGGCCTGCACGTGCCAGTCAGCGGCAGCCTCTACCGTGCTGTGCGGTACTGCTGCGCCATCCAGCCCTCGTGGCTGCAAGCCGTGCAGCGGCCACTGCGGCCCCAGCGCCTCGGCAAGGCCAATGAAGCTGGTAACGCTGTCACCTGCCCCAGGCACACAGAACAACGGTGCATGCCCTGGCTCGCCGGCCTGGATGGCAACCGGTGCTGCTGGGCCAGGCGCAGGCATTGGCAGGCAACCGGATATCGCCTCACTCAACGCTTGCCCTACCGTCGCCACATGGGGGGCCTGCATCAGCGTTCGATGGTCACCTGGCACGTCCACAACCACCAGTTGCTGGCCTGGCAACGTTTCACGCCACCCCAGGGACGGGTGTTCCTCCCCGCCCTCCCTGGCACGCAGCAGATGCACCGGAACATCGACAGGCGCAGGGCGGTAGTGGGCCAGCGCGCGGCCGTGGGCGAGTTCGCGGCTGAAGTAGTGGCGCAGCTGCCCGTCGCTCATGCTCGCCCACAGGCCGTACAGCAACCCGTGCTCGCGGCAGTGGGCCAGCAGTGTGGCGAAATCGGCCTGCTCATGGTCCAGGCGTTGCAACAACGCCCGTTTGCCGACCCCGGCCTGGCCTTGGGTTTCCCAGTAGGCCGTGCAGTTGAGCAACAGCTGCCGCTCCAGCGCACGGGGCCCCTCCCAACGCGCCTTGCCGTGGTCGGCCAGGCGCGGCACATAGGTGTCGATCAACCCCACAAACGCCACCGCCTCATCGGCGCCCCGCAACTGGTTGGCCATCTCGAACGCCAGCACACCCCCGAACGACCACCCCGCCAGCCGATACGGGCCATGGGGCTGCACCGTACGCAGCTGCTGGATGTGGTAACGCGCCAGGCACTCCAGCGTGCTCGGTTGCGGTTGGTCGGCGGGGACGCCAGGCAAGCCGTAGAGGGCAAACTCACCTGCCAGGTGCTGGCCCAGCACCGGGAAGTAGAAGTCCAGCCCGGAGAATTCGTGCACCAGGAACAGTGGCGCCTCCGCGCTGCCTGGGCGCACGGTAATGACGGCCGGCGCTCGCGCTGTCGGCTCGCCGGCGTGCGCGGCGAGCAAGGCCACGCTTGGCCGCTGGAACACGTCGTTCAGGGTCACCGGCATACCCGCCTTGCCCATGCGGTCCACCAAGCGGATAGCCGCCAGGGAATGGCCGCCCAGCTCGAAGAAATCATCATGTCGCCCTACCTGCGCTACCCCCAGCAATTCCCCCCAGATGGCAGCCAGCAGCCGTTCGGCGTCCCCCTCTGGCGCTGCATACGCGCGGTGCGCCTGTGTCTGTGGCACGGGCAGCGCCTTGCGGTCGAGCTTGCCATTGGGGCTCAGTGGCAGCGCGGGCAGGTGAACGAACTGCGCAGGCAGCATGAAGGCAGGCAGCTGGCTGCCCAGGGCGCCGCGCATATCCTCGGACGTGTAGGCGTCCCCGGTGAAATACGCCAGCAGTTGCCCCTCCCGTGCAACCACCACCGCTTCGTTGACACCGTCAAGCGCGGTCAGGCAGGCCTGGATCTCACCCAGCTCGATGCGCAACCCATGGATTTTCACTTGGTCGTCGTTGCGGCCGAGGTACTCCAGGTTGCCGTCCGGCAGGTGCCTGGCGAGGTCGCCGGTGCGGTACAGGCGTGCATCCGGTGTTGTGCTGAAAGGGTCTTCAACAAAGCGCTCGGCAGTGAGCGCTGGACGGTTCAGGTAGCCACGGGCCACTTGCACACCGCCGATGTACAGTTCACCGGCAACGCCCTGGGGTACGGGCTGACGCTGTTCGTCCAGCACATACAGTGCGGTGTTGGCGATGGGTTTGCCAATGGGCGTGTTGTCCGGGGTGGTCGTGCAGTGCCAGGCACTGACGTCAACCGCCGCTTCAGTGGGGCCATAGAGGTTGTGCAGCGCCACCCCAGGCAGTTGCGCCTTGAAGCGCCGCACCAGGCTGCCCGGCAGTGCCTCGCCGCTGCAGATTACCCGTTTCAATCCTTCCGGCGCCCATTGCTCGGCAGTGGCAGACAGGAACACGTCCAGCATCGAAGGCACGAAGTGCAAGGTGCTGACACCCTGCGCCTGAATGACCTGCCGCAGGTACTGAGGGTCGCGATGGCCACCGGGCTTAGCCATCAGCAGCCGTGCACCCGCCTGCAGCGGCCACAGCAGCTCCCATACCGAAACATCGAAGCTGAACGGGGTCTTTTGCAGGACGACGTCATCGGGCCCTAAACCGTAGGCGTCCTGCATCCACAGCAGGCGGTTGACCACGCCGGCATGCTCGTTCATCACCCCCTTGGGCAGGCCGGTGGAGCCTGAGGTGTAGATCACATAGGCCAGGTGCCGGGGCGTGAGGGCTGCCACGTGCGGGTTGCTGTCTGGCAGCGCAGCCCAGCAAGGGGTGTCGAGGTCCAGGCGTTGCGTGTGCTGCAGCACATGCCGGGTGGCAGCGTGCACCAACACGGCCACAGGCGCGCTGTCGGTCAGCATATGGGCAATGCGCTCGGCCGGGTAGTCGGGGTCTACGGGTACATAGGCGCCGCCAGCCTTTAGAATGCCCAGCACCCCCACCACCATCGCCAGGCTGCGTTCCACACAAATGGCAACCCGGTCATCCGGCTTCACCCCCACGCCTAGCAGATGGTGGGCCAGGCGGTTGGCCTGCTGGTTGAGCTGCGCATAGGTCAGTTCGCCATCCGGCGCGCTTACGGCTACCGCCTCTGGCGTACGCTGTACCTGCGCCTCGATCAGCCCGTGCAGGGTTTGCGCCAGGTCATAGGCCACCGCCGTGTCGTTGAAGGTGTGCAGCAGGCACTCGCGCTCGGCTGCGCCAGGCAGCGCTACATGCCCCGGGACTACAGCGTCGCCAGCAGCGAAGCTGCGCAGTATCTGCTGGAAATACCCGGCAAAACGCTCGATGGTCGCCCGGTCAAACAAGGCTGTGGCATAGACGATGCCACCCGCAAACCCCTCAGCGCGCTCGCCCAGGCTAAGGCTCAGGTCGAACTTGGCCACCTGGGCCTGGCCACCCAGGGCGCAGACCTTCAGATCGCCCATGCGCAGGGCCTGGTGGCCGGCGCTAGCATCCCAGTCCAGCGACACCTGGTACACGGGGGTATAGGCCAGGCTGCGGGCTGGGCGCAGCACTTCCACCACCTGCTCGAACGGCAGGTCCTGGTGGGCCTGGGCCTGCAGCAGCGTGGCCTTGGCCCGGGCCAGCAGCGTTGCCACATCCGGCTCGCCGGACAGGTCCAGGCGCAGTGCCAGGGAATTCACGAACATGCCCACCAGGCCTTGGATCTGCGGGTGCTGCCGATTGGCCACGGGCGAGCCAATGACCACTTCCTGCTGCCCTGCCAGCCGCCCGAGCAGCAGCCCCCAGGCCGCGGTGAACAACATGTACGGGGTCAGGCCATGGCGCCTGCACACGGCTTTCAGCGCCTCGCTCAAGTCTGCAGCGATGTGGATTTCATGGCTATCGCCTGCAGCGTGCTGGCGTTCTGGCCGTGGCCGGTCATAGGGCAGGCTGATGAGTGCGGGCGCGCCTGCCAATTGGCTACGCCAGTAGTCTGCCTGGCGCTGCAGCAAGGGCCCGCTTGCCCATTGGCGCTGCCACAAGGCGTAATCAAGGTATTGCACGGGCAGCGCGGGCAGCGGGTCGTCACAGTCATTGGCAAACGCCTGATACAGGTCGCCCAGCTCCCCCAGCATCACCCCCAGCGACCAACCATCGGCGACCAGGTGATGCACCACCAACAGCAGCACATGGCAGTCCGCTCCGCGGTTTACCACTGCGGCGCGGATGGGCAATTCACGATCCAGGGCGAAGGGTTTTACCGCTTCTTCATGCAGCCAGGCTTCGAACGCGCTTTCATCTTGCTGCGTGAGGTCATGCCAGCTGGGGACCAGCGGATCGTGAGAAACCACAACGTACGGTTCACCGTCAGGCGCCACGAACTGGCTGCGCAGGCTCTCGTGACGCTCCACCAAGCGCGCCAGGCTGCGTGCGAGCGCCTGTTTGTTCAGGTGCCCGTTGAGCTGCAGCGCGACGGGGATGTGGTAAGCCGCGCTGTCGGCGTCCATACGTGCCAGGAACCACAGCCGCTGTTGGGCGAGCGACAGCGGCAGTTGGCCTTCCCTGGGCAACGGTTCGATGGGCGGCAGGGCATCACGCTCTGGGTGCAGGCAAGCCGCAACTGCCATGAGCCGATCATCCGCGAACAGGTCCGCCAGCTGCAGTTCGCAGCCAAGGGTCTGGCGCACCTGCGCCAGCATGCGCATGGCCAGCAAGGAGTGGCCGCCCAGCTCGAAGAAGCGGTCCTGACGGCCCACAGCCGCCACCCCCAGCAGCTGTGCCCACAGCAGTGCCATGGCGTGCTCCTGCTCACCCTCAGGCGCCTCGAACGCTGCCATGGCGATGTCCTGTGCAGTGGGCGCTGGCAGCTTGGCGCGGTCGACCTTGCCGTTATTGGTCAGCGGCATGCGCTCCAGGGCCACAAACGCCGAAGGCACCATGTAGTCAGGCAAGTGGTTGCGCAGGTATTCCCGCAGCGCGGCTGCATCCACTTCGGCGGCCCTGCGGGTGTACCACGCCACCAGTTGCTGTGGCCCCTGCGCCTGGGTGACGGCCATGACCAGCACCTCGCCAACACCTGGCGCCTGGGCCAGTTGCTGCTGGATCTCGCCGGGCTCGATACGGAAACCACGAATCTTCACCTGGTCGTCGGTGCGGCCCAGGCATTCCAGTTCACCGTCGGCGCGCCAGCGCACCAAGTCACTCGTGCGGTACAGCCGGGCGCCAGGGTGCTGGCTGAAGGGGTCGTCGATGAAGCGTTCGGCCGTAAGCGCTGCGCTGTTCAGGTAGCCCAGTGCCACGCCATCACCGCCGATATAAAGCTCACCCACGACCCCCTGCGGCATGAGCTGCTGCCGGGCATCCAGTACATACACCTGGGTATTGCCGATTGGCCGGCCAATGGGCACTTGAGTGGCATGCGCCGGCACCTCGCGCACCTCGCAGGTGCTGGCGAAGGTGGTGGTTTCGGTAGGGCCATAGCCGTTGAACAGGCGCACCCCAGGGGCCCTGGCCAGCAGGGCGCGAAACGCTGCCGGCTCCGCCCGCTCGCCACCGGTAAGCAGGGCTCGCAGGCCCGATAGCGCGTCTGGTATCTGCTGTACGTACTGGTTGAACAGCGCCGTGGTCAGGAACAGTACGCTGACGCCCTGCTGCGCGAGGGCCGCGGCGAAGCGGTCAGGGTCGAGCAGTGTGGCGTGCTCGATGACCCGCAGCTGCGCACCATTGAGCAGCGCCCCCCAGGTTTCCAGGGTACTGGCATCGAACGCAGGGTTGGAGGCGAATGCAATGTGGTCACTGCCCAGCAGTTCGAGGTAGCCGTTGTTCAACACCAGCCGTGCGATGCCGCGGTGCGGTACACATACACCCTTGGGTTTGCCTGTGGTGCCGGAGGTGTACATCACATAGGCGGCACTGCCGGCATCCTGCGCCAGGTCGGGGTTATGCGAGGGCTGGTCATCGAGCCTGAGGGCGTCCAGCGCCAGGCGTGCCACCCGGTGCTCGCCCCCGATGCCGGCCAAGGTCAACAGGGCGACTGCCTGGCAGTCGTCCAGCATGTATGCCTGACGATCTGCGGGCGCATGCAGGTCCAGCGGCACGTAGCAGGCCGCGCACTTGAGTACCGCCAGCTGCGCCACCAGCAAGTCCAGCGAGCGTGGCAGCAGCATGGCCACCCGATCCTGGGGGCTCACTCCGCTGGCCAGCAGGTGATGGGCCAGGCGGTTGGCACGGGCATTCAATTCGCCGTAGGTCAGGGCCTTGGGCCCCTCCACCGCGGCCACTGCCTGCGGGTGCAGTGCTGCACGCTGCTCGAACAGCCGGTGCACAGGCGTATCCCGGGGGTAGGCATGGGCGGTCTGGTTGCAGGTGTGCAGCAAGGCATGGCGTTCGGCATCGTCCAGCAGTTCTACCTGGTCGAGGGGCTGCTGGTCATCGTCAGCCATGGCCCATAGCAACCGCTCGAAGTAGCCGAGGTAGCGCTGCACGGTGGTCTCGTCAAACAGTGCTGTGGCGTAGTCAAGGCTGCCGGCCAGGTGCTGCCCTTGTTCGCCGAGGTTGAGCGTGAGGTCGAACTTGGCCACGGCGGCGGCCTGGCTCACTGCCTGCAGCTGTACACCTTGCAGGTTCAGCACCACTGCTTCGGTGGCCTGCCAGTTCAGGGTGGTCTGGAACAGCGGTGTATGCGCCAGGCTGCGTACAGGCCGCACGGCTTCTACCACCTGCTCGAACGGCAGGTCCTGGTGCGCCTGGGCCTGAAGCACCCTGCCCCGCAGCTGTTGCAGCAACCCTTGGGTGGTAGACGCGATGCCAGGCTCGATACGCAAGGCCAACGTATTGACGAACAGACCCATCAGCGGCTCGAGTTCGGCACGGCCGCGCCCTGCCACCGGGCAGCCGACCACCACGTCGGCCTGGCCAGCCAGGCGTGCAAGCAACGCCGCCCAGGCCCCCAGTACGGTCATGTACAGGGTTGCACCGTGGCGGTTGGCCAGGGTGCGCAGGGCGGCGGTCAGCCGGGGTTGCAGCAACACCGGCAGGCTGGCCCCGGTATAGTCCTGGCGCTCCGGGCGGGGCCGGTCGCTGGGCAGGCTGAGCAGCGCCGGGGCACCCTCCAGCGCCTGCCGCCAGTACTCGGCCTGGCGCTGCAACCGCTCACCGGCCAGCCAGCGGCGTTGCCACACCGCGTAGTCGGTGTACTGGATGGGCAGTGCGGGCAGTGCCTCGCTCGCCCCCCTGCAAAACTGCCCGTAGAGCACGCTCAGCTCCTGCGTCAACACACCCAGCGACCAACCGTCTGCAACGATGTGGTGGACCGTGAGTGCCAGCACCTGGTGCTCGCTGCCCAGGCGCAGCAGGTGAGCGCGCATCAGTGGCCCGCTGGCCAGGTCGAATGGCGCAGCGGCCAAGGCCTGCAGACGCTCGGCCAGCGCTTCGGCAGGGAGGTCTTCACACTGCAGCCAGCCGTGCGTGGGGGTGGCGGCGATCAGCACTTCGGCGCTGTCTTCAGTCGCCACGAACTGGCTGCGCAGTACCTGATGACGCTCAAGGATTGCCAGCAGCGCGCTTTCCAGTGCATCGACATTCAGTGCTCCACACAGCCCGAGTGCCAGTGGCACGTGGTAGGCCTGGCTGCCGCCCTCCATCTGCGCCAGAAACCACATGCGTTGCTGGGCGAACGACATGGGCAACGGCTGTGCGCCAGTCACGGGCAGAATCGCCGGCAGGTCGCTGGCCGCGGCATCTTCCAGCAACCTGGCGACCGCGGCCAGTTGCGGGTTGGCGAACAGCCCTGCCAGGGTCAGCTCCACACCCAGGCGCACGCGCACCTGTGAAACCATGCGCATGGCCAGCAGGGAATGCCCGCCCAGGCGGAAGAAGTCGTCCTGGCGGCTAACCTGGTCAACTTGCAGCAGTTGCTGCCAGATCTGCGCCAGGGCCTGTTCCAGCTCTCCCACCGGCGCCTGATGGCAACCCTGCAGCATTGCCGCCCGGTCAGGCGCCGGCAGCGCCCGGCGGTCCAGCTTGCCGTTGGCGGTCAGCGGCAGCGCCGCCAGCTCGACGAAGGCCACCGGGATCATGTATTCGGGTAAGTGGGCCTGCAACTGCGTGCGCAGGCCTTCACCTGCCAGCGGTTGCACATCTGCCGTGGCGGTGTAGTACGCCACCAGCTGCGGGTGCCCAGGCTGATCTTCGCGGGCCACCACCACCGCTTCGGCAATGCCAGCCAATGCGGCCAGGCGGCTCTCGATCTCGCCGGGCTCGATGCGCAGGCCGCGGAGTTTGATCTGGTCGTCGTTGCGCCCCAGGTAGTCCAGGGTGCCGTCGGTGTTCCAGCGCACCAGGTCGCCGGTGCGGTACATGCGCCCGCCACCCGGGGCCACGAACGGGTCTTCGAGAAAACGCTCAGCCGTGAGCGCCGGCCTGTGCAGGTAACCACGCGCCACACCGGCCCCGCCAATGAACAGTTCGCCGGGCACCCCCAGGGGCACTGGCTGCAAGTGGCTGTCGAGCACGTACAGCCTGGCATTGTCCACCGGACTGCCAATGTGCAGGTTGCCACCGGCCTGCACTGCGCCGGAGCTGGCCACCACCGTGGTCTCAGTGGGGCCGTAGTTGTTCACCACGGTAAAACGCTGGGTGCGGTTGAACTGGCGCAGCCGGTCACCGCCGATCAGCAGCGTGCGCAAGGTCGGGTGCTCCAGCTGGTGGCTGAAGGCGTACTCCGCTACTGGGGTGGGCAAGAAGCTTACATCCAGCGGCTGCGCCTGCCACCAGGCGAGCACGGCGTCGAGGTCATCGTTGCCTTCAGAGGTGGGTGCCAGGTGCAGCGTGGCCCCGGCGCACAGGGCCGGCCACACTTCCCAGGCCATGGCATCGAAGCCAAAGCCGGCCAGGCTAGAGGTGTGCCGCCCCTGGCACAGGTCGAAGGCGCGGCAATGCCAGTCCACCAGGTTGTTCACCGCCTGGTGCTCCACCATCACCCCTTTCGGTTGGCCGGTAGAGCCTGAGGTGTAGATCACATAGGCCAGGTGCCCCGGGCCAAGGCCCGGTACACGGGGGTTGTCTTGCCGCACCGGCCAGCCCGGCTGGTCCAGCACCAGCACCGGCAGGTCTGCAAGCCCGACCCTGGGCAGCAGCACCTGCTGGGTCAGCACGGCCACCGGTGCGCAGTCCTCCAGCAGGTAGTGCACGCGCTCGTCAGGGTGGGCAGGGTCGATGGGCACGTACCCTGCCCCCGCCTTGAGCACAGCCAGCAGGCCCACCAAGGTATCCAGCCCGCGGCGTGCCAGCACCGCGACGCGGTCATCGGGCTGCACGCCCAACGCCAGCAGATGATGCGCCAAGGCGTTGGCCTGTTGGTTCAGCACGGCATACGAGAGTTGTTGCTGACCGCTGACGGCGGCCACTGCGTGCGGAAAACGCTCGGCCTGCTGTTCGATGCGCTGATGCAAGGTGATGGGCTGCGGGTAACCGGCGCTGCACGCGTTGAACCCGTCCAGCAGCAGTTCACGCTCGTCAGCCGGCAGCATCGGCAGGCTGTGGGCCGCTACTTCTGGCCCGTTCAACAGGCTTTCAAGGGTGTGTTGCAGGTAGGCGCACACCCGTTCCCCTGGGATTTGCGCCGCCGCCAACAGGGTCAGGCGAAAGCCCGCCCCCAAGTCATCGATGCTCAGGGTCAAGGGGTAGTTGGTGGCCTCGACCGACTCCACCACATCGATGCCAGCGAGTGCTGCACGCCGGGGCTGGGCGGCGTCGACGGCGCTGTGCCGGTAGTTGAGCAAGGCATTGAACAGCGGCGCGGGCGCAGCCACCTGGCTGCAGCGCTGTGCCAGCGCCAGCGGCGCATGCTCATGGCGCATCAGTGCCGTCAGCCGCTTGTGGGTAGCCTGAACGGCGCTTTGCGCGCTGCCTGCGCCCAGGTCGACGCGCAGCGGCAAGGTATTGATGAAGATGCCCAATGCTCTGTCGGTGGCTTCCGCCCCCAGCAGACGGCCCATCATCACCGTACCGAACACCACCTGGTCGCGGCTTGTAAGCCCACCCAGCACCCGGCCCCAGGCCAGGTGGAACAGGCTGGCCACACTCACCCCTTGGGCCCGCGCCTGGTTGCGCAGGCCCAGGCAGAGCGGCGGCGGCAGATCAAGCTGATGCTCGACATGCGGCGGGCCTTCACCTTGCACTTCCAGCAGGCCGTACGCCAGGGTGGGCTGGTCGATATCACCCAGCATGTCGCGGAAGAATGCCTCGTGCTGGGCCTCGGTGACCCCTAGCACCGCCTGGGCCACGTAGTTGCGGAACGGAACCGGCGTGCCAAGGTGCGCCTGTTCGCCGGTGAGAAAGGTGATCAGTTCCTGACGCACCACATCCAGGGCACTGTGATCCAGCGCAATATGGTGGAACTGCAACGTGGCGGTCAGGCTGCCATCCGCTTGCGGGGCCTCGCGCAACAGGCGGATCAACGGCGCCTGGGTCAGGTCGAAGCTGTCGTGTTCGGGGTCATTGCCCGCCCGCGTCAACACGGCAAGCTCCGCATACCGCCACACCACCTGTAGCGGCGCTGCCAGCCCCTGCCAGTGCACCGAGGTGCGCAGGATGTCGTGCCGGGCGATCACCCCCTGCAACGCCTGGGCGAACGCCTGCAGGCGGGCCTCGCTGGCGAACACGAAGCGCGCCTGCATCACGTAGGGGTCATGCCCGGTAGCACTGGCGTGATGGAACAGCATGCCTTGCTGCAACGGCGCGAGTGGGTAGATATCCTGAACGTTCGCCGCACCGCCGGGGATCTGGGCGACAAGCTCATCGAGGGTCTGCTGGTCCAGCGTCACCAGGTTGAGCATGGCCGGGGTGATGTGCGTGCAGCCTGCCGGGATCAGGTTGGCCGGCGCGTCGACCGGCCCCTGCTTGCTGGCCACGTACTCGCCACGCTCGATCATGCTCAGCAGTGCAGGCTTGTGTGCTCGTAACTGGGCCACCAACGCCGCATCGGTCAATGCCTGGCGGTTGCCCTGCACGGCCAGTTGACCATCCTTGAGTGCCAGTTGAACGTTGAGGTCGGCCAGGGTGGCCAGTAATTGATTGATGCTCACAGGACGATCTCCATTCTGTCTGTGATGGCCGCATAGCCTGCCAGTGTTGGGTGGTCGAACAGGGCGCGTACATCCGCCTCCAGGCCGTGTTCACGCAGGCGGGACGTGAGGGTCACGGCCAGCAGCGAGTGGCCGCCCAGTTCGAAGAAGTTGTCGTGACGCCCTACCCGTTCCACGCCCAGCAATTCGCACCAGAGTGTCGCCAGCAGGGTTTCGGTATCGCCCTCGGGCGCTTCATAAGGGCGATCAGCCACGGCGCCAGGTTCTGGCAGGGCCTTGCGGTCCAGCTTGCCATTGGGGCTCAGCGGCAAGGCCTGCAGGTGCATGAACTGCGCCGGCACCATGAATTCCGGCAGGTGGAGCAGCAAGGCACTCCGCAGGTCATCGACCGCTTGCGGCTCGCCCGTGTAGTAGGCCACCAGACGCTGATCGCGGGCGATGACCACCGCTTCGTTGACGCCCTCAATGCGGGTCAGCCCCGCCTGGATCTCACCCAGTTCGATACGCAGGCCGCGCAGCTTCACCTGGTCGTCGTTGCGGCCCAGGTATTCCAGGTTGCCATCCGGCAAGTGCCGTGCAAGGTCGCCGGTGCGGTACAGGCGTGCACCGGGTTGCGTGCTGAACGGGTCATCGATGAAACGCTCAGCGGTGAGTTCAGGGCGGTTCAGGTAGCCCCGGGCCACCTGGACACCGCCGATGTACAGCTCCCCGGCGACGCCGTGTGGTACCGGTTGCCGCTGTTCGTCCAGCACGTACAGCGTGGTGTTGGCGATGGGTGTGCCGATTGGGGTGTTATCCGGGGCCGTCACGCAGTGCCAGGCGCTGACGTCTACCGCTGCTTCGGTCGGGCCGTACAGGTTGTGCAGCTCCACCTGCGGCAGTTGCGCGTGGAACCGCTGTACCAGGCTGCCCGGCAGGGCTTCACCGCTGCACACCACGCGTTTCAACCCAGGGGCCTGCCAGCCCGCGGCAAGCGCAGACAGGAACACTTCCAGCATCGATGGCACGAAGTGCAGTGTGCTGACGCGCTCCTGTTCGAGGGTGTGTTGCAGGTAATGCGGATCACGATGCCCGCCCGGGCGCGCCATCACCAGTTTGGCACCCGTTTGCAGTGGCCACAGCAATTCCCACACGGACACGTCGAAGCTGAACGGCGTTTTTTGCAGGACGACGTCCTCAGCGCTCAGGTCGTACGCATCCTGCATCCACAGCAGGCGGTTGACCACGGCGCGGTGTTCGTTCATCACGCCTTTGGGCAAGCCGGTCGAGCCTGAGGTGTAGATCACGTAGGCAAGGTGCCGTGGCGTGAGCGCCGGCACGGCGGGGTTGCTGTCGGGCAGCCCGCTGGGCAATGGCTCGTCCAGGTCGATGAGCTGTTCGTGCTGAAGCGCAAGCCGCGTAGCGCGGTGTACCAAGACCGCCACCGGGTTGCTGTCGCTGACCATGTGGCGGATACGTTCGGCCGGGTAGTCCGGGTCCACCGGCACATACGCTGCACCCGCCTTCAGGATGCCAAGCAGGCCTACTACCATCGCCAGCCCGCGTTCGACACAGATCACCACCCGGTCATCGGGTTTGACGCCAAGGCTGATCAAATGGTGAGCAAGGCGGTTGGCCTGGGCGTTGAGCTGGGCGTAGGTCAGCGTGCCCTCCTCGGCCTGTACCGCGATGGCCTGGGGTGTGTGTTGCACCTGCGTCTGGATCAAACCGTGCAGGGTGTGCTCCAGGTCGTAGTCGACAGCGGTGGCGTTGAAGGCGCCTACCACCCGCTCCCGCTCTGCGGCCTCCAGCACGGGCAATTGCTGCACCGGCAGGCCAGGGGCCTGCTCCAATGCCTCCGCCAGTGCCTGCAGTACCTGTTGCATCTGCCCGCAGATCCGCTGGGCGCCTACCTCGGCAGGCGCCGTGGCGGCCAAACGGAAGCCATCACCCACATCGTCCACGTTCAGGCTCAGCGGGTAGTTGCTGCGCTCCTGGCTGTCACGGATGGCCATGCCCGTACTGGCCTGGCGCTGGTCAGCGCTGGCCTGGGTGCTGTGGCGGTAGTTGAGCATGGCGCTGAACAGCGGCAAGGGTGCAGCCACGCCGCTGCAGCGCTGGGCCAAGGCCAACGAGGCATGCTCGTGGGCCAGCAGCTCGCTCAGCCCCTGATGCGCGGCGCGGGCAGCGGCTGCGACCCCCAGATCCGCCAGGTCGACACGCAGTGGCAAGGTGTTGATGAACATGCCCAAGGCCCGTTCAGCACCCTCCCCGCCTTGCAGCCTACCCAGCAGCACGGTGCCGAACACCACACTGCCCTGCCCGCTGGCGGCGCTCAACAGGCGCGCCCAGCCCAGGTGGAACAGGCTGGCCACGCTGATGCCCGCCTGCCGCGCCTGGGTGCGCAAGCGCTCTGCCAAGGCGGGGTCGAGCCATACCTGGGCGTCCTCCAGCGCACGGCCATCGCCGTGCACATCGCCCAGGCCGAACGGCAGGGTCGGTTCGTCGACCGCACCCAGTTGCGCCCGGAAAAACGCCTCGTGCTCGGCCTGGCTGATGCCCAGGCGTGCCTGGGCCACATAGTTGCGATAGGGCACAGAGGGGCGTACGGGTTCGCCATCGCCTTGCAGGAAGCCGATCAACTCCTGGGCGACCACCTCCATGGCCGTGTGGTCCATGACGATATGGTGGAACTGCAGGGTCGCCTCCACGGCCTGCTCACCTGCTGCCTCGCTGTACAGCAAGCGCATCAAAGGCGCCTGGCCAAGGTCGAATGCCTGCGGACACGCCCCGGCCTCGGCCTGCTGCAGTAACCGAGGCAGGCGGGCCTGGCGCAGGACCACCTGCACCGGTTGCGGCAGCCCCTGCCAGAAAATGGCCGTACGCAGCACGTCGTGCCGGGCGATGACCTGGTCCAGCGCTGCCGCGAACCTGTCCAGGTGGGCGCGGCTGTCGAACACGAACCGTGTCTGCAACACATACGGGTCGTGCCCCGCAGCGCTGAGATGGTGGTACAGGATGCCCTCCTGCAGCGGAGCCAGGGGGTAGATGTCTTGCACATTGCCGGCCCCGCCTGGCACCTGGGCAACGATGCGTTCGATGGCCGCCTGCTGCAGCATTATCAGCGGCAGCATCGCCGGGGTGATCTGCTCGCAGCCTGCGGGGATCAGGTTGGGCGGTACCTCCACGGTGCCAGCCTGGCCAAGGGTGCTGGCAAGCGCGGCGATGGTTGGCTGGCCGAACAACGCGCGCACATCCACCTGCAGGCTGTCGCGGCGCAAACGTGCCGTCAGGTTTACAGCCAGCAGCGAATGGCCACCCAGTTCGAAGAAGTTGTCATGCCGTCCCACCAGCTCGACACCCAGCAGCTCAGCCCAAACCTGTGCCAGCGCAACCTCCACCGGGCCGCGCGGCGCCTCGTAAATGCGGCTTGCCAGCTGCGCCAGGTCCGGGGCCGGCAGGGCCTTGCGGTCCAGCTTGCCATGGCTGGTCAGGGGCAGTGCAGCCACTGGGGTGAAGGCCTGCGGTACCAGGTGTGCGGGCAGGCTCGCCTGCAACGCCTGGCGCAGGGTGGCAACATTCGCAGACCCGGTGTACCAGGCCAGCAGCCGGTCTTCGCGTACCAGCACCACGGCATTGTCCACGTCAGGCTGTGCGGCCAGTGTGGCCTCGATTTCGCCCAACTCCACGCGCACGCCACGCACCTTCACCTGGTCATCGTTGCGGCCCAGGTAGTCCAGGGTGCCCTCCGGGTTCCAGCGCACCAGGTCGCCCGTGCGGTACATGCGTGCTCCGACCACGTCACTGAATGGGTCGGCCAGGAAGCGCTCGGTGCTCAAGGCCTCGCGCTGGAAGTAGCCACGGGCCACACCGGCGCCACCAATGTACAGCTCACCCTCCGCGCCCACCGGCACCAGTTGCCGGTGGGCATCCAGCACGTAGGCCCGGGTATTGGCGATGGGCTTGCCAATATGCAGCGGGCCACCCGCCACCAAGCGCCCGGCCGTCGCGACCACCGTTGTTTCGGTGGGGCCGTAGTTGTTGACCAGCGCAAAGCCCGGGTCGCGCTCAAACTGGCGCAGGCGGTCGCCACCGACCAGCAAGGTGCGCAAGGTCGGGTGCTGACGCTCCCGGCGCAGGGCCTGCTCGGCCACCGGGGTGGGCAGGAAGCTCACCGCCAGCGGTTGCTTCAGCCACCAGTCCAGCAGTTCGTCCACGTGCTCGCCCGCAATACACGCTGGCGGCAGGTGCAACGCGGCCCCGGCACACAATGCAGGCCACACTTCCCAGGCCACGGCGTCGAAGCCAAACCCGGCCACCGTGCTGGTGTGGGTGCCTGCACCCACGGCAAACGCCTCGCAGTGCCAGTGCACCAGGTTGGCCAGGGTCGCGTGCTCCACCATCACGCCCTTGGGCTGCCCGGTAGAGCCGGAGGTGTAGATGACGTAGGCCAGTTGCCCGGCATCCAGGCCGTTTACCTGTGGGTTGTGGTCGGCCATGCCTTGCCAGCGCTCGCAGTCGAGCACCGTGCAGGCGGCGCCGCCCACCCGATCGCGGGTGGTGGAATCCACCAGCACCCGTGCCGGGGCGCTGTCTGCCAGCAGGTAGGCGATGCGTTCGGCCGGGTACGCCGGGTCGACAGGCACGTAGGCCGCGCCGGTTTTCAGAACAGCCAGCAAGGCGATCAGCCGCTGCGGGTTGCGCGGCAGGCACAGGGCGACCCGGTCACCCACCCCGACACCGCCATCGATCAAATGATGGGCAAGGCGGTTGGCGCAGCGGTTGAGTTCGCCGTAGCTCAGCACCTGGCCATCCTGCACCACGGCAGCCGCTTGCGGGCTGCACGCTGCCCGGGCTTCGACCAGGGCATGCACCGTGTGCCCGGCAGGGTAAGCCCGGGCGGTGGCGTTGAAGCCTTCGAGTACCTGCTGGCGGGCGCCGGCGTCGAGCACCGGCAACTCGGCTGCCACGCTATCGCCCGGGCGTTGCAAGGCATCCGCCAGGGCACCGAGTGCCTGGTTCATCAACCTGGCAACCTGCGTGGCTTCGATCCCTCGCTGGGCCAACACGCTCAGGCTCAGGCCTTCGCCATGGTCATCGACGCTGAGGGTCAGCGGGTAGTTGCTGCGCTCCTCGCCGCCCAGCAGGCGCATGCCCTGCAGCGCACCCGCGGCGTCGCTGTGCACCGGGCTGCTGTGACGGTAGTTGAACAGTGCACTGAACAGCGGCAGCGACGGGGATACACCGCTGCAGCGTTGAGCCAATGCCAGGGAAGCATGTTCGTGCATCAGCAGCGCCGACAGCCGCTGGTGGGCCATGCTGACTGCCTGGGCTACCGGCACGGCCAGGTCGATGCGCAGGGGCAAGGTGTTGATGAACACCCCCAGCGCCCGGTCCGCCCCTGCGCCGCCCTGCAACCGGCCCATCAGCACCGTACCGAACACCACATCCGTGCGGTTGGCCAGGGCGCCCAGTACCCGCGCCCAGGCCAGGTGAGCAAGGCTCGCCAGGCTTACCCCAAGGTGGCGGGCCTGCTCGCGCAGGCGCAGGGCCAGGTGCGTGTCGATACCCAGGTGAGCTTCTTCGATGGCATGCCCTTCGCCCTGCACATCGGCCAGGCCGTACGGCAGCGTCGGCTCGTCCAGGTCGCCCAGCATGTCGCGGAAGAACGCCTCGTGCGCAGCCTCATCTGCGGCCAGCCGCGCCTGAGCCACATAGTTGCGATAGGGCACCGGTGCTGCCAGTTGGTCTGCCCGGCCCGTCAACAGCACCTGCATCTCGCTGGCGATCACCTCCATGGCCGTGTGGTCCAGGGCCAGGTGGTGAAACTGCAAAATGGCCACCACGCGCTGGTTGACGGGGTCGGCTGCGTGCACCAGGCGCATCATCGGCGCCTGGGTCAGGTCCAGCCGCTGCTGACGCGCGTCGAAACGTGCTTGCAAGGCGGCCAGCACGTCCTGCTCACCCAAGCCAGAGATGGCGGTCACGCTCAGGCGGGCGGTACGCCACACCACCTGCACCGGCTGGTCCAGCCCTTCGCTGACCACTGCCGTGCGCAGGATGTCATGCCGCTTGATCACAGCTTGCAGGGCATCGGCCCAGCGCTGCAGGTGCGCCAGGCTGTCGAACGCCAGGCGGGACTGCAGCAGGTAGGGGTCGCCGTGCTCGGCGCTCAGGTGGTGGAACAGGATGCCCGCCTGCAAGGGTGCCAGGGGGTAGATTTCCTGAACATTCGCCGCCCCGCCCGGCACAGTCGCGATGATGCGGTCAATGCTGGCCTGGTCGAGGTCGATCAGGCTGAGCATGGCCGGGGTAATGCTGCAGGCATCGTCCGGCACTGCGTTGGCCGGCACCTGTACCTCGCGGCCTTCGCCAACCGCCGCTGCCAGGGCCGCCAGGGTCGGTTGGGCGAACAGCACGCGCACATCAGCACTCAAGCCAGCCTGGCGCATGCGCTCGACCAGGGTCACAGCCAGCAGTGAGTGGCCACCCAGCTCGAAGAAGTGGTCGTGGCGCCCCACTTGCTCCACGTTCAGCACCTGGGCCCAGATGCCCGCAAGGGCGGTTTCCACCTCGCCCTGGGGGGCCTCGAACCCACGGCTCACCACGGCATCGCGGCCCGGTAGCGGCAGGCTGCGGCGGTCGAGCTTGCCGTTGGCCGTGAGCGGCAGTGCGTCGAGGTGCACGTAGGCAGCCGGCAGCATGTAGTCGGGCAACTGCGCCTGCAAGCGAGTATGCAGTTCGGCGATGTCAGGTACGGTGGCAGCCGCGGTGAAATACGCCACCAGCCGCTTGCCCCCCGGCGGGTCTTCACGCAGCACCACGGCGACGTCGCGCACACCGTCGCACAGCGCCAGCCGCGCCTCGATCTCACCCAGTTCGATGCGGAACCCACGCAGCTTGATCTGCTGGTCGGCCCTGCCCAGGTAGCGCAAGGTGCCGTCGCCCTGCCAGCTGACCAGGTCGCCACTGCGGTACATGCGCGCGGCCGGGTTGCTGCTGAAGGGGTCGGCGCTGAAACGCTCGGCGGTGAGCTCGGGTTGGCCCAGGTAGCCCAGGGCCACGCCGTCGCCGCCCAAGTACAACTCGCCCACCGCCCCTACCGGCAGCGGTTGCTGATGGGCATCAAGCACATAGCAGCGGCTGTTGCCGATCGGTTTGCCGATCGGAATGCTGCCGCCATCGACTGCGGTTATGGCGTGGGTGGTGCTGAACGTGGTCGCTTCGGTCGGCCCGTAGCCATTGAGCAAATGTGCCGGGGCGCCGCCTTGCAGCACACGCTGCACCACCTGCGGGTCCAGCACATCACCGCCCACCATCAGGTAACGCAGTTGGGCAAAGGCTGGCAGCAGGGCATCGGCGAACTGATGGAACAGGCCAGCGGTGAGCCACAGCACGCTGACGGACTGCTCTATGAGTACATCGCGCAACGCCTCGCGCGACAGCACCTGATCCTGGTCCACCACCACAACGGCACCCCCGTTGAGCAGCGGCGCCCACACTTCCAGGGTGCTGGCATCGAACGCCGGGTTGGAGGCGAAGGCCACCCGATCCTGGGCGTTGAAGGTGGCGAAGCCGTTGTTGATCACCAGGCGGGCAATGGCCTGGTGCGTCACCAGCACACCTTTGGCCGCACCCGTGGAGCCGGAGGTATACATGACATAGGCCGGGCCCTGTGCACTGACGGTGATGCCTGGGGCGTTTGCCGGGTAGCCCGCCAGCGGGCAGCGGTCCAGCTCGACGCGCACGGTGCAGGCCACCTGCGGCTCGCTGGCCAGGGTGAGCAATACCCGGGCGCCGCAGTCGCCGACCATATAGGCCTGGCGCTCGATGGGTGCGTTGTTGTCCAGCGGCACATACACCGCACCGCAGGTGCTGGTGGCCAGTTGCGCGGCCAGCAGGTCGAACCCACGTGGCAGCAGCAGGGCCACCGCATCGCCAGGCACCACACCCAGGCCAAGCAGGTGATGGGCCAGCTGATTCACGTGCTGTTGCAACTGGCCGTAGGTCCACTGTTGTTGGCCGTGAACCACCGCGCAGGCCTCGGGTGCACGGGCGGCCTGGGCCGCGAACAGCTGGTGCACCGGCTGTGTGGCTGGGTAATCGCGGGTGGTGGCGTTGAAGTGCTCCAGCACCTGCTCACGGTGGCTTGCGCACAACTGCCGCAGCTGCCACAGCGGTGTGCCGGGCGCGTGGTGCAGCGCCTCGGCCAATTGCGCCAGGGCAAGGCTGAGCAGGTGGCAGACCTGTGCGCCGTCGACCTGTGGCACGGCCTGTACGGTAAGGGTGAAGCCGTCGCCGGTGTCGTCCACGTTGACCACAAGCGGGTAATTGCTGCGCTCGATGGCCGCGACCTGCTCGATGCCGCGCCAGGCGTCGCTGAGCGCGGCCTTGGGCGCTGCACTGTGGCGGACGTTCAGCAGGCTGGTGAACAGTGCCTGCCCAGGCGCAACACCGCTGCAGCGCTGGGCCAGTGCCAGCGAGGCCTGCTCGTGGGCCAGCAACCGGGCCAGGCGCTGGTGGGTCAGGCGCACGCCGTCGGCCACTGCTGCCCCACCTGCGCTGACGCGCAGCGGCAAGGTGTTGATGAACATACCCAGCGCCCGTTCGGCCCCTGCACCGCCTTGCAGGCGGCCCAACAGCACCGTGCCGAACACCACTTCTTCGCGCCCGCTCAGTTGCGCCAGTACCTGTGCCCAGGCCTGATGCACCAGGCTCGCGACACTGACGCCCAATTGCCGGGCCTGCGCGCGCAGTTGCGCCGATACCTGCGGTTGCAGCGAATGGCGCGTTTCCAGCACCTCGCGGGTACTGGCCAGGGCATCCGTGAGGCCGAACACCACCGTAGGTTCGTCGATATCCCCCAGCAGCTCGCTGAACAGCGCTTCGTCCGCTGCCGTGTCCGCGCCCAACCGTGCCTGGGCCACGTAGTTGCGGTACGGCACGCTGGCAAATGCCAGCGGTTGGTGTTGCAGCACGGCAGTGATTTCAGCCACCAGCTGCTCGACGGCGGCGTGGTCCAGCAGGATGTGGTGGATCAGCAGGGTTGCCTGCAGCCCCGCGTCGCTTTGCTCGGGCACCAGCCGCAGCAGCGGCGCTTGGTTCAGGTTCAGCCCCTGGTCTGCCTGAGCGCCGCCGTGTGCGGTTTGCAGTGCCGGCACCTCGCGCCATACCACCTGTACCGGCTCTTCCAGCGCGTGCCAGTGAATGCTGGTACGCAACACGTCATGCCGGGCGATGACCTGGTCAAGTGCTGCGGCGAAAGCGTCCAGCTCGGTCTGGGTCGGGAAGCTGAAACGGGCCTGCAGCACGTAGGGGTCCACGCCCTCGCTGGCCAGGTGGTGGTACAGAATGCCCTGTTGCAGGGGCGCCAGGCCATAAATGTCCTGAATGTTCGCGACGCCGCCCGGGATCTGCCTGACCACGCCGTCGATAGCGGCTTGCGAAAGGCTGGCCAGTGGCAGCAGCGCCGGGGTGATGCGGGTGCAGCCCGGTACGATGCGGTTGGCCGGCACCACCACGGCACTCTCGCTGCCCAGCGCAGCTGCCAGGGCCGCCAGCGTTGGCTGGCCGAACAGCACCCGGATGTCGGCCTGCAAGCCCCGCTCGCGCAGGCGTGCAGTAAGGGTCACGGCCAGCAGCGAGTGGCCGCCCAGTTCGAAGAAGTTGTCGTGACGCCCTACCCGTTCCACGCCCAGCAATTCGCACCAGAGTGTCGCCAGCAGGGTTTCGGTATCGCCCTCGGGCGCTTCATAAGGGCGATCAGCCACGGCGCCAGGTTCTGGCAGGGCCTTGCGGTCCAGCTTGCCATTGGGGCTCAGCGGCAATGCCTGCAGGTGCATGAACTGCGCCGGCACCATGAATTCCGGCAGGTGCAGCAGCAAGGCACTCCGCAGGTCATCGACCGCTTGCGGCTCACCCGTGTAGTACGCGACCAGGCGTTGATCGCGGGCGATGACCACCGCTTCGTTGACGCCCTCGATGCGGGTCAGCCCCGCCTGGATCTCACCCAGTTCGATACGCAGGCCGCGCAGCTTCACCTGGTCGTCGTTGCGGCCCAGGTATTCCAGGTTGCCATCCGGCAAGTGCCGTGCAAGGTCGCCGGTGCGGTACAGGCGTGCACCGGGTTGCGTGCTGAACGGGTCATCGATGAAGCGTTCAGCGGTGAGCTCCAACCGGTTCAGGTAGCCCCGCGCCACCTGGACACCGCCGATGTACAGCTCCCCGGCGACGCCGTGTGGTACCGGTTGCCGCTGTTCGTCCAGCACGTACAGCGTGGTGTTGGCGATGGGTGTGCCGATTGGGGTATTATCCGGGGCCGTCACACAGTGCCAGGCGCTGACGTCTACCGCTGCTTCGGTCGGGCCGTACAGGTTGTGCAGTTCTACCTGCGGCAGTTGCGCGTGGAACCGCCGTACCAGGCTGCCCGGCAGCGCTTCACCGCTGCACACCACGCGTTTCAACCCAGGGGCCTGCCAGCCTGCGGCAAGCGCAGACAGGAACACTTCCAGCATCGACGGCACGAAGTGCAGCGTGCTGAC
The DNA here is from genome assembly GCF_000730645.1 of Pseudomonas parafulva NBRC 16636 = DSM 17004. Classification (GTDB taxonomy): domain Bacteria; phylum Pseudomonadota; class Gammaproteobacteria; order Pseudomonadales; family Pseudomonadaceae; genus Aquipseudomonas; species Aquipseudomonas parafulva. The sequence goes on along the minus strand of NZ_BBIU01000002.1, from coordinate 284,780 downwards.
GCGCTCCTGCTCGATGGCGTGTTGCAGGTACTGCGGATCACGATGCCCGCCCGGGCGCGCCATCACCAGCTTCGCACCCGTTTGCAGTGGCCACAGCAATTCCCACACGGACACGTCGAAGCTGAACGGTGTTTTTTGCAGAACCACGTCCTCGGCACCCAGGCCGTACGCATCCTGCATCCACAGCAGGCGGTTGACCACGGCGCGGTGTTCGTTCATCACGCCTTTGGGCAAGCCGGTCGAGCCTGAGGTGTAGATCACGTAGGCCAGATGCTGCGGCGTGAGCCCTGCAACCTCTGGGTTGGTATCGGGGAGCCCAGGGTCCAGGGGGGCGTCAAGGTCAATTCGCACACCCTGCTCAAGCACGTGACGCGTTGCACCCTGTACCAGGATGGCGACGGGCGCACTGTCGCTGACCATATGGCGGATACGTTCTGCTGGATAGTCCGGGTCCACCGGCACGTACGCTGCACCCGCCTTCAGGATGCCAAGCAGGCCTACTACCATCGCCAGCCCGCGTTCGACACAGATCACCACCCGGTCATCGGGTTTGACGCCAAGGCTGATCAAATGGTGAGCAAGGCGGTTGGCCTGGGCGTTGAGCTGGGCGTAGGTCAGCGTGCCCTCCTCGGCCTGTACCGCGATGGCCTGGGGTGTACGTTTTACCTGCGCTTCCATCAAGCCATGCAGCGTGTGCTCCAAGTCGTAATTCACGGCAGTGTCATTGAAACCGGTGAGTACCCGGTTGCGCTCTTCGGCTTGGAGTACAGGCAGTTGCTGCACCGGCAGGTCCGGCACCTGCTGCAGTGCGTCAACCAGCGCCTCCAGCACCTGGTGCACCTGGCCACAGACACGCAGTGCGCCTACCTCGACAGGCGCCGTGGCCACCAGGCGGAAGGCCTGCCCCAGGTCATCCACATTGAGGCTCAACGGGTAATTGGTCCGCTCCTGCCCGTCCAGTACCTCAATGCCTGCCCAGGCCGCCCCGCGGTCGGCGCCCGGCTGGGTACCATGGCGGTAGTTGAGCATGGCGCTGAACAGCGGCAACGGCGCTGCCACAGCGCTGCAACGTTGCGCCAGGGCCAGCGAGGCGTGTTCGTGGGCCAGCAGCCCGCTCAGGCGCTGATGCACATCACGGGCAGCATCGCGCACGCCGTGGCCGGTCAGTTCCACACGCAGCGGCAGCGTGTTGATGAACATCCCAAGGGCACGCTCGGCCCCTTCACCGCCTTGCAGGCGGCCCAGCAGTACGGTGCCGAACACCACCGGTGCCTTGCCACTGGCAGCCGCCAGAACCCTGGCGAACGCCAGGTGGAACAGGCTGGCAACGCTGATACCCAGCAGGCGCGCCTGTTGCCGCAGCCCGCTGGCGAGCGCCTGCGCAAGTGTGAGGCTGGCCTCGTCCAGGTGGCGACCATCGCCTTGCACGTCGCTCAGGCCAAACGGCAGTGTTGGCTCATCGATATCCGCCAGCTGCCCGGTGAAAAACGCTTCGTGCTCGCCCTGGCTGACACCCAGGCGTGCCTGGGCCACGTAGTTCCGGTATGGCACCGAGGCCTTCACCGGTGCTGGCGCGCCGCCCAGGTACGCAGTCAGCTCTTCACCCACCACTTCCAGGGCCGTGTGGTCGAGCACGATATGGTGGAACTGGAGGGTGGCTTGGACCTCGCCATCACGTTCGCCGTACAACAGGCGAATCAACGGCGCCTGGGCGATGTCCAGCAGCGGGGCTTCATTCGCAGCATTCCACGGGTCGCTACAGGCCATGCGCGCCAGGCTGGCCTGGCGCACCACCACCTGCACCGGCTGCGGCAGGCCTTCCCACAAGATGCCGGTACGCAGCACATCATGCCGGGCGATCACCTTGTCCAGGGCGCTGGCAAAGGCATCCAGGCGGTCCAGGCTGGCGAAGCGCAGGCGTGAATAGAGCACGTATGGGTCGTGCTCGGCGGACAGGTGGTGGTAAAGAATGCCTTCCTGGAGCGGTGCCAGGGGGTAGATGTCCTGAATGTTGGCCACGCCGCCGGGTACCTGGGCAACGATGCGTGCAATGGCTGCAGCGTCCAGGTCGATCAGGCTCAGCATGTCGGGCGTGATGTGGGCGCAATCAGGCGGGATGCGGTTCTCGGGCACCTGCACTTGCTCACTGCGGCTGAGCGTGGCCGCAAGCGCGGCGACGGTCGGCTGGCCGAACAGGGTGCGCACGTCCACCTGCAGGCCTTCCAGCCGCAGCCGCGCCGTCAGGCTCACTGCCAGCAGCGAGTGGCCGCCCAGTTCGAAGAAGTTGTCATGCCGGCCTACCTGCGCCACACCCAGCAGCTCGGCCCAGCGTTGTGCCAGCAACGTCTCGGTTGCGCCTACTGGCGCCTCGTAGCGTCGCCCCTGCAATGCAACATCCGGCGCCGGCAGTGCCTGGCGGTCGAGTTTGCCGTTGGGGGTCAATGGCAGCCGCTCGAGCGGGATGTACACGGCTGGCACCATGTGCTCGGGCAGCTGCGCCGCCAGCGCCTGGCGCAGGGTGTCTGCGGGCAGCGCCGTGCCGGTGTACCAGGCCACCAGGCGTGTGCCGTCTACAGCCAGTACCACCGCCTCGCGCACGCCCTGCACCTGCAACAGGCACGCCTCGATTTCGCCCGGCTCGATGCGCAGGCCGCGCAGTTTGATCTGCTGGTCCAGGCGGCCGAGGAACACCAGGTTGCCATCGGCGTCCAGGCGCGCGAGGTCGCCGCTGCGGTACAGCCCCTCACCGGCCACGAACGGGTTGGCGATGAACCGCTCGGCCTGCTGCTCGGGCAGGCCCAGGTAACCGCGGGTGACCCCGGCCCCACCAATGTGCAGGTGCCCGGCCACACCAGCGGGCACGGGCTGGTCGTAGGCGTCGAGCACGTAGAGGCGGGTATTGTCGATGGGTTTGCCGATGGGCAAGGCGCCGCTGGCTACTGGCGCATCTGGCTCCAGTGTCCACAGGCTGCAATCCACCGTGGTTTCGGTGGGCCCATACACGTTATGCAGGCGAACCTGGGGCAGGCACTGCCGGACCTGTGCAGCCAGGGCGGAGGTCAACTCCCCACCGCCGCACAGAATATCGGTGAGCGACGAGCAGTGGCGGCTTTCGGGCTGTTCAACGAACTGCTGGAGCAATGCGGGCACGAACTGCACCGCACTCACCTGCTGGGCCTGGATCAACTGCGCCAGGTAGGCCGGGTCGCGTTCGCCTTCAGGGCGCGCCAGTACCAGGCGCAGGCCAATGCACAGCGGCCAGAACAGCTCCCACACCGAGGCATCGAAGCTGATCGGCGTTTTATGCATGACCACCCGCTCATCCGATACCGGCCACAGGCGACGGCTCCAGTGCACCAGGTTGACCACGTTGCGGTGCTCCACCATGACCCCTTTGGGCAGGCCGGTGGAGCCAGAGGTGTAGATCACGTACGCCAGGTGCCGGGCATTCAAGCCGGATACCTGCGGGGCTGTGGTGGGCAACTGCGCCAGGGACGGGTGATCCAGGTCGACCACAGGTGCCTGGGCGGCAAGCGGCATCGTCACCGTTGCCCCCTGCACCAGCACGGCCCGCGGTTCACTGTCGCACAGCATATGGCGCAGGCGCGCAGCTGGATAACCAGGGTCTACCGGCACATAGGCGGCACCTGCCTTGAGAATGCCCAGCAGGCCGACCACCAGGGCCGCGCTACGCTCAACGCAAATGGCCACGCGGTCATCCGGCTGCACACCCAGGGCGACCAGGTGATGGGCCAGGGTATTCGCCCGCCCGTCGAGCTGGCTGAAGGTGAGCTGCTGGCTACCGTCCACCACGGCGATGGCGTTTGGTGTGCTGCGCACCTGGGCCTCGAACAGGCCATGCAGCGTTTGTTCCAGGTCATGTGGGTATGCGGCGTGGTTGCCGAGCAACGGCGCACGCGCCTGCGCATCCAGCAACGGCAGCTGTTGCACGGGCAGCGAAGGCTGCTGTTCGAGCGCATCGAGCAGGCCTGCCAGCACCTGCAGCAATTGCTCGCAGACCTGGCCGGCCTGCACCGGCTCACACACCTGTGCGGTAATGCGCAGGCCGTCGCCCAGGTCATCGGCGTTGACACTGATGGGGTAGTGGCCGTGCCCGGCGGCAGCGTGCACAGCCACCCCGGCAAGGGCTTGGTCCCATGCCTGGCGCTCTTCGGCGTTGGCGCCATGGCGGTAGTTGAGCAGCGCGCCAAACAGGGGTGTGGGCGCTGCCACCGCGCTGCAGCGCTGGGCCAGGGCCAAGGGGGCGTGCTCGTGCCTCAGCAGGCCGGCAAGCCGCTGATGGGCCAGCTGCACGCCGGTCTGCACGCTCACGCCGTCCAGGTTCAAGCGCAACGGCAGGGTATTGATGAACATACCCAAGGCGCGGCCGGCACCTTCGCCGCCTTGCAGGCGCCCCAGCAGCACGGTGCCAAGCACTACGTCAGCCTTGCCGCTGGTGGCTGCCACCCAGCGCGCCCAGGCCAGGTGCACCAGGCTCGCGGCGCTCACCCCCAGTTGGCGGGCCAAGTGGCGCAAGCGCTGGTACTGCTCAGGCAGCAGCACCGCCTGGGCCAGCTGGAACTCGCTGGCGCCGTTGGGCATGCCGGCCAGCCCGTAAGGCAGGGTGGGCTCGTCGATATCGGCCAACTCGGCGCAGAAGAACGCCTCGTGCTCCGCCTCGCTGATACCCAGGCGGGCCTGGGCCACGTAGTTGCGGTAGGGCACCGGGGCCTGGGCGGGCACGGTGCCGTGCAGGTGGTCGCGGATCTCCTGCAAGACCACCTTCATCGCGGTGTGATCGAGCACGATATGGTGGAATTGCAGCATCGCCTCAACGGCCCCCTCACCTGCCTGGTGCAACAGGCGGATCAAGGGCGCTGCCGCCAGGTCGAACGGCAGGCGGCCTGCGTCATCGAGCGAATCGACCTGCACCACGACGCTGCGCGCCTTGCGCAGCACCACCTGCACAGGCTGCGCCAGGCCATCCCACAGCACGGCGGTGCGCAGCACGTCATGGCGGGCGATTACCTGGTCCAGGGCGCCGGCAAAGGCCTGCAACCTTGGCAGGCTGTCGAAGGTGATGCGCCATTGCAGCAGGTAGGGGTCTTCGTCGGCCGCGCTCAGGTGGTGATAGAGGATGCCTTCCTGCAGCGGCGCCAGGGGGTAGATGTCCTGCACGTTGGAAGCACCGCCGGGAATCGCGGCGACGATGCGGTCGATACTTGCCTGGTCGAGCTCCAGCAGCGCCAGCATGTGGCCGGTAATCTGTGTGCAGCCTGCAGGGATGCCCGGTTCGGGGATGACCACCTGCCGCGCGCCGCCCAGCTCGGCCGCCAGTGCGGCCACGGTCGGCTGGCCAAACAGCACCCGCACATCGGTGGGCAAACCGGCCTCGCGCAGGCGCTCGATCAGGCTGACGGCCAGCAGCGAGTGGCCGCCCAGCTCGAAGAAGTTGTCGTGCCGCCCTACCCGCTCTACGCCCAGCACCTGGGCCCATACCTGGGCCATGGCTGTTTCGGTTGGCCCAAGCGGTGCCTCATAGCCCTGTTGGGCCAGGTCGCCTGCTTGTGGCTCGGGCAAGGCCGCGCGATCGAGCTTGCCGTGGCTGGTCAGCGGCAGCGTGCCCAGCCGCATCAGTGCCTGCGGCAGCAGATGGCCCGGCAGGCAAGCCTGCAAGGCCAGGCGCAGGTGCTCTACGGCCACGGGTGCGGTTTCCGTGAACCAGCCCAACAGGCGCTCGCCACGCACCAGCACCACGGCATCCTTGATGCCGGGCTGCGCCTTGAGCGCGGCTTCGATCTCGCCCAGTTCCACGCGCATGCCACGCACTTTCACCTGGTCATCGTTGCGGCCCAGGTAGTCCAGGGTACCGTCGGGGTTCCAGCGCACCAGGTCGCCGGAGCGGTACATGCGCGCCCCTGGCAGGCGGCTGAACGGGTCTGCCAGGAAGCGCTCCTCGGTCAGCTCGGGGCGGTTGAAATAACCACGGGCGACCTGGCTGCCGCCGATGTACAGCTCGCCAGTGACGCCAACCGGTACCGGCTGACGCTGTTCGTCCAGCACGTAGACCCGGGTATTGGCGATGGGCTGGCCGATATGCAGCGCGCCCCCCGGCAACAGGGTGCCCGAGGTGGCCACCACCGTGGTTTCGGTGGGGCCGTAGTTGTTGACCACGGCAAACCCTGGGTCGCGGTCGAAATGGCGCAGGCGGTCACCGCCCACCAGCAGGGTGCGCAAGGTGGCATGCTGGCGTGGCCGGCGCAGCGCGTATTCGGCTACCGGGGTGGGCAGGAAGCTGACGGTGAGCGGTTGTTCGAGCCACCAGTCCAGCAAGGCCTCGACATGCTCGTTGGCCAGGTAGGCAGGCGGCAGGTGCAGGGTGGCACCTGCACACAGGGCTGGCCACACCTCCCAGGCCATGGCATCGAAACCAAAACCGGCCACGCTGGACGTACGGGTGCCGGCCTGCACGGCAAACGCCTGGCAGTGCCAGTGCACCAGGTTGGCCAGGGCGTGGTGTTCGATCATCACGCCCTTGGGTTGGCCCGTGGAGCCCGAGGTGTAGACCAGGTACGCCAGTGAGCGCGGGGTCAGGTCGGGCACCTGCGGGTTATCGGCGCGGCTGAAGCGGGTATCGGGGTTATCCAGGTCCAGCCGCGGCAACTGGGCAGGCAGGCCGCCGATGCCCGACTGGGTGAGCACCAGCACCGGTGCGCTGTCGGCCAGCAGGTAGGCGATACGCGCTGGCGGGTAGGCCGGGTCGACCGGCACATAGGCGGCGCCGGCCTTGAGCACGGCCAGCAGGGCAACGATGCGCTCAACGGTGCGGTTCAGGCACAAGGCGACGCGGTCGCCACAGCGCACACCGTCCGCAATCAGGCGGTGGGCCAGTTGGTTGGCACGCTGGTTGAGCTCGCCATACGTCAGCACCTCATCACCCTGGCACACCGCGGTGGCCTCCGGGGTGGCTACGGCGCGGGCTTCGACCAGGCCATGCACGGTCTGGCCCTGTGGGTACAGCTGCGCGGTGGCATTGAACGCACCCAACACCTGGCGACGGGCGTCGTCATCGAGGATCGACAAGCCATCGACGCGCGCCAGCGGCTGCTGTTCGAGGGCACGCACCAACTGCTGCACCGCGGTGACCATCCAGTTGGCCACCCGCTGCGCTCCAATGCCAGGCACGGCCAGCACGTTGAAGGTGAACCCACTGCCAAGGTCGTTGACGCTGAGGGTAAGCGGGTAGTTGCTGCGCTCCTCACCGCCTAACAGGCGCACGCCCTCCCACAAACCCTCCGACGCCGCGCCAGCGTCGCTGCTGTGCCGGTAGTTGAGCAGCGCACTGAACAAAGGCACCCCTGCCGCCACGCCACTGCAGCGCTGGGCCAGCGCCAGGGGCGCATGTTCGTGGGCCAGCAGCGCCGACAGATTGCGGTGGGTGGCCAGTACCCCGTTGCTTGCACCCAGCGTGGTGTCGATGCGCAGGGGCAAGGTGTTGATGAACATGCCCAATGCCCGGTCAGCGCCCTCGCCGCCCTGCAGGCGCCCCATCAGCACCGTGCCGAACACCACATCGCTGCGGTTGGCCAGCACGCCCAGCACCCGTGCCCAGGCCAGGTGCATCAGGCTTGCAGCGCTGACACCCAGGCGCCGGGCCTGGCTGCGCACGTCAACGGCCACGGCAGCGTCCAACGCCACCACCGCGTGCTCGATTCCGCCGCCGTCGCCCTGCACGTCGGCATACCCCAGCGGCAGGGTCGGCTCGCTCACATCGTTGAGCATGGCGTCGAAGAAGGTTTCATGGGCCTGTTGATCGACCAGGCAGGCCTGGGCCACGTAGTTGCGGTAAGGCACGGGGGGCGGCAAGGTCTGCCCCTGGCCGAACAGCAGCGCCCGCATCTCGTGGGTGACCACGTCCATGGCGGTGTGGTCCAGGGCCAGGTGGTGGAACAGCAGCACCGCGACCACCTGATGATTGTCTGGGTCCAGGGCGTAGTACAAGCGGGCCAGGGGCGCCTGGGCCAGGTCCAGGCGGTGGTGGCGCGCGTCGAAGCGGGCATGCAGTTGCTCGATGCGGGCCATGCCGGGCTGGTGGGGCAGGTCCGTCACTTCGCACACGCTCAGCTCAGCCTTGCGCCACACCACCTGTACCGGCTGCGGCAGCCCTTGGCTGAGCACGGCGGTGCGTAGGATGTCATGGCGGTCGATGACCTGTTGCAGGGCGCCGGCCCAGGCCAGCAGGCGCTCGATGCTGTCGAATGCCAGGCGGGTTTGCAGCAGGTAGGGGTCGCCCTGCTCGGCGCTCAGGTGGTGGTACAGCACACCCTGCTGCAACGGCGCCAGGGGGTAGATCTCCTGCACGTTGCCGGCACCACCGGGCACAACCGTGACGATGCGGTCGATGGCCGCCTGGTCCAGCTGGATCAGGCTGAGCATGTCCGGGGTGATGTGGGTGGCGTGCTCGGGTACGCGGTTGGGCGGCACCTGGGCTTCCTGGCTTGCCCCCACCACTGCCGCCAGCGCTGCCACGGTGGGCTGGGCGAACAGCACACGCACGTCTATGGCCATGCCTGCACGGCGCAGGCGTTCGACCAGGGTTACAGCCAGCAGCGAGTGGCCGCCCAGCTCGAAGAAATTGTCATGCCGCCCTACCCGTTCCACGCCCAGCACCTCGGCCCATACCTGAGCCATCGCGACTTCGGTCGGGGTAAGCGGCGCGGTGAAGGCGGCACTGGCCAGGCCCGTGGTGTCAGGGTCTGGCAGCGCCCGGCGGTCGAGTTTGCCATGGCTGGTCAGCGGCAGTTCATCCAGGCCGATGAAGGCCTGTGGCACCATGTGCCCAGGCAGGCTGGCCTGCAAGGCGTCGCGCAGCAGCACAGGGTCAAGCGGTTGTGCCTGGGTGTACCAGGCCAGCAGGCGCCCGTCGCGCACCAGCACCACGGCCTGGCTGACGCCGGGTTGCGCATTCAAGGTGGCTTCAATTTCGCCCAGCTCCACACGCACGCCACGGATCTTGACCTGGTCGTCATTGCGGCCTACGTAGTCCAGCGTGCCGTCCGCGTTCCAGCGTACCAGGTCACCCGTGCGGTATAGACGTGCGTTGGCCTGTTCGCTAAACGGGTCGGCCATGAACCGCTCCTGCGTCAGGGCCTGGCGGTTGAAGTAGCCGCGCGCTACCTGGGCACCGCCCAGGTACAGCTCGCCCACTACCCCCACTGGCACCGGTTGCAGGCCCGCGTCCAGCACGTAGGCACGGGTGTTGGCGATGGGCGTACCCATGTGCAGCGCGCCGCCTGGTTGCACCTGGCCGGAGGTAGCCACCACGGTGACTTCGGTCGGGCCGTAGTTGTTGACCAGGGCAAAGCCTGGGTCGCGGTCGAACTGGCGCAGCCGGTCCCCCCCTACCAGCAGGGTGCGCAAGGTGGCGTGCTGCTGCTCGCGGCCAAGCGCCTGCTCGGCCACAGGGGTGGGCAGAAAGCTGACGGTAAGGGGTTGCTGCAGCCACCAGTCGAGCAGTTCTTCCACGTGCTCGTTGCCGATGTGCGCCGGCGGCAGGTGCAAGGTGGCGCCGGCACACAGGGCCGGCCAGGCTTCCCAGGCAAAGGCATCGAAGCCGAAACCGGCAACGCTCGAGACCTGGGCGCCTGCGCCTACGGCGAATGCCTGGCAATGCCAATGCACCAGGTTGGCCAGGGCCTGATGTTCGATCATTACGCCCTTGGGTTGGCCGGTGGAGCCTGAGGTGTACACCAGGTAAGCCAGTTGCTGGGCGTCCAGCCAGGGCACCTGTGGGTTGGCCACGTTGGCCGCGTAGGTGTCGGCGTGGTCCATGTTCAGGCGCGGCACCTCTGCCGGCAGGCCTGCCAGCGTGGACTCTGCCAGCACCCAGGCCGGCGCGCTGTCTGCCAGCAGGTAGGCGATGCGGTCGGCGGGGTAGCCGGGGTCTACCGGCACGTAGGCAGCGCCGGCCTTGAGCACACCCAGCACGCCGACCAGCCTGTTGCAATTGCGCGGCAGGCACAGGGCGACACGGTCGCCGACGGTTACACCCAACGCCATCAAGCGGTGGGCCAGCTGGTTGGCCTGCTGGTTGAGCTGCGCATAGGTAAGCGCCTGGTCGCCCTGGACCACCGCCAGGGCGGCCGGCAACTGGGCTGCGCGGGCCTCGACCAGCGCGTGCACGGTATTGCCCTGAGGATACACGCTGACCGTGTCGTTGAACCGGCGCAACACCTGCTCACGCTCGCCATGCGGCAGTACCGGCAGGCACTGCAGTTGTGCATCTGGCGCCTGCTCCAGGGCGTCCACCAGGCTGGTCAGTACCTGCTGGAATTGCCCGCACAGGCGGTGCGCGCCCCACTCAGGCAGGCTCTGCACGGTCAGGCGCAGGTCTTCACCCAGGTCATCCACGCTAACGGTCAGCGGGTAGTCGGTACGTTCCTCAGCGCCAACGATGTCGATGCCTGGCGCTACGGGGATGATCTCGTCAGCATCACCGGCGTCGCTGTGGCGGTAGTTGAGCATGCTGTTGAACAGCGGCGCCGGTGCGGCCACGCCGCTGCAACGCTGGGCCAGTGCCAGCGAGGCCTGTTCATGGGCCAGCAGGCCGCACAGACGCTTATGGGTAGCCAGCAGCCCGTCGCGCACGCCCAGTGCCCCCAGGTCGATGCGCAATGGCAGGGTATTGATGAACATGCCCAGCGCTTGCTCGCCGCCCTCGCCGGTGGTCATGCGCCCGAGCAGGACGCTGCCGAACACCACGGCCTGGCGGCCAGACAACTGGCCGACCAGCCGGGCAAAGCCCAGGTGCAGCATGCTGGCAGGGCTGACACCCAGCTGCCGGGCCTGGCTGCGCAGGCGTTGCGCCAAGGTGGCTGGCAGGGTCAGGCGCGCCTGCTGCAGAGGCTGATCGGTTCTGGCCTGCACGCCAAATGCAAGGGTGGGCTCGTCGATATCACCCAGCATGGCTTCGAAGAACCCGGCATGGGCCTGCTCATCCAGCGCCTGGCGCGAAGCCGCCAGCACGTTGCGAAATGGCATTGGCGGCGCTAGCTGGGCCTCGGCCCCTGCCAGGTGGGCCTGGATTTCCCGGCGTACGATGTCCAGCGCGGTGTGGTCCATGATCACGTGATGGAACATCAGCAGGCCGACCCATTGGTCACCTTCACCCTGGGCATGGGCCAGTTGCATCAAGGGCGCCTGGCGCAGGTCGAGGCGGTAACGGCGTGGGTTGAAGCGTTCGCACAGGTTTGCGAGGGCGTCGGGCCCTTCAAGCGGCAAGGCTTCGCGCACCAGCGCGGCTTCGCGCCATACCACTTGGACGGGCGCGTCCAGGTATTCCCAGTGCAGCGCGGTGCGCAGTATGTCGTGGCGCTGGATGACCCACTGCAGGGCGTGGGCGAATGCGTCCAGGTGGGCCTTGCTGGCAAAGCGCAGTTGCACCTGTGACAGGTAGGGGTCGCCATCGGTGGCAGACAGGTAGTGGTACAGCATGCCTTGCTGCAGGGGAGCCAGCTGGTAGATGTCCTGCACATTGGCAGCACCGCCCGGCACACTGTCGACAATGCGGTCGATGGCCGATTGCTCCAGCGTGACCAGCGGCAGCATGTCGGGGGTGATGCGCAAGGCCGGGCTGAGCCAGTCGTCATCCTGTGACGCAAGCATCTCCAGCAACGCCGGCTTGTGCCGCGACAGCGCCTCCCACAGCTGGTCGTCCAGGGTTTCGTCGTCGCCCAGGACGATCAGGTCCTGGTCTTCACGCTGGAGTCGGATTGCACGGGTGGAAAGAGCAGCCATCAATTCGCTGAAGTGCATCGGTAAGCATCCTGCTTTGCCTGGAATGGGTAGTGGCCGACACGCTAATGGATCGTGACTGGGCGGTCTGACATGGGAAGCGGGGACAAGGGGGATATGCCTGATGCGGTGGGCGCTGAGAGGTGTGCGTCGTGGCGGGTGCGGCGCTTGTAAGATCGAGCGCCGCCCGTACGGCGTATCGCGAGCGTTTTTCAGGCCAGTAACGCCTGTGACCGGTGCGCGTGTACGCCTGGTTTGCCTAAGCAGATCTCACAGGCGCCTGCGCTTGCCCAGGCTGGGGATGGTGGTCGCCGGGATCACGACCTGCTCCTGTTCCGGCCGTGTGCTGGCTGCCAGGCCCGACAAGGTAGGTTGGCTGAACAAGGTCCTGGCATCGACGTGCAGGCCGGCCTGGCGCATGCGTGCGACCAGGCCGACCGCCAGCAGTGAGTGCCCGCCCAACTCGAAGAAGTTGTCATCCCGGCCGACCTGCTCGATTTTCAGCACCTCGGCCCAGATCGCTGCAAGCGCTGCTTCCACCTCCCCCTGCGGCGCGTGGTAGGCGCGGCTGATCACCGCGTGCGCATCCGGTTCTGGCAATGCAGCGCGGTCCAGCTTGCCGTTGGCACTCAGTGGCAGGTGCGACAGAGCCACGAACGCCTGGGGCACCATGTACTCGGGCATGCACCCCAACAGGTGGCTGCGCAGTACGGTCAGGGCGGGTGCCGACGTACCGGGGCGGCAGGTGAAATACGCCACCAGGCGCTCGTCGCGCATCATTACCACCGCCTGGCCCACGGCGGGGTGGGCCGCCAGGGAGGCTTCGATTTCACCCAGCTCCACGCGCAAACCACGCAACTTGATCTGGAAATCATTGCGCCCGATGAAGTCCAGCTGGCCATCGGCCCGGTAGCGCACAAGGTCACCCGTGCGGTATAGCCGGTCGCCTTCGACGAACGGGCTGGCGATGAAGCGCTCGGCCTGCAACTGCGCCAGCCCCAGGTAGCCGCGCGCCACGCCAACCCCGCCAATGTGCAGCTGCCCCACCGCCCCCAACGGCACCGGGCGATCATGTTCATCGAGCACGTACAAACGGGTATTGGCAATCGCCCTGCCGATCGGCGGCGCCTGCTCGGGTACGGGTTCGTGGGGGTGCAAGGTCCAGGCGGTGCTGTCCACCGTTGCCTCGGTGGGGCCGTACACGTTGTGTACCCGCACCTTGGGCAGGTGTAGGCGCACGCTGCGCAGCAAGGCCACCGTCAGGTCGCCGCCGCCACAGAAAATGTCAGTCAGGCTGGTGCAACGCTCCACGCCGGGCTGTTCCAGAAACTGGTGCAGCAGCGCGGGTACGAACTTGACAACCGTCACCTGCCTGGCCTGCACAAGCGCCACCAGGTAAGCCGGGTCACGATGGCCATCCGGCCTGGCCAGTACCAGGCGCAACCCGGCCGTGAGCGGCCAGAACAGTTCCCACACCGAGCCGTCGAAGGTGCACGGCGCCCTTTGCAGCAACGCGTCACCCGGCCGTGGTGGGCGAATGTGCGAGCCCCAGTGCATGAGGTTGCACAGGCCGCGGTGTTCGATCATCACGCCCTTGGGTGTGCCGGTCGAGCCTGAGGTGTACATCACATAGGCCAGGTGCCTGGGCCCCAGGCCCGCCACCTGCGGGTTGCCGACTGCGCTGGCTTGCCAGCCATCCGTGCCCAGGTCCAGCACGGGGCACGGCGCGTTGCTGAACAAGCCATGGGTAGCGCCCTGTACCAGCACAACCCGCGGTTCACTGTCCTGCAGCATGAAGCGCAGGCGCTCTTCAGGGTATTCCGGGTCCAGCGGCACGTAGGCACCGCCCGCCTTCATCACCCCGAGCAAGGCCACCATCAGGCAGATACCACGCTCTATACACACCGCCACCCGACGGTCCGGGCCCACACCCAATGCGATCAGATGATGGGCCAGCCGGTTGGCCTGTTCATTCAGGCATTGGTAGCTCAGGCTGCCTTGCTCGTCCTGTACGGCGATGGCATCGGGGGTACGGTGTACCTGCGCCTCGAACAATGCAGGCAGGGTCTGGCCATACGGGCTACTGCGGTCCTCGCTGTCATTGAAACCGTGCAGCAGCAGTTGCAGTTCGCCCTCCGGAATCGGGCACAGCGTGTGCAGCCCGGCGGTGTCCTGGCATGCCAGGGCATGGTTGAGCTGGCCCAAGGCCTTGAACAGAAAGCCCAGTACCCGCTGTGCGCCCAGGGCACTGGGCGCCCGCACGGCCAGTTGCAACGCATCGCCAAGGTCATCCACGGTCAGTACCAAACCGTGGCTGTGCACTTCGCTGGCTTCCACCAGTTCCACCCCGGGAAGCACCTGGCCAAAGCCCACGCCGCCCTGGCGGTAGTTCACCAGGCTGTCGAACAGCGGCGTGCCCGCGGGCTGGCCACTGCATTGCTGGGCGAGGATCAACGGTGCATCTTCGTGGGCAAGCAACGCCGCTAACCCCGCGTGGGTATCGCTCAGCGCCTGCTGGGGCGAGCGGTCGGCCAGCTGGACGCACAGCGGCAGGCTGTTGATGAACATGCCCATGGCACGGTCGGCGCCGGGCCCGGCCATGCTGCGCCCCAGCAACACTGTACCGAGCACCACCTGGTCGCGGCCCCCGAGGCTACCCAGCACCTGGGCCCAGGCCAGGTGCAGCAGGCTGGCGAGGCTGGCACCGTGCCTGCGCGATTGCAGGCGCAGCCCAGCGATCAGTTCAGGCTGCAGGTCGAGGGTGCGGCTTTCCACGTCCTGTTCGTCCAGCGTTGCCCCGCCCCACCCTTGCAAAGGTGGCTGCGGCTGGCGCTCGGCTAGCTGCTTGCGGAAAAACGCCTCATGGGCGGCCTGACGCTCCGGGCGGGTGCTGACGGCCACGTAGTCGCGGTAGGGCACCGGCGCTGGTAACTGTTGCGCCTGCCCGGCCATGCAGGCGCGCAGCTCGCCCAGCAGCACCTGGAGCGAAACCGCGTCGTTGATCAGGTGATGGAAGCGCAGCAGGCCTAGCCAACGGCCTTGCGCAGCGTCCTCGGTATACACCAGGGCCATCATGGGCGCTGCCAGCAACGACAACGGCTGTCGCTGTGGGTCAAAGTGGCTGCGCAACTGCTCGGCCGGGCCGTGCCAGTGCTGTACCGGCAAGCGGGCGTTTCGCCACACAACCTGCTGGGGTGCCTGCAGGCCTTCCCAGACAAGGCTGGTGCGCAGGATGTCGTGGCGGTCGATGACCTGCTGCAGCGCCTCGGCGAACGCCTGCAACTGCTCGGCCGTGGTGAAGGCAAACAGCGCCTGCTGCTGGTACGGGTCCCGCGCATCGGTCACATGGTGGTACAGCAGCCCCTGCTGCAAGGGCGCCAGGGGGTAGATTTCCTGCACATTGGCGGCGCCGCCCGGCACGGTGCCCACGATGTGGTCGATGGTGGCCTGGCTCAGGCAGGTGAGCGGCAACATCGGCGGGGTAATGCGCTGGCAGCCCGGGGGGACGGCGGGCGCCGGCGTGGCCACGGTGTCGATGGGGCGAGCGCTGGCCGCCAGCGCGGCAAGGGTGGATTGGCCGAAGAGCACCTGCACATCGGCTTGCAGGCCTTGCTGACGCATGCGTTCGATCAATTGCACCGCAAGCAACGAGTGGCCGCCCAGCTCGAAGAAGTGGTCACGCCGGCCCACACGTTCAACCTGCAACAGCTCGGCCCATAACTGTGCCAGGCAGCACTCAACCTCGCCCTGCGGCGGCTCATGCTCACGCCGTACGCTGGCCGCTTCGTCTGCTGCCGGCAAGGCGCGCCGGTCCAGCTTGCCGTTGGCCGTCAACGGCCAGCGAGCAACGCGTACGTAGGCCGCCGGTAGCAACGCGATGGGCAGGCGGTCACGCAGGTGATCATGCAGTTCGCGGGGCGCGACCGCCTGGTCTGCCATGAACCAGGCCTGCAACTGCCCGTCACGCAGCATGACCACTGCTTCGCCCACTGCCGCGTGGCTGCACAGCGCCGCCTCGATTTCGGCCAACTCTACCCGTACCCCGCGGATCTTCACCTGGTCGTCGTTGCGCCCCAGGTACTGCAATGCACCATCTGGCTGCCAGCGCACCCAGTCACCGGTGCGGTACATACGCGCCCCCGGCTGTGGGCTGAACGGGTCGTGCAGAAAGCGCTCGGCGGTCATCTGCGGCTGGTTGAGGTAGCCACGGGCAACGCCTTCGCCACCGATGTACAACTCACCGGCCGCGCCAACCGGCAGCTGGTTGCGCTGCGCATCCAGCATGTACAGCCGGGTGTTGGCCACCGGGCCGCCAATGTGCAATGGGCCGCCGGGTACCACCAGGCCCGACGTCGCCACCACCGTGGTTTCTGTGGGGCCGTAGTTGTTGATCACCTGGAAGCCGCGCTCGCGGCCAAGACGGCGCAAGCGGTCGCCCCCCACCAGCAGGGTGCGCAAGGTCGGGTGCTGGTGGCCTTGGGCAAAGGCGTGCTCGGCCACGGGGGTTGGCAGAAAACTCACGTCCAGTGGCTGGGCACGCCACCAGGCCAGCAATGCATCGATGTCTTCGGCGCCGTCGCGCACAGGCGCCAGGTGCAAGGTCGCCCCGCAGCACAGTGCCGGCCAGGTTTCCCAGGCCATGGCGTCGAAGCCAAAGCCGGCGACGCTGGACTGATGGCGACCTGGGCCGAGGTCGAAGCGGCTGCAATGCCAATCGACCAGGTTGGCCAGCATGCGTTGCTCCACCATCACGCCTTTGGGTTGCCCGGTCGAGCCGGAGGTATAAATGACGTAGGCCAGGTGCTCGGGTGACTGCGGTAGGAACCTGAAGCCAGCGGCGGGCTGGCCCTGCCAGGCAAACCGGTCCAACTCGATCTGCGGCCGGCCATGGGCAGGCAGGCGCTCACTGAAGCGCGACAAGGTCAGCACCACCTGCGGCGCGCTGTCGCGCAGCAGGTAGGCGATGCGCTCGGTGGGGTGAGTGGCATCAATGGGTACGTAGGCAGCCCCGCTTTTGAGCACCGCCAGCAGCCCTGCCAAGGTGTCCAGCCCGCGCTGGCCCACCACCGCCACCCGCTGCTCGGGGGTGACGCCCAGGCTTGCCAGGTGCTGGGCCAGCAAGGTCGCCCGGCGGTCCAGTTCGCCATAGCTCAGTTGGTGTTCACCGAAGCGCGCAGCAATGGTGTGCGGGCGGGTATTGGCTTGCCACTCGATGCGCCGCTGGATCAACGCAGCATCGCCTGAGGCCAATGTGCGCCCCGTGTCGTTCCATTGCCACAGGTTGTGTTGATCTGCCTCGGTCAGCACCTCGAACGCAGCCACCGCCAGCTGCGGCAGGGCCAAGCCCTGCTCCAGCACATGCAGCAGCCGCGCCGCCAGGGCCTGCACTTCGTCGTCCGCCAGCCATGCGCGATCATGCACCAGGTGCAGGCGCGCTGCGCCGGTGTGGGTGTTGCAGCGCAGGTGAATACTCAGCGGTGCAGGTTCATGGCCGTTGCTGATCATCACGGTATGGCTAGCGGTGTCACCGATGCACAGGGCGTTGGTGTCCTCCTCAAACGACACCAGCACTTCGAACAGCCGCGCTCGCCCGCCAGGTTGAACGGCCAGTTCGCGCTGCAACGCGCTCAGGGCGTAGCGTTGATGGCGAAAATCCTGTTTCAGCGCCTCGGCGATGCCCTGGACCAACGGCGAAAACGCCAACCCGCGACCGAAGCCCATGCGCAATGCACTCACTTGCGTGAACAGCCCGAGCGTGGCCTTGAAGTGTGCATTGCTGCGGTTGCGCACAGGCAAGCCCACCACCCATTCATCGCGTTGCCAAGTGCGGCTCACACACACGTGCAGCGCGGCCAGCAATACGTGGAATGGCGAGGCGTTCAGCGGCGCGGCCAGTTCGCGCATGCGTGCCAGCAGGCTTGGGGCAAACGCCAGTTCCAGCGCGCCACTCGGCGAGGGGGCGTGCGCAGGTTGTTGGCGGGGTTGCAACAGCGGGTCGGGCAGGCTTGCGTACCGGGCCAGCCAATAGGCACGGTCCTTGGCATGGCGCGCAGAGGCCTGATAGCGGGCATCGTCTTCGATGAAGGTTGTGTAGGACGGTGCGCTGCCCGGCAGGGGCTGGCCCAGTTCAAGCTGCCGGTACAGGTGGGCAAGCTGCTTGAACCATTGATCGACACCCCAGCCGTCCAGCACCAGGTGGTGCGCCTTGAGCGCCAACAGGTGTTGATGCTCGTCGATGCGCACCAGCATCACCCCCCACAGAGGCGCCTTGCTCAGTTCGAAAGGCGTTTGCATCCAGCCCTGTAGCAAGGTGCGTGCTGCCTGCACCGGGTCTTGGCTGGCCTGCACGTCATCCACTGCAAAGCGCACAGGCGTGGCGCCGGCAAAGCACTGCCGCGCGATGCCCTGGTCGGTGACCAGTGCAGCCCGTAGCCCATCGTGCAGCCGCGCCAGGTGCTCGACGGCCTGCTCTAGCCGTGCCTGGTCCACCGGGCCGTGCACATGCACGTAGGCGCCGATGTTGTACAACGGCGAAGGCCCGTGGCTGAGCTGGTCCAGCCAGATGTCCTGCTGGGCAACGGTCAGGTCGAAAGTGTCGGCGACGGGCATGATTCGGCAGGTCCTTCTGATTGATCATCCGCCGATTCAACCACTGGCCCTGCGCGCTGTATGGCCTGTTAAACCCGGACATCCTGCCAGTTGCAGCCGTTGGCTTATTGTTGTGTAGGACATTGGCTATAACCCTGCGCGTGTGATGGCGCACGGCATACCGTATGCGGCGCGATCCGGTCGCAACCGTCGCAGTTCTGACGTCAAAATGCTGGCATCTTGCAACCTCACAGGTCGCCGCACGCTCGGCCCGGCCTTTCATCAGCGGCAAACCATGGCATGTTCTGTCCCCGATTCCCATTACAGACGCCCAGGCCCTGGCGGGCTTGAATAGGTGCCAACCACCCATCCGCCCCAACGTCGAGGAACGCCTGAGCGCGCACCTGCCGCAAACCTTCGGCTACAGGAAAACAGACATGATGCTGAGCAGCCCCCGCGAACACCGCCCCGACCCGCAGTTGTACCTGCAGTTGGGCGAACTCATCGCCGGCACCGGTGGCGCAGGCTTTGCCGGGCAGATGCTGCGGCTGGTGCAGGCCCAGGTGTGCGTGCACTGGCTGGAGCTCAGCGAATGGACACTCGACCTGCCCCAGGCCGAGCCCAGCACTATCCAGGTACTGGGCAGCGCCGGGCTGGAGCCTGTGCAGCACAGTGGCCGCCGCTTGCGTCAGCCGCTGCTGCAACGCATCCGGCAGATGCACGACCCGCTGCTGATCGAGTTCAAGGCTTCGCACGGCAGCTGCCAGCAGCACAACAGCCACCAGTGCCATGTGGTGTCCTGCAGCGGCAGAAAGCGCTGGGTCATCAGCTTTCACCGGCAGCCCAGCCAGCCGGCCTTCTCCCTCGGCGACCTGTCACAGCTCAAGAACCTTTGCGAAACCTTGCTGCCCTTGGTGGAACACCACGGCCAGTTACTGGACCACAGTATTCACCCTCCTGGTAGCGCACCGAACGATTCGGAACCCACTGCGCTGCGCCAGGCCTTTGCCGAGCGCTTGAGCAAGGAAGCGGTGAGGCTGTCGGTGCGGGAACAGGAAGTGTGCCTGGGCCTGCTCACCGGGGGCACCGTGCCAGAGATGGCCCAGCGCCTGAATGTGAAGAACAGCTCGGTAGAAACCTACCTCAAGCGCGCCACCGCCAAGCTAGGTGTGAGTGGCCGACATGGCCTGGCCAAGTGGATGGCCGGGGCCTGCTAATCCAAAAGCACATCGTGTAACTAAATAATGCATTTGATAATGATTCGTAGTACTTTCGCGGCGCAGTTATAACTTCCACTTCACTGCCCTCTTTCAGGACCGTACTGTCGATGCGTCGCACGTTCGTTTCGCTTTGTGTACTACATGCCATTTCCCCCCTGACTTTTGCCGCACCGGGTGCCCCAGGTGACGCGGCCCAGGTCGAACTCCAGGCCTTGAGCATCACCGGTAGCGCCGACAGCGAGCGGGCTGACGGCCCGGTGGACGGCTACAAGGCCAGCCGCTCAGCCAGCGCCACCCGCACCGACACCGCCTTGCACGACACGCCACAGTCGCTAAGCGTTGTACCCAAGGATGTGCTGCAGGACACCGGTGCCACCCGCCTGCAAGATGGCCTGGACTACGCCGGCGGTGTCGGCCGGGCCAACAATTTTGGTGGCCAGGGCCTTACCACCTTTACCGTTCGCGGCTTTACCACCGGCGAGTTCTATCGCAACGGGTTCCCGATCAACCGCGGCTACCCCAATGCGCCAGACGCCAACACCGTCGAGCGCCTGGAGGTCATCCGCGGCCCGGCCAGCAGCCTGTATGGCCGTGGCGACCCTGGCGGCACCTTCAATGTGGTCAGCAAGCAGCCGCTGGCAGACCCCAAAGTAACCCTGGGCACCCAGGTGGATGACCAGGGCATGCACCGCGCTACGCTGGACGCCACTGGGCCACTGAGCCAGGACGGCGCCCTGGCGTACCGCCTGAACGTGCTGGGCGAAGGGGGTGAAAGCTTCCGCGACGATGTGCAGAGCGAACGCTACGACGTGGCCCCGGTGCTCAGCTGGCAGGTGAACGACAGCACCAAGATCGTCTTCGAAGGCGACTTCATGCGCAACAACCACCCGCTGGACCGCGGGCTCACCCGCTATGGCACCCAGACGCGCAGCGCCTCGCGTGACACTTACATCTGGGAAAAAGGCAGCGACAACCTGCTGCACAACGACAACAACATGGCCCAGGTCCGCTTCGAGCACTTGCTCAACGACGACTGGACCCTGGCCGGTGGTTTCCAGTTTCTGGACGGCAGCCTGAAGGGCAACGCGGTAGAGGCCAACAAGGCACCCGCCGACGGCCATACCCTGCAGCGCAACTTCAACTACCGCAAGCTGGAGTGGACCGACCGCGACTGGCAATTGAACCTGACCGGGCACTTCGACACCGGCACGTTCAGCCACACGCTGCTAACTGGCGTGGAGTACGAAAATTACGACTACAACTCGATCATCCAGCGCTCATCGGCAAAAGATGGCACCTACCCGATCGATATCTACCACCCCGTGCTGGGCCAGCCCCGCCCTGCGCTCACCCGTACCACCACCTGGGACAAGGAAAACCTGCAGACCTGGGCGTTCTTCATCCAGGACCAGGTCGCCCTCACCGACCGCCTGAAGGCCCTGGCCGGCGTACGCTTCGAGCGCTTCGAGCATGACTACGACGACAAGCTGGCCACCAATCGCGATTTCAGCAAGGGCGAAAATGGCGTCACGCCCCGTCTGGGCCTGCTCTACGACCTGACTGACACCGTGGCGGTGTATGCCAACACGGCGCGGTCGTTCAAACCCAACACCGGCACCCCTGCCAGTGACGGCGGCGGGTTCGACCCGGAAAAAGGCAAGTCCTACGAGCTGGGCGTGAAGTGGGAAGCGCTGGACCGGCAGCTCAGCGTCGACGCGGCGATCTACCATATCGTGAAGGAAAATGTGCTGGCCAACGACCCCAACGACCCGACCGGCACCTTCAAAGTGGCGGCCGGTGAGGTCCGCAGCCGTGGTCTGGATATCAACGTGGCCGGCAATCTGACCCCGGAATGGCGGATGATCGGCGGCTATTCCTATGTGGATGCCGAGGTCACCAAGGACACCACCCTGCCCTCGGGCACGCGACTGGCCAACATTCCGCGCAACACCTTCAGCCTGCTGAACACCTACGAATTCCAGGACGGCGTGGCCAAGGGCCTGGGGCTGGGTGTGGGCGTGAAATACCTGGATGACCGCGCCGGGCAGACTGCCGCAACCACGTACACCATGGAGCGCTACAACGTGGTGGACTTGCTGAGCTTCTACAAGGTCAACGAGCACGTACGTGTGAACCTGGACTTGAAGAACGTGTTCAACAAAGGCTACGACGAAGGCTCATTCAACAGCTACGTGTACCCGGGGGCACCGCGTACGTTGCAGGCCGGGGTTGCCTACACGTTCTAAGGTGCACCAGGCCTGTGGACAGCGAGCCACCCACCGGCCTGGCTCCTGGTATCAGAAGCCCTTGCTGTAGAACAGCGAGTACGACTCGATGCCGTCGTTGGGCTGCTTGATGCCGGCGTTGGAGTAGTGAATGGCACGGATGCCGACCTTCTGCTCCGACGGCAGTTTCAAGCCCAGGCCGATGCGGTCTTCGAAGTTGAACGACGAACCCAGGTGCTGGTCACCCACGTTGGTCTTGGAGAAAGCCGCAATACCGATGCCCGCCTCGATGTAAGGGGTGTAGGTGAAGCCGCTGAATTCATAGGTGAATACCGGGGCGAACGACAGGGAGTGCGCGCCGCTGGCGTCACCGCCCTCCCAGTAGGTGTAGCCTGCATCCCAGTAGCCGGTCAGGTGGCCGACACTGCTCTCCAGCCACTTCTTGTCCCAGTCGAAGGACAAGCCGATGCGGTAGGTCATGTCGCCTTGGCTAGTCGCGCCTACAGCGCCGGAAATCTGCGCGGCCTGGGCCAGGTTGGCCCCCGCGAACGCAAGCAAAGCGGCGGCTAGCGACGCTGCAATACGGGTTTTCATCGACGACATCTCCTGATGGTGTACACGGCAAACGGGGGCTTTGGCCCCTCGAAATATGGGGTGACCATTAAGCTTTTTTTGGTCACAACAAGTAATACTTTCTTGATTATTGTCCACTTGTTCAGGAAGAAGAAAGGAAAATGCCATCATTGACGCCAAAAAACTTCCCTGAAGAACGAGTGGCCAAGCCACCAGACCTGATATTTTAAAAATAATTCATTCAAATCAGATGGTTGGGCTACTTTCCTCAAGCAATTTCACAAATGCGCTGAGGCTCTGCGACACGGTGCCCCGTCGCCACACCAGCCACGTTTTGAGGTAGCGGAAGTCTTCACACATGGGCCATGCGCTCACCGTGCTGCACCCGGGCATGTTGTCCAGCATGGTGCGCGGCATCATGGCCAACCCTGCGCCTGCACTGACGCACGCCAGCATGCCGTGGTAGGACTCCATCTCGTGGATCTTGCCTGGCACCGCCTGGTCCTGCACAAACCAGTTCTCGAAGTGGTGCCGGTAGGAGCAGTTGGCGCGAAAGGCGTAGATGCTTTCGCCATTCACATCCTGGGCCCGGGTAACCGGTGGGTGGTTGAGTGGCGAGATGATCACCATTTGCTCTTCGAAAACCGGCATCCCCTCGAGCGTGGGGTGCAGGATGGGGCCATCGACAAATGCAGCCACCAGCCGCCCCGACAGCACCCCCTCGAGCATGGTGCCCGAGGGCCCGGTGGACAGGTCCAGGTCCACCTTGGGGTAGCGCTGGTTATAAGCGGCCAGCAGTGCCGGGATACGGACCGCTGCAGTGCTTTCCAGCGAACCCAGGGCAAAGGTGCCCTGGGGGTCTTCACCCGCTACCGCAGCACGGGCTTCGTGCACCAGGTCGAGAATGCGGCGGGTGTACTCGAGGAAGTTCCAGCCAGCGGGTGACAGCCGCAGGCGGCTTTTTTCCCGAATGAACAAGTCAACGCCCAGGTCTTCTTCCAACTGCTTGATACGTGTGGTGAGGTTGGACGGCACACGGTGAATGTGCTGCGCGGCAGCGCTGATGCTGCCCTGCTCCGCCACAGCCTTGAAAATTTCCAGTTGCACCAGGTCCACTTCATTCTCCAAGCGTGAATGTTTCGCTCATTATTATTCAGTTTTCATTAAACCCCTAGCCCGCTAGTCTGGCTCCACTGCCTAATAACAGCGAGAGATCCTTGCCATGAGTGCGATCAGCAGCCAGACCCACGCCATCTCCCTCGACCCGTTCACCGGCGAGCAGATTGGTGCCTACCCGTTCGACAACGACGCCGCACTGGAAGCGGCGCTGCAACGTGCCAAGGTGGGTTATGCGCACTGGCGCCAGGTATCGCTGGCTCAGCGCAGCGAATACCTGTTGGCGCTGGGTGACGCACTGGAACGCCAGGCAGAAACCTTCGCCCAGATGATCAGCCGTGAGATCGGCAAGCCGATCACCCAGGCCCGTGGCGAGGTGGCCAAGTGCGTCGGCCTGTGCCGCTGGTACGCCGAGCACGGCCCGGCCATGTTGGCCCCGGAACCGACCCAGGTCGAGAAAGCCCGTATCGAGTATCGCCCGCTGGGGCCGATCCTGGCTGTGATGCCCTGGAACTTCCCCATCTGGCAGGTGCTGCGCGGCGCCGTGCCAGCCATTCTGGCCGGCAACACCTATGCCCTCAAGCACGCCCCTAACGTGATGGGCAGCGCCTACCTGCTGGGCAAGTTGTTCAAGGATGCCGGCCTGCCCGACGGCGTGTTCGAGGTGCTGAACGTGACCCCGGACGGTGTTACCCGCGCCATCAACGACCCGCGTATCGCCGCGGTCACCCTGACCGGCAGCGTGCGTGCCGGTATGGCCATCGGTGCGCAAGCCGGTGCTGCCTTGAAGAAGTGCGTGCTGGAGCTGGGCGGTTCCGACCCGTTCATCGTGCTGGCCGATGCCGACCTGGATGCTGCCGTGCAGGCCGCTGTGATCGGCCGCTACCAGAACACCGGCCAGGTGTGCGCGGCTGCCAAGCGCCTGATCGTGGAACAGGGCATCGCCGATGCCTTCACCCGCAAGTTCGTGGAAGCTACCCGCGCACTCAAGGTCGGTAACCCGCTGCAGGACGACACCTACGTCGGGCCGATGGCCCGCTACGACCTGCGTGATGAGCTGGACGGCCAGGTGCAGGCTACCCTGGCGGAGGGCGCCACGCTGTTGCTGGGCGGCAGCAAGGTGGAGGGCGTTGCGAACGTCTATGCGCCCACGGTGCTGGGCGATGTCACCCGGGACATGACTGCCTTCAAGCAGGAGCTGTTCGGGCCGGTGGCCGCCATTATCACGGCCCGCGATGCGGAACATGCGGTGGAGCTGGCCAACGACAGCGATTTTGGCCTGGCTTCGACCATCTACACCGCCGACTACGCCTTGGCCGAGCGCATGACCACGGCCCTGGATACCGGCGCGGTGTTCATCAACGGCTATTGCGCGTCCGACCCCCGTGTGGCCTTCGGCGGGGTGAAGAAAAGCGGGTTTGGGCGTGAGCTGTCACACTTCGGCGTGCGTGAGTTCACCAACGCGCAAACCGTTTGGCTTGACCGCAACTGACCCTTCCCTCAGGGGCTGTGGCACAGCCCCTGAGGCTTAATCGCGAACTTGGTCCTTGACCCAGTCCAGCATCCCACCTGGCACGATCAATTCGTGCCGGGCGCGCGAACAGGCGGTGTACAACCCCGCCAGCATGCGTGCCCGCTCATTGCGATTACCCGCCACCTGCGGGGGCACCATCAGCTCCGGCGACACCATCACCCGGGCGAACTCCCTGTTTTTCACATCCCGCACCCGGCCCAGGAACAACGTGGGCGCCTTGTCCCAGCGGTAACGGCTTTTGGCCTTGGCGAAATGCGCTGGCGTGTAGCCTTTGCCCAGCATGTTGTGCACCGCGATAAACGCCTTGTCGTCGCCCTTGTCCTGGGCCAGTGCCTGCCAGCTGGCATAGCGGAACAGCATGGGGTGGCGCGGGCGTGTCCCATGGCGGTACAGCTCGATGCAGTCTTCGACGAACAGTTCGAAATCCTTGCGCGCACTTGGCAGCAGCACAAAGGGCACGCCTTGGTGGGTCAGGCGCTGGAACCAGCCGAACAGCCCCCATTCGTCATCGACGATCAAGGCGGTGGGCTGCTCCGGCACCGTCACAGTGTCAAAGAAGCTCACGCGGGTGTAGTGCTCGGCACTGCCGCTGAACGCTGCCTGGATGGACGCCGGGTGCGCCTGTATCAGCGGGTTGAGCACGTTGTCCATGGCGGGGCCCGCACGCAGCGAATGATCGATGTAGCGCTGGCGGATGAAACCGCCATGGTGCGGGCTGAGGCCATTGAGGTTCTGCAACTCGTCGCCCAGCGCGATGACCGACTGCGGAGTGCGGTCGAGCACAGCCAGCATGGGCGCGGACAGCTCGTGGGCCTCATCGACGATGACATGGGTGTAGCGTGAATCAATCATGTAGCCAGTGAGCGACAACAACTTGATCCGGTGGTAGTCGCGCAGGGGCAGCTGGATGTCCCGCGCCGATGGGCGAATCAGCTCTTGCCAGTATAGGCGGGCCTTTTCCAGCAGCACTTCCTGGTCCAGAGGCGTGGTGCCCGCCCCGGCCCAGGGCAGGTGGTGCAATTGCAGCTGGCTGTCGGCGCTGTAACAGAAGGTACGTACCGCCCGTATGCACAGCGCAACCACGTCGCGGGCTGCCAGCGGGCCGATGTCGGGAATCCCCAGCCACCGCACCACCTGAGCCTCCTGGGGGCGCCAGGACCGTTTGGTGCGGTAAGCGTCACGCAGGCGGAAGCCATTGCTGGTGAGGTCGCGGTTGAGCAGCTCGTCGGCCAGTTGCCCGAAGGTGAGCGCGGTGTACGCGGCGGCATCCTTCACCCGTGCCTGCAATGCGCGCAACTGGCCTTCGGTCAAGGCCAGCAGCAAGGTGCGCTTGGGGTCCAGCAGGCGAGCGAACTGATGGATCAGGAAGGTCTTGCCGGTACCGGCGAAGCCCTGCACGGCGACCGATTCGTCGACGCCACTGAGGAACTCGCGCAGCAACCGGTTCTGTTGATCACTGAGCATCAGGTCGCTGGCCAGGGCTGGCAGGTACACGGGGTGCAGCGGTGTCACACGCTGGCGATACAGGTCGGCGAACTGGAAACGCCACTCACCCTGCTCGTCGAGCAGTTCGTCGGCGCTGCAGGGCACATCGTCCGCCAGCAGGGCGATGCCGTTCTCGCCCAACATGCCCAGCCCCATGGCAAACGCCTCGCGGTCGAACTGCTGCTGCACCTGGCCTTGAAAACGCCCAGGTGCGGCGGCCTCGACCTGGCTGGCGATACGCACCACCTCGGCAAACCTGCGCTCTTGTGCGTCTGCTGTGGCAGTAGACGGCTGGCGCGGCAGGTTCTGCACGAACACGGCAGCCGCAGCCTGAAGCAGCGAGGCCGCGGCCAGGAAGTGGGCAGGGGTGTCGTTGGCGAGGCGGTCAGCCTGTTCGCCAGACAAAGGCAGATAGAACATCGGCACCTCGGGTTGATCAGGGCGGCACCATAGCAATTTTCAGGGGGGAATGCAGGCCCATGTCAGCCCATCCCCACCCTCACCCGCTTCAATGTCTCGCTTGGAAACTCCTTGAACAACTGCCTGTAACTCTCTGAAAACCTTCCTAAATGCCAAAACGACCAGCGCATGGCGACCTCTGCCACCGTGACGCCAGTGTCACGCAGCAGGTCGCGCCTGGCGCCATTGAGCCGGCGCAAGCGCAGCCATTGTGCAGGTGGCATACCGGTGAATGCGCGGAACGCCTGTTGCAACTGGCGCAGCGACACCCCGGCCACGTCTGCCAGCTTCACCAGGTTGAGCGTTTCTTCAGGGCAATCGGCTGCCCATTCACTGACCGAACGCATGATCGCCCGCGCCTCGTCACGTCGGCCCAGGGCCGCGCCCTGGAGGCGCTGGCAGGCGTTGTCCAGAATGAACAGGCAGTCCTCCAGCAATTGCGGCGCCAGGGCCTGGGCCTGGTGCGGGCAGCCCGCTTCGGCCAGTTGCCGCAATGTGGCACTGAGCCAACTGCCGAACAACGCGTTCTGCCTGCTGCCCAGCGGCATCATGTACAGGCCGTCCAGCCGCGATGGGTGCAGCCCCTGCTGCGCCAGGAAGGCCTGGTCGAACACCACCGCCACCTCTTGGTAGTTCTCGGGCGTGATCCAGATGTTGCGGCTGTGCTCGTTCAGCAGGTACAGGCTGTCATCGCTGCGGTCGAAACAGAACGTCAGTGACCCCGGCGGCGCACGGAAAAACTGCTCCACCCGGGTATTGAGGCGCTCCTCGTACACCTGCACGCCATCGAGGCCCAGGCTGCGCAGCTCACCATTGAAATGCCCCGGGGACATCTGCCGGTACTGCTGCTGCCAGCCAGGGGTGGCACGCACTTGCTCAGTGACGTCGGTGGTGTGGAACGCCTGGACCTGCATCGCATTGGCGGCTGTCACGCAATATCCCATTTGCACTCTTTTGGTGCATTGGCAAGTGGTAAAAGTGGATAGATCACCCAATCATCAGTCGCCAAGATAGCCCTCAGCGCGTCACCTGGGAAGCACCTGCCTGCGTTGCTACCCGCCCAAAACCCAACCAAGAGGTCTGTATGAACGCCCCTTTCGATCAGCTGTCCGCCTGGCTGAAAGAACACCGCATCACCGAAGTCGAATGCGTGATCAGCGACCTGACCGGCATCGCCCGCGGCAAGATCGCCCCGACCGCCAAGTTTCTGCATGAGCGTGGCATGCGCCTGCCAGAAAGCGTGCTGCTGCAGACCGTGACCGGCGACTACGTGGATGACGACATCTACTACAGCCTGCTGGACGCGGCCGACATCGACATGGTGTGCCGCCCCGACCCCACCGCGGTCTACCAGATACCCTGGGCCATCGAACCCACCGCGATCGTGATTCACGATACCTTCGACAAACAGGGCAACCCCATTGCGCTGTCGCCGCGCAATGTGCTCAAGAAAGTACTCAAGCTCTACGCCGATAAAGGCTGGCAGCCCATTGTCGCCCCGGAGATGGAGTTCTACCTGACCAAGCGCTGCGAAGACCCGGACTTGCCGTTGCAGGTACCGCTGGGCCGCTCTGGCCGCGCCGAAAGTGGCCGCCAGTCGTTTTCCATCGACGCCGCCAACGAATTCGACCCCCTGTTCGAAGATGTCTACGATTGGTGCGAGCTGCAAGGCCTGGACCTGGACACCTTGATCCATGAAGACGGCCCGGCGCAGATGGAGATCAACTTCCGCCACGGCGACGCCTTGGACCTGGCTGACCAGATCACGGTGTTCAAGCGCACCATGCGCGAAGCTGCGCTCAAGCACAACGTGGCCGCCACCTTCATGGCCAAGCCGATCACCGACGAGCCCGGCAGCGCCATGCACCTGCACCAGAGCGTGGTGGATATCGCCACGGGCAAGCCGATTTTCGCCAACAACGACGGCAGCATGAGCACGTTGTTCCTGCACCATATTGGCGGTTTGCAGAAGTACATCCCCAAACTGCTGCCGATGTTCGCACCCAACGTCAACTCGTTCCGCCGTTTCCTGCCAGACACCTCGGCACCGGTGAACGTGGAGTGGGGTGAAGAAAACCGTACGGCAGGCCTGCGGGTGCCCACCTCCAGCCCCGAGTCGATGCGCGTGGAAAACCGCCTGCCCGGCGCAGATGCCAACCCTTACCTGGCCATCGCGGCCAGCCTGCTGTGCGGCTACCTGGGCATGGTCGAACAGGTCGACCCCAGCGCACCGGTGCAGGGCCGTGCCTACGAGCGACGCAATCTGCGCCTGCCGATCACCATCGAAGACGCCCTGCAGCACATGGAAGACTGCGAAACCGTGCAGCAGTACCTGGGCAAGCAGTTCGTCCAGGGGTATGTGGCGGTCAAGCGTGCCGAGCATGAAAACTACAAGCGCGTTATCAGCTCGTGGGAGCGCGAGTTCCTGATGCTGAGCGTCTGAGCCACCGGGGCTGCGCCGCAGCCCCGCTACACCGACTTCGAACAACAAGACCAACGAGGTGTTCCCATGCGTCATCTGCACACCCTGACGGCGGCTGCACTCACCCTGCTGTTCGCCACCACCAGCCACGCCGAATCCAGCGTCAGCGTGTACAACTGGACCGACTACATCGGTGACACCACCCTGGCCGACTTCCAGGCCAGCAGCGGCATCAAGGTGGTGTATGACGTGTTCGACTCCAACGAAACCCTGGAGGGCAAGCTGCTGGCCGGGCGCACAGGTTATGACGTGGTGGTGCCCTCGAACCACTTCCTGGCCCGCCAGGCCCAGGCCGGCGCGTTCATGCCGCTGGACCGCAGCAAGCTGCCCAACTGGCAGCACTTGGACCCCAAGCTGCTGAAACTGCTGGAGCAGAACGACCCCGGCAACCGCTATGCCGTGCCCTACCTGTGGGGCACCAACGGCATCGGCTACAACGTCGACAAGATCAAGGCCGCCCTGGGCATAGACCGTATCGATTCGTGGGCGGTACTGTTCGAGCCCGAGAACCTGAAGAAGCTCAAGCAGTGCGGTGTGGCGTTCATGGACTCCCCGGATGAACTGTTCCCGGCCATGCTCAACTACCTGGGCATGAACCCGCGCAGCGAAAATGCGGCCGACTACCCCAAGGCTGAAGCACGCCTGCTGGCGCTGCGCCCGTACATTACCTACTTCCACTCCTCCAAATACGTGTCTGACCTCGCCAACGGCAACATCTGCATCGCCTTCGGCTACTCCGGCGATGTGTTCCAGGCCGCTCACCGCGCCGCCGAGGCCAAGAACGGTGTGAAAATCGCCTACAGCATCCCCAAGGAGGGCAGCAACCTCTGGTTCGACCTGCTGGCCATCCCCAAGGATGCCAACAACCCGGAACAGGCGCTCGCCTTCATCAACTACCTGATGGATCCCAAGGTGATCGCCAAGGTCAGCGACACGGTCGGGTACGCCAACGGCAACCCGGATGCCAAGGCCTTCATGGATGCAGCCTTGGTAAACAACCCCGAGATCTATCCGCCGCAGGAGGTACTCGACAAGCTGTACATCTCCACCACCCAGAGCCCGAAGATCATGCGCCTGATGACCCGGTCCTGGACCAAGATCAAGTCCAACCGCTGAGCTGAGAATACCCATGCCTGCACAGAGCCAACACACTGCCTCGTACTATGCCGCCAGCGCCCGGCAACCGGCGCCCTACCCCAGCCTTGCGGGTGACCTGAGCGCCGATGTGTGCGTGGTCGGCGGCGGCCTCACCGGGGTGAACACTGCCCTGGAGCTGGCTGAGCGCGGGCTGTCGGTGGTGCTGCTGGAAGGCCGGCGCGTCGGCTGGGGGGCCAGTGGGCGCAACGGCGGCCAGCTGATCCGTGGCATCGGCCATGACGTCACGGGTTTTGCTCGGCATGTGGGCCAGGAGGGCGTGCGTTACCTGAAGCAGGCCGGCATCGATTCGGTCACCCTGGTGGCCGAGCGCATCGCCCGCTATGGCATCGCGTGCGACTTGCGCTGGGGCTTTTGCGAATTGGCCAACACCCCCGCCCAGTTCGAAGCGTTCGCCGCCGAGCAGGATGACCTGGCCAGCCTGGGGTATCGCCCCGAAACCCGCCTGGTCAGCGCCGAGCGCCTGCATGAGGTCGTGGCGAGCGATCGCTATGCCGGGGGCATGGTCGACATGGGCTCCGGCCACCTGCACCCGCTGGACCTGGTGCAGGGCGAGGCCCGTGCGGCGGCAGGCCTTGGCGTGCAGGTCTTCGAGCAAACCCCGGTGCTGCGCATCGAACACGGCCCACGGGTGACCGTGCACACCGCCCACGGCCGCGTGCAGGCGGAGCACGTGGTACTGGGTTGCAATGCCCACCTGGAGGGCCTGGAGCCAACGCTCAGCGGCAAGGTGTTGCCAGCCGGCAGCTATGTGGTGGCCACCGAGCCGCTGCCCGAGGCGCTGGCAGCCAGCCTGATCCCGCAGAACATGGCCCTGTGCGACCAGAAAGTGGGCCTGGACTACTATCGCCTCACGGCAGACCGCAGGCTGCTGTTCGGGGGCGCTTGCCACTACTCCGGGCGCGACCCTCGGGACATCGGCGCCTACATGCGGCCCAAGGTGCTCAACGTGTTCCCGCAGCTGGCCAACGTGCGTATCGACTACCAGTGGGGCGGCATGATCGGCATCACGGCCAACCGGTTCCCGCAGGTGGGGCGGCTGCGCCAGCACCCCAACGTCTACTACGCCCAAGGCTATTCGGGCCATGGGCTGAACGTGACCCACTGGACCGCCAAGCTGTTGGCCGAGGGTATAGCCGTGGGCCACAGCCAGGGCCTGGACGTGTTCAGCGCCGTCCCCCACCTCACCTTCCCCGGCGGCAAAGCCCTGCGCTCGCCGCTGTTGGCCATGGGCATGCTCTGGTACCGCCTGCGCGAAGCGCTCGGTTAACCCCCTGTGCAGCAGGCCCTGTGCTAACCTGCCCCGCTAAAAAACGCACCGCCACCCCAGCGGGCGCTCAAAGGGAAGCGGGCAGTGCTGCCCCGGTTAGTTCAGGATTCCTCACCCATGCAGTTCCACAAGAACATCAACGCCTTGCGGGCGTTGGCTGTGATGTCCGTCGTGCTCTACCACTTCAAGACCGCAGGCCTGAGCGCCGGCTTCATTGGCGTGGATGTGTTCTTCGTGATCTCGGGTTATCTCATGACCCGCATCATCGCCACTGGCCTGCAAGCCGGGCAGTTCTCGCTCATCGCTTTCTATGCCGCCAGGGCGCGCCGGATCATTCCCGCGCTTGCCGCACTGTGCGTGGTGCTGGCCGTGTTCGGTTACTTCTTCCTGCCCACGGACGACTACCGGGAGTTGTTGCGCACCACCAAGGAAAGCCTGCTGTTCACGTCCAACCACTACTTTGCCAAGGACGGCAGCTACTTCGACGCCCCACTGCAGGAAAACTGGCTGCTGCACACCTGGTCGCTGTCGGTGGAGTGGCAGTTCTACCTGCTCTACCCGCTGATCCTCATGGCCCTGTTCAAGCTGGGCAACCTGAGTAGGGTGAAGCTGATGGTGGCGGCCCTGGGGGCCTGTTCCCTTGCGGCTTCAATGGCCTACAGCGCCAGCCACCCTGTAGGTTCGTTCTTCCTGTTGCCTACCCGGGCATGGGAAATGATTGCCGGCGGGCTGGTGTACCTGTACCCGCTGAAGCTTTCGGGGCGGGCGGTGGCCGCCTCTGAAACCCTAGGGCTGGCACTGATTGGCGCTGCCCTGGTGCTGCTGCCACACGACGCTGCCTGGCCTGGTTACCTGGCCCTGGTGCCCGTTGCCGGTGCCATGCTGGTGATCCAGGCCAACTCAAACAGCGCGTTCGCACGCAACCGGTTGCTGCAATTTCTGGGGAAATGCTCGTATTCAATCTACCTGTGGCATTGGCCGCTGGTGGTGTTTCTGTATACCTGCGGGCTGCTGGACGACCCGCTGGCGACCGCGGTCGCCATGCTCTTGTCGGTGGGCCTGGGTGCGCTCTCCTACTATGGCGTCGAGGCCAGAACACGCAAAGTGGCACGGCCAGCCATGGGCCTTGCCCGCTACGTTGGCATGGGCCTGCTGGTGGTTGCCGCTGCCGGCGCGCTGGGTTCTGCGGTCAAGCACAACCCTCAGGTGCGCTGGGTCAAGCAGGACGGAAAACCGGAATACGAAAGCAAGCTGTATACCCAGCAGTGCACACCGAACGCGTTTGGCGCTTCGCAATGCCAGTTGGGCGCTGGCGAAATCACCGCCATTCTGCTGGGTGACAGCCATGCCCAGTCAACCGCGGCGGCCTTGATGCTGGAAACCGATCAGGCAGCGCTTGGCTGGGCCCGTGCGGGCTGCCCTACCCTGATCGAGTTCCACATGAACAACAAGGAGGTCGAGCGCAACTGCAAGGCGTTCAATGCCGAGAAGTTCGCGATACTGCAAACAGAGCACCAGGGGGTGCCGCTGTTCCTGTTCAGCCGCGCGGCGCTGTACACCGACCCGCGTCGCCACAGCGGTTACAGCCTGTACTTCGAGGGGGTACAGGACCAAGGCAGCCGTGCGTTCGAGCAGCGGTTCATCCAGGCTTACACCGACACGGTCTGCATGCTGGCAAGCCACCGGCCCGTGTACATCGTCAAGCCCATCCCGGAAATGCCGTTCAGTGTCTACAAGGGGTTGAACCTGCAGGCGCGGGTTTTGGGCATCAAGGCTGATATCTCAACCCCACTGGCGGGTTACCTGGCCCGCAACCGGCTGGCGCTGTCAGCCATGGACACGGCGGCGGCCACGTGCAACGCCAAGGTCATCGACCCGGTGCCGTACTTGTGCCCTGATGGGAAATGCATGGGGTCCAAGGGTGGGGTGCCGCTGTATTTCGACGACAACCACCTGATCGATGCCGGCAACGAGCAATTGCGCGGGTTGTTCAAAGGCACGCTGGCGCGTTAAGCGCCACAGGGGCATCAGCACTCCACAAAGGCGACGGCCAGGCCCCCCCGGGACGTTTCCTTGTAATTGGCGTGCATGTCTGCCCCGGTGTCGCGCATGGTGCGAATCACCCGGTCCAGCGAGATGAAATGCTCACCGTCGCCGCGCAAGGCCATCTGCACGGCGTTGATCGCCTTCACCGCAGCAATGGCGTTACGCTCAATGCAGGGCACTTGCACCAGGCCCCCCACCGGGTCGCACGTCAGGCCCAGGTTATGCTCCAGGGCAATTTCTGCCGCGTTCTCCAGCTGCGGCGGCGTTGCCCCCAGCACCTGCGCCAGGCCGGCGGCAGCCATCGAACAGGCTGAACCCACCTCGCCCTGGCAACCCACTTCCGCACCGGAAATAGAGGCGTTCTTCTTGCACAGGATGCCCACCGCTGCCGCGGCCAGCAGGAAGTCCACCACATCGGCATCAGAGGACGTGGGGTTGAACTTCATGTAGTAGTGCAGCACGGCGGGGATGATACCCGCAGCACCGTTGGTGGGCGCCGTGACCATGCGCCCGCCGGCTGCGTTTTCTTCGTTGACCGCCAAGGCGAACAGGTTGACCCACTCCATGGCGCTGAGGGTCGAGCCGATCACGTTGGGCTTGCCCAGTTCCTGAAGGCTGCGGTGCAACTTTGCCGCACGGCGCTTCACATGCAACCCGCCCGGCAGGATGCCTTCGTTGCGCAAGCCATTGTTCACGCACTCACGCATGGCCGCCCAGATCCGCAGCAGGCCTTCGCGCACGTCTGCCTCAGGCCGCCAGGCACATTCGTTGCCCATCATCAGCTGGGCCACGCTCAAGCCGTGAACCTTGCACAGGCTCAGCAACTGCTCGGCGCTGCCGAATTCGTACGGCAGGGCCACCGCCTGGCTGTTGCCAGCCGGTTGGTCGATTTCTGCCTGCTCGACGATGAAGCCGCCGCCGACCGAGTAATAGGTCTGGCTGAGCAGGCTGGCGCCGCTGTCGAAGGCTTCGAGGCGCATGGCATTGGGGTGGTACGGCAGGTCTTCGTCCAGCAGCAGCATGTCTTGCGCATAGTCGAAGGTCAGCGGCTGGCTGCCATCGAGCATCAGGCAACGCTCCTGCAACACCTGGCCGATGCGCGAGTCGATGGTGGCCGGGTCGATGCGATCAGGCCATTGGCCCATCAAACCCAACAGGCATGCCCGATCAGTGGCATGCCCTACCCCGGTTGCCGACAGCGAACCGTACAGACGCACTTCGACACGCTGGGCGCGGGCCAACAGGCCTTGCTCGCGCAACGCCTGGGCAAAGGTTGCCGCAGCGCGCATCGGGCCCACCGTGTGTGAGCTTGAGGGGCCTATGCCGATTTTGAAGAGGTCGAAAACACTGATAGCCATGCTAAAACCTGACCGCTGGATGCCTTGTGGCATGCAACAGATATGCGAAGAAAGTGGGCGCTAGCGCCTGTTATAGGCAATACTGGCCCTCATCCTCTGGAATGACCAACGATACTTCCTAAGCAAGGCTTTAGCAGGGCTAAACAATGCGGCATCAACTCACTGGCCAGTCGTTTGTCTGGCTGCATGTCTTCGCCTGCGCGGCGCGGCACCTGTCGTTCACCCGTTGCGCCGAGGAGCTGCACATCACCCCCGGAGCCGTCAGCCAGCAAATGCGTCAGTTGGAAGACCGCCTGGGCTATCGCCTGTTCGTGCGCCGGGCGCGTGGCGTTGAGCTCAGCGCCGAGGGCCAGCGCCTGGCACAGACCGTGGCTGAGGCCTACGGCAGCATCGAGGCCGAACTGCTGCGCCTGGACGCGGGTGAAATCCGCGGGACTGTGCGGGTGCGCTCGATCCCGTCATTTTTGGCCAAATGGCTGACCCCGCGCCTGCCGCGCTTCCAGCAACGCTACCCGGACATCGAACTGCGGCTGGTGGCTGAAGACAGTGCCCAGGCCCTGACCCCGGGGGACTTCGACCTGGCCATCGACCTGAACGATGGCAGTTACCCGGGCATGCTTTCTACCCCGCTGCTGGCCGAGCAGATCTTCCCGGTCTGCTCCCCCGGCCTGCTGCGTGGCCGCCCGCCCCTGCACGGCCCGGCCGACCTGGTGCACTACCCGCTGCTGCACGACATCACCGCCTGGCGGGGCAGCTCGGAGTATGCAGAATGGGAGTTCTACCTGGAGGGTATCGGCGCCGCCGCGCAGGATGTGCGCCGCGGGCACACCTTCAATCGCAACCACCTCACCATCGAGGCGGCCATTGCCGGCCTGGGCGTGGCCATTGCCCGGCGGACACTGCTCAATGACGAGCTGGAACGTGGCGCGCTGATCGTGCCGTTTGGTGTAGCCATCGCCAACCACAAGCGCTATGTGGTGCACTACCCGCCTGGCGGCCTGAGCCAACCCGGCGCGCGGGCCGTGCATGACTGGCTGGTGGCCGAGGCCCACAGTTTTCGCGAGTTGCACCCGCTGGGCCAAGGCCCGACGCCCACTCAATAGGCGTGCTTGCCGGTAAAAGCGTTGAGGGTGCGCACCAGGATCACGAAGTCGAGCCACAGCGACCAGTTGTTGATGTATTCGATGTCCGAATCCACGCGCTGGATCATCTGCTCGATGTCCTTGGTCTCCCCCCGGAAGCCGCGTACCTGAGCCAGGCCAGTCATGCCGGGCTTGATGTTGTGGCGGGCGAAGTAGTCGACGATGTCCTGCGAATACAGGGTGTCATGCTGCAGGGCGTGGGGCCTGGGGCCCACCAGCGACATCTCGCCGGTCAGCACATTGAACAGCTGGGGCAGCTCGTCGAGGCTGGTGCGGCGGATGAACGCGCCCACCTTGGTCAGCCGGGGGTCGTGCTTCTGCGCCTGCTTGATCTCCCCGCCATCCGGTTGGTGCACGTGCATGCTGCGAAATTTCCAGATACGGAACGACTCACCGGTCCAACCCGTGCGCTCCTGGCGGAAGAACACCGGGCCCGGGCTGTCGAGCTTGATCGCCAGGGCCACCGCCAGCAGCACCGGTGAAGCACATAGCAGAATCAGCGCAGCGAGCACTTTGTCTTCCAGGTTTTTCAGGAACAGGCTCATGCCGGTAAGCGGGGTTTCGGAAAGGGTCAGCACCGGGATGCCGGCGATTTCCCGCACGCTGTGGTTGATCAGGCGCAGCGAGAAGATATCGGGCACCCAGTTCACGGCGATGCATTTGTCCAGCAGCTTGAAATACACCTGGTTGATCACCTCGGAACCGCCCAGGGGGGTTACCAGGTAGACGGTGCGGATGGCATGGCGGGCAACGATGTCGTCCAGCTCCCCGATATGCCCAAGCACTGGCAGGCGTTGCTTGGCCTCGGCGGCCTCTGGCGCGTCGGCAGGGGCCGGGCCCAGCAGCACGCAGCCCAGCACCCGTTCGCCGAACCACGGGTTGTTGCTGATTTTCTGGTAGAGGAAATTGGCCAGGTCACCCTCACCGATGATCAGGGCATTTTCCAGGCGGGCGTGGGCCGTGAACCGTTTTTGCAACTCGCGCACGGCGATGTGCATAAAAAGCTGGGCGATGTAGCCAATAATGAACAGCTGCACCACCAACAGCCGGGAATAGGTTTCGCTCTGCTTGGTCAGAAACGCCATCACCACCAAGAAGCAGAAGGTGGCCGACCAGGCCTTGAACAAGCGAAACGCCTTGATCGACAAGCTGACATTGGTGCGGTAGATGGCGTAATGGTCATAGATGACCGCCAGGGCACCGATCAGCAACAGCAGCATGATCACGTAGTCGGAGGTGATGTAGCCAAACTGGTCGTAGATCAGGTACCAGGCGATCCCGGTGACGGCGATGCCGTCCAGGCCCGCCTGAATGGCATTGCTCACACTGCTTCTGCGCTGAAGCAACGAACGGCTGCTTCGGGGTTCGAAAACCATTTCAGACCTCTTCGGTGGGTGCCTGGCAACTGCCAGCGATCAAACAGCCAACCTGAAAACAGCGTAAGCGAAGCGGGTGAAGCGCCGATGCATTGATCTCACTGTAGCATCATGGCGAGCGGCTGCTGAACAGCAGGGTGCGTAGCAGAAACAGCGGGTTACCGGCCACATAGCGCATGAACAGGCGCTTGGGTTCGCGCACCAGGCGGTACAACCACTCCAGCCCGAAGCGCCGCAGCCAGCCCGGCGCACGGCTGACCTTGCCCCCCAGAAAATCCAGAATCGCCCCGCCACAGATGATCAGGCACGGTTGGCCGCTTTCGGCCAGCGCTGCCGCCACGGCTTCCTGCCGTGGCATGCCCATGCCCAGCACGATCAGGTCGGGCCGGTGCTTGCCGGCCAGTTCCAGGTAGGTGTCGATGGCGGCGAACCCATCGTGCACCGACACCGGCTGTACCCCAAAGGTAGCCGCGCAGCGCTGCGCGGCCTGGCCCAGGTAGGGCTGGCGCGTGCCCCAGAACGCCACACGGCGGCCACGGTACGCCCCCAGCAGCCTGGGGATGAAGTCGGTGCCGTTCATGTTCAGGCCCGGCGCCAGCCCCAGCCTGCGGTACAGAATGGCCATGCCCGAACCGTCGCGCAACAGCACGCCTGCCGACAGCAGCGCCTGGCAGTAGGCGCTGTCGCGCACTACCAGGTTCATGGCATGGGCGTTGACGAACCCCAGTACGGTAGGCGCAGTGGGGGCGGCGAGCTGCGCAAGCAGCCCCTGGGCTGCGTCATTGTTCTGCACAACCTGCAGCTGATCGATGATGCGTTGCCAGCGCTGCCGCCAAAGTCGTCGAGGCATCAGTCGTCATCCCGTTTGGAGCGCACCCACTCGACCTGGCGCTTGATCAGAAAGCCCAGGTACAGCGGGATTTTGCGGGCGGCATAAAAAGGCGCGTACAGCAGCACCGAGAACGGAATGACCTCCCGGCAGAAGCGCAACCAGGCCAGGCCCACGGCAAGCGCCAGCAACACAAGCGCCCAGAGGGCTAGCCAGGCTGGCGTTGCCAGGCCCAGCACGGCGTAGGCCAGCCAGGTCAGCAGATTCAGCCCGAGCAAGGCCAGCACCAGCAGCGCCAGAGGCGGCACCAGCAGGTCCAGGGTCAGGGCTGCCAGGGCACCGTTGCGTTGCTGCACCGCAGCCATGGCCCGCCGCGGGGCATCGGCCAGAATCAGGCCCAAGTGGCCATGCTCCCAACGGGTGCGCTGGCTGTTGAGGCCCTGCTGGCTCACCGGAAACTGGCTGGTCACCAACGCCTCGGGGCAGAACAGCGGGGGCTTGCCCTGCTGGCACAGGTCCAGCCCGAGTTTAATATCTTCGACCAAGTGGCCGTTGGCCAGGTCGACCCCCGCCAGGTCCTGCCAACGGAACGCCATGCCAGCCCCCATCAGCTGGCACGGCAACCCCAGGCGGGCCCAACCCCGTGGGCGCACCAGGTTTTTTACCCGCCAGGCAAATTCGGCGACCTGCACTTTCGCCCCGGCACCTGCCGGTGCGCGCATCAGGTACAGCCCCTGCACCGGCCTGCCCGCCTCAACGCAACGGCGCGCCAGGCGCTCGATGGCGCCCTCGCCCACCACGCAGTCGGCATCCACCACAATCACCACGTCCGGGGCCTGGCTGGCCAGGTGGCGCAGGCCGAAGTCCAGCGCATAGCCCTTGCCACGCAACCGTGCGTCCTGGCGCTCGACCACCTCAGCGCCGGCAACGCCCGCCAGGCGTGCGGTGTCATCGGTGCAGTTGTCCGCAACCACCAGCACTCGGTCGCCGGGCAGCAGCTGGGGGGTGATACTGGCCAGGGTAGTGGCGATGATCGACGCCTCGTCATGGGCGGGCACCAGTACCGCCACCCGCGGCCTTGCACCACCAGCCATCGGCCGTTGCCGGCGCGCGGGCAGGCAAGCCAGCACCACCTGCAGCAAAAGCACCAGCACCGGCACCAGGGCGATCAACGCCAGCACGCCCAGCAACCCACCCAATACACTAATCATGCGTCTGCCTTGAAATAACCGGCCAGCCGGGCCGCCTCGGTATCGATGTCATGGCGTTGCAGTACACGGTGGTAAGCCGCGTCGCCCATGCGCTGCAGGTTCTGCACCGGTTGCGCCAGGCAGTCAGCCATGGCTTCGGTCAGTTGCTCCACATCGCCAGCCGGCACCAGCCAGCCATTTTCACCAGGGCGTACCAGTTCGGGAATGCCCGCTACATAGGTAGTGATTACCGGCCGGCGCAAGGCCATGGCCTCCATGATGACCACGGGCAGGCCCTCGGCAAAGCTGGGTAAAACCAGTGCGCGTGCTGCGAGGATTTCTTCACGCACCTGTGCGCTGCTGATCCACCCTGTAACCCGTACATGGCGCTGCAGCCCGTAGCGGTCAATCAACCGCTCAATCTCCCCGCGCATCTCGCCATCACCTGCCAGCACCAGCTCGAACGCCGTCGCCTCGGCGGCGAGCCTGCGCGCCGCCTCCAGCAACAGCAACTGCCCCTTCTGTTCGCACAAGCGCCCCACGCACACCAGCCTGGGCGCAGCGGGCACCGCTACAGCCGGTACCGCATGAAAGGCCTGCTCAAGGCCACAATGCACCACTTTTATCCGAGGCCAGTGCTCGTGGGCCACCCAACGGTACAACTGGCTGCGCCCATAGGCGCTGACGGCTGCCACGAACGCGGCGCGTCGGGCCTTTTCACCCAGGTGCAGGAACTGCGGTTTATCGAACTCTTCAGGCCCGTGCACGGTAAAGCTGTACGCAGGGCCACCCAGTGCGTTGGCCAGCATCACCACCTCAGCCGAATTGGTGCCGAAATGGGCATGCACATGGCTGGCCCCACTGGCCTGCAACCACTGCAGCAACTGGCAGGCCTCGGCCAGGTAGATCACATGGTAGGGCCAGGCCCGATCGGCCCGGCGGCCCATGCCCAGGGCCAGGCACAATGCCTGAAGGAACCGCCGGGGTTGATGGCGCAGTGCGTGCCAGGTGGGTGCGATCAATGCACGCAAGCCGCCTTGCAGCACGTAACGGGTCTTGAGCTTTTCACTGGCATCGTCGGCGTCCTGCACCTCGGCATCCCAACCCCGCAGCGCCAGACGCTGCACCTGCACACCCAGGCGCTCCAGCGCCAGGATCTCGCGGCGGATGAAACTGTGGCTCACCTTCGGGTACTGATTGATGAAGTAGGCGATACGCATACGAATCCAGATCCAAACCCGCTTGATGGCCTAGCGCCTGTGTCAGCCCTGTTCCTGGCTGCCGATCACCGGCGGTCTGCCCACTGCCGATACACGCTCAACGCATGCATCCCCCTGTTTACCTTGTAGTTCATGGCTGCCACCCGCGCCCGCCAATGCCCCCTGCAAACCTGCGAAAACCTCCAGCAACAGCGCATGCCGGCGCCGGTACATAGCACGCTTTTTGGCCGGGATGTCCGCCTCGGCGCGCTGTGCGGCCACCAAGGGTATGGCGAAGAAGCCTTCACGGTGCGACGCCATGCCGCCGCTCTCCTGCCAGATAACGTCATAGTCCGCTGCCAGGGGCTTGCCCTCGTCTTGGCCGAAGTAGGCATGCCGATGGTGGCGGTAAGCGTCGCTCACGGCGTTGATTTCCGCCACGCCCAGGCACCGGGCCAGGCATTTGAGCGCCTCCAGCAGCAGGCTGCGGGGGCGCAGGCCTTCGAAATCCTTGGTCAGGTCGCGGTAGATGGCCAGCGAGGTGTCGCTGTCGATACCCCTGTGGATGCCCTGCACGGCACCGACGAACATTACCAGCGGCCCTTCGCTGCGGCTAAGAGTGAACGCCAGCGAAGCGACCCGCAGGTCACCCCGGAACAGGTTCAACACCAGCTCGCCCTCGCGCTTGAACCAGACTGGGCGGTCCAGTACCAGGCTGCAACCGGCAGACTGGGCAGAAAGGTCGTACAGCACGATGGACTGATCCCGGCCCTCCACCAGCAGGTGCGGAAATTGGCCAGCCACCACTTCAAAGTGCGCAGCCACCGCCTCCAGCCGGCGCGGCGCCGCCCAGCCCCGGCTGATGTACGGCCATTGCACGACGCCTATGCCGTCCATGCCCAGCCGCTGCCAGCAATCAGGCCCCAACGCCGCCTGCATGCGTTGCATGAACCGGCCCAGGTCGTGTCGGTGGATGAGCATCTGCTGCACCAGCCGGCGCTTGCTGTTCAATGCCCGTAACGAGTAACCCGGTTGCAGGCTGGATACGCTTTTGACGAGGGTGCCGAGCATCATGGGTGGGCTCTCACTTGTACTCGATCAACGTCGATTTGCCGGCCAGCAGGCGCTGGCGCCAAAATTTCAGCTGCCCCAGCATTTCCGGGAACTTGCCAATGACCAGAAACACCGCCTGCAGCCAGTTTTCCTTGGGGGTGCGCTGACCACGACGGGCCAGGCGCACGACCTGCACCGGGTACACAGCCAGCAGCAACAACCCCCAGGCGCCCAGCGCCAGGCAGGCTAGCACCACCACCAACGGTACGCCCAGGCCCCACAGCCATGCCCGGCGGGACTCCTGCAGCCAGTGCCGCTCAGGGGGCGCACCGTGCAGTTGCGCGCCTTCGGCATAGGCAAAGCCGGCCCGCTGGGAGCGCCGCCACCATTGGCTGAAACGGGTCATGGCCGCGTCGTGCAGGGTCATCTCGGCGTCCAGGCGCCAGACCTTCCAGCCTGCAGCCCGCAGGCGTACGCACAACTCGGGCTCCTCGCCCGCGATCAGGCCTGGGCGAAACCCACCGACGGCGTCAAAGGCCTGTACCCGCATCAATGCATCGCCGCCGCAGGCCTTGGCCTCGCCCACCGGGGTGTCCCACTCCATGTCGCAAAGCAGGTTGTAAGGCGTCTGTCGGGCAAACCGCTCGCGGCGGCGCCCGCACACCACGGCGACATCGGCGTGCTGCTGCAAAAAGGCCTGGGCGGTAGCCAGCCAGCGCGGGGCCACCTCGCAATCGCCGTCAACGAATTGCACCCAGTGCAAGCCCGGCACTGACCGCAGCAGAGCTGCAAAGCCTTCATTGCGGGCGCGGGCAGCGGTAAAGGGGATGCGCAGGTCCAGCGCGAGTACCTGAACACCCAGGCTTTGCGCCAGTGCCACAGAGCCATCCGTGGAGCCGGAGTCGACGTACACCACGCTGTCGGTGCGCTCAGCCAGGGACTGAAGGCAGCGCGCCAGGCGCTGGCCTTCGTTGCGGCCAATCACCACCACGCCAAGCTCGGGCGTAACGCTCACTCGACAGCCT
Source organism: Pseudomonas parafulva NBRC 16636 = DSM 17004 (assembly GCF_000730645.1). GTDB lineage: Bacteria > Pseudomonadota > Gammaproteobacteria > Pseudomonadales > Pseudomonadaceae > Aquipseudomonas > Aquipseudomonas parafulva. Next base: position 241,662 of record NZ_BBIU01000002.1, on the reverse strand, counting down.
CCGCACCGGCTGTGCGCCTGGCCTTGACCGTGGCAGGTACTCCCACCGCAATGCAGTCGTCCGGCACATCCACCAGCACTACGGCATTGGCCCCGATGATCACGTTGTTACCGATGCGGATTTCCCCCAGCACCTTGGCCCCGGTGCCGATATCCACGTTATCGCCGAATACCGGCGCCACCGGCCTGTCCACCCGTTTCAGCCCCACGACCACGCCATTGCGGATACGGCAATTGTCACCGAAGCGCGCATAGCCACTGACGACGATGCCGCCGAAGTGGTCGATGACGAAATTGCGGCCAATCACCGCTTCGCAGGGCAACTCGACGCCGGTGATGATCTGCACGAACTTGAACAGCACTTTGTAGATGAACGAAAACAGCTTGCGCAACAAGGCCGGGCGCACCCCGTAGCGCCAGCGCCCGAAGCGGTACACCAGCAGCACCCAGAACCCCTGTGCGCCCCAATCGCCCCCATGGGCCCGCAGGTCGGCACGAATATTCTCGAACATGGCGCGTACTACCTCGTGGGTTGGGTGGCGTAGCGGGTTTTGAGCAGCAATGCCCACGTCGCCTTGCTATGGCGCCAGCAGGCCAGCAACGCAGCCCGCCCCCGGCGCTTGAGCAAGGCCTTGAGCGCCAGCACCAGGTCGCCCAGGCTGACCAGCAGCATGTGCAAGGCCAGGCCGGCAATGCCGTGGTGTTTGCGAAAGTACAGCAGCTCGCTTTCGATCTGGTAAGCAGAGATCTGCCGGCTGGCCGCCTCCAGTTCAGCTACCGACTTGGAGCTTTCGCCACCGATGTGCACCACCGTGGTGTCGGGGTAGAACACCACCTTCCACCCCGCGGCCTTGACCCGCTTGCAGTGGTCCACCTCTTCGTAATAGAGGAAGAACCGTGGGTCGAACAGGCCCACCTGGTCCAGCACTTCACGGCGTACCAGGTAGAAGCAGCCGGGCAGCCAGTCGCATTCGCGTACCGAGGCATGGTCCCAGCCCATCTCGTCGACCATTTTCAGCCCGGGGAAAAACCGCCCCAAACCCGTACGCCCTGCAAACACATTCAACGGAGTGGGAAAGTACCGGCAGCTTGGCTGCAGGTCGCCATCCCGCCCTTCCAGTCTGACGCCGAGCACCCCACATTGGGGATCGCTTTCCATGTACGCTAAGGTTCTGCGCAGGGTGTCGGCGGCCACGAACGCATCGGTATTGAGCAGCAACGCATAGCGGCCCTGCAGGTGCGCCAACAGCTGATTGTTGGCGCGGCCGAACCCCACGTTCTGTTGGTTGGCCAGCACTACAGCGTCGGGGCAGACCTGGGCCAGGCGTTTTACGGAGTCGTCGGCAGATGCGTTGTCGACCACCAGGTAGCGGGCCAACTCATCGCTGCCGGCGTGCCGCAGGGCGTCGAACATGGGCTGCAGCAAAGCGCCAGTGTTGAAATTGACCACCAGCACATCCACGGGCTTAGCCATTGTCGCTGTCCCCGAAGAAGTACTGGCGCCGCTGCGCCATCAGCAGTGGCTCGACCTCTGGGTCGTAGGCGCCGTTGCGCTGCTTGACGATGTCGATCCAGGGGTAGGCCTCACAGCGGGCTTCCACCCGTTTGATCAGCGCGTCGGTGGTGCAGATAAAAGTGGCCGGGTTACCGCCATACACCGTGCCGGGCGGCACATCCTTGGTTACGACGGCACCTGCGGCCACGATCGATTCCGGGCCGATGGTCACCCTGGGCATGACGATGGCGCCGTGGCCGACGAAGCAGTTGTCCTTGATGTCGATGAAACCGACTGAATCCAGGTGCTTGCCGAAGCGGTGCTCGATCAGCAACACCACCCCGTCGTGCCCGATCAGGGTGCAGTCGGACAACCCCACACTGTTGCCGATGCGCACCAACGACGGGTCGGTGATGTTGCAGCCCTGGTTGACATAGAAGTTACTGCCCACCGAATGAAAGCCACCCCAGCGGGCCAGGTAAGCCCCCCACTCCAACCCGGACGGGTTGCAGAATTTCTTGTAGAACGCGCGTCCTCGCCCTGTGGAGTGCGCATAGTGCGTCACGGCTCTGCGTATCCATCCGATCATGCTGCCTGGCCTCGCGATCAATGCAATCCAAATAGTCCCTGAAGCGCCACGGTCTCGTTCTTGTGGTTGCTGACCGGTGCGCGCTCATGCCCTGTCGCCTTTTTACGCCGCTGCGCTGCGGGCTGCGCTGATCCTCCCGTCAAGGTGCTCGGCCAGGCGTACGGCAAATTGCAGCAGCGGCATGGTCGGGTTGGAAGCACCGCCGGTGGCAAAAATGCTGCTACCCGCCGCATAGAGGTTGTCGGTGCCGAATACCTTGCAATCGGTGTCCACCACCCCGTGCTGGGGTGAAGCGGCCATGCGGGTGGTGCCCATGTGGTGGGCGTGGGGCGAGAGTTTCAGCGGTATTGACGTGTCGTAGACGTAGTCGTTGAGCTTGACGAAGCCCAGTTCCATGTCAGCCCACTGGGTGGCCAGCGTGGTACCGATGCACTTGATGGTGTTGCGGTCCTCGGCGGTGAGCACCCAGTTGACGTTGACCTTGGCCACGCCCAGGGCGTCCTTCTGCTCCAGCAACGAGATACGGCTTTGCAGGCTGGGGAACTGCTCGATCATGGTGCTGATCACCCCATCACCCGGGCAGCTGAAGCGGGCCACGAATTCCACCTTGCCGGCCACGCCCATGTCACAGGCCAGGTTTTCCAGAAAATGCTTCACCTCGGCCGTGCGGCCGTAGGTTTGCACCTCAGCCAGCAGCGCGGCCCTGACGTTGCCCTTGCCGATCTTGTACTGCTCGACGAAGGCGTCGGTGGTGTAGTACTCGCGGGCGTCCTGGTCCAGCCCGGGCTTGAGGATGAAGGTACCCATGTCGACGTTCAGGTGCTCCATGAAGCACCCGCCTACCAGCCCGCCTTTGCTGATCACACCGGCATCTGCCAGCGACTGGCTGTTGAGCAACTGCCGGGCATTTTCAATGGCGCCCGCGGCCAGGATGAAATAGCGCGCCACCTGGCGCTGGCGGTTGCCCTCGTAATCAGACAGGACCACTGCCGCCAGGCGGCCAGCGGCACTGTCGAATTCCAGGTCGACGCAATTGCAGTTGAGGAACACGTCCAGGCCCTCGGTCTGCTCCAGGGCCGTGGCGTACTTTTGCGCAAACCGGGTGGGTGGGCTGAGCAGAAAGCGGTCCGGGTCGAATTCACCGCCATCCAGGCCGGTATTGATGGCCTTGAACGGCGCGCCGGCAGGCAGGTCGACAATGTCCATCGCCGCCGGCAAATAACGCTCGATTTCCTCATAGGGGATGGGCCAGCCCGGCAGGTCGCCCGGGGGCGCGATCGTGAAATCCGAGGGGCTGAACGGCCGGCAGCGGCCTGCCCAATGGTTGGACGTACCGCCCAGGTAACGCAGCCGGGCTTCCTCGGCATACAGTTGCAGGCCGCTGGATGAGCAGGCATACAGCCCTTGGGAGCGGGGCGAATATTCCTGCCCGCCGCCTTCGGCCAGCAATACGCTGTGGCCGGCAGTTGCCAGGCGCAGCGCCAAGGTGATGCCCGCAGGGCCTGCGCCGATGATGCACACGTCATAGCTGCCCCGCAGCGTTTTCTGCTGCTGATAATCGGCAATCATGCCGGCTGGTCCCGAAAATACCGGGCGGGCAACACCCAACCGTTGATTACCACGAAGCCCGCCTGCCCGGCAGGCCTGGCCGCCAGCACCGCCTGGGGGCCAAGCACTGCGCCGCCCACGCCCAACAGTACGCAACTCTGCAGAAAGCCCCTACGACCCACTTGCGACGCACACACTGTCAGCTTCCCCATGATCACCCGACCCGTCCCCAAGAAAGTTACACTTGCCTGCCCCACTACAGCTGCTCGAATACCGCCGTGAGCAATGCCCCGCACAGGGCGCCGACCAGCAGCATCGGCAACACCACCAGTTCACGTTTCAGGCTGAATATCCCCAGCTTGCAATTCACGTACACGATCAACACCAGCGTGGGGGCGGTATGCAGGGCGACGCCCCAGATCGCCCAGTCCACACCGCCCAGGGCCAACAGCAGCGGCAGCAGCCCCCACAGCGATACCAGGCGGATGATGTTGTCCATGGCCTGGTACTTGGTCAGCCCCAGGGCAATCCATACCTGATGCGCCAATGTATAGCGCAATGTAAGGAAAGAGAGTGAAAGAATCGCGAGCATCGGGCCAGCCTCGCTGTAACGCTCGTCGTACATCCAGCCGATCAGCAGTGGGCTGGCGGTCAGGAAGCCGCCGCAGACAAACAGCACCAGCAGGTCTACCAACAGGCGAAAGCGCTGGTACAGGGCGTTCAGGCGCTGCCGGTCATCGGCACGCGCCGCTTCACTGAATGCGGGCAGAGCCACGGCCCCCACCACCTTCATGATTGCCATCTGCACAGCACCGAGGATCAGCACCGCGATGGAGTACACGCCCAGTTGCGCAGCCGTCATGCTGGCGCCAAACCAGATGCGGTCGCCGTACATGGCCAGCACCCCTACCATCGATGACAACAGGATCCAGCGGCCAAACACAATCAGCTCGGTCAGCGCACTGCGGTCCCACTGCAGCCGGTTGCCATGGCCTTCAAGCGCGGTATGCCCCAGCACCGTCCACACCAGCGCCGACACCAGCCCGGCGATCACCAGCGCCCAGATGGAATGGGTGAGGTAGCCCAGCACCAGCATCACCAGCAAACCGACCAATTGCGAAGCCAGGTCTACCAGCACCACGCGCTTTTGCTGGAAGGTGCGCACCGCCACATCCAGCTTGGTCGACTGAAAACCCCAAATCACCGCAGACAGGCCGGTGGCGGCCAGTACCCAGGGCAGTACCGGTGCCGCATAGGTGGAATCGGCAGGCCACACGTTCTCCACCTGGGCCAGCCACGCCAACAGCGACAGCAGCAAGGTCAGGGCGAACAAGGTGAAGCCGCGGATGATCTGCACGGTCCAGGCGGTATTGAGAAACGCAGGGTCATCGCCCCGGTGGCTCTGGATGATGTTCTGCCGAAGGCCTACGTCTGAGAGCAAGTGCAGCAGTACGGATACCGTGGTAGCGATCACCATCACGCCGAACATTTCCGGGAGCAGAAGGCGCGCCATGATCAGGTTGCCACCCAGGCGCATGAGCTGCGATGCCACCTGCGACACCAGGTTCCAGGACCCGGCATGCAGGGCCCGCGAGCGCAGGCTGGCGGCGGCTGGCACATCAATCGACGGCATGCGTTCAATCTCTGACTGAATGGCTAAAAGTCACTATAGTTTCATTTAGCCACGTTGCTAGCCGTTGCCCACCAAGGGAAAGGTGTACATAGCCGATGCCTGAACATTTACGCGCGCTGATCGTCATCCTGTTTCTGGCAACCGTGGTTTTCGTGCTGGCTCGCCGGCCAGCCACTGACCTGATTCCACCCGCCGACTTCAAGCGCAGGCGCAACCTGTGGTTCGTGTTGACGGTGCTGGCGTTCGTGTCCCAGAGCTTCTGGCTGTACGTCATTGCGGCGGGCGTGATCCTGTACCTGGCCGGGCGCCGGGAGCACAACCCAACGGCGCTGTTCTACATGCTGCTGTTCCTGATCCCCCCTGCGGCGGTACAGGTGCCAGGGTTTGGCGTGGTCAACTACCTGGTCGATCTCAACCACATCCGGCTATTGACCCTGTGCGTGCTGTTGCCGGCGGCCCTGGCACTGCGCCGTCAACCCGATGGGCTGCGCTTTGGCCGCACCTGGGCCGACCGGCTGCTGGCAGCCGGCCTGCTGCTGATGGGCGGGCTGTACCTGCGCGAAACCACGCTCACCGACACCCTGCGCCAGGCCCTGTACCTGTACATCGATGTGTTCCTGCCCTACTACGTTGCCAGCCGCGGGCTGCGCCAGCTCAGTGAGTTCAAGGACGCGCTGCTGGCCTTCGTGCTGGTGTCATTTGTGCTGGCGATCATTGCGGTGGCCGAATACGTGCGGCACTGGCTGCTCTACAGCGCGCTGATCGACGCCATGGGCGTGCCCTGGACCCTGTCCGGTTACCTCAGCCGAGGCGGGGCATTGCGTGCCAGCGTCACTACCGGGCAGGCCATCGTGCTGGGTTACGTGATGAGCGTAGCCATTGGCTTGTTCCTGTTTGTGCAGGGGTACGTACGCCGCCCGCTTCACCGGCTGATGGGCGCACTGTTGCTGGCTGCCGGGCTGTTTGCGCCGTTGTCCCGGGGGCCGTGGATTGGCGCGGTGGTTATCGTGGCGGTGTTCATTGCCTTGGGCAGGGGGGCGGTAAAGCGCCTGACGCTGCTGGCAGCGGCCGGCATGCTCGCCCTGCCCTTGCTCAGCGTGGTACCGGGTGGTGACAAGGTACTGGACCTGCTGCCATTCATTGGCAACCTGGAAAAAGAAAACATCACCTATCGCGAACGGCTGATGGACAACGCCTGGATCGTCATCCAGCGTAATCCGCTGTTCGGCTCGTTCGATTTCCGCAACACGCCGGAAATGCAGTCGATGATCCAGGGCGAAGGCATCATTGATATCGTCAACACTTACATCAACCTGGCGCTGCGGGTGGGGCTGGTGGGGCTGGGCCTGTTCGTGGCGTTCTTCGCGGTGGTACTGCATGGCATCTACAAGGCCATGCGCAGTTTCGAAGACAAGGACGACGAGCGAAGGCAGCTGGGCCGGGTGCTGCTGGCCACGCTGGTCGGCATTCTGGTCATCATCTTCACCGTCAGCAGCATTACCTTCATCCCCATCGTGTACTGGTCAATCGCGGGCATTGGTGTGGCCTATGTGCACATGGTGCGCAGGCTTCACCAGCGCCAGGCGTTGCCGCTGGCAGACCCCGCCACCGGCCCCAGGCCCTCCCTTCCCAGGAACTTGCCATGACCCCGCACCGGCTGCGATCCCTGCTGCGCCTTTCTACCCTGGCCGCACTGGCCGTGCTGCCACTGGCCGGGTGGGCGACGGCCTGGCAAGTGAGTGTCGATGAAAGCAATGGCTTGCCCACCGTGACCCGGGGCGGCGGGCCAGTGATGACGGCCAAGTTCGACTTCTGGGCAGGGAACTGGAGCTGGACGGCCTTCCAGACCGGCTTCAAGGTAGACGGCCCCTACCAGTACAGCCTGCAAGGGCAGAACAAGGCACTGGACTTCGACCTGCAGGCCAGCATCGGTAAAGAACAGCCACAAACCCTCGTCTGGGCCTTCGACCTCACCGCCCACAGCCGCCAGGCCGGGGTAATGGGGGGCGGCATCATGTTCCAGTTCGACCCCGCCCAAATCAGTGGCGAAATGGGCCCGCCACAACTGTTGCCCGGCAACAGCGGCTGGTCGTGGGGCAATGCAGACAAGGGGCGGCGCGTGGAAATGCGCTTCGACCCGCCACTGGCCAACATCTACTTCGAGCGGGGCAACCCGGCCGAGCTCCGCGCTTTTCTGTACAAAGACCCGATCACCCCAGGCAAGCAGCAGATAAAAGCCGTGCTCAACGTGACCGGCGACATCGCCCTGGCGCCCACGGCCACTGAACGCTTTGGCCTGGTAGACCCCGCCAGCTGGCCAGACGATCAGTTGGACTGGCGCACCTCCCCGGTGGACCTGTCGTTTCTCAACGCCCAGGAAAAGCCTGCCGGCAAGCACGGCTTCCTGAAGGCTGAAGGCGAGCGACTGGTGTTCGAGGACAACACCCTGGTGCGCTTCTGGGGCACCAACCTGTCGGCCTACTCATTGTTCAAGAGCCCTGACGAAGAGATTCGCCAGCAAGCCAAGCGGCTGTCGGCGCTGGGGTTCAACCTGGTGCGCCTGCACCACCACGACTCGCCCTGGGTCAGCCCCAACGTGTTCGGCGATGGCACACGTGTGCGTGATACCCGCCAGCTGGACGCCGATGCCCTGCGCAAGCTCGACCTGTGGATCAAGGCGTTGAAGGACGAAGGCATTTACATCTGGCTGGACATGCATGTGCAAAGGGCGCTTGCCGCGGGCGACGGCATCGATGATTTCGCTGAGCTGGCCAAGGGCGGCGACCGGGTTGACCTCAAGGGCTACGCCTACGTCAACGCCAGCATCCAGCAGGCGATGAAGCGCTTTGCCGAGCAATACCTGACCCACGTGAACGCCTACACCGGGCTTGCCTACAAGGATGACCCGGCCATCGCCGCCGTGCTCATCACCAACGAAAACGACATTACCCAGCATTACGGCAACGCGCTGTTGCCCGACAAAGGCGTACCGCAGCACAGCGAACGCTACATGGCCGCAGCCAAGGCATTCGCCAGGCAGCACAACCTGCCAGCCGACCAGACCTGGCGCGCCTGGGAGCACGGCCCGTCAAAGCTGTTTCTCAATGACCTGGAACAGCGCTTCAACGCCGACATGATCGCGCACCTGCGGGGCCTGGGGGTGCGGGTGCCGATTGCCACCACCAGCACCTGGGGTGGCAACGGGCTGAGTGCCCTCCCCGCGTTGAGCGTGGGTGATGTGATCGATGCCCACAGCTACGGTGCCGGTGGCCAGCTGGAGAAGAACCCCCTCACCAGCGATGGCATGATCGACTGGCTGGCGGCTGCCCAAGTTGTCGGCAAGCCGCTGACCGTTACCGAGTGGAATGCCGAGCCATTCCCCCTGCCCGACCGCCATTCACTGCCGCTGTACGTGGCCGGTACCGCCAGCTACCAGGGCTGGGACGCCATGCTGCAATACGCCTACAGCCAGCAGGCGTTCAACCCCGGTTGGCGCACCGCGGACAACTGGCATGCCTACAACGACCCGGCCATGCTCGCCACCCTGCCCGCAGCAGCCCTGCTGTACCGCCGGGGCGATGTGCAACTGGCCAAGACCCACTTCGTGTTCGCCCCGCCACCTGCCACCTTGTACAACCAGGAGATCACCCCACGCACCTCGGCACTGCTGCGCACGGCAGTGGGCCTGGGCCAGTTGCAGATCGCGCTGCCGGTGACGCCAGAACTACCATGGCTGAAACCTGCCGCCGTACCCGCTGATGCGCAGGTGTTGGTTGACCCCGGGCAAGCGTTGCTGCCAGCCGATGCCAGCCACGTGGTCAGTGACACGGGAGAGCTGTCGCGCAACTGGCAACAGGGCATCTACACCATCGACACACCACTGACCCAGGCGGCTACCGGTTGGCTGGGCGAGCGCACCCTCACCTTGGGTGCCATCGAGATCAAGGCCCATACGCCTTATGCCAGCGTGGCAGTGCAGAGCCTGGACGGCGAGCCTCTGGGCCAATCCCGCAGCCTGCTGCTGTCGCTGGGCACCCGCGCTGTCCCCAAGGCCGATGACAAGACGCCCTTCTACGTCGAGCCGCTCAAGGCCGACCTGAGTATCAAGGCACCAGCCGGCCTCAAACTGTTCGCCCGAGATGCCCAGGCCCAGCTCAAGCCGCTGCCGGCCAGCTACAAGGATGGGCAGTACCGCATCACGCTGGATGGCAGCTACATGTCCAATTGGCTGTTCTTGAAATAGGGCATATGGCCATCTACGCTCAGGTCACCTGTGACCCACCTGCACGTTCCTGGGGCAGTTCACTGCATGCGTCAATGGCAGCTTCGCGGAGGTGGGCATGAGGTATCTGGTGGTCGGGGGTTCGGGCTATATCGGTTCGCACATGGTCAGCCACCTGCTGGAGGCGGGCCATGAGGTGGTGGTCGCCGACCTGGTATCACCCGGCCCGGGTATCTGCTGGGCCAGGCTGGACATTGCCGACGAGGCGGCGCTGGACCTGCTGTTCGGCATGTACCCGTTCGATGCGGTGTTTCACTTTGCTTCGTTCATTCAGGTGGGCGAATCTGTCAGTGCACCCGGCAAGTACTACCAGAACAACGTGGCCGCGACGCTGGCCCTGCTGCAGGCGATGGTGAATGCCGGCGTCAGGCACCTGGTGTTTTCGTCGAGCGCTGCTGTATATGGCAACCCGCAGGCGGTGCCAATCAATGAAGCGCACCCCAAGGCGCCGATCAACCCGTATGGGCTGAGCAAGTGGATGGTGGAGCAGATACTGGAAGATTTCGACCGCGCATACGGCTTGAAGTCTGTGTGCCTGCGCTATTTCAACGCAGCGGGCGCAGACCCGCGAGGCCTGCTCGGTGAGCGGCACGAGCCGGAGACGCACCTGATACCGCTGATTCTGCAGGCAGCGTCGGGTCGGCGTGAAGCCGTGACGGTGTTTGGCCGGGACTACGACACCCCCGACGGCACCTGCATCCGTGACTACGTGCACGTGAACGACCTGGCAGCGGCCCATGCACTGGCCGTGGATTACCTGATGGCGGGCGGTGAGCGGGCTGCATTCAACCTGGGCAATGGCCTGGGGTTCTCGGTGCAACAGGTAATCGACACGGCGCGCACGGTCACCGGCCGGCCCATCGCCACCCTGGACGCCCCCCGCCGGCCCGGCGACCCACCCAGGCTGGTGGCCGATGCCACCCAGGCCATGCAGGTGCTGGGGTGGCAGCCGGCCTATGCGGCGCTTGAGCAGATCGTGCTGCATGCGTGGCAGTGGGAGTTGCAATACCCGTGGCCGGCGCGTGGGGCCATTCGCGGGTGAACCCGCTCCCACAGGGTGGGTTGCACGTAGAAGGGCTGGAACGCAGCTCCAGCGATACCAGCGTTGGGTCACAGGTTGCAGGGGGCGCTGGGCGCCCCATCGCGAGCTGCGCTCGCTCCTACTTGGATCAATAATACGTCCGTGGCTTCTCGTCGGCCTTGTTCAGCACCGTCCCCAGCAAGTTCACCGTCCCCAGGTGATGCAGGCAATCTTCGATTTCCTTCTTGTTGTTCATGCCATTGGCCACCACCAGCAGCACACAGTCGAACTTCGGCATCACGGTGATGGCGTCGTCCGAACTGAGCAACGGCGGCAGGTCGAAGATGCAAATGCGCGATTCATACCGGTTGCGCAGGTCCCCGATCAAATGGTTCACCTTGGGCGAGCACAGCACTTCGGTGGACATCGGCACCGGCACGCGGGTGGGTAATACCACGAACCGGGGCAAGGTGGGGTTGACCAGGCAATCCTGCAGCGGTGCCTGATCGTTCAGAAACTCGTTGAGCGAACGCTCCATGGGCAACCCCAGCGTGCTGCCCACCTTGGGCCGACGCAGGTCGAAGTCCACCAGCAAGGCGGTCCTGGTGGTGTGATGGGCGATGCTCATGGCCAGGTTGATCGCCAACACCGTCTTGCCCGCTTCCGGCGTGGGCGAGGTGATGGCCAACGTGCGCCAGCCGTTTTCTTCCATCGCCCTGAGCACCTGGGTGCGCAGCAGGTCGATGGGGCCGTTCATCACCGAGTTCTTGTTGTAGGCAACGATACGGTGGCGCTCCAGATGGTCTGCGCGCAACGCGACCACCTGGGTGTTCACGTAATCGAACTGCCCCGGCACCTCGGCCAGGCCAGTACCCGGTGTGGGTGTGATTGCCTGGGGTGTCCCGGGGGTGACGGGGTGCACGTCATTGCCAACAGCGGGCTTGATCCTGTCCATCACTGCTTCCCTATGCAAATTTGGACGTGAATTTGAGCAGCAGTACATCCAGTGGCATGTAGAACAGGTGTATCAGCACCAACAGGATAGCCGCCATACCCAAGGCTGCCAGGATCAGCCCGTTGCGCCAGCGCTTGCGCCGGGCAACGTCGGCCCGCGTATCGATGTATGGCAGGGCCACCAGCACACGCTTGCCCAACAGGTTTTCCAGGGCGCCGACGCCCCGCACCCGCTGGTTGAGCAATTCAAGCAGCACCACCAACGCCCCACCCCCGGCAGGTGCCAGCACCAGGCCCAGTGCGGCGATTTTCTTGCGGTTGGGTTTGATCGGCTTCTCGGGCATCAGCGGCGGCTCCAGCAGCACGAAGCGCTCGGCCTTGTTTTCCTGCTCCAGGCTTTCGGTGATCTTGGCGCCCATTTCCTTGGCGCGGATTTCCTCGTACTTTTTGCGGGCGTTGTCGTGGTCGCGCATCAAGGTCACCAGCCCACGTTCAACCTGCGGAGCCTCCAGAATCTCGGCTTCGTAGCCTTCCATCTTCTTGGTCAGCTCGCGCTTCTGGTCAGCCAGCGACGCGATGCGTTCCTGGGCAGCGCTCATCTTGGCGCGCACCCGTGCAGCATCAAGGCTCACAGTGGAGGCTACGGCGGTAGGGTTGCCGCTGGCCTCGAGGGCCTGGATCTTGCGCTTCACTGCCACCACGTCTGGGTGGGCCTCCTTGTAACGCGTCAGCAGGCGCGCGTATTCGGCTTTCAGGCTGGCAAGGTCCTGGGGCTGGTCGGCACTGGCGGGCCGGGCGGCATCACCGGTTTTGGTGGCAAGGCCGGCGTTGGCGGCCGACAGCTCCAGCTCCAGGTAACGTAGTTCTTCTTGCGCGGCCTTGTAGTCGCGGTCCACTTCACGAAACTCCAGCTCTGAGCGGGACAACATGTTCATGCGCAGGGTCTGGTGTTCGGGCAGGGCATTGGCATGGGCCTGTTTGAAGTCGGCCAGCTGGTTTTCCAGGCTGGCGAGCTCAGCGCCTAACTTGTCTGCCTCCTGGGTCAGAAACTCGGTGGTTTCATTGGCCCGCTCTGTGCGCTGCTTGAGGTTTTCGTTGAGGAACAGCGTCACCAGTTCGTCGGTGACCTGCTTGGCGACTTCGGGCTGGCGATGTTCGAAGGACACGTTGAACGCCACGGTGGCCTCGCCGCGCCCCCTCACGAACGTGGTCAGGGGCTCCACCACGATGGCATTGCGCAGTTGGTCGATCTTGTCGCCTTCACTCAGGCGCTTGTCGGCGAACAGGCCGTACTTGTCGATGATGCGCAGCAGGTTTTCCCGTGTCATCACCCGCTGGCGGATCAACTCGATGCGCTCATCGGCAAAGGTGGTGGTGTTGGTGGATACCAGCTCAGGCGAAATCTGCTGCGATTCCACCAGGATGGTGCCGGTCGACTGGTAGATCGGCGGCACCATCAACGCTACCGCCACGGTGGCAGCCAGAATGACCGCTGCACTCACCCCCAGCACCAGGGCCCGTTCCTTGATAATGGCGATGTAATCTCTGAGAGACAGCTCGTAGTCGGACTTCATGGGGCCACCTGCCATGGGTTCAGATGTCGGGGTACCTGTACGTCAACGTCAAACCAACGATCGTGGCGGTGGCATCACCCTGAAGGTCCTGCTGCCGCTCCTTGTACATCAACGATAGACGCAGGTCCCAATAGGGCGAGAACTGCCTGCTGGCCCACACGCTGTACATCTGCAAGGTGTTGGGGATTTGCCCCTTGCTGTCCTGCCAGGCGGCGTCGGCGCCCACGCGGGTCAATTCATCAAGCGCATAACTCCACACGCCTCGCACCTGGTCGAGCTGGGCAAAGCCTCCTTGGGCGCTGGCTACAGTACTGCGCTCCACCGTCAGGCTGGCATCGGTCCGCGCGCCGGTGTACAGCAGCGACACACCGCCCTCCCCGCGGCGGCCGCCCTGAGGGCCAGACACCTTGTTCACGCCCAGATGGGCATCGGCACTGAAGTTCTCGGAGATCCGGTACTTCACACCCACCGCCGGGCTGTAGCTGTTGGAAGCGGTGGCGGTAAGGTCCTGCTCAGGCTCGTAGCGCCGCACGCCAAAACGGGTATACACATCGGCCCGCTCGCTCCAGGCATACGTCCAGGTCGAAACGTTCGCCAGTTCGTCGTAGCCGGTCAGGCTGCTGATGTCGTAGCGAGCACGGTTGAAGGTGGTTTCGTTGCTGAGGGTGCTGCGCTCGGTGACGGCCTGGCTCCAGTTACCGCTCAGCGTGTAGAGCTTTTGCGTACCGTCGGTGGTCACCACACCGGTATCGAGCACCGTGCCCGACAAGGTGGAGCTTTCGTTGTAACGGGCCAATAACCCGAACTGCCCGCGCTCGGTAGTGCGCTGCCAGCCCAGGCTGATGTCCGGGTCCTCGCGGTTGTCGACCACGTTGGTGTTGGATGAGCGCAACACGTGCAGGCCCAGGCCGAATCTCAATTCGTCGCGGCCGAAGTTGCCGATCAACGTGTAGTCGGGGGCGATGAGCGTGCGGGTCACGCCTTTCTCGCCCGAGGGCAACAATAACGGGTTGCTGTCGTATTCGACCGACGTGGGGACAACTACGGTGGATTGCCAAGTTGCTGCCAGCGCGCTGCCGGTAAGCGGCAACGCCAGGAGTGCCGTTGCAATGCGAGTTGTTTTTAGAAAAGGCATTGAATGTACTTATTTAAAGGCAGGATCAAGGAACGACCAGCGTGTCGCCAGCCTGAAGTTGGAAGTTGGTCGACATGTCACGACCCGACACCAGGTCCTTGTATCGCACGGGCAGGATCCTTTGGGAAGCACCGCTGCCGCGCACTACCTTTATTTCGCTTTCATCGGCAAACTTGTCCAGCCCGCCCGACATGCTCAGGGCCTGCAACACTGCCGTGGGGCCGGCCATTTGCACAGGGCCGGGTTTGATCACCTTGCCCTGTACATACACCAAGTTGCCGGCGATGCTTTTTACCACCACGCTCACGTTCGGGTCTGGGAGGAATTTCTCGAGTTTGGTGGCGACCTGTTTTTCCACCGCTGTCACATCCAGGCCGGCAACATCGATGCGCCCGGCGAGGGGGAAGGTAATGCTGCCGTCCGGCAACACGGTGGCTTCCTGGCGCAGGCTGTCTTCCTGCCACACGGAGATCATCACCACATCGCCAGGGCTGAGCAGATACGCTGGCGCGCTTTGCGCCGCCATGCCCTGCCCCGACCACGCTACCAGCAAGCCTACGACGGCAATCAATGAACGCACCATGAGGGTCCCTCCGGCCAGATGGCCCGACTTAGAGCACTGAAGAGAACAACACACCAACTCTCGCTCCGCTTCGCGGGCCTACACCCCGCGACGGCCTGAACTTCGTCCTGAAGGCCCTTGCAACACCCTGCGTTACTTGCCCAGTAACCCTGTATTAACCGGGGATACTGGCAATATAGCAATGGTTGGCAAATTCACAAGCCAGGTGCCCTGCAGGCCCACCGTGAACATGCAGCCCGGTACAGCTGTTCAAATCTTTCTTCTATTGGCCACCGCCACAAAGCCCACCACGGCAAATGCAAAGAACCAGACCGCCGTTGAAACAGGAATGATACTGGTCTGGTTGATATACGAATCGGCCGCCCTCGCCGCCCCGCTCAACAGCACCAACAAGAAGAGGGATTTGATAATCAGTGTCGTACGCATACGCCCCGTCCTTTTTAACAGGCTATTCAATGAGTTATTGGCGCGATGATGCGGGATTTGCTGCGGTGTTGATCTGAGCTTATGGGCAGGGTGCTATTACGTCAATGATCCGACACCATAATATAAATCAATGGAGGTCGAGCGAATTAGTCAAAAAAACGACACCCCCTTTCGGCGGCCCATGGGCATGGGCCACCTCGACATCAGGCGTTTGTTTAGGGGAGACCTAGGGCATCACAGGGGGCACGTATTGCAACGTGGCCCCCAACGCCCAGAGCAGAAACAGCACGAGCGGAACATGCACCAGCAACTGCACGAAGGAGAAACCGATCAGGTCACGCGCCTTAAGCCCCAGTACCCCGAGCAGCGGCAGCATGTAGAACGGGTTGATCAGGTTGGGCAGCGCTTCGGCCGCGTTGTAGATCTGTACCGCCCAGCCCAGGTGGTACTGCAGGTCATTGGCCACCAGCATCACGTACGGTGCCTCGATGATCCACTTGCCGCCCCCGGAAGGGATAAAGAAGCCCAACACCGCCGAATACACGCCCATCAGTACCGCATAGGTGTCGTGGGTGGCGATCTGGGTGAAGAACAGCGAAATGTGGTGGGCCAAGGTCTGCTCGTCCAGGCCTTTCACCTGCGTGAGTATCGCCGCGATCGAGCCGTACAGCGGAAACTGGATCAGTACGCCCGTGGTGGTGGGTACCGCCCGGGCAACAGCATCCAGGAAACTGCGCGGGCGCCAATGCAGCAGCGCGCCCACCATGATGAACAGCAGGTTATAGGTGTTCAGCCCGGAAATGGCGGTGATCGCCGGTTTGCTGGCGAACTCCTGGTACAGCCAGCCCGCGGCCAGCGCCACCAGCAGCAGAATCAGCAAGGGGCTGTGCTCCAGCCATTCACCCGGCCGGGTGCGCTGGGGGGCAGGCGGTGCGCTGAAGCTGGGGTCGACACCACAGTCGGCGGCGCTGCGGGCGCTGTTGGGCCCGGGCGCGGTGGCGTAGGCGATCACCAGCGATACCAGCACCAGCGCTGCCAACATGACACCGGACTGCCACAGGAAGATGGTTTCGGTGAACGGAATGACCCCGGTAATCGACAGGATCGACGGCGGCAGGCTGGCGGGGTTGGCCTGCAGTTGGGCCGCCGAAGATGACAGGCCGAGCGCCCACACGGCACCCAGGCCGAGGTAGGCGGCGGCGCCTGCGGCTCGGTAGTCCATGTTCAGGTCGGTGCGCCTGGCCAAGGCACGCACCAGCAGCCCCCCAAACACCAGTGACAGCCCCCAGTTGAGCAGCGACGCCAGCATAGAGATCAGTGCGACCCAGCACACCGCCGTGCGGCCATTGCGCGGGATACGTGCCAACCGGTCGATCAGGCGGGCAGCAGGGGGTGAGCTGGCGACCACATACCCGCCTATCACCACGAAGGCCATCTGCATGGTGAAGGGGATCAGGCTCCAGAACCCGTCACCAAACGCCTTGGCGGTATCCAGTGGCTTGGCCCCCATGGCCAGGGCACCGATGCATACCAGCAATACCGCCAGCGCGGCGAATACCCAGGAGTCTGGGAACCAGCGTTCGGCCCAGTTGGAACAGCGCAAGGCAAAGCGGGCGGAGCGGCTGTCTTGAATTTCAGCGGCCACAGTGTCGTTCCTTTTATTGGTTTTATCCGGGTTCAGCATTTTCAGCTAACAACAACCAAACCCCGCAGCAACAGGCGTGCCCGCGCATACGCCGGTGCAAACACCGGATAATGCGCGGGTGGGCCTGCGGCTGCGGGGCTGCAGGGTGTGGCTTAGAAGGTCATTTCCTTCACATCATCGGCCACGATCAACTTGCCGGCGGTTTTCGCCACGATCTCCTCAATGCTCACACCTGGCGCTGTCTCGCGCAGGATGAAAGCGCCGTCTTCGATCTCAAGATAGGCAAGGTCGGTGAGCACCTTGCGGATACAGCCCGCACCGGTCAGGGGCAGGCTGCACTGGGGCAGCAACTTGGACTCGCCATCTTTGGAGGCGTGGGTCATGGTGACGATGATGTTCTCGGCACCTGCCACCAGGTCCATGGCGCCGCCCATGCCTTTCACCAGCTTGCCGGGGATCATCCACGAGGCGATGTTGCCGTGCACATCCACCTCGAAGGCGCCCAGCACCGTCAGGTCTACATGGCCGCCGCGAATCATGGCGAAGGACTGCGCCGAATCGAAGATCGACGCCCCTACCCGGGCGGTGACGGTTTGTTTGCCAGCGTTGATCATGTCGGCATCGAGCGTGCTCTCGGTGGGGAATTCGCCCATGCCCAGCAGGCCGTTCTCCGACTGCAGCATCACATCCATGTCTGCCGGTACGTAGTTGGCTACCAGGGTGGGGATGCCGATGCCCAGGTTTACGTAGTACCCATCTTTCAGTTCACGGGCGACGCGTTGCGCCATTTGTTCGCGGGTCAGTGCCATGGTCAGGATCTCTTTGTTGTTCTGGAAGGTGGCACTCAGGCCTTGACGGTGCGCTTTTCGATACGTTTTTCGAAGGTGCCGACAATGACCCGGTCCACGTAAATGCCTGGGGTATGGATTTCGCTGGGCAGCAGCACGCCAGGCTCGACGATCTCTTCCACTTCCACCACGGTGACCTTGCCAGCGGTGGCCGCCAGCGGGTTGAAGTTTTGCGCGGTGTTGCGGTACACCACGTTGCCGTAGTGATCGGCCTTCCAGCCCTTGACGATGGCGAAGTCACCGGTGATGGATGCTTCCAGGATGTACTTGCGACCGTTGAATTCGCGCACCTCCTTACCTTCGGCAACCGGGGTGCCGTACCCGGTGGCGGTGAAGAATGCAGGGATGCCAGCGCCGCCGGCGCGCATTTTCTCGGCAAGGGTGCCCTGGGGGGTCAGCTCCACCTCCAGCTCGCCGCTGAGCAGTTGGCGTTCGAACTCGGCGTTTTCACCCACATAAGAGGCAATCATCTTGCGAATCTGATGGCCCTCGAGCAAAACACCCAGGCCAAAGCCATCCACACCGCAGTTGTTGGAAACCACGGTCAGGCCCTTGACGCCGCGGCGCTTGATTTCCTGGATAAGGTTTTCGGGAATACCGCACAGGCCAAACCCACCGGCCAGTACCGTCATGTCATCGGTCAGGCCTTCGAGGGCCTGTTCGTAAGTTGCAACGCGCTTGTCCAGTCCGGCCATGCTGATCCGCCTTTTGTAGTTGTAGAACCGACGAGGCTGTCGGTGAGCGTGTGTACACATCTTCACCGCAAGCAACTGATTTGTTAATTTTGTTTTCGTCATCGATTGATAACGTTTGCAAATCAAAGCATAGGCGAGCCCCATGAATGTCAAACAGCTGCGTGCCTTCGTCACCGTGGCCAAGTTCCAGAGTTTCGCCCAGGCCGGGGAACACCTGCACATTTCACAACCGGCGCTGAGCCTCACCATCAAAGCCCTGGAAGAAAACCTGGGGGGCGCCCTGCTCACCCGCACCACGCGCAGCGTCAGCCTTACGGCCGAAGGCGAGGTGCTGCTGCCGCTGGCCCGACGCCTGCTGGCCGACTGGGATGACACCGAAGAAATGCTCCGCCAGCGTTTCACCCTGCAACTGGGCCGGGTGTCCGTTGCGGCCATGCCCTCGTTTGCCGGTAACCTGCTGCCCCACTCCTTGAAGGTATTCCGCCAGCGTTACCCGAAAGTGAACGTGACCGTGCACGACGTGATCAACGAGCAGGTACAGGAACTGGTGCGCCATCGCCGCGTCGAACTGGGCATTGGCTTCGAACCCGACAATATCGATGGGCTGCATTTCCACCCGCTGTACATGGACCGCTTCGTGGCGGTGGTGCCCGCCGAATCGCCGTTGGCCCGTTTGGCCGAGGTCAGTTGGGCGCAACTGATGGCGGAAGATTTCGTCGCCCTGCAACGCCCGTCGGCGGTACGGCTGCTGATGGAGCAGAACGTGGCGGCGCAGCATGGCCGGTTGGCGGTGGCGTTCGAAAGCCACCAACTGTCTACCGTAGGGCGGATGGTGGCCAGCGGCCTGGGTGTGAGTGCGGTGCCGGCGCTGTGCATCAACCAGATGCAGGAGCTGGGCGCCTGTTGTGTGCCATTGGTACAGCCCACGGTCGAGCGACGTATCGGCGTGATCGCCCTGAGCGAACACAAATTGTCTACCGCAGCGCAAGCGCTGCTCGAGGTGCTGCTTTCCACTACCCGAATACCGGAGGTGACATGCGTAACGTGACACTCGCAGGCCAACAGGTGCCCTGCATTGGCCAAGGCACTTGGTACATGGGGGAAGACCCGGCGCAGAAAACTGCAGAAGTGCGGGCCTTGCAGCAGGGCATCGACTTGGGCATGACCCTGATCGATACCGCTGAAATGTATGCCGAGGGCGGGGCCGAGCAGGTGGTCGGGCAGGCGCTGGTCGGCCGACGCGACCAAGTGTTTCTGGTCAGCAAGGTGTACCCGCACAACGCCAGCAGGCGCGGCATGGCGGCAGCGTGCGAGCGCAGCCTGGCGCGGCTGGGCACTGAATGCATCGACCTGTACCTGCTGCACTGGGCTGGCCAGCACCCGTTGGAAGAAACGGTCGAAGCCTTCGAGCGCCTGCGCGAGCAAGGCAAGATCCGCCGTTGGGGCGTGTCCAACTTCGATGTGAACGACCTTCAGGAACTGCACGGCACTGGCTGCGCTACTGATCAGGTGCTGTACAACCCGGCGCAGCGCGGCATCGAGTTCGACCTGCTGCCATGGTGCACACAGCAGGCCATGCCGATCATGGCCTACTGCCCCTTGGCCCAGGCCGGGCAATTGTTGCAGCACCCGGTACTGCGCCAGGTCGCTGAACGGCACGGCGCCACACCCGCACAGGTGTGCCTGGCCTGGGTAACGCGGCAAGACACGGTTGTGGCCATCCCCAAGGCGGTTGCGCCAGAGCACGTAAGGCTCAATGCCGGTGCCGGGCAACTGGCCCTGACCCAAGAGGATCTACAAGCGATTGACCAGGCCTTCCCGGGCCCGGTACGCAAACAGCGCCTGGCGATGGTGTAAACCCGCGTTGGCGGGCGGCCTGCAGTGGCGGTCAGTGGAAGTCGCGGCTGCGCACATCCAAGCCCTGCAGCAACTGGCTGACATCCTCCAGCCGCCGGGCGACCAGGTGCCGCACGCCATTTTCCTGCTCCAGCCGCCCGCTGACCTTGAGCAGCTGCGAGCCCACCAGGGCCCGCCGCTGCCGTTCGGCCAGGTCGCGCCATACCACCACATTGACCATGCCGTGTTCATCTTCCAGTGTGACGAATGTGACGCCGCTGGCCGTTTGCGGGCGCTGCCGGCCCACCACCAGCCCCGCCATGGCAATGGCATCACCGTGCTCCACACCCGCCAGCTCACCGGAGCTGCGGCAGCCCAGTGCGCGCAGCCGTGAACGCAGCAGCGTCAGCGGGTGCGGGCCCAGGGTGGTGCCGAGGGCCTGGTAGTCTGCCACCAGGTCTTCGCCCACCGTTGGCGCGGGCAGCTCAACCCGCGCTTCCGGTACTGCTTGCACGTTCGCGAACAGGGGTAGCTGCGCCTGCACGGCGGCCACTTCCCAACGGGCCTGGTGCCGGTGGCGCGCCAGCGAGCGCAAGGCACCGGCGTCAGCCAGGTGCGCACGGGCGCGGCTGCCCAGTGCAGCGCGCAGGCACAGGTCTTCTACATCTCGCCAAGGTTGCTGTGCCCTCGCCTGCTCCAGCCTCAACGCATCGCCCTCGGCCAGGCCACGGACCAGGCGCAACCCCATGCGGATGGCCAACACGCCCTGCGGGCAAGGCTCAAGGCTGCAATCCCAGTGGCTGTGGCACACATCCACCGGGCGCACGTCGATCCCCTGGCGACGAGCCTCCTGCAGCAACTGGTCGGGGCTGTAGAAGCCCATGGGCCAGCTGTTCACCAGGGCACAGGTGAAAATGGCGGGCTCGTGGCACTTCAGCCAACTGCTGGCGTAACACAGCAGGGCGAAACTGGCGGCGTGGGACTCGGGGAAGCCGTAGCTGCCAAAGCCCTTGATCTGCTCGAAGATGCGTTCGGCAAAGGCCACCTCGTAACCGTTGCGCAACATGCCCTGTAGCAGGCGCTCACGGTGCGGTTCCAGCCCCCCATGGCGCTTCCAGGCGGCCATGCTGCGGCGTAACTGGTCTGCTTCGCCGGGGCTGTAGTCGGCGGCAACCATGGCCAGCTCCATCACCTGCTCCTGGAACA
Source organism: Pseudomonas parafulva NBRC 16636 = DSM 17004 (assembly GCF_000730645.1). Taxonomy (GTDB): domain Bacteria; phylum Pseudomonadota; class Gammaproteobacteria; order Pseudomonadales; family Pseudomonadaceae; genus Aquipseudomonas; species Aquipseudomonas parafulva. Next base: position 220,193 of record NZ_BBIU01000002.1, on the reverse strand, counting down.
ACGGCACACCCAGGGTTCGTTCGAACACTTCCTTCAACTTGGGCGATGGGTAGGTGACAGGCTCCTGTTGCAGCCTGCGGCGCAGGTAGGGGTGCACCATGTCGCCCTGGATCGGGCCGGGGCGCACGATGGCCACTTCGATGACCAGATCGTAGAACGTCTGTGGCCTCAGCCGCGGCAGCATCGCCATTTGCGCACGCGACTCGATCTGGAACACACCCATGGTTTCCGCCCGGCTGATCATGGCGTAGGTGGCTGGGTCTTCCGGGGGGATGGTGGCCAGGGTAAGCGTGCGGCCCCTGTGCTGGTACAGCAGGTCGAAGCACCGGCGCAGGGCACTGAGCATGCCCAGGGCCAGCACGTCGACCTTGAGCAGGCCGACCATGTCCAGGTCGTCCTTGTCCCACTGGATCACCGTGCGCTCGGCCATGGCTGCGTTCTCCACGGGCACCAGCTGGTGCAGTGGCTGTTGGGAGATCACGAAGCCGCCGGGGTGCTGCGACAGGTGGCGAGGGAAGCCGATCAGCTCGCCGGCCAGTACCAGTACCCGGCGCAGCGACGGGCTGGCGGCATCGAAACCCGCCTCCGCCAGGCGTTGCGGGTCCGGGATGCGGTCGGTCCAGCGCCCGCAACACTTGGCCAGGGCATCCACCTGGTCGGCGGGCAACCCCAGCACCCGCGCCACATCCCGCACGGCACCGGCTGCATGATAGGTATTGACCACCGCCGTCAACGCCGCGCGGTGCCGGCCGTAGCGACGGAACACATACTGGATCACTTCCTCGCGGCGGTCGTGCTCGAAATCCACATCGATGTCGGGCGGCTCGTTGCGCTCGCGGGACAGGAACCGCTCGAACAGCAGGCGGTGTTCCATCGGGTCCAGCTCGGTGATGCCCAGTACGAAACACACCACCGAGTTGGCCGCCGAACCCCGGCCCTGGCAGAGGATGTGCTGGCTGCGGGCAAAGGCTACGATGTCGTGCACCGTAAGAAAGTAGCTTTCGTAGCCCAGTTCTTCGATCAGGCCCAGCTCCCGCTCCAGCACGGCCCGCACCTTGGCGGTCGGCCCCGTGGGCCAGCGCAACGGCAAGCCCTGCTCGCACAGGTGACGCAACCAGCTCGCCGGCGTATGGCCGCCTGGCACCAGTTCCTGGGGGTAGGTGTAGTGCAGTTCGCTCAAGTCAAAGTGGCAACATTGCGCAATAGCCACGGTATGAGCGAGCAGATCGGCCGGATAGAGTTCAGCGAGCTGCTCTTGAGCACGCAAATGCCGTTCGCCGTTGGCGAACAGGAACCGCCCCGCTTCGGCAACCGTGCAGTGCTGCCGAATGGCCGTCATGCAGTCCTGCAACGCGCGCCGACCGCGTATGTGCATGTGCACATCACCGCAGGCAACCGCAGCGATGCCCAGCGTGCGCGCCAGGCCTAGCAGGCGCTGCAGCCGCTGGGCATCGTCGTGGTCGCGGTGCATGTGCACGGCCAGCCACAGGCGCTGATCAAACAAACCCTGGAGCCACTGCCCGGTGGCTGCGTCGCTGGTTCCATCAGGCACCCACAAGGCAAGCAGGCCGTAGGCGTGCGCCTGCAGGTCATCACGCAACAGCTGGTACTGGCCTTTGGCGGCTCGCCGCCGCGCGTGTGTAATGAGGGCACACAGGTTCTGGTAGCCGGCCAGGTCCTGCACCAGCAACACCAGCTTGGGGCCGTCGTGCACCTGCACTTCACTCCCCACGATCAGCCGCAACTGATGCTGTTTGGCCGCCTGCCAGGCACGCACGATGCCCGCCAGCGTGCACTCATCGGTGATGGCCAGCGCCTCGTAACCTAGCTCACGTGCTCGCCTGAACAGCTCATCAGCACTGGAAGCCCCACGCTGGAAGCTGAAGTTGCTCAGGCAGTGCAGTTCGGCATACCCCGTCATGCTCATGCAAACCAGCCTTGCAGCCACAACGGGCCACCCTGACTGAGGTCACGGTAGGCCCAGCCGCGCAAGCCTTCACGGGTTTCTATGCGGTAATAGTCGCGGCGCACGTCACCCCCATCCCACCAGCCGGACTCTATGCGCTCGGCCTGCCCCTGCACCTGATACGCCAGGCCATCGAGCAACGTGGGCGTGGCCAGCAGCCAGCCCGGGCGACTGCCCGGTGCGACCGGCATGTTGCCCAGGGCCCCCTGCTCGACCGCCTGCCAGGCATGCTCGGGCCGGTGATCGGCGGCGGCAAGCAGCCCTTTGACGGCTTCATCGCCAAGGCGTGCACGCAGGCGCTCGCGCAGTTGCTCCCAAGGTTGTAGCTGCTGGGCACGGGGGTCGAACAAGGCCTGGTGCTGGGGCACAAATGGGGGTAGGTCATCTGCCACCAGGCGCAGGTTACGCACCGGGGCCGGCAGGCGCAGTGGCTCCAGGCGACCACGGGCCAGCTCCAGGAGCATGCCGGCGTCACGCTCGGCGGCTAGCAGGCCGACGTCGAGCTGGGTATCGGCGCCCTGGGCATGCTCCAGGTACACGCGAAAACGTTGCACACCGCAGTCACGCCCCGCCAGGAAGGCGGCCAGGTCATTGAGCATGCGCCGCAGGGGGAACAGCAGCGCCTGGTGTGACGCCACGTCGAAATTCAGCTCCAGCCGGGTTTCGAAGCGGTCTGGGGGCTGATAAAAGTCCAGCCCCAGGCTGCGCAGGCCCAGTAACTGGTCAAGGTGCAGTTGCACCTGGGCAGGAAACCGCCTGGCCAGGGTACTACGGGGCAGCGCCAACACCTGGCCCAGCTGCTTCAGGCCCATGCGGGCGAACGCTTCGGCGGCGTCGGCTGGCAGCCCGAGCCGTTGCACCGGCATGCTCAACAGCGCCATGCGCGTGGCGTCTGCGTCGCTGACCGCCAGGCCATCATGAGCATTGGCCAGTATGCGTGCGGCGACCGGGTTGCTGGCCAGCACGATGCGCTGGCGCAGGCCCAGCTCGGCCAGTTCCTCGCGCAAGCGTGCCTGAAACGCGGGCCAGGGGCCGAACAGCTTAAGGCTCGACCCCACCTCCAGCAGCAGTGCCCGGGGGTAATGCAGGCTGACCTGGGCGCTGAACCGATAGGCCCAGGCAGCCAGCAACTGCTGCAGGGCATCAATGCGTTTGGCATCCACCTCGAGGCAGGTGAAGGCCTCAGCCAAGGCCCGTGCCGCCGTCAGGGTTTGCCCCGCCCGCAGGCCCAGTGCAGCCGCTGCCGGGTTTACCGCTTGCAGTACCCGCCTTTGGGCGGGGCCGCCCAGCAGCACCAACGGCGTGTCAGGGTCGTCGCGCTCGCGCAGGATGCTGTCCAGCGCCAATTGCGGGAACACGATGCAGGCCCAAAGCATGCGGCATCACCCCTGCCCGGGGCAGGCGATGGGCACGGCAGGCGGCATGCCCCCACGGCTTTTGATCACCCGCCATTGCGCTGGCCGTGTGTCGATGGCGATGCGCAAGGCAGCGGGCGATGCATTCAGCTGCGCCTGGTGCGGCCGGCAGGCAAACGCCAGTGCCTGGCCAGTTTCGGCCGCCACCTGCAGGCGCCGCAGGGCCCGATCATCAGCCCGCTCGGGCCAGCACACCACCGCCGCGCAGCTGCCTGAGCGCAGGCATTGTTCGGCCGCCCACAGGGTGTCTGCCTGCTCGGCATCTACCTGTACCAGCCAACGCAAATCAATGCCGGCCGCCTGCCAGGCCGGCGCAAACGGGATGAACGGCGGTGCCACCAACACCACACGCCCACCTTCGGCGGTGAGCCGTGCCATGGCGGGCCACATCAACTGCAACTCACCACAGCCGGGGCTGGCCAACAGCAGCTCGGTAAGGGCCGCAGCCGGCCAGCCGCCTTCCGGTAGACGTTCGTCCAGCCGGGCATGCCCGGTTGGCTGCAATGCCTTGGGTTGTACCTGTGCCTGGCGCCCACGCCATACCCGACGCTGGTCGAGCAGCCGGTCCAGATCGACGACAGCGCCCATCAGTCGCGCCTCAGCAGGCCGCAGAAGATGCCTTCGATGAAGAACTCCTGGCCAGGCTGCACGTCGATTGGCGCATAGGCGGGGTTGCGGGGCAGCAGGCGATAGCCCTCACCCAGGCGCTGCAGGCGCTTGATAGTGACCTCGCCGTCCAGCCGGGCGACCACGATCTGCCCGTCGCGGGCGTCGCCCTGCTGGCGAATGCCAACCAGGTCGCCGTCAAAAATCCCGTCGCCGATCATCGAGTCGCCCCGCACCTTGAGCAGGTAGTCGGGCGTGCGCCGGAACAGGCTCGGGTCCAGCAGCAACTGCTCGTGGATGCCAAGGTCCGGGCCGATGGGCGCACCGGCAGCCACCTGGCCCAATACCGGCAGCTCGAGGATTTCCGGGCGGCGTACCGGCTGCGCCAGGCGGATGCCCCGGGCCTGGTTGGGGGTGACGTCGATGTAACCGGCCTGGCACAGGGCGGTTATGTGCTTGCGCGCGACACTGCGCGAGGCAAAACCGAAGTGCACGGCAATATCCGCCAAGCTCGGCGGCTGGCCTTGTTCGGTGATGCGCGCCCGAATGAATTCGAAAATAGCGCGGCGTTTGGGGGTAAGATTGTCCATGGAGCACATTTGTACTCTTTTCGTAGCACACTGAACAGCCCCCTTCGTCGTCAGGTTTGGTTATGATCCTGAAGCTCATGCGTTCACCACTGGATTGCCCATGCTCACCGCCCTGCTGTTCGACCTCGACGGAACCCTGACCGACACCGACACCCTGCACTTGCAGGCTTTTCGCCAGTTGCTGAACGAGCACGATGGCCGCGAACTCACCCAGGCCCAGTTCGATGCCCAGGTCAGTGGCCGCGCCAACGGCCAGTTGTTCGCCGAATTGTTTGCCGGTGCCAGCCCTGAGCAATGCAAAGCGCTGGCTGACCGCAAGGAGGCCCTGTTCCGCAGCCTTTCGCCGGCGTTGCACCCGCTGCCCGGCTTGCTCCGCCTGCTGGATTACGCCAACACGTCAGGCATGGGCATCTGCGTGGTCACCAACGCACCCCGCCTGAATGCGCAGCACATGCTGGGGGCCATGGGCCTGGCCGAGCGGTTCGAGCACGTGGTGGTGGCAGACGAACTGGCCCGCCCCAAACCCGACCCCCTGCCCTACCTCACCGGCTTGCAGTACCTGAACGCCGAAGCGGGTCAGGCCCTGGCCTTCGAAGACTCCCTGCCCGGGGTGGCGGCGGCGCATGCAGCAGGTATTTTCACGGTGGGGGTTGCGACCACGCAGACGCCGGAACGGTTGATGGCTGCGGGTGCGGGGTTGGTGATTGACGATTTTGAAGCGCCAGCTTTGTGGGCGTTGTTGGCCAAACGCGGTGAGGCGGGCTGACGGATGCGCCGTCTGCCACGCCCCAGGGCCTACGCAAGTTGCCGAACCAGCTGATCGACATCAAGAGCGAGCGTGCCAGCGAGCGTATTCTGGCGTTGGCTGGCGGCAGTGCTGAAGACGTTGCCATTGAAGCAGTGCGTCACTGGGGCGCGGCCTACCGTCAGTGAGTGCGAGCTGCGCAGCCACGCGCGCTCGAATCTCTTAACTGTACTGCGAGAATCCCATGAGTGAACGTGCCTCACCCACCACCGCGCCACAGCCGCTACGTTTTCCGCCTGGACTGATCGTCGCGGTGCTGGCCATGGTGATCGTGCTGTTCCTGCCACTGCCCGAAGCGTTACCGGTCGCCGGGCAGCGGATGCTGGCAATACTGGCATTCGCGGTGACGGTGTGGGTGACCGAGGCGGTTTCCTACGAAGCCAGTGCCATCATGATCACCTCACTGATGGCGGTCTTGATTGGCATGGCGCCGACGCTGCAGGACCCCACCGTCATCTATGGTTCATCGGCCGGCGTGTCGATGGCCCTGAGCGGTTTTTCCAACCCGGCTTTGGCGCTGGTGGTCGGCGCGCTGTTCATCGCGGCGGCCATGACCCATACAGGCCTGGACAAACGCATCGCCTTGGTCACCCTGACCAAGGTCGGCGCCAGCACCCGGCGCATTCTGTTCGGCGCCATGCTGGTGATCGTGCTGTTGAGCCTGGTGGTACCCAGCGCAACGGCCCGCAGCGCCTGCGTAGTGCCCATCATGATGGGCGTCATCGCAGCCTTTGGCGTAGCCAAACGCTCGCACATCGCCGCCGGCCTGATGATCATCGTTGCCCAGGGCACCAGCATCTGGAACGTCGGCATTCAGACCGCCGCGGCGCAGAACCTGCTGACCGTAGGCTTCATGGACAAGATGCTCGGCCAGCGCGTGTCGTGGATTGACTGGCTGGTTGCCGGCGCACCCTGGGCAGTGATCATGTCGGTGGTGCTGATCGTGGTGGTGCTGAAAATGCTGCCGCCCGAGAGCGACAGCGTGCCAGGCGGCCTGGACGCCGTGAAACAGAGCCTGGCCGAGCTCGGCCCCATGACCGCCGCGCAGAAGCGCCTGGGCATGGTTTCGCTGTTGCTGTTGCTGGCCTGGGCCACTGAAGGCAGGTTGCATGCGCTGGACACCACGACCACCACCTATGCCGGGCTGGTCATCCTGCTGTTGCCCCGTTTCGGCGTGATGACCTGGAAAGACGTACAGTCGCGCATTCCGTGGGGCACGGTGATCGTGTTCGGTGTGGGTATCAGCCTGGGCACAGCACTGCTGACCACGCAGGCCGGCCAGTGGCTGGGCGCACAAGTGGTCAGCCACACTGGGCTCGACAGCATTTCACCACTGGGCGTGTTCGCGATACTCAGCGCCTTCCTGATCGTCATTCACCTGGGCTTTGCCAGCGCCACCGCACTCACCTCGGCGCTGCTGCCGATCCTCATGGCCGTGCTGCTTACACTACCCAGCGAATTCAGCCGGGTCGGCATGACCATGCTGCTCGGCTTTGCCGTCAGCTTTGGTTTCATCCTGCCGATCAACGCCCCGCAGAACATGGTCTGCCTGGGCACCGACACCTTTAACCCCAAGCAATTCGCCCGTGTCGGTATACTCGTCACCCTGGTTGGCTATGTGCTGTTGCTGGTGTTTGCCAGCACGTACTGGAGCTGGCTGGGTTGGATCTGAAGTTCAACGATCCCCTAACGGGTCACATTTCACACCTGGAGCCTTGTCATGAATTCGCTCAAACGCATCTTCGTCACCGTGGGCCTGTGCCTTCTGGCCGGATGCGCAACACCTTCCTCGATGATCCTCAAAGACGGTCGCGAGCTGCAAACACTGGATACGCCGAAGTACGACAAGCAGAGCGGCTTCTTTGAGTTCAAATTGCTGGACGGTAAGCCTCAGAAAATCAACCGGGATTCGGTGTTGACGATTCGCAACCTGAAATAACCCCTGCATGCTTTAACAACGGCGCCCGCGAAGCCCCTCGCCTTCGTGGGCGTTGTCGTATGAATCAACACCCACGAAGGCGAGGGGCTGGGTACGCGCTTAATCTGCGCAGGGTGGATGCTGTACTCCATCGACTTTACTGGTAACGTAAATTCACCTTACCGCCAAAGACTGCCCCGATGACACCACGCCCCCTCCCCCCTAGCGGTTTCATCCAGGTGCGCGGCGCCCGCGAGCACAACCTCAAGAACATTGATGTAGACATCCCACGTGACGCCCTAGTGGTGTTCACGGGCGTATCTGGCTCGGGCAAGTCGTCGCTGGCATTTTCCACGTTGTACGCCGAAGCCCAGCGCCGTTATTTCGAGTCCGTGGCGCCCTACGCCCGCCGCCTGATCGACCAGGTGGGTGTGCCGGACGTGGATGCCATCGACGGCCTGCCGCCAGCAGTTGCCCTGCAACAGCAGCGCGGCACGCCCAGCGCACGGTCTTCGGTCGGCAGCGTGACCACGCTGTCCAGTTCCCTCCGCATGCTCTATTCGCGCGCCGGGCAGTACCCGGCGGGGCAGCCGATGCTGTATGCCGAGGATTTTTCTGCCAACACACCCCAGGGCGCCTGCCCTGAATGCCACGGCCTCGGGCGGGTGTACGAGGTCAACGAAGCCACCCTGGTGCCGGACCCGTCGCTGACCATCCGCGAACGGGCCGTGGCCGCCTGGCCCATGGCGTGGCAGGGGCAGAACCTGCGCGACATCCTGGTGACCCTGGGTTATGACGTGGATGTGCCCTGGCGCGACCTGCCACAGGCGCAACGGGACTGGATACTGTTCACCGAAGAAACGCCCACCGCGCCGGTGTATGCCGGCCTGACACCTGCACAGACCCGCGCGGCACTGGAACGCAAGCAGGAACCGAGCTACCAGGGCACGTTCATGGGCGCCCGGCGCTATGTGCTGCATACGTTCATGCATTCTCAGAGCGCGCAGATGCGTAAACGCGTCGCCCGGTTCATGCGTCCAAGCCCCTGCCCTGCCTGTGGCGGCAAGCGTCTCAAGCGCGAGGCACTGGGTGTGACGTTCGCAGGGCTGGACATCGCCGAGCTGTCGCAACTTCCGCTGCAGGCACTGGCGCACCTGTTGCGCAAGGTGGCTGCGTCCGACTACCTGACACAACACGGTGAACTGACCGTAGAGAAGCGCCTGGCCGCGCAACGGATCGCGCACGAAGTGCTGGACCGCATCGAAACCCTGCTCGACCTGGGGTTGGGCTATCTGGCACTGGAGCGCAGCACCCCCACGTTGTCGTCTGGCGAGCTGCAACGCCTGCGCCTGGCCACCCAGCTCAACTCACAGCTGTTCGGCGTGGTCTACGTGCTGGACGAGCCCTCTGCGGGGTTGCACCCGGCCGACAGCGAAGCCTTGTTCGATGCCTTGGTGCGGCTCAAGCAGGCAGGCAACTCCGTGTATGTGGTAGAGCACGACCTGGATACCATGCGCCGCGCTGACTGGCTGGTGGACGTGGGCCCTGCTGCCGGGGAGAACGGCGGCAATATCCTGTACAGCGGCCCGCCACAAGGGCTGGCACAGGTGAAGGCGTCGTGCACGGCGGCCTACCTGTTCGGCGAGCAGACCAAGGCCAGCCCTGAGCGCCGCCAGGCCAAGGACTGGCTGACCCTCGAAGGAGTGACCCGCAACAACCTCGCCGACCTGAGTGCAGCCTTCCCGCTGGGCTGTTTTACCTCGGTGACAGGTATTTCGGGCTCGGGCAAATCAAGCCTGGTGAGCCAGGCGTTGCTGGAGCTGGTGAGCGCACACCTGGGCCAGGGTGAACCTGCCGGCGACCCCGCGGAACAGAGCCTGGAAGATGAACCGGAACAGGCCAGCAGCGGCCATGTGAGTGCAGGCCTCGGCAGCATCAAGCGCCTGGTGCAGGTGGACCAGAAACCTATCGGCCGCACACCCCGCTCCAACCTCGCCACGTACACCGGTTTGTTCGACAATGTGCGCAAGCTGTTCGCCGCTACTGAACAGGCCAAGGCGCAGGGGTTCGACGCCGGGCGGTTCTCTTTCAATGTGGCCAAGGGCCGTTGCCCCACATGCGAGGGTGAAGGGTTCGTCAGCGTCGAGCTGCTGTTCATGCCCAGCGTGTACGCGCCATGCCCCACCTGCCATGGGGCCCGCTACAACCCCGAAACCCTGTCAGTGACTTGGCAGGGCATGAACATCGCCCAGGTGTTGCAACTGACGGTAGACCAGGCCCTGCAGGCGTTTGCCGAGCAGCCCCCCGTGCGGCGCTGCTTGCAGGTATTGCAGGATATCGGCCTGGGGTATCTGCGCCTGGGCCAGCCAGCGACCGAGCTGTCTGGCGGAGAGGCCCAACGGATCAAGCTGGCCACCGAGCTGCAGCGCACGGCACGCGGCGCGACCTTGTACGTGCTGGATGAGCCCACCAACGGCCTGCACCCGCAAGACATCGACCGCCTACTGGTGCAGTTGAACCGGCTGGTGGACAGCGGGCACAGCGTGGTGGTGGTCGAGCATGACATGCGCATGGTAGCGCAAAGCGATTGGGTGATCGATATTGGGCCGGGTGCCGGAGACGCCGGGGGCAAGGTGGTAGCGTGCGGCACGCCGCAGCACGTAGCCCGCTGCGACGGCAGCCGCACCGCCGCATTTCTGGCCAAGGCGCTGTAACACACCATGGACAAATACGCCCCTCGCGACTGGTTGCCCCACGAAAAGCCCGTGCTGCCCGGCTCGCCCTCCACCCCCCTGCACGCACCGGGCAAACGCCTGGCTTATGGCCTGGTGGGCCTGCTGGTAGCGATCACCGGTGGCCTGGGGAACGCCTTGGTCACCGCCAACCTGGTATTTCTGCAAGGTGCGCTGGGTGCGACCACCGCTGAGATGGCCTGGTTGCCGGCAGCCTATGTGATGACCACGGTGTCCATGAACCTGCTGCTGGTGAAATTTCGCCAGCAGTTCGGCCTGCGCGCATTCACCGAAGTGTTTCTGGTGCTTTATGCAGTGGTCACCTTCGCCCACCTGCTGGTCAACGACCTCAACTCGGCCATCGCCGTGCGGGCGGCCCACGGCATGGTGGGCGCGGCGCTCACCTCGCTGGGGCTGTACTACATGATTCAGGCCTTCCCGGCAAAATGGCGGCTGAAGTCGATTGTGCTGGGGCTGGGCGCCTCGCAGCTGGCTTTGCCGCTGGCGCGCATCTTTTCCGAAGACCTGCTGCTGATTGGCGAATGGCGCGGGCTGTACCTGTTCGAGATGGGCCTGGCGCTGGCCGCCCTGGGTTGTGTGCTGCTGTTGAAGCTGCCCCCGGGCGACCGCTTCAAAACCTTTGAACCCCTGGATTTTCTCACCTTTGCCCTGATGGCCAGTGGTACCGCCCTGCTCTGCGCCGCGCTGTCGTTGGGGCGTATCGACTGGTGGCTGGATGCACCGTGGATCGGCATGGCGCTGGCGGGTGCCATTGCCTTGATCTTCAGCGGGCTCGCCATCGAGCACAACCGCCAGAACCCGCTGTTGATGACCCGCTGGCTGGGCAGCGGCGCAATCATCCGCCTGGGGCTGTGCGTTATTCTGATCCGCATGGTCACGTCCGAGCAGTCCACCGGCGCGGTGGGTTTTCTGCAGATGCTCAACATGGGCAGCGAGCAGATGCGCACCCTGTACTGGATCATGCTGCTGGGTGCCGTAGCCGGGCTTGCCACCAGCGCCCTGACCATCTCGCCCAATCACTTGATATTGCCGCTTTTGATATCGCTGCTGGCGATGGCCATTGGCGCCTTCATGGACAGCTCATCCAGTAACCTCACACGGCCGGCACAGATGTATTTCAGCCAGTTCCTGCTGGCGTTCGGCAGTACGTTCTTCCTGGGGCCGTCCATGGTGCTGGGCATCAGCCATGTACGCGCCAACCCGCGCAACCTGGTGAGTTTTTCGGTGCTGTTCGGTATCTGCAACAACCTGGGTGGCCTGATTGGCGCCGCACTGCTGAGCACCTTCCAGATCTGGCGAGAAAAATTCCACTCCAGCCACCTCATGGACCACCTGAGCGCCGTGGAACCGCTGGTGAGCGCGCGCGTTCAAAGCGGTGGCGCCGCGTATGCGCACATCCTGGCAGACCCGGCCCTGCGCACCGAAGCCGGTTTGCGCCAGCTGGCCAGCGCCGCTACCCGCGAAGCCAATGTAATGGCCTACAACGATGTGTTCATGCTGATCGGCAGTATCGCTATTCTGACCATGGTCTGGATTTGCATCCGCGGCACCTGGCTGTGGTACAGCAAGCGCCAGGCCAGCCTTAACGACTCCACCTCCGGCGCAACCACCTGATGACCGACGATACCCGCACCACGACCACCACCGCCATCGCCGAAGCCCCGGAGGGCACCGCCCCGCCCAGTGAACCCACCAGCCCCGGGCGCTCGCGGCGGGTGCGGGTGATGTCGGCAGTTACCTTTGCCTGCGTGGCGCTGGCAGGCGTGCTGGTGGTGCTGTACGCCTGGCGCCTGCCGCCATTCAGCAGCGCCATCGAAAGCACCGAGAACGCCATGGTGCGTGGCCAGGTAACGCTCATCGGGCCTCAACTGAGCGGTTACATCGTCGATGTGCCGGTGCAGGACTTCCAGCACGTGAAGGCCGGGCAGTTGCTGGTGCAACTGGACGACCGCATCTATATCCAGCGCCTGGCCCAAGCCATTGCGCAACAGCAGCAGCAAGAGGCGGCGCTGGCCAATAACGCCCAGCAACGCAAAAGTGCCGAGGCCACCATCGCCCAGCGCCAGGCGGCCATCGGCGATGCCGCAGCGCAGGTAACCAAGGCCCGGGCAGACCTTGCCCGCAACCAGGCGCTGGTGACCGATGGTTCGGTGTCGCGCCGTGACCTGGACGTTACCCGTGCCAGCGAAGCGGCTGCGGTCGCCAGCCTGGCCCAAGCCAAGGCGGCCCTGGAAATCGCCCGGCAGGACCGCGAGACGGTGGTGGTCAACCGCGCCGCACTGGAGGCTGCGGTGGAAAATGCCAAGGCCGCTGTCGCCCTGGCGCGCATCGACCTGGACAACACCCGGGTCACCGCACCGCGGGACGGCCAGCTGGGGCAGATCGGCACACGGCTAGGGGCCTATGTGAACTCAGGGGCGCAACTGATGGCGCTGGTGCCGGACACCTTGTGGGTCATCGCCAACATGAAAGAAACCCAAATGGCTGACGTGCGTATCGGCCAACCGGCGAGCTTCACCGTCGATGCCTTGAACCACCTCAAGCTGCATGGCCACATCCAGCAGATCTCGCCAGCCACCGGTTCTGAATTCGCCTTGCTGCAGGCGGACAACGCCACCGGTAACTTCGTCAAGATCGCCCAGCGCATCCCGGTACGGATTACCGTCGACCCTGACCAGCCCCAGGCCCGGCACCTGCGCCCCGGCATGTCGGTGGTGGTCAGTATCGATACCAACGGCGACCAGTAGCGCCTACATCCACCAGGCCAGCACCGCCGGCAGCCAGGCAAAAGACAATACCGTGGAGCACATCACCAGGTTGGCCACCTGCTCGGGCTCCCGGTTGGCGCGCACCGCCATCAGGTAATTGAACACGGCCACCGGCATGGCCGATTGCACCACCAGCACCGCTCGCTCAAGGCCCTGCAGCCCCAGCAGCGTACCCACCGCCCAACCCATGCCGGCGCCCAGCACGATCCGCAAGCCGCCCAACACCAGCCCGCTGCGCACATGCTGCAGGCGGATGCTGGCCAGCGATACCCCCAACGTGAGCAGCATCAGCGGGATGGTCATGCCACCGAGCAGGTCGCCGGTGTTGGCCAGCCAGCGCGGTAGCTCCACATCCAGAGAGATGATGGGCAGCGCCCCCGCCAGGCTGATCACAATGGGGTTGCGCAGCAAGGCCTTGAGCGAAGCGGCCGTGCCGGAAATGGCCATGCCGACGGTGAACTGCACGATCGACAAGGTGAGGAAGAAGGCCACCGCCAGCGCCAGGCCATGCTCACCGAAGGCATACAGACTGATCGGCAGGCCCATGTTGCCGGTATTGGGGAACATGAAGGCGGGCGTCAGCACCCGCCAGTGCATGCCAGATAACCGGCACACCAGCAGCGCGGCAATGGCCATGCCCAGTGTGCACAGCAGGCAGGCCAGAGCCATGCTGGTAAACGCGCCGGGGTCCAGTTCGGTGCGGCTAAGGGTGGACAACACCAGGGCCGGGGTACCGACCATCATCACAATGCGGGCGATGAAGGTGGTGGGGTATTCCAGGCCGGCGCGGGCCCAGGCAAAACCGATACCGGCAACGATGAACACCGGGGCCAGAACCGCGAACAGCGAAGCGAACATGAGGGCCTTCCTTGCAGGGGGTGCTGCATTATGCCGCAGCCCGGCAGGTTATCGGCGACCCGTTAACGGCCAGCATATGTCTGCCCAGGACATTGACGTGCCCAACCCGGCGTGCGGCATCTCGTCGCAGGCCCTGGCCCCTTGGGCAAAACCGCGCAAGCCCGTAGAATCGCGCTTCCTTTTCGCCCGTCGCCTTGAACGGTGGCAACCGGCAGCAAAGACCGAGTCCGTGCCTGACCACATGAACGCACATGTGAAATAGGCTCAACCCTCCCCGCCCAGCCTTCTCCCTGATGGCCAAGCGGTTGAGTCTTGCCCAGGTCCCATCCGTGCAGCCCTCGCCCACTTTCGGGCCAGACCGTGCGCGCGTCCGCAAAGGCATACATCCCGCTTATCCAACCTGAGGTACCTATGTCTCCGCGTTTGCTGGCCATGGCGCTGGCGCCCCTGCTCGGGCTGTTCATCATTGCCCTGGGCAACGGCTTCATGTCTTCCCTGACCACCCTGCGGCTGGGCGATGCCGGCGAGTCCGCCACCACCATCGGTATTGTGTCGTCCACCTACTTCATCGGCCTGACCCTGGGCGCCATCTTCAACGACCGGCTGATCCTGCGCATTGGCCACATCCGCGCCTATACCAGCTTCGCCTCGTTGATCGGCGCGACCATCCTACTGCAAGGCCTGTTCTACGACGTCACCTGGTGGTCAGTGCTGCGCCTGATCAACGGCTGGGCAGCCGTGGGCGTGTTTCTGGTGATTGAAAGCTGGCTGCTGCTGGCCGGTGACGCCAAGATCCGCGGCCGCCTGCTGGCCTTGTACATGATCGCGTTCTACGGGGCGGGCGTGCTGGCCCAGGCGGGGCTTGGCGAAATCACCCGCCTGGGCGACAGCGCACCGTTCATGCTGGCAGGGGTGCTGACTGCCTTGTCGGTGCTGCCTATCGTGATCCTGCCTCGGGTGTCGCCGCTGCTGGAGCAAGTGGAACCGCTCAAACCGCGGCAGCTGCTGGGTGTCGCGCCCTCCGGGTTGGTCGGCTGTTTTGGCTCTGGCGTGGCCATTGCCGGCATTTACACCCTGCTGCCGCTGTACCTGCAACGCATCGGCCTGGAGGTGGGCGAGGTCGGCAACATGATGGCCTGGGTGATCCTGGGCGCAATGTTGCTGCAGTACCCCGTCGGGCGCTGGTCCGACCGCAAGGATCGCCAGGATGTATTGATTGCCCTGGCAGGGCTGTGCGTGGTGCTGGCGCTGGTCACGGTGTTCCTGCCGTCGGACTCGTTCCTGCTGCCGGCCATGTTGTTCCTGTTGGGTGGCGGGGTGTTCACCCTGTACCCGGTGGCGGTCAGCCACGCCGCCGACCGTGCGCCGTCCGATGCGCTGGTACCGATGATCCAGGGCCTGCTGCTGATCAACTCGCTGGGCTCGGCCATGGCACCGGTGGCGATTTCGCCGATGATGACCGAATTTGGCGAAGCCGGCCTGTTCTGGGCCTTTGCCGTGGTCAACCTGTTCATGGTGGCGTTTTTCCTGTGGCGCCGTGGCAAACGGCCAGCCGCCGAGCACCCTGCCCCGTTCACGGCCTCGACCACCTTCTCGCCTACCGGCGCAGAGCTGCGCGTCACCGAAGACCTCATGCACGCCGCCCAGGAGCACCCACCGCTGGAGCCCGCCGAGGCTGCTCCCAGCGACGCCCGCTGAGGCACTCGGGGCCGCAAGCCGGCCCCGCCCTACACGACCATCCGTCGCCCCAGTAGCACCTCCTGTGCGCAGCCCTGCCCAAGCAAGGACAGATCATCCGCACAGGAGCTTTGCCATGATCCGCATCCGTAGCCTCTCGCTGTCCGTCGCCTTCGCCCTGGCCACCCTGGCCGGTACCAGCTACGCCGCGACCGAAAGCACCAACACCGACATGCACCCTAAAACCGATCAATCCGGTGGTAAAACCGCCGGTGAAGGTAGCAGCGTCAACACCCCCGGCAGCAGCCGCGACAACGACAGCAGCAACGCCGGCGTGCATGACGGCGCCAGTGGTGGCTCCAACAGCACGGGTGAAGCCACCGGGTCTGGTGCAGGCGCCAGCGGCGGCACCGCTGAAGACCAAGACAGCAACTGACCTTGTGCAGGCCGTGATCGCCACTGGCATTTCTACGACTGATCACGGCCATAGCATTTATCCATTGAATCAGCCGCGCCACCTGCAGTAAGCTCGGGCTCATTCACTGGAGCGCAACATGCCATCATCTACCTGCAATCACGCCAACCCCACGGGCCGCACGCTGCGCCCTGTGCTGGCTGTTGCCGGCTGTGTCGCACCTGCCAGCTATTACTTTGGGTATTGGTTTAGCCACTAGGCGCCGATACCCAGACGGCGCCCACCTTCGAGGGGCCGCCGAACATGAGAACACTCAACCCCCGGTCGGCTTCCCGACCGGGGGTTTTGCTTTTCAGGCCCTTTTAAATCAGCGATTCACACAGGACAACCCCATGAACTACGTCACCTATTACCGCGCTTGCACCTACACCTGGCGATTTAGCCATAACCGTTCGGGCCAGCCTGCCGCCTCCGACCGGTCCTGCACAGGTGGCCTCGCTACAGCCAACAACCTATCAACGATCTGTCGAACACCTCGATAGGGCCGACGGCGCGCGCGCCGTCCGCCCAAAGGAACCTACACCATGCAAGCCACCAGCCTCGCCCTGACCCAGCCACACGCCGCCAATACCACCGTCAGCAAGCGCCTGCCCAGCCCGCACCTGCTCAAACAGCAAATGCCGCTGGCCAATACCCTCGCCCAGCAAGTCCAGGCCCACCGCCAAGCCATCGGCGATATCCTCCAGGGCCGTGATCAGCGCCTGCTGGTAATCGTCGGGCCCTGCTCCCTTCACGACCCTCGCGCAGCGCTCGAATACGCCGACCGGCTGGCCAACCTCAGCCGCCAGGTGGGCGACCAACTGCTGCTGGTAATGCGTGCCTACGTGGAAAAACCCCGTACCACAGTGGGCTGGAAAGGCCTGGCCTACGACCCGCACCTCGATGGCAGCGATGACATGCACGCCGGTATCGCGCTGTCTCGCGGGTTGATGCTGAGCATGATCGAACGCGGGCTACCGGTGGCCACCGAGTTGCTGCAACCCATGGCCGCCGGCTACTTCGAGGATGTGCTGGCGTGGGCGGCCATTGGTGCGCGCACTACCGAATCGCAGGTGCACCGGGAAATGGTCAGCGGCTTGGAACTGCCTGTGGGCTTCAAGAACGGCACCGATGGCGGCGTTGCGGTCGCAACCGATGCCATGCGCAGCGCTGCCCACCCTCACCGCCACTTCGGCATGGACGCCCAAGGCTACCCCGCGATCATTGAAACCTTGGGCAATGCGCATACCCACCTGGTGCTGCGCGGCGGCCACCAAGGCCCCAACTACGATGCCCACAGTATCGCCCTGGCCCGTCAGGGGCTGGCGAAGGCCGGGCTGGCAGCACGCATCATGGTCGACTGCAGCCATGCCAACAGCGGCAAGGACCCGTCACGCCAGCCGGCCGTGTTCAACGATGTGCTGCAGCAACGCCTGGCTGGCGACCATTCGCTGATCGGCATGATGATCGAGGGGCACCTGTTCGACGGCTGCCAGGCACTGGGCAAGGGTGCGCTGAAATACGGCGTGTCGGTCACCGACGCCTGCCTTGGCTGGGCGCGCACCGAAAGCCTGTTGCAACAGGCCGCACAGCAACTTCGTGAAACAACGGGCAAGGCTTGCGAGACACAGCCCGGACAAGTGCGCTAGGCTTGCGTTTTTTACCCCGAGGAGCAGTACCCATGGCCCGTGCAACCGCCCGCCACATCCTGGTCAGCAGCGAAGAGAAGTGCAACGAACTCAAGGCCCAGATCGAAGGCGGTGCCGACTTCGCCGAAATCGCCAAAGCCAACTCCACCTGCCCATCCAGCCGCCAGGGCGGTGACCTGGGTTCGTTCGGCCCAGGGCAGATGGTTAAGGAATTCGACACCGTCGTGTTCAGCGCTCCGGTCAGTACCGTACAGGGTCCGGTCAAGACCCAGTTTGGCTACCACCTGCTGGAAGTGACCAGCCGCCAGGACTGATCGCCAGGCGCTGATCATGTGCCCGGTGAAAGCGGGTTTGCCCAAGGCCAGGCCTGTGTCTGCAACCTCGTTGCGTATACAGGCTTGTTCTGGGGCAAACCCGCTTTTGCTTTTTCTGGGGGTCCTGCTGCTGTTGTGCGCAAGCCTTGCAGCGCAGGCCGCACCCAGCCATGCCCTTACCGTTTATGGCGAACCACCGCGCTACGGCGGAAGCTTCCAGCATTTTGACTACGTGAACCCGGAAGCCCCCAAAGGCGGCAGCTTGCGGCGCTCTGCCATCGAGATCGGGCAATTCGACCATATCTTGCCGTACATCGACAAAGGCACCGGCGTGAGCGAAGTCGATGGCTGGCTGTATGCGCCACTCGCCGTCCGCGCCTTCGATGAACCCTATACCGTTTATGGCCTGATCGCCCGGCGCATGGAACGCGGCCCCGCTGACGCCTGGCTGCGCTTCGAGATCGACCCTCGCGCCACCTTCGCTGACGGTAAACCCGTGCGCGCCGAAGACGTACGCTTCACCTTCGAACTGCTCATGAACAAGGGCAGCCTCAA
Organism: Pseudomonas parafulva NBRC 16636 = DSM 17004; assembly: GCF_000730645.1. GTDB lineage: Bacteria > Pseudomonadota > Gammaproteobacteria > Pseudomonadales > Pseudomonadaceae > Aquipseudomonas > Aquipseudomonas parafulva. The sequence goes on along the minus strand of NZ_BBIU01000002.1, from coordinate 201,865 downwards.
GTACCGCACACAGTTCGCTGCGGTCACCGGCGTTACGGTCGAAGGGCCGCGCTTGGTGCGTTTTGATTTGCAGCCCGATCACGGCCGTACCCTGCCCCTGGACCTGGCCAGCCTGCCGGTACTGCCAGCCCATGACTGGCAGGCCCGCGACTTCGCCAGTGGCGCCGGCTTCGAAAAGCCCGTGGGCAGTGGGCCCTACCGTTTAGGTCGCATCGACAACGGGCGCAGTATCACCTTCGAACGGGACCCCACCTGGTGGGCCCGCGACCTGCCGGTCAACCGGGGGCGCTACAACTTCGACCAGTTGCGCATCGAGTATTTTGGCGACACCGAAGTGGCCCGCCAGGTGCTCAAGGGTGGCGGTTACGACTACAACCGGGAGTTCTCCGCCACTGCCTACACCCTGGGCTACAACGGCGCCCAACTGGAGGACGGCCGCCTGCAGCGTGCTCATTTGGGCCCCGCCAAACCTCAGGTCGCCCAGGGGTTCGTGTTCAACCTGGACCAACCGCAGTTCCGTGACCGCCGGGTACGTCAGGCACTGGGCATGCTGTGGGACTTCGAATGGAGCAACCGGCAGATGATGCGCAACTTGTACATCCGCCAGCAGAGCTTCTTCTCCAACACCCCCTTGGCCGCCACGCAACTGCCCGACGCCGATGAGCTGAAACTGCTGGCTCCCCTGCGGGGGCAGGTACCTGACGAGGTGTTTACCACGGTCTTCACCGCCCCAGTGACCGACGCCAGTGGCATCATCCGCAACCAGCAGTTGCAAGCCTTGAAGCTGCTCGGGCAGGCGGGCTGGACACCGCAGGGCGACCACCTGGTGAATGCGCAGGGCGTGCCCCTGGCATTCACCTTTCTCAATGGCCAGGCAGGCCTGGAGCGCCTGCTGCTGCCGTGGAAGCGTAACCTGGCGCAGATCGGCATCACCCTGAACATCCGCAACGTGGATGCGGCCCAGTACGTCAACCGGCTGATGGCCCGTGACTACGACATGATCGTGACCGGTTACCCGGTCAGCCTGTCACCCGGCGCTGAGCTCTACAGCTATTTCGGCTCTGCTGCCGCCCACGACCCGGGCTCGAATAACCTCATGGCGTTGCAGGACCCTGCCGTGGACCACCTGATCGATGGCCTGGTGCGTGCCGCTACTCAGGCCGACATGGTGCGGCACGCCCACGCGCTTGACCGTGTGTTGCAATGGAACCACTACTGGATCCCCAACTACTACCCGCCAGGCAGTTCAACCGCCTGGTGGAACCGTTTTGGCCTGCCCAAGGTTCAGGCAACCTATGACGAGGGGCTGGACACCTGGTGGGAGGTCAGCCCCACACCCCTTACCAATGCGCAGATGGCCGAGCGGCTGAGGGCGACACCGTGACCACCTACATCCTGCGCCGGCTATTGCTGATCGTGCCGACGCTGCTGGCCATCCTGCTGGTCAACTTCGCCATCGTCCAGGCGGCGCCGGGTGGGCCAGTGGAGCAGGCTGTGGCGCGCCTGCAGGGGCTGGGCGGTGGTGTACCCGGTGGCCGTGCCGAGGTGGTGAGCGGCGACTCCCGCGCCACCCGTGGCCTGGACCCGAAGCTGATCGAAGAAATTAAACACCAGTACGGCTTCGACAAACCGGCACCTGAGCGTTTATGGCTGATGCTGAGCCAGTATGCGCGGCTGGACTTTGGCAACAGCTTTTTCCGCGGCGCCAAGGTGACTGACCTGATCGTGCAGAAGTTGCCGGTGACCTTGTCCCTGGGTTTCTGGGCCACGTTGATTACCTACCTGGTATCAATCCCGTTGGGCATCCGCAAGGCAGTGCGTCACGGCAGCCGCTTTGATACCTGGAGCAGCGCCTTGATCGTGATCGGCTACGCCCTGCCTTCGTTCCTGTTCGCCCTGTTGTTGATCGTAGTGTTCGCGGGGGGGACCTCGCTTGCCTGGTTCCCGGTGCGGGGCCTGGTGTCGGACAACTTCGACAACCTCAGCCTGCTGGGCAAAGTGGCCGACTATTTCTGGCACCTGGTGTTGCCCGTCAGCGCGCTGGTGATTGGCGGTTTCGCCACCCTGACACTGCTCACCCGCAACGCCTTTCTCGACGAGATCTCCCGGCAATACGTGGTGACGGCGCGGGCCAAGGGGCTGAGTGAGCGCCGTGTGCTGTATGGCCATGTGTTGCGCAACGCCATGCTGCTGGTGGTGGCCGGGCTGCCGCAGGCGTTGATCACCGTGTTCTTCGCGGGCTCGTTGCTCATCGAGGTGATCTTCTCCCTCGACGGGCTGGGCCGCATGAGCTACGAAGCCGCGGTTTCACGTGATTACCCGGTGGTGTTCGGCACCTTGTTCATCTTCACCTTGGCGGGGCTGTTGATCCGCCTGTTGGGCGACCTAGCCTACACCCTGCTGGACCCCCGCATCGATTTTGACGCGAGGGCGCACTGATGCTGTCGCCGCTGCTACGCCGCCGCCTTCAGCGCTTTCGCCGCCACCGCCTGGGTTGGGTTTCGTTGTGGCTGTTCACCGCCCTGCTGCTGACCAGCCTGCTGGCAGAGCTGGTGGCTAACGACAAGCCACTGCTGTTGGGTTACAAGGGCGAACTGTTCGTGCCGGCACTGAAGCGTTACACCGAGCAGCAGTTTGGGGGCCAGTTGCCGTTTCAGCCCGACTACCGCAGTGCCTACGTGCGCCAGCTGATCGACCAGCAAGGGGGCTGGATGCTGTTCGCCCCCATTCCCTTCAGCGCCGACACACCCAACTACGACCTGCAAGTGCCCACGCCCAGCCCGCCGAGCGCCAGCAACTGGTTGGGTACCGACGACCAAGGCCGCGACGTACTGGCCCGGGTACTGTACGGCACCCGTGTCTCGCTGCTGTTCGCCTTTGCGCTGACGGCAGCCAGTGTGCTGGTGGGGCTGGCAGCTGGTGCCTTGCAGGGCTATTACGGCGGCTGGGTAGACCTGTTGGGCCAGCGATTGCTGGAGGTGTGGTCAGGGCTGCCGGTGTTGTACCTGCTGATCATCCTCAGTGGCTTCGTCGAGCCTGACTTCTGGTGGTTGCTGGGCATCATGGCGCTGTTCTCGTGGTTGACACTGGTAGACGTGGTGCGCGCCGAGTTCCTGCGCGGGCGCAACCTGGAGTACGTCAAGGCCGCACGGGCGTTGGGGCTGCCGGATAGCCAGGTGATGTTGCGCCACATCCTGCCCAACGCACTGAATGCCACCCTTACCTATGTTCCCTTCATGCTCACCGGGGCGATCACCACCCTCACCGCCCTGGATTTTCTGGGCTTCGGCATGCCGGCAGGCAGCGCGTCTCTGGGGGAACTGGTGACGCAAGGCAAGCAGCACCTCGAGGCCCCTTGGCTAGGCTTTACTGCATTCTTCGCGCTGGCAGTGATCCTGTCGCTGCTGGTGTTCATCGGTGACGGCTTGCGCCAGGCGCTTGACCCCAGAAGTTAGCTGCGCCTGGCCGTCGCCTTTTTTACGCAGCGCCCAAGGTGCTGCCAAGGAGTCTGCTATGCCACTCACAGGCAAAACCGCATTGGTCACCGGCTCTACCAGTGGTATCGGGCTGGGTATTGCGCACGTGCTGGCTCGGGCCGGGGCGAATATCGTGCTCAACGGCTTTGGCGAGCCCACAGCGGCCATCGCCAGCATTGCCCGGCACGGCGTCGATGTCGTCCATCACCCGGCCGACCTGGCTGACGTGGCGCAGATCGAAGCGCTGATGGCCTTTGCCGAACGGCAACTGGGCCCGGTGGACATCCTGGTGAACAATGCCGGCATCCAGCATGTGGCCCCGGTTGAGCAGTTTCCGGTGGAAAGCTGGGACAAGATCATCGCCCTCAACCTGTCGGCGGTTTTCCACGGCACGCGCCTGGTGCTGCCAGGCATGCGCGAGCGCAACTGGGGGCGCATCGTCAATATCGCGTCGGTGCATGGCATGGTGGGCTCGACCGGCAAGGCCGCCTACGTGGCGGCCAAGCATGGCGTGGTTGGCCTGACCAAAGTGGTAGGCCTGGAGACGGCCACCAGCAACGTGACCTGCAACGCCATCTGCCCAGGCTTCGTGTTGACACCCCTGGTGCAGCAGCAGATCGACGCCCGTGCCGCTGCCGGCGTCGACACCCAGCAGGCACAACGCGAACTGCTGGCAGAAAAACAACCGTCACAGGCCTTCGTCACTCCGCAACACCTGGGTGAGCTGGTGCTGTTTCTGTGCAGCGAAGCCGGCAGCCAGGTGCGTGGCGCTGCCTGGAACATGGACGGGGGCTGGCTGGCCCAATGACTGGTGGCGGGTCAGTCGGGCATAATGAATCCTTTTTTGCTGCTACACGCACAGGTACATCATGAAAGCCCAAGCTCGCCACATCCTGGTCAAGACCGCTGAAGAAGCCGAGAAGCTCAAACAGCGCATCGCCAACGGTGAAGCGTTCGATGTGCTCGCCAAGAAGTGCTCGATCTGCCCTTCCGGCAAACGCGGGGGAGACCTTGGCGAGGTTCGCCCCGGGCAAATGGTCGGGGCCATTGACCAAGTCATTTTCAAGAAGCCGCTGCGGGTGGTGCACGGGCCCATCAAGAGCAAGTTCGGCTACCACCTGGTGCAGACCTTCTACCGCGACTAAGGCAATAGCATTTGGCCGCCTAGCATTTTTGCCAGTTGTGCCGCTGATGACGGCTTGTATACAAACCTCCTGACCCTGCGCGGTAGTCAAGGCACGCGGGCAATCTCTGGAGGCTTTGCCGATGCGCCTGCACCTGATCCTCACCCTTGGCTCACTCCCTTTGCTGGGTGCTGCGCTTCCCGCCGCCCACGCCGCATGTGCCTTCACCCCTGGCCCCGGCAACGACAGTTTCGTCTGCGACAGCGGCACGGCCGACGCGCTGGTGGACACCGAGGGTGACAACAGCCTGGTGCTGCCCGCAGGTGGTACCGGCGCCATCACCGGTGACGTCAGCTTCGGCCCAGGGCGCGATCGCATCGACATGGCATCCGGCAGCATCGGCGGCAACGTCAACCAAGGTGCCGGCATCGATGACTTCGTCATGAGCGGCGGCGTTATCGAAGGCAACCTCAACCAGGGCGACGGCCTGGACACCTTCTACATGAACGGTGGCTGGATCAAGGGCACCTTCGACAGTGGCGACTATGCCGAGATGGATGCTGGGCGCATCGGCAACGTGAACATGCGCCTGGACAAGAACACCTTCATCATGCGCGGCGGCAGCGTCGACCGGAACATCATCACCGCATTCGATACGGACTACATCGAAGTCTTCGAGGGCACCATTGGCGGCAATATCAGTGTCAGCGGGGGTGACGACCAGGTGTTGATCCATGGTGGCGAAGTGGGTGGTGACGTGCTGTTGAGCACCGGTAACGACCGCTTCGTCTGGGACGGCGGCCGCATCGGCGGCAAAGTGGATGCAGGCCCTGGGGATGACACCGCCTTGCTTTCCGGGCTGGGGCCGGATGCACTGGTGATCACGCTGGACGGCGGCGAAGGTAACGACAGCCTCACGTTCAATGGCAGCCAGGCCGTGGGCGGGGCCAGTTACGTGAACTGGGAACGCGTGGCCTTGACCAACAGCAGTTCACTCGGCCTGGATGACACGCTGGTACTGGGCGACACCACCAGCAACACCGGCAGCCTCAACCTGGACAGCAGCAGCACCCTCAGCTCCCGGCAGGGAGTGATCACAGCGTTTGGCCCAGGGCAGCGCGCGACGGTGAGCAACGCCGGCACGCTCAACCTTACCGAGGGCAGCGATGCTCTGGGCCGCCTTACCATTCAGGGCAACTACACCGGCGAAAATGGTGTACTGCGCATTAACAGTGTGCTGGCCGGCGATGATGCCGCCTCTGACCGCTTGGTGGTAAGCGGTGGTGCCATTGATGGCTCGACCCGATTGCTGGTGAACAACCTCGGCGGTGCTGGTGCGGCCACCGCGCAAAATGGCATTCAGGTGGTGGAGGCCCGCGAGGGGGCTACCAGTACCTCCACCGCCTTCGTGCAAACCCATACGCTTTCGGCGGGCGCCTACGACTATCGGTTGTTCAAAGGTGGGGTAACTGCCGGCAGCGAAAACAGCTGGTACTTGCGCTCCACACTGTTAGCACCGCCTGTTATCGCTCCGCCCTCCCCACCCACCGAGGTGCCTGAGCAGCCCGGCACACCGCCGGTCGTCACTCCCCCGGTGGCGGCGCCCGTTACGCCTCCCGTCGCGGCACCGGCACCCGGCCAGCCGGACTTGCCTACTCCGGTTCAAGGTACTGAAAGCCTGCCACTTTACCGCCCTGAAGTCCCGGTTTATGCCGCTGCCCCCAGAGGCGCAGCCATCATCGCCCGCCAGGCGCTGGGCACCTTCCACCAACGTCAGGGCGACCAGCAACTGATGGGCGGCGAAGGGGCACTGCCTGCCGCCTGGGGGCAGGCGTATGGCGGCACCCTGCGCCAGCAATGGAGCGGCACGGTCAACCCGAGCCTGGATGGCGACCTGTACGGCTTCAAAGTAGGGCAAGACCTTTACGCCACTGTCAGTGAGCGTGGCTACCGCCAGCAAGTGGGCGTGTACGTGAGCCATGCGCGGTTGACTGCAGACGTGAAAGGCTTCGCCCTGGCCCAGCAAGACCGCCGTGTCGGTGACCTGAGGCTTGACGGCGACAGCGTGGGTGCCTACTGGACGCTGGTAGGGCCGCAAGGCGGCTACGTAGACGCTGTAGTCCAGTACACCCGGCTCGATGGCCGGGCCCGTTCGGATCGCGGTGACGCACTGGATATCGACGGCCACGCCTGGACAGGCTCGGTTGAGAGCGGCTACCCAATAGCCCTCTCCGACCGCTGGACCCTAGAGCCACAGGCACAGCTGATCGCGCAGAAGGTACAGCTCGACACGGCCAGCGATAGCGTGGCGCGGATCAGCCATGATGCCCAGGTCGAGTTGACCGGGCGGGTTGGCCTGCGCCTCGAAGGGGCGTTCAAGGGCAGCAGCGGGCGCCTGCTGCAACCCTATGCCCAGGTGAACCTGTGGCATGGCGACGGGGGGCGCGACACCCTGGTCTTCGATGATACCGACAAGATCAAGACCGATTACCGCTACACCTCGGTGCAGGTAGAAGGCGGCGTAGTGGCGCAAATCAACCAGGCCTTGAGCCTGCACGGCGGCGTGCAGTACACCAGCAACCTGGACAGCCGCCAGCAACAAGCCAGCGGCGTGAACCTGGGTGTGCGCTGGCAATTCTAGCGGCGGGCGGCCAGCAGCCCGATACCGGCGCACCCCAGCAGTGACGCACTCACCCGGTTGAACAGCCGGCGTGGGCGCGGCTGGGCGAACCAGCGCTGCAGGTAGGTGCCCAAGCCTGCGTACAGTGCGATGGCCACCCACTCCAGAAGCAGAAACAACACCCCCAGCCACAGGAACTGTTCGCTCACCGGGGTGATGCTGCCCACCGACACGAATTGCGGCAGGAAGGCGGTGAAGATCAGGATGGCCTTGGGGTTGCCGGCTGCCACCAGAAACTCCTGCCGTGCAAGCTGCCAGGTCCCCCTCGGCAGCTCAGCCGCTTCTGCTACCTGCCCGACCGGCGCGCGCCACAATTGCCAGGCGATGTAGAACAGGTAGGCGGCCCCGGCCACCTTGATCACCCAGAACAGGTACGCACTGGTATGCAGTACCACGGCCAGGCCCATGGCAGCCAGCACGATCATGGCGCTGAACGCCAGCAAGCGGCCGCCCCCGGCTACACAGGCGGTGCGCAACCCATAGCGGCTGGCATTGTGCAGCGACAGCAGGTTGTTCGGCCCCGGCGCCATGTTCAGCGCGAAGCAGGCAGGGATGAAAAGCAGCAGGCTTGCAAGATCCATTGTTGTTTTCCTCTGGGTTTCGCCGGTATTGCGCCGCACTCCCCGCTTTCAGGTCAAGGTACAGCCAGCAACGACAACTGTACTGATGGGCGCCAACTGCTACTCTGCTGCGCAAAAGGAGGACTTCGCCATGCCCCGTGCACACACTGCCATCTGGCGCGACCCGGCGTTGCCGCAGGTAGAAAGCCGCCGCGCCTGCCATAGTCGCGCCTGCTACAAGCCCCACAGCCACCCTACTTTCTCCATCGGGGCTGTCGATGTTGGCCACAGCCGTTTCGAAGGGGCAGGCAAAGGCCAGGCGCACCTTGGGCCCGGTACGCTGGTGATGGTACCGGCGCACAGGGTGCATGCCTGCAACCCTGACCCAGGGCAGGCGTGGAGCTATCAGATGCTGCACGTGGACGCCGAGTGGCTGGACGCCTTGCGCGAGGAGGCGGGGCTTGCAGGGTACGGCAGCGCAGAGCCTGCACGTATCTGCCGTGAGCCGGGGGTGTACCGCCAGTTCACCGCGCTCAATACGCTGCTGTTTTCCCAGGCCACACCTGCCGAAAAACAGGCGGCCTTGGTTGCCTTTCTGTGTGATATCGACGTGCGTGCGTACGCCCCGCTCACCCCCGCCCCGTCCCTCGCGGCGCCAACCCTTCACCGCTTGCTGGCAACGATCGAGGCACAAGGGCCGTCGCACCTGAGCCTGGACGCCCTGGCCCAGGAGGCAGACCTGGGGCGTTACCAACTGATTCGCGCGTTCCGCGCGGCAACTGGCTTCACGCCCCATGCCTATTTGCTGAACGCACGGGTTAACCGTGGTCGCCAACTGCTGGGACAGGGCCACCCGCTCGCGCAGGTGGCCTACCAACTGGGTTTCGCTGACCAGAGCCATTTCCAGCGGGTGTTCAAGGCCCATGTGGGCGTTACCCCAGGCCAGTATCGCCAGGGCTAAGCAGCGCAACGCTGCAATATTGTTCAATACGCGCAGTGCAGCGAGGGGCAGACTGCGGCTTTCAACGTCGAGGCCACTGCCCCATGCAAGCGTTCGTGATCATTGCCCTGGCCCATTTCTTGGCCTTGTTGTCCCCCGGCCCGGACTTTTTCCTGGTAGCACGCACCTCCATCAACAGCGGCTGGCGCGTGGCCACAGGTGCGTGCCTGGGCATCGCACTGGCCAATGGTGCATTCATAGTGCTGGCATTCACCGGTGTGTCCGTGTTGCGCGAGGGCACCCTGCTGTTCGATACCCTGCAACTGGTCGGTGCCGTGTACCTGATGTACATCGGCGTGCTGTTCCTGCGGCACGCGGGCGGCACGTCTCTGGGCGCTGTAGCGGGCCGCAATGCCGGCCACGGCTGGTGGCGCAGCCTGCTGATGGGTGGGTTGTCCGGTATTCTCAACCCAAAAAACGCACTGTTCTATGCCAGCCTGGCCAGCCTGGTGGCGGGTAGCAGTGTGGGTTGGAAGGCCGCCTACGCGCTGTGGATGTTCAGCGTAGTGCTGCTGTGGGACCTGTTGGTAGCGGTGGCAATAGGCAACCCACGGTTGCTGCGGCGCTTTGGGCGCAGCTTGCCTTGGTTGGAACGGGCCTCTGGCATCATGTTGATGGCGGTGGCTACAGGGCTGCTGGTGCAGGTGGCGCGGGGCTGACCAGCTCGAAGGTGTGCATGTCCAGGAGGCTGAAATGGCCGTTGGCCCAGCCCCCGGTATCCAGGTGCCAGACATTGCCCAGCTGCTTCACCTGCGGTACTGGCGTATGGCCGACCAGCAGACCCCGCAAACCGTCCACAGGCCGTGTGTCACCTGCCTTCAACCGCCGCCGCGACCATTGGCATACCTCCCGCACATCGGGGTCGTCATCCAGTTCCAGCCACGTGCGCAAGACACCCCAGTCGTCGAATGGGCAGTCCGCATGCAGGAGCCCAACGGGCCCTGCAGCCGTCTCGACTTCCAGGGCGATAGGCAATTGCTCGAACTGCTCGACGAACCGCAGTTGTTCGTTGCGGGGCAACCCTATGAACCATGCCCCGCCTGCGGCGTGGTACATGGCCAGGTCCAGCCGCCCTCCACGCACAAGGGTGATCGCCAGCGCCTCATGGTTGCCCTGCACCGCGTGAAACCACGGTTGCGCCAGCCATTGCAGCACCGCCTGACTGTGCGGGCCGCGGTCTACCAGGTCGCCTACACTAAACAGGCGGTCCTGCTGCGGGTTGAACCCCACTGCGTCCAGGCTCAGTTGCAGGCGGTCGAAGTGGCCATGGATATCACCCACTGCCAGGTCCCGGCCAAGGGGGTTGGCAGCCATGCGTTCGAAACGCCCCATCATACGGCCCTCTGAGCATGCAATAAATGGGTAACGTGGTTCACGTGCGCTCTCCTCTGCTCAGCATGGCACAACGTGCGTGCCGGTAGTATGCTCGGCCTTTCAACCTGCACCAGGGAAGGGCTGTCGATGCTACTGTGCGCCGTTCAACTTGCGTCGCTCAAAGGTGATGTGCCGGGCAACGTCCAGCGCCATGTGGCCTGTATCGAACAGGCGGCGAACGTGGGCGCCGAACTCGTCGTGTTCCCTGAACTGTCGCTCACAGGTTACCAGCCGACCCTGGCGCGACAGGCTGCCCTGCCGCTGTCCTCGACCCGCCTTGACCCGTTGCAGGCCGCCTGCGACAGGCTGGGCGTCACGGTGGCAGTGGGTTTGCCGCTGCCCACGCCCAATGGCATCCGCATCGGCATGCCCATCTTCAGCCCTTGTGCACAGCGCCAGGCTTATGCCAAACGCCGCCTGCACGATGATGAACTGCCCTATTTCTGCCCTGGCGACGAGGGCCTGTTGCTGCGCATAGCCGGGCACAGTGTTGCCCCTGCGATCTGCTTTGAGTCGATGTTCATGGCCCATGCCGCCGCCGCTCACGACCAGGGTGCCGACCTGTATATGGTCAGTGTCGCCAAAACCGCCAAGGGTATACGCGAGGGCTACACCCATTACCCTCAAGTGGCTCGGGAGCTAGGGATGACCGTACTCATGGCCAATTGCGTCGGCCCTGCCGACACCTTCATCGGTGCAGGTGGCTCTGCAGCGTGGGGCAGCGACGGGCGCCTGCTGGCGCACCTTGATGAGCAGCGTGAAGGGCTGCTTCTACTGGACACTGACGCCGCCAGCGCGTCGGTATTTGCCATGGACACGTCTGCATGATCTACGGGTTTCTGGCCCTGTTGAGCTATGCCCTGACTTACTACGTGGTCGGGCTGCTGTTGAACGGCCAGCTGGCGGACATTGCCGAAGGGCTGCGTCACCGCCCCGACGCGCCGCCCCCCGGCGAATACCTGCGTGCGGTGCACGTGCGCATGCGCCTGGCTCAAAAGCACTACACCCTCATTGCTGGCACGCCGCTAGCGGCACTGGCCTGCCTGGTGGTGCATTGGCTGGTTTGACACTCACAGGTCAAGTGCCAGGCTCTGACGGCCCTCCAGCGCCAGCAGAAACTGCTTGGCCGGCAGGCCGCCGGCAAACCCGGTGAGGTGCCCCGACGCCCCAATTACCCGATGGCAGGGGGCGATAATCGAAATCGGGTTGCGGCCATTGGCAGCTCCTACTGCACGCACCGCGCTGGGGCTGCCGATCTGCCGCGCAATCTCGCTGTAACTGCGGGTTTCACCGAAAGGGATGGTGAGCAGCGCGCTCCACACCCGGCGCTGGAAATCGGTGCCGGCGAAGTCCAGTGGCAGTTCGAATCGCTGGCGTTGGCCGCTGAAATATTCGCCCAGCTGACACGCTGTATCAATCAGTACAGGGCAGTCTTCCTGCTCGACCAAGGGCCCCAGGCGCACACGGTTTTCGCGTTCTTCTTCCCACAGCACAGCGGCCAGCCGCTGATTGCGGGACACCAGCATCAACCTGCCGACGGGCGAATGCATGTGTGTAAAAACGCTGGTCATTCCTGGGCTCCTGAAGGGGGTACAAGGCCAATGTACGCCTGTGTCGGCGAGCTAACGCGCACATTCTTGCGGTCACTATCCGAATGGCTGCTATCACCAACCGACTAACCCCAATTGAACTGAATTACTTTGATTACCACCCTGTCAACAATTATGAACGTAGCCAATATGACGAGGTGAATCATGACCATTGAAGCCAAGACACTGGCGGAGCTCGCCCAAACGCTCAAGGCCCAAGGAGCGCGCCTGATTTCGGACCTGACGTTCATCCGAGCACCCTACCGCTGTGGCAAACGGTGGGTATGCAATGTGGTACGGCGCAAGGCCCGCAAACCTGCATTGCTGCAATGAAGCCCGGAACCCGCCAGCAGACTAACGGCCCGGCAAGCGGCGAAGGACCGCCATCCCCTTCCGATATCTACTTCCGCTATAGGTTGGTGTGATCTTATTGCCCTGAGGCCACGCTAAAACCGTATCAGTCAAGGCACTCTTTGGCCGCCTGCCGAAGTTTGTCTCCAGACAAGAAACTCCCTTTGTAAAAGGTCGCTCGGCTACCGTCGCCCGACTCTATCACCTCAAGCACATCATCGGTAGCAACAGCGCTCGGCGCCGTCATGCGCACGCCATGAGGAATGGATTTCTGCGTAGCATTTGGCATCAGGGCCTGCCATTTGGGCATGACACAGGCGGCATACTGCTGCGGGGATTTGCCGGTCAATTTGCTTGCCGTAGGTTTACCAGGCGTTGCACACCCCGCCAAGGTTATGGCTAACGCCCCGAAGAGCGCGTTACGAAAGATAGGCATATACAGGAGGCCCCTTGAAGTTTGCCGCATTCTACCCAGTGGTACTGAAGGTGGCTAATCAAACCAAAGCAGGGGTATACGCCGACAACTGACAGTTTTACCAGTAGCACGGTACTCACAGGGCTGCGACAGTGGCATTGACCACCCGCAATGATCCACACCCGACTGGGAGTTCGCACCATGCCTAAACAGGACAGCAGCACATTGTTTTTTTATCAAAACGGAAAACTCGTCACCCTCAGAGTGGGGGAGCAAGGTCATCAAATCTTCCGACACGCAGAGATGCCCCTGGCTGAAATCAGCGCCCACGGGGGTACAGCGGGCGGGATACTGGCAACGGATGACAAAGGGTCGGTGCTGAACGTACAGGCACCGGACAACTGAGCCATTCGCCCCTCCTTACCCATAGCCGGCAAAGCACAAAATAGTTGCACTCCAAGCGGTACACCAGCGATGCTCTGGGTACCGCTGAAGCCACTATCAATGGAGTGCCTTGCCCTATGGAAACGCTTCACAGCATCAAAGCGGACCTGGTCAGAACCGCAGACCATCTGGATGGGCTGAGGCAGGCCATGAATGGGCACGTCAGGTTCATGCAGGCCCGTGGCAGTGCGCAAGAGCACCTCGATGTAAACGCACATATTGCGTCGATTAGCCACGTAGTGGATGAACTTCGCACCCTTGCGGCCAAACTCGAGGCGGCCGATGCGCTGCCTGACAGCGCTTGAAAAGTAGGGTCGCAAATAAGGGGGCCGGACTTGCTATTGCCGTCAGTCCCTCCGGCCCTCTTGCGGCTCTAGTGCGAAATGACTCATGAACGTTAATTGCTCAATGGCCTGCATATAGGGGGCAAATCGCATGTCGCCGGCGTTGAACGCATCCGCTACGCGCCGTGCACTCTCCAGGCTGTCCCATACTGCCAGATCAGCAAATACACGGTCATTACTGATTGGGCAATACGCCCCGTACTGGACCAGCCCAGGGAACGCTTTCAATACTTCCCTCAGCCCCGCGCGCAACGCGGGCATCTGCGACTCGAACTCTGCTTTGACGGTGAAAATGGCGACTTCCAGTACAGCGTCCGGATAGTACATGGCTTGGGTCCTTCTCAGTTATGGAGAAGGCCCAGTGTCCGCCATGCCTACTGACAGCGTACTGTCAGTGAGTGTTTTGGCTTTCCATTGTTTTGTCTGAAACTGCATGTAGGCCTTGAGCCCGATGCCAGCGGGAAGCGCTATTGGCTGATAGGCCAGCGAAACCGATTCGATGCAATCTACCCGGAAATCACGATAAGCCGCTTTGCTGCAGCACCAACTGCCAACTGTCCATTTTCCGCCCCAATAAAACAGCCCCAGCGGGTAGATATTTCGCTGCGAGATGAGGCCGTGCAAGCTCGTGTACACGATCTGCACCGGGCGCTGCTGTTCCGAGGCTGTGCGCAAATCGGCCAAGTGTGCGCGTGTTTTCAATGCCATACCGCCCAGTGCCCGCACCTTGGCATCTGCTGAGTCCATCTTGTGCTGGGTCAACGTTGCCCCCACCTTACTCAGGAGCATGTTCGCTGCTTGCGCCATGGCTGGGTCAGCCGTGCAGGCGAGCATTTCCATCCCCAGCATCAAGGCATCCACCTCCAGGCGATTCAGGGTCAACGGAGGCATCTCAAAATCGGCATCCAACGCATAGCCAATACCTGGCGTGCCATAGACCGGGATGCCCGAAACAGATACATCGTCTACATATCGGTAAACGGAACGCACTGAAACACCCATGCGCTCTGCAAGGCGCTCTGCGGAAATAGGCTGATGCACCCTGATCAGGTTCACAAGCTGAAACAGACGGTCAGCTTTACGCACCCTGGTGGCTCGCAGTCATAGGGTTGACTCCAGCCAACGCGCCATCCTCAGCGAAACCTGAGCTTCACGACTTTGCTCAAGGCCCAGCCGCCGAAGACATAGAACGCGTCCAGGTAAAAGCGCCCTGCATAGTTGGGCAGTGGCTGCTGATTCATAAGCTGCTCTGGCCCGGGCGCTGGCGGCAGGAGCGCATAAATGCCATTGGGGACCACGGCCAACGCAATCAGCAGCGCGTACGTGATCACCTGTATGGCCTTGGCACGCCCCGCCGCTTTACCGGACCACTTGAGCCCATAAAACGCGACCAGGCCGGCAACGGGCAACACCCAGAAGTGCGTCGGTATCCCGATGAACATTTCGGCTACAACGCTTCGTGCCTGCACAACCACCACCTCCGTTAAAAGGGCCGATTATTGCGGGCGCGCAGGGCAAATGCAAAACCTGATCAGGGCGCCCGCAGGGAGGTCGGTTCGGCGCCCAGCGCTTTCTTCCACTGACGCACGCGTTTACGCGCATTGGCGTAAGGGGACGCCGTGTTCAACTGGATCATCCGCCCTTTGCTGTACCGCTCGTACCAAGGGCGGCCGTACAGGGAGTCGTCGGTTTCATGTTCAAGCAAGGCCAGAATCTCGGCGTTTACACAAGCCAGTTGCTCACGTAACTGGATAAAGGTAAGCCCTGCCCCCTCCGTATAAAATCGTTGTGCGAGGCGACCTAACTCATTCCACTTATACCCCGTTTCTGGAAAGTCGACAGGCAGCCCCCTGGCTTTGGCGTTGCACCATTTGATCACCAGCCGGTTCCAACCTACCAAATAGGCGAGCAGGTCCGAGAGACTCATTGAGGTCCCCTGCGCATGCCCCGCCAGAGAAGCTTCACGTGTGCGGGCAATGGGGATGTCTGCCAGGTCTGCCTCCAAACGCGAATAATTGAGGCGAATGGCCTCGATGAGTTGCTGCTTGTTTTGCGGTATCGCCACGTCACGCCTCTCCACTGAGCATCGGGCGTTTTAAATCGCTGCCTACAGTAATAGCGGGCAAATCGGCGCCCCCAACATTCGTGTGGAAGCGGACTTGCCCGCAAAACGCCTCAGCGACTTTTACCGGATCAGAAGTCTTTCTTGACCTCTTTATCAATATGCTTGCCCGCCTTGTGGCGTTCCTTGTTCATGTGGCTGGCGCCCTTATCAATTTCCTTGCCATCATGCTTAACACCTTTGCTGATTTCCTTACCCGCGTGATCGGCGCCTTTATCCACTTCACGGACATCGTGGCGAACACCTTTCGCTACATCCCCTTCTGCTTGCGCGGCGGACATCGTCATGACGGCGGCGAAAGCAATGGCAACAGCGGCAACCGTTTTTTTGAGCATTTCAGCGCTTCCTTCAAAAAAGTGTGGAGGTTCCCACACCCCAAACATAGATGATGGCTTGCGGATAAACCACGATGTGAAAATAGTTTAACGCCCGGTCCGGCGCTGGGTTTGCATCCAGTGTGGATGCAATGCCAGTACCCCGCCCCACGCCGGCATAGTAGCGTTGGCCATTCGACGAACTGTCTCGGTCCGTTGCATATGCCCACGGACCGGGCCTCTCACGAACTAGGAAGTCAAATGGAACATGTTCAAAACGTCAATCAAGAGGCGCTAGACCTCGCCCTGATAGCGTTTTCTCGCTACAAAATCGGTGAAATCAAGTTATTCGATTTGGAGTGCGCCATGAGTTTTGAGGCGGGCGAAGCCCTGTCGCGTAGCGGACTGGTGCGGTTCTCGATAAGCAAAATGCCGTCAGGACGCTACCGCATCAGTGACGAAGGTGAGAATGCGATCACCGAGGCGGGCCGCGCCCGTCTTGAAGTGATCAGAGGTTAACGACGTGCCCACCGCCAAATGAGGCGCAAGCAAAAAGGGCGGGCCAGTTCCGCCCCTTTTTCAGGCGTCCTGATTCCAGTGCACGGCGATCGCCAGCACGGTAAACACCAACACCGCTTCGACGACCAGATAAACCCCGTAAAAGTCTTCCGAAAACATGTGACTGAACCTGTTGGCAAGGGTCGATATTCTTTCACCCCGTGCTGGGCACGCGGTGCGAAGATCAGAGCAACTGCCGTGTGAAGAAGTTCACCCATGCTCGGGGGAAACAGGGCAGAAACGCTTCAGCCATCACTCGGCGCCGGGTGGAATACCGTCTTTGTTCTTGTCCTTCAGGCGTGCCTTCTCTTCTTCGGTCGAGTGGGCAGGCACCTGGTTGTCCTGCTGGTCACGTTTTGGCTCGGTCATGTCGCTCTCCTTGGGTTGATGAGCATTGGGCACCCTGGCAGCCCGGCAGTTCGCCAAATCTTCGCGTTCATTACGGCGTAGGCCAGTTCAGCCTCTGATGGTCCACAGCTGATCAATACGTGTCGTATAGGACTGGCTCATCATTTCTCTTTTCATACCCCAGGCAGGTACCAGCGGCACGCTGGCAACCCGCAGCGTTCCCCTGCCCCACCGCTGATTGATGTCATCCATCACCTGCATCGCGCGGTCACGGGTCGGCGGCTGTCGCGCCGCGAACAGGTCACCTGAAAAGTCGCCAGGGGCTCGCAGGCCCATCAGCAGTACTTCGGCTTTGCTGTAACGAAACCCGGGCCTGAACACCTGCTCGACCGCCTGGCTGGCCAGCCGCGTCATCAACAAGGTGTCACAGGTAGGGTACGGCAGTTCAACCAGCGCGCCCTGGGCGTGATGCGCTTCATTGGGGTTGAACATGCCGGTGCGGATGCTCACGCGCATGCGCTTGCACAGCGAGCCCTGTGCCCGCAGCTTTTGCGCAGCGCGCCCCACATAAGTGGCCACTGCCTGCTTGATCGACGGCAGGTCGCTCAAGCGTTCACCAAACATACGGCTACTGCAGATCTCATGCTTGGCCATCTCAACATCTTCCAGTTCCAGGCACGGTGTGCCCCCCAGTTCACGGGCGGTCTTTTCCACCACCACACTGAACTTCTGCCGAAGGGTACGGGCGTCGGCCCTGGCAAGGTCCATTGCCGTGTAGATGCCCATGGCCTCCAGGTGGGCGTTCATCTTGCGGCCAATACCCCACACATCACTGGCCTTGGAGTTACGCAACACCCAGTCACGCTTGACCGGGTCGGTAATGTCGATCACACCGTCCGTTTGGCTCAACAGCCTCTTGGCCATGTGATTGGCCAGCTTGACAAGCGGCCAACTCCAATCAGGCCAGATGAGTTGTAGCCACTTTTGATACACCGAACGGCGACTTGTCAACGCCTGCCGTACATTTGAGCGCCCCTGCCATAGAGTCTGAGTCTATAGGGTTTGGTTGTCAGTCCCGGTACCTTTCGCCGAGCAGCTCGGCTTAGGTGGCAAGGGAAACTATGAATTTAAGTATTCGGATCAAGATCACGTTATTGAGCAGCATCTGTCTGGTGTCCGTCGTGGGAATACTAGCTTGGCTATCACAGGAGCAGCGCCGTAGCGACGTACAAAGCATCGCCAGCACGTCGGGCGATCTTTTGCGTACGGCGGCCCAAGACACGTTGCAGGCCGAAGGGCAAGTGCAAGCGCTGAAGGTCCAACAGCGATTTGGCCAGAGCTTCGAATTTGCCCAAGGCGTAGCCCGGCATCTCCTCCATCTGCGTGCGCAGACCATAAGCGATTATGCCGCCGCCATTGTCATGCGTCAGGAGCTCTCAAGGTTGCTGCATGATGCCATTGGCGAACGCAGGGACTTGCTTGGCCTGTTCGTGATATTCGAGCGGAACGCGCTGGACGGACATGACGCAGATTTCGCAGGCCAGACGGCGCTAGGCGGAAACGACCGTGGCCGCTTTACCCAATATTGGCTACAACCAACACCCGGGCAGCTTCAAGCGGTTTCGGCCGACGAATCCCTATTGGCCGATACATCAATCGGTCCTACCGGAGCCTCCGCTAACGCCTTCTACGTCTGCTCGCGTAAAAGTTTGCAGGCGTGCGTATTGGAACCCTACCTGGACGACTCAAGCGGCACTCCTCGACTGGTGACCAGTGTGACCGTACCGCTCATCGTCAACGGGCAATTGCTTGGGGTGTTAGGGCTGGATATTGCGCTGGACAAGCTTCAGGAGGAAGCCGCGGCGGCCAGTGCAGGCCTTTACGAAGGGCAAGGCATGTTGTCGATTCTGAGCCCCGCGGGCGTGGTAGCGGCCGACACCGGTCAGCCGCAGCGACTCGGCACGCTGAAGGCGTCGCAAGCCCACTCAGGCTACCTCAACGTTACTGTCCCCTTCGCGCCGATTGCCGAGGCCCTCCCCTGGCTAATCGAGGTATCGGTACCCTCACGGGTTCTTGAGGCCCCGCTGCAACGTTTGAAAGAGCAAATGCAGGCGCAACAGGTGAAAAGCCTCGGTGTTGCAGTCGGCCTAGGTTTGCTGCTGACGCTGACAGGGGTATTGATTATGGGATGGGCTTCTCGCAGCCTGACCCGCCCGATTTCACGCGTCGCCGAACTGCTGCATGCCATCGCCGATGGCGACGGAGATCTCACACGACGTCTGGCGTACAGCGGCCGTGATGAGCTAGGCCATTTATGCGGTGCCTTTGACCTTTTCCTTGATCGACTTCAACCGGTCATCGCCCAGGCTCAGCAGGCCGTCCACGATACTCGCAGTACTGCCGACAAATCGCAGACTATCGCGGTCGAAACCAGCCGTGGCATGCACCAACAAGCCACGGAAATCGAGCAAATGGCTACTGCTATTCAGGAAATGTCAGCAACCGCTCAGGCTGCGGCTGAAGGTGCGGCACGCGCGGCAGATGCTGCACGTTATGCCGAGCAAGCCACGGGGACTGGCGCGCAGGTGATCGAGCAGTCGGTTGGGAATATAAATGCGCTCGCCGTCGGGATGGCCGAAGCCATGGAGCGTTTGCGCAGCCTGGCGGTGAGCAGCGAGCGGATCGGGTCAGTGCTCGACGTGATTCTATCCATCGCCCAGCAAACCAACCTGCTTGCGCTTAATGCCGCCATTGAGGCTGCCCGGGCAGGCGATGCCGGGCGCGGCTTCGCTGTCGTAGCGGACGAGGTCAGAGCATTGGCAATGCGTACACAAGCCTCTGTGGGTGAGATCGCGGGCTTAATCGACAACCTCCGCGAAGGTACCCATGACCTCAGTCAATCCATGCAGCAGAGCAATGACCAAGCGCACCGTAATGTTGAACAAACGCGCCAGGCGCTCCAGGCGCTTGATCAAATTCGCCAGGCAGTCGGTACCATTACCGACATGAACACCCAGATCGCTTGCGCTGCTGAAGAGCAAAGTAGCGTTGCCGAGGAGATCAGCCGTAACGTCGAAGCCGTCAACGAAGTGGTGAGCGAACTGTCGAAGCAGGCCAAGCAATCATCGGCCATCAGCCAGCAAATGAATGTTCTTGCTGTTGGCCAGCAGGCACTGCTCGGACGCTTTAAAGTCTGAGTCTGGCGATCAGGCTGCTCGCCTCTGCTCAGCGGTCCTTGAGCGCGCTCTGAGCCACACATAACAGAGCACCGAACCCGCCCCTGCTGCTGCAATCACCCAGCACATCGGGCGGGGCGAGCCGTCAGCCAAACTACTCACCCATGCGCTGAATGCCGCACCGAGGGCGAACTGGCTGGATACCGCCAGCCCGGCGGCGGCGCCGGCATTGTTGGGGAACAGCTTCAGCAAGCTAGCCACACAGTTGGCGCCCATCAAGCCAGTGACACTCACAAACAACACCACCGGCAACACGATCCCGATCAGACCAGGCGCCTCGGTACTTGCCACCACACTGAGTCCAAGCACCGCAACGCTGACGATCGCCGCACCAGCGCCCAGCATTGCCAGTGGTCCGAAACGCGTCACCAGACGCGCATTAATGAGCGTCACGATAATCACTCCGAAAATGTTCAGTCCGAAGAGCCAGCCGTAGCCTTGAGGCGAAATCTGAAAGTATTCGATGTACACATAGGGAGACGCGGTGATGAATGCAAACATACCGCCGAACGACAAGCCCATGCACAAGATGTAAGCGAGCGCCTGGGCGTTGCACGCGATCTGCCAGTATCCGGCCAATGCTGTACCGAGCGACCCAACGCGCCGCTCGGCAGGATGAGTCTCAGGTATATAGCGAAGGCTGGCGAGCAGGCATACCGCGGCGAAAGCGAACAATGCGGCAAAGATGCTTCGCCAGCTGTGCAATTGCATCAATAACCCACCTGCCAAGGGTGCGACGAGCGTCGCCAACATGGTGACCAGGTGCATAAGCGATAGCGTACGCGCCGCCTGACCGATCGAGAAAACGTCACGCACGATCGTTCGAGCCAACACTGACGCAGCAGCACCACCCAACGCCTGCAAGAAGCGCCACCCGATCAGCGCTTCAATGTTCTCGGCGAACATGCAGCCGATGGTTGCTCCCAGATACAGGACCATCCCCCAAATCAGAACCGGCCGCCGGCCGAAGCGATCCGAGCAGGGTCCATGAAACATCATGCCAATGCACAATCCGGCGAGAAACGCACCGATGGTGAGCTGCACGCCACTGGCGCTTGCACCCAGGTCAACCGCAATGGTCGGCAGACTCGGCAGGTAAGTGTCGATTGACAGGGGGGCGAACGCCACAAGGGCGGCGAGCAGGACGATCAGGCGACCAGGGTGACTCAACATCATTGCTCCGTCATGTGAGATGAATTCGATAACTTCTTAACATTCTGCCTTCAAAGCGGCAGAATGGTTAACAATTTAATGATCTCCCGATGAGTAACGCCCGTGACCCTGCTCCTGACCGTAATTGACCAATCACCGGTTCATCAGCACCACACCCTTCTCACTGCACCTGGGCTTTCGCTGGAGCTGGCCATCGAATGCGAGCGGCTCGGCTACCACCGCTACTGGTTGGCAGAGCATCACAACAGTATCCAGTTCAGCGGCACAGCGCCGGAGATCCTCCTCACCCGTATCGCCAGCGCTACTCGCAGCATGCGCGTTGGCAGCGGCGGTGTAATGCTGAGCCATTACAGCCCCTATAAAGTGGCGGAGACCTTTGCATTGCTCGGCGGACTTTTTCCTGGTCGGATAGATCTTGGCATCGGACGCGCGCCCGGCGGCAGCGCCTTGAGCAGCCACGCGCTGGCCGTGCCAGGCTTCGTGCCGGATGTCGATCAGTTCCCTACGCAGGCCGCCATGCTGTGTGCATTTCTGCGAGACGGCTTCCCCGCCGGTCACGCTTATCACGTCCTTACCTTCGATTTGCCGCCCGAGTCGATACCCTCGCTTTGGATGCTGGGCTCCGGCGGGGGCAGTTCCCAACTGGCCGGTCAACTGGGAATGGGCTTGGCCCTGGCGCAGTTCATCACCCCAAGCGCCTGCACGCCGCGGATTTTTGACGATCACAGAGGGGCATGGCGGCATGCTGCACGGGTCAGCCCTCCCCCCGGTCTTCTAGCGGTCGCGGCTATCTGCGCGAGTACGGATGAAGAGGCCCGCTACATCGCCGGCACGGCGGTATACCGAAAACTCAGCGCCGGCAGGACGCCACGCGAGGTTCTCCTCAGCCCTGCTGAGGTGCAGCAACGCTACAGGCAGATGAACCAGGTTGAACGTGCCAACTACGATGAAACCTTGGCGGGTATGGTGGTGGGCTCGGCGCAGACCTGCCGACGCAGGATTGCCGAATTTGCGCGAGACTTCGAATGCAATGAAATCGGCATCGTCACCGTTACCCATCGCTTCGAAGACCGACTGCGCAGCTATCAATTGCTCGCAGGTGATCAGCCCTGACCTCTGGATTGATCAACGCAGGCCGGGCTCACGGCTCAACGCGTTTGAGCTCGTTAAGCAACTGCAGCAGTTGCTGAAGTTTATCTTCACCGAACTGCGCCTGGATTTTGCGGTAGTTGGCTTCCATTCCTTCACGCATGGCATCGAAACTCGCGCGGCCGGAATCGGTTAGCGTCACGAACACTCGACGTTGATCTTCGGTGCCCTTGCGTCGGCACACCAGCCCATCCCGCTCCAGGCGGCTGACAACCCCGGTCATGCTCGGCTTGAGGATGCAAGCCAAGTGCGCCAGCTGGTGGCTTTCCAACTCGCCCTGCTGGTGCAGGATGCGAATTACCCGCCATTGCTGCTCTGTCAGATCGTGCTCATTGAGCAGCGGCCTGAAAAATGCCATTGCGGCTTCGCGGGCCTGCAACAAGCTCAGCGTCAGTGAAGGGCGAGTCTCGGTCATGAGTATAGCCTGTGCTATTTGATCCAGCTGCCAAGATTAGGGACATCTGACGAGTGCGACAACTGCCCCAGCCTATGGAAAGTGCAATCTCTTCCACGGAAAACCCATTCAAGCCCGCCCTGCAAGCTGCGAGCATCGCTCTCAAACAACGACAATTCCTTGCAGGTATCGCCACGTGGCCACCTCACTGCAACTCCGCCTGCCGCTGCCGATACTCGCCCGGTGTGAGTCCCGCATACCGATTGAAGAAACGGCTGAAATAGGCCGGGTCCTTGAACCCGAGCTGATAGCAGACTTCATTCACCGAACTGCCGGAGAAAAGCAGCAAGCGTCTGGCCTCCTGCATCAGCCGTTCCAGCACCAGGCGTTTGGATGGCAGATCGGCGATTCGCCTGCAAATGTCGTTGAGCCGCGCTTCAGTCACCCCGATCTGTGCGGCATAGCTCGCCAGCGGCCAATGCTCAAGATAGTGCGCCTCGATCAGCGCGTTGAAGCGATGGAATATCTTCAAGTCTTCATGACGGGCCGGAGTCGCCTCGCGCGAGTTGGGGCAAAGCCGCAACAAGCTGATCATGATCAGCCGCGTGAGCGATTGCAGCGCCGCATCACGTCCCGGATTAGAGCTGGCGAACTCATCGCTGAGCGCCTCCAGCCAGGTTTCCAGGCGCCGCGCCTCGGCCTGATCCGCCACCGGCACGTTGGCCAGCGCCACACACGCCGGCCGCACCTGCATTCCCATCGGCAACAGGCTGGCATCTGCCTCGATCAATTGCCAAACCAATTGCTGGCGTACGGTGAGTACATGCCCGTCGCTGTCCGGATCGGTGACGAAAGAGTGAGTCACGGTCGGCGGGGTAAGGAAGAACATCGGCCCGGATTCGATGAACTGCTGGTCATCCAGATACACCCGCACAGTGCCGGACTTCACGTAGTGCACTTGAAAGAAGCGATCGTGGCGGTGCACCGGCATGTTGCGTCCGAAAAATCCGGCGAGGTTGCCCAGCCGGTCGTGATGCACCTCGCTCTCACTGTAGCGCTGGTCGTAAACCTGACCGATGTTGATGTTCGGAATGGGATGCCGATTGCTCATTGCTGGTTGTCCGCCAGTGACTTGACCCAAATTGCCAAGGCTCATGGTGCACCCGCCAAGCGGGAGCTACAACGGAAGCCTTGACCATCGTTAACATATTAACTATAACATTAACACATTAACGACTTTGCGGGGCAGCATGCTGCTCCACCACCGCCAGGAGAAAAGCATGAGCCATGCGTTGCATGACGTTGCGAACGGCACCGTGTTCGGCGTAGCGCTGAACTACAACGGTCTGCTACAGCAGCGTCTGGCCGAATTCGAGAAGCCGCCATACAAACAGGCGCCGGTCAAGCCGGTGCTCTTTATCAAGACGCCCAACACCCGTAATGCCCACGGTCGCGACGTAATCCACCCAGCCGGTGAACGCTTGCAACCAGGCCCGGCCTTGGGCGTGGTGATCGGCAAGGACGCGACCCGGGTGAGTGCCGACGATGCGATGACCCACGTGGCCGGCTTCACCATCGTCAATGAGTACAGCCTGCCGGAAGACAGCTACTACCGCCCTGCGGTCAAGGCCAAGTGCCGCGACGGCTTCTGCTCCATTGGTCCCGACCTGATCCCGGTTTCCGCAGTCGCCGACCCGCACCAACTGACCCTCAAGCTCTATGTGAACGGCGCTGTGGTGCAGGAAAACACTACCGCCAAC
Source organism: Pseudomonas parafulva NBRC 16636 = DSM 17004 (assembly GCF_000730645.1). GTDB lineage: Bacteria > Pseudomonadota > Gammaproteobacteria > Pseudomonadales > Pseudomonadaceae > Aquipseudomonas > Aquipseudomonas parafulva. Next base: position 177,454 of record NZ_BBIU01000002.1, on the reverse strand, counting down.
CTGGTGCGCAGCATCCCGCAGTTGATCGCCGAACTGAGCGAGTTCATGACCCTACACGCGGGCGATGTACTGATCACCGGCACTCCGGAGGGGCGTGTCGACGTCCATCCTGGTGACCTCGTCGAAGTCGAGATCACTGGCCTTGGCCGCCTGGCCAACACCATCGTTGCCGAGCCGGGGGAGCCAGCATGAAACACGCGCGTATCCGTTTTGAAGGCAGCGTCCATGCTGTCACCGTCGAAGCCGACAACACCGTTCGTCTGGCCGACGGCCGAGTGCTTGGTGAGCGGCAGGTCGAGTGGCTGCCACCGGCAAACGGAAGCATGTTCGCACTCGGATTGAACTACGCCGACCACGCCAAAGAACTCGCCTTCGCTCCACCCACCGAGCCGCTGGCGTTTATCAAGTCCCCCGGCACCTACACCGGACACAACCAGGTCACCTGGCGCCCGGACAACGTCGAGTACATGCACTACGAGTGTGAACTGGTGGCTGTCATCGGCAAGCCGGCGAAGAACGTCAAGCGTGAGAACGCCATGGAGTACGTGGCCGGGTACACCGTGTGCAACGACTACGCCATCCGCGACTACCTGGAAAACTACTACCGCCCCAACCTGCGGGTAAAAAACCGCGACGCCACCACCCCCGTTGGCCCGTGGATCGTCGACGCAGCCGACGTGCCAGATGTAAGCAACCTGAAGCTGCGCACCTGGATCAACGGTGAGCTGAAGCAGGAAGGCACCACCGCGGACATGATCTTCGACATTCCGCACCTGATCGAATACTTCTCCAGCTTCATGACCCTGCAACCGGGCGACATGATCGCCACTGGCACGCCAGAGGGCCTGGCCGACGTGGTGCCGGGCGATGAAGTGGTGGTGGAAGTCGAAGGCGTCGCACGCCTGGTCAACCGCATCGTCAGCGAAGCTGACTTCTTCAAGAACAACAAGGCATGAGCAGCATGATCAAACATTGGATCAACGGCCGTGAGGTCGAGAGCAAAGACACCTTCGTCAACTACAACCCTGCCACTGGCGAGGCCATCGGCGAAGTCGCCAGTGGCGGCGCCGAGGAAGTTGCCCAGGCCGTAGCTGCGGCGAAGGATGCCTTCCCGAAGTGGGCCAACACGCCGGCGAAGGAACGCGCCCGCCTGATGCGCAAGCTGGGTGAACTGATTGACCAGAACGTGCCGAAACTGGCCGAACTGGAGACGCTGGACACCGGCCTGCCGATCCACCAGACCAAGAACGTGCTGATCCCGCGTGCCTCGCACAACTTCGACTTCTTCGCCGAAGTGTGCACCCGCATGGACGGCCACACCTACCCGGTCGACGACCAGATGCTCAACTACACCCTGTACCAGCCTGTGGGTGTGTGTGGCCTGGTGTCGCCCTGGAACGTACCGTTCATGACCGCCACCTGGAAGACCGCGCCGTGCCTGGCATTGGGCAACACTGCGGTACTGAAGATGAGCGAACTGTCGCCGCTGACGGCGAATGAGCTGGGCCGCCTGGCAGTAGAAGCCGGCATTCCGAATGGCGTGTTGAACGTAATCCAGGGCTACGGCGCCACCGCCGGTGACGCGCTGGTCCGCCACCCGGACGTACGCGCCATCTCCTTCACCGGCGGTACCGCCACCGGTCGGAAGATCATGCAGACTGCGGGTTTGAAGAAATACTCGATGGAACTGGGCGGCAAATCGCCCGTGCTGATCTTCGAAGATGCCGATCTTGAGCGCGCGCTGGACGCAGCCTTGTTCACCATCTTCTCGCTGAACGGCGAACGCTGCACTGCCGGCAGCCGCATCTTCATCCAGGAAAGCGTGTACCCGCAGTTCGTCGCCGAGTTCGCAGCCCGCGCCAAACGCCTGATCGTCGGCGACCCAACCGACCCGAAAACCCAGGTTGGCTCGATGATCACGCAAGCGCACTACGACAAGGTCACGGGCTACATCAAGATCGGCATGGAAGAAGGCGCACGCCTGGTTGCAGGCGGCCTGGAGCGCCCAGCCAACCTGCCCGCACATCTGGCCAAAGGGCAGTTCGTCCAGCCGACCGTGTTCGCCGACGTGAACAACAAGATGCGCATCGCCCAGGAAGAGATCTTTGGACCAGTGGTCTGCCTGATTCCATTCAAGGACGAAGCCGAAGCGCTGCAACTGGCCAACGACACCGAGTACGGCCTGGCCTCCTATATCTGGACCCAGGACATTGGCAAGGCTCACCGCCTGGCCCGCGGCATTGAGGCAGGCATGGTGTTCATCAACAGCCAGAACGTGCGCGATCTGCGTCAGCCGTTCGGTGGTGTGAAAGGCTCGGGCACCGGTCGCGAAGGCGGACAGTACAGCTTTGAAGTGTTCGCCGAAATCAAGAACGTGTGCATTTCCATGGGTAGCCACCACATCCCGCGCTGGGGCGTGTGACTTTCAACCCAACGCGCCGGGCGGGCCAATGTTCTGACGACAGCCTGATCCGCCCGGCGCCACGGGGTCTACAACAATAAGGAGTCTGATCATGGGTAAAGTGGCCCTAGCGGCAAAGATCACGCACGTGCCCAGCATGTACCTATCGGAAATGCCTGGCCCTCGCCAGGGATTTCGCCAGGCCGCGATCGACGGGCATTACGAGATCAGCCGCCGCTGCCGTGAGCTGGGTGTGGACACCATTGTCGTGTTCGACACCCACTGGCTAGTCAATGCCAACTACCACATCCTGTGCGGCGAGCACTTCCAGGGGGTATACACCTCCAACGAACTGCCTCACTTCATCAGCAACATGGCCTATGAGTTCCCCGGCAACAAGGAACTGGGCCTGATCCTGAGTGACGCCTGCAATGCCTTCGGGGTCGAGACCATGGCCCACCACGCCACCACCTTGGGCCCGGAGTACGGCACCCTGGTGCCGATGCGCTACATGAACCAGGACCAACACTTCAAGGTGATCTCGGTCTCGGCGCTGTGCACCTCACACTACCTGGCCGACAGCGCTCGCCTCGGCTGGGCCATGCGCAAGGCGGTGGAAGACCACTACGACGGCACCGTGGCGTTCTTTGCCAGCGGCTCGCTTTCCCACCGCTTCGCCCAGAACGGCCAGGCGCCGGACTTTGCCACCAAGGTCTGGAGCCCGTTCCTCGAAACCATGGATCACCGTGTGGTGAAAATGTGGGAAAACGCCGAATGGGAGGCATTCTGCGGGATGCTTCCTGAATACGCGGCCAAGGGCCACGGCGAAGGGTTCATGCACGACACGGCGATGCTCTTGGGTGTACTCGGCTGGTCGAAGTACGACGGCAAGGCCGAGGTAGTGACCCCGTACTTCGGTTCATCCGGTACCGGGCAGATCAACGCTATCTTCCCGATCACGCCTCAGGACGGCTCGGCCATACCGCCTGCGCAAGCAGCGAATCCGGCGAGTGTGGTTTCCACCAGCCGACTCTGACCCACCTGCCAGGCCACCGCTTGGCGGCCTGGTGCCCTCGCCACAAGGAGGCGCCTCATGCCACACCTGGTTCTGCTCTATACCCCTGACCTGGAAGCCGATGCCGACATTCCCGGCCTGTGCCGTGCCCTGGCCGACTGCATGCTCGAACAGCACGACGCATCCGGCAAGGCGGTCTTCCCAACCGGTGGCACCCGCGTACTCGCCTACCCTGCCGCCCATTGCGCAGTGGCAGACGGCAACGGCGACTACGGCTTCTTGTACGCCAACCTGCGCATGGGCAGTGGCCGAAGCCCCGCTGTACATAAAGCGGTCGGCGACAACTTGCTGCAGGTGTTGAAGCAACGTCTGGATGAACTGCTGCGCCAACGCCCGATCGGCATCACCCTGCAGATCGATGAAAGCACCCAGCAGGTCTACGACGCCAAGCACAGCACCTTGCACCCCCTGTTCAACCGCCCGGCCTGAGTCCAGGTCGCCCGCTGCCTCATCACACAACAAGTACAAAAACATGAGCACACTCGAACATGCCTCGCCGGCCCACACTCAGGCCGAACTGGCCGACGCGACCCACCGCGCGGTCACCTGGCGGCTGATGCCGTTACTACTGATCTGCTACCTGTTCGCCCACCTCGACCGCATCAACATCGGCTTTGCCAAGATGCAGATGAGCCAGGACCTGCAGCTGTCCGACACGGTCTACGGGCTGGGCGCCGGGCTGTTTTTCATTGCCTATGCCTTGTTCGGGGTGCCTAGCAACCTGATGCTTGAACGCTTCGGCCCACGCCGCTGGATCGCCACATTGATGGTGGTATGGGGCGCGCTGTCGGCCAGCATGCTGCTGATCGAGAGCAGCAGCGCGTTCTACCTGCTGCGCTTCGCGCTGGGGGCCGCCGAGGCAGGGTTCTTTCCGGGCATTCTGGTCTACCTCAATCGCTGGTACCCCGCCGGGCGCCGGGCTCAGGTCACCGCGTTGTTCGCGATCGCCGTGCCACTGGCCGGGGTGGTTGGCGGGCCGTTGTCAGGGGCGATCCTGGCATTCATGCACGAGGCAGCTGGCCTGCGTGGCTGGCAGTGGATGTTTTTACTGGAGGGCGCGCCCGTGATCCTGCTGGGCCTGGTGGTACTCGCTGCACTGCCTGAACACTTCGAGCGGGTGCACTGGCTCGACGACCGGCAGAAGGCTGCATTGCGTGCCCAGTTCGGCAGCGAAGAGCAGCGCAAAACCGTGACATCCTTGGGCGGCATCCTCTCCAGCTCTGCGATCTGGCTGCTGGTGGCTGTGTACTGCGCAGTGATGCTGGCGGTCAACACATTGGCCTTCTGGATGCCCAGCCTGATTCATGGTGCTGGCATCGGCAGCGACGCGAGCGTCGGCCTGCTCAGCGCTCTCCCCTACCTGGCTGGCTGCGTATTCATGCTCGCGTGCGGCCGCTCCAGCGACCGCCAGCGCGAGCGCCGCTGGCACCTGTGCGTGCCACTGCTGATGGCCGCAGCCGGCATCGCCATCACCGGTTTGGCCCCTCAGCAACCGTGGCCAGTACTGGGCGGGCTGGTGTTGGCGGGCATGGGAGCCAGCGCGGCCTTGCCGATGTTCTGGCAATTACCGCCAGCGTTCCTCAATGCCCGCACCCAAGCTGCCGGTATTGCCCTGATCAGTTCACTGGGCAGCATCGCCTCGTTCGCGGCGCCCTATTTCATCGGGTGGGTACGCGACACCACGCAAAGCGCAAGTCTCGCGCTCTACGCGCTCGCCTGCTTCATTACCCTCGGAGGCCTGCTGGTGCTACGCACCCGGGCCGCCATCGTCAACCCTTGAACACAGAGATTGTCATCATGCTTGATAACGCTTTCATCCAGCAGGCCGCCGAACGCCTCGACCAGGCCGAGCGCTCTCGTGAGCAGGTCCGCCAGTTATCCCTTGAGCAGCCAGCGATTACCATCGAAGACGCCTATGCCATCCAGCGCGCCTGGGTAGCCAAGAAGATCGCCGCTGGCCGCAAGCTGGTCGGCCACAAGATTGGCCTGACCTCGCGCGCCATGCAGGTATCGTCGAACATCACGGAACCCGACTACGGTGCCTTGCTCGACGACATGCTGTTCGACGAAGGAAGCGACATCCCCTTCGATCGTTTCATCGTGCCGCGAGTCGAGGTGGAGCTGGCGTTCATCCTGGGCAAGCCGCTCAAGGGCCCCAACGTCACCGTGTTCGATGTACTGGAAGCCACTGAGTGGGTGATTCCGGCACTGGAGATCATCGACGCCCGTATCCAGCAGGTCGACCCGCAGACCCAGGTAACCCGCAAGGTGTTCGACACCATTTCCGACAACGCCGCCAATGCTGGCGTGGTCATGGGCGGGCGGGCCGTGCGCCCTACCGACATTGACCTGCGCAAGGTGCCGGCGGTGCTGTATCGCAATGGTGTGATCGAGGAGTCCGGTGTGAGTGCCGCTGTGCTCAATCACCCCGCCAAAGGTGTCGCCTGGCTGGCCAACAAGCTGGCGCCGTACGACGTCACCCTGCAGCCTGGCCAGATCATCCTCGGCGGCTCCTTCACTCGTCCGGTCGCCGCTCGCCCTGGGGACACCTTCCACGTCGACTACGACATGCTCGGCTCGATCGCCTGCCGCTTCGTCTGAGGACTGACCATGGACATGCCTATCAACCATTTCAAACAACGCCTGCGCAGCGGCCAAGCCCAGATCGGCCTGTGGCTCGGCCTGGCCGATGCCTACTGCGCCGAACTGGCCGCCAATGCTGGCTTCGACTGGCTGCTCATCGATGGGGAACATGCGCCCAACGACCTGCGCGGCATGCTCGCGCAGTTACAGGCAGTGGCCCCCTACCCTAGCCAGGCCGTAATACGCCCGGTGATCGGCGATACCGCACTGATCAAGCAAGTGCTGGATATCGGTGTTCAAACCCTCCTGGTACCGATGGTCGAAAGTGCCGAGCAGGCGCGACAACTGGTCAAGGCCGTGCATTACCCGCCGACCGGCGTACGTGGCGTGGGCAGTGCACTGGCGCGAGCGTCGCGCTGGAACAGCATCGCCGGCTACCTGGACCACGCGGACGCGCAGATGTGCCTGCTGGTACAAATCGAGAACAAGGAAGGCCTGGCCAACCTGGACGACATCGTCGCGGTGGACGGCGTCGATGGCGTGTTCATCGGCCCTGCCGACCTCAGCGCTGCCATGGGCCACCGTGGCAATCCGGGGCACCCTGAAGTGCAGGCAGCGATCGAAGATGCCATTGTGCGAATCGGCAAGGCCGGCAAGGCGGCGGGGATTCTCAGTGCCGATGAGAAGCTGGCACGTCGTTACATCGGACTGGGTGCGGCCTTTGTCGCAGTCGGCGTCGATACCACCGTGCTCATGCGCGGGCTGCGGGACCTGGCGGGCAAGTTCAAGGATACGCCTGCGTTCAATAGTGTCGCAGGCGGTGTGTACTGAACCTTCGCTATCGCTAGAAACAAAAACGGCGCCCGATGGGCGCCGTTTTTGTTCAAGACCATTGTCACATCTGAATAATGGCTTTGAGCACGGTCTTGAAGGTCTCCAACTGCTCAGCACTGAACTGCCCGAACACCTTGTCCTGCTGCTCCTGAGCAATGCCCCACAGCGCTTCGGTCTCATCCACCCCTTTTGCAGACAGCCGCACACGACCGTCGTCGTCAGCGATCAAACTCTTGCGCTTGAGGTTGGCTACGGCCTCCTCAATCTCACGCGCAGGCATCGCCACTTCGCGCTGCAGGTCGTTCAAGCTGAGCCCAGCATCGTTTTCCAGCACCATCAACATACGGGCTTCGCTAGTGCGCAGGCCAGTGCACAATTGACGCGGCTGATAGTCGGCCTGGTAGGCACGCAGGGCCTGAGTCATCAGGTAGTACAGGTTGTGCTGCAGACGGCCCTGGAAGTGACTGCTCGGCGCCTGCCCTTCCGCCCGTCGGGTCATGCGGGTGTGCGGCAGCACCATCGAGTAAGCACCTTGATGGTAAAGCAGCGGAGAGCGGCCAAAGTCATCGAAGGCTACGACCTTGCCGACCAGGATCCAGTGATCGCCGCCGTCCAGTTGCTGGAACTTCTCACACTGGAAACGCGCCGCACAGTCGGCGAACAGCGGCGCACCACCGATCCCTTCCTCGTACTCGATGCCGGCGAAACGATCGTCCTTGGGACGTGCGAAGTTGTTCGACAGGTCGATCTGATCGGCCGCGAGGATGTTCACTGCAAAGTGCGAAGCTTCCTCGAAAACCTCATGGCTGGTGGAGCGTTTATCGATACTCCAGAGGATCAATGCGGGGTCCAGTGACACCGAGTTGAAGCTGTTGGCGGTGACACCGACCTTGCGGCCACTCGGCCCGGCTGCGGTGACCACAGTCACGCCAGTCGCGAAATTACCCAAGGCACGGCGGAAGGCACGGGTATCGAAATCGGTCACAGAGGTTGAATTGGACATGCAAGACTCCCGGGCAGGCCGAACGGGCCTGCCCCTGTTTGTTGTTGTGGTTGTTGCGGGGGATCAGCCGGGCGGCGGTCAAACCATCGCCGGGTCAGGCTCCAGGCCCATCAGTTCACGGCCAAGGATCTGTGCGCAGACGTCATAGTCGGTGTAAGCATGGGCACCGGTCATGTGCGAATCACGGAACAGTCGCTGCAGTTCACTGGTATCGAACCAAGCGCCGCCGCCGGCTGCTTCCATCAGGCGATCGACCGCCTGGATGCACATTTTCACCGCGTAGCCTTGGTTGGTGCGCCAGAACGCCAAGGTAGCGCGCGATGGGTATTCATGACGTTCGCTGTATTGCGCAATCTCGTCCCAGCTCTTTTCCAGCAACGCCCGTGCGGCAGCCACCTGGTGGGTGGACTCAGCCAGGCGCATCAGGGCAGGCGTGGCGGCACCGACCGCCGCACCGGTGTAGGCACGCACGCGGTTGCGGGTTTTCTCGCGGAACACTTCCAGCATGCGCTCGGCAATGCCCAGGCTGACGGTAGAGAAGCCGCTGGCGAAATAAGGGCGATACGGAGCGAAGAAAATCTTGCTGTCCGGGTACATACCGAAGCCGGCGGACTTGCCTTCCATCATATCCTTGGCCTTCTGGATGCGGTGCTCGGGCACGAAAGCGCCGCGTACGATCAGCGTCTTGCTGCCGCTGCCGCGCATGCCCACTGCATACCAGTCGTCACGGATTTCATAGTCGCTGCGCGGCAGAACCGCGAAGCAGTAATCCTGGGTGCCTTCGTCATTGGGCCGACGGAAGCCGAGGATCGCCCACTCGGCGTGGTCGCAGCCGGAGCTCCAGCCCATTTCACCACTGAAGGTCACACCGCCTTCCACCTCTTCGGTACGGCCGAACGGCGCGATGCTGCTGCTGGCCGTGGCGTCCGGGTCAGTACCCCATACGTCCTGCTGCAACTTGGCCGGGAACATCGCCATCTGGTGGCTGTGGGTGCACAGCAGGCTCATAGCCCAAGCGGTGCTGGCACACGCGCCGGCCAGCAACGCGATGCACTGGGCGAACTGCGGCAAGGAAATTTCCAGGCCACCGTACTGCTTGGGCAGGAAAGCGCGATGCATGCCGATACTTTTGAGCGAGGCGATGTTCTCTGCTGGCACACTGCGGTCTTGCTCAGCCTTGAATGCGTTGGCAGCAATGGCCGGCAGGATGGCTTTGAGGTCTTCCAGCAAAGGATTTGGCTTTTTCATGAACGGTCTCTTTATTATTGGATAACCAGCGTGCAACCCCCTGCGCGGCAGCGGGCAGCCGAATAGTCTCAATGACGCGTTCAGTATGTGGCTGAGGCAGGTGTCGAGAAATGCACGTTACGAGGGGAAAATTGTACTTTCCATGGTATCGGCCCTGGGTTCACCTCGAAGCGATTGACCCCTGCCCCAGTCGCCACCACAATCCTTCTCGAAGCGCGCGTGGCCTACCCGCGCCATTGATGGAGTGACCTGGTTGAAAGCGCTTTCCCCCTCTGCGGCACGTATCTGCGACGCCGCCGTCGGCCACTTCGCAGCATTCGGTTACGACGCCTCCTCGTTGAATGAGATCGCTCAACTGGCTGGCATGCGTAAAGCCTCGCTCTACGCGCACTTCGCGAACAAGGATGCATTGTTCCTGGAAGCGTTTCAGCGTGCACTGGAAGTGGAGACCCAATTCGTCGAGAGCACTTTTCGAGAGGAGGCGGCGGGCGCAGTAGCGCCTGGGCACTGGCTGGTGCTTCACCTTGCCGAGCGCTACCAACAGTCGCAGAACCTGCGTTTCATCCTGCGCACCGCGTTTCTGCCTCCGATCGATATCAAGGAGGCCGTCACCTCAGGGTTCGAGCGATATCTGGACGGCGTGCGCGAAGGTTTTTGCCAAGCGCTGCATGCGCGCTATAGCTGGGCCGACCTGGCAAGCACACGCCTGGAGGTCTATGCCGATGCCTACCTGGGCATCATCGACAGCCTGCATGTGGAACTGATGTATGCCGACCCCGCCGTCTATGCACGACGTGCGGCATCGCTGTTGAAAATCCTTGACGACTCATTGTCGCTGAACCGCTGAGGCGAGGGGCAGCCACGCGGACCTACGGCTTGATCTTCTTCATCTCTTCGAGCAGCCGGGTCAGTTGCTGAAGCTTTTCCTCGCCGAACTGACTCAGGATCTTGTCGTAGTTGCGGCCCATTTCCTCGCTCATGGCCAAAAACACCTGCTGCCCCTTGACCGTGAGGTTGATGAATACCCTGCGTTGGTCTTCAGAAGACTTGCGCCGCGCGACAATACCGTCGCGCTCAAGGCGCTTGAGCACGCCGCTCATGCTCGGTTTGAGAATACAGGCAAGCTCAGCCAACTGATGGCTTTCCAACTCACCCTGCTGGCGCAGGATACGAATGACCCGCCATTGCTGTTCGGTCAACTCGTGGGCGTTCAGCGCCGGGCGGAAGAACGCCATGGTGGCTTCGCGAGCCTGCAGCAGCGTGAGCGTAAGGGAGGGGCGTGGCGTGGTCATTCGTACGGGGGGCTCGTCGATAAAAAGCGTGCAGGCGAGTATGCCAGCACACGCTCATTAATACATTAACCAATTACTCGATAAGCAAGTGGTAATGGCGCTTCTTGCCCAAGCTCAGGCGCCATTGATGCTGGCCAGGCGGTAAATCGGCGTCCACTGATAGCACCACCTCACCATCCAGGCGCAAGCCCCCTCCCTCCGCCAGTCGCCTTGCCGCACCACGCGATGGTTGCAGACCGGCCTGCACCAGTACCTCGGCCAGGCTCAAGACCTGCAGCGTGCTGCGGGCTACGGTAATAGTGGTCAACCCAGCGCCGCTGCCGTCCCCGTACACGCCACTGGCGGCCTCTCGCGCAGCCTTGGCTGCCTCAGCGCCGTGCGCCAGGGCTGTCACCTCATCGGCCAGCAGCGCCTTGGCCTGGTTCAAGGCCGCACCACCCTCGCGCGTGAGTTCGGCGATCCGCTCCAGCGAAAGTTCTGTAAACAGGGCCAGAAAGCGCGGAAGGTCCCGATCGTCGCAATTGCGCCAGAACTGCCAGAAGTCGAAGCTCGGCAGGCGACGCTCGTCAAGCCAGACTGCGCCGTTGAGCGACTTGCCCATCTTCTTGCCATCGCTATTGGTCAATAACGGCATGGTCAGACCGAACAACTGACGCTGATCACGGCGCCGGGCCAGCTCGACGCCATTGATGATGTTGGCCCACTGGTCAGCACCGCCCAATTGCAGCGTGCAGTCGTGCTGACGCGCCAGCTCGGTAAAGTCATGGGCCTGCAGCAGGGTATAACCGAACTCCAGAAATGACAGCGAGTGTTCCCGGTCCAGGCGTTGGCGCACCGAGTCGAACGTCAACAGGCGGTTGATCGAGAAGTAACGCCCAACCTGGTCGAGGAACTGCAGATAGCCGATACCATCGAGCCACTGCGCGTTGTCGACCACCAAGCCCTCCCCCTCACCCAAACGCAGGTAGCGCCCGAAGGTCCGCGTGATGCCAGCGATATTGGCCTGAATCTGCGCCTCATCGAGTACCGGGCGGCTCTCGTCCCGGAAGCTTGGGTCACCGATCCGCGTGGTCGCGCCACCGATCAGCAGGATCGGACGGTGCCCAGCCTTCTGCAGCCAGCGCATTAGCATCAAACCCTGCAGGTGCCCGACATGCAGGCTGTCGGCTGTGGCATCAAAGCCCAGATAGAACGTGCGCGGTCCATCGCGCAGATGAGAGCGTAGTCCTTCGAGGTCAGTGCTCTGGTGAATGAAGCCCCTGGCTTGCAGGTGGCCGATCAGGTCGGAATGCAGGTCGCTCATGATAACTCCTGGGTAAAGCCCGAGGAGCGAGACACACGTCCAGCCGCCCCGGGCGGATGACGTGCACGCAGTCACGACCGCCTCAGCTTGAGGTGGCGTAACGGCGGTAACGTGGTAGATTTATTAACATATTCATGACATCCATGATCAAGGAGTCTACGACGTACGTCAAGCCTCCACCTACACTGCGCCCTGGCACGCAGAGCAAACGCCTTGGCAGGCTCAGGCAAGACGCCTACCGATCGTTAGGTGCTCAATGGCACCACGTGCACTGCCTCGGCAAAGGCCCCATCACAATTCCAATTCAGCAGGCTGCGTCATGATCAACATCGAGACCCCGACCTACTACACCGCGACCAAAAAATACAACCTTGGCTTCCCCACCCTGGAAAGCGACATCGACGCCGATGTCGTGGTCATCGGTGGCGGCTTCTCGGGTATCAACACAGCACTGGAACTGGCAGAAAAAGGCGTCACCAATGTGGTGGTACTCGAAGCCCGCTACCTGGGTTTTGGCGGTACCGGGCGCAATGGCGGGCAGATCATGGCCGGCATTGGACATGATCTGGAAAAGATCAGAAGCAGCGTCGGCGACCAGGGGCTGAAGCAGATTTTCGAGATCAGCGAACTGGGCGCCGGCATCATCAAAGAGCGCATAGCCCGCTACAACATTGATGCCGACTTCTGCCACGGCTATGGCTACATGGGCTTCAATAAACGCCAGGAAAAGACCCTGCGAGCATGGGAAAAAGACTTCAAGTCGATCAACACCCATGACGAGATCCGCTTTCTGGGTGGTTCTGAGGTCAAGCAGATCATCGGCAGCGACGCTTACAGCAGCGCCCTGCTGCACATGGGCGGCGGCCACGTGCACTCGCTCAATCTGCTGTTGGGCGAAGCCCAGGCCCTGATAGGCCACGGCGCGCGCATCTTTGAACACAGCCCGGCGCTGGAGGTGACCTACGGCGAGCGTATCAAGGTGCGCACCGGCCGCGGCTCGGTACGAGCCAGCAAGCTGCTGTGGGCCTGCGACAGCTTCCTCAACAAAATGGAACCGGAGCTGCACGCACGCACCATCAACACCTACGCCTTCCAGATGATGACTGAGCCACTGCCGGAAGAACTGATACAGCGTATCAGCCCGATCCGCGGCGCTTACAGCGATATCCGCCCGGTGATCGATTACTACCGCGTCACCCGCGAAAACCGCCTGCTGTTCGGAGCCGCCACGCCGTTCATCGAGCACATCCCGCTGGACCTCAAGACCTGGAACCGTGCCTTGATGCTGAAGATTTTCCCCTACCTCAAGGATGTGCGGATCGACCTCGCCTGGGGCGGCCCAATGGCCACAAGCGCCAACCTGTTCCCGCAGATCGGCACACTCAGCAATCGCCCCAACGCATTTTACGTTCAGGGATATTCGGGCTTTGGCGTCACGCCCAGCCACATCATTTGCAAGATTCTCGCCGAGGGCATGCACGAAGGCTCATCGCGCTACGACCTGATCAGTTCGGTCAAACACGCACGGATCCTCGGCAAGGACCATTTCCGCCCGCTGCTGCTCACCGCCGGCAAGACCGTGCACCAGCTTTCGGGCTATTTCAACGGCCGCCGCTAACCGTATCTTTCACCCACTGGAGAACTGCCATGACCCTCACTGCCGCCAAGCAAGGCATACAACTGTCCGAACTCGATGCCTGGGGCACCGTTGCCGATCTGGGCTCGGAAATCCTCGAAGGCGAAGTCAAAGCCTTTGGCAAAATGACCCACGGAGCGCCGACCGACGCCGTCAGCAGCGCTTACTTTGGCACCACCCGCGGCAAATTCCGCATGGTTTACCCGTTCAACGAGCAGGCGGTAATCGTCACAGGCGAAATCCAGCTGACTGACGAGTCCACAGGCCAGGTCACTCGCTACAAAGCCGGTGACGCCTGGTTCGTAACCAAGGGCACGCCGGTGCTGTGGGAGATTTTGAGCGAGTCGTTCGTCAAGCACTACTTCGCCGTGGCTTGACGCAAGCAGGTATTAAAAACGCCGCCAGCGCTACACGCGCTGGCGGCGTTTTTACTGCGGTGGGTTAGCGCAAGCAGGAGTCCATAGCCGTGGCCCGGTAGTCCTTTGGAGATTGGTCATACTGCTTTTTGAACGAGCGGCTGAAATGGGCGGAGTCCGTGAAGCCCCACTTATAAGCGATTGAGGTAATCGACTCGCACCTGAAGAACGGATTGGCGAGATCCTCGGCGCTCCGCTTGAGCCGGGCTCGTTGAATGTAGCGGCACACGCTGTCACCGTCCTCTTCGAACAAGCGATAGAGGTGGCGCACTGAAATGTTAAGCCCGCCAGCCAACGCAGCAGGCGTCAACCCGGGTTGTGACAACGACTTGTCAATCACCTTCTGCACATAACTGCGCAGATTGCCGCCGTTAAGCGCATCTATGCTGCCAAGGTTGCCTTCTCCAAACTCAAAGCCCGGCTCCAAAAGCGCGGTGAATGCTGCTTCCAACGCAGCGCCCTGAGCACCGTCTTCGCCTGTGTTCTCATCCTTGCACATCTGATCCATCAACACATGAAGCATGCGTCCACACGCGTTGCTGGATGAAATCTTTCCTACCAGAGTTCCTCTGCCAGGAACCTGTTTGCGCACCTGATCGCGGGAAAGCGCCAATGAAACATGCTCGATCAGACCCGCCGGCTTGATTTCGCAGCGCCCCACCGAGTCCATGAGCATGAGATCACCAGGGGCCAGGTAGATGGTCAAACCGCCCTGCTCGACCGTAGAGCGCCCCGAACGCTGCAGGACCAGAAAACAATGCTGGTCATCATCCAGCGCGGGATTATCACCCAGCCGCCGAATGACGCCGGCGTTCGTACGCAAAGAGGCGACTGGCAAGCCTGCGCGCGTATGAGCTGAGACATCGCCAATGAAGAGCGAATGATTGCAAGCCAATTCCGTTTCGAAACGGCCGCAAATCCCCTGCATGGCAGCGGTCCAGCGATCAAGTCCCTGATGGTCGGGTTGTTGAGTCTGCATAGTGGCCTCGGCGCGAATTTGTTGTTATGCAGCCATTGATAACATGTTAACAATGGCCGCACAACTATCACATTTGGTTGAGTACACTGAGCAAAGGGTATGCCAGGTCGCTTCAGATCCGCTGCAGAAACTCCCTGAGGCCAGACAGGCAGGCGAGTAAATGCGAACGCTGCTGCGGACTTACTTGAATATAGCGACGAAACGCCGGCATCCGGTTGACCACCTCGCTAGCACCCATATGCTCCAGAGCAAGCTGCCATTGGCCATCGCGGCATTGCAGCGTCAACCGCTTGAAATCCAGCGGCATCAGCTGCGCCAACAGCGTCGCATCTCGGCCTAAATGATCGCGTACTTGGGCAAAGAGGGCCTGGTCACCGCCCCGGAACACGCAGGTGACGCCGGTGCGCCGAAACGCCCCGGTGTGGCGCAGCTCCAACCGCACATCGCCCTGTTGCAGGGCAGGCACGCTCAACCGAAACTCGCATGTCACGACGTGCATCAGCAGGTGCGCTTCGACGCACTCACGCACCTCGGCCTGCCAACCCTGGGGCGGGAAACACAGCTGTGCGACACCCGCTTGCGCCCGCTGTATCTCCAGCGGGCCGAGATTACGCAGCAGATGCCCCAAGGTGACACCGGGCCGATAACCGGCAGGCGCCCGAGGCGCCAGCAGCCTTTCACGCAAATGTCTGATCATGTTGCGTACGCTCCGCAGCGTGGCCAGGTTCGGCGGCGAATTCTTTTTCCAGCACATCCTCAACCCGGGCAGGCTTGAACGGGTTGACCTTCTGCACACACACAGACCAGAACAGCGCGTAGGCTGCCGTGCCGCCAAGCATGATGGCAAACGGCACGTAAACATCCGCCGGATTCATTCCAGGCGGCGTGATAAACAGCATACCGATGATGATACCGACGCTGGAAACGATTTGCGGCAACGGGAACAACGGCGAACGATAGGCGCGCGGCAGGTCTGGGCGACGGATACGCAGGATCACCACCGACAGTGTCACCAGCAAATAGGCCGTGCTCCAAGCGCAAACGGCAGCCAGCACGAGGTGCAGGATGTTGTCTGGGTTGCCACCCAAGTACCAGGCATGCAGGCACGGGATCAGTGCAACCACCAGAATGCACAGCAGTGGTGTCTTGAAGCGCGGATGCAGGTAGGTGAATACCTTAGGCAACGCCCCGTCTACGGCCATCCCGTAAAGAATGCGCGGCACCCCGGCCATCAGCGTGTTGATGGTTGCCGCACCGGCGAACAAGAATCCGATACCCAGCCAAACTGGGCCGATGTCACCCATCACCTGTTCGGCAAAGCGTGGAATGGCCATGGGCGTATCCAGCAGGTGTACGCCGGTGGCGGCATCGAGTACGACGTTTTCCACCTGGCGCTTCATCGCCGCGCCGTAGATGAACATGCAACTGGCCACACCAAACAGCCCCAGCGCCATGGCGCGTGGCAATACCCAGGCCGAGCGACGCAGCTCGGGGGCAAGCGGCGTCACGAACTCGCAACCGACAAACATGAACATGGCCATGCCGATCAGTGAAAGGATGGTCATCACATCAGAGCCCACCAGAGAGACGCCAAACGGGCCCTCCAGCTCCACCGCAGGTGCGGCGATGAGCCCCAACACACCGAACACCATCAGCGTCGTCCACATGCCGAAGGTGAGAATCACCTCCGCGCGACTGAACGCGCTGACGCCGAACGCGTTCAGTACCGCGAACGACAGCACGAAACAGACGCCCAACAGCCAAGAACCGCCCGCAGACTCAACGAGCGTGTTGAGGTGTTCAAAATTCACCAACGCCATCACCCCAGACAGGATTGTCTCGGCAGTGCCGGCGAACACATGCACGATCAAGTAGGCTGAAAGCGTACCGGTAATGGCGAAGAAGCGACCCATACCGCAGTTGATGTAGTCGTAGACCGAGCCAGTGGTCGGCAGGATCGAGGCCGCCTCGGCGAAGGTGGTCGACTGGGCCAACATCATCAATGCAGCGATGACCATGGCGATGGCAAACGCACTGCCACCGATACCGAAGCCCATCGTCGCAGTCAGGATTACGGGACTGGCCATGATCAGCCCGACGGTGCTGGCGAGTGCGGTAGGGAAACCGACCGTGCCTTTGTTGAGGTGCTCAGTGAGCTTATTGTTGGTTGACATCTTGATCAAGACCCTGGCTTCAGTGTTGGCTGGTAGAGGGTAAGCGGACCATTGCACATGCAGGCCCGACCTACCTCCATGTACCTGCACTGTGCGCCCTGCGTGCTCCGTAGTCTTGCCTTTGCCTGCCGAGACCCTTGTTACAGGCTGCCAGACAGCCAGTTCGCCGGGGAAGCGCTTATCCCGCATCTGTAGGATGGCACCCGCGGCTGGCTGGTCAAATACTGGTAACCAAGCCACTCGACATCAACGACGTTCGAAGTGCCTGCCAGCAATAATAAAAAATCGCCCGGAGACTTCCCGTATGAGCGATCGTCTCGCCCAAACACTGAGTGCTTTCAGTAACACCGTGCTCGACATCCAGCGCTTAGCCCAAAGCCAGAGCATCGAACACTTCCACAACCGCATGATTGAACGTCTCAGTGAACTCATTGCATTCGACAAGGCGTGGTGGGGACTGGCCGCATTGATCAACGGGGTGCCGGTGGAACGCAGTACGCAGCTTTTCAAGCTTCCAGCGCAGTATCTGCTGGACTGGCAATCGATCAGCCACGACGACGTCACGATCGACAGCGTGCACAGCCGCCCTGGCCACGCTGTTGTCATCGACATGAGCACCACAACTGGTCTGACGTGGCTTGGAGCCAAGCACCATATCGGCCAACTGATGTGCATCATCGTAAGCGACCCGATAACTCGGCTTTCCGAGCACCTGACGTTGTATCGCAGCCCGGACTCCGCATCCTTCAGCCCGCAGGACGTTCTGCTCCTAGAAACCCTCATGCCCCACTTGTCCGCAGCCGCTGCGTCCAACCGCATCCGAACGCTGATTTCGATCCGCGAAACCCTGAGCAACCCTCAGAACCTTGCCCTGGCCGTGTGTGACCGCAACGGTACGCTGCATTGCGCCGAACCTGCCTTCATCGCGCTACTGCTGCAAGGTTGGCCACAGTGGAGCGGACCTACTCTGCCCATTGCCATTGAGACCGGTGAATTCATCATCGACCGAATACACCTAAGCGTCTCACATGCCGGTGACCTTTTCCTGATCGCAGGGCGCCATCAGAGCCCACTGGAAACCCTCAGCCCTCGCGAGCACGAGGTCGCCCAAAGCTTCGGTGAAGGCAAGACCTACAAGGAGGTCGCCCGTGACCTGGGACTGGCCCCCAACACCGTGCGCCACCACATCCGCTCCATTTACAGCAAGCTCGGCGTCAAGGACAAGGCCCGTATCGCGCAGCTGTTGCGCAAAGACCCTGGCTGACAATCGCTCATCTTCCGCCCCCATTTTGCCGCTCGTCTTGAGCGGCCCAGGCACGCTCATGCCTGAAATCTGCCAGGAAGTTCGATCCAATAACCATAAGAGAATGCGTAATGAAGAAGCATATGAATTGGCTGGCCGGCGCAATCCAGCTCACGCTGATAGCTGGTCTGACGACCGGCGCGTGCAAGGCTGCTGACCTTAACGCCAGGGATTTCTTCAGCGCCCCGGTTGGCACCACGCTAGGCGTGTTCTACATGCCAATGACACGCAACAGCGAGTATCACGGGGCGGCAGATAGCACGGGCAAAGCAAACCTCCAGGTCAACGCCTTCGCCTGGCGGCAACTGCTCTTCACCGATGTGTGTGGAACCTTGTGCACGCCACAGTTCATCGTACCGCTGGTAGACATCGACGCTCGTTTGCCAGGCGCCTCGCGCAATAGTCGGGAAAGCGGGATTGGCGATCCGCAGATCGGTGGCACGCTGTTTCTCGTGAATGAGCCGGCCACCCGGACATACACCGGCCTCCTCAGCCTCATCACTTTGCCTGTGGGCGAATACCACAGCCACAACCCTGACGTATCGCCCGGGGCGAATCGCTGGGCGGGACATTTCATCCTCAATCATACCCAGGGCGTGGGTGACAGATGGGTGCTGGAGGCAAACCTTGAGGCCCAAGTCTATGGCAAGAACGATAACTACTTCGGCAGCGATCTCGAACAAGCCCCTCTCTTTCGCCTACAGGCATTCGCCTCGTACGACTTCAGCCAGAAGACCTACGGCGCACTGCGACTGATCCACGCCGACGGTGGTGAATTGCGTATCAACGGCCAACGCATCGACAACACCCACAAGCGCGTGACCCAGGTGGGGTTTGAGGTCGGGCATTGGCTCGATCGGCAAAATCAGGCGCTGGTCGCTTTCACCCAGGATGTGGACAGCGATAACAGCTATCACGGCAGCCAGACGCTGTTGCGCCTTGTCCATGTGTTCTGACCCTTTCGGAGCCCCGACCATGACCCTATCGATGGAAACGCCGACTACCTCTCCTGTCCGCACAGCCCCGCGCTGGAAGCTTTTGGGGGCAATTGTGCTGTTTGCTGCCATTGTGCCATCTGTCCTGATGACTGCCCCAATCCTGGCAGCTCAGTTGGCCAGTCAATGGGGATTGACACCTTCTCAGATCGGCAACCTGTTCATGGTCGAGCTTGGTGCCATGAGCCTTGCCACCATCCCTGCAGCCTTCTGGCTCAAACGTGTCAATTTGCGCCAGGCTGCCTTGGTTTCAGGCGTGCTATTCATCATCGGCAACCTGCTGTCCGCTCAGGCCGAGCGCTATGCGCCATTGCTTATCCTGCGAGGCATGACAGCCCTGGGTGGCGGCTCGCTGATGATTCTCTGCATGAGCTGCGCTGCATCACTGCCCAATTCCAGCCGGATCTATGCGCTGTGGGTGCTGGGGCAACTGGTTCTGGGCGCGATTGGCCTGCAGGTTCTGCCAGGCTTGTTCGCCCGATATGGACTGGGGGCGTGCTATCTGATTCTGGCAGCGCTGATGCTCTTGTTTCTGCCGATGACACGCGCATTCCCCGCACACCTGTTGCAAGGTGCCCCCGGCAACACGCGGCAGCTTCCTACTGGCAAGGCACTGCTTGGGCTGGCAGCCATCTTCGCCTTTTATTTAAGCCTGAGCGGTGTCTGGACGTTCATCGGCTCACTGGCCGAGTCTGCCTCGATCAGTGCCTACAACAGCGGCCAGGTATTGGCCATAGCCACTGTAATGGGAATTCTAGGGGCAGGGCTGGCGTCGTGGATCGGTGGCCGACTGCCGCGGGCGCTCTCCTTACTGGGGGGATATGGCCTGATGATCTTTGCCGTGCTGCTCCTGCAAGGTCAGCCTGATGAGCAACGGTTCGCGCTCGCCGCGCTGACCTTCAAATTCACCTGGACCTTCGTTCTCCCGATGGTCCTGGCCGGCATGGCAGACCTGGACCCCTCGGGCCGCCTGATGAATATCTCCAACCTGGTGATCGGCGCCGGCCTGGCGGCCGGGCCTGCGGTTGCTGGACACCTTATCCAGCACAGTGGGGGCTATCAGTCCACCCTGCTTGGGGCCGCCTTCCTGACGTTGATATCCTTGCTGCTAGCCATGGCCTGCCGCACCCCTACCCCACATTGATGCTCGATGGAGAGATCATGACTCACAAGACTGCATTCTTTTTCGATGAATTGAGCCTCTGGCACTGCGCCGGATTACACGCACTTACCATCCCGGTCGGGGGCTGGGTGCAGCCACCTGCCACTGCGGGGCATGCCGAGTCTCCCGAGACCAAGCGCCGCCTGAAGAACCTCATGGATGTCAGCGGACTGACCCGTCAACTGGACGTAAGAAGTGCAGCACCCGCTAGCGAAGAAGACCTGCTGCGGGTGCACACGCAACGGTATCTTGAGCAGTTCAAGGCGCTAAGCGACGCGGGTGGAGGAATGCTCGGGCCTCATGCCCCCATAGGCGCAGGCAGCTATGAGATCGCCAAGCTCTCAGCCGGCCTGGCCATCGCTGCCGTCGAGTGCGTGCTTCTGGGTGAAGCCAGCAATGCCTATTCCCTATCACGACCTCCAGGGCATCATTGCCTGGCCGACCAGGCCATGGGCTTCTGCTTCCTTGCCAATATTCCTGTAGCGATCGAAGCTGCAAAATTCCGACACGGGCTGGGTCGGGTGGTGGTAGTGGATTGGGATGTGCATCATGGTAATGGCACCCAATCAATCTACGAGCAACGTGGCGATGTACTGACCATATCCCTGCACCAGCAGGGCTGCTTTCCAGCCGGGTACAGCGGCGAAACCGACCGAGGTCAGGGCGAGGGATGGGGCACCAATTTCAATGTTCCACTGCTGCCGGGAAGCGGTGATGATGCCTACCTGTATGCGATGGATAAGCTGATCATCC
This sequence comes from Pseudomonas parafulva NBRC 16636 = DSM 17004, assembly GCF_000730645.1. GTDB lineage: Bacteria > Pseudomonadota > Gammaproteobacteria > Pseudomonadales > Pseudomonadaceae > Aquipseudomonas > Aquipseudomonas parafulva. The sequence continues at coordinate 156,297 of NZ_BBIU01000002.1, read as the reverse complement.
CTGCCATCGAACGCTTCGAGCCAGAGCTGATCGTCGTTGCATGCGGCTACGATGCCAATGCCGTCGATCCTCTGGCCCGGATGCTGCTGCACAGCGAGTCCTTCCGGGCCATGACTCAGCGCATGCGCGACCTCGCCGACCGCGTGTGTGGCGGCCGCTTGGTGCTGGTACATGAAGGCGGGTACTCCGAGTCCTATGTGCCCTTCTGCGGACTGGCAACGCTCGAAGCGCTCAGCGGTGTTCGCACAGACGTGATCGACCCGATGCTTGAATTTATCCAGGCGCAACAGCCGAACCCACAGGCCTGCGCGTTTCAACGCGGGTTGCTGGACACGCTGACCTTGCAGCTGGCATGAGCCAAAGATACGTCGCAAGCCGGCCCCATGCTCGGGATGCGACGTATCACGCTGGCACTCAGCGTCATGCGGCTGACAGGCTCAGACAAGATGTCGAGCAGGACACCACGCTAGGCTCCAGCATTCCCTTCTTCACTGCCCGGAGTTCGCGCACCATGAGCGATATCAACCTGCTGCCAGCAGTCACCGCCTTCCTGGCGCGTGATAATGGTCTGTACATTCATGGCCAAACTGTCGCCGGCGAGTCCTCAAACCGCTTAGCGGTAGTCAACCCAGCCAATGGCCAAACCATCGCTCAAATCGCCGACGCCAACCAAGCCGATGTCGACCGTGCCGTGGACTCGGCTCGCCAAGGTTTCACCCGTTGGTCGCGTACCAGCCCAGCTGCGCGTGCCGGTGTACTCTTCAAGCTCGCCGACCTGCTGGAAGCCAATCGTGAAGAGTTGGCCCAGTTGGAAACTCTGCAATCGGGCAAGCTGATCGGCATCTCGCGTGCATTCGAAGTCGAACAGGCTGCACACTTCCTGCGTTACTACGCAGGCTGGGCGACCAAGATCACTGGCCAGACCATCACTCCGTCTCTGCCTTCGTTCGCCGGTGAGCGCTACAGCGCCTTCACCCTGCGCGAGCCAATCGGTGTGGTAGTCGGCATCGTGCCCTGGAACTTCGCGACCATGATCGCCGTCTGGAAGTTGGCCTCGGCGCTGACCACCGGCTGCAGCATCATCATCAAGCCTAGCGAGTTCACGCCGCTGACGCTTTTGCGTATCGCCGAGCTGGCCACCGAAGCAGGCTTGCCGGCGGGCGCATTGAACGTGCTGACTGGCGCTGGCCATGTCGGCAAGGCCCTGATCGAGCACCCAGGCACTGACAAAGTATCGTTCACCGGCTCCGTGCCTACAGGTATTGCTGTCGGCCAAGCGGCCATGGGCGCAAAGCTTACCCGTGCCACGCTGGAACTGGGCGGCAAGAACGCCGTGGCGTTCCTGCCAGACGTAGGCCTGGAAAAAGCCGTCGACGGCATCATCGAAGCCGGCTTCCTGCATTCGGGGCAGATCTGTGCCGCTGGAGAGCGTTTCTATGTGCACCGCTCGCGCATCGACCCACTGCTCGAAGCCCTCTCCCAGCGCTTGGGCCAGTTGAAGGTAGGCTCGCCGCTGGACGAAACCACGCAGTTCGGCCCAGTGGCCAACAAGTCACACCAGTTGAAGCTTGCCGAACTGTTCGCCACGGCTCGCGCCGAGGGCAGCCAGATCATCCACGGCGGGCATATCGGGGATGGCCCAGGATGCTTCGTCGAGCCGACTGTAATTCTGGCCAAGTCCGCCAGTGACACCCTGCTCAATCAGGAAACATTCGGGCCGGTGGCGACCTTCCTGCCTTACGACAGCGAAGAGGAACTGCTTCAGTTGATGAACGCCTCACCTTACGGGCTAAGCGCCAGCCTGTGGACCAACGACCTGGGCAAGGCCATGCGCCTTATTCCAGAAATTCAGGCGGGCACCTTGTGGGTCAACATGCACACCCTGCTGGACCCGGCTGTACCGTTTGGCGGCATCAAGGCCTCCGGCATCGGCCGTGAGTTCGGTTCGGCGTTCATCGACGATTTCACCGAACTCAAATCGGTCATGATCCGCTATTGAGGGGCTTGAGATGTCACACTGGCTACGCGAACAACTCACCGTTACCCTACCCCTGGCCATGCAGGCGCTGCAGGCCGCGCTCGACGCGGCCACTGAGCAGCAGGTCAAAGTCAGCCTGGCAATCGTCGATGGCAGTGGTCTACCGATCCATACCGCTCATATGGACGGCGCACCCCGCCCAGCACATGCCATAGCGTTGCGCAAAGCCGTTACGGCTGTGGGGTTCGGAATGGCCACGGCAGACTGGGAGCAACGGTTGGAGCGCTGCTCCGAGGCGGTGCGCAACGGTTTGCCGCTGCAGCCAGGAATGGCCTTGTTCGGTGGCGGCGAACCCTTGCGCCATGCCGGGCAGGTCATCGGGGCGATAGGCGTGTCTGGTGCCAGCGAGGCCATCGACAAACTTTGCGCCAAGGCCGCCGCCAATCATGTTACGACCCTTCTGCAGCCTGATCGAACGCTGTAAATCTGTGCGTGTGGCCAAGCCGTGCAAGCGCCTTGGCAGCCAGAAACAAGACCCCGACCTGCCCCTCACGCACTAATAAGCCGTCGCAGCCAACCGCGACGGCTCCCGCCAATGCGGGTGCCCACGTACAAGAAAGCGCCTTATCAAAGGCGACTGACAACGAGGGAAAGTGCAATGGTCAAACCACAAACGCTGTCGACCCTGGCCCTGGCGGCCCTACTCGCCAGCCAGGTCGCGCCGGCTTACGAACTGTACGCTGACGAAGACAGCCACTTGAATGCTGACATGCTCGCGGTCTGGGGTATGTTCAACAGCCGCAAGAACTATGACGGCACTTCAGGAGTGCTCGACCTGGCGCGAGGGTTTCATCAAGTATGGACTCAGTGGTGATCAGGGCCTCACTGGCAACGGCACCCTGTATGGTGCATTGAACTGGGTAAGTTCCGCGACGTGGGGCGACGGTGATGCCGCCGGCTATACGGACGGCTCCGAGCGCACCACCAAGATCGAGGACGCCTATTTGGGCTGGCGTTCGGGCGACCTGATGCCGCTACTGGGTAAGGATGGTGTAGATGTTTCCGCCGGCCGTCAGGTGGTCCGCCTCGGCAGTGGCTTCTTGATCAACGACGACGGGCCGAACCTGGGCAATGGTGTCGCAGACGGTACGCTGGATCGAGGTGGCGCTTACTACCTGGCGGCGCGCCATGCCTTCGACCGCACGGCAGTGCTGCGCTTGGGTGGCCAGGACGGTTTGCACGGCAGCCTGTTGTGGCTCAAATCCGACAACCGCGCCCAGGCCGAAACCGAACTGGCTGCCGGTACGCTGGACTACACCCACGCCCTGGGCACCCTGGGCCTGACCTGGATTCACGGCATCGATGTCTCCGACCAGTGGGCCAGCGATTTCCAGAAGGCTCGCGAAGGCATGGATGTGTACAGCGTGCGTGGCGAAGGCAGTGCTGGTATCGAAAACGCCAGCTTCGCCTTTGAATATGCCTGGCAGGACAAACACGGGGGCCCGGAAAATGCCTGGTACCTGCAGGCCGGCTACACCTTTGCAGACTTGCCTTGGGCTCCGCAACTGACCTACCGGTATACCCGCTACTCGGCTGAATGGGATCCTCTATTCAGCGGCCTGTCCAGTGGCTATGGCACCTGGTTCCAGGGTGAAGTCGCTGCCAACTATGCCGGCCCGTTCAACAGCAACACCGGCATCCACCATATTGGCCTGAAAGCCAAACCCCTGGAAAACCTCACGGTCGGCGCCCTGTACTTTAACTTCGATACCGTGCGTACCCGCGACAGCTTGAACCTCGATGCCCGCGAACTCGACCTGTATCTGGAATGGGCCGTCAACGACCACCTGATCATCAGCCCTCTGGTCGGCCTGTATCAGCCGCGCAAGGATCAGGATAACGGTGGCAACCAGGTCGGCGGCAACGGCACCAACGTCTACAGCCAACTGACCGTGGCGGTACCGTTCTGACATAAAAAAACCGCCGGCCCATGGCCAGCGGTCAAAGCGCTGTATCTATGAAGTATGAAAGCTGCCCTGGTGAGGCGGCGTCACTATCCCCTTTCCTCCCTGAGCCTGCTTGCCTCAGCGTGCCAGCGCCTTTGTCTGGGCGTGACGACCGCCACTCTGCACGTTTACAGCGTTTGACCTCACGGGCGCGCAAGCATACGATTCGCAAACCTACCGACCGGTAGGTAGCAAACTGAAAGAGATGACCATGCAAACCAATCAGTCTTCTTTGGTACCGTTCAGATTAGCGCTGAGCCTCGGCCTGATCGGCGCTCTGGGGCCTTCAGCGGTCGACATGTACCTGGCGAGTCTCCCGGAGATCGCCGATCACTATCAGGCAAGCTTCACCCATGTGCAGCTGACCCTGACGTTCTTCTTGCTTGCCATGGGGGCCGGGCAGCTAGTCTTCGGCCCCATCGTCGACGCCTTCGGTCGGCGTAAACCACTGATGGCCGGCCTATTGCTCTTCATCCTGTGCTCATTCGGCGCAGCGATGGCGCCGAGCCTGAACGCTCTGATAACACTGCGTTTCCTTCAAGGACTCGGCAGTGCTCTGACTCTGGTGGTGATCATGAGCATGGTGCGTGACGTCAGCCATGGCGTGGCCGCGACCAAACTGTTCGCCCTGTTGATGACCATTGAAGGTGTAGCTCCGATCCTCGCGCCGGCTTTGGGCGGCGTGATCGACGCGCATTTCGGCTGGCGGGCGGTGATGCTGGCACTGGCCGGTATGGGCCTGGTGGTATGGGTCAACAGTCTTTTGAACCTGCCAGAGACCCTGCCACACAATCAGCGTGAAGCATTAAGCCTTGGCAGCGCTTGCCGAACCTACCTGTCCCTCCTCGCTGACCGGCGGTTCCTACGCCCAGCCCTGGCAGTGGCTGCGGTGTTTTTCTTCCTGTTCGCCTACATAGGTGGCGCAACGCTGGTGTACCAGCAGCACTTTGGCATGACCGCACAAGCCTTCGGCCTGCTTTTCGGTGCCACCGGCGTGTCAGTGATGCTGGGTGCCCTGTTCGCCAGCCGGCTGATCGGGCGCCTTGGCTTGAACAGGCTCAGTGCGCTAGGCGTGCGTTGCATGGTTGCTGGCGCCCTGCTGACCTTGGTCAGCTTAGTGATCGGCCTGGGGATGCCCGGTGTAGCCGGTGGCATTGCTTTAGCTCTATTCGGACTTGGCATAACAGAATCGACGCTGATGTCGCTGGTGATGTCATCGCAAGAAAAATCCCTGGGCTCGACCGCCGCCCTGCTCGGCGCCATCCAACTATCAGTGTCTTCCAGCGCCTCGCCATTGGCTGCTGTAGTTCTGCAACACGGCCCGGTGGCTTGGGCCGGGCTTCTAGCAGTTAGCACACTGCTGGTCTGCGTGCTGACCACCCTGAGCCTGCGAGACGTGCCAGCAAGCTATTCATTGGCTGGGCACTGAGGAAGTGCAATGAGCAATCACTTCCTGGGCTACTTGATTTGCAGCGGAATTATCGTGTTTGGCGTGGTGTACCACCTAAGCGAATGGAGACGTGCCAAAGGGCCGAGGCCCTCAACTGACGACCCGAATTGAAGACGAACCGATTGAGCTGGCACAGATGATCAATTGCTCTGGCAGACACAAACAAGACGACCTACCAGTCGTTAGCGAAACTGCCCATTACCTTGAGATCACCTGTCCAGCCCGGTCCAGCCGGGTAACACAACAATAAAACCCCAATACGGCGGCCCCTAGGTGCCGTCCGTACAGTGAGACCCGCTATGACCTTCGACACCCGTATCGATTTCATCTACCTCTCCGAACAGGACATGATCCGCGCAGGCGTGACTGACATGCCCGCCTGCGTCGACACCATGGAAGAAATGTTCGGTTTGCTCTACCACGGCGACTACCGCATGGCCGGTCCGAACAGTGACTCGCACGGCGCAATGATCACCTTCCCCGAGCATTCACCGTTCTCCACCATGCCCAAGCCAACCGCCGACCGCCGCATGATGGCGATGCCCGCCTACCTCGGCGGTAACTTCCAGACCGCAGGCGCAAAATGGTACGGCTCCAACATCGCGAACCGCGAAAAGGGCCTTCCGCGCTCGATCCTGATGCTCACCCTTAATGACGCCGACACCGGCGCCCCGCTCGCGCACATGTCAGCCAACCTACTTTCAGCCTACCGTACCGGCGCGATCCCGGGCGTCGGCGCCCGTCACTTGGCACGCAAGGATTCAAAGGTCATCGGCCTGGCCGGCCCGGGAGTGATGGGTAAGACTACGGTCGCCGCGTTCATGGCCGTGTGCCCACAGGTCGATACGATCAAGATCAAAGGCCGCGGCCAGAAGAATCTCGACGCGTTCGTCAGCTGGTTGAACACCGCCTTCCCGCAGATCACCAACGTGCGGGTGGTACAGACCCTGGAAGAAGTGGTACGCGACTCCGACCTGGTCAGCTACTGCAGTTCCGGTGAAGTCGGCGACCCATCCCTCTACCCGCTGGTGAAGCGCGAATGGGTCAAGCCCGGCGCCTTCCTAGCCATGCCCGCCCCGTGCAGCATCGACGCTGGGATGGAACAGGCCGATGTGCGCAAGGTGGTGGACAACACCGGCCTCTACGAAGCTTGGTTCGAAGAACTCCCCAAACCGGCCCACAACCATGTGCCGCTGGTGGGCGTGCGCTTCATGGACATGATTGCCGAAGGCACCCTGCAGGCCGAGCAGGTCGAGGACATCGGCAAGATCATCGCCGGTGAAGCGCCGGGACGCCTGAACGACGAGGAAATCATCCTCATGTCCGTCGGCGGCATGCCGGTGGAGGACGTCGCCTGGGGCACCGTGGTGTACCGCAATGCCATCGAGAAAGGCATCGGCGTCAAGCTAAATCTTTGGGAACAACCCGTTCTCAGCTAATCGATTTCTCTCGCAATGAAGGCTTCTCCATGACCCAAATCACCAAACTGAAAACCGGCTCCAAGTTTGAAGACATGGCCAGCTACTCCCGCCTGGTGGCGGTCGATAACTGGATCTATGTCTCCAACACTGCTGGCCGTAACCCGCAGACTCAACTGATCGCCGAAGACGTGATCGAACAGACTCACCAAGTGTTCGCCAATATTGAAAACGCCTTGGCAGCCGTCGATGCCAGCCTGGCTGACGTGATTTGTTCACGTGTGTTTATCCAAGAGCCGAGCGACGTGCCAGCCGTTATGGAGGTGATCGGCGAGAAGTTTCGTGGCATCGACCCGGCCACCACGGTCACCTGCCCACCGCTGGGTTCTACCGTTTACAAAGTTGAGCTAGAAGTCACTGCCTATCGCGGGGCCTCGCGCGCCGAGGTCAAGCTGATTCGCCTCGGCCAGTAACGCCTAACACCAGCACCGTGCCACCTGTACTTATCACCGCCGAGTAATGCCATGTCCCCTGCTATCGACCCTGTAATCACCAGCCCCCATCAACCGGAAGCGACCACTGTCGTGATCATCGGTGGTGGCATCATAGGCCTGACCGCCGCGCTGACTCTCGCCGAGCGCAAAATCCCGGTAGTGGTGCTGGAGAAAGGTCGTATCGCAGGCGAGCAGTCATCGCGCAACCTTGGCTGGGTGCGTAAAACCAACCGCCATGCACACGACATCCCTCTTGCCTTGGCGGCCGATCGACTCTGGGCCGAAATGCCGCAACGGGTCGGGAGTGACGTGGGCTACCGGCAGGCCGGAATCATGTTCGTGGGTCGTAACGACACGCAGATGGGCATGCACGAAGGTTGGCTGAAGAGCGTCGAACACCTTGGTCTGGACTCGCGCCTGCTTAGCAATGGCGAGATCGCCAGAATGGTTCCTGGAGGGCGCACTGACTGGGCCGGTGCTATCTACACTGCCTCAGATGCTCGTGCGGAGCCAACCTTGGCGGCCAGCGCAATTGCCCGTGCGGCGATGGCCAAGGGAGCAGTGATCGTTGAAAACTGCGCGGTACGCACCCTTCAGACCAGTGCCGGATGCGTCAGCGGCGTGGTCACCGAACAAGGCGAGATTCGCTGTGATCAAGTGCTGCTGGCTGGCGGTCTATGGTCGCGTAAATTCCTCGGCAACCTGAAAATCGACCTCCCGACTTTGCCGTTGACCTGCTCAGTGCTGCGCACAGAACCGATGGAAGGCCCCACGGAGATTGCTGTGGGCGCTCCAGACTTTTCATTCCGTAAACACAAGGATGGAGGCTTCATCATCACCCAGCGTGGGAAACTGGATGCATTCCTTACCCTCGATCACCTGCTGCTGGGTACACGCTACTTGCCACAGCTTCGCGCGCAGCGCGACTTTCTGCAGATCAGTCTGGGCAAATACTTCCTTAAGGATATTGCCCTGGCGCGGCGCTGGAAGGCCACGGATGTATCGCCCTTTGAAAAAGTCCGGGTTCAAGACCCTCAGGCAAATGTTGCGTTGAACGACGACGCACTGCGCAACCTCAGGGCTGCGTGGCCGGTGTTTGAGCAAGCACGGATCGCTTCTGCGTGGGCCGGGACAATTGACGTGACCCCTGACTCAAACCCAGTCATTAGCTCAGTATCGACTTTGCCCGGACTGACCCTGGCGACCGGTTTTTCCGGTCACGGTTTCGGCACCTCGCCTGCTGCGGGTCAGTTAGCAGCAGATCTGGTTTCGCAACAAACGCCGTTGATCGATCCTAGTCCCTATAGCTTTGACCGCTTCCTGTGATCCGGGTATGACGTGAAATGAGGGTGTCAGCCAAGCAAAGGACTACTCAGTCAATCACCTGAGTCAACCAAAACCATTACATCGGGGGATACTTTTCCTTCACTCTTTTTTACTTCGCGTCGAGCATACTCAAGCTATCCCTACGTGATAGATGCTCCTTTGCCCGCCTGACAGCGGGCTTTCTTTTGCCAACGGCAAACACAGGAAGATTTGAGTCAGATAGGTATTGTCGCTTCCCGAAAACTGATCGAGGTGTTCCTCTACACTTGCTGAAACCACCAGTTCAGCCAAGAACGACGGCAAGGTCGGCGGGCGCGTTAAGAACGCTACATTTTCCTTTCGAGGACTGGTAACGAGCGAGATTTCTACTTCCGAAATTGGGCTCGTACATCACAGCCACAGAGTTACTAAGCAGGCAAGCTCAACATTTGACAGTCCATAACTGATCAATCCGCGTGGTGTAGGACTGGCTCATCATCCCTCTTTTCATTCCCCAATCCGGAATAAGAGGCACACTTGCAGTACGCATCGTCCCGCGGCCCCAGCGGTCGTTGATGTCATCCATAACTCGCATGAGCCGGCCACTTGCAACAGGCTGATTGAGCGCGAACAAATCCTCCGAGAACTCACCAGGTTGCCGCAGATCCATTAGCAAGACCTCCGCCTTGCTATAGCGGAAACCGGGCCGGAAGATCTTTGACACCGCATCGGTGGCTAATCTTGTCATCAGTAACGTGTCGCAGGTTGGGTATGGCAACTCCACCAATGCTCCCTGAGCATGGTGGGCCTCCTTGGGATTGAACATGCCGGTGCGGATGCTCACGCGCATGCGCTTGCACAGCGAGCCCTGTGCCCGCAGCTTTTGCGCAGCGCGCCCCACATAAGTGGCCACTGCCTGCTTGATCGGCGGCAGGTCGCTCAAGCGTTCGCCAAACATACGGCTGCTGCAGATCTCATGCTTGGCCATCTCCACGTCCTCCAGTTCCAGGCACGGTGTGCCCCCCAGTTCACGGGCGGTCTTTTCCACCACCACACTGAACTTCTGCCGAAGGGTACGGGCGTCGGCCCTGGCAAGGTCCATTGCCGTGTAGATGCCCATGGCCTCCAGGTGGGCGGTCATCTTGCGGCCGATACCCCACACATCACTGGCCTTGGAGTTACGCAGTACCCAGTCACGCTTGACCGGGTCGGTGATGTCGATCACACCGTCCGTCTGGCTCAACAGTCTCTTGGCCATGTGATTGGCCAGCTTGGCAAGCGTCTTGGTACCGGCGATGCCTACGCCTACAGGGATGCCGGTGCATTGCAACACGCGAGTACGCAGGCTGTTACCGAACTGCGTGAGGCCTTGCTGAATACCTGACAGGTCGGCAAAGCACTCGTCGATGCTGTAAACCTCCAACGCTGGCACCATGCCCTCGATCAGCGTCATCACACGCTCGCTCATGTCCCCATACAAGGCATAGTTGCTGCTGAACGCGACAACGCCATGCCGGCTAAGCTTTTCCCGCGCCTGAAAGTACGGCTCACCCATTTTCACGTAAGGCTTGGCGTCGTATGACCTGGCGATCACACAGCCGTCGTTGTTGCTCAGTACCACGATCGGCGTCCTGGCCAGGTCTGGCCTGAATACCCGTTCGCAACTCGCATAGAATGCGTTGCAATCGATCAGTGCGAATAGAGGCTCACTGCGCATGGTCGCGAACGCTGTAGCGCACTACGCCCCAGACCACCATATCGTCCCCTTCCCCGACATGACGTGGCGGGTAGTTACGGTTCTCGGACTTGAGCATTACCACGCCGTCACGGCGATGAAGGCGCTTGCACACCGGCTCGCTGTTCAGGGCGGCAATGACGATATCGCCGTGCTCCGGTTCACGCCCACGGTCCACGATAACGATATCGCCCGAATAGATACCCGCCCCTTGCATGCTGTCCCCTTCCACCCTCACCAGATACACATGAGGGGCGCGGATATCGAACAGCTCATCGAGGGAAATGTGCCCCTCCATATGATCTGCCGCAGGGGATGGAAAACCGGCGGGAACATGGAATGAGTAGAGCGGAAATGGGCCAGTGCTACCGAGTGGCCAACCCAGAAAAGTGATGCTCATGAAAAAAGTCCAATGCGAGCTGTATGCATATACAGTAAATCTCGCATCGGTAGCCTGGTCAATCTGGATAAGCGGATTTCGGACGGACGAGGTCGCGCTGACGGCGTTATTCTGCGAGCGGCAGTTTCAGGTGCGCAACAAGCCCCTCACGGTGCCAGTTCCAGATGACCTCACCACCCGCAGCCCTCGCCAGCCGCTCGATCATCGTCGTGCCGAAGCCGGCCTCGCCGCTGTCTGCCGACACCTCCGGCCCCCCTGCTTCGCGCCAGTCCACTTGCAGCACCTGCTCGTGTATCGACCACTGGAAATGTACCAAGCCCTCCATGGCCCCCAAGGCGCCATACTTGATGGAGTTAGTGGCGAGTTCGTGGATACACAATGCGAGTGTGTTGCGCAAGCGCGCGGGTAACGGGTACCCAGGCCCGCTGATTCGGCATTGGGCTACATAAGGGCTCAACACCGAGCCTGCCAAAACCGCCATGTCGACTGCGGCCCCGTCAGGGTTGTCGAGTATCACGCCATAAGCCCGTGACAGCGCACCCAGCTTGGCATTGACGATGCTGGCGACACTGTCGGTGGCCGCCGTCGCCCTGGCCTCGCGGTCCGCCATGGATACCACAGCCTGCACCACCGACAGCAAGTTCTGGATGCGGTGAAGCATCTCGCGGGACAACAACTGTTCCCGCTCAAGGGCCAGGTCCAGTTCTTTGCGCAGCAGCGTCTGCTCAGTGACGTCCCTGGAAACGCAGTGAACCGACACCACCTGCCCCTGCAAATCGGTTACGGGCGTAAGCAGGTTGTCCCAGTGGAATACCCGCTGTGCAGAGGCGCTGTGGCCAGAAAATCTGGCTACCTGCCCGGCCAATGCCGCCTGCAAAGACGCCTGGGCGGATGGCTGCACGGGCACTGGCAACAAGGGAACCCAGGGTAGGCCATTAACCTGTTCAGCCGGTATCCCCAGTGCAGCGCACCCTGCCTTGTTCATTGCCAGCAAGGTGCCGTCAGGTGCCAGTATCTTCACGCAGTCAGGGGTTGCGTTGAGCATGGCATTTTGTACAGCACGTTCGGCAGCGTTGTTACAGTCATCATCAAGTTGCAATTGATCCACCGCTGCGAGCCTGCCCTGTTTACCGGCAGGCTAGAGGAATGCCAAGGCGTTCACAATAGCGAGTTCAGCGCTGCACGGGACCACTCCGGCATGGGTGCGCTATGATTCGGCCATCATCGACGGCGCGTTTTCTAAAGGGGAATGCCATGAAAACATGGATGGGGTGCGCACTGGCAGTAGTGCTGAGCGGGTGCGGCACGGTCGCGACGGTATCCGACAAGTCAAAAGCGGTGGACAACCTGGCGAAGTGGGGATCGGAATGCCGATCGATTCCCCAAGCCTATAGCGGCGTTGCTTACCAGTTCTGCAACCTGAGCAGCCCCGAACGGTCGGGCCCTCACTGGTCGGCAGATACGGTTTTCGTGGACATGGGGTTATCGGCCTTGGCGGACACGCTCTTGCTTCCGTACACCGGTTACCAGCAGCTTCGTTGGGGGAGCACGCCGGTTAGACGGTTGGCGTACTAAGGCCTAGTTGTGGGCTTCGATAAGCTGGGATGAAGAATACGGGACTGTCCATTGCAACAACCGACAGACCGGGATATCGACTCCGCTTATGCAGCACAAATGCCGGCCTCTAGCATCGTCGCGATGATGAAGGGCCCCTTCCGCGCCAGGTACTCGGCCATCCCGCCTGTGTTGCTCGCCTCCAGCTCTAGCTTCAGCGCCTGATAGTGCTGCCGAATGACAACGTTACGTTTGAGCAGGTCCCTGAAACCGAGCATGTGGGCGATCGAAACGTGACCCTGCTCACAGACGTGGAGTTTGTGCGTACGAACACCCTTCACGTTACGCCTGTAGAAATGGTGGCCCTCCGAGAGGTCACTGCCCCGCACGTATCCCAAACCCAACAATATTTCGTCCCGTGTAAGCACGTTGCGATGCTCGTCTACCTCGATGAGGACGTCGATTTCCGGTTTGGCGGCTAATCCCGGCACAGCTGTACTGCCAACGTGGTGGATAGCAATCAGTTCGTCGTTGAAAGCCGAAGCAATGAGTGGCTCGTCTTTCAGATATTGGGCTGGCCAGGAAAGACTGTAGGGCGTGATTTTGCTGGTCAGTGCCATGGAAAGTCCTTTTTGGTGAAGTGTCGTCCGTTGGATTATCCCATGGGATGCAAGCCTCCTATCAAGCTGATCCCCGTAGCCTAGGGGATTTATTGGACCTGCCTGGCTGTTTTTTAGAGTAGGCTTGCGGATTTTCAGGACCAACGGCATATGGATCAGCCCGGACGTAGCGCAATCATCGTTGGCGCATCATCAGGAATAGGTGAAGCCCTCGCCCGCCAACTGGCCGCGAAAGGTTGGCGCTTGGGCCTTGCAGCACGGCGTCTTGATAAATTGCAGGAATTAGCCAGTCAACTGCCGACGCCTTCACTGACGTGCAGTGTCGACTTGAACAACGTAGAGGAGTGTCGACAAGCATTCGCACGAATGGCAGGACAACTAGGGCGAGTGGATCTAGTCGTGATCGGTTCCGCTACCGGTGATGTGAATCATCACTTGGACTGGACGCAAGAGCATCACACGCTAACGGTGAACGTTGTGGGTTTTGCTGCGATTGCCCAAGCCGCGTTTGAGTTGTTCGTAGACCAGGGTGGCGGACACTTGCTGGGGATCTCGTCCATTGCGAAATTTCGGGCCAGTGGCGAGGCGGCATCGTACTGTGCGTCCAAGGCTTTCGTAGCGATGTATCTGGACGGCCTACGTGACTTGGCCCATCGTCGCCAGCTGAATATTGTTGTTACCGAAGCATGCCCGGGGTTTGTAGACACCGCGTTGATGAAGGCCGATAAGCCCTTCTGGGTCGCGAGCCCAGACGAGGCGGCGCAATGCATCTACCGGGCGATTGCCAGGCAGGCCAAGCGGGTCTACGTTACCCGGCGCTGGGGTTTAATTGCCTGGCTCTTGCGATTGTTGCCCTAGCTGAGCACGTCGACCTGCAACCTGCACCACCCATGGCATCGCACCCGGGTCCGTAGCTGGTAAGCGTTACGCAGTCACACCTTGCCGCATAGATCCGCAGGTAGAACGCGCCCATCGTATCGACCAGCCCTTTGGCAACAGTGGTTTTTTCGATTCCTGGAAGGCCGCTGAATACGATGAGCATTATCTGTATCGCGCGCCGAGCGTCATAAACCAAGCCCAGTGGATGGCGTCTCTTCAACCCATGGCATCCAAATCTGTCCACCCGGCAAGCCCGTTTGTGTTCCAACCGAGCAAAGGTGGGCTGTGGATCAACGAGCCAAGTGTTACAATCCGCCACTTCAAATCAGCGCTCGAGGCGCTGAACATCCGTGAACGCCGTCAGTACGACACCCGCCACACCTACGCAACGATGTGCCTGATGTCTGGGATGAACCCTGCGTTCATAGCGAACCGGCCTGGTCACAGCGTTGAGATGTTGCTTTCTACCTACGCGAAATGGATCAGCTCCTCCTCGGACTGGAGGGAGCTGGAGAAGCTGCCGCCACTCGTCGAATTGGCCCTGAATTGGCCTGACATGACGAGCGGGCCTAAATACACCTCTGGAACCCCCGCAGGACAAGCACTTGATCTCCACAGCTAACATCACCATGCAGTTCGGCTCCAAGCCGCTGTTCGAAAACGTTTCGGTAAAATTCAACAATGGCAACCGCTATGGCCTGATTGGCGCCAACGGTTGTGGCAAGTCGACCTTCATGAAGATCCTCGGTGGCGACCTGGAGCCTTCCGGTGGGCAGGTCATGCTTGAGCCGAACACGCGCCTGGGTAAGCTGCGCCAGGACCAGTTCGCCTACGAAGAATTTACCGTGATCGACACGGTCATCATGGGCCACAGCCAACTGTGGAAAGTGAAAGCCGAACGCGACCGCATCTACTCATTGCCTGAAATGTCCGAAGAGGACGGCATGGCCGTCGCGGAGCTGGAAACCGAGTTTGCCGAAATGGACGGCTACACTGCCGAATCCCGCGCCGGTGAACTGCTGCTGGGCCTGGGCATCCCCCTGGAGCAGCATTTCGGCCCCATGAGCGAAGTGGCACCTGGCTGGAAGCTGCGCGTGCTGCTGGCGCAGGCACTGTTCTCGGACCCGGACGTGCTGCTGCTCGACGAGCCGACCAACCACCTGGACATCAACACCATCCGCTGGCTTGAAACCGTGCTCACCGCGCGTAACAGCACCATGGTGATCATTTCCCACGACCGTCACTTCCTGAACAGCGTGTGCACCCACATGGCTGACCTGGATTACGGCGAGTTGCGCCTGTTCCCGGGCAACTACGACGAGTACATGACCGCAGCCACCCAGGCGCGCGAGCAGTTGCTGTCGGACAACGCCAAGAAAAAAGCGCAGATTGCCGAGCTGCAGACCTTCGTCAGCCGCTTCTCTGCCAACGCCTCCAAGGCCAAGCAGGCCACCTCGCGTGCCAAGCAGATCGACAAGATCCAGCTGGCCGAGGTCAAGCCGTCCAGCCGTGTCAGCCCGTTCATTCGTTTCGAGCAGACCAAAAAGCTGCACCGCCAGGCCGTGACCGTCGAGAAGATGGGCAAGGCATTCGACGACAAGGTGCTGTTCAAGGACCTAGGCTTCACCATCGAAGCCGGCGAGCGTGTTGCCATCATCGGCCCCAACGGCATTGGCAAAACCACCTTGCTGCGCACACTGGTCGGTGAAATGACGCCCGACAAAGGCGAAGTGAAGTGGACCGACAGCGCCGAGGTTGGCTACTACGCCCAGGACCACGCCCATGACTTCGAAGAGGACATGAGCCTGTTCGACTGGATGGGCCAGTGGACGTCCGGCGAGCAGGTCATCCGCGGTACCCTGGGCCGCATGCTGTTCTCGAACGATGAAATCCTGAAATCGGTCAAGGTCATCTCCGGGGGTGAGCAGGGCCGCATGCTGTTCGGCAAGCTGATCTTGCAGAAACCGAACGTGCTGGTAATGGACGAGCCGACCAACCACCTGGACATGGAATCGATCGAGGCACTGAACCTGGCGCTGGAAAACTACCCGGGCACCCTGCTGTTCGTCAGCCACGATCGGGAGTTCGTGTCCTCCCTGGCTACCCGCATCATCGAATTGTCTGCCGACGGCGTGGTGGATTTCAGCGGGACCTACGACGATTACCTGCGCAGTCAGGGCGTACTGGGTTGATGCACTGCGGCTGAGCGCTCGGCGGGCTCCGGCACGCCCAGCGCCTGGCCAAAGAACACGGCCGTGTCACGTTGCAGCGAATGGTGGATATGCCGACGGTCTACGCCGTCGGCATCCTTGCACAGCGCCGGCATGCGGGCAGACTGCTCTGCATCGCAGTGGGCCATGAACACGAAATGGCCGGCGCCTGCCAGCAGTCGATAGTCAGGTGAGTCCGGCAGCTTGCGGGCCAAGGCTTCTGCGTTGCGCTCAACAGCCACCAGCTGATCGCTGTCACCACTGTAGATCAATGCGGGCACGTGCACATCGGCCAGGGCATGGCGGCCAAACAGCAGGCTGAGCGGTGCCATGAGCATCACCGCCCCCACCCGCGCATCGGCTTGTGGGGTCAACTCGCTTCGGTCAGCAATCAATACCCCATGGGTCTTGCACGCATCGGCATCGTTGGGGCGTTCCAGGCAGTATTGCCGAAGGCGGTCCAGATCGGGGCGAGCGCCCGACAGTATCAAAGCGGTCTCACCGCCGGCCGAGTAGCCGATCACGCCTACCTTCCCTTCATTCAGATACGGCCCTAGCAAGGCATCATCACGCGCAGCGGTGATCGCGGCGCTGATTTGCAGAGGCCGGCCGTACAGATTGCTCAGCGTGCCCAAACGGCTATGGTCGCGCGCGTTGTCGCCAGGGTGCACGACCGCAACCACGACGAAACCCTGCCGTGCCAGCGACGTGGCCAGGTAATGCAGGGCCAGCGGGCTGCCGGTGTTGCCGTGGGAAAGTACCAACAGTGGAAACCGCCCTAAGGCAACCGGTGCTTCGTCTGCAACGTCCAGCGGGTAGCCATCCAGGCGGCTTGCGTGCGCCTGACCCGTTGCGGGGTAGAAAGCCAAGGCCTGCATGGGGCGAGCATCCACAGGGTCAGCGAGTGTCATGTGGTGCAACCCGGCTACCCAAGGGCTAGCCTCGGCACGGGCGAGAAGCCCACCGAGCAATGCCAGTGCCATCAAGCAGCGAGTGAGAGTCATCGGCCGCCAGCTCCACGTGCGCCTTACCTGCTCCAGCATAGCCCTGCCGTGGCCTGCTGCAGGTGAAAACTCGATGAAAAAATGACGGTGCAAGGTTGCAGCGGCAGGTTGCATTTGTGCCGGCCATCGAACCCGTGGCATACATGCAGGTCAACCTGAAGTTATCGTCACGCGCCCTTGAAGGAGAGTCGCCCATGAGCAAACACGCCTATGTACCGCCCAAGGTCTGGCGCAACGAAGCAGCATCCGGCGGCCAGTTCGCCAGCATCAACCGCCCCGTTGCAGGCCCCACCCACGAAAAGGAACTGCCTGTCGGCAAGCAACCGCTGCAGCTTTACTCGCTCGCTACGCCCAACGGGGTGAAGGTTACGATTGCGCTGGAAGAGTTACTTGCCCTTGGCCACGAAGGTGCCGAGTACGACGCCTGGTTGATCCGTATCGGTGAAGGCGACCAGTTCTCGAGCGGGTTCGTGCAGGTCAACCCCAACTCCAAGATCCCTGCCTTGCTCGACCAAAGCGTTGAGCCCCCGGTGCGGGTGTTCGAGTCTGGGTCAATTTTGCTGTACCTGGCCGAAAAATTCGGCGCACTGCTGCCACAGGCACCGGCAGAGCGTACCGAAACCCTCAACTGGCTGTTCTGGCAGATGGGCGCAGCGCCCTACCTGGGTGGCGGCTTTGGCCACTTCTACGTGTACGCCCCGGAAAAGATCGAATATGCCATCAACCGCTTCACCATGGAGGCCAAACGCCAACTGGACGTATTGAATCGCCGCCTGGGCGAAAGCCGCTACCTGGGTAGCGAGCAGTACAGCATCGCCGACATTGCCGTGTGGTCCTGGTATGGGCAGTTGGTACTGGGCACCGTGTACAACGCAGCGGAGTTTCTGGCGGTAGACGAATACCCCCATGTATTGCGTTGGGCCAGGGAGATTGCCGAGCGGCCGGCAGTACAACGTGGTACACGGGTAAACCGTATTTGGGGTGATGAAGACAGCCAGGTGGCTGAACGTCATTCGGCCAGCGATCTGGGCTGATTTACGCACCCACTGCCCGTGATCAGGCAGCAACCGGAAGGATGCTGCCCATCTGAAGATGCACGTTGAGAACGTGCAGTGTGGCGCCCCCCCCAACAACAATGCCCCCCTGCACGCACCCATTTGCCCCTGCGCAAGCCTGCGCCCGCGACCCCCTTCTTGTACACTCCCCGCACTAGCCCCAACCCGCATTTTTGGTGAACGCATGATCGAGGTAACCGAGGTTTCCATTGCCGCACTGCGCGAGGCGCTCGAAGCGGGCCGCACGACAGCAGTCGAATTGGTCAAGGCCTACCTGGCGCGTATCGAGGCATACGATGGCGCAGACACCGCCACTGCCCTCAACGCCGTGGTAGTGCGCAACCCGCAGGCCCTGGCGGAGGCCGAGGCCTCGGACGCCCGGCGTGCGCAGGGCAAGCTGCTTGGCCCGCTCGACGGCATCCCGTACACCGCCAAAGACAGCTATTTGGTAAAAGGCTTGACGGCGGCGTCCGGCAGTCCGGCCTTCAAGCACCTGGTCGCACAGCGCGACGCCTTTACCATCGAGCGCCTGCGCGCTGCCGGCGCCATTTGCCTGGGCAAGACCAACATGCCGCCCATGGCCAACGGCGGCATGCAGCGTGGCGTCTACGGCCGAGCCGAGAGCCCGTACAATGCCGACTACCTGACCGCCCCGTTTGCATCGGGCTCGTCGAACGGTGCCGGTACTGCTACTGCAGCCAGTTTCAGCGCCTTCGGGCTGGCCGAAGAAACCTGGTCCAGCGGCCGAGGACCTGCGTCCAACAACGGGCTGTGCGCTTATACCCCTTCGCGAGGCGTCATCTCGGTGCGGGGCAACTGGCCGCTCACCCCGACCATGGATGTGGTGGTGCCTTACGCACGGACAATGGCCGACTTGCTGGAAATCCTTGACGTAGTGGTGGCCGACGACGCCGACCCTCGTGGCGACCTGTGGCGCCTACAACCTTGGGTGCCCATTCCGGCCCCCTCCGAGGTGCGCCCAGCCTCGTACCCGGCGCTGGCTGCCAAGGCCGATGCACTCAAGGGCAAGCGCTTTGGTGTACCGCGCATGTACATCAATGCCGATGAACAGGCTGGCACCTCGGAGAAGCCCGGCATTGGCGGCCCGACCGGCCAACGCATCCACACCCGCGCCAGCGTCATCGCGCTGTGGCAGCAGGCCCGCAAGGCACTGGAGGCTGCGGGTGCCGAGGTGGTCGAGGTGGATTTCCCGCTGGTGTCCAATTGCGAGGGCGATCGGCCAGGGGCACCCACCGTGTACAACCGGGGCATCGTCAGCCAGGCATTCTTGCACGACGAACTGTGGGAACTGTCAGGGTGGGCGTTCGATGACTTCCTGCGCGCCAACGACGACCCCGCGCTCAATCGCCTGGCCGATGTAGATGGCCCGCAGATCTTCCCGCACGACCCGGGCACCCTGCCCAACCGTGAGGATGACCTGGCGGCGGGCATGGACCAATACGTCGTCATGGCCAAGCGCGGCCTCAAAACCTGGGACCAGATCGACACCTTGCCGGACGGCCTGCGAGGGCTGGAGAAAACCCGCAAGCTGGACCTTGAAGACTGGATGGACAGCCTTGGCCTGGATGCGGTGCTGTTCCCAACCGTGGCAGACGTGGGCCCGGCGGATGCCGACGTTAACCTGGCGTCAGCTGACATCGCCTGGAGCAACGGCGTCTGGGTCGCCAATGGCAACCTGGCCATCCGTCACCTGGGGGTCCCGACCGTGACCGTGCCAATGGGCGTGATGGCTGACATTGGTATGCCCGTAGGCCTGACGTTCGCCGGGCGCGCCTATAGCGACAATGCACTGTTAACCTACGGCGCTGCGTTCGAAGCTACCGGGCTCCGCCGCATGATTCCGCCTCGCACGCCCCCGCTTGGCTAAGCCTCTGGCAACCGTTACCCAAACGGCTATCGCGCAGGTCAACATTTTGTGTAAATATGCACATATTGTTGAACTGCGTGAAACCAATGCCCATCGAACCTGACGACGAACGCCGCATCACCCTGACCGTGCTCAAGGCCGCCTTACAGGCCATGGGGAGCGTCGCTGCGCGGAACATGGAAATTCTCCTGCATGACCTCGAGCAACCGGAGCGATCCGTCATTGCAATCGTCAACGGGCACTTGTCTGGCCGTCGCATCGGCAGCCCTATCCTGGCAGCCCCCGAGCAGGACCAAGGTTTCAAGGCGCTGATGCAGGCCACGGCCGACCAGCGCGGCAGTGAGCCCATCGTGCTGCCGGATTACCCCACGCAACTGAAGGGTCGAAGCCTGCGAAGCGCGACAGCCATTTTTCGTGACAGCAATGGCAAGGCATTTGCCAGCCTGTGCATCAACACCGACGTCACCGGTCTGGACGCCGCCATGGCGTTTCTGCAGCAGTTCCAGCCACTGGGCGCGGTGCCCGTCACTCAGGAGGCCGCGGACATCGAGGTGCTGATGGCCGACATAATGCAGGCCGCACTGCAGCGCAGCGGCCAAGGCCGCATGACCAAACAAGCCAAGGTCGACGCCGTGCGGGTGATGCAGGAGCGCGGGCTGTTCATCGTCAAAGGCGGCGTAGAAAAAGCCGCCGCCGCCCTGGGTGTGACCCGGTACACCATTTACAACTACCTCGAACAACTGCGCGGAGCCAGCCAGTGACCTTGCACATCCCGACCCCTTTGATCGAATCGCCCCCGTTGTCCCAGGCATGCGGCAGCAACGTGTGGCTGAAACTCGACGCCTTGCAACCCAGTGGCTCGTTCAAGCTGCGCGGCGTGGGCCATGCCTGCGAAGTGCACCACGCCCGGGGGGCCCGTCGCTTCGTGTCATCGTCGGGGGGCAATGCAGGCCTGGCGGTGGCTTATGCGGGGCGCAAGCTGGGCGTGCCGGTGACCGTGGTGGTGCCAGAGACCACCACCGAGCGGGCGAAAGAACTGCTGCGCCAGGAAGACGCCGAGGTGATCGTCCACGGCAGCGCCTGGCACGAGGCCAATGCCCTGGCGCAAACGTTGGTAGGCGCCGATGCGGCTTTCATTCACCCGTTCGATGACCCCTTGCTGTGGGCCGGCCATGCGAGCCTGGTGGATGAGGTGGCGCAAACCGGCTTGAAACCTGATGCCGTGGTGCTGTCAGTGGGCGGCGGCGGGCTGTTGAGCGGCGTGGTCGAGGGGCTGCAGCGCAATGGGTGGGTGGATGTGCCCGTAGTGGCGGTAGAAACCGAAGGTGCGGCGTCGCTGCATGCCGCCATGCACGCCGGCCACTCCGTGGAGTTGCAGCAGCTCACTTCTATCGCCACGAGCCTGGGCGCGAAGCGGGTGGCCGATCAGGCGCTGGCCTGCACCCGTCAGCATCCCGTTGTCAGCCAGTTGGTCAGCGACCACCAAGCCGTGCAAGCTTGCCAGCAGTTCTTGCACGACCATCGCCTGCTGGTGGAGCCGGCCTGCGGTGCAGCCCTGGCGCTCGCCTACAGCACCCAGGCGCTGGCCGCGTATCGCACTGTACTGATAGTGGTGTGCGGCGGCGCCACAGCCACGCTGGCGCAGATACAGGCCTGGGCTGCTGCAACCCGGCCTCAGTGATAAAAAAGCCCGTGGCAGGCACGGGCAACTGAGCAGCAACGCAGTAACCTGTGTTTCATCCCTTTTTCAGCGCCTGTTCCTTGTGCATGGCCAGGTGCCCGGTCTTGTCACTCTTGACCTCGTATTGCGGCTCGTCCTTGGAACAATGGCGCTGGCGCCCGCAGAACTCCACATCCTGGGTATGCACCTTCACCACAGTACCGTGGATGGTGCCGGCTTCGGAATTCCACTGCACCTTGTCACCTGCCTTGTATGCGTGACTCATCGGATTCTCCGGACTGCAAGCTTGGGACGATTGAGATCGTCATATCCAGTTGTTTTACTGAGCCCGCTGTCAGCCAAAAAATTCCTTCGCACTGGCCATACCCGGACGAAATGCGATTGCACCCTTTCGGTCTGCAGCAAGTGAAGGCACAATGCGTGTCCTTTTTTTGGCCGGCCTGGCCGGGGGCCTCTAAATGATCAAAACGCCGTACTACCTCATCGACAAAACCAAGCTGCTTGGCAACATGGAGAAGATCGCCTACGTGCGCGAACACTCCGGTGCCAAGGCGCTGCTCGCCCTCAAGTGCTTTGCGACTTGGTCGGTGTTCGACCTGATGCAACAGTACATGGACGGCACCACCTCTTCGTCGCTTTACGAGCTCAAGCTCGGGCGCCAGAAGTTTGCCGGCGAAACCCACGCCTACAGCGTGGCGTGGGCGGACGACGAAGTAGAGGAAATGCTGGAGAACTGCGACAAGATCATCTTCAACTCCATCGGCCAGCTGCAGCGCTTTGCTGCTCAGTCCGAAGGCAAGGTGCGCGGGCTTCGCGTGAACCCGCAGGTGAGCAGTTCCGACTACGCGCTGGCCGACCCGGCTCGCCCGTTCAGCCGCCTGGGCGAATGGGACCCGGCGAAGATCGAGCAGGTGATCGAGCAGGTCTCCGGCTTCATGTTCCACAACAACTGCGAGAACGGCGACTTCAGCCTGTTCGACAAGATGCTGTCGCACATCGAACAACGCTTTGGTCACCTGTTGCACAGAGTGCAGTGGGTGAGCTTGGGCGGCGGCGTGCACTTCACCGGTGAAGGCTATGCACTGGACGCGTTTTGCGCACGCCTGAAGGCGTTCTCGGAAACCTACGGCGTACAGGTCTACCTGGAGCCGGGTGAAGCCGCGATCACCCAGAGCGCCTCGCTGGAAGTGACTGTGCTCGATACCTTGTACAACGGCAAGCACCTCGCCGTGGTCGACAGCTCGATCGAAGCACACATGCTCGACCTGCTGATCTACCGCCTCAATGCCAAGATGGCGCCCAACGACGGCGAGCACACCTACATGGTTTGCGGCAAGTCATGCCTGGCCGGCGATATCTTTGGCGAGTACCAGTTCGATCGCCCATTGGCCATCGGCGACCGCCTGTCGTTCGTCGACGCGGCGGGCTACACCATGGTCAAGAAGAACTGGTTCAACGGCCTGAAAATGCCATCCATCGCGGTCAAACAACTCGACGGCAGCGTCGAGGTCGTACGCGAGTTCGGTTTTGAAGATTACGTTTCCAGCCTGTCGTAAGACGGGCACAGCGAGTAAGGAGCAACAGGTAAATTGAAGAAGAACGTTCTTATCATTGGTGCAGGAGGTGTCGCCAAGGTGGTGGCCCACAAGTGCGCGCAGCATAACGACGAACTGGGTCGTATTGCCATCGCGTCACGGAACATCTCCAAATGCCAGGCCATCATCGACAGCGTCAAGGCCAAGGGTAGCCTCAAGGTACCCGCCGACATCCAGGCCTTCTCGCTCAATGCCCTCGATGTCGAGGCCACCAAGGCCCTGATCCGCGAGACCGAATCGCAGATCGTGATCAACGTAGGCTCAGCCTTCCTCAACATGTCGGTGCTGCGTGCCTGTATCGATACGGGTGTGGCCTATCTGGACACCGCCATCCACGAAGAGCCGGGCAAGATCTGCGAGACCCCGCCGTGGTACGGCAACTACGAGTGGAAACACCTCGAAGAGTGCCAGGCCAAGAACATTACTGCCATTCTCGGCGTCGGTTTCGACCCGGGTGTGGTGAACAGCTACGCCAAGCTGGCGCAGCAGCAATACTTCGACCGCATCGACTCGATCGACATTCTCGACGTCAATGCCGGTTCGCATGGCAAGTACTTCGCCACTAACTTCGACCCGGAAATCAACTTCCGCGAGTTCACCGGGCAAGTGTGGAGCTGGCAGAACAGCCAGTGGACCAGCAACACCATGTTTGAAGTCAAGCGCACTGACGACCTGCCGGTGGTAGGTTCGCAGAACCTGTACCTGACCGGTCATGACGAAGTGCACTCGATCTCGAAGAACCTCGACGTGCCGAACGTGCGTTTCTGGATGAGCTTCGGCGAGCACTATATCAATGTGTTCACGGTGCTGAAAAACCTTGGCTTGCTCAGCGAGCAACCCGTCAAAACCGCCGAAGGGCTCGAAGTGGTGCCGCTCAAGGTGGTCAAGGCCGTGCTGCCAGACCCGGCCTCGCTCGCCCCGGGCTACACCGGCAAGACCTGCATCGGTGACCTGGTCAAAGGCACCAAGAACGGCCAGCCGCGGGAAGTCTTCATCTACAACGTGGCCGACCACGAAGAAGCCTACGCCGAAACCGACAGCCAAGGCATTTCCTACACCGCAGGCGTACCGCCGGTGGCAGCTGCCTTGTTGGTGGCCCGTGGGGAGTGGGATGCCAAGCGCATGGTCAACGTCGAAGAGCTACCAGCAGAGCCGTTCCTCAAGGCGCTGGACGTGATGGGTTTGCCAACCCGCGTCAAGGATGAAAAAGGCGACCGTCCATGGGACGCTGAAGCCTGAGCAACACCCAGGGGGCGCCAATAAGGCGCCCCTTTCTTTTGGCCGCCATCAGTGCGCCCCCTCGCACCCGCCTCACCCAAGTCATATAAAGTAAATAACGCTGTGCCATGTTCTGACGGTGTTCTCGCCATGGGGCTGTCAGATGAAAGTGTCGGTGTTCGGTACCGGATACGTTGGCCTTACCCAGGCTGTGTGCCTTGCTCAGGTTGGGCATACGGTCATGTGCATGGATGTGGATACGGACCGTGTTCAAGCCCTCGGTCAAGGCAATTGCCCGCTGTTCGAGCCAGGTCTGCCGGCCATGCTCCAGCACAACCTGTCATGCGGGCGCTTGCAGTTTACTGCCGATGCTGGCCAAGCCACCCACCACGCTGCTGTTCTGTTCATTGCGGTCGGCACCCCTGCCCTGGCCGACGGCAGCGCAGATTTGGCCCAAGTACTCAGCGTTGTCGATAACATCGTCGAGCACGCCGTCGGGCCTAAGGTGATCGTCAACAAATCCACCGTACCGGTCGGGACGGTAGACCTCATCAAAGCGCGCATTGGGCAAGCCGTGAGCGATGCCGGCCGCTTTCAGGTGATCAGCAACCCCGAGTTCCTGAAGGAAGGCTCTGCGGTAGACGACTGCATGCGCCCAGAGCGCATCATCATCGGCGGTGCAGGGCCAAACGCGCTTGCACTGCTGCGCGAGTTGTACCAGCCGTTCAGCCGCAACCGGGAAAAACTGATGGTGATGGACGCACGCAGTGCCGAAATGAGCAAATACGCGGCGAATTGCATGCTGGCCACGAAAATTTCGTTCATGAACGAAATGGCCAGCCTGGCCGAGCACCTGGGTGCCGACATCGAGATGGTGCGGCGGGGCATAGGCTCTGACTCGCGTATCGGCTACGACTTCATCTATGCGGGCTGCGGGTTTGGCGGTTCGTGTTTCCCTAAAGACCTGCAGGCCTTGCGCCACAGTGCAGAGCAGGCAGGCTTGCAACCGCAGATCCTGCAAGCGGTTGAGCAGGTGAATGAACGGCAGAAAGGCCTGCTCTTCGCCAAGATTCAACAACATTATCCGGCAGGTATTGGCGGCAAGGTGTTTGCGGTATGGGGGCTGGCGTTCAAACCCAATACCAATGACATCCGCGAAGCACCTAGCCGCGTGCTGCTGGAGGCACTGTGGGCCGCAGGCGCCCGTGTACAAGCGCACGACCCGCAGGCCATGGATGAGATCCAGCGGTTGTACGGCGCTCAAACCCATCTCACCTTGGCAGCCAGCAAGGAGCACGCGTTAGCAGGCGCTGATGCGTTGGTGATCGTCACCGAGTGGCAGGACTATCGGGTCCTCAACCTTGAAACAGTACCTGGGCAACTGGCCGATCGAGTGGTATTCGATGGTCGCAACCTGTACGAGCCCGAACACATGGCCAGCGCCGGCTTGACGTATTACGGCATTGGGCGTGGAGAACGGGTGTCTGCATTCGGCTCTTGATGAAAAGCGTCCGTTTCTGACCAATTTTGTCGGATTTCTTACAGGCGGCTGTCAGGACGCTTGCAATCCGCCCCGGCCCTAAATACTGTATGAATAGTCAGTATAAAGGGTCAGCGCCATGCAACTCATTGCCAAACTCGGCATTCTTGCCGATGCCGCCAAATACGATGCGTCCTGCGCCAGCAGCGGTGCGCCCAAGCGAAATTCGCGGGGTGGTGACGGCCTTGGCGCAACCAATGGCATGGGCATCTGCCACAGCTACACGCCCGACGGCCGCTGCGTATCGCTGCTGAAAATATTGCTGACCAATTTTTGCCTGTACGACTGCCAATACTGCGTGAACCGCCGCTCCAGCAACGTGCCCCGCGCACGCTTCAGCCCCGAGGAAGTGGTACGCCTGACCCTGGATTTTTACCGGCGCAACTGCATCAGCGGCTTGTTCCTGAGTTCCGGCATCATTCGCTCGGCAGACTACACCATGGAACAGCTGATACGGGTTGCGCGGCTGCTGCGCGAGGAACACAACTTTCGCGGCTATATCCACCTCAAGACCATCCCCGACGCGGACCCGCTGCTGATTGAAGAAGCCGGCCGCCTGGCGGACCGCCTGAGTGTGAATATCGAGCTGCCAACGGACGAAAGCCTCCAGCGCCTGGCGCCAGAAAAGCATGCGCACACCATTCGCCAGGCCATGGGGGTGATCCACCAGGGGCAGCAGGCGGTGGCGAACGAGCCGAAAGCGCCACGCTTTACGCCAGCCGGTCAAAGCACCCAGGTGATCGTGGGCGCAGACAGTACCGATGACAGCACCTTGCTGCGCAATGCCGAATCGCTGTACCAAGGCTATGGGCTCAAGCGTGTGTATTATTCCGCCTTCAGCCCCATCCCCGACAGCCCGGGTAGCGTACCGCTGGCGGCGCCGCCATTGCTGCGTGAGCATCGGCTGTACCAGGCCGACTTCCTGTTGCGCGGTTATGGTTACAAGGCAGGGGAACTGCTGGGCCAGGCCGGGAACCTGGCCCTTGATATCGACCCCAAGCTGGCGTGGGCCCTGGCCAACCGGGAGGTATTCCCGTTGGACGTGAATCGTGCCGAACCCGCCCTGCTGGCACGCATCCCGGGGATTGGCCTGCGCAGCGTGCAACGCTTGGTGGCGCTGCGGCGAGAGCGGCGCATTCGTTACGACGACCTCATTCAGCTGCGCTGTGTGCTGGACAAGGCCAGGCCCTTCATCGTCACCAGCGATTACCGCCCAGCCCAGGCCGAATTGCGCAGCGGGCTGTTACGCGCCCGCCTTCGTGAACCCCAGGCACCGGTGCAAATGGGGCTGTGGGGGTGATAGCGCTGGATTGCGACAACCTGTTCAGCACCTGGCGTTCGCAGGCGCGGATGCTGTTGAGCCACGGCGTCGATCCTTCGCAGGTCACCTGGTCCCAAGGCCCGGTGGCTGATCTGCTGGCAGAGGCAGTGGCGCTACCTGAAGTTCAAGGGCCGTTCCGCGCATCCATCCCCGCTGCCTTGCTTGGCCAGCTGGAGCAGGCCTCCCGTTATCACGGGGAACAACGCTGGAATTTTCTGTACGAAGTGCTGTGGCGCGTGGCCCACGGCGACCGTACCGCGATGCTGGCGGGTGATCGCCTGGGCAGTGAACTACACCGGCGCATCAAGCAGGTGAGCCGCGAGGCGCACCATCTGCATGCGTTTCTGCGCTTCGTACCCCTGCCAGAATCATTGGTGGGCCCTTTGCAACTGGACCTGGTGGCCTTCCATGAGCCGGCACACGATATTCTGCAAAGCGCCAGTGGGCATTTTGCAGACCGGCTGGGGCGCTTGCGCTGGTTGATCGCAACACCCCGGGACGGCATTCGGTTCGATGGGCAGGCGTTCGATTATCAAAGGCAGTGCCCTGCGCTATGGCAGCAGTGGGCGCGCAATGCTGAGGACCCAGGTGCCGAACTGTGGCGTACGTATTATCGCCACACGTTCAACCCGGCCAGGCTTAACCCGGATGCCCTGCGCTTGCACATGCCAGGCCGGTTCTGGCGGCATCTGCCGGAGGGCATGCTCATTCCCCAGCTCGAAGGCCTGGCGCGGCAAGGTAAACAGCGGGATGGCCAGGCTCAGGAAGTGGCGGCCCAGGGCGGGAAAACGATCAGCGCCATGAAGCGTGAGCTGTTGGCCGCAAAGCCTCCGACTCAGTGACTGGCACCGGCTTCGCCGGTGGCTGCGGCCTCCCTGGGCGAGCAAATGTTTTCCATGAATTCTTGAAGACGACGCAATCCGTGTGGGAGCGGGTTTACCCGCGAAGCAGACAACGCGGTGTGTGGCACCGGCTTTGCCGGTGTTCGCGGGCAAGCCCGCTCCCACAGTGATTGCGCTGACTTGTAGATTGTTGTGGAAGACAGTTGCTCCCACAGGTTACCCCGCTGCTGACTCAACAAATAAAGCCGGCTTGCAGGTAATGCAGTGCAGCGCGGCCCGCCAGCCTCAACCGAACAACCGCTCCAGGCAGCCGATACGTTTCTTGTACACGCGGCGCGCCTCCAGTGCCTGGTCCATGGTCACAGCCAGAAACCGTGCCTGTTGGTTGGGTTGCATCTGCCCCACCAGGTCCAGGTCAGCACTGATCACCGTGCCGATCATGGCATAGCCCCCGCCAGACACCGCGTCGCGGTGCAGAATGATGGGCTCCAGCCCTGCCGGCACCTGGATCGAACCGATGGGGTAACAGCTGTCGACGATATTGGACGGGTCAGACCCTGCCCCGAAGGGCTGCTCCCGCGGCTCGAAGCCCAAAGCGCCGCCCCCTTTGTAGCGGTAGCCAATACGGTCAGCCTCGGAGCCTACTGTCCAGGCGTCCGTGAAAAATCGGCGGGCCGCTGCCTCGGTCAACCGGTGGTAGTACAGCCCCGGCACCACCCGCAGCACCACCTCGCCCCCCAACGCCTGGCGCAGGGCCATGGGCAGACTGGCATTGACGCGGCCCTTGCCGCTGGGTACGCCCACCGCAAGGCCGTCCCCGGCCATCAGCTTGCGCCCCTGAAAACCGCCCAGGCCACCCAACGCGTAAGTGGAGCGGCTGCCCAGCACTTCGGGTACATCGATGCCACCGGCCACTGCCAGGTACGCCCGGGCGCCCGCCGTCGGGAAGCCAAACCGCAGCACCTGCCCGGCACGCACGGCGAACGAGGTATCGGGGCGCTGCTCACGGCCGTCGACCAGCACGGCCATCTGCGCACCGCACACTGCCACCAAAGCATCCTGTACAAACTCAAGTTCAGGCCCCACCAACGCGCATTCGATGCAGGCGGCGCCAGCCGGGTTGCCCACCAGGTGATTGGCCGCCCGCAAGGCGTACTGGTCCAGCGCACCCGACGGCGGAATGCCCAGGTGATAGAACCCTTCGCGCCCCAGATCTTGCACAGAGCTGGCCAGGCCGGGTTTGAGAACCTTGATCATGCCAGTGCCTCCTGCAGCGACTTGGGGTACCCCGCTGGGTCTGCCAGGAAGGCATCCAGGGAAAACGCCACCGGGCGGATGCGCAGATCGAAAATCCCTTGCTCCACCTCCGCCACCGCCTGGTCGTACGCGGCACGGTCCATGGGTTTGAACTGCACGATGTCACCGGGGCGGAAAAACACCATGTGCTCCTTCAAATAGCCAAGCGCTTGCTGAGGGTCATAGATGGGCGCGGGCGTGACGCCGAACATCTGATAACCCCCTGCCCCACGTACCGAATAGATGCAACCGAAGCAGCCACCGTGGCCCAGGGTAAGCCTGGGGGTGTCGGTGCGCGGGCGCAGGTACTTCGGCACCTGTAATTGCCGCTCGCGCTCCACCATCTGGAACATGAACGGCAGGCCCGCCACAAAACCGACCATGGACACGAACCAGGGCGCACCACTGTGGGCCTCTATAAACGCATCCACCCCCTGCAGACCATTGATGCGGGCAGCGTATTCGAGGTCAGTGCTGTCCGGGTCTTGATGGCGGTCGCGAAAGCGCATCAGGGTTTCGTGGGTCCAGGGGTCGTTGTACAGCACGGGAATTTCGATGATGCGGGTGTGCAGGGAGCGTTCGGCAACCGCCTCGGCCTCAGCACCCTGTACGGCGTGCAGCAGGGCCTGCGGTGCAATGCGGTCCGGGTCGAAGCGGATCTGGAACGAGGCGTTGGCCAGGCAGATGTCCAGCACACCGTCTAGGGCAAGGCGCTCCACCGCACGGGTGATGGCCATGCCTTTGAAAAAGGCCTCGAGCGACATGCTGTCGCTCACTTCGGCGAACAGGTGCTCGTCAGCGCCGAAGCTGTAACGGACGGGGGTTGAAGCGAGCGATTCGGCCATGACTGTTCCTTTTTTGGATTCTTTGTAGAAAGGCAGGCAAAAGCAACTGTGGCAGGCTCCGGCTTCTGCGCGCCGGCTGGCCGTGTTTTCTAGCGTGGCGCACGCACTTCGATGCCTGCGACCCTCAACGCTTCACGGGTAGCTTCAACCAGGTCCAACGCCCCAGGCGTGTCGCTGTGCAGGCAGATGGAATCGAATGCGATTGCCAGGTCCTGGCCTTCAACAGTTCGCACAATACCCTGCTGGCAGGCCCGCACCACGCGCTCGGCCACAGCTACAGGTTGCAATGCGCGAACATTGCGTGTGAACACGATCGAGCCGCTCGCATCGTACTCGCGGTCGGCATAGAACTCGCGAATCACAGGCTGGCCGAGCTGTTGAGCGATACGGCAGATTGCCGAGCCCGGCATGCAGTACAGCAGCAGGGTTGGCTCGACCGCCTGCAGGTTCTGCACCAGTAACCGCGCGGCTTCTTCGTCCCGTGCCAGGTGCATGTACAGCGCCCCATGGGGCTTGACGTGCTGCAGGCTTACGCCTTGGGCGCGGGCGATCTCACGCAGTGCCCCTAATTGGTAAAGGATGTCGTCCACCAGTTCCTGGGCCGTGGCGTTGATATGGCGGCGCCCAAAGCCAACCAGGTCGCGAAACCCCGGGTGCGCCCCAACCGCCACCCCAAGCGCCTTGGCCCGGGCAACAGTGCGGCGCATGGTGCCTGGGTCTCCGGCATGGAAGCCGGTCGCGATATTGGCCGAGCTGATATGCGTCATCAGTTCGTTGTCCACGCCGTCGCCGATAGTCCAGGGCCCGAACCCTTCACCCATGTCGGAATTGAAGTCCACCACCTGCATAAGCCTGCCTCCCGGCACTTGTGACTGCATGCCTGCCACGGTAGATTCCTGCCACCCCCTTGGGAAGATCTATAAACAGAGGGGGTATCTTCGGAAAATCAGATACCCGTGGAGGTGTAGCGTTGTCCCTTACCTTGCGTCAGGTTCGCTACTTTGTGGCCACCGCTGAAATCGGCCAGATCTCTCAGGCTGCCATCCACCTGAATATCTCGCAGTCAGCCATCACCACCGCCATCAAGGAACTGGAGGCGCTACTGGGTGCCCTGCTGTTTCAGCGCTCTGCCCAGGGCATGAGCCTGACCGAGGCCGGGCGGCACTTTCTCAACCGTGCCTACGTGATTCTGCGCAGCGTCGACGATGCATTGAACAGCCCGCTGCCGGATGGGCGCGCCAGCGGCTTGCTACGCCTGGCGGCCAGCTACACCGTCATCGGCTACTTTTTGCCCCATCACTTGCAGCGCCTTGAGCACTGGCACCCCGACGTCACCCTGGAACTCTACGAACAGGAGCGCAGCGCCATCGAGCACGGCCTGCTCGATGGCCGCTTCGACATGGCCGTCGTACTCACGGCGAACCTCACCCACCCGGACATCGTCTCTGAAACCCTGTTCAACTCCGAGCGCAGGCTGTGGTTGCCCGGGCAACACCCCTTGTGCGAGCGCTCGGCGGTCAGCCTGGAAGACGTGGCAGGCGAGCCCTTCATTCTGCTGACGGTCGACGAAGCCGAGCACAGCGCCATGCGTTACTGGAAGCAAGCCGGCCAGCGGCCCAACGTACGGGTGCGAACCAGCTCGGTAGAGGCCGTGCGCAGCATGGTTGCCAATGGCAGCGGCGTGGCGATTTTGTCGGACCTGGTGCACCGCCCCTCGTCACTGGAAGGCAAGCGCATCGAGACGTTGACCATCAGCAACCCGGTGCCACCCATGAGCGTGGGCCTGGCCTGGCACCGCGAGCGCGCCTTCAGCCCAGCCATGCAGGCTGTGCGTAATTACTTCCGCGATGCCTTCCTGGCGCCACAGCAGTTGGCAACGCGGCGCTGAGGGCAAACGCGCATACAGGCCGAACGTTCCGCGTGCGTCGTCGTCATAACCTGAGCCGGTGCCGACACGCAAAGAGGACGCGACATGACCCAACCCGACCCGTCATACGTCAAATGGCTTGAAGAGCGTTCCATGCTCAAGGCTTCCCAGGAACGTGCCAGCCTGTATTCCGGGCAGTCGCGGCTTTGGCAGCAACCCTATGCCGAAGCGCAGCCCCGCCGCGCTACCGAGATCGCCTCGGTGTGGCTGACCGTGTACCCGGACGCGATCATCGCGCCTGAAGGTTGTTCGGTACTGGGCGCACTGGCCCACGAGGCGCTGTGGAAGCGCCTGTCTGAAATCGGCATCCAGGGTGTGCATACCGGCCCCATCAAGCGCTCGGGGGGCATTACCGGCCAAGAAGTCACGCCGAGCATCGACGGCAACTTCGACCGCATCAGCTTTGATATCGACCCGCTCTATGGCAGTGAGCAGGAAGTGGTGCAGATGAGCCGCATGGCCGCTGCCCACAATGCGGTGACCATCGACGATCTGATCCCCTCGCACACCGGCAAGGGCGCGGACTTCCGCCTGGCCGAGCTGGGCCTGGCGCCCTACCCCGGCCTCTACCATATGGTCGAGGTGCGCGAGGAAGATTGGGACCTGCTGCCGGAAGTACCCGCGGGGCGCGACTCGGTCAACCTGCTGCCAGCGCAATGCGACGAGCTCAAGGCTCGTCACTACATCGTCGGGCAACTGCAGCGGGTGATCTTCTTCGAACCCGGCGTCAAGGAGACCGACTGGAGTGCTACCCCACCCATTACCGGTGTCGACGGCAAGACCCGCCGCTGGGTCTACCTGCATTACTTCAAGGACGGCCAGCCCTCGTTGAACTGGCTGGACCCAACCTTCACCGCCCAGCAGATGATCATCGGCGATGCCTTGCACGCACTGGACTGCCTGGGCGCACGGGGTTTGCGCCTGGATGCCAATGGTTTTCTCGGCGTTGAAACCCGCGCCACCGGCACCGCCTGGTCAGAAAGCCACCCCCTGTCGATCGTCGGCAACCAGCTGATCGGCGGCATGATCCGCAAGGCGGGCGGCTTCAGCTTCCAGGAACTCAACCTGACCCTCGACGACATCGCGCAGATGTCCAGCGGCGGGGCCGACCTGTCCTACGACTTCATCACCCGGCCCGCCTACCAGCACGCCCTGCTAACCGGCGACACCGAGTTCCTGCGCCTGATGCTCAAGGAAATGCACAGCTTCGGCATCGACCCGGCCTCGCTGATACACGCCCTGCAGAACCACGACGAACTGACGGTGGAGCTGGTGCATTTCTGGACGCTGCATGCTCACGACATGTACCTGTACAAAGGCCAGACGTTGCCTGGCAGCATCCTGCGCGAACATATACGCGAAGAGATCTACGAGCGGCTGTCTGGCGAACATGCGCCCTACAACCTGCGCTTTGTGACCAACGGAATTTCCTGCACCACCGCCAGCCTGATCACGGCAGCTCTGGGCATTCGCGACCTCGACGACCTGAGTGCCGATCAGCTGGAGTGGGTGCAAAAGGTGCACTTGCTGCTGGTGATGTACAACGCCATGCAGCCAGGCGTGGTAGCGATTTCCGGCTGGGACCTGGTGGGTGCCCTGCCACTGCCGGCAGAAGCTGTTGCTGAACGCATGACTGATGGGGACACGCGCTGGATCCACAGGGGCGCCTACGACCTGGCGGGGCTTGACCCAGAGGCCCAGGCGTCGGTGCGGGGCATGCCGCGTGCCCGTGCCCTGTATGGCAGCCTGGATGAGCAACTTGCACGCGACGATTCCTTTGCCAGCAAGGTCAAGAAACTGCTGGCGGTGCGCCAGGCCTATGGCATCGCCACCAGCCGCCAAGTGCTGGTACCCGACGTCACCACGCCCGGGCTGTTGGTCATGGTGCACGAGCTGCCCGCCGGCCGGGGTATCCAGATAAGCGCCTTGAACTTCAGCCAGCAGGTAATCGCCGAAGAACTTCAGCTGGCCGGTTTCACACCGGGGCCCGTGGTGGACATGATCAATGAGACCGTAGAGGGCGACCTCACCGAAGACGGCCGCCTGATGGTGAACCTGGACCCGTACGAGGCGCTCTGCCTGCGTATCGTCAACAGCACCGGGCACGTCTGAACCCCGGGCAACTTGCTTTTGCGACGCTACAGGCATAGCGTGCGGGGGTTCCCATCCGTGCCCAGGAGCCCCCATGTACACCGGCATCGTCCAGGCCGTGCGCCCTTTGCTTGATGTGACCCGTCACCCAGGCCACAACCAGTTCACCATCGACCTCACCCCTGCGCTGCTGGACGACCTCAAGGTCGGCGCCAGCGTAAGCGTCGAGGGCACCTGCCTTTCCGTCACCGAAATCGACGGCACCCAGGTTCGCTTCGATGCCATGACCGCCACCCTCGAACGCACCAACCTGCGCACCTTCGTTTCAGGGCAACAGGTCAATATCGAGCGTTCGGCGAAAATGAACGCGGAGGTCGGCGGCCACTTGATGGCGGGCCATATCGCCACCACTGCCGAAGTGGTCGAGCTCTGTATTGCCGAGAGCGGTGCCTTCGTGCGCTTCCGCATGCCGGCCGAGTGGGGGAAATACGTGTTCGCCCGGGGCTTCATCGGCGTGAATGGTTGCAGCCTGACGGTGGCCGATATCGACGACAACGTAGTCACGATCAATCTGATCCCGGAGACGCTGCGGCAAACCACGTTCGCCCGCTACACGCCCGGCGACCTGCTGAACATCGAGGTGGATCACCACACCATGGTGCTGGTGGATGTGGTTGAACGCACCATCAAAAGCACCCTCGCCCGCGAAAACCTGCTGCCCTGAGGCCTGCCCATGCTGCCTTACGCTCCAACCGCACGCACCGCCAGGCGCCTGCGCTTGCAAGTCTTGCGTGGCCGCGTCGGCCTAGGCCTGGTGGCTGGCCTTTCGGTGCTGGCGGGCATGACCGATGCCATCGGCCTGCTGGCGTTGGGCGACTTCGTGTCGTTCATGAGCGGTAACACGACCCGCCTTGCCGTCGCCATCAGCGAGGCAGACGCGGGCATGGTGCTGCGCCTAAGTGGCGCGGTGCTGGGGTTCGTGGCCGGGAACGCCGTTGGCGTGATGCTGGCGCGCGGATGCCGGCGCCGTGCCTGGCCGGTATTGGTGGTGGTCGCCGGGTTACTGGCGTTCGCCGCAGCCTGGCCGTGGCCGGCTACATTCCCTGCTCTACTCGCGGCCACCGTGGCCATGGGCATGATCAACGCAGTCGTGGAACAGGTGAACGGGCTGCCCATCGGCCTGACGTATGTGACCGGGGCGCTGTCGCGCTTTGGCCGTGGCCTGGGGCGCTGGCTGCTTGGGGAGCGTCGTAACGGCTGGCGGGTGCAACTGGTGCCGTGGGCGGGGATGCTACTGGGTGCGGCATTGGGGGCGTGGCTGCAGAAACACCTGGGCCTGCAAGCCCTGGCAGGCAGTTGTGCCTTGACCTGCCTGCTGGCCCTGGTGTCGCTGTTCATACCGCGTTCATGGCAGCGGGGCTATATGCCCCACTGATCAATCGATGCGCGGGTGCTGCTGCACCAGCAGCTTGCGCTTGGCTTCCAGCTCGGCGATCTGCGTGTCGATGTCCTCGATCTTCTGCTCGATATTGTCGTGGTGCTCCTGCAGCAGCTCACGGGCTTCACCAATATCCGATGCCGCGGGTGCGGCGCCACGCAGAGGCTTGTTGGCGGTTTCCTTCATGGTGATGCCGGTTACCAGGCCGATCACCGCGATGACCATCAGGTAATAAGCCGGCATGTACAGGTTACCAGTGCTTTCCACCAGCCAGGCCGCGAGGGTGGGCGTCACGCCCGCAATCAGCACCGAAATGTTGAAGGCGCTGGCCAGGGCGCTGTAACGGATGTGCGTGGGGAACATCGCCGGCAATGTCGATGCCATTACGCCGATGAAGAAGTTCAGCAATACCGCGATCAGCAGCAGGCCTGCGAAGATCAGGCCAAGCACGCCACTGGTAATCAGCATGAAGGCCGGGATGGCCAACACGAACAGGCCGATGCTACCCACGATGATGAAGGGACGGCGGCCGACCTTGTCGCTGAGCAGCCCGATGATCGGCTGCACGAACAGCATGCCCACCATGATCGCGATAATGATCAGCACACCGTGGTCTTCGCTGTAATGCAGGTTGTGTGACAGGTAGCTGGGCATGTAGGTGAGCAGCATGTAGTAGGTCACGTTGGTCGCGATCACTACCCCGATGCAGGTGATCAGGCTACGCCAGTGCTTGGTTGCCACCTCCTTGAACGACACCTTCGGCCCCGAGGCCAGGCCTTCACGGTCACCTTGCTCCAGTTTTTCCACGTGTTGCTGGAACGCCGGGGTCTCTTCCAGCGCATGGCGCAGATAGAGGCCGATAATGCCCAGCGGCAGTGCCAGGAAGAACGGCAGGCGCCAGCCCCACTCAAGGAACTTCTCTTCTCCCAGTACTGCGGAGATCATCACGACCACGCCGGCACCCAGTACAAAGCCGGCGATGGAACCGAAGTCCAGCCAGCTGCCGAGGAAGCCGCGCTTGCGGTCGGGTGCGTACTCGGCAACGAAGATGGACGCGCCGGTGTACTCACCGCCTACCGAGAAGCCTTGGGCCATCTTGGCCAGCAGCAACAGTATCGGCGCCCATATGCCAATACTGGCGTATGACGGTATGAGGCCGATGGCAAAGGTGCTGAGCGACATGATGACGATGGTGGCTGCCAGCACTTTCTGCCTGCCAAGCCGGTCCCCCAGGGCGCCGAAGAACAGCCCGCCCAGCGGGCGGATCAGGAACGGGACCGAGAAGGTGGCCAGTGCTGCGATCATTTGCACGCTGGGGTCGGCGTTGGGGAAAAACACCTTGCCCAGTGCATAGGCGACAAAGCCATAGACCCCGAAATCGAACCACTCCATCGCGTTGCCGAGTGCTGCGGCCGTGATGGCCTTGCGCATCTTGGCGTCGTCGACGATGGTGATGTCCTTGAGGCCGATTGGCTGGACTTTTTTCTTGCGAGACTTCATTTGTGTATCCCTGACGGTGACTGCTCTATGCCATCAGATACAAAGGGACACTAAATAATTCAGCGCTTAGTGATTTTTTGTGCAGGGGGCGGCGCTCGGTCTCCCACGCGGCGCCCCCGTCAAGAAGAACACCTCCCAGCCAAACCGCATGGACGACGCTTGGATCAAATACCTTGCAACGCCAAATCCATCGCAAAATACGTAAGGATCACATCCGCACCCGCGCGTTTGATGGCGCCGATGCTCTCGCGCACCACCCGGCCTTCATCGATCGCCCCAGCCAGGCCACCGAACTTGATCATGGCGTACTCCCCGCTCACCTGGTAGGCGGCCAACGGCAAGCGTGACGCCGCACGGATGTCGGCGATAACGTCAAGGTAGGCACCGGCTGGCTTGACCATCAGCACATCCGCCCCTTCCTGCTCGTCCAGCAGCGATTCGCGCACCGCCTCACGGCGGTTCATGGGGTTCATCTGGTAGCTCTTGCGGTCGCCCTTCAGCGCCGTGCCGCCTGCCTCGCGGAACGGCCCGTACAGCGAAGAGGCGAACTTGGTGGAGTAGGCCATGATCCCGGTGTCATGGAACCCGGCCCCGTCCAGGGCGCTGCGGATCGCCTGGACCTGCCCGTCCATTGCAGCGGAAGGTGCAATGAAGTCGGCGCCCGCGGCGGCAGCGATGACGGCCTGCTTGCCCAGGTTGGCAATGGTGGCATCGTTGTCCACGCCATGGTCGTGCAGCACACCACAGTGGCCATGGCTGGTGTATTCGCAGAAGCAGGTATCGGACATCACCACCATTTCCGGCACGGTGTCCTTGCAGATGCGCGACATACGAGCCACCAGGCCGTTTTCGTTCCAAGTGTCGCTGCCAACCTCGTCCAGGTGGTGGGACACGCCAAAGGTCATCACCGAGCGAATGCCGGCGCGGGCATAACGCTCGATTTCCTGGGCCAGCCGTTTTTCAGGGATACGGTTAACCCCTGGCATCGTGCTGATCGGCACGAAGTCATCGATACCTTCTTCAACGAAGATCGGCAGAATCAGGTCTTCGAGACGAAACTCGGTTTCCTGGAATACAGTGCGCAGCGACTCGCTCTGACGCAGACGACGGGGGCGAACGGACGGAAAACGGTTGGACATGACAGCTCCAGGGAATTTGAACGGCGTATACCTTATGCCTGCGGCGGCGCAGTGAAAAGGCCAAATGACGAGTTATTGCCCTGCGTCAAAGGCAATGATCGCAGGGCGCAGTTTCAACGCATCCAGGGTGGGGTTGGCTCTTCGGCCTTGGGCGCGCCCTGCTCGGCTTCGGCACGCGCCTCGCGGCGGCGTGCGTCGTCCAGCCGCGCGGCGTCGATCTCGCGCATCACACCTGCAACGTCTGCCGCCTGTTCCTCATCCTCAAATACCCCGGTCAGCAGGCTGTCCGGGCGCAGTTCGCCGGCTTCGAACAAGGCCCACATTTCCTGCGCATAGCGGGTGGCCTTGAGTTCCGGGGCGAAACGGCCGAAGTAATGGGCCATGTTGGTCACGTCCCGCTCCAGCATGCTGAACGCGTGGTTGTTGGCCGCCGCATCTACCGCTTGGGGCAGGTCAATGATCACCGGGCCGTCGGGGCCCAGCAGCACATTGAATTCCGACAGGTCGCCGTGCACCAAGCCTGCACACAGCATCAGCACGATCTGACGGATCACGAACCCATGGTAGTCGCGCGCCTGGTCTGCCTCGAGGTGCACATCGTTCAGGCGCGGAGCCGCATCGCCATCGGCATCGGTCACCAGCTCCATCAACAGGACGCCGTCCTGGAAGTCGTAGGGCTTGGGCACCCTTACCCCGGCGCCCGCCAGGCGGAACAACGCGGCCACTTCAGCGTTCTGCCAGGCATCTTCCGCCTCCTTGCGCCCGTACTTGCTGCCCTTGGCCATCGCCCGGGCCTGGCGGCTGTTACGCACCTTGCGGCCTTCCTGGTACTCGGCGGCCTGGCGGAAGCTGCGCTTGTTGGCTTCTTTATAAACCTTGGCACAGCGCACCTGGGTGCCACAGCGCACCACGTACACGGCCGCTTCCTTGCCACTCATCAACGGCCTGAGTACCTCGTCGACCAGGCCATCTTCGATCAGGGGTTCGATTCTTTTAGGGGTCTTCATCAGGCTGTGTTCGGGTCCTGGCTGTATTGCCGTACATCCTCTCACAGCCAGATTCCAGATGCTTGCCTGTGTTCACGGGGGCAGCGTGCATCCGAGCGTGCCAATGGCGCTAGATGAATTATTCTTAAATCGCCGGCCAGCTATTATTTGGCACAATCATGTCTCTATCTGGATGCCCGGGAACCCGCATGCCTCGCGTACTCACCATCGAAGACGACGCCGTCACCGGCCAGGAAATCGTCGCAGAACTCAACAGCCACGGCCTGGAGGTGGATTGGGCCGACAATGGCCGTGAAGGGCTGGCCAAGGCCATTGCCGGCGGCTATGACCTGATCACCCTGGACCGCATGTTGCCAGAAGTAGACGGCCTGACCATCGTCACCACCTTGCGCAACCTCAAGATCACTACGCCCATTCTGATGATCAGCGCCCTGTCCGATGTGGACGAACGGGTGCGCGGGCTGCGCGCAGGTGGGGACGACTACCTGACCAAGCCGTTCGCCTCCGACGAAATGGCAGCACGGGTCGAGGTGCTGCTGCGCCGCAACAGCGTGCCCCTGACCGAGACCCGCCTGCAGGTCGCCGACCTGCAGCTTGACCTGATCAGCCATGAAGCCCGCCGTGGCGAGCAGGCGCTCAACCTGCTGCCGACCGAGTACAAGCTGCTGGAATACCTGATGCGCCACAGCGGCCAGGTCATTACCCGCATGATGATCTTCGAAGAGGTATGGGGCTATCACTTCGACCCCGGCACCAACCTGATCGACGTGCACATTGGCCGTTTGCGCAAGAAAATCGACATGCCAGGCCAATCGCCGCTGATCCGTACCGTACGGGGCTCCGGCTATGCCATTGCTGAACCCGTCTAAAGGCTGGAGCTCGTCCACCAGCCGCCTGCTTGCGCTGTACAGCTTCCTGTTCGTGGCCTGGAGCAGCATCCTCATGGGGGTGCTGTATTTCGAGGTGTCCAGCTACCTGAACAAGCTCACCCGCCACTCGATGCTGCAGCGCCAGCACCTGTTCGCCCACATGAGCGGCAAGCAGCTCGACGACGCCCTGATCGCCAGCCAAGCCTTCGAAGAGCGCAGTTTCGATGCCTACGGCCTGTTCGACACCCAGCTCAACCCACTGGGCGGCACCCTTCGCAACCTGCCGCCGGAGCTTGGGCTTGACGGCAGAATCCACGAACTCAAGCGCTGCCTGGATGCCGATGACCCACGCATGCCCCGCGACAGCTGCGATGCCGTGGCCATCAAGGTGCAGGATGGCCGCTGGCTGGTACTGGTGCGCGACAACGGCTCGCTGTTCGTGGTCACCCGCATCATCCTTCACGCGTTGCTGTGGGGCATCTCGTTAACGCTGATACCAGGTTTTGCTGGCTGGTACCTGCTCAGGCGCCGGCCACTCAAGCGCATCCGCGCCATTCAGGCACAGGCCGAACTGATCGTGGCCGGCGACCTTACCCATCGCCTGCCCCTTTCGGCCAGGCGCGATGAGCTGGACATGCTGGCGGCCATCGTCAATGCCATGCTCGACCGCATCGAACGGCTAATGCATGAGGTGAAAGGCGTGTGCGACAACATCGCCCATGACTTGCGCACCCCCCTCACCCGCCTGCGCGCCCAACTGTACCGCATCCGCCAGCAGAGCAGCCACGACCCGGCGCAAGCCGAGGCCCTGGACCAGGCCATTGGCGAAACCGATACCCTGATGGCGCGCTTTCGGGGGCTGCTGCGCATCAGTGAGCTGGAGGACCGCCAACGCCGTGCCGGCTTCGTCGAACTCGCGCCCCACGACCTGCTGGTGGAGTTGCACGACTTCTACCTGCCGCTTGCCGAAGACGGCGGCATTCGCCTGGAGCTGCAGCAGCCGGTGCGATTGCCGGCGCTGCACGGGGACCGCGAGCTGTTGTTCGAGGCGCTGGCCAACCTGGTGGGCAATGCCATCAAGTTCACCCCCGAAGGCGGCCACGTACGCCTCTACGCCAGGCACGACGACGAGGGTGTTCACCTGGGGGTCGAGGACAGCGGGCCGGGCATCCCGGAGGAAGAGCGTGCGGCCGTGCTGAAGCGCTTCTACCGCAGCGATGAAGGCCATCGCCACGCAGGCTTCGGGCTGGGGTTGTCGATCGTTGCGGCAATCGTCGACTTGCATGGCTTTGGGCTGGAAATCGGCGAAAGCGAGTTGGGCGGTGCCAGGCTGGTGCTGCACTGCCCGCTACCCGGGGTAACCCAGTAAACGGAGGGCCGCCACACGGCGGCCCCCACGCCCCTGTCAGTCAGCCAGGCGCCAGGTGGTGGTGCCCTTGCTGTCTTCCAGCACCACACCCATGGCCGTCAGCTGGTCGCGAATGCGGTCCGACTCTGCCCAGTTCTTGTCCGTACGCGCCTGCAGGCGGGCCTGGATAAGAGCTTCGACCTCAGTTGCATCCACCTTGCCTTCGGCGCCGGCGCGCAGGAAGTCATCCGCCTCCAGTTGCAACACCCCCAGCACATCACCCAGTTCACGCAGGCGCCCGGCCAGGCCAGCGGCGGCTTGCGGGTCGCTTTCGCGCAGGCGATTGATCTCGCGCACCAGGTCGAACAGCACAGCGCAGGCTTCCGGCGTCCCGAAGTCGTCGTTCATGGCCACGCTGAAACGCTCGACGTACGCCTCACCGCCACTGGCTGCCACACGCGGCAAACCGCGCAGGGCGTGGTAGAACCGCTCGAGCGCACCCTTGGCATCACGCAGGCTGTCTTCGGAGTAATTGATCGCACTGCGATAGTGGCTGGCCACCAGCAGATACCGCACGACCTCCGGGTGGTACTTCTCCAGCACATCGCGGATGGTGAAGAAGTTGTTCAACGACTTGGACATCTTTTCGCCGTTGATGCGGATCATGCCGCAGTGCATCCAGGCGTTGGCGTACTGCTTGCCGGTGGCCGCCTCGCTCTGGGCGATCTCGTTCTCGTGGTGCGGGAACTCCAGGTCGCTGCCGCCGCCGTGAATGTCGAAGCTGTCGCCCAGGCAGCAGGTGGACATCACCGAGCACTCGATGTGCCAACCGGGGCGCCCTGGGCCCCAAGGCGATGCCCAGCTCGGCTCGCCGGGTTTCACGCCTTTCCACAGCACGAAGTCCAATGGGTCCTGCTTGGCTTCATCCACCTCGATGCGCGCACCGATGCGCAGGTCTTCGATTTTCTTGCGCGACAGCTTGCCGTAACCGACGAACTTGCCCACACGGTAATAGACGTCGCCGTTGCCAGGCGCGTAGGCATAGCCTTTGTCGATCAGGGTCTGGATCATGGCGTGCATACCGGCAATGTGGTCGGTCGCACGGGGCTCCTGGTCGGGCGGCAGGATGTTCAGACGGCGCTCGTCTTCGTGCATGGCGTCGATCATGCGCGCCGTGAGGGCATCGAAGGTTTCGCCGTTCTCGTTGGCACGGTTGATGATTTTGTCATCGATGTCGGTGATGTTGCGCACGTAGGTCAGGTCGTAGCCGCTTTTGCGCAGCCAACGGGTAACCAGGTCGAAAGCCACCATGCTGCGACCATGGCCCAGGTGGCAATAGTCGTAGACGGTCATGCCGCACACGTACATGCGCACCTTATTGCCATCCAGCGGCTTGAAGGTTTCCTTCGCTTTGCTCAGGGTGTTGTAGATGGTAAGCACGGCGGTTCCTCAGCTGCCCCAGGAGTCACGCAGGGTGACAGTGCGGTTGAACACCGGGCGGCCCGGCTGGCTGTCCTTCAGGTCTGCGCAGAAATACCCCTCGCGCTC
Source organism: Pseudomonas parafulva NBRC 16636 = DSM 17004 (assembly GCF_000730645.1). GTDB lineage: Bacteria > Pseudomonadota > Gammaproteobacteria > Pseudomonadales > Pseudomonadaceae > Aquipseudomonas > Aquipseudomonas parafulva. The sequence goes on along the minus strand of NZ_BBIU01000002.1, from coordinate 113,096 downwards.
GAACTGGAAACGGTCCTCCGGCTGGGCCTGGGCCAGGGAGGGTTCAGCACGGCAACCGCTCAGCACGTGCAGCGATTCAGGGTTGATATTGTCGAGGAAGGTACCGCCCTCTTCGGTTTTTTCCGGGTTGGACGAGCGGAACAGGCGGTCGTACAGGCGCACTTCGCACTCCACGCTGCCTTCGGCCGGTACCCAGTGGATCACGCCTTTGACCTTGCGGCCCTCGGGGTTCTTGCCCAGGGTGTCCGGGTCGTACGAGCAGCGCAGCTCGACGATGTTGCCCTCTGCGTCCTTCACGGCTTCGTCGGCACGGATCACGTAGCTGCCGCGCAGGCGCACCTCGCCATTGGGCTCCAGGCGCTTGTAGCCCTTGGGCGGCTCTTCCATGAAGTCGTCGCGGTCGATGTACAGTTCACGGGCAAACGGCAATACCCGCACGCCCATGTCTTCTTTCGGATGACGCGGCAGCTCCAGCTGTTCGACCTGCCCCTCGGGGTAATTGGTGATGACCACTTTAAGCGGGCGCAGCACGCACATGGCGCGTGGGGCGGTACGGTCCAGGTCGTCACGGATGCTGAACTCGAGCATGGACATGTCCACCACGCCGTCGGAGCGGTTGGTGCCGATCATCTCGCAGAAATTGCGGATGGACGCCGGGGTATAGCCACGGCGGCGGAAGCCCGACAGCGTGGACATGCGCGGGTCGTCCCAGCCCTGGACGTGCTGCTCGTCAACCAGTTGCTTGAGCTTGCGCTTGGAGGTGATGGTGTAGTTCAGGTTCAGGCGGCTGAACTCGTACTGGCGCGGGTGCGCTGGCACCGGCAGGTGCTCGAGGAACCATTCGTACAGCGGCCGATGGCCTTCGAACTCCAGGGTGCAGATGGAGTGCGTGATGCCTTCGATGGCATCCGACTGGCCGTGGGTGAAGTCGTAGTTGGGGTAGATGCACCAGGTGTCGCCCGTCTGGTGATGATGGGCGTGGCGGATACGGTACAGGATGGGGTCGCGCAGGTTCATGTTGGGCGACGCCATGTCGATCTTGGCCCGCAGCACGCGCTCACCGTCCTTGAACTCGCCGGCCTTCATCCGTGCGAACAGGTCCAGGTTCTCGTCCACGTTGCGCTCGCGGAACGGGCTGTTCTTGCCCGGCTCCTTGAGGTTGCCGCGGTATTCCTTGGCCTGCTCCGGGGTGAGGTCGCAGACATAGGCGTTGCCCGACTTGATCAGCGCTACCGCCCAGTCGTGCAACTGGTCGAAGTAGCTGGAGGCGTAGCGCACCTCCCCTGCCCAGTCGAAGCCCAGCCACTTCACATCGCGCTGGATGGCGTCGATGTACTCCTGGTCTTCCTTGGCCGGGTTGGTGTCGTCGAAGCGCAGGTGGCAGACGCCGCCGAACTCCTTGGCCAGGCCGAAGTTCACACAGATCGACTTCGCGTGGCCGATGTGCAGGTAGCCGTTGGGCTCTGGCGGGAAGCGGGTGACGATCTGGGTGTGCTTGCCCGAGTCAAGGTCGGCCTGGATGATCGGCCGCAGGAAGTTCGCAGGGACAGCGGGGGCGCCTTTGGCAGCGGCGTTGGGCGCGTTGTCGGCAGTGGGCTTGCTCATAGGATCCTTGAATGCACGTAGCCGGCCTGGGTAGGCCGATTGAATCAAAGGGCCTATCATAGCCGAAGCAGTCAAGCTGCTGACAGTCGGGCCCGGGCAAACTCGCGTGATTTATCACCGCTTTTTTGCCGCGGCCGGGCAAAATGGCCGGTGCGCGCCATGTGTCGTAACCGCCCGAACCAGCGTCAGGTGGTAACGTGCGCCCTGCGTACCCCAATTTTCGATTGCCTTCAAAAAGCGAGTTTCAGCATGTCCAAAGTCAAACTGACCACCAACCACGGCGTAATCGTCCTGCAACTGGACGCTGAAAAAGCGCCAGCGACCACTGAAAACTTCGTTCAGTACGTCAAGGACGGCCACTATGATGGCACCGTGTTCCACCGCGTGATCAAAGGCTTCATGATCCAGGGCGGCGGCTTCGAAGCGGGCATGAACCAGAAAAAAACCCGCGCCACCATCCAGAACGAAGCCGACAACGGCCTGAAGAACAAGAAGTACAGCATTGCCATGGCCCGTACCATGGAGCCGCACTCCGCCTCCGCGCAGTTCTTCATCAACGCCTCCGATAACGACTTCCTCAACCACAGTGGCAAGAACGTGCAGGGCTGGGGCTACGCCGTGTTCGGCGAAGTCACCGAAGGCCGCGAAGTCGTCGATGCCATCGAGAAAGTCGCCACCGGCTCCAACGCCGGCCATCAGGATGTGCCCAAAGACGACGTGATCATCGAGAAAGCCGAGATCATTGAGTGATTCTGCTGATCTCCGATCTGCACCTGCAAGAAGAACGCCCGGACATCACCCGGGCGTTTCTTGATCTGCTCGATGGCCGGGCGCGCCACGCCAGGGCGTTGTACATCCTGGGCGACTTCTTCGAAGCCTGGATCGGCGATGACGCCATGACCCCGTTCCAACAGCAGATCTGCCAGGCCCTGCGGCGGCTAAGCGACAGCGGCACCGCCGTCTACCTGATGCATGGCAACCGGGACTTCCTCATAGGCCAGGCATTCTGCGACGCTGCCGGGTGTACGCTGCTCAGCGACCCGAGCGTGATCGAGCTGGGGGGTGAGCGGGTATTGCTGATGCATGGCGACACCCTGTGCACCCGCGACCTGGGCTACATGAAGATGCGCCGCTTGCTGCGCAACCGCCTCAGCCTGTGGGTTCTGACGCACCTGCCACTGTCGATGCGCCAACGCCTGGCGCGCAAATTGCGCAGTGAAAGCCGCGCACAGACGCAGATGAAGGCGACCGACATCGTCGATGTCACGCCCGAGGAAGTGCCCAGGGTGATGGCTGCCCAGGGTGTGCTCACCCTGGTGCATGGCCACACCCACCGCCCGGCGATCCACAAGCTGGTGGTCGACGGCCAGCCGGCGCGGCGTATCGTGCTGGGTGACTGGGACCGCCGGGGCTGGGCCTTGCAGGTGGACGAACAAGGCTTCCAGCTCGCGCCGTTCGAATTTACCTGACAGCAGCGCGCTCGCTGATCACTACCTCTGTGTACGCGGGGTCGGCCTTGATCTGCGCCTCGGTAAACGGAATCGCCGCCAGTTGCTTGGCTGCGAAGGCCTTGGTCTGATCGCTGGCGTGGGGGGATGCCGCTTCGCTGGATTGCGAAAACGCCAACAGCCCCCGCGCCTCAGGGCCCTTGTCGGTAAAGCTGACCAGTTGCAGGTAGCTGGTGCCACTGACCACCAGGCGCTTGCCCGCCCCGTGGGGTACGCTGTACATCGCGTTATAGATACCCAAGGCTTGTGGGCCGCCCGGCACCGGCGTGCCATCGAGGGCCTGCTGCACCTGCCCCCACTTCGCCTGCCCCGGGGTACCGCTTTCGCTCAATTGCGCCAGTGACGCCAGTGCAGCTTCGTGCACCCGCTTGCTCACCGCTGCCTGCTCCACTGCCAATCCGCGCGGCGTGTGTTGTGGGTCCCTGGCGTCGAACGCCACTCGCCAGACCTCCGGGTGCTCTGCCAGGCTGTCGAGCAGGTTCTCGAAATGCACCAGGCCCATGCCACTGTCCAGGTCGGCCTTGCCATTCCAAGCCGCGAGGCTTTCACAAACCGATTGCACGTCCGCGCCCGCTGCCTTGCACCACTGCAGCAGGTCAGGCAACACCAGGCGCGCGAGGTACACCTCGTCATCCAGCACCATGTGCTGCAGGTCGTCCACACCCAGCCGCCCCTTGCCCTGCAAGCGCTGCAACGCATAGCGCCCACGCATGCTCAGCGGCTGGTCATTGCGGCTGACCAACGGCGAGTAGCCTGTCAGTGGCTGCGCCGGGTTCGTCATCCAGGCCGGATCGTTGGAGTTTTGTACGTAGTCATCACGCTCCAGGCTCGGCAGTAGACGCGCCGGGAAGATGCCGGCCTGAGCCGCCTGCGGGTCGACCCTCCACTGGCAAGCGCTGCGCGAGCCGTCCAGGATGACCAGGGTCCCTTGCGCCCGGGTATCGCCGCAGGTCGCCAGCATGGCTTGGTCGACATAGGGTACAACCGACTGGTTCAGGTACAGTGTGCTACCGGCAGCGTCCACCGCCAAGGTGTTGACCCATGGGATGCCCTGCAGCTGATCCACCGAGCGCTTCAGCCCTTTCAGGCTGTCGGCGCGGTTGATCTGGTACCACTGCTGCAACACCCGGGTGTTGTCGGCGTTGGCGTCACGCAGGCTGTACGCCATGTGCGAGTCCCAATCGAGGCGCCCCGGCCATTGCACGACGGGCCCGAACTGTGAGCTGTAGATCACGTGTTGCACTTCGCCCAGGCTGCCATCCTTGGCTTTGACGGTGACAGAGACGGTGTGCTTGGCGAGCGGTATCGACTTGCCATCGAGCAGGTAGTGGGTCGGGTCCTTGGGGTCCAGCTGCAGGCGATAGAGGGTGAAGTGCCTGGACGTGTCAACCGTGTGGGTCCAGGCCAGGTGATGATTGAAACCGATGTTGATCACTGGCAGCCCTGGTAGCGCAGCACCCATCACGTCGAGTTTGCCGGGGATGGTCAGCTGCATCTGGTAAAAACGCATGCCCCCCATCCAGGGGAAATGCGGGTTGGCCAGCAGCAGCCCGTGCCCATTGGCCGAGCGCTGCGCCCCCACCGCCACGGCGTTGCTCCCGCGTTCGCTGGCAAAGCGTGCCTGCTGCGCCAGCGCCTGGGCGTAATCGGTGGCCGCCTGCGCCTGCTGCCGGGCCTGGCCTGGTGGCTGCGCGCCCGCCAGGGCCTCGACGAATTGCCCTGCACCGCCTTCGGCCAGCAGGCGTCGAGTGAGTTTGACCAAGTCTTGGCTGGTGATGGGGCGCAGCCACGTGCCGTCGCCGCACTCGGCCGGCAGGCCCTGGCTGCGGCGCTCCGCCAGCGCCCTGTTGTAGCCGCTGGCATACCCGGCAAGCAGCGCCTGAACCGCCGCAGGCTGGGCCTGAAGAAACGCATCAACCGCCTCCGGGCGATTCAGCCAACTGAAGAACACATCGCTGGCAAGGTTCTCCCGTTGCTCCAGGGTCTGGCCGTCAGCACCGAAATGGCGGGACCGCTCGCCGCTCACCGTCAGCACCTCGTTGCCCAGCAGGCACAGGTTGTCCTGGGCGTAGGCATACCCCACGCCGTACCCCAACCCACGCTCATCCTGGGCAACGATATGGGGCACGCCGTAACTGGTGCGACGGATCTGCGCACTGGCATCGGCCACCACGGCCTGCGCCTGCGCGCCAACGCTCACCGCGAGCAGCGCGCAGGCCAGGCCTGCGAAATGGATGGGGCGGGTAAGTGAAAGCACGGGCACTCCTCGGGTTCGGGGTCATCCCGTTCAGACGAGCGGATGTGCCGGATTTTTAGCCAAATCGACCCGCAGGCAATTGTGAAACAAAATTAAGCATTTTTTTAACCGGTTTGGTTGCAGATTTTTATGGCTCATTCGTCCTAATAAGTGAGGCACCCAACTTTCGGGTTCGTCCACGAAAAGGAGCATTCACATGTACAACCCGCAAACCCCGGTTCACGCGGGGAGCCCCCCAGGGAAAGCGTCCAAGGGACAGGACGCGTTTGCCGACGAACGTGTAGGCAACGAGCAGATTCGCGAGCTGTTGCGTAGCTTTGGCCTGCGCACCAGCCTGATCCGGCTGAAGGTGATCGATGCGCTGCATGCCGCCGACCGCAACGGCCGTAGCATAGGCGTGCGCGGGGTCCATGCGCAGCTGGAGCAACTGGACATACCGCTGTCGTTTCTCAGCGTGCGGGAAGTGCTGAAACGGCTGTGCTCAGAAGGCGTTATCGAACTGGGCAGCGACAAATGCTATAGCCTCAACCCCCAGGCGCGGGCGATGCTGGAACAAACGGCATCACGCTGAGGGCATGGCCGGCCCGGCAGGCCGGCCGGCACGGGTCAGCGCCTGACCTTGCGCCGCAGAATCCCGTTGATTACCACGACCACGACAGCAATGGCGATGGCCAGCAGCTGGAAGGTCTGTTCGCTGATGGTGCCCGCCTTCTGCAGATGGGAAAGGCCAAGCATCAGGCCAAGCACCACCAGAATGATCAGAAGGGAGTATTTGAGGCGCTGCACGTGTGTCATCAGAGGTTCCTTGCAACATCATGGGCAAATGGCTCGCTGCGAGCCGCGGCAATGATACAACGCGCATCGGCCCTGGCGCTGTATTTCCTGCTGGTTTGGCCTGCAACGGGCTGAAAGCATGGGGTTTCACAGCCCATGCGGAGCCTCTATGTACAAGCCCCTGTTGTTAGCATCGTTGTACCTGACCTCACCCTCCCTCCAAGCCCTCGATACCGAAAAGCTCCCGGCCGAACAATTGCTTGAGTTGGGGAGCAGGCTGAGCGCTCAGGCGGGTAGCAGCCAGTGGCAGCAGTTGTGGCGACGTGTGCGTCAAGCGGGCTACCTGCACCCCGGCGGGTCTTCGCTGCGCTTTACCCTACCCGCTGCACAGCTGCCGGCGTTGGCCCGCCAGACCTTGGCCGATGCCGACCAGGCAAGCCCGCTACATGCCACTCAGGTGGTTTACCGCCGCCGCTTCGCAGACCAGGTGATTGGCCAGCGCGATGGCCAGCCACTGCATGCACTGTGCCTGCTGGTGGATTGGCGCACCCTGCCGGACCGCATGCGGGACGCCCCTGACGCCTACCTCAAAAGTGCGGGGCTGATCAGTAGCTACCCCTGCGATTGAGGGTAGTGGTACCCACCGCGCAGCAGCCAGCGCGCGGCCAACGTAAATAGCCCGCTGCGGCGGTATCGGGCGTTTATTTCCTACATCGGCAGATATCACTGCCTGCAAAAGCTAATCATCGAGGCTACAACCCCCAGCCTATATACCGCCTAGCGAGCAGCTTGGGCTGTCGCTGAGAATCCGGTCACACCTTCGACACAACGCCGCGGGTGATCGGGTAGCACATTCCATCCATCCCGAAGGAGCGTCATATGGAAATGCCAGACCTCAGCCATATCGATATCAGCCAACTGCCCCACTCACTGCAGGCCCTGATCGACTGCATCGGCATCGACAACGCCTACCAGCTCACCTGTGCCTACGGCGGCAGGCCCAAGTACATCCCCAAGCACCGCGAACGCACCAAGCTTGCCGACGTACTGCCGCCAGCAGCACTGGACGCTCTGATCAAGCGTTTCGCTGGCGTCGCGCTGGAAATTCCCAAGGCCGACCACTTCCTGCGCCAGCTGCGCAATCAGCAAATCCAGGAAGAGAGCGCCAAAGGCCTGTCGCGCAGCCTGCTGGCCAACAAGTACGGCCTTAGTCTGCGCCAGATTGGCAACATCCGCCGCCAGGACTTGCCTGCACGCTAAGCACGACAGCGTGACCGTCAAGCGCCATTTCACCCCTACCCCCACTAAAAAGAGAATCCAGCATGTCGATAGACAACAGCTTAATTGGATCGGTCATCAACGCCTTGCCCATGGACCGCATGATCGCAGGCCCACTGCAAGCCATGGTCCAGGCCCAGGTTACCGCCAGCAAATCCTATGCAGACTTCCTGATGCAGGTGTGTGTGCAGGATGGCAAGGCGGTAGCCATCCAGTTCGACTACGACGAAACCATCGTTGACGAACAGGGCGAATACAAAGGTGTGGTCAGCAAGACCATGAAGGTGCCCCTGGTGGCGGCCATCACTCATCCAAACATCGCCATCGAACAAGGCACTGTCGAGTTCGAACTGGTCATCAACCAGGTGTCCGAAGAAACCTCGGGCAAGGACATCAACGCCGAGGGTGCTGCGTCCCTGGGCTGGGGGCCATTCAAGCTGAACGTCAAAGGCAGCGTGAGCCATAAGTCCACGCAAACCCGCAAGACCGATACCCGCGCCCGCTATGCGTTCAACACCACGCTCAAACGCCAGGAGCCGCCCGAGGCGATGATGAGGGTGATTGATTTTCTGACCGACGCTGCCACCAAACCCACAGTGGTCAAGAATGCCGCCCTGGAAAGCCAGGAACATATTTCGCAGGCAGACAGGCTCAAGGCCCCTGAAACCAACCCGACACCTCCCAGCACCACGCCCGCTCCGGGCGGAGCAATCACCTGAACCCCACCCTTGATCGCGCCCACAGCCCCCGTGCATCGGGGGCCCCAAGGCCTGAAGAGTCGACCCCTTGAACAAGCCCCCTGCCCCCATGACCTCCATCGACCTGCGCGAGATCACCCGCGGCCTGCAGGAAGCGGCCAGCGCGGCCAACAGCCTGATCGCACAGCAGTACATCAACCTGTTCGATCAGTTCTTCGAATGCGACACCGACGCACTGGGCGCACCCATGAAAGCCAAGATGGTGGAGGTGGCCATGGACGGCCATCACATCATGCGGGTGCCGTTGTTCGCCCTGGTGTCGCCCAAGGGTCTGGCGCTGGAGCGCATGCAAGTGGACTTGTCGGTGCGGGTGAAAGGTACCGAAGCCCGCCAGGCCCTGCGCAGCGCCGGGGATGACAAGACGGCAAGCTTCAAGGTCACCATCGGCGGCCAGGGCCGCCAAGGGGACAACCGCGACCCTGACGAGGTACAGATTCGCATGCAGTTCCAGGCCAGCGAGCCACCCGAGGCGCTCAACCGGTTGATCGAGGAATACACCAGCCTGATCATCCCGGTTCGGGCCCCGGCTGCCCCTCCCGCCCCTGACAGCAACGAGTTCATCGAGGCAGCCACTGTGCGCTGAACAGCGCCCAGGTGCCGCTAGAAGTCCCGCTTGTAGAAGATGTCGAGGGAGCTGGCCAGCCCGCTGGCCGCCTCCACATATACTTTCTTGCTGAGTTTGTAGCGCAGCGCAATGGTGTTGGCCGGCTCGAACACGCCCACCCCGTAACGCAGGCTGAGCTTCTCCGTGAGGTTACCGCTGGCCACCACGCTGGTGGTGTTGCCCGACCCCTCGGTGTCGAGCTGGAAGTCATCGATACCCAGCCGGGACGCGACGCCGCCGGTAAACCCGGCACTCCCCGCCAGGCCCAGGCCCAGTGCTGCCTCGGCCAGCATGTTGTTGTCTTCGCCAGACGCCCCCAGCGGCCGGCCCAGCACCAGGTAGGACAGTGCCTGCTCCTGGCTCATGGCAGGTTCCGAGAACACCGTGGAGGTGGGCTGCTCGGCATTGCCGCTCAAGCGAATGCCCGCCACCACGTCATCCACCTGGCGGATCGCCTCGATATCCAGATAGGGCTGATCGATAGGGCCTGCAAACAACAGCCGTGCCCGGCGAATGGTCAACCGCTGGCCATAGGCGCGGTAGCGGCCATCGGCCAGGCTGAGTTCACCACGGGTATCGAGGTTGTCGCCGATATGCACATGGCCCAGCAGGTTGGCCGTGAGGCCGAACCCGCTGAACGACAATTTATCCCGGCCCACTTCCACATCGATGTCCATGGCCATAGCCATCGGCGGCTTGCCTTCTTCGGTCTGGTTGCCGACGATCACGGTGTCGTCCGACACCTTGACTGTAGAAGGCGGCAGCTCACGCACGGTGATCTTGCCCTTGGGCACCTGCACTTTGCCCGTCACCGCCAACTTGTCATCGATCAGTTGCAGCGTCAGGTCGGGGGCGACTTCGAGCGTGGCATAGGGCTCCACCGTGACCGGCAATTGCTGGCCCTGAATGCGTACCTGCATACCCAGCGCCTGCCCCCAGGTCAGGCTGCCACCCACCTGGCCGCGCCCTGCCGCACCGCTGCGCCAGCTGCCATCAAGTTTCACCTGCTCGCCGGCAATCTGCGCCTGCAGGTTGAGGTCCTCGAAGCTGGTGGGCAGTTCGGCACCGCTCACCTCACCCCCGCTGAGCATCAGGTTACCGTTGACCTGGGGTGTGAGCAGTGTGCCAGACAGCTGGCCACTGCCCTTCAACTGCCCGGCCAGGCGTTCGACCATGGGCACGAACGGGCGAGCGATGGACAGGTCGAGGCCGGCCAGGTTGAAGTCGCCCGACAACGGTTTGTTCTGGCCCAATGGGTCTATACGGGCATTTACAGTCAGTTGGCCAAGGCGCTCACCGCGAAAGGCCAGGCGTGTGTCGATACGGCGCGGTGCCAGTGTGCTGTCCAGGCGCAAGGCCTTGTACGGGAAGTCCACCCAGCGCTCGTTGTCACGCACGCGCAGCGTGCCACCGCTGGCATCCACAGCAACCGTACCTTTCGGGCCACTGGCTGGCAGATCCAGGTTGATGTCGGCGTTCAGCAAGCCCTGCCAGGCAAAATCCTTGGGCATCCATTGTGCCAGGCTTTCCAGTGGGAAGCGTTTGAGGTGGTAGCGCAGGCGGGGCTCCGGCGCCAGCCGCTGGTCATCACCGCACAGGCTGGCCTGGCCGGAACGCCAGCAGTGGGCACCAAAATCCACCTGCCCGCTGGCCAGGCGCTGTAGCCGCGCTGGCGCTTGCAGTTGCCAGTCCTGGCCACCGGCCTGGATGCGCCCGCTTGCCAGGCGTCCACGCCAGTCCTCCTTGTCCAGCTGGCCATCCAGGCCCAGGTCGAGCTTGAGCTGCGGCCCGTTCAGGGCCAGTGTAAGGGCCTGCCGACGGGCATCGCCCTTGCCATTGGCCTGCAAGGTGCCCAGTGCGGTATCGCCTGCCTGTATGCCACTCGCCTTGAGGTCGATGACACCGCGCTGCTGGTTGTCCAGGCGGGCATCGAGGTTGAGCTGCTGCAGCCTGTTATCCGCCTGCGCCAGCCGCTGGCCCTGAAGCGTCAGCACACCCTGCGGCGCTTGCAGGGTACCGGCGACGTCCAGGCGCCCTTTGACCTGCCCCTGCAGTTCTGGCCACAACTGGCCCAGGCGTGGCAGGTCGATGTCCACCCTGCCGGCCAGCCGTTGTTGCAGGCTACCGCTGCCATTGATGCGGTTGTCACCCAGTTGCACGGCCAAGGTGCCCAAGGTCCAGTGTTGCCCAGCGCCGTCGGCCAGCACTTTCAGCGTGGCAGGCTGCCCCCGTAGCCGGCCCTTCAGGTCGAGCTGCGCATCGAGGTTGAGCGCCTCGCCTTTCATCTCCCCTTTGCTGCGCAGCGGCCCTGCCAAGGTGCCTGGCAACTCGGCCACCCAGAAGGCAGGGTTCAAGGCTGATAACTGCAGGTCGACATCCCAGGCAACGCCTTCAGCGAAGCGCACCGCGACACTGCCCGCCGCCTTGCCTTGCCCGGCGCTGAGGGCGAGCTTGGGCAACGACACCTGGCCAAGGTCGCCCTCGAACGGGCTCGCCAGGCTGAACGCACCGGCCGGGCCATCCAGGTCACCCTTGAAGGTGCCCTGGTAATGGCCATCGCGATAGTTCACCACCGCATCCAGGCGCTTCAGGCTTACCTGTGGCGGTGCGTCCAGCGGGTACAGGCGCAACCACGGGAAGTCCTGCCAGGCCAGCTGGGCGTCGGCGGCCAGGCCATTCTGCCAGTCGACCGAAGCTTGCAGCTTGACCCGCTGCGTGGCGCTGGCCGTCAGGTCCAGGCCATTGAGCTTCGCCCCTTTGCTGTCGACGATGCCCGATAAGGCCAACGGGATGGGACCCTGCCTGGCCGGCAAGCTGGCGGAGCCGGAAAGCGTGTAACCGTCATTCAGGTCGCCCTGTGCATCCAGCACCAGTTGATCGAGCTGCAAGGTGTCCGGCAACGTGTCAGCCGGTTTGAACGCCGCGGAGCGGATCTGCAGGGTCGCGGGCAAATGCTCTGCCAGCGCCTGCAACTGACCAGTGAGGGTGGCGTCCAGGTAACCGCTGCTGGTGCCGGTCAGGTTAAGGGTTTTCTGCAGTTCACCTGTGGCATTCAACACCACTTGCCAGGGCTTGCCCTCTATCGCAGGCAACTGCACTTGGCCTTCGAGCTGCACCGGCCAGTCACCTTCCGGCTTGAGGTCACCTTGCAGGCTCAGTTGCAGGTCATCGCGCTGCAGGTGCAGGCTGTCGATGCGCAGCCCATCGCGGGCCCAGTGGGCCGCCAATTGCAGGTCACCCAACAGATCACTGCCATCCAGGCGCAGTTGCCCCACCTTCACCTCGCCCAGTTCGATGGCCAGTGGCAAGCGCAAGGCTGGCAACTGCAACGGGCCTGTTTCGCTGGGTTCGGCTGCAGGCGCAAAGGCCATGTCGATGCGCTGCGCATGCAGGCGGCCGATGCACAGCGTGCCACGCAGCAGACAGGCAGGCGACCAGGCCAGCAGCGGCGCCTGCACCTCCACCCGAGTCTGCCCATCGACGAAGCTCAACCGGCTCGCTTGCCAGGTGCCACCCAGCCGCCCCTCAAAGCCCACCACTTCAAGGCCCGGCACTTTACCCAGCACCCAGCGGCTGCCCGCTTGCGTGCCTGCCAGCACACTCACCACCAGCGTCACTGTCACGACCAGGCCAAGCAGGCCGAGCACCCCATACGTCATTACACGCTTCACAGCTCAGGCCCCATGGAAAAGTGCAGGCGGATGCCACCGTCTTCGTCCAGTGCCTTGGCCAGATCAAGGCGCAACGGCCCTACTGGCGACACCCAACGCACGCCAAACCCGACACCAGTCTTCAGGCTGGGCAGTTCCAGGTTGTTGAAGGCATTACCCTGGTCGACGAAGGTCGCCAGGCGCCATTTTTCAGTCAGCGAATACTGGTACTCGACACTGCCCGCGACCAGATACCGCCCGCCAATACGGTCGCCATCACTGTTCTTGGGTGACAGGGTCTGGTAGTCGTACCCACGTACGCTCTGGTCCCCCCCCGCAAAGAAGCGCAGCGAGGGCGGGATGCTGTTCTTGAAGCCATTGCTGGCGCTGCCCCCGAACTGCACGCGCCCAAGCAGCCGGTGGTTCTGGCCTAGGGTGGTCAGGCCCTTGAGCACCACGTTACCGTGCACCAGGTTGGTGTCCGAGCCCAGCCCCTCCTTGGCTACCTGGGCGTCGAACTGCAGGCGGTAACCATTGTGGGGATCGATGCGGTTGTCGCTGCGCAGGAATGAATAGCTGATGCCGGGCATCAGCAGGTTGCTCAAGCCGGAATCGTCACCCAGACGGTATTCCTCGCGCTGGTACTTGAGCGATATCACCCGTTGCCAGCCACTGGGCAACTTGCTGTGCCATTCGGGGCCAACGGTGAGCAGCTTGCTGAGGGTGTCTGTGCCTGCCAGTTCCTCATTCTGGTAGCCGCCAGCAAAACGCAGCTTGTCGGTGAGTGGGGGATCAAGCGGAATGTCGTACCACAGCCCTACGTTCTGGCGCGGCGCCGAGAGCTCGGTTTCCCAACCATAGCTGTGGCCCTGGGCGTTGACCCAATGCCGGGTCCAGTTGGCCTTGCCGCGTGGGCCAACGTCGGTCGAGTAGCCCAGGCCAAGCCCCAGGGTGCGGGGTTTGCGGGTCTCGAGGCGCACGTCCACCGGGATGTTTTCACCCACTGCGGCGGTAGGTGCGGCATCGACGCGCACACCCTCGAAATAACCGCTCGACTGCAGGTCGTTGTTCAGCTCAGCAATCAGCTCGGAATCGTAGGGGGTACCGGGCTTGAACGCGACCATGCGCTGCAGCAGGTCGTCGTCCAGCGGGGTATCACCGCTGAACGACACAGCCCCGAGGCGATAGCGCGGGCCGCTCTGGTACACCAGGCTGATATCCGCCACTCCGGCCCGGGGGTCGACCGCCAGGCGCTGCTCGCTGAAGCGCCCGGCGAAGAAACCGTAGCGCGATGCCTGGTTCTGGATCAGCCGCTTGGCGTCTTCGTACAGGCCATGGTTGAGCTGCTCGCCCGGGCGCAGGGCCCTGCTGTCTGGCACCCGGAAGGCCGCCATTTCGCTGGCAGGGCCTTCGATGCGCACGTTGACGTTGCGCAGCCGAATCGGCTCGCCGGGGACAATGCTGATGATCAGTTGCGGGGAGCCATCTGCACCACTGGAGGGTTTGACCTCGGTGTTGATCTGGGCCTGGTAGTAGCCCAGTGCCTGAGCGGCTTTGCGCGCCTGCTCCTCTGCCCCGCGACTGAAACGCAAAAGCGCCTCTTCGTCGCGGTTACCCAAGGTGCCGATATAGCCTTCGACATTGGCCTTGAGCGCCTTGTTGGCGGGTTTCACCTTGACCAACAGCTCACTCTGGCCCCATGCAGCAAAACTGGCAGCCCAGAACACCAGGCCCCAGCGTAATCTTCCTGAATAAGTCATGCGGCGCATGCTACCAGACCAAAACGTTCAAGGGAGCCGCCCCGTGCACTGCTTACAGCGAAGCGGCGCGGGCAGCGGTCGGGTTGGCGTGCAGGAACACGCGCTGGCGGATCGGCCCAACGGCAACTTCGCCGATCTGCGCATAGCCTTGGCTCTGGTAGAAGGCAAGGTGGTGCTCGTTTCCGGTATCGACCACTACACCCTCGGTGACGGTGTCTTGCGCGCACCACTCTTGAACAGCTTGTAACAATTGCGCGGGGTAGTGAGTGCCCTGATGCTGTGCCTGCACGCCCAGAAGCGGCAACACGTGCAACTGGTCACTGGGCATGCAGGTGGCGATGGCCGCCTGATAGTCCATGAACCGGCGGGTGCAGCGCACACCAGCGCCCAGCATCATGCGCAGCCGCCAGGCCCAGCTGTCGGCTACGCCCAGGCGCCGCAGGGGCGGCACGATCAGCGCCACGCCGATCAGGCGGTCTTCGAGCAGCAGACCGACGGCCGGCAACTGCAGGTAGAAATGCTGGCGCACCCACTCGCGGATCAGCGTACGCAGGCGCCGCTCAAAGCCTGGGCGCTGGGCATCGAACAGATAGGCAAAAGTAGGGTCGTTGCGGTACACGTTGTACAGCAGCGCGCGCGCCTCACGGCGATAACCACCATCTAGAACACAGACACGGGCCGGGGCGGCAGTAGTGTGGGGCATTGCGGGCAGACCTCCTGGAATGGGCGTACTGTGCCTTGGAGGCGCTACGCCGGGCATCGTTCACCTGGCAACGCACGTTAGCAGCCACACCCCGAAGCCGCCACGCTGGTGATGCACAGCGATGTCCGCTAGCATCGCGCGTTTTACCGGGATCGTCTTGCCATGAAGATCGTCTGTTTCAACATCAACGGCCTGCGCGCACGCCCACACCAGCTTGCCGCACTCATCGAAAAGCATCAGCCGGATGTAATCGGCCTGCAGGAAACCAAAGTCAGCGACGAGCAGTTCCCGCTCGCAGACGTGCAGGCCCTGGGCTATCACGTGCACTACCATGGGCAGAAGGGTCATTACGGCGTGGCGCTGCTGTCGCGCCAGGCGCCACTGAGCCTGCACAAGGGTTTCGCCACCGATGAAGAAGACGCCCAGCGCCGCTTTATCTGGGGTACCTTCGCCGACGCCCAAGGCAACCCGATCACCATCATGAACGGCTACTTCCCGCAGGGTGAAAGCCGCGACCACCCGACCAAGTTCCCAGCCAAGCAGCGCTTCTATGCAGACCTGCAGGCGCTGCTAGAAAGCCAGTTCCAGCAGGACCAGCCGGTGCTGGTGATGGGCGACATGAACATCTCGCCCCAGGACTGCGACATTGGCATTGGCCCGGACAACGCCAAGCGCTGGCTCAAGACCGGCAAGTGCAGCTTCCTGCCAGAAGAGCGCGAGTGGATGGAACGCCTAAAAGGGTGGGGGCTGGTGGACAGCTTCCGCCACCTACACCCTGAGGTGAACGACCGTTTCAGCTGGTTCGACTACCGCAGCCGTGGGTTTGAGGACGAGCCCAAGCGCGGCTTGCGCATCGACCTGATCATGGCCTCGCAGCAGTTGGTGCCACGGCTGAAGGCGGCGGGTGTGGACTATGACCTGCGGGGGATGGAAAAGCCGTCGGACCATGCGCCGATCTGGCTTGAGCTCAGCTGATCAGCCCGTGCCCTGGCAGGGCGCTGCTACAAGCCCAGGCGCAGGGCCTCTCCTACCCCGGCCCCGCGCCTGTCGTCTGCCTGGCTGACCAACGCAAAGTTGTACGCCCCGTGCGACCAGTAGCGGGCCTCCAGTGGGCCGTCGACCCGCTGCCCGGTCGGCATGCGGCGGTAATGCTCGCCGGGTGAACGCAGAAACAGGCTGATACGTCGGCCGCTGCCGTCCTCGAACACCAGCAGTGCAGCCGGCCCCTGCTCATTGCTGAGCAAACGGGCGCCGACCGGGGTGAAACCATAGCCGCTCAGGTCTGGCAGCTGGCCTACCTGGCTGAAGTGCCGCTGCAACCAGCCACGCATCTGCTCTGCGTCGCGGGCCTGAATGTCCAGCACTTGGCTGCCTGCAAACAACCGGTGGGCCTGCACGGCGTCGGCCATGGGCAAATCTGCGCGGGCAAGTGACACGTCACGCACGTGCCAACCGCCCAGGCCGCCAACACCCAGCGCCATCACCACCATTGCAGCAGCGGCCCAACGTCGCTGCCGGCGTTGCCGCGCCTGGCGCAGCAGGTGCTGCCGGTTAACGGGGGTGCCCGCGTTAGGCTCGGCGTAACCGGCCAGTGCTGCGCGCAGGCGACGGGCATCGGCGCGCCAACCTTCCACGCGTTCGGCAGCCTGCGGGTTGCTGGCCAGCCAGGCTTGCACTTCGGCCCTGCGCACTGCGTCAAGCCGGTCGTCGACATAAGCGTGCAGTTCGTCTTCGCTGGGGATCAGGCGGGTCATTTCAGTCTCCGCAATGCCGGTGGCTGGGGGGCGCCTTCGGTAAGTTCACGCAAGGCGGTGCGCGCGCGCGACAGGCGCGACATCACGGTTCCAATGGGGATGCCCAGGGCTTGGGCGGCTTCCTTGTAGCTCAACCCTTCAATGCTGACCAGCAGCAACAGCGCGCGCTGCTCGTCCTTGAGCTGGGCGAAGGCCTGCAGGTCGGCCTGGGCCAGGACGATGTCCTCCAGATTGTCACCCACAGGCTCGGCGTCCGGCTCAGCGCGCCCGAACCAGGCCAGCCAGCGCGCATGCAGGCGATCCCGGCGCTTGCCGTCGAGGAACAGCCGATAAAGGATGGTGAACAGCCAGGCGCGCAGGGCTTCGCCGTCGCGCTGTTGCTGGCGACGGCTGAGGGCGCGCTCGACGGTGGCCTGGACCAGGTCGTCGGCGCTGCCGGGGTCGCGGGTCAGCCACACGGCAAAGCGCCGCAGGCGGGCAAGCAGTTGGCGCCACTGATGGTCGTCCAGGTCCTGCATGGCTATGGTCCGGCCCTAAAGGCTGTGAGTGTAGAGAACAGACGCCTGGCGGAAAAAACTATTCCTGATCAGGGAATAAATTTTTGCCATCACCGTCGTACCGGCATCTTCACTGAACCGGATGCCCTCATGAACGCACCTTTGCACGGACCGGCAAAAGCCTTGCGCTTCGCCGCCATTGGCGCCGTGATGCTGGCCGCAGGCGCAGGCTTCGCCTACGCGGCCGGCTGGCTCGGCACGCCAGCGCTGACGCCCCAGCGCATCATCGACACCTTCGAGGCGCAAGCTGGGCACTACGCTGGCTACCGCAAGAACCACGCCAAGGGCCTTTGCGTGAGCGGCTACTTCGAACCCAGCGGGCAGGCTGCAAGCCTGTCCACCGCCCGCGCGTTCACCCAGCCCCAGGTACCGGTGATCGGCCGCTTCGCCATTGGCGGTGCAAACCCGTTCGCACCCGACACCGCCATCCCCGTGCGCAGCCTGGCGATCCAGCTATCCACCGACGATGGCCAGGTCTGGCGCACCGGCATGAACAACCCGCCAGTGCTCGCAGTGAGCACAGCCGAAGCGTTCTACGAGCAGGTGCTGGCCAACACACCGGACCCTGCAACCGGCAAGCCAGACCCGGCCAAAGTCCAGGCGTTCTTCGCCGCACACCCCGAAAGTGCGCCGTTTCGCCAGTGGGCTGCGGGGTACAAACCTAGCGACAGTTTTGCCAGCACCGCCTACCACAGCATCAATGCCTTTCGCCTGATTGACGCCAAAGGGGGTGAGCACCCGGTGCGCTGGCAGCTCGAACCCCAGAGCCCTTTCGCGGCACTGCCGCCCCAGGTGGATGACAAGCTGTTCCTGCAGCACGACTTGCAGGCACGCCTGGCCAAAGGCCCGTTGCGCTGGACGCTGCGCCTGGTATTGGCAGAGCCCGGTGATGCTGTGGACGACCCTGCCAAACCCTGGCCTGCCGACAGGCCCAGCGTGAATGCTGGCACCCTGGTGCTACAGGGCGTGGACGCCCCCGAGCAGGGGGCCTGCCGTGACCTCAACTTCGATCCGTTGATTCTGCCGAAAGGCATAAAACCGAGCGCGGACCCGATTCTTGCGGCACGCTCGGCGGCCTATTCGGAGTCGTTCAACCGCCGTAGCCGCGAGTCCCTCAACACCGGAGCCCAGCCATGAAACCCACCGCCTTCCACCCACTTGCTCGCCTGCTGCACTGGATGATGGCCGTGATGATCCTGGTGATGTTGTTCATCGGTGTCAGCATGGTCGGGGACCTGTCCGTACGCCACCCTGTGCTGGTCAGCCTGCACAAGGCGACAGGCCTTGCGCTGCTGGTGCTGGTGATCGTGCGTATCATCCTGCGGCTGAGCCTGCCGCACCCGCCACTGCCTCGTGACCTGCCGCTGCTGCAGCGCTGGGCAGCCGCGGCATCGCATTGGGTGCTGTACGGGTTGATGCTGGCCATGCCGCTGCTGGGCTGGGCCATGTTGTCCGCCGGGGGCTACCCGCGCCCGCTGGGCCTGCCCGCAATCGCCCCGCATGACCTGCAACTGTATGCGGTGCTGCGCCAGGCCCACGGCTGGGCAGGTTACCTGCTGTTCGCCACGGTGCTGGTGCATGTGGGTGCCGCGCTGATGCACGCATGGGTACGCCGCGATGGCGTGATGCGCAGCATGTGGCCCGGGCCTCTGCGCCGCCGGGGCCCAGGGGGCGCTGCAAAGGGTTCGACAGCCGATAATGGTTCTTACTAATATCGTCGGCCTCTTATCTGCACTGCCTGGACTTCGCCATGATCGCTGCAAAGGACACTGCCTCCCCAGCTGCCGCAAGCACCCTGGACCTCCGCCCACTGCTACTGGCCAACCTGGCCTGCACCATGTCGATGATGGCCTTCGTCGTGCTGGTAGGCCCGCTGGCACGCCAGTTGGGGCTCGCCACCTGGCAGGCGGGCGCCGCGGTGACGGTGGCGGGCGTTGTCTGGGTGCTGCTGGCGCGGCCGTGGGGCCGCGCAGCAGACCGCCTGGGCCGTTGGCGTGTGCTGTTGCTGGGCAGCGCAGGCTTTACCCTGGCGTACTGGGTGTTGTGCCTGTTCGTCGAGGGGGCCTTGCGCTGGTTGCCAGGCCCGACACTGGCGTTCATCGGCCTCATGCTTGCCCGCGGCTGCATCGGGGCGTTCTACGCCGCGGTCCCGGTGGGTTGCAACGCACTGATCGCTGACCATATCGAACCCCAGCGTCGGGCACGGGCCATGGCATCGCTGGGGGCGGCCAATGCGGTTGGCCTGGTGGTAGGCCCGGCACTCGCGGCGCTGCTGGCCCGTCACAGCCTGAGCCTGCCACTGCACGTCATGTCGGTGCTGCCGGCATTGGCGTTTCTGGTGCTGTTGTTCAACCTCAAGCCCCATGCACCGGCCCAGGGCCACGCGCCCAGCCCGGTCAAGTTGAGCGACCGGCGCCTGCGGCGCCCCCTGCTGGTCGCGTTCAGTGCCATGTTCAGCGTTACCGTGTCACAGATCGTGGTTGGCTTTTTCGCGCTGGATCGCTTGCACCTGGCAGCAGCCGAAGCCGCCCAGGCGGCAGGTATCGCACTGACCACGGTGGGTGTGGCACTGATACTGGCCCAGGTCCTGTTGCGGCAGCTGCAATGGCCGCCACTGAAAATGATCCAGGTGGGTGCAACCGTTTCGGCCCTTGGTTTTGCGGCCGGCGCGCTGGCGACCACAGCGCCTTGGCTGTGGGCTTGCTACTTCGTGGCCGCTGCTGGCATGGGCTTTGTATTCCCGGCATTTTCAGCGTTGGCGGCCAATGCCATGCAGGCCTCGGAGCAAGGCGCTACGGCAGGCTCGGTGGGCGCTGCACAGGGCATGGGGGCAGTGCTTGGCCCACTGGCAGGTACGCTGGTGTACGCACTGGACCCACGGCTGCCTTTTGTGATGGTGGCGCTGTTGCTGCTGCTGGTGGGGCTGTGGCCGATGCCTCGGGCCAGGCACGCCTAGATGCACTGCGCGTGTGCCCTCAGAGTGTGTTTTAATGCGCGTCGCTCATTATTCTTGACACCTCTGATTACAAGGCGGCTATGGACACGGGGACACGACTCAAACTGGTGCGTGAACGCAACAACCTCTCCCAGCGTGAGCTGGCGCGCCGCAGCGGGCTGACCAACTCGACCATTTCGCAAATCGAGCAAAATCGTGTGAGCCCCTCGGTCAGCTCGTTGAAGAAGCTGCTGGAAGGCATCCCCATGAGCCTGGCAGAGTTCTTCAGCTTCGATGAACCCGTGCGCGAGGAGCGCTATGTGTTCCGGGCGGGTGAGCAGCCAGACCTGGGGCGCAACGGGCTGCGTATGTTGCTGGTAGGGGCCAGTGTCGAGGGCCGGCAGATGCGCATGCTGCGCGAGCTGTATGCCCCCGGTGCCGATTCGGGCGAGCCGATCGTGCATGCCGAAGGCGAAGAGTGTGGCCTGGTTACCCGGGGTACCGTGGAACTGTGGGTCGATGGCCAGGTGAGTGTACTCAGCTCGGGCGATGGTTATTACATTCCCACCACCCTGCCCCACAGCTTCAAGAACATCGGCCCGGACGAGGCCGAGATCATCAGCGCCAATACACCCGCCAACTTTTAAGCCGGCCCAGCGGCCCTCGAGCGAGGGCCGCACGCCTCGTCAGGACGCAGCCTGCACATCCTGTGGCTCATGGGCCCTGCTGGCGTAACGTTGCGCCAGCACCGCGCACACCATCAGCTGAATCTGATGGAACAGCATCAACGGCAGGATCATCGCACCAATCCCGCTGCCCACGAACAACACCTGGGCCATGGGCACACCGGTGGCCAGGCTTTTTTTCGAGCCTGCGAACAGGATGGTGATCCGGTCCTCCAAGTTGAAGCCCAGCAGCTTGCCCAGCACGTGGGTACCCAGCAACACCACCGCCAGCAAGATGCCGCAGACCGCAAACAGGCCGGCCAGGTGCTGCGGCGACACGGTGTGCCACAGGCCCGTGACCACCGCCTCGCTGAAGGCGGTATACACCACCAGCAGGATCGAACCTTGGTCCACCACCTTCAACCAGCGAGCGTTGCGCTTGACCCACGCGCCAATCCAGCGCCGGGCAATCTGCCCTGCCACGAACGGCACCAACAGCTGCAGGGTGATCTTCAACACCGCATCAAGGCCCGAACCGGTGTCACCACTGGCCCCCAGGAGCAGCATCACCAGCAACGGGGTCAGGAAGATACCCAGCAGGCTTGAAGCGGCCGCGCTGCAGATCGCTGCCGGCACATTGCCGCGGGCCAGGGAGGTGAAGGCAATGGCCGACTGTACCGTCGCCGGCAGTGCGCACAGGTAGAGCACGCCCAGGTACAGTTCATTGCCAACCAGCGGCAGGAACAACGGCTTGAACGCCAGCCCCAACAGCGGGAACAGCACGAACGTGCAGGAAAACACCAGCAAGTGCAGGCGCCAGTGCCCGGCGCCAGCAATGATCGCCTCACGTGACAGCTTGGCGCCGTGCAGGAAAAACAGCAGCCCGATGGCCAGGTTGGTCAGCCAGCCGAAATACACGGCGCCCTCACCGGAACACGGCAGCACGGTGGCAATGAACACCACCCCAAGCAAAGCCAGGGTGAAATTGTCGAAGAGCATACGCAGGTACTTCATCACATTCCCGTCTTGTCATTGTGCAACGCCGAAGGATAGGGGTTTGCGACCTGCCCTGCTAACGCCGGAACCCCTGGCAGTGTCGCGCAACGGACAACCCGGATCGGCGTTTGGATTCGAACCCATTCAAAGCTGTACTGGCCATGGGTAAACCTGGTCACCTGAAGTGCCTGTAGCACGCCTGGTGAGGGCCGGCAGATCCCCTTTGTCAGACAAATCGACAAAAATGTAGTGCCTTAAAATAATCACTACAAAACGGTTGACGCCGTTCATCCGCCTTGTGCATGATTGAGCCGTCTCCCTGATCGGGAGCGGTGGCAAGGGTATTCCAGACGGCCTGCGCGGTAACGCAGGCCGTTCGTGGAGAGGGATCTGTCCAAAAGGCAGCGTGAGAAAGCCCCTGTTGCGATGCTGCGGTAGCAGCCTTGTCAATGCGCTACATCGAGTTGGCGCCAACTGTGAAAATCACCTGAGAATAGGTAATGGGGGCTTTATGATGAACTTGAATGACAACCCAACCATCGATCAATTGGCTGAGCTGTTCGCCCTGCGCAAGGACAGCCTCGATGACCATTTGCTGTGGGTCAGCCAGAGCGGCGAAGTGCGGCTTGACCGCCTGCCACCTAATACCATCGAAGACGAATTCGAAGAACACTTGCCCAGCATGCGTGCCCGCTTCAAGGTGTACCGCCGCGGTCAGGGTTATGTCGGCAAGAAGGCTGCCGCCGACACGGAGTTTGTCGGCCGGGTACTGCAGACCTTGCAGCAAGAATGGCCCGCTGCTCGCCAGCAGCAAGCAGTCAAGGTCATCGAACCGCTGAACTGAAGGGGCTTGCTACAGAAAGCCCGGCCACAGGTGCCGGGCTTTTTCATGCCCGGCGCTTGCGCGGGGTAGGCACAGGCAACGCGCCAGTGGCCATTGCCCGAGCGCGTTCAACCCCCCATACCAAGGCGCGGGTCATGGTTTCACCAGGGCGCGCCGGGTAATATTCCTCCACCAACGCGCGCCCATCGCGGGCGTACAACCCTATAAACAGCTGTGTTGCCCCAAGACGCGACAGGCGAACCTGAACGTCCAGCGTCGTGCCGTCACTAAGCGCCTCATCGTGACAGCGGCTGTGAAGATGGGCATCTGCCCATTGCCAATACGTCTGTTCCCTGACTCGCATGAGCGTCCAATCCTCCGTTACGCAATGACTGCGTCAGAAGACCATAGCCCACACGAAGACGCGAGCACTACCGGGCAATGCCCTGAGGCGTGTCAATGAATCGCCAGAAAACTCCGCCGTTGGGCGGGGGCGCCGTCGGGCGCGCAGCGCTTCAAGGCTCAGCACCGCCGGGCCAGCTCAGCCGCGGGCGGCCAATAGCCGTTGCCCGATGCGTGCGCCGAACACGTTGACCAGCAGCCCAGCCATCACCAGCAACGCGCCCCACCCCTGCACCGTGCTCAGGCGTTCGCCCAGCAGCAACGCGGAGGAGCTCAGGCCAATTACCGGCACCAGCAGCGAAAACGGTGCTACCTTGCCCGCCGGGTGCCGCGACAGCAGCGTGCTCCATAGGCTGTAGCCGATGATAGTGGCGACGAAAGCGAGATAAGCCAGGGCAAATACCGAACTCCAGCCGATGTTGGCCAAGGCATGGCCGATGCGCTGCGGCCCTTCCAGCCACCACGACAGCAACAGAAACGGCAACGGTGGGATCAGCCCGCCCCAGATCACCAGGGCCACCAAGTTCACCGAGCCGAACCGCCGGGTGATGATGTTGCCCAACCCCCACATCGCCCCGCCGCACAGGGTCAGCACCAGCGCCAGCACGGGCACATGGCTGCCATCTTCGCTACCGATCAGCGCCAGGCCGCTGGCGGCCACCAGCAGGCCGAGCACACTGGCCACGCGCAAGCGCTCACCCAGAAACAGCGCAGCAAAACCCAGCGTGAAAAACGCTTGCGACTGCAGAATCAGCGATGCCAGGCCAGGCGGCATGCCGCTGTACATGGCCTGAAACAGGAAGGCGAACTGGCCCAGGGAAATCGTCGCGCCGTAGGCGATGAGCCAGCGCCAGGGCAAATTGGGCCGTTTGATCACCAACACGGCCGGGAAGGCCACCAACAGAAAACGCAACGCCCCCAACAGCATGGGTGGCAGGCCGTCCAGGCCCACCTTGATCACCACGAAGTTGACGCCCCACGCGACGATTACCACCAGCGCGATGAGCAGGTCCTTGAGCGGCATTGTGGGTTTTCCTTATGCGAACGAATTAGATATATTTCGTTACAGCATAACGGTATTCCTATTCCACCGACCACCATGAGGCTGCAACCTGTCGCGCAGAGAACTGCCACAGCCAGTACGTCATGCCCACAGTGGCAGCGGGTTCACCCGCCAAGCGCTGCCCCTCAAGCCACAGCAAACAACCCATTGGCAATCTGCGCCTGGGCGGCGTCAATTGCCTGGGTACGCTGCTCAGGCCCATACGCCAGCCCATGGGCGCGCACGATGTGCAGGTTGGTGATACCAATGAAGCCCAGCAGCACCTTCAAGAATTCTTCATGGCCAACGGCAGTCGGCTGCTCGGCGTGCAAGCCGCCTGCCGTGGATACCAACACTACCTTCTTGTCGCCACACAGGCCCTGCGGGCCGGCCTCGGTGTAGCGGAACGTCTTGCCGGCAACCGCGATGCGATCGATCCAGGCCTTCAGTTGGGTAGGCACGCTGAAGTTGTACATGGGTGCACCGATCACCACCGCATCGGCAGCCAGGAATTCTTCCAGGGTTTCGGCGCTGAGCTTGGCTTCGAACGCCTGAGCGGCGTCCCGCATATCTTCGGCTGTGCCGGCCGCCATCAGCGTAGCTGCGGAGAAATGGGCGATGGCGTCTACTGCCAGGTCGCGGTACACCACCTCGACGCTCGGGTCAGCGGCCTGCCAGGCCTGGACCACTTCGCGGCTGAGCTGACGGGAGGCAGAGTTGTCGCCGAGGATGCTGGAATCGATGTGCAACAGTTTCATGGGACGCTCCTTGGAATGAGAACCGCGATGTAGCGCGGCCTGGATGGGAGCATCCTACGTCGAACGACAAGCGCTGTTAAGGCGGTGGAATTGTGCCAGTTCGTTCCATGGGTGGGACAATGCCAGCGGATTGACCGTGAAAAACCCTGCTTGCGCGCCTAGGTTTCAAGCAGCGCAAATCGCTCCCCGAGCATATCCAGCAGGGCACGCACCGCTGGCAGCAATGCCTTGCGCGAGGTGAACACCGCATGAATCAAACCGCTCTGCGGGCGATAGTGCGGCGATAGCTCCACCAGCCGGCCCGCTGCCAGGTCGCCCCGCACCATGATCTCCGGCAGTTGCACTGCACCCACGCCGATCAGCGCAGCATGATGCAGCGCACTCAGGTCCGAAGTCACCAGCTTGGGTACGTGCTGCACCCTCAAGGCATTGCGCAGTTCGTCGAACAATACCCACTCATGGGTCGGCCTGGCAGGCCAGAGCGCCATGGTCGGCAGTTTCGCCAACGCCTGCAGCGGGTCGCCGTGATCGTACCCCGCAGCCAGGTCAGGGCTCGCGACCAGGCGCTGGCAACTGTCCCCCAGGCGCTTCACTACCAGGCCATCATCGGCCAACGGCGGAAAACGAACCCGCAACGCAATGTCGACCCCGTCGCTCAACGGGTCCACCACACGGTTGGTGCTTTCAAGGTGCACGAGCACCTTGGGGTACAAGGCAATGAAGTCGGCAATCATGGCGTTGGCGCCGAGGGCCCCCAGCCCCGGTGGGCAGGTAATCCTGATGATGCCCTGGGGCTCGCGCTTGGCCGACAGCACCCTGGCCTCCGCCGCCTCGGCCTCCTCGACCATGGCCTGGCAATGGCGGTAGTAGTCCATACCGATCTCGGTCACGGCAAAACGCCGTGTAGAGCGGTGGATCAGTTGCACGCCAAGGCGTTCTTCCAGCGCCAGCACCCTGCGGCTGAGCCTGGACTTGGGCACGTCGATTTTCCTGGAGGCCGCCGCAAAGCCGCCGTGCTCCACTACCTTGACGAAGATGAACAGGTCGTTGAGGTCAATCACTGGTAACTCGGGTTCCGCGCGTGAAGGCCTGACTACCTCAGTGCCGGCACACTGCCCGCATTGCAAGTTTTGCTGAACTTGCAATTGCGCATGGCACGCAACTTTGAAGTTGATCATCACGTCAGGTTTCAGTGTCAGACAGCGCGAGTTGAAAGAGCTGGAAGCGACCCAGGAAAGTTGCGACGGAGCGCCAGACACAAATGCTATTGATATTGGCTTGCATTTACACTTACGTATTTGTACGCTCTGCCACCTTCAGGACACCCCGCGATAAGGATCTCGCATGTTTCCCTTCACGCAATCCGCCGAGCAACTTCTATTGGCGCGTTGGGCAGAAGCCCTCACGACACCGCACTTTTCCGCCAGGTCCGTCACCCTCTCAGACTTGTACTCAGCACTCGAGCCGGCCCAGACGCGGAGTTTCCAGCGCCTGGTCCAGGCCTTGTTGAGAGAGGGTCTGGTCGCCGCCACAGATACCGTATTCGCAGCCCAGCCCTTTATTGAAGTGCCACGCGCCAACGCAACACTCCGCTTCGATTACTTACGGCCGGGGCGCATGAATAGTTGGGATGTTCGCGGCCACATTAATTATCAAGTAGACGGCCAGGCCAGTTACCGCATCGCCTGGCCTTCCGAACTGCTCACCGCATTGAGCGGCACTTTTGAACAGGCCCCCGAAGACGCCATCATTGCCAGGCTGGCCGCCGAACTTGACGACAGCCTGATCAATGACACGTTGTGCCTGGCTTACCACAACCGATGGTCGCATGACCTCTCCCGCAGCATGGCGAGTTGCAGTTTGCTTCAGGGCCTGAGGCGCATGGAGGCGCCTGCCAACCCGTCCATTCTGCTCGAGCAATGGGGCACACTGGGCCACCCATGGCACCCCAACTACAAGACCAAACTTGGCCTGACCACGCAGCAGGTCGTGCAGTATTCACCGGAGTTCTGCGCAAACGTTGGCGTACGTCTGTATGCGCTGCATCGCCAGTATGCCCACATCGAGCGGTTGCCCAACACCGATGACTACTGGCAGTGGTGGCAGCAGCGCTTCCCACAGGCAGCCAGCCAGTTGCAGGACCACTTGCTGGACAACGGCCTTAACGCCGCCGACTACGTTCCGCTGCCAGTGCACCCCTGGCAGGCTGAACAATCGCTGTACCAGGCATTTGCCGGGGAGATATCGGACCGGCTGCTCGTGCCGACCGACATCACTGCCTTCAACGCCGCGCCCACCATGTCATTCCGCACCGTGCTGCCCGAGGCAAGCCTCACGGCGCCGATGGTGAAGCTGCCGGTGTCGCTGCGCTTGACCAGCGTACAGCGCACTGTTTCGCCCCGGTCGGCGCGCATGGGGCCGAGGGTAAGCCAGCTGCTGCTGCAGATGCTTGAGCGTGAACCCGCCATTGCCACCCTGCTGGACATCGTGCCCGAGCGTATTGGCGTGCATTACACGCCCGTACCTCACAACGATGATCGCGCGCGCCACCTGGGTGTCCTGTACCGGGACAACCCTGCCAGCCGTCTGGCTGAAGGGGAAATCGCCATCCCGGTGGGCAGCCTCTTCGCCACCGACGAAGCAGGCAGGCCACTGCTGCGTCAGTGGGTGCTGCTGACCACAGGGTGTGACGACAGTACCGGCATGCTGGACTTCTTCCAACGCTACATCGGCATCGCCGTGCCGTCGCTGCTGGGCATGTACCTCAAGTACGGGGTGGCTTTCGAGGCCCATCAACAGAACAGCTTCATGGTCATGGGTGCCGATGGCGCTCCCGCCCGCTTGTTGATTCGCGACTTCGGCGATATACGCATCCACCGTGCCACCCTGCATGCCCATGGTCTGGACCTGGCACTGCATGACCCGTTGATGACACTGTTCGACGACGATGCGTTCGTTCGCGACAAGCTGTTGCATACCACGTTCATGTGCCACCTGGGCGAGCTGGTATTGCTGTGTGCACGTCACTGGGAAACACCGCAGGCAGCGTTGTGGGGCTTGCTCGCCGAGGAAATAGAGCGCTGCTTCAATACCCTTGAACCCCAGGTATTGCCAAGCCGCTGGCAGCAAGAGCACGACGCGCTGCTGCAGCACGATTGGCCGGCCAAGTCGTTCATGCGCATGCGCTTGCTCGACAGCCATGCCGACATCGTTGGCCGGTTGGCGAACCCGTTGCGGAACACACCTGATGAAGGCTGATGCATTCGCCTTGCGACTGCTGATCGTCATCCAGCTGTTGTCCATGGGGGCCATGGAGATGAGCGGGCCGTTCTGGCCGCTGCAAATTCAGGCCCTGTCAGGTGGCGACGACCCGCGAGTGATCGCACTGCTGTCGTCGGCCGTGTATGCCGGCCCCATGATCGCCGCCATGCTGCTGACACCCCTGTGGGGGCGGCTGGGTGACCGCACCGGCCACAAGCCGATGATCCTGCGTGCCTTGCTAGCGCTGGCACTGTGCCAAGGGCTGGCGGGGGTCATCAGTAACCCGTGGGGGCTGGTGGGCGTGCGTATTGCACAAGGCGCATTGGCAGGTTTTCTGGCGGCGGCCCAGGCGTATGCCTTGTACTGGTGCACCCCTACATCCCGGGGCCGTACCCTGGCGCACCTGCAGTCCGTCACCGCGATCGGCTCGCTGCTCGGGCCGGTGCTCGGCGGCTGGCTGATGGACAGCGCAGGTTTCGCAGTGCTGTGCTTCAGTGCCACGGGCATCTGCGTGGCGTGCGCCTTGGTCAGCGCCTGGCTGCCAGCCGACCCCGCACGTGCCCGCACCGCGAAACACCAGGGCACCTCGGCGTCACCCCTGCCCAGGCGCTGGCTGGGCGGCATTCTGCTGATCATCGTGCTGGTTCAGGCTGCCAAGATCATGCCGCAGCCGTTCTATGCGCTGTATGTGGCTGAAGTGCTCACCGCACCCAGCTGGATCATCGGTGCCACCTATGGGGCCAGCGCACTGACCCTGGCGTTGTCGGCCCCCCTGTGGGGGCGCCTGTTTGACCGGCTGCAGCCCGCACAAACGCTCAAGGTGATCGAGCGCGTGACCTGGCTGTGTGCGGCAACGCTGGCAGCCACCGCGCTCGTCGGCCAATGGCCAGCGTTCATGGCCACCCGGCTGGTCTGGGGTGTCTGGCAAGGGGCACTGCTGCCAGTGGCCTACATGCTCATCGCTACCACGGTCAGTCACCAGCAACAAGGTTTCGCCATGGGCCTTGGCAACAGCGCGGCCAAGGCCGGTGCGTTGCTCGGCACCGTGGTCGGCGGGGTAGCCATGGCCACCGTCGGCCTGCACCACGCTTTCTGGTTCGTGGCTTCGGCCTACCTCTGTGCTGCGCTGTTCATCGGCCTTGTGCGCCGCTACCACAGTGCCTCTGCTTCTTTCGTTTCTGCCAACCCCACCCATAACGCCTAGAAAACACCGCCATGAAACTTTCCAGACTCTCGCTGCTGATTTCCTTAACCGCCGCTGGCCTGCCTGCCTGGGCTGAGGAAGCCTCGAACGACACCGCTGTCCAGTTACAGGCCACCGTAACCTCCGCCACGCGTGTGGAGTCCACCATCGCGTCCATTCCCGGCTCAGTGCAGGTTATCGACGCGCCCCAGATCCGCGAACAGATGGGCGCCGGGCGCCGGGTCGCCGACATCCTGGGCCAGTTGATCCCCGGCATCGCGCCGTCCAGTGGCGGCATGAGCAACTACGGGCAAACGTTGCGTGGCCGTAACATGCTGGTCCTGATCGACGGGGTCTCGCAAAACGCCACACGCGACAATTTCCGCCAACTGAACAGCATTTCCCCCGACAGCATCGAGCGCATCGAGGTGATTTCAGGCGCCAGCAGCGTGTACGGTGCCGGCGCTTCTGGCGGCATGATCAACATCATCACCAAGCGCAACCAGGGCGAGCCACTGGCCTTCACCAGCAAGCTGGGGATCACTGCCGGTGACAACCTCAGCCGCAAAGGTTTCACCTATGAGGGGTTCCAGAGCGCTACCGGCCGGCAGGGCCCTGCGGACTGGTACCTGTCCGGGGCTTACACCCAGCGTAACGACCAGTTCGATGCCAAAGGCCACCGTATCCCTCAGGACACCTCCCAGGGCTCGAACATGGACACCGACACCTACGACCTGCAAGGTCGGTTCGGTTTGGAACTGGACGAAAACAAGAAGCTGACGCTGGGCCTGCAGGATTACCGCGACAAGCAGGATACCGACTACACCAAAGACCCCAGCAACAGGCGTGAGGCCGTGGCGGTGAAAGGCCTGAGCCTGGATGACCAGCCGTCCACCCACAACCGCGCCGCCAACCTTAACTACACCGACAAGGACTTCTTTGGCCAGGGCCTGAACGTAGAAAGCTACTGGCGCAAGTCCGATGCCTTGTTTTTTCCCGACATTTCCCGGGGCCGCGCCGGCGTATCGGCCACCGACAGCCAAACCACGGTGTATGGCCTGCGCACGGCCATCGATACCCCGCTGCCAGCCATCGGCTCTGGCTCCGGTAATTTGGTATGGGGTGCGGACTACAGCCACGAGTTTGCGCGTCAGCGCGGCGATCAGTACGCCGTCAATGGCCTGAACTACCGTAAAACCGGCACCACCTATGAGCTAGGCCCAGACCTGGAAACCACCACCCGAGCCCTGTTTGCCCAGGTGGCCTGGGATGTGTCGGACTGGACATTCCGCGGCGGCGTGCGCCGTGAGTGGGTGCAGAGCAAGGTCGATGACAGCATTGCCTACGGCGAGATCGTCCAGACCGGCCGGCGTGCCACGCTACCGGGCGACACGCTGAAGTACGACGCCACCTTGTACAACCTGGGTGCGGTCTACCACTTCACTGAAAACCAGGACGTGTTCGCCAACTTCAGCCAGGGCTTTTCACTGCCGGATATCCAGCGTTTTCTGCGCGACGTGAACAGCACCTATAACATCCAGAACCTCAATGCCCAGGCGATCAAGGTAGACAGCTACGAGCTGGGCTGGCGCGGCAACTGGAACCCGGTGCAGGCGCAGGTGACGGTGTACAACAACACCTCGGACGTAACCCAGTTCTACGATGCCAACGACCGCGTCCTGCGCCTGATCAACCAGAAAGAGCGCGTACGCGGCATCGAGAGCAGCCTCACCTGGTACCTGACCGACCAATGGTCTACCGGTGGCACCTACGCCTACTCCAAGGGCGAAACCGAGCAGAACGGCAAGTGGATCGACTTGCCGGCCACCCGCATCGCGCCCGCCAAGACCACGCTGTTTGTGGCGTACGCCAATGACGACTACAGCGTGCGCCTGCAAGGCATGCGCCTGGCCGACTACAACGCGGCGGCACGGGACAACAATGGCCGGCAGATCAACGGCTACACCCTGCTCGACCTGATAGGCTCGGTGGAACTGCCCGAGGGCCGGTTGGAAGGCAGCATTCACAACCTGACCAACCGCAGCTACGAAACCCTGCTCACCCAGGCAAACGGCAGAACCCCTTACCCCAGGGCCGAAGGCCGAACGTTCAGCCTGGCCTATACCCTGGACTGGTGATGCAGCGCTTGCGCGGCGCACCTAGCGCTGGTTTGATCACGGTGACCGTGCAAGAGATGAGCACCATGCCTGCCAAGACGATGAGTGAAGCGCAAGTGGCTGCGTACTGCCTGAGCCTGCCTGGGGCACGCGAGGACTATAAGTGGGGCGGTATCCGCGTGTTTTCGGTGGCAGGCAACAAAATGTTCGCCGTGCTCGACCTGGCGGGGGCGGGGCTATCGTTCAAGGTGGCCGATGAGCTGTTTCTGGGCTATTGCGATCGGCCTGGGGTACGGCCTGCGCCTTATCTGGCGCGGGCCCGCTGGGTCAGCATGGCGCCGCCCTACCCCATGGGCCGCGACGAATTGAGCGACCTGCTGCTGCGCTCGCACCAGCTGGTGGTGCAGCGTTTGCCCAAGCGCTTGCAGGTGGGTCTTAAGCACTGACCCACCCGCAGGCCTGTGAACGACCGATCAACCCAAGGGCAGATAGCGCCCCTCGAAAAACAACCAGTCGGCCCAGAACACCTGATGCAGCAACACGATGAGCCAGAACAGCAACTGGTACGACACCTTGCGTGTCTTGTGCCTGAACAGTTGCTGCGCCACGAGTGCGCCCGGCCAGCCGCCCAACAGCTCGCTGGCGTGCAGCAGCTTCTCGGGCGTGCGCCAGCCCTGGCTGATGGCCTGGCGCTTATCCCGCCAGTACAGCAGCAGGCTGATCAGGCTCATGGCCGGGTACAGCGCCAGTGGCCACCAGGTCTGATCGTTCCAGGCCATGCGCGCAGCCCCAAGCCCCGGCAGCAGGCACAATACGCCCAACAGCAGCAGCTTCAGGCGCACATTGCGCACACCCGCCTGAGCGTGGCGGCTTGGCTGCTCACGCATGGGCGGTGGTCCAGTCGACCCAGCCGAACTGCCAACTGGCCAGGATCAGCAGCCCGAACACGATCCGGTACCAGGCAAACGCTGCGTAGCTGTGGTTGGCAATGAACTTGAGCAAGGCGCGCACGGCGATCATGGCGAAAATGAACGAGGTCACGAACCCCAATGCGAACACGGGCAAGTCACCCGGCTGGAACAGGTGCCGGTACTTGTAGCCGGAATACACCGCTGCGCCGACCATGGTTGGCATTGCCAGGAAAAATGAAAACTCGGTGGCCGCTTTGCGCGACAAGCCGAACAGCAGGCCGCCGATGATGGTGGAGCCGGAACGTGAAGTACCCGGGATCATCGCCAGGCACTGGACGAAGCCAATTTTCAGCGCATGGCCCCAGCCCATTTCATCCACATGGTCCACCTCCACAGTGTGCTGGCGGCGCTCGGCCCAGAGCATGATCACCCCGCCCACCACCAGCGCCGCTGCCACGGTGATGGCGTTGAACAGGTATTCATGGATCATGTCGGCGAACAATACACCCAGCACCAGCGCAGGCAGGAAAGCCAGCAGCAGGTTGCCGGTGAAGCGCCTTGCCCGCGGCTGGCTGGGCAAGCCCCGGACGACATCGAAGATCTTGCTGCGAAATTCCCACATCACCGCCAGGATGGCGGCCAGCTGAATGATGATGTTGAAGGCCATGGCCCGTTCGCCGCCAAACCCGATCAGGTCGGCAACGATGATCTGGTGGCCGGTACT
Organism: Pseudomonas parafulva NBRC 16636 = DSM 17004; assembly: GCF_000730645.1. Lineage (GTDB taxonomy): Bacteria > Pseudomonadota > Gammaproteobacteria > Pseudomonadales > Pseudomonadaceae > Aquipseudomonas > Aquipseudomonas parafulva. Next base: position 80,071 of record NZ_BBIU01000002.1, on the reverse strand, counting down.
GGAGATTGGCAAAAACTCCGTCAGCCCTTCGACCACGCCCAATATGATTGCCTGAAAGGCAGTCCAAAAATCCATCATTCCCCCGATGAAGCTTGCGCATGACAAGCCCCTTGTTCTTGATTTGCTTAGGTCGCCGCACGCGGCCCGGCATTTTTACAGCGCCTGTTGGTCACAAAGCCAGAAGAAAAGTTCACGCCCCCTAAAGGTTTCATCTTGCGCGGCCGAGATGCTAGCAGAGGCTCTTTGCATTGGCTTTACGCGACCTGCTGCAGACTATTTCTGAGATAGCACTTAGCCATTGGTCGAGTGGGGCCACGTAGCCAGCCGTGCTTGGATGCACCTGAATAAAAAGAACAAACGGGAGCACCTGAATGAAGACGTTGAGATCGATGTCGATCAGCAGCCGCTTGTGGCTGATTCTGCTGGTGTCGGTGGCCATGCTGGTGGTGCTGGGGTTGCTGATGCTGCGCCAGATCCACGGCGACCTGTACCAGGCCAAGGCCGAAAAAACCCGCCACGTGGTGCAGACTGCGGCCGGGGTGCTGGCGTATTACCAGGGGCTTGAAGCAGCAGGCACGCTCAGCCGGGAGGCCGCTCAGCAGCAGGCGTTGCAGGTGGTGCGGGCGCTGCGCTACGACCACGACGACTACTTCTGGATCAACGACCTGGGGCCGAAAATGGTCATGCACCCGACCAACCCCAAGCTCGACGGCCAGGACCTGTCGGGTATCCGGGACCCGGACGGGTTCGCTGTATTCAACGAAATGGTCGCGCTCGCACGGCACCAGGATGCCGGGCCGGTCAATTACCGCTGGCCCAAGCCCGGTGCCAGCGAACCGGTTGCCAAGACTTCCTATATTCAGCTGTTCAAGCCCTGGGGCTGGATCATCGGTTCAGGTGTATACATTGACGGCGTGCAGGCCGAATTTGCCCGCCAGGTGCGCGATGCATCGCTGCTGGGCCTGGTTATCGCCCTGGTGCTGGCCCTGGTGGTGCGGCTGATTGCCCGCAGCATCGCGCGCCCCTTGCAAGAAGCGGTAGAGGCCATGGGCACCATCGCCAGCGGCGAGAGCGACCTCACCCGGCGCCTGGACACCCATGGGCGGGACGAAATCACTCACCTGGGTGAACACTTCAACCGCTTCAACGGCAAGCTGCAGGGCGTGGTCGGCCAACTGCAGGGGGCGGCCCATGAACTGGCACGTTCGGCCGGCCATGTGGGCGACAACGCCGGGGCCGCTCAACATCAAAGTGCGCAGCAGTCGCTGCAGATGGACCAAGTAGCCACGGCGGTCAACGAGGTCACCTACGCCGTGCAGGATGTGGCCAAGACGGCCGAGCAGGCGGCAGGCGAGATGCGCACAGCCCAGCAGCAGGTGGCCCATGGGCAGCAGGCTATCCACGGCAGCCTGGCGCAAATCGACCGGCTATCGATGACCATCGACCAGGCCGTGCAGGTCATTCGTGAACTGGCCGGGCACAGCACGCGTATAGGGGGTGTGCTGGAGGTGATCCGCTCGATCGCCGAGCAGACCAATTTGCTGGCACTCAACGCCGCCATCGAAGCCGCCCGCGCCGGTGAACAGGGCCGAGGGTTTGCCGTGGTCGCTGACGAAGTGCGGCTGCTGGCCCAGCGGACCGCCCAGTCGACGGCTGAGATCCACACCATGATCGAGCACCTTCAAAGCCAGTCCGATGCGGCGGTGAAGGCCATCGACACCAGCAGCGAAGCGTCGCGCCAAACCGTCGAGCAGGCCCGTGAAGCTGGCGCCAGCCTGGATGCAATCAACCTGGTGTTGAACAACCTCACCGCATTGAACGCGTCCATCGCCAGCGCCACGTTACAGCAGTCGCACGTCGTGGAAGAGATCAACCGCAACGTACTGGATACCGCTGGGCTTTCTCAGCAGGCCGCCGAAGCGGCGCGCCAGTCCAGCGATGCGGGCCTGGCCCTGGGCCGCCTGAGCCAGGACCTTGAGCAGTTGCTGCGCCAGTTCCGGGTTTGATGCACGCAGCACGCTAGGCACAGGCTGGACCGCAGCCTGTGCCCTACACCTTACCCCTGCGAACGGCTACAATCGCGCCCCTCCCCGATTATCCAAGGATCGCCGATGTCCGGCCTTGAACTCATCGCCGCCGTCCTCGGCGTTACCGCTGTATGGCTGACGGTCAAGCAGAACACCTGGTGCTGGCCCATCGGCCTGATCGCTGTGCTGATCTACGGCTGGTTGTTCTATGAGGTCAAGCTGTACTCAGGCATGTTGCTGCAGGTGGCCTACGCCGGTTTGCAGCTGTACGGCTGGTGGCAATGGAAGCGGCCTGGGCGCGCCGAAGAGGCGCGCCGGGTCTCGCGCCTGGCGCCATTGCCAATGGTCGCCGGCCTGGCTGCCGGCCTGGTGCTGAGCGCAGGGCTGGGCGCCAGCATGGCCGGCTTCACCGATGCCGCGCTGCCGTGGCTGGATGCCACTCTGACCGGGTTCAGCCTGGTCGCGCAACTGTGGATGGCGCAGAAGCGTGTGCAGTGCTGGCCGCTGTGGGTGGTGGTCGATATCGCCTACGTCGGCCAGTACCTTCATCAGCAACTTTACTTCACGGCGGGTTTCTTCGTAGTGCTGACCTTGCTCGCCCTACGCGGCTGGCTGGAGTGGCGCCGTGACCCGGCGCTGGCGCAACCATGAAGGTCGTGGTGTTGTGCGGGCCGGAATCCAGTGGCAAGAGCTGGTTGAGCGGGTTGATCCAGGCCCGTTTCGGGGGTGTGGTGGTAGGCGAGTACGTGCGCTACTTCATCGACCAGCAAGGGCGGGACACCTGTTATGCCGATATCCCGGTCATCGCCCGCGGCCAACTGGCCTGGGAAGATGACGCACGTGCAGAGGCCCCGCCACTGCTGATCCTCGACACCCACCTGCTCAGCAACATGCTGTGGAGCCAAGCCTTGTTTGCGGCGTGCCCGCCGTGGCTGGAGCAGGCATTGCTGGCGCGGCATTACGACCTGCACCTGTTGCTCAGCCCTCACGGGGTACCTTGGGTAGCGGATGGCCAACGCAGCCAGCCGGCGCTGCAGGACCGCCAGCAGTTCTTCGACGACAGCCTGCAGTGGCTGCAACGCCACCAGCAGGCCTACCATGTTATCGAGGGCACCTGGGAACAGCGTCAGCAGGTGGCCGCCGAGCAAGTCGCCACCCTGATGGGGCGCTGCGCGACGTCATAACCGCCCCAGTGTTAAGCACATGACACACGCCAGCCTCCGAATACCCCGCATTCAGGGGCTTTGGTGTTAATTGCCGCAGAGTGTCAAGGCGCTGAAACAGCCAAGTTTCCCCCTCAAGATTGAGGCCATTGCAGCTGTCCGCCCACCCTGGGCGCCGGTGCGCTGTATCAGGGCTGACACACATCCCCACCTCATCACCCCTCCTGAACGCTCAAGCCCTTGATATTGGTGCAGTTATAAAAAGCGGCACGGCTTCTGCTCTGCCTAGCGCATCGCTGAACAAGGCCAGCGGCTAAAGAGGGAACGCCGTCGTGAGGAAGATCAACCACCGCCTCAACCACCTGATGCTGATCGGGTGCGTGCTGGGCTCGCTGAGCCTGTCGGCCCAGGCTGACAACGGCATCATCGTGATCACCCGTGATGTGCAGACCCGCAACGCGGTAGTGCCTCCTCTGCAGCCTGACCCCTCCCCGACCACCGTCAACGCCAACCCCGTCGCTCACGTGCTCAGGCAAACCAACGAACTGAGCGATGGCGACTTCGCCAACATCAGCAGCGGCGCTGGCATCAATTCGCTCATCACCCAACAGACCGACCACCTGGGGGGCAACCTGTCGCATCAGAACCAACTGCCCAACCTGGCCGCAGGCAGAGGGACAGGCTCGGGCAACGGTATTTCGAACATGGTCAATTCAAGCGTGCAGAAAGGCCTGGCCCCACTGCAGATCCTGACGGGAGGCAAGTGAGATGAAGCCCATGCTGCTTCTGCTGGCCGCGCTGTGCGGCGCACCGGCCTTCGCCCAGCCACCGGCTGCGGTCGACAACACCGCCGACATCGACAACTCGGGCAGCGGTTACCAAGGCAACATGACGGTCAACCAGGCGGCGGGCGACATGCAGCAGCAGGCCAACGCCCGCGCCTTCGCAGCCGGCCACGGCGCCAGCGCCAGTACCCAGATCCGCCAGCGCCTGAACGTACCGGCTGACCCTGCCATGGATGCCAAGGCCAGTATCGGCGGCACTGCGTTCAGCCATGGCAGTGGCGCCCTGGGCGTCAACCAGAGTGCCGGTGCCGGCACGCAGCAGGCCAACGCCCTGCGTATCAGTATCGGGGCACAACCGCAAAGCATCGACGACAGCGTCCTCATGCAACAGAACGTGGCGCTGCTCAACAACTCCGATTCAGCTGCCATCTCGGCCGGCCATCGCCAGGTCACGACCAGTGACCAGGCGTTCACCGGTGGCCGTGGGGTGGTACAGCTGAACCAGAGTGCCGGGGTGGGAAACCGCATGGCCAACACCTTGAGCATACGGGTCGCGGATTGACCCTTTTCGTTAAGCACGACACTTAACCCTTAAGAGCACGGAGAATCACCATGAAACCTTCGATGGCACTCAAGCCTCTGGTTTTCGCAATTGCGGCGGTCATGGCTGTAGCTGCACAAGCTGATCAGAACGGCCGCACCTACCACAACGGCAGCAGCACCACCTGGCTGCCCATTTCGGCCAAAGCCGATGCACTGGATACCCAGCGCAGCACCGGCAACACCATCACCAACCAGGGCACTGTGAACCAGGCCGAGATGAGCAGCTCGGCCACGGGCGCAAGCGGCAACGTGGGTGTCAACGTGGCGTCCGGTAATGGCAACCAGCAGGGCAACGCGTCGGCGATCGCCAATGCGGCGGCTGATTCCACCCTGGACAACAGCTTCGTGTTCGGCACTGCCGAAGCCAATGCCGATGTCAGCCAGTACAGCAACAACAACCGTGTCGACAACTGGTCTACCCAGTCTTCGGCCGTGATGAGCGGCTCGGGCGAGGGCAGCTCGGGTAACGTGGGCATCAACATTGCCGGCGGCGACCTGAACCAACAGAAAAACAGCATGGCCATCGCCAACACCAATGCTGGCATCGGTAACGCCACGGCCACCGCCAAGGCCGACCAGAATGGCCCAGGCCTGGTGGTCAACAACGGCGCCGACCGCACTTACCGTGTCGACACCCTGACCTTCACCACCTCGGCCACCGGCTCGAGTTCGCGCGAAGGCACCCTGAACTCCACGGACAACCGCAGCGCATCGTCCAACTTCAGCCTGGCCGGCTCGCAAAGCGCGAGCTCCAGCGGTTCGAACGGCTGGAACGCCAGCGGCTCGCACTCCAGCAACGCCAGCGGTTCCAACAGCGGCAGTGCCAGCGGCTCGAACAGCTGGGGCATGAACGGCTCGGCCAGCGGCAGCGCCAGCTCGTCCAGCAGTGCCAACCTGACAGCCACCCTCGCAGCTGCAGCGGATGCCACGCGCACCGTAACCGTCAACAATGGCAACGGCGACCGCACCCGCACCAACAGCGTCGACGGCTCGCTGAATGCCTCGCTGAACGCCTCGATCGACAAGTCGCAGCAAAGCGCTTATGACTCCTCGTTCGAAAAAGCCTTCGATTCGAACTACGAGAAAACCCACCAATCGTCCTATGACAAGTCGCGTGACTCTTCGTACACCAAGTCGCATGACTCGTCGTACGAGAACGCCTCGGCCTCGGCGTATCAGAAGTCTGGCCAAGCAGCCAGTCAGTCCTCGAACGACGTTGCCAAGAGCTACAGCGAAAGCAGCGCTTACGACTTGAGCAATACCGTGTCCTTCCAAGTGCTGACCCCGACCGGCTGGGCCAACCCTGTTACCAACACTGCAACCCTCAGCGGTTCGGTGAACGGCGGCAGCGGCAACCTGGGCGTGAACGTGGCGGCAGGTGTGGGCAACCAGCAGAGCAACTCGCTGGCCATCTCCAACACCTCGTTCTAAGTGGCGTGCCAAAGGCCCTCTTCGGAGGGCCTATCCCCAACACACCAGAAGGCAACCGATCATGCGCACCATCGCCTTGGCGTTCCTGTTGTGCGTGGCCTGCGTGAGCGAAGCCGCGCAGATGCCGCTGTCCGTATTGCCGGGCGGTGCCGTGGTGTTCAAACCGATCCAGAGTGTGCGCGAACGCAAGTTCGTCGACCTGGTGCAACAAAAGACCGATTTCAGCTGCGGTGCTGCCGCGCTGGCCACCATCCTGCGCCAGGCCTACTGGCTGGATGTGGACGAACATCAGATCATCGAGGGCATGCTGGCCCACGCCGACCAGGACCTGGTGCGTACGCAAGGCTTCTCGATGCTCGACATGAAACGCTACGTGGAGAGCCTGGGCATGCGTGCCCGGGGCTACCGGGTAGCACCCGATACCCTGCACGACGTGCGCATCCCGGTGGTGGTGCTGATGGACATCCGTGGCTACAAGCACTTCGTGGTCATGCAGAAGGTCGACAGGGGCTGGGTATACATCGGTGACCCCGTGCTGGGGCACAAACGCTACAGGGTCGATGACTTCATCAAAGGCTGGAACGGCATCATCTTTGCCGTGATCGGCCAAGGGTACGACAAGGACAACGCGCTGATAGACCCACCGCTGCCGCTCACCGCCAAGGGCCGCCTGGATGGCTTCACGCCAGTCAAAGACGCAGACCTGCTGGACTTTGGTTTCATCAAAAGCGACTTCTTCTAACGCCTCTTCCAATGACAAGGTGCATGATGCGCCGGGGAGCATTCCATGAAGACCCCAATCTGGCTGGCCATGGCCTGTCTTGCCGCCAGCCTGCCCATCCACGCCGAGACGTTCGAGCCCATCGAACTGAAGGACCAGGAGCTGGCGAACCTGCGCGGGCGCTTCGTGATGCCAGGGCGCATCGTCAGTTTCGGCATTGTCATGAGCAGCACCTGGCAGAACGCCCAGGGTGAGGTGATTGGCGCCACCAGCAGCCTGCAGGTGCAGCAATCCACAATCAAACCTCAGTTCTACGTATCGATGATCGATGAAAAAGTCCCCACCAGTGCCCATGCCAGTACCCCGGCGGGCGCTCAAGGTACCGGTACGGTAACCGGTGGCGGCGGGCTGGGGACGACTCAAGGGGTCACCCAGGTGGTACGCGCCGCCGGTGACAACAACAGCGCCTACAACAATGTCGATGTGAACGTCACCAAGGCCAACGAGGCGCCCGTCTTCCAGCCCCAGGGCCAGGCGCTGGCCGCCGGCCAGACGCTGGTGGGTGAAAATGGCGCCGGTGCGCTCAGCGTATCGTCCAGCGGCGTGGGCGTGCAGTTGAACATCAACGCCAACAATAATCAGGGGAGCACCGTGCAACGGCTGGCCCAGGGCGGGCTGATGCAGAACACCACCCTGCTGGGCAATGGCAACTTCGTGAACAACGTGACCTCGTTGAATGTGGTGATGCGCGACAACCTGCCAGCAGCCGCGTCGCTCAATGGCAGCCTGGACCAACTTAAAGGTCTTCGCACTTTCGGATACTGATCTACGCTCAGTCTCATCAAAGCAGTCGGAAGGGACGGCAATTCCATGCAACGATCGTTAACGCTCAAAGCGGTTGTTTGTTTGACTACCTTGGCACCCGCCACCTCGCTGTACGCCGCTGTAGATCCGCAGGTAGAAGCATTGAAACAGGAACTGGTAGAGCTTAAGCGCCGCTACGAGGCCCAGCAGCAGGCGCTGATGGTGCTGGAACAGCGGGTGCGTCAGGTTGAAGAAACCCCTGCCGCCCCACCGCCTAAGCGCCTCGTGAAGTCCCCGGCTGAACGCGTCAAGGGTGGCCAGACCGTGGCCACCGGGGCCCCTGGCACCACCGGCAGCTCCTACGGCCAGGCGTTGGCAGCCGACTCGGAGCCTGCACAGAGCGTGTCCAACCTGTACGACGAGGCCAGTGGCTTCTTCGGCGGTGGCAAGTTCAGCCTGGAAACCGGCCTGACCTACACCCATTACGACACCCGTGCACTGACCCTCAACGGCTTTCTGGCCCTGGACTCGATCTTCCTCGGCAACATCAACCTGGACCGCATCAAGGCCGATAACTGGACCCTGGACCTGACCGCCCGCTACAACTTGGCTCAACGCTGGCAGTTCGACGTCAACGTACCCGTGATCTACCGCGAGTCCACCTACTCTTCAGGGGGGGCCGGTGGCGCCGGGCCCACCACGTCCGATGCCAGCGTGACCCGTGACCCGGAAATCGGCGACATCAACGTGGGTGTTGCCTACAAGTTCCTCGACGAGTCCGAGAGCTGGCCGGATGCCGTTGCCACCTTGCGGGTCAAGGCCCCTACCGGCAAGGACCCGTATGGCATCAAACTGCGCCAGGTGGCTGGCAACGACAACCTCTCGGTACCTGAAAGCCTGCCGACCGGCAATGGCGTGTGGTCCATCACCCCCGGTATTTCGCTGGTCAAGACGTTCGACCCGGCGGTGCTGTTCGGCAGCCTGTCCTATACCTACAACCTGCAAGACTCGTTCAGTGACATCAGCCCTCAGGTCAACAGCAAAGTGCCGGGCGACGTCAAGCTGGGTGACTCGTGGCAGATCGGTGGCGGTATCGCCTTTGCCCTGAACGAAAAAATGAGCATGTCGTTCTCGGTGTCGGACCAGATCGGCCGCAAGAGCAAGATCAAGCCCGATGGGGGTGACTGGCAAACCGTCTCCAACAGCGACTACAACGCCGCCAACTTCAACATCGGCATGACCTTCGCTGCCAGCAACAACCTTACGATCGTACCCAACCTGTCCATCGGTCTGACCGATGACGCCCCGGACTTCTCGTTCAGCCTGAAATTTCCCTATTACTTCTGATGGTTGCACACACCGGGCCCGCCTGTGCGGGCTCGGTTTTTGTGTGGCAGGCCTTTGCACAAAGGCTTCCGAGCGCCCTTGCCTGTTATCATCCAGCACAGATGCATGACGTTTTAATGGCAAAAGGGAAGTTTTTGTGAAGAGCCTGTCAGACCGCCCACGCACCCGGTTGATCGCCCTGGCGATGCTGGTGCTGGTGATCCCCCTGGTTGCGCGCACCGTGCTTGGCTGGTCGAACCCGCTTGGCTATGTGTCGGACCTTGCCCTGGGCGGGGTTCTGCTGCTGTTGCTGTATCGCCGCCCCTGGTGGCTGGGCTTGCCGGTTTTGCTGGCCTGGGCGGGCCTCTGGGTGGCTTCGGCCGAGCTGGTCAGCGCGGTGGGCAGGCTGCCGACCAGTGCCGACCTCACCTATTTGTTCGACCCGCAATTCATGGAAAACTCCACCGGCGGCAGCCTGGCCCACGCCTGGCTGCCCGGCCTGCTGGGCGCAGGCCTGCTAACCTGGCTGGTCTGCGCATGGCGCAGCCGTGGCCAACCCGGCGCGCCGTTGCCGCGCAGTGCGTGGGTCGGTGTCATGGGCCTGTTCGCCATTCACTGGGGCAGCCAGCAGTTGGCGCCCTCGGATGCCGATCAATGGCGCCAGTACAACCTTGGCCACCAGGTGTTGTCAGCGGGCGTGGGCAACCTGCAGCGTCTTGTCGAGGGGCGCGCGCCCTTCACACCCCTGCCCAGCACCGGGCTGACCCAGGCCGACCTGAACGGCCAGCGCCTGTTGGCCGCCACCGGCAGCGCCCGCAACGTGTTGATCATCACTGTAGAAGGCATCCCAGGGGCCTACCTGCGCCCTAATCGCGAGGCGTTGCACAGCCGCTTCGATGAAGACCTCATGCCCAGGCTTGGCCAGTGGGCGGCTCGGGGCATGAACACACCGGACTACGTGCTGCACACCCACCAGACCATCCGTGGGCTCTATGCCATGCTGTGCGGCGACTACGACAAGCTGGCCAATGGCACCCCCAAAGGCGTAGAGCTGCTGACCCAGGCCGAGCGCAACCAGGCGTGCCTGCCTGCCCAACTGCGCCAGGCCGGTTTTACCACCCATTACCTGCAAGGGGCGGGTCTGCGCTTCATGGCCAAGGACCGCATCATGCCGCATATCGGCTTTGAATCCGTGCATGGCGTGGAATGGTTCGGCAACCGTAACTACCTGGATTTCCCGTGGGGCAAGGATGACCGCGCCTTCTTCGAAGGTGCTCTGGACTACGTGGGCCAGCTGCGCAAACAGGACCAGCCCTGGATGCTGACCCTGCTCACGGTCGGCACTCACCAGCCCTATTCGGCACCGGCGGATTACCTGGCCCGTTACGACACCCCCAAACAGGCGGCCGTCGCCTACCTGGACGACGCCCTTGGCGGCTTCCTGGACGCCCTGGAGCGCCAGGGCGTCCTCAAGGACACCCTGGTGGTGGTCACTTCGGATGAATCCCATGGCATCGACGGTGTGCGCCTTGCCTCGTCCTGGGGCTTCAACCTGACCCTGGCACCCGAGCAGCGTTTGCTGCCAACCCTCAAGTCAGGCACCTACGGCCATGTTGACCTGGCCACCTCCGTACTCGACTATTTCGCGCTGCCCATCCCCCTGGCCCTGAGTGGGCGCTCCTTGTATCGGGATTACGACACTGGCCGCGAGATGATCTCGTTCACCAATGGCATGCTGCGCTATCACAACGGGCAGGGGGTGTTCACCGAGTGTGATTTCCAGCAGCGCTGCCGGCGCTATGCCAGCGACGGTTTCATCGCCGACAAGGCCCGCTATCTGGGCCAGGGCGATAGCTACCTGGGCCAGCAGGTCGGTGCATTGGCGGCGGTACTCGACCAGTCTTTGCTGCAGACCCCACTGAACCTGCGCTACCAGTTCGGTGGGCCCTCCCCCATCCAGCTACGCAAGCGTATTCACGACGACTGGGCCGACAACCTGATTGGCGCACAGTATCTGGAAATGCCACAGGGCTCGCACACACGTGTCAGGGTCAAGGTGCGCTCACTCGACCCCAAGCGTGCAGCATTCATCCAGCTCAAGGCCAAGCAGATGGAGCAGGAAGTGGCCCTGGGCCTGCCCGCCGAGGTGAAGGTGACCGCCAAGAAGCCGCTTGAAATGGAGTTCCGTTTCGACAACCCCGTTGAGCGCAAGGCCTTTTCATTTCACCTGCTCGGCTACGGCGGTGGCCAGGTAGAAGTCAGTGACTTCAGCGTGATCACCGCGCTGCCGGGTGAGGATGATGGCCTGGATGAGTTGACCGAGGACCCTGTCGCCCATTCGGGTTGACGGCATGGCCGGCTAGGTGCGCACACCCAGCATGCCGCGCTCGACGATGAAATCGATTACCGCCTGCAGGCCCTCGCCTTTTTTCAGGTTGCTGAAGGTCCAGGGCCGTTGTGGCCGCATGCGCTGGGTATCACGTTCCATGACCTCAAGCGAGGCGCCCACATAGGGCGCCAGGTCGGTCTTGTTGATGACCAGGAAGTCCGATTTGGTGATACCTGGCCCACCCTTGCGCGGGATCTTCTCGCCTTCGGCCACGTCAATCACGTAGATCGTCAGGTCAGCCAGCTCTGGGCTGAAGGTCGCGCTCAGGTTGTCACCGCCGCTCTCGACGAAAATCACTTCCAGGTTGCCGAACTTGCGCGCCAGTGCCTCTACGGCCGCCAGGTTCATCGAGGCATCTTCGCGGATCGCCGTGTGCGGGCAACCACCGGTTTCGACGCCGACAATACGCTCGGGCTCCAGGGCGCCGGCCTCGGTGAGGATGCGCTGGTCTTCCTTGGTGTAGATGTCATTGGTGACCACGGCGATCTGGTAGTGGTCACGCATGGCCTTGCACAGCGCTTCGAGCAGTGCGGTCTTGCCAGAGCCAACCGGGCCACCGACACCGACGCGCAGGGGTTGTTGATAGCTTTGCATTTCAGGCAGTCCTCAAGAACGGAACAAACGGGTGTATTGGGTTTCGTGACGCGATGAGGCGATGGCCAACAGCGGCAAGCCGCCGCCGATCTGCTCATCCTCCAGCATCAGCGCGTGGTCGAAGGCTGCAGGTAACTCAACACTCAAGTCGCGTAAGAGCGTTTGGGCCGCCTGCTGGCCAAAAGGCACCAGCTTGACCCCGGCCATGACGGCGCCCTCCAGCCAGGCAAAGCCATGGCCCAGGGCCAACTGGCGCAGGGGGATGGCCCACTGGGCTGCCAACCAGGCCATGCCACCCAGTTGGGTCATCTCCAGGCTGGTTCGCCAGGCGGGGGCCTGGCCCAACCGCCAGCCGTCGAGCAGCCGTGCCAGCGCAGCCCCGCGCTGCTGCTCTTCCAGGCGCAATTCGGCGGTTTCGCGGTTGGCCAGCAAGAAACGGCTCCAGTGCTCGAACGCCGCAGCATCCTCGGCCAGGCAGGCGTGGTACAGGCGTACCAGCACCGGCCAGTCGAGGCAGGCCAATGTGTCGTCGATCTGCTCGCGCTGCCAGGCAGTGAACCCGGCCAGGTCCTTCACCCAGCCAGCTTCCACCGCCCACTCAAGGCCTTGCGAATAGGTAAAACCACCTACCGGCAGGCCAGGGCTGACCAGCTGCAGCAAGCGCAGTAACGCCAGGTCGCTGCTCATCAACCGACCAGCACCATGGCGGCGCTGGCCAGCAAGCCGCCGCCGAACAGTTTCTGCAACCCGGTGTGGCGACGCAGCAGGCAGCCAACGGCAAAACCGCCGGCCAACAGCAGGCCACTGACCAGCACAAAGCCTGCGCTGAACTGCCAGAACGCACTTGGCGTGGCTTCGACGCCGTGAGCCCAACCGTGGAACAACGCGAACATTGGCATGGCCATGGCCAGCAGCACCTGCCGCCCTGGCAGCAACAGGGCAGCACCGGCGACTACCAGCGAGCCGGCAATCAGGGTTTCCATGCCCAGCACACCACCGAACAGGTGGCCACACACGGCACCAGCGAACATCGCGGCCAGGGTCGCCAGTGGCAGGGTGAGGTTGCGCCGGGTCAGGGCGGCCAGCACGCCGGTACCCAGCAGCATCAGCAGGTGGTCAAGGCCGGTGAGCGGGTGCAGCAGGCCATCCTGCAAGGGGTTGGTGTCATGCCCAGGGTGGGCGAAAGCGGGTACGGCCAGCATCAGCAGCAACAGTGGCAGGGTCTTTTTCATTATCAGCTCCAGTGCAGTTCAGGAATGGGCAGGCAGGCGCACGAACGGATGATCATGGCCGTGGCTGTGGCCATGGGGCGCACTTTGGTAGGCCCCCGCCTCAGGTTCAAAGGGGGCCTGTTCGGCCTCCACCGTCAGCCCCAGGCCACGCAGCATGTCGTCCAGCACATGGTCATGCTGGAAGCGCAACAGGCCGGGCTCGATTTGCAGCGGCACATGGCGGTTGCCCAGGTGATAGGCAGCCCGGGCCAGCAGGTGCGGGTCGCTGCAGCGCACCGTCGACACCGCCTCCGGCGCCGCCAGCACACGAATGCACTGGGTACCCGCAGCGTCGGCCAGCCACTCCCCCCCACGCAGCAGGTGGCCACGCTCGAGCATCAGCCCGGCCTCGCGGCCATCGTCCAGGGTCACCCGCAGGCGGCTCTTGATACGGCTGTCGACGTCCAGGGTGACGGTGCCGGTTTCAGCATGGGCGCCGGGGTCTGAAATACGGCGGGTAAGGACAATCATCAGTGCTCCTTCAGAACAGAAAATAACGCTGGGCCAGGGGCAGTTCCGTGGCCGGCTCGCACACCAGCAGTTCGCCATCAGCACGCACCTGGTAGGTTTGCGAATCGACTTCGATCACTGGCTGCAGGGTGTTGTGGACCATGTCGGCCTTGCGCACCCGGCGACAACCCCGGGCCACACCGATCAGGCTGCGCAGGTTCAACTCCTGTGCCAGCCCGCGGTCGAGGGCGGCCTGGGGCAGAAACGTCATGCGCGTGGCATGCCGGGCTGCGCCCAGCGCCCCGAACATGGGCCGGTAGTGCACAGGCTGAGGGGTGGGGATAGAGCCGTTGATATCGCCCATGGGCGCTGTCACGATCATCCCGCCCTTGATCACCAGGGCCGGCTTGACCGCGAAGAACGCCGGCGACCACAGCACCAGGTCGGCCAGCTTGCCGGCTTCCACCGAGCCCACCTCATGGGCGATACCGTGGGTAACCGCGGGGTTGATGGTGTACTTGGCGATGTAGCGCTTGACCCGGAAGTTGTCGCTGTAGGCGGTATCCGGGGCCAGCGGGCCCCGGCGCAGCTTCATCTGGTGCGCCACCTGCCAGGTGCGCAGCACCACTTCCCCTACCCGGCCCATGGCCTGGGAGTCGGACGAGGTCATGGCGAAGGCGCCCATGTCGTGGAGAATATCCTCGGCGGCGATGGTTTCACGGCGGATGCGCGATTCGGCGAACGCCACATCCTCGGCGATGCTGGGGTCCAGGTGATGGCAGACCATCAGCATGTCCAGGTGCTCGTCCACCGTGTTGACCGTATAGGGCAGCGTCGGGTTGGTGGAAGACGGTAGTACGTTGGCCTGCCCTGCCGCGCGGATGATATCCGGGGCGTGCCCGCCGCCGGCGCCTTCGGTGTGGAAGGTATGGATGGTGCGGTCACCGATGGCCGCCAGGGTGTCCTCGATGCACCCTGACTCGTTCAGGGTGTCGGTATGGATGGCCACCTGGATGTCCATCTCTTCGGCCACGCCAAGGCAGCAGTCGATGGCCGCTGGCGTCGAGCCCCAGTCTTCATGCAGCTTGAGGCCCACGGCCCCTGCGGCGATCTGTTCACGCAGGGCTTCGGGGCGCGAGGCATTGCCTTTGCCCAGCAGGCCGATATTGATCGGCAGGCTGTCGGCCGCCTGCAGCATGCGCGTCAGGTACCAGGGGCCAGGGGTGCACGTGGTGGCATTGGTGCCGGTAGCGGGGCCTGTGCCGCCGCCAATGAACGTAGTGACACCGCTGTTGAGGGCTTCGTCCACCTGCTGCGGGCAAATGAAATGGATATGCGAGTCCACCCCACCTGCGGTAACGATCTTGCCTTCGGCCGCGATCACCTCGGTGCCCGGGCCAACCGGTACGGTGACGCCAGGTTGCACATCCGGGTTGCCGGCTTTGCCAATGACAGCGATGCGCCCGTGCTTGATGCCGATATCGGCCTTGACGATCCCCCAGTGGTCGATGATCAGCGCGTTGGTGAGCACCAGGTCCATGGCGTCCGCCGCCAGCATCTGCCCCTGGCCCATGCCGTCGCGGATCACCTTGCCGCCGCCGAACTTCACCTCTTCGCCGTACAGGGTGTAGTCCTGTTCTACTTCGACCCACAGTGCCGTGTCGGCCAGGCGCACCCTGTCCCCCACGGTGGGGCCGAACATGTCCGCATAGGCCTGCCGGGAAATACGGCTCATGCCCTGCCCTCCAGCGCGCCCATCACCTTGCCCTGGAACCCGTAGATTTCGCGCTTGCCGGCATAGGCCACCAACTGCACGGTGCGCGCCTGGCCCGGCTCGAAACGCACCGCCGTACCGGCCGGGATGTCCAGGCGAAAACCGCGAGTGGGCTCACGGTCGAACACCAAGGCCTGGTTGACTTCATAGAAGTGGTAATGGGAGCCGACCTGCACCGGCCGGTCACCGTGGTTCGCCACGCTGACACTGACCGTGTCACGGCCGGCGTTGAGTTCGATGTCGCCCTCGGCGACCTGGATTTCACCTGGAATCATGGGGGTACCCTGGGCGTAGTCAGACAATGGGTTCATGCACGGTCACCAGCTTGGTGCCGTCGGGGAAGGTGGCCTCCACCTGCACGTCGTGGAGCATTTCGGCGATGCCGGGCATCACCTGCTCCCGGGTCAGCACTTCGCGCCCCAGGCTCATCAGTTCTGCGACCGTACGCCCATCGCGTGCGCCCTCCAGCACAGCGGCGCTGATCAACGCCACCGCTTCGGGGTAGTTGAGTTTCAGGCCGCGGGCCAGGCGCCGCTCTGCCAGCAACGCTGCAGTGAACAGCAGCAGCTTGTCTTTCTCTCTTGGTGTCAGCTCCATGGGTGCTCTCTCAGGTAGCCCAGATACGCGGTGGGCAGGCTGGCAGGCCAAGAACGGCCGGGCGCAGCACTCGCCACAGGCATTGCAGGGTGTGTTGCAAGTGTTGGTTGTCGTGGTCGAGCAGGCGGATCACCAGCAGCGACCCCAGCAATGTGGCGCCACCCGGGTTACCCAGGGCTTCGAGCAAGGGCCGTACCTGGTCGAGGGTGTGCTGATCAGCAGGTGCAGCGCACAGGGTCGCTAGCAGCGGATAGCCACCCAGCTTTTCAAGGCGGCCCCCCGTAATACGCAGCCTCTCGTGCAGGCCAGGCTCGCCGGGCAGTTCGATGCGCAGCCGGCTGTCGAGCGCCCCCTGCAAAAACTGCTCGTTCATCACCGGCCGGCCCAGGCACAGGGTTTCCCAAGCCAGCAGCCTTGCGCCTGGCGCCAGGGTGAAACGGCTGTCCAGGCTGGCCCGGGCGCCAGAGAAGAAGATGCTGTCCTGGGGTAGCCATTCCAGCGTGCTGCCAGCGCCCAGGTGAAAGTGCTGGGCAAGGCGCGCGGTGGGGCCAATGCTGCGATAGAACTTGCTGGCGCCGGGCATGGTCAGCAACGCGTGGGTGCCGGGCTCAAGGTGAATGTCCAGCTCCAGCCGGTCCCCAGCGACAATGCCCCCAGGCGGGTGCAGCACGTACACATGACATGGCGCACCCTCCGGGTAAAACGGCCTTTGCACCAAAAGGGGTCCGTAATGGCGTCGCGCACCAAGGCGGGTCACGCCATCGCGCACAATGAAGCGCAGTTGCAGGTAGGCGCTCCACCCGGCTTCATCGGTATGTGTTGCAATATGCTCCGCCAGCGACATCCTGCGGCCCCTGAAATCCGTGGCCTTGATGGCCGTTGCGAGGGCCAGGCTGGCGCATATCGGTATGCGCCCGGCCTGACCACTCGATCAAATTCTCAGGCTGGATATAGCAGGTTGCGGGCCAACTCCGCAGGTGAACTCAGATTAAACCTGTGGCAGGCCTGCGCCGGTGTCGGGCACGGCGCACTATCCAAGGGCGGCTGGCGGCGCTGTTTCAGTGCCTGGCGGGTTAATAGTCGAAACGGTCTACCGCACGACGCCGCTCGTTGTCGTCACGCCGGTCATAAATGGCGGTGGTCTGGATATTGGCATGGTGGGCGAGCTTCTGGGCGATCGACAGGTCATGCTCTTCGATGACGCGGGTGATGAAGGCCCGGCGAAAATCATGGGGCATGATTTTCACCCCCACCTGTGCACCCCGCTGGCGGGCGATGTAGTAAATCGCATGTTTGGTGATGCGTGCGCGGGTGATGTGGTTGCCACGGCGGATGCGGTTGAACAGAAACGGGTCGTCTTCTGCGCCGGCAGGTAACGCCTCGCGGCGAAGGCTCAACCAGGCCTGCAGCTTTTCGAAGGCCCAAGGCGGTGCGTACTTGATCAGCTGGTGGTTGCCCTTGCCCACCACTTGCAGGCTGCGCTCCTGGAAATCCACCTGGTCCAGGTTGATGTCCACCGACTCGGACTTGCGCATGCCGGTGCCATACAGCAGGGCAATGATTGCCGCATCCCGCACCCCTTGCGGGCGGGGGTCGGCGGCGCAGGCATCCATCAGCTCGCGAATGAGGCTGCGCCGCAGGTTGCGCCCAGGCGGCAACCGGGTGCCTGTGGCAGGCTTCACCTCGCGCATGCGCTGCAAGTGTTCATGCTCGATCAGCCCCTGGCGCCAGGCTTCGTTCATCACCCCACGAATGGCATTCACATACAGCGATGAGCTGTTGGGGGCATAGCCGTCTTCGCGCAGGGCCGACACCAGCCCAATCACGTGGCCAGGCTCCAGCTTGTGCCAGGGGACGTCGGCAAGGTTGCAGTCGACGAAGCCAAGCCGGTCGGCTGTGTCCTGAAGAACGTAGCGCATGGTCTGCTGGCTGGACGGCGCCAGCCGGGCCATGTACTGCAGCAACGGGTTGTTCGGAAGATCGGGCAAAACGTGGATCCTGTGGCAGCGGCAAGTGGCCAGGGCAATCTTGAAACGAAACGAGTCAAAGCGACATGATGCCAGTCATTAGGACTCGCGGCTGGTAGGGTCATTACGACCTTGAGCAGTGCCATCACCTTGATATTCAAGGGCTGCAGCATTGGCACAGATCCTGATGTTACCTGAATCACCCTGGTAGATCTAAGGCATCACCATGCTCGTACACTTGATGGAGTACCGCCGTTGCCGACCGCTGTGGAACCTCGCGTTCCGCCCGTTCTTCCTGGCCGGCACTGTGTTTGCGCTGATCGCTGTGATGGTATGGGCAGGCACATTGGCCGGCGTGTCCGCACCCGTGCCCAGCGGAGGCATGCTGGCCTGGCACCGTCACGAAATGCTATACGGTTTTACCGCAGCCATCGTCGGCGGCTTTCTGCTAACGGCGGTGCAGAACTGGAGCGGATTACCCGGCCTGCATGGGAGAAGCCTTCAGGCACTGTTCTTGATATGGCTGCTGGGGCGCGCGGCCTGGTTTCTGCCGCTGCCTGTTGAGTGGCTTGTGGTGATCGAGGGTGGTTTTCTGCCTTTGGTGACGTTGGCGCTGGCCAGGCCAATCGTGCAGCGGCGGTTGCGCAACAACTACCCGATTGTGGTGTTGGTGTTGGTTTTTACGGGCTGCCAATGGCTCACCCTCGCAGGCTTCCTGCGCCAGGACGAGCCGTTGCAGCGGCAAGGCGTGTTGGCCGGGTTGTGGCTGGTGGCTGCAATGATGACTGTATTGGGTGGCCGGGTGATTCCGTTCTTCACCCAACGCGGGCTGGGCATCATGACGGCAAGCACACCACGCCCCTGGCTGGACCGCAGCTGCCTGGTGCTCAGTGTCACGGCGGCACTGGCCATGGCAGCAGGCTTCGGCCAGGCGCCCCAGTGGGGCCTGGCCGTGCTGTTTGGTGGCCTGTTCGCCTTGCACGCTGCCCGCCTGCTGCTGTGGCATGACCGCAGGCTTTGGGGCATACCGCTGCTGTGGTCGCTGCACCTGGCCTATGCCTGGCTTGCCGTGGCCACCCTGGGCATGGCGTTATGGCACGCTGGAGTGAACGTCAGCCCTAGCCTTGTAACCCACGCATTGACCGTGGGCGCGATGAGCGGCCTGATGCTGGCAATGATGGCGCGGGTGAGCCTGGGGCACACAGGCCGCCCGTTGAGCGTGCCGGCCAGCGTGGCCGTTGGGTTCGCACTGCTGCACCTGGCGGCGCTGGCGCGGGTGATATTACCCCTTCTCACCCCTCTGGCTTTCAGCCTGTCTGCCTTGTGCTGGTGCATGGCACTGCTGTTGTTCGTGAGGCACTACCTGCCGATACTGCTGCAACCCCGGGCGGATGGCCTGCCGGGTTAGCGGGTTGCAGGCGGCCACCAACCGGGGAACATCTGCTGGACCCGGGGCTCGGTGAAGCGCTCGTCAACCAGTACCAGCACGCCTTGGTCCTGGTCCCCGCGTATCACCCTGCCCGCCGCCTGGATAACCTTGCGCACCCCCGGGTACAGGTACGCATAATCGAACCCTGCACCAAACTGCTGGCCCAAGCGCTGTTTGAACTGCTCATTGACCGGGTTGACCTGTGGCAGGCCCAATGTGGCGATGAACGCCCCGATCAACCGGGTGCCTGGCAGGTCCACCCCCTCACCGAATGCCCCACCCAGTACCGCAAACCCCACACCCCGGCCATCGGCAACGAAGCGATCGAGAAAACCCTGACGCGCAGCCTCGTCCATGCCAGGCGCCTGGGCCCACACGGGCAGTTGCGGGTGCTGCTGTGTCAACAACCCGACCACTTGTTGCAGGTATTCGAAGCTGCTGAAAAACGCCAGGTAGTTCCCCGGCTGGGCCTGGTACTGCTGTGCAATCAACTCGACGATGGGGGCCAGCGAAGCGTGACGCTGCTGATAGCGGGTGGATACCTGGCTGGCGATGCGTACCTGCAGCTGCTCGGCACGAAACGGCGCGGCCACCTCCAGCCAGGCGGTGTCGGCAGGCATGCCCAGCAGGTCACGGTAGAAGCGTTGCGGGCTCAGGGTGGCGGAGAACAGGGTCACGCTGCGTGCCGCGCGCATGCGTGGGCCCAGCAGCCGCGCAGGGTTGACGTTGCGCAGGCACAGGGTTGCCAGGCGCCGCTTGCGCGGGCCCTGGCGCACGGTGATGTCGAACAGAAAGTGTTCATCGAACAGTTCTGCCACGCGGGTGAATTGCAGGGCCTGAAAAAAGAACTGCAGCAGCGCCGGGTCAATGTGCACAGGTGCCTGGTTCATCTGTTCCTGAATCAACCCCACGCACTGCTGCAGCGCACGTAGAAGCCCCTCTGGCAGGTGCTCGCTGGCTTCATAGGGCGCACGCTGTTCCTTGTACAGCGCATTCCACTGCCGGTTCACGCGGTCCAGTGCACTGCCGAGGCCTGGCGGCTTGGCCTGGCGCAACGCGAGCAGCTGGCTTTGGTCCAGGCTGGCGCTGTACATGCTGCGGCCGCGCTCCACCAGGTTATGCGCCTCATCCACCAGCACGGCTACCCGCCACTGGTTGGTCTGGCTCAACCCGAACAACAGCGCATGCGCGTCGAAGTAGTAGTTGTAATCGGCAATCAGCACATCGACCCAGCGTGCCATCTCTTGCCCCAGGTAATAGGGGCACACCTGGTGGGCCAGGGCCACTTCCCGCAGCCGGGCACGATCAAGCAGGGGCAAGCCGGCCGCCGCTTGCCGTGCGGCAGGCAGCCGGTCGTAGAACCCCGCAGCCAGGGGGCAGGACTCACCATGGCAAGCCTTGTCGAGGTGTTCACACGCCTTGTCACGGGCGATCAGCTCAAGTGTGCGCAGGGCGGGCTGAGGGGCGCTGGCAGTGATCTGGCCGATAGCGTCCAGCGCCAGCGCCCGCCCTGGGGTTTTGGCGGTCAGGAAAAACACCTTGTCCAACTGTTGCGGCACCATTGCCTTCAGCAGCGGGAACAGCGTGCCCAAGGTCTTGCCAATCCCCGTACTCGCCTGCGCCATCAGGCAGCGCCCGGTGCTCACGGCTTTGTACAGGGTTTCGGACAACTGCCGCTGGCCCTGGCGGAACTGCGGGTAGGGAAAGGTCAGCGCCTGCAGCCCGTGGTCACGCTCGGCCAAGCGCTGTTGCTGGTAATGTGCCCACGCCAGAAACCGCTGGCACTGGGCCTCGAAAAAGACCTGCAGGTCGCCCGCTGTGTGGTGCTCGCTGATCAGTGTCTGGCCATCGTTGTCCACATCCAGGTACACCAGCGCCACCTCGATCGCAGGCAGCTGCCGGGCTTGGCACATCAGCCACGCATAGACCTTGGCCTGGGCCCAGTGCAGCTGGCGATGGTTAGCGGGCTGGCGCGCCAGGTCACCGCGGTGGGTCTTGATTTCTTCGAGGCGATTGCAGGCAGGGTCATAGCCGTCGGCGCGGCCGCGCACTCGCAGGGCCTGGTATTCACCTTCCAGGGGGATTTCCGATTCGTAACCAGCCGCCCGGCGTGCGACCACCCGGCGATGGCCTTCGATGCCTTCCTGTGCGGTGGGCGAAGGCGTGAAGCGCAGGTCCAGGTCGCCCACCTTGGCACTGAACTCGCACAAGGCACGCACCGCCACGCTGTAGCTCACGCCGCATCGCTCCAGCGCACGTGACACACCGCCACCGGTAGACCATGGGCGCGGCAGAACTCCAGCCAGCGCAACTGGTTGTCTTGCAGGCGGTCACCCGGCCCTTTCACCTCGACCATGCGGTAGCGGCCCTGCTCTGGCCAGAACTGGATAAGGTCCGGCATGCCGGTACGGTTGTTGCGTATGTCCTGCAACAAGCGCAAAAAGCATTGCTTGAGGTGCTCGCCGGGCAGGCACGCCAAGGCTTGCTGCAGCAGCGCTTCGCTGAGCATGCCCCAAAACACGAACGGTGACTGCAACCCCCGCTTGGCCGCATAGCAATCGAGAATCGCCTGCTGGTGGCTGCCGTCTTCGAGGCGGCCCAGGCAGCGGGCGAAATCCGCACTGCGACGGTGCTGGAAGTCACTGTCATGCAGGTCCTGGGGCGCCGCCTGGAACGGGTGAAAGAACGCGCCCGGCACCGGCGCAAAAATGGCCTCCCAGCACAACAGGCCGAACAGGCTGTTGAACAGCGTGTTCTCTACGTAATGCACCTGCCCGCCCGCCTGCGCCAAGTGCTGGCGTACGGCCTCTTCAACACCCAGTGCTGCATGGGCCCGGGGCAGTTCCAGCTCAATCAGCTCCAGCGGCGCCGCCCGCTGGCGGCGCTGCGGTGGGCCGCCAAGCTTGCGCGCCAGCCGCGGCAGCATGCGCTCCAGCGCCTGCACCTCCAGGGCATTGGCTGGCGCTGCTGCCAGTTGCAGCGCCAACGCGTGCGCCTGGGCCCAACACTGGGTGCGTTCCAGCACGCGCACCTGGCGGATGCGTGCCTGGGCATGACTGCACTGGGTGTACACCGCCATGGCCTGGTCCCACTCACCCTGCCGTTCACACTGCTGGCCGAGCGCAAACAACAGCCGCGCCTGCCGCCGTGCCAACCATGGGTTTTCACTGCGCAGCCCCTGCAGCGTTGCCAGTATCGACAGGGTGTCGTCGCCCTGGTCCAGCCGCTCGGCGCATCGATGCAGTGCCATGGCCAAGTCCAGATCAGTGCGCTGCTGCAGGGCACGAGAGTCGGCACTGAACGGCACGTGTTCGTAGCGCATCACCCCGAGGTCGGCCAGCACGAAGTCGGACCAGTCCTGGTAGAGGTTGCCGAAAAACAGCAGTCGGATCCGGTCGCATACCGGTTGCAGGCACCACTCATAAATGCGCACGCCGGTGGCAGGGAACCATTCGGCCAATGACCGCGGTGCCAAGGCCATTTCTTGCAGGTGGCTCAGCCATTCATACTTGGCCGCCCGCGGCCGGCTCAACCGGTCAGCGAAGCAGTCGGCCAGTTCGTCCTTGCGCAACAGGGCGAACAATTGCTCAAGTTCAAGCCGCTCGGGTTCGCGTACCCAGCCTAGCGCCTGCAGCGGTTGCAGGGCCTGGCAGGTATCGCCTATTTCGTCATACTCAAGGCGATCACCGCGAAACAGCTCGCCCTTGCGCATCACCATGCGCACCAGCAGCGCCTGGGCAGGCGCCTCAAGCTGAGTGAAGGCAGCGATGAAAGCCTTCTCTTGCTCATCGAGGAGGTCTTCGTAGCGCTGCCCCACCCACGCCAGCACCTGGCGGAAGTTGTGCAGGTAGTAGAAAGGGTCGTCGACGGAATGGGCAATCACGGAAATCAGGGCAGGCGGCGGCTCTCAGGGACACTGTTTATACATACAGACCTGCCAGCCTGGCAAGTGCCGCGGGTCGGGCCATACACGCTAGCGACTGTCTGCGGCCCTCGCCAAACGCTCTACAGCCGCCTGTAGTTCCACCGGGTCGTCGCCCAGCCACCCCAGCGCCAGATAATGCCGATAGCGGCCTTGCAGGCTGAACTCCGCCCCAGGCATTGCATACAGCTCAGACCCTGCCACGGCAGCCATCACGCGGCCCCACTGCGGTGCCCGGCGCAGGCGTACCCAGAGCAGCAGGCCACCCTGGGGTGGGTGCACAGCGGCACTTGGGCCGAACTGCAGTTCCAGCATACGCGACAGGGTTTGCGCACGCCGCAGCAGGCCCGTGCGCACCTGAAGCCACTGGGCGTCGACCTCACCTTTGCCGAGCATGCAGGCGAGTGCCAGCAGCCGCAGCGGCGCCAGCCGGTAGGCACGCTCGATGAAGGTCTGTTCCAGTACCTCGGCAGGGCCCAAGACATACGCGTAGGGCACCTCGGGCCCCAACGCGGCCTCGAATCCCCCCAACACCAGCAGCCAGCGCGGCTCTACCCAGTCACGCAACCGGGTCATCGGCGGCCCGGCGTGGCACAGGTCGCTGTCCAGATCGTTTTCCAACACCCACAACGGGTGCTGTGACAGCAGGTGACCGATCTGTTGCTGGCAGGCGGCAGCTACCAACCGGCCCTGGGGCATGCCCAGGCAGGAAGGCATGACCACCATGCCCACAGGCTCGCTGTCGAGCAGGCCGGCCAGTGCGCGCAGGTTCGGGCTGCCACGGCCATCCACGGGCACTTCGAGTACGCGTAAACCGGCGTTGGTCAGGGCCCGCAATACCTGCCTGCAACACGGGGACTGCACCAGTACCGTGGCACCCTCCAGGGCCAGCGCCTTGAGCAATGTATCCAGCAGTGCCGTCACGTCCGGCGCCAACTGCACGTCACCCGCGCGCCAGTAGCGGCTGCACGAGCGTGTGTAGCGCTCGGCCAGCACCAGGCGAAGGCGGGCACTGGCAGGGTCGGCCCATGGGCCCGAGGTGCTCGCTTTCTGCCGGGCCAGCCGCCGCTCATGGTTCAACAAGCTGCCCTGCAATACCGGCCGAAGCGGCAAGGGTGGATGGCCAGGCATGGTCGCTGGCAATTGGCTGGGGCCACTGTGCACGAAGTAGCCCGACCGTGGCAGGCACTGCACGCGGCCCTCTTCTTCGAGCAGGTTGTAGGCATGCTGCACGGTTGCCAGCGATACCTGCAACCTGCTCGACAGGGTACGTAATGAGGGCAACCGACAGGTACCCGCGGCCAAGGCCTGGCCGATCAATGCTTCCAGGTACCTGCGCACCTTGCGGTAGGCGAACTCCCGGGGCATGTCGCCGTGCATCAAGTGATCTCCGCCGGGCTGCGCGGTCGGTTTGGCAGGCGCCGGGGCAACAGCCTCAGGTGGATATCACGGCGGGCCAGGTTACTGAGTACGCGCCAGGCTGAAAGCGGCAGCCGCCCTTCGTATATCCACTTCAGTTGCCCCAGTTGCAAGCCGCTGATGTTCACCAGCCAGGCCTTCACCGCCTCTGGGCAGGGTTTACCCTGCAGGGCCCTGTGCAGGTAGGGCAGCGCCACCAGCATGTCGGTATGGCGACACTGCAAAAAACGCTCGAGGTTCTTGCCTTGCCTGGCGAAGGGATTGAAGCACAGGCACGTCAGTTGGCCATGGTCGATACCGTAGGCCTTGCCCACCTGCAGGCTTTGCGAGTCTCGCCGTTTGCCCTCCGCTGCCGGGCACGCCAGGCGCAACGCCGGGCGACCGGGCTGCGGTTCCTGGCTGCGGGCGCGCAACTCGTGCAACTGTGCCAACGCCACAGGGTCGACAAATGCCCCGAAGGGCCAGGCATCCCTGGCAGTCTCATCGATGGAGCCGAGCATCACGTCAAGCTTCTGGCCCTCCAGTAACTGCTCCAGAAAATCGTCCATGGGCATCACCCGCACCGATGCTGCTTCGGTGGTGGCTTGGGGCTCAGGTACCGCGTGGGCCGCCGTAGGGGCCTGCGCGGCGTTACCCAGGCGGATGAGCGCCTGGGTCAGTGCCCCCAGGCAATGGTGCGTTTCATGAACCCCTCGCTCCCCCGCCAGCAGCAGGCTACGCCGCGCCCAGGCCAGAAACCGCCGCCGCTGGCGTGCAGCAATCGCGGTGACCAGTACATCCGCACTGGCCTGTGACTGCAGGGCAGCACCCACTGCCATCGCCACCTCCAGGTGAAGGCGGCTACCCAGCAAGGCCTCTGGCCTGGCGTCGATCAAATGCCCAAACACCAGCATGGCATCCTTGGCAACGGTTGAGGCCGGTGGCTGTGACACGCCGACGCTGCTGAACGGCACCACCCCTCGCCCCTCCATCATCTGCAGCTGTACCCGTGGGTCATCCTGCAAGAACAGCGCACTGAAGTTTCGCTCATGACAAGACCTCAACGGTTCGCCCGCCGCCGGCAAGCTGACCACCAGCACCCGCAACTGGAACGTCACCGGCCCGCGCAGGGCGATGCTCAATTGCGCAGCGCGGAGCATGGCCAGCAACCGGATACTGCGCCGGTCACTGCCGTGCAGTACCAACAAACGAAAGGTGCCGATATATTCGGCGCCCCCCGCAGCCACCAACAACCGCTGTATCAACAACTGCAAGGCCGCGCGCTGGGCTTGCGACATATGGTTCAACAAACGTTCCAGCACTTGCTGGTAGATATAGTGCATCGCCTGGTCGTGAATAGCAGTCACGGTATCACCTCATCAACTTCATGCGGCCAGCACTGCCGAACACACTTTTATTGTTCCGGCACGCTGCGGGGTCCCCCCGCGAGGGGTACGGCAAATCGGTCAGGGCACACGCCCCATCACTGTCGCCATACCATCGAGAACACCGCAATACGGCGCCACTTAACTGCTGCACATATCCGTGGACCAGGCCTGGCCATGTTCATCACTCGCTCCTTGCGCAAACTATCATTAGGCCATTATCGAGGTACGGAAAACGAATTGAAGATACAGATAGGGGTAAAAAAAGCAGTCAGCAAAGATGAATAGACAGCTTGATGAGTCGACCGAGATAGTTCAAGCGAGGATAGTTGGCGAGATATTACTAACAGCTGGTTAGTCAATCTATGGAATGTAGTCCAGCACTGCTCTAGTTGTAGGAATGTTCTTTTTTATAATAAATAATCGTATGATATCGCCCACAAAAAACCCGGGGCCAGCCCGGGTTCGTGGATGAACGGCAGTGCGCTCAAGGCTGCGACAAATCCAGCACCACACGCCCGCCACATGGGCATTGGTCCATGTACCGGTGCGCCTCCACCACCTGCTCGAAGGGGTACACCTTGATGATTTGCGGGGTCAGCAACTGGTCGGCGGTGAATTGGTTGATATCGCGAAGTGCGCGGTGCAGCGCCACTTGGTCCTGGGCAATGCCAAGCTCGGGCTTGCCGGTAAAATTGCCGATGCAATGCACATGGAACTGAATGTTCTTCTGGAACGCTGCGCAAGCTGGGAACGGCGTCTGGTTACCGCCTTGCAGGCCATACAGCACAAGGCTGCCACGCGGGGCGAGCACGTCGCCCAGCAACGACATCTGTGGCCCGCCAAGGCCGTCGAGCACCATGTCCACGCCGCGCCCGTCGGTGTATTTGCCCACCTGCATCACCAGGTCCTGCTCTTCGGTGACGATCACCTTGTCCGCCCCAAGCCCCAACAGGTATTCACGCTGCTCGGCATCTTTGGTAGCTGCGAACACCTTGAGCCCCAGCGCCTTGCCCAGCTGAACGAAGGCCGGCCCCGCACAGTGGCTGGCATCAGTCACCAATGCCGTCTGCCCTGCCTTGGCGCGGGCCAGGTCGACATAGGCAAAATAGGCGATGAGCAACGGCGTGTAGTGCACGCTCGCTTCGATGGGGGTGAGTACATCCGGGTAACGGGTGATCGCCGAGCGCGGCAGCACGATGACGTCGCCGTATACCGGGTGGTCGTTGGCACTGGTGGCCGGGAAGCTCGCCACCCGATCGCCAACAGCGATATCGTCAATGCCCTCCCCGACTGCCGTCACCACGCCGGCCATCTCATGACCGATGCCGGCAGGCAGCCGTGCACGGGACGATGCCAGGTTCTGGCGCCAGAGCACGTCATACCAGCTGATACCTACCGCTTCAACGCGGACCTGCACCTCACCGGCGGCGGGTGTCGGCTCGGCCTGCTCCTCGCAACGGAGCACGTCGGCAGCGCCGAACTTGTGGAAACGGATCATGCGGGACATCGCATACCTCGCCTGTGTGAAACGCTAATTACCATTGACTCTATCCGGGCTTTAGCGGTTAGGCCATCAGTGGTCATTAATAGTCGACATGCCTGTCATCGATTGGGCACCTGACTTTCCCTGGCATTGGCCACCTAAACGGGTGCAGGTTACCAGCCTTTGGCCTTAAGATTCACCCCTGCCCCCATTCAGGCGAAGCGCACCGATGAATCGAAACGACCTCCGTCGCGTAGACCTCAACCTGTTGATCGTGTTCGAAACGCTGATGCACGAACGTAGCGTCACCCGTGCTGCCGAAAAGCTGTTCCTCGGCCAGCCGGCCATCAGCGCGGCGCTCGCACGCCTGCGCAACCTGTTCGACGACCCGCTGTTCGTGCGTACGGGCCGCAGCATGGAGCCCTCCGCCCGCGCCAACGAAATCTTCGCCCTGCTATCCCCCGCGCTGGACTCCATCTCCACCGCCGTCAGCCGCGCCGCCGAGTTCGACCCCGCCACCAGCAACGCGGTATTCCGCATCGGCCTGTCGGACGACGCCGAGTTCGGCCTGCTGCCGCCGTTGTTGAAACGCGTCCGTGCCGAGGCGCCGGGGATTGTGCTGGTAGTGCGGCGGGTCAACTACCTGCTGATGCCCACCCTGCTGGCCTCTGGCGAGATCTCGGTAGGTGTGAGTTACACCAGCGAACTGCCTGCCAACGCCAAACGCAAGGTATTGCGCCGCAGCAGGCCAAAACTGCTCAGGGCCGACAGCGTGCCAGGCAGCATCACGCTGGACGACTTCTGCGCCCGCCCCCATGCGCTGGTGTCGTTTGCAGGTGACCTGTCGGGGTTTATCGATGAAGCCCTGCAGGAACTTGGGCGCAGGCGCCACGTGGTGCTGGCGGTGCCGCAGTTCAATGGCCTGGGCAGTTTGCTGGCAGGTACCGACATCGTCGCCACGGTGCCGGACTATACGGCAGACGCCCTTACCGCCGCTGGGGGGCTGCGCGCCGAGGACCTGCCGTTGGAGGTACGGAGTTTTGAACTGCATATGGCGTGGCGAGGGGCGCAGGATAATGACCCGGCGGAGCGGTGGTTGCGGTCGCGGATACAGATGTTCTTTGGGGACCCGGATAGTCTTTGAGCTTCGTCGGGCAGGCTATTTAGCTGATCATTTCTGCCTTTATAGGCCATGAAAATCCATCCACTTCCAGTGGCAAGATTGCATTCGACGTACGCAGGGGGAAATCATGGTCATCTGCCTAGATACCATCTACGAATACCCTGCCATCGGTGCGTTCCTGGGTTTGCTGGAGGCTGATATCCGAAGCGGACGCAATCTCACCACCCTAAAGGACGACTTGGCGCAAACCATGCTCGTCAACGCAAACCACTGGGTAGACCTGGACGAAGATATCGATGGTGAGGTCGCGATCTGATGCTTCAACCACCCTTCTGGATCACCCTGAGCAATGAACGACTTCGTGATCACGCCATGCGCATCATGGCCCGTCATGGGTTCGACATCATCTCGCTGTGGGAAGCCAGGACCGACCAGCGTACCGAGTTTGTCTACCTGATCAGATGGCCGGATACCGAGAGGATGCGCCAGGGTTGGGCAAACCTGATGGCTGACCGGGAATGGTCTGCCATCAAGGAAAAAAGCGCCGCGGAGCACGGCGCAATGGTGGGCCGGATTCAGGAAAAGGTGATGGTGTTGACCGACTATTCACGGATATCTGCCGCCCTGCCTCGGCCTTGAAGCATGTGCGACTACAGTTCCTTGAAACGGTGGCGCGGCCTTCCAGGCACCGGCAACCGGATGCTGTAGATATTGCCCGCTGCCGGATAGTCTGCGTGCTCGTCCGCCGACATGCCGAATTTGGCGGTGGTAATGAACAGGGTACGCATATCCGGTCCGCCAAAGCAGCAACTGGTGGGCCGTGGCACCGGCACTGGCAAGGTCTGCAGGAGGGCGCCATTGCGGTCATATTGCAGCAGGCAGCCTCCGTTGAACTGGCAAACCCACAGGTTATCCTCGATATCCAGCGCCAGGCCGTCAGGTCGGCCCAGTTTCTCCGGTGTCCGGGCGAACACCGATACCTGTTGCAGGTAGTTGCCATTCGCCAGGTAAGGAGCGCGGTAGAGCGTGCGGGCCACCGAGTCGACGAAAAACAACGCGTCGCCCCCACTGGCCCATGCCAGTCCGTTGGGCAGGCTGATACTGTCCAGAATCACCGAGGCGTTCAGGCCGGCGTCGTAGCGATAGAGCTTGCCCGTATTGCTGCTGTGACCTTCATCCATCAAGCCGGTGATGAAGCGGCCCTGCGGGTCGCACGCACCATCATTGAAACGATAGGACGACAGCGTGATGGCCAGCTTTGAGTTCTGGGTGACCCGCAGGCTGGTGCGGTCCAAGATGGCAACCCCGGCATTCTGGGTGAAAATCAGGTTGCCCTTTTCAGTCAATGCCAAGGCGCCAATGCGCGCAGGCGAGTCATACAGGCGCGTCAGTTGCCCGTGCAGGTCCAGGGCATTGATCTGGCCGCCACTGATGTCGACAAAGAGCAGGCACTGATGGGTTTCATCCCAGACCGGGCTCTCACCCAGATCGGCCTGGCACGGTGAAAACAGTTTGAGCTCTTCCTGAGCAGGCATATTCAACGCTCCTTGATGTGGCCCCAAAGCTGGGCAACCTGTTCAGCACTGGCGGCCTTCACTCGGGCCAGATCAACCGGGTAATCGACCCCCGGGTTTTCGACAAACCGCGTCGCCGTAAACTGGCCATTGCTGGCACGCAGGACATAACCGGAGTCCTGGCACTGCTGCGACGCCAGGAACACCACGCCAGGGGTCACCCATTCAGGCTTAAGGTTCTCCGGTTCCCCCGTCACGCCCCACATGCGGGTCTTGGCCACTGGGGACACCGCATTGACGAGAATGCCGGCTTCCGTACCCTCAATGCTTAGCGCATTCATGATGCCCAGTTGTGCCATCTTGCCAGCGGCATACGCCACCAGGCCCGGTTGGGCATACTGCTGGTACATCGCGCGGTCGGATGACGTCAGCACGACCCGTGCGGCAGCAGACTGCTTGAGGTGTTTCCAGGCGTGTTTGCATAACCACACGGGGGTATAGATATTGATGTCCACCGCGCGGCCGATGAATGTTGCATCAGCCTCTTCAATCGCTTGATAACCGACCCAGCCGGCGTTGTGAATCAGGATATCGAGTTGGCCAAATGCGTCGATGGCCGTTGCCACCAATTGCTCGCAACCCTGCTCACTGGACAAGTCCCCATGATGGCCCACCACGTTGAAACCTTTGTCCCTGAGGGCTCTCGCAGCCTCCATGGCGATGGAACTGTCGCCCCCAGCGCCCAGCTTATCTGCGCCGATATCACTGATCACCACGTTGGCGCCCAGCGTGGCCAATGCGTGCGCATAACTTAAACCGAGCCCTCGGCCAGCGCCCGTTACAACCGCGGTCTTTCCTGTAAAATTCATTGGCTGTTTCCTCTTGAGTGCCGCCTCACCTTAACAATGAACAGCCACGCTGTTTAATACTAACGGCGGCGCAGGTTGATACCTGGCTCATATCAAGTTGATGTTCAATCCGAATGATCCCTTGATGATGATTCATCTGAAGGCTCTTCCTAACACTACGCCACGGCATTCGGACCTGCCCGACAGCCCTTGCAATTTTTGGATCCGAAGTTCAACTTAGCCCTGTGTATTCTTTAGGCGAGCGCCCATTTACCGGTGACATTGCCGCACCCGCCCACAGATCAGTTCAAATGAAGGAACAGAAGAAATGATCGAAACCCGCCTGCTACGCCAATTCATCGCCGTGGCTGAAGAGCTGCATTTCCACAAGGCCGCCATTCGCCTGCACATGGCCCAGCCGCCGTTGAGCCAAGCCATCAATCGGCTGGAAGACAAACTGGGGTTCAGCCTGTTCACGCGCAATAAACGCGGGGTCAAGCTGACTCCCGCTGGCGGTGCATTCCTGAATGCGGCCTATAGCACGTTGAAAGAGTTGGAACTGGGCATCGAACACGCACGCCAGGTGTCCGAGGGCATTGCCGGCAAACTCACGGTGACGGCGGTGTCCATCGCCTACTACGAGTCACTGCTCAGTACCCTGCGCCAGTTCCGCGAGACCTACCCCAAAGTCCAGTTGATCATCAGGGAAATGCCTTCTTCCAGCCAGGCCAAGGCGATTCTGTCGGGAGAAGCAGATATTGCCTTCATGCGCAAGTTGCCGATCTCGGCGGAAAACGTCGAGTCACGCCTGTTGCTGGACGAGGAGATCATGATGGCGCTGCCCGCCCACCACCCCAAGGCAAAAGAAGATCAGATCGATTTGAGGGATTTCGCCGGGGAAGACTTTGTATTCACCCCCGAAGCCCTGGGCACCGGCTATCACAGTCAGCTGATCGCCTTGTGTGAAGCCGCCGGTTTCTACCCCAAGGTGGTGCAGGAGGCCGCGCAGATCCATACCTTGATCGGCTTGGTGGCTTGCGGTTTCGGCGTTGCCCTGGTACCCGAGTCGATTGCCAACTCAATCATGCGTGACAAGGTATTGTTCCGCCGGATCTACCCCGTGACCGCCTCCCCCAACCCGGCCATCGGCCTGTACATGAGCTGGAACATCCACAACGAATCACCGTTGATGGACAGCTTCATTTCCATGCTCGACTTCAAGGCCGCTCCCCGGGTCGAGGGGATGCTTGCCGCTCAGGTCAGTTAGTTCACTCTTTACCATCGTGTCGCCGTTCCTCCTGGACGTCCCCCGTGTCCCGCCGTAGGTTCTGAGCTTGGCAATGCTGCTGCAATGCCCCCTAGCGACCAGCGCCCTGGCAACATCCTGCAGAGCAAGGGCATCTCGCTAGTCAACGTCAAGACAGGTGCTGAAAGACAGACCCGACCAATCGGCTTTAGGGATATCAACGTATTACCCTTATCGTATTTCTAGCGACCGAGGGATTACCCGAGAGAGTGTGCTCATCCAGAACCTGTCATAGCCAAAGCCCCTAGACGTGATCGCTTGGGCAAAGTGCACTAGCGACGTCGTCGACGCGCACCCAACTCTATCCAGACAGGCGCATGATCGCTGGCCTTCACTTCATTCCGCACCCAGGCATCGACCCCCGCACTCTTCAGATAGGCCGCAAGCTCCCTATTGAGCAACAGATGGTCAATCCGCAACCCGGCATTGCGGGCCCAGTGGTTGCGAAAATAATCCCAGAACGTGTAGATGCGCTCATCAGGGTACACATGGCGGATGGCGTCGACCCAGCCCTGCGCCAGCAGCTGTTCGAACCCCGCACGGGACTCAGGCTGGACCAGCGCGTCCTTGCCCCATGAGCGCGGGTTATAGATGTCCATGTCAGTCGGCACCACATTGAAATCACCGGCCAGCACCGTTGGATGACCACTGTCGTACAGCGTTTGTGCATGCCTGACCAGGCAGCCCAACCAGCGCAGCTTGTAGTCGAACTTAGGGCCGGGTTGCGGGTTGCCGTTAGGCAGGTACAGGCAGCCCACCAGCACCCCATGGGCGGCAGCTTCCAGGTAGCGGCTCTGGTCATCGTCCTGCATGCCGGGCAGGTGCCGGGCAACTTCCAGCGGCTCGCTGTCACGGGCCAGCACGGCCACGCCGTTCCACGCCGGCTGCCCCAGGTAAAGGCAGCCGTACCCCGCTGCTTCGATTTCCTGGCGCGGGAACTGCCGATCCGCTGCCTTCAGTTCCTGCAGGCAGGCAATGTCGGGCCGTTCACGCGCCAGCCAGGCCAGTAACGCCGGCAGGCGGCTGCGGATACCGTTGATGTTGAAGGTGGCGATCTTCAGGGCTTTCATGCGTCCGGGTCACTGACGTGGGCCGCCACTGCATCTTCAAGTGCGCGCACATGCGCCTGGTCGGCCAGCGACTTGAGCGCTAGCCAGTCGTCCCAGTCAATGATGCCGTCGTCACGCAGGGCCTCAGCCGTGCGAACCAGTTCATGGTGGTAGGCGTCCGGCGACGCCTGCCGGTAGCTGATGTCGTCGTACTGGGCATACCAAGCTGCAAGTTCGGGGATGCTGCGTTCGATGCTCATCTGAACGTCCTCGCTTGACCATTACTGGTCAGAGCCTGGGCTTGGCGCGATGTTCAACCGCAATGTGTGCGCGAGACAAGGAGCCGTGCTTACGTGCGCCGCAAAGTGTGGCGCCGAGGCTGTTCGTCCCTTACGTCGGCCCCATCGCACAGGTCGCCCGGCGGGCAGGACAAAGCAAGGGTGAGCATCCAAAAGGAGATACACCATGAAGATCCTCAAGTCCCAATCGCTAGTGCTGGCTCTGTGTCTTGGCGCCAGCGCGCCCCTGGCGCTGGCAGCGACCGACATGAACGACCAACGCGCACCGGGCGCGCAAACCCAAGACAGCGGCCACATGAATGGCAATGGCGGAGCCACAGGCTCAGGTACGCCCGGAGATGGCATGGGTACCGGCGCTAGCGGTACCGGGAGCAACGGCACCGACAACACCGGTGGGGATGGCACTACCGACGGCTCAGAGACCGATACCGGAAACGGCAACGGTAGTGGGTCGAACATGGGCGGTGGCACGGGCGGCTCAAACGGCTCCGGCACGGGTGGCGCGGGTGGCGGAGGTTAAAGCTAAGCGCCCCTACCCTCCAGGTAGATCGTAAACAGGACGAGGCCTGTGCCGCTATATGCCCTGGCCTCGACCTGTCACTGCAACTACACGTCTGTCACAGTACCTGAAAACCATGCGCCAAAGGGTCACGCTCATCCACGAACAGCGTGTTCAGCCCTGTCACACGGGCCCACCCAGAAACGCTTGGGATAACGGCATCGTACTCACCCACCTTACAGGCCGACTCGATACGCCCAAGGTATGTGGTGCCGATCAAGCTCTCGCTGCAATACGTATCGCCCACCCCTAGCCGCCCTCTGCCGTACAACTGTGCCAGCCGAGCGGAAGTGCCGGTGCCGCCTGGCGAACGGTCCAGGGCACTGTCACCATAAAAGACGATACCGCGCCCATTGGCTTCGACTTGCCGCGCTGCATCACACCAGAGCACATGGTGCACCCCGCGGATGTCATCGTGCTCCGGGTGCCTGGGGTCGCACAGCGGGGCAAGTGCACTGCGCAAACGCCGACTCTGGTCGACGATCTGCGCCGCCGACAGGCCATCCAGCCCGGGCCAGCCAGGCTGAGGTTCGACGACGGCGTAATAATTGCCCCCGTAGGCGATGTCTACCTTTAGTACCCCAAGGCCTGGCACTGATACTTCGAGGTCAACCTGGTGGAGGTAGCTCGGCACATTGATCAACCGCACCGAACTCACCTTGCCCTGGGCTTCAACGTACTCCACCTCCACCTTGCCGGCTGGCGTTTCGATAGCCAGCCGCCCCGGCGTTCGGGGTGATACCAGCCCGTGCTCGAGCACCACCGTGCTAAGCCCGATGGTGCCGGCGCCGCACATCGGCAGGCAGCCGCTGACTTCGATGAACAGCACGGCGAAATCACAGTCCTCACGCACCGTCGGGTAAATCATGGCGCCAGACATCACGTCATGCCCGCGCGGTTCGAACATCAGTGCCCTGCGCATCCAGTCGTGATCACGCAGAAAGAGGGCACGGCGCTCGGCCATGCAGACATGGGGCAGCAACGGCGCGCCCCCGACCACTACACGCACCGGGTTGCCACAGGCGTGGGCATCGATGCAGAAGAACGTCTTGCGCATGCAGATCTCCTTAGTGTTGGCGTACCGGTTTACGCTGCAGCAAGCCGCGTGACAGACGGTCCAGCAGCAACGCAACGGCCACGATGGCCAGCCCTGCCCGTAGCCCCAGGCCCATCTCCATGCGCGTCAGGCCCCGGGTCACTTCAGCACCAAGGCCGCCAGCGCCCACCAGGCCGGCCAGTACCACCATGGCCAGGGACAGCAGGATGCACTGGTTCAGGCCTACCAGCAGTGTGGGGGCAGCCGAAGGAATCTCGATCTTGCACAGGATCACCCGGGGCGTAGCGCCCAGTGCCTGGCCCAGTTCCAGCAGGTGGCGCGGCACCTGGCGAAACGCCAATGTGGTCAGGCGCATCATGGGTGCCACCCCGTAGATCACGGTGGCCATGATGGCGGGCACCTTGCCGAGGCTGAAAATCATCACCGCAGGTATCAGGTAGACCCACGGCGGTACGGTCTGCATGATGTTCAGCACGGGGCTGGAGGCCTGCTCGAAACGCTTGAACCGAGCCGCGAGAATGCCCAGCGGGAACGCGATCATCACTGACAGCAACACGGACACTGATACCAGTGCGAGTGTCTGCATGGATGCCGTCCACAACCCCGAAAGCAGGCAGAAGCCCAGCATGGCGGCGGCCAGCACGGCCGTACGCACGTTGATCATCACCAGGGCGAGCGCGGTGACCAATGCAATCACCCCCCACGCAGGCAGCGCCAGCAGCGCCGCCTCGAAACCGCCCAGCACGGCGTCGACCACACGGCTGATGAACGCAAACAACGGGTGGAAGTTGGCATTGAGCCAGTCGACCCCTGGCGCCAGCACGGCACCCGGAGAAAAGCGCATGTCAGTGAGCATTATTCTGGGCCTCGCGCTGCGAAGGGGTGGCGTTCTGTGCCAGGCGGTCAAGGATCAGGGTAAGGGTCACGATCGCCAGGGCGGCATCAATGGAGCGGGCAATATCGAGCGTGCGTATGGCCCCGTAGATGGCTTCGCCAAGCCCGCCCGAGCCTACGATCCCCGCAATCACCACCATGCCGAAAGCCATCATCAGGCTCTGATTGACGCCAGTCATGATGCTGGGCAAGGCGAACGGCAGGCGGATCTTGAAGAACAGCTGCATTGGGCGGGTGCCGCTGGCCTCGCCCAGTTCGATGAAGGCGCGTGGGGTCATGCGAATACCCAGCGCAGTGAGGCGCAGCACCGGCGGGATAGCGACAATGAACGTCGCCACCAAGGCGGTCGCCGAGCCATAACCCAGCAAGGCGATAGCCGGTAGCAGGTAGATATAGGGTGGCAGGGTTTGCAAGAGGTCCAGCACTGGCTCGACCACACCGTCGAGCTTGGGCCACAGCCCACCGATCACACCGCATGGGATGCCGACCAGCAATGCCAATGTGGTTGCCGCCAGGACCAGCGCCAGTGTGCTCATGGTTTCGCCCCACATGCCGATCAGTGCGCATACCAGCAGACCGATGACCGTCAGCGCTGCTGATCGCCAGTGCCCCGACAGCCGCCAGGCCAGTGCGCCGATCGCCAACGCCACGACGTAAAACGGCGCCAGGTTCAGCACCCATGACAAAGCATCTACCAGGCTGGTGAGCACCCCGTTGATCCAGTCGAATACTTGGGCGCCGCTGTCGGTCAACCATTCCAGCCCGGCGTCCACAGCGGCATCGAAATTGGCGGGAAAGGTCGACAGGTTCATGCCCTCGCCTCCCGCTCAGCGCCTTGCACCCCACGGAGCAGGTCGGTGGGTGTGACAATACCGATGGGCTGGCCGTCGTCCACGATCAGCAAGGCTTCACGCCTGGACAAGACCAGGCAATTGATCAGCTCGTCGAGGTCGGCCTGCGGGCCTGCAACGGGCAGCGTAGCGAGGTCGATGTGCGGGTGGCGCATGCCCCAC
Organism: Pseudomonas parafulva NBRC 16636 = DSM 17004; assembly: GCF_000730645.1. Lineage (GTDB taxonomy): Bacteria > Pseudomonadota > Gammaproteobacteria > Pseudomonadales > Pseudomonadaceae > Aquipseudomonas > Aquipseudomonas parafulva. The sequence goes on along the minus strand of NZ_BBIU01000002.1, from coordinate 42,887 downwards.
GCTGCGTGACACGCCATCACCGAGTGCGCCCTCACCAGATGCAAGCGTGAGATCCCGGCAACGAAGTCGGCCACATAGCCATCGGCCGGGTTCAATACGATGTCTTCAGCGGTACCGACCTGGATGATCACGCCGTCCTTCATGATCGCGATACGGTCGCCCAGGCGGATGGCCTCTTCCAGGTCGTGGGTAATGAAGACTGCCGACTTGCCCAGGGATTTCGTCAGGCTGCGAAACTCATCCTGCAGTTGGCGACGAATCAACGGATCCAGCGCGCTGAACGGTTCATCCATCAGGATGATCTCAGGGTCGCAGGTCAGCACCCGGGCAAGCCCCACCCGTTGCTGCATGCCCCCGGACAGCTCGCTTGGGTAGCGCGAGGCCCAATCGCTCAAACCCACCTTGTCCAGAGAGCGTTGGGCCGCCGACAGCCGCTCCGCCTTGGCGACGCCCTGTACCTCCAGGCCAAACGCGACGTTCTCCAGAACAGTCCGATGGGGTAGCAGCGCCACGCTCTGGAACACCATGCCGATGTGCTGCGAACGGACGTTGCGCAAGGCAGGGCCATCGAGCGTGGCCAGGTCTTGCCCCTTGACCAGCACCTGCCCTGCACTGGGTTCGATCAGCTTGTTCAGCAACCGGATGAGGGTCGACTTGCCGCTGCCCGAGAGCCCCATGATGCAGAAAATCTCGCCCCGTTTGACGTCCAGGCTTACGTCGGACACGCCGATAACGCAGCCATGGTCCTGCAGTATCTGCTTTTTGGAGATGCCTTGATCACGGCTCGCCTGGATAGCGTCTTCAATATGCTCGCCGAACACTTTCCACACACCACGGCAACTTACCAGCACATCATCAGCGCAACTAACTGAACTCTTCATTTCACACCCGTCAACCCAGCAAGTTCTGGTTTTATTGTTTAAGTCGTTTACGGCAGTGTCAGTGGCAGATCGGCAAGAATGACGTGACCGCCCCCTTCAGCGGTCACACTTCAGGTCAGGGCTTTTTAATGTTTTCCCAGCGTTTGATCAGCTCGGCATTACGCGATGTCCAGTCTGCAACGGCCTGGTCCATGGTCTTGCCGTCCTTGACTTCACCATTGATGGCGGTGATATCGCTGAGCGGCACGTAGACCCCGGCCAGCAGTTCACGGGCGTGGGGGTTCTTTTCCGAGAAGCCTTTTTGCCCGATCCAGTAGTAGCCTTGAGGTGGCGGGAACACCCCCTTGGGGTCCTTGAGGAACTTGAGGTCATACTTTTGCGACATCCAGGAAGGCTCCCAGATCGTCACCGCCACCCATTCCTTACGGTCGATGGCCGACTTGAGCGCCGCGGTCATAGCCGCAGAGCTGCCCTCCAGCAGGTTGAGCCGGATGCCGTACTCGGTGACCGCTTTCGCCGCGTCGCTCATCAGCCCAGAGCCTGGCTCAATGCCAATGATCTTATTGCTGAACTTATCGGCCTGGTCGTTGAGTTGTTCGAGGGAGTCGATCGGTACGTACTTGGGCACCGCGATGCCCTGGTACAACCCGTGTGAAACCGGGGACAACTTCTCCAGCCGGTTCTTGTTGCGGTTCCAGTAATCCTGGGCGACGTAGTCGATCTGCGACGCCAGAATCTGGATATCGCCTTTGCTCAGTGCAGCGTAGGCAATGCCCCATTCGGAAAACGATGTCACCTTGACCGTATAGCCGGAGTCTTCGAGCACTTTCTTTGTAATACCGGTAATGGGTGTCAGGTCTTCCCACGACAAGGTACCCATCTGGATCACGTTGTCTTCCGCCTGCGCGTTGAGCACCGCTGCGCCTAACATCGCGAGCGCACAGAGCGCTTTCTTCATGTAACCCATTGGCTCTTACCTTTATTGTGAATTTATAAGTGACGCCTATGCCGAGTACACGCCCGGGCTTGCCGAGGGCTCCCCACCGGGCGCGTGCAGCGAGACTGGCACGGGCGCACAAGCCGGTCAATACTCACTGAATTCTATGTGTATACAGATAGAATTCATTAATCCGACTCAAACCTTTGAATCTTCTGCGCTTGAGCACGTCAAGGTGCTGGGCGCCGAGGCCAGGGCCAGTCGTAATCAGGAATTGTTCTGTCGTGAATTGAACAGCGCTACCGCCTGGGCTTGGGCGTAGGGTGTACAGCGTCGGAGCAATATGAACGGCAGATACGCCACCGAGCGCAGCAGCGTGCCCCCCTGATAAAAGCAGCGATGGCAAAGCCAATACCGTAGACTGACGGCGAAAAACCTTCATGACTGTGTGTAGGCTTACTGTCTAATCACCTTCTAAAGCCCTTATCCAAACCGTAGACAACCTCATGACCAACAAGAAGTCTTCCATGAATGCGCCGAAGGCCACGGATATCCCGATTGATCGCAAAGTGGTATTGAGCGAGGCACTCCGTCGCCGCATCCTGAATATGGAGCTTGCGCCTGGCGCAGTCGTCGACGAGATCGCCCTTGGCAATGAATTCGGCCTGTCCAGGCCGCCGGTGCGCGAGTTGCTACGCCAGATCGCAGCAGAGGGCTACATCGAGCTGGAAACCAACCGCGCCCCGCGGGTCGCAGCGATGAACCACGACTCCCTGCGAAGTTTCTTTCTTGCAGCACCGCTTATCTACATCGCCACCACCCAACTGGCTGCGCTGCACGCCAGCGACGCGGAGATCGAACAGCTCAAGCGTATCCAGCAGCAGTTTCGCCAGGCGATCGACAGTAAAGACGTTGAAAACCGCGTCATCCTCAACGACGCGTTCCATCTCGAAATTGGCAAGATGGCCCACAACGAGTACCTGATGCCCAGCCTGCGCCGGTTGCTGATTGATCACGCGCGCCTGGGGCGGATTTTCTACCGCCACCCCACCACCGATGACATGCAACGCGACCTTGAACTGGCCTGCGACCAGCACGATCAGATGATCGACGCCATCGAACGCCGCGACCCGCAGGCTGCTACTCAGATCGTCCAGGCCCACTGGGAGCTGTCCCGCAGGCGGATGGCCGAATACACCGCACCCAGCGGTGTTGAGGTCGCCTTGGCTTACTGATGTCGGCGCCTGGGCTGCCACCAAAAAACCACTGCCCCAAAGGGCAGTGGCCAGTTGCGTGCCGAACGCCGTCAGAACAGCAACGCGACTGCTCGGATCACGAAGCGTTGATCCAGATGGTCTTCAACTCCGTGTATTGGTCATGGGCCCAGATGGACTTGTCGCGCCCACCAAAACCAGACTCCTTGTAGCCACCGAACGGCGTGCTCACGTCACCTTCGCCAAAGCAGTTCACGGTCACCACGCCGGCACGAATTTCACGCGAGAGGCGCAGCGCATTGCGCAGGCTGCCGGTGTACGCCGACGCTGCGAGGCCGTAAACGGTATCGTTGGCCAGTTCGATCGCCTCGTCGAGGGTTTCGAAACTGGTCACACTCAGCACCGGGCCGAAGATTTCCTCTACGAACAGTTTGCTGTCGCGGGTAACGCCATCCACGATGGTCGGCTGCACACGCAGGCCGCTCTCAGTATGGCCACCCTGCACCACGTTGAGCTTGTGCTCGTTGGCGTAGTCCAAGTAGGACTTGACCTTCTCGAAATGCGATTTGCTGACCATCGCCCCCAGGCGGTTTTCCGGGTCGAGCGGGTCGCCCAGTTTCCACGCTTTCAGGTGCTTGCCGATCAGCGCCAGCAGCTCATCCTTCACGTCCTTGTGCACGATCAGGCGCGAGGACGCCGAGCAGTTCTCGCCCATGTTCCAGAACGCGCCGGCAGTGACGAACTGGGCCACTTCATCTAGGTCTTCGCAGTCGTTCATGACCACCGCCGGGTTCTTGCCACCTAGCTCCAGGACGATGCGTTTGAGGTTGGACTCTGCGGCATATTTGAGGAACAGCCGCCCCGTATCGGTGGAGCCAGTAAAGCTCACCATCGGGATATCCATATGGCGGCCGATGGCTTCGCCCACTTCGCGGCCGCCGCCAGGCACCAGGTTGAACACCCCAGCAGGAATGCCCGCTTCATGGGCCAGCTCCGCCACGCGCAAGGCGCTGAGGGTGGTTTCCTTGGCGGGCTTGACCACTACCGAGCACCCGGCAGCCAGGGATGGGGCGATCTTCCAGGCCAGCATCAGCAGCGGGAAGTTCCACGGCAGCACCAGGCCGACCACACCGATTGCTTCGCGCACCACCATGGTCACTGCTGCATTGCCGGTCGGGGCGGTAGCGTCGTAGATCTTGTCGATCAGTTCGGCGTGCCAGCGGACAGTGTGGATGGTCTCCGGCACGTCGACGGTCTGGCACTCGCTGACCGGCTTGCCACTGTCCAAGGCTTCCAGCACTGCCAACTCGTGGGCGTTGTCTTCGAGCAACTGGGCGAACTTCTGCAACACATGCTTGCGGTCGTTCGGCTGCATCTTCGACCAGGTGCCCTTCTCGAACACACGTTTGGCTGCGGCCACGGCGACGTTGACGTCGTTGACATCGCAGGCTGCGACCTCGGCCAACTGCTCGCCGGTAGCCGGGTTGGTGGTGACGAAGGTATTACCCGAGATCGCGTCGCGGAATTCACCGTCAATGAACGCCTGGGTGCGCAGTTGCAGGTCGGCGGCGATGGCCGCGTATTGATCCTTGCTCAGCAAGTCAGCCATGTTCAAGGCTCCTTAGTTGATCTGGGCGATGGTGGCTTTCAGTTCAGCTACAACCTGCTTGAGCGTGTCTTTCTCGGCGGCATCCAGGTCGGACAACGGTTTGCGCACACCACCGGTATTCAGGCCATTGAGGGCAACGCCGTACTTGATGGCCTGGACGAACTTGCCACCCTCGAGGAAATCCATCAGCGGCATCATCGCGGCCATGATCTTGCGGCCCTTGTCGAAGTTCTTCTCGATCACGCAGGCCTCGTACAGGGCCACGTGCTCACGCGGGATGAAGTTGGAACCGGCGCAGACCCAGCTCCTGGCGCCCCAGGCGAAAAATTCTAGGGCCTGATCGTCCCAGCCGCAGGAAAGCTGGATGTTCGGCCGCTTGATGGCCAGGCGGTGCAACTGGGCCATGTCACCTGAGCTTTCCTTGATGGCGACGATGTTTTTCACGTCAGCAACGGCGTCGAAGAACGCTTCGCCCATGCTCACGCTCATGCGGCCTGGGTAGTTGTACAGCATGATCGGCAGGCCGGCAGCGGCATCGACCGCTTTGACGTGCAGGGCGATTTCCTGCTGGGTCGGCAGTGCATACGGCGGGGTGCCCACCAGCAGTGCATCGGCCTTGATGTCCCTGGCGTGCTGGGCGAAGGCCACGGCGTCTTCGGTGCGGATGCCGCCGGTGCCCACGATCAATGGCAGGCGGCCATTGAGCACGTCCTTGGCCTGTGCGGCCAGTTCAACGCGCTCTTGGGAGGTGTGGGCGTAGTATTCGCCGGTTGAACCGCCGATGATGACCCCGTGCACCTTCGAATCGACCAGGTACTCGAGAACGTCGGCAAAGGCCGCTTTGTCGATCGAGCCGTCGGCCGACAACGGGGTCACTGCAGGTGTGTAGATGCCTTCGAACTTCACGGTATATCTCCAGTATGTCGTTGGATTAAAACCACGACGCACGCACGCCGCGGCTTGGCTGGGTCAAGCGAGTGACGCCGCCTGCTGCAGGTTCATGGAGCGCGTCTCAGGCGCCAGTGCGTACGAGAACGCCAGGCCGATGAACGTAACCCCCGCCGCTGCGTACATCGTTGCGCCGATGCCATAGGTGTCGAGGCCAATTGGCACGAGCCAGGTGCCCACCGCCGCCCCTACGCGAGACAGGGAGGTACCCACGCCTACTGCGCCAGCGCGGATCTCGGTCGGGAACAACTCGTTGGGGTAGACCAGTTGCAGTACCTGGGCGCCGCCAATGAACAAGGCGTACGCACCGAACAGCACCAAAATCAGCATCTCGGAGCCGGCACTGCAGGCACCCAGGCCAAGCAGCGCCAGCCCCGACCACAGAAAGCTGTGCAGCAGTGTGGTGCGTCGGCCCAAGGTGTTGAGCAAACGGGTGGCGATGATGCAGCCGACCACGAAGAGGCTGGTGATGGCCACAGAGCCTATCGACGCCCACTCACCTTTGAGGTTGAGCGCACCCAGCACCTTCGGCGCGAATGCATAAACCGCGAATACCGGGATCACCGAGCAGGTCCAGAACATCGTGACGAACAACATGCGCTTGCCGTAACCCGAGTGCAGCAGGCTAAGGAACGAGAGCTTGCGGGTCTTGGGCTCTTCGGGCAGGTTGCGCAGCGAGAACGCCTGGCCATACACCTTTTTGATGACCTGCTCGGCCTCTGCGGTTCTGCCTTTGCTGATCAACCACCGCGGTGATTCGGGGGTGCCCAGGCGCAGCGCAAACAACACGGCGCCGACCACGGCGGCACTGGCCAGCACCAGGCGCCACGCATCTTCCCCACCCTGCAGCAGAATGGTCTCACCGGTCATGTAGGCCGTTGCGGCGCCTGCGAACCACAGCACCGTCAGCGTCGCCAGCCGTGGGCCACGGCTTTTCTTGGGCAAAAACTCCACCAACAGCGAAGTCGCCACCGGGTATTCAATCCCGACTGCAATACCGATCGCGAAGCGCAAAAGGAACAGCGCGAGCGCCGAGTCGACCCAAAGCTGGGCCAATGAAGCGAGGATGAAGAAGGTGGGCCCGACGAAAAAGACCCGTTTGCGACCAAACCGGTCAGTCAACCACCCGCCGCAAAACCCGCCGAAGAAGATACCCATCAGGGCGGAGGCCGCAATCATGCCCTGCCAGAAACTGGTCAGCCCCAGGCCCACGGACATCTGTGACATAGCCACGCCAATAATGCTCAGGACATAGCCGTCCACGAACGAACCGCCGCCGGACCTGACCGTCAGCAACTGGTGAAAGCGGCTGATAGGAACGTCTTCAATCGATACATCAGAGTTTGTCATTATTTTCTCCTGCTACCGCTGTAGTGCCGACCTGTTCAGCCAGCGGCCAAGGCCGGCCACGGCATTCAAGGCATTGAAAGGGCTCAGCTCTCCTTGCCCGCCCGGTATTGCCCCCACCTGAGGTTCATGTTCAAGCCCAGCGACATGAGGGGTGCGGGCGGGTTGGCATTGGGCCCGGGCGTCTTGCGCACGAAGTCGATGAGCTCGTTGTGCTCCCCCGCCAGCCAGTCGGCCAACAGTTTTCCGGTGGCCGTGCCCCGGGTCACACCCAGGCCGTTGCAGCACAGGGCGCCGTACACGTTTGGCGCCAGTTCGCCAAAAAACCCCATGTGGTTACGCGACATGGCCAGGGCGCCGCCCCAGGTGTATTCGAACGGCACGTTGGGCAACATCGGGAAACGACGCGTGAAGGCGTCGCGATGACGGGCCGCGAACCTGTCGATGAACTTGCGGTTTGCGCGGCCATCCGGGTTGAAACTGAAGCTGTTACGAATGAGCAGGCGGTTGTCCGGCGTACGCCGCACCGTGGTGCCGAACGGGTCTGCAGGGATCACGCCCCAATAAGGCTTGCCGCCCAGGCGCGCTTGTTCCTCATCGGTCATTACCCGGGTCAGGCTGGCGTAGGTGAACACCGGCAACATGCGCCCTTTCAGGAACCCGAAGCTCATGCCAAAGGCATTGGTAGTGAGCACCAGCTTGTCGGCGGTAATCGATCCGTTGGCATGCTTGAGCACGGTCTGAGCGCCATAGGCGACGTCGGTGATCGGCGTGTGTTCGTACAACGTGACGTTGGCGGGCAGGTGATCTGCCAGGCCTTTGACCAGTGCCGACGGTTGCACCAGCGAGGTACCTGGTGTGAACAGCGCCTTGCGATAGAAGTGGGTGCCGATGTGCTCAGGCAACTCATCCGCCTCGATCATCTGATAGGGCTGTTCGAGTTTGTCCAGGCCCCGTCGATAGGCTTCCAGCACCGCGATACCGCGCGGCTCGACGGCCGCCTGGTATTTGCCGCAATGCTTCATCTGGCAGTCGATCTGGTAACGCTCCACCAGGTCCTTGAGCAACGACTGGCCACTGATATTGAGCTTGAGGGTGGTACGGGCAATGCCAATGTCACCGATGTAGTCTTCGGCGCCGATATCGTGCGGCAGGTCGATGGCAAAGCCGGCGTTACGCCCAGACGAGCCGTAACCCACCTCCTGGGCCTCCAGCAGAACGACTTGGTCGTCCGGAAAATGCAATGCCAATTGCCGAGCAGCGGCCAGGCCCGTAAAGCCAGCACCCACCACCACCCAGCGAGCATGGGTGTGGCCGGTATGCGGGAGCTTGATCTGCCGCCCTTTACTGAGGTGGTACCAGCCGCATGTTGTGTCGTCAGCGGGCAACGAACTTATTTTTATCATTTCAGGAACCAGTTGTTGTTGTTAGCGCCTGTTCCTCATCCCGCCTCGCGATCACGTGGCAATCGGTGAACCGAGCCTGCACGGCCCGAGTTATCGAAGCTCGCGGAGGTCGTGCGATGGCGCTATGTCTACAGTCTGTATACTGAATATAGGCAGCGTTAGACAGTGTGTCTACAGATATTTTTCTGCTTTCGATACCGCTCACAGCCGCACGCGCGCGGCACGTCTGTTAGCGACTCAATCATGTCTATTTACGCCTGAACGCTACCGGATACCCACGTTTTAAATACCGCCGCAGGCTCCATACCCATCTACTGTATTCATTGTCTATCTTTGGTATACATTAGCCGCTGCCTGCCCTAGCACCCTCTGCCAGTGCGTTTAACCCGCCTTGAATATTCGAGAAATCCGCCGTGAACCCGACGCGCAACTTCAGCAATACCCTCAGCGGTCACAACTCACGCTTCACGCCCCCGGTCGATGCTGGTGTCAGGCAGCAGACGCAGGTTGGCTTCCTGCTGCTTGAGCACTTTTCCCTTCCTGCGTTCACGCAGGCGCTGGATACACTCGTCACCGCCAACCTGATCCAGCCCGGAAGTTGCGCCAGCAGCACCTTCAGTGTTGACGGGGCCGCCGTCACCAGCGACCTGGGCATTGTGATCTGCCCCGCAGCAGCCATCACCGCAGGCCTTCAGCAGCCACTCGACTTACTGGTGATCTGCGCAGGGTTGCGCACCCCACTGGTCGCTTCGGTGCAATTGACGGGTTGGCTGCAGGCGCTCGCGCACAAAGGCGTCGCACTTGCAGGGCTTTGGAATGGTGCATGGTTCATGAGCCAGGCCGGCCTGCTGGATGGCTACCGCTGCACCGTGCACCCAGAGCACCGGGCCGCAGTGGCCGAGACAGCGCCGCGCAGCCATGTCAGCTCCGAGAGCTTCGTGGTGGACCGGGACCGCTTGAGCGCTGCCAGCCCTGCCGGCGCGTTCAATATGGTGCTCGAATGGCTGGGCACGAAACGGGGTACGCAACTCACCGACGGCATCACCGCGATCCTGGCTTTCGAGGCGTCGCGCTACCGCCGCGCCAGCCCCGCTCCCCATGCGAACATCAGCGAGCCTTTGCGCGAGGCCATCAACCTGATGAGCGCCAACCTTGAAGAGCCCTTGAGCCAGGATCAGCTGGCCAGCTATGTAGGCCGTTCGAAGCGGCAGATAGGCCGCCTGTTTCAGCACCAACTGGGCACTACCCCAGTTCGGTACTATATGGAGCTGCGCATTACCGAAAGCCGCCGCCTGCTGCAGTACTCAGAGCTGCCACTACTGAGTGTGGCAATCGCCTGCGGCTTCGTTTCGGCGAGCCATTTCAGCAAATGCTATACGGCATTCTTCGGCTACAGCCCTTCCAAGGAAAAACGCTTTGGGTGCATTAAAAGCATGCAGCGTGAAGTGAAGTGAGCCCCGGCCCCATCAACAGCGCACCTGGGGCTCAGTGCCCGGTTCGCGGCGTTAATGGGGGGTAGGCTTGCAGCGCGCACCGAGTACTGTTGCCAGAACAACCAGCAATGCCCCTGCAGCCATGCGCAGCGATGGCTCATCCTCGAACAGCCACCACGCGCCAAGGATGGCGTAAACGGGCTCCAGGGCGATGATCATGCCCGCGGTGCGAGCTTGCAAACCCTCCAGACTCTTGACGAAGAGAACCTGCGAAAGCCCGGTGCAGAACACGCCGAGCAGCGCCAGGTACATCCAGTCCTGTGCATGCAGACCGATAGCCGGCAGATGATCAAACGCGAAGGGCACCATCAGCAGGGCAACCACAACGTTCTGCCAGAATGCCACCTGCAAGGCTTTCATGTGCGTGGTGTGCCGCCGGTTCACCACTGCCAGCAACGCGAATGAAACGCCCGAGCCCAGCCCCCAGATCAGCCCGACAGTACCCTCGTTGAGCAGGTCGAACGTAGGCACCACCAGTACCAGGCCAGCCGTTACCATCAGCAGTAAAAGCCCTTCGCTACGGCTGATGCGTTCGCGGAAGAACAGCAGGTCAATGAGGGCAATGAAGGCCGGGAAGCTGGCGAAACCGAGCGTGGCTACCGCTACCCCTCCGACCTTTACGGCAATGAAGAATGTCACCCAGTGTGCTGCCAACAACGTGCCGGTAAGGCCGAGCACGGGCACGTTGCGCCAGGTCAGGGCGTCGAGTAGACGCGTCCCTTTAAGGCCCGCAACGAAACCCAGCGCAATGAAGGCAAAGGTCGCCCGGCCAAAGGTGATGATACTGGCGTCTGCCAGGATCAACGCCCCGAGGATACCGGTAAGGCCGAACAGCAAGGCAGCGATATGCGCCCAGAGCAGTGCATTACGATGACCGGGGGCAACACCGGCCGCAGAAACAGAAGTAGCGATCATGGCAGTCGTCTCAAAAGGTGCGCGAACGCAATCCGCACAGTCGCAGCGCGGCGTTGAGTGTGATTGGAAATTTATAGTTATGAGGTGCTACCGGCGGGCCGGTGCGGGGCGCTGCAGCGTTGGAATTATGAGACGAGGCTGCTTACTCGCAGATAGTGCAGCGGCTTACCGATAGCGCGCAGTAAGCCGTTATGTGAATTATGGCCCGCCAAGAGGGGCCTCTATCGCCTTGAGAGGACGTGCCCTTGTCAAAAATAGACACGCCATTCTGTACACCCTTGAAGGCATCCCAGGTAAAGGTCGGAGCAGGAAGCCAACGTCGCACCTTGTGTTGACAGTGTTCGCCCAGAGCATGATGGCAACGTTTCCAACCTCCTAATCTGCCACCTTGCCAAAGGCGTAACCCTTTAGAAACTAACCACCCGATGCCACGGGAGCACCTTGCATGCCCATCGAATTCAGACCCGCTCAAGCCTCGGATGCGCACGATATCGCGCGCTTCTTTCAACTGACCTCAGAGGGCATGGCCGATTACATATGGAGCAAGCTTGCCGCACCGGGTGAAGCACTGCTCAGTGTCGGTGCGGCCCGCTATGCCCGGGAGCAGGGCGACTTCTCCTACAAGAACTGCCTGATGGCCACCGACGCAGGGCGCGTCATCGGCATGATGCACAGCTATGCATTGCACGCCACGCCTGACGGGCATGTCGAGACCGACCCGGTGCTTGCGCCTTATGCCGACATGGAAATACCCAACACCTTGTACATCTCCAGCCTGGCCCTGGATGAGGCCTGGCGCGGCCAAGGGCTTGGCGTGCAGTTTCTTCGCCATGCCCAGCAGCGCGCCGATGCTGCCGGGCTGGAGGGGCTATGCCTGATCGATTATGCAGAAAACCACGGCGCACGCCGGTTCTATGAACGCCATGGCTTCCAGGTTGTTAAAACCTGCCAGATCGTTGCGCACCCGATGCTGGGCGTAACCGGTGACGCCTACTTGATGTATCGCCCTACCCACAACCTGCTCGAGAAATAATGATGAACAAGACGCTGACCGTATTCCGCGACCTGGATATCCAACCGGTGCGCGACCTTCCCTTTTTCGAAGAAGTCCTGGAAGGTGACCCCCACACGCTGACCTCCAAGTACTATCACGATGAACAGCAAGGTCGCATTTCCGGGGAGTGGGAAGCCAGCATCGGCGCCTGGCGCATCGACTACAAAGTCTGGGAGTTCTGCCACGTTCTGGGTGGGCGCTGCGTGATCGAGCTCGAGGGTTGCGCCCCGGTCACACTCGCCGCTGGCGACACGTTCATTATCGAACCAGGCGCCAAGGGCAAATGGACGGTGCTCGAAAACATGAAAAAGAATTTTGTGATCCTCTTGCCCGCCAGCGCGTGACTTGTCTCGGCATCAGGCTGAGCGTCCTTGGCAGTGCAGCAGGGGTTTCGGGCACAAACGCATAATCTGCTATTGTTCGCGCCCTGTATCCAGGCAATGACAGCCTGAATCACTGACAAGGAGCGTTGCGATGAAACACCCAGGGCGGCTGAGCGGCGGCCAATTCGACGCGTTCATGGCGCGGTTTTTCCCAAGCTTTGCGGGCGGCTTCTTGCTCTGTGCGCTGGCGTCAGGAAGCGGCATCGCGCTCTGGCAACACAGTTATCTGCGTGGTGTGCCTGACAGCGGGAACTACGCCATGGCAGTACTGCTGGGCCTGGTACTACTGCTGTGCACAGGTCAGTTCGCCTTCATCCGGGGTTTGCGTTGGGGCATCTGGCTGGTAGTGCCTTGCCTGCTGGCGCCCGCGCTGGTAGCCGCCAGCCTGTTCGGTACTCGCTACGCCGGCCCAGGGCAACTGGCGGTGCTGGCACTGGCCCTGCTGGGTTTGCTGGTGATCAACAGCAAACGCCATCGCGGCATGCGCCAGCGCTTGCATGAAATGCGCCTGCAACGCAAAGGCGTACTGCCGGCAACCCCCGCTGACCACTTCCCGGACGGCGCACCACCCAGCAAACCCTGGTTAGCGCGGGTGGTGCTGGGTTTGCTGGTCATCATGGTGGCCTGCAAGATCTACCTGGTTTTCTGGGGCTGATCGCAGGCGAGCACCGCCGAACTTTCCGACAGCCACACTGGAAATACCCGCGAGTCTCACGATCCCTCATGGCCTTTGCCAAATCGATGCATCCACCCGCACCCGCTTCGGGAGCAGTTTGTGCTCGAAAAACAGGTCAGCCGTTTTCTGCTGAGCCGCAGCCAAAGCGTCACTTACCGGCAGTACCGGTGATGGCGGCCGGTGGCTGAAGCTGCGCTGCACCACCGCCTCCGGCAGGCCCATGAACGCCGCCAGCAACCGCACGCTGCCGGCTTCGTCGCTGCGGGTCAGCGCCTCGGCACGGCTGATTTGGTCAAGCACCTGCGCGACGAACCGTGGGTGGCCCTGTACATAGGCCCGGGCGCCCAGCATGAAGGGGCCACTCAAGCCCAACCCATGCCCGTCGGCCAGCAGCCGCGCCTTGCCCTCAAGTTCCATGGCCGAATAGAACGGGTCCCAGATCGCCCACGCATCCACGCTGCCACGCTCGAAGGCAGCGCGGGCGTCAGCCGGGGCCAGGAACACCCACTGTACGTCGCGGGTGCTCAAGCCTGCCTTTGCCAGCGCACGCAGCACCAGGTTGTGCGCACTCGACCCCTTCTGCAGGGCGATACGCTTGCCCTTGAGCCCGGCCACCTGGGTAATCGGGCTGCCGTTGGGCACCAGGATCACTTCGGCCTGGGGTTTGGCGGGCTCAGCCCCGATGTACAGCAGGTCGGCCCCTGCTGCCTGGGCGAAGATCGGAGGTATGTCACCGGTGGCGCCAATGTCCAGGCTGCCAATGTTCAGCGCCTCGAGCATCTGCGGCCCCGCGGGAAACTCCAGCCACTGGACCTGAGTGTTCGGGAAGCGCTGTTCCAGCAACTGGTGCTGCTTGGCCAGCACCAGGCTGATCGAGCCCTTTTGATAACCAATGCGCAGGCTGGGCGGGTCGCCGGCATGGGCGAGGCCCGCCAGCGCTGCCAGCAGCAGTAGGGCAACACGTGCAAGCGCCATGGTTTATTCCTTCCAGTCGGTCGAAGGTTTTTCCCAGAGGTTTATCCCGCCTTCAACGGCGTACTGGTCAATGGCAGCCAGTTCCTCGGCGCTGAACGCCAGGTTGTCGAGGGCCGCGACGTTTTCGGTGATCTGCTCCGGCCGGCTGGCGCCGATCAGTGCCGAGGTCACCCGTGGGTCGCGCAAGGTCCAGGCCAATGCCAGCTGGGCCAGGCTCTGGCCACGCTGGTGGGCGATGGCGTTCAGGGCGCGCGCACGGGCGATGTTGGCTTCAGACAAATGCTGGGGCAGCAGCGACCCGCCGCCTGCGCGGTTGACCCGTGCATCGGCCGGAATGCCGTCAAGGTACTTGTCGCTGAGCAGCCCCTGGGCCAACGCGGTGAACACGATCACCCCGGCCCCCACGGCCGCAGTGGTGTCGAGTAGGTCGCGCTCTATCCAGCGGTTGAACAGGTTGTAGGACGGCTGGTGGATCAGCAGCGGCACGTTGAGCGTGTCGAGCAGCGCTGCCATCTCGGCGGTTTTGCCTGCCGAGTAGGACGAGATACCGATGTATAACGCTTTGCCCTGGCGCACGATATCGGCCAGCGCAATGGCCGTTTCTTCCAGCGGGGTATCGGCATCGAAGCGGTGGGAATAGAAAATATCCACATAGTCCAGCCCCAGGCGCGCCAGGCTCTGGTCCAGGCTGGCGATCAGGTATTTGCGTGAGCTGCCGCCCTGCCCGTACGGCCCGGGCCACATGTCCCAACCAGCCTTGCTGGAGATGATCAGTTCATCCCGATAGCTGCGCAGGTCCTCGCGCAGCAGGCGGCCGAAATTCACCTCGGCGCTGCCGTACGGCGGGCCGTAGTTGTTGGCCAGGTCAAAATGGTTGATACCGGCATCAAAGGCGGTATGCAGCAAGGCGCGCTGGGTGCTGATGGGCGTGGCATCACCAAAATTGTGCCACAGCCCCAGTGAGAGGGCCGGTAGCACCAAGCCACTGCGCCCTACCCGGCGGTAGGGCATGCGTGCATAACGGTCGGGGTTTGCGTGATAGCTCATGGGGATTCTCGTCAAACAAAATGGGGGTTGGCCGGGCGTTGCAGGCCTAGATGCTCGCGCAGCGTCTTGCCTTGATAGTGGCGACGGAACAGGCCACGTCGCTGCAGTTCGGGCACCACGTGCAGGGCGAAGTCTTCGAGCCCCAACGGCAGGTGGGGGACCAGTACGTTGAAGCCATCGGCTGCACTGCCTTCGAACCAGGCCTGCAGTTCATCGGCAATCTGCGACGGCGTGCCCACCACGCTGTGGTGCCCTCGCCCCCCGGCGATGCGCCGGCCCAGCTGCGCCAAGGTCAGTTGCTCGCTGCCGGCCAGCTCGGTCAGTAAAGCCTGGCGGCTGCGTTGGCCGTTGTCGGTGGGCGGCAGCGGTGGTAGCGGGCCGTCCAGCGGGTAGCCGGACAGGTCGAAGTTGCCCAGCATGCGCCCTAGCAGGCCCACCCCGACACGGGGGTCGACCAGGTCCTGAAACGCTTGGTACTTGTCTTCGGCTTGTGCCTGGCTTTGCCCCACTACCACGAACACACCGGGCATGATCTTAAGGGCGTTCGGATCCCGCCCGTAACTGGCCAGTCGCCCTTTTACGTCGGCGTAGAACGCCCGCGCCGTTTCCAGGCTGGGCTGTGCAGTGAACACCACTTCGGCGCTCTGTGCCGCCAACGCGCGGCCGGCTTCTGAGGAACCCGCCTGGACCAATACGGGCCGCCCCTGGGGCGAGCGGGCCACATTCAGCGGGCCTTTGACACGGAAATGCTCACCGGCGTGGTCGAGCGTGCGCACCGCATGGGGCGGGTGAAACAGGCCGCTGGCTTTGTCGCGCACGAAGGCATCGTCCGCCCAGCTGTCCCACAAGCCTTGCACGACCTGCTGGAATTCACGGGCACGGGCGTAGCGCTCGGCGTGCGAAATGTGCGACTCAAGGCCGAAGTTACCGGCCTCGGCGGCCGCGTCAGAAGTCACCAGGTTCCACCCGGCACGCCCCGCAGACAGGTGGTCCAGCGAAGCGAATTTACGTGCCACATGGTACGGCTCGTTGTAACTGGTGGTGGCGGTGGCGATCAGCCCGATGCGCTCGGTGACCGTGCTGAGCGCCGACAGCAAGGTCAACGGTTCAAAATACACCGAGCGGGCGCTCAGGCTCGCCCAGGGTTCGGCGGGCGCTGCCACGCTGTCGGCCACGAACAGGGCGTCGAAGCACGCCGCTTCGGCGATCTGCGCCGTGCGCCGGTAGATGGCAAAGTCCAGCGGGTCCGCCGGCACCTGCGGGTGGCGCCAGGCGGCAACGTGGTGCCCGGTAGCCATCAGAAACGCGCCCAGGCTCATTTGACGGGACATGGGGTTCTCCTTCAATACACAAATACGGCAGCCGGAGGCTCAGAAGTCCTTGCGCAGTTGCACGCCGAAGTAGCGCCCGTCGTCCCGGGGCACCGAGCGGTAGATGTAGTCACCGCCGCTGGACAGCATCTGCGCGTACGACGTGTCGCCCAGGTTCTTGCCCAGCAGCGCCACGCGCCAGCCGGCGTTGTAGTCGGCCAGGGCAACGCTGGCATTCCAGATGCCATACGCGCCCTGGACGGTGTCCGGGTTCTGGTCGAGGCTGAACTGCACGGCGTCCTGCCAGCTGTAATCACTGCTCAGTTCCACGTCCAGGCCGTTGTCCAGCGGGATCACGTAGTCAGCCCGCAGGTAGGTTTTCCAGTCCGGGGTGAACGGCAGGTGGCCGCCGTCAATATTGCAGTTGGCGGCTGCCCCTGGCGGGCAGTTGAAGTGATCGACGCGCGCCTTGGTGTAGGCCACGGCGGCCGACAGTTTCAGGCGCGAGGTGGCCTGCAGGCTGGCATCCAGTTCTACACCCTGGGTCTTGACCTTGCCGGCGTTCACCAGCCGGGTGACCACCTGGTTGGCCACGGTGTCGAAGAAGTTCGCCTGGTAGTTGTCGTAATCGGTGTGGAAGACGGCCAGGTTGGCGGTGAGGCGATTGTCCAGCGCCGTGCTCTTCAGGCCGATCTCGTAGGCGTCGGAGGTTTCGGGCTTGAGCGCCTGGGTGTCACGCGGCTGCATGTTGAAGAACACGTTGTAGGCCGGGCCTTTGTAGCCCCGGGAATAGGTGACATAGCCGGTCAGGTTGTCGTTGAAATCGTACTGCAGCCCGGTCCGTCCGCTCCACCCGTCCTCGTCCACCGACGCTTTGCTGGCGGTAGAGGGCTGGATACCGGTCACGGCGGTGGCCGAGGTGGACACGCGGCGGTGATCATAGTCGAGGTCATCGTGGGTCCAGCGCAGCCCGAAGATGGCGCGCAAGTCGTCGGTGAAGTTGAAGGTGTTTTCGCCGAACAGCGCCACGCTGTCGTTGCGGGTAGCGTAATCGGCGCGGCCGAGGTTGGCGATGCCGCCATTCACCGACAGGCGCTGGTAGGTTTCCTGCGACTTGCCGTGCATGTAGAAGGCGCCCAGTACATATTCGTTGAACTGGCCCTTGGGCGAGGTCAGGCGAAATTCCTGGCTGTACTGGTCGTAATCGACCGTGCCCTTGTCATGGGAGGCGGTCAGCGGCAGCAAGGCGCGCCGGTCACCGTCCTGGTACTGGGTGTTGTTCCAGCCCCGCCAGGCACTGATCGAAGTCAGGGTGAAGTCGCCCATTTGCCAGTCCAGCTGCGCAGACAAGCCCTGGTTTTCATCTTCGACGTGGGTCTTGAAGTCGCTGTTGATGTCACGATTGTGGGCACTGGGGGTCACCGGCCGTAACTGGCTGGCAAAGGCGTTGCTCGCACGGGTGACCACACCGCTGGGCAGGGTATCTTCGCCTTTCATGTAGTCCGCGATCAGGGTAAGGCGCAGCGCCTCGTCTGGCTCGAACTCAAGCTTGCCGCGTGCCCCCTTGCGTGTGTAGCCATTGACGCGGTGGCCGTTGGCAACATTGTCCACGTTGCCGTCATAGCCGCCCCACAACGTGCTCAGCGAACCCTTCAGGTGCTCATCGAAGCGCCCGCCAATGCCGAAGCGCAGGCGGTTCTCGTCGCCACCACCATAATGAGCGTAATCCACATACCCCTGGGCCTGCTCCGGGATGGCCTTGCTGATCACATTGAGTACGCCGGCCGATGCGTTTTTGCCGAACAGTGTGCCCTGCGGGCCACGCAGCACTTCGATACGTTCGAGGTCAAGCAGGTCGAGGGTAGATTGGCCGGGGCGGCCCAACACGACGCCATCGACCACTGTGGCGACCGTGGGCTCTACACCGGGTGAGGTCGAAATGGTGCCCACGCCACGGATGAACAGCGAAGTATCCTTGTTGGAAGCACCGGCCCTGTAGTTGAGGGTGGGTACCTGCTGGACGATACTGGCGACGTTGTTGCGGTTATCCCGCTCCAGTTGCTCGCCCTCCACTACCGAAACGGCCACCGGCACCTTTTGCAGGGGTGCTTCCCGCCGGGTGGCTGTAACCGTGACGGCCCCCAGCGCAGTAGGCTGCACGGCCTCTTCTGCCTGGGCGCCCTGCCCTATGGCAGCCAGCAGCACAGCCGTAGCCAGGGGTTTGCGTGGGGGTTTGAAACAAGACCGATTGCGGCTTTTCTGCATGATGCACACTGCCCTGATAGACCAGACGAAAGAGAAGCTGTGGGTGTCTGGTCTCGCTCGTGCGAGTGGCAGGCGCTTGCCAACAGCAGCGCTTGTTAGCGCTAACACGGCAAGTATCCAAGCGGCCCGCATAGCACGTCAAATACTGAAAAGTGCGCCATTTATGCCTTTTGGCTATTTGCTTCAAGCGCTCTGGTTAGCGCTAACATGGGCCCTCTCTTAGCCACAATTGCCAGGGCGTCAGCGTGAACAAGCCCAATGAACCCACTCGAAAGCGCCGCGGTGCCGGGCGCGTGACGCTGGCGGAAGTCGCCCGAGTGGCCAAGGTGTCGTCGATCACCGTCTCGCGGTACTTCAACCAGCCGGAACAGGTTTCCGAACCGCTGCGCGAGCGGATCCAAGCTGCCGTGCAGCAGATGGGCTATGTGCCAAATCGGGTGGCCGGCGGCCTCGCCTCCGCGCGCGGGCGCATCGTTGCCTTGGTCATCCCGAACATCTCCGGGCCGATTTTCGCCGATACCCTGCAAGCCTTCAGCGATACCCTGAGCACATTCGGCTACCAGTTGCTGCTGGCCTCAAGCTACTTCAGCCAAGAGCAGGAAGAACAGGCGGTGCGGGCCTTTCTGGGATGGTCGCCAGCGGCACTGGTGGTCACCAGCCGTTACCACAGCCCCGCTACCGAAAAGATGCTGGCGGAGGCGGACGTACCCGTGGTTGAAATCTGGGATTACGTGCCTGAACGCCCTGCGCTGCAGGTGGGTTTTCGTCATTTCGAGGCGGGCCAACTGGCATGCCGCTGCTTGCTGGACAAAGGCTACCAGCGCATCGCATTCGTGCAGAACAGCGTCGCTGGCGACTTCAGCGCCCTGGAGCGGCGTGACGGGTATGCCCAGGTGCTGTTCGAAGCGGGCCTGGAACCCTGGGTGTTCGTCCCGCCCGCTGACGCAGCGCCATTCGAAGCCGGGCGCCAGGCGCTCGAAGCGCTGATGCGCCGCACCCCCGCCCCGGATGCGATCATGTTCGCCAATGACAACCTGGCCGCTGGCGCCCTGCTCGCAAGCCAGCGCGCCGGGCTGCGGGTGCCCGAAGACGTGGCGGTCATGGGGTTTGGCGACTACGCCTTCGCGCAGATGCTGCTGCCCAGCCTGTCCACCGTGCGGCCGCCCTCGCGAGCAATCGGTGTGGTGGCGGCGCAGAGGGTGTTGCAGCACCTGGGCGCCCTGGCGGGCGAAGGCGATATACCACGCTTGAACCTGCTGGCGTGCCAGCTGGTGGTGCGGGAGAGTATCTGAAGCAGCCTTGGCCGGTGTGAATACAGGTGTTGACTCTCCCGTATGGGGCAGGCTCTAACGTCCTGCCTTTTACTGGGGGTGAACACTGCAATGGGTAAACGGATACTGATCATACTCGGGCACCCCTGTGCCGAGAGCTTCTGCGCAGCACTGGCCGATCGGTACACCGAGGCAGCACAGCTTGTAGGCCATGAATCACGCGTGCTGCTACTGGGCGACCTGACGTTCGACCCCGTTCTACGCCACGGCTACAAACAGGTGCAGGCACTGGAGCCTGACCTGCTGACGGCGCAGGCCGATTTGCTGTGGGCCAACCACCTGGTATTCGTCTACCCCATTTGGTGGGGCGGTATTCCGGCGCTGATGAAAGGCTTCATCGACCGGGTATTCCTGCCGGGCTTCGCATTCCGCTATCAGCCGGGTAAGGCGTTTCCCAAACCGCTGCTCAAGGGCCGCACTGCCGACCTGCTGGTAACCCTGGACACGCCGGCCTGGTATTACCGTTGGATATATCGCATGCCTGGGCTGCATCAGCTGCGCAAGACTACCTTGCAGTTCTGTGGTATCCGACCGTTGAGAACGCTGACGTTTGGCCCCGTGCTGGGTGCCAATGCGCAACGCCGCGAAGCCTGGCTAAAGCAGGCAGAGACCCTTGCACGCCGCTGAAAACGGCCAGATTTCCAGCCAGGCCAACCCTGTGCCAAGATGCGTTGCACCCTTGCTGAAAAGGACCTTCATGTACATCGGCAAAGCCGCCCTGCTATCGGGCACTACGATCAAAACCATCCGCCATTACGAGGCCATCGGCCTGCTGCCAACGCCCGTGCGCCATGGCAGGTATCGGGTCTATGACCCGCGAACGGTGGCGCGCCTGAAGTTCATCAAGTGCGCGCAGCAGCTCGGCTTCAAGCTCAAGGAAATGCAGGGCATCCTGCAAGGGCAGGATGATTTTGAGCTGCCGTGGTCGGTCGCTGCCCAGGCGATCGCGGCCAAGAAACAACAAGTGATGGCTCAGATCAGCAGCCTCCAGCTAATGTATGCGGGGCTGGATGCGTTCGAAGCAGAGCTGCAAACGGCCAGCCACCGGTGCGAAGCCGCCACCGGCGGTTAGTGAGGGTTGGAGCTCAGTCTTGCGCAAGTTCCCCCTTGCTAATCGCAACCTTGATCGCCTGGGCGGTCGTAGCCACCCCCAGCCGCCGACGCGCAGAACGCAAATGGTTTTCCACCGTGCGTTCCGACAAGCCCAGGCTGATGGCAATATCGGCTTGTCGGCTGCCGGCCGCCGTCCAGGTAAGCACCTCACGTTCCCGGGCTGTCAGCAGCCTTGCAGCCGAAGTTGCCGGTGCCATCGACAGCCGGCGAGCGGCCCTGAACGCCGCTTCGGCGACAATGACCAGGGCAAGGCAGGCTTCGGAACCGCTCGATACACGTTGACCGCCCAGGCTCATGGCGCCCTCCAGCCCGGCAGGCCCGAAGACAGGCACCTGTACACCCTGCAGGCCGGGCCCTGCCGGGCGGCGGACCACCCGATACCGCTCTGTGCCTGCCTGATGGGTCTTGGACCAGAAGAACGCTTCACGCGCTTCGAGGATGTGCCGGGTGACCGGACAATGCCGCACGTAAGCCTTGGCATCCACTTCCTGGCCATCCTCCCACCACTGCCCCTCTACCCAGAACACACGGTCAACAAGGTCTTCAGCGGTGACAGATACCGAAAACAACACGTAACGGTCGTAGCCCAGAGGCTGTGCGAACTCACGCACAGCCCCCTGAATGGCAGGCAGCGCAGAGGCCTGCTGCATCGTGAGCACCGCCCTAAATGCAGCCTCGGCGGGCGTCATTGACCGTTGGCTTCCTTCAACAACGCGGTCGCCGCCAGCTTGCCCAAGGCATTGCCTGCCAACGGGCTGTCACCGGTCAGCAGCTTACGGTCCTGATGGACGAGCCCGGAGATGTCATCATTGATGATTTCCACACCCAAGGCCTTGAGCCGCTCACCGAACTTCCAGGTGAGGTGGCCCGGCATGTAGCCGATATCAGGTGTCTTGGCATCGAGCGCATCCGGGAACGCGCAGATCTTGTAGCCCTTGAACGCCGAGCCCTCGCTACCCTCGGTGGCACTTGTCGCCAGAAAAGCCGCTGGGCCGTGGCACAGCGAAATGATGAACTTGCCCTGGGCAAAGGCCCATTCGAGCACACGCTTCACGTCAGGGCTTTCGGGCAAGCCGATCAGTGCGCCGTGACCACCTGGTATGAACACACCGATGTAATCCGACTGCTCGCCAAGCGCCTGTTCCAGCACGTCGGCAAGCTTGTGCGGCTGCCTGAAGGCATCACGGTACTTGCTGTAAAGGCCCTTCACCTCGGCGTCTTGCGCGGGCATCGCCCAGTGCTCGAACTTGACCGCGTTACCCGACAACGTCGCGATGTCGAAGGCAAACCCGGCTTTGTCCAGGTGATACATCGGCAGCAAAGTTTCGACTGGGTGATTGCCGGTGGAGAACAGTGTGCCATTGTCAGTGGGCAGGTAACGCTCATCAGCACCGATCACCAGCACCTTCAAGCGCCCACCCGTGTAAGGAGTGGGGTAGTCCGCACCACTCAGGTCAGATGTGGGTGACGTAAATTGGCTCAACGAATACGGCGATGGAAAGAACGCACCGTCTTCTGCCGGGTCTGCGGTTGGGCGTTTGTCTTCGGAATTGACAGGTTGCATGGCGCGTTTCCTCAGTGGATGTCCAAGACATTGATCCTAGGAGGCAAGGCCAGTACTCGCAATGAGGGTTTCCCCCTAATACGGGGATATTTTTAACGCTAATCACTCGCGCACCTGTGCCATGGGCCGGTGCGCTGAGTGACAGCTGATCGGTCCTCTTCGCCCTTACAGTGACTCGCCGTCGTCGATGTCTTCGTCCACTTCTGCCGCGTCAGTTTCATCAGCATCATTCAGCGCGGGCGAGGTAGGTTTCAAAGGGTCATTGATATAGGGCACATCGCTCGGGCCCTTCTCTTCGTTACCTGCGGTTTTCGGTTGCACAGGGTTATCTCCTTGATAGGTTCAGACTAAGGGTTTGGGGTCACCCGGGTTTTCCGGGCGCGGCTCATGGATGGGACAACGGTTATGTTCGGCACGGAAGCCGGATGACATGTCATAGGCCGGCTTTCGGACGCGCATCACACCCCCAAGCGGCCTATGTGCAGCCAGCCCATGCCAGGGGCTGAATGCCATGCCGTCGTCCATGGCACGGACCTTTTCCTCGCTCCAGGCCGCCTGAGGCTCGACTTCGAGCCGGGCTACGGTCACATAGGGGCTGAGGTCTTCCGGCCACTGAACCGAAGCGTCTTCAACAGGCATTTTTTCGCTGTCAGTCGCCAGTTGCACCTGTAGCTCCCACACGCCGCCCTGGGTTGCAAAAAACGCCTCTACGGCGTGGCGCAGGCCATCCGGGTCATCGCTCAAATCGACCTGCTGGTCGGTCAGTGCGGTAAGCGGGGCCGACACGGGCACTACGGCGAGCTTCGCGTAATAGGGACCGTACAAAATCGGCACTACGGTGCTGAAGCTTTCACCCAGGATGTGCGTCTGCGGGTGCCCACCAAGGCTCTTCAGCGTCCCGCTTTCACCGCCGAACGCCTCCACAACTTTCTCGGCACCACGCAGCACGGCAGAGAGGGCTCTCTTGGTGCCGGGCGCCTTATCGGTTGTCTTGGCCAGCATCTTGAGGGTTTTCAGGAAGGCCTTGGGGGTCGCGGCAGTGAACGCCTTGGCGTTCTGCATCACGAAATCCTGGGTGGTGTCACCCTCACTACCGGGCAGGCGGAGCCCGTCCACACCGACCATCTTCAAGGCCAGGCCGCGTGGGGTGGACACTTTGTCATCCAGGATATCGCCAGGGTTGGTGGAGAACCGTAGGTAGGCATCGAACCGCCCCGGTTTGGCGAAGGCGCCCTGAGCCAGGTGCGATGGCAGGCCCGGCGCGACCGTGATGGTGCCCCGCAGCAGGCCATGGCCCTTGGCGTGCACGCTGCGGTAGGCGTGACCATTGTCTTTGAGCGTGATCTCCATGATCTGGCGTAGCGTGTCTTGCAGCTCCTGGCTGGTTTGCGCTTCGTCTTCAGGGATTTGTTCGAAAGCAGGGTCGAACGGCAACGGTGCACCTGCAGCCGGTGTGACGGGCTCATTGTTCATCAAGGCTACTCCGGTCGTCTCTATGGACGGTTAGGGTGTTCGTAACAAGGCAACCTGGGTGCCGCCGCGCAGCCCTCGCCGCAAGGTGTCACCCTTGCAGGTTTGAGGGGCCGGGGAGCCGATAGCGTTCAGCCATCTTGTGGAAATCCGGACAAGTGGAGCTGAACGCTTCGGCCACTTGCCCACCGTCTTCACACTACTTGGTCCGTGACACGGATCGTTTGGGTCTGGGTACGTTCCAGCGGCTGGCTAGCGTGCAAGGTGACGGGTATCGACTTGGCTGCGGGCACCTTGCTCCGCTGTGCGTGGTGCCAGAGCGGCACCAACGGGTTGCATTCCGGGTAGTAGGCGCCGGCACACCCTTCAGGTATGTCGTAGGCGATGATCTGCAAGGGGCCCGCCTCGCGCAGCACCTGCGGTTCGACCGCGGTGCGCAGCAGCACCCAGTCGCCCGGCGCGAAGCCCAGGCGTACCAAATCGCTGCGGTTCATGAACAGCACGCTGCGGGTGCCCTTCACCCCGCGAAAGCGGTCGTCATAGCCGTACACCGTGGTGTTGAACTGATCGTTGCTGCGCAACGTCATCAACTGCAGCACATTGTGCGCATGGGGGCTGACCTGCACGTCTTCATCAGCCTCCAGTTGCTGCGGCGCCACGAACTGGGCCCTGCCAGAGGGGGTCTTCCACTGGCGTTGACCTGCCGGTAACGGGCGGTGGAAGCCGCCCTGCTGCCACATGCGGGTTTCCATGTCGTGGAATATTTCCGGGTAGACCTGGCTGATGGCGGTACGTACCAGGGCATAGTCGTGCCGCCATTCGTCCCAAGGTATGCGGTGATCTGCGCTTAGCGTGGCCTCAGCCAGCCCTGCGATAATCGCAACTTCAGAGCGCAAGTGCTCGCTGGCAGGCTCAGTGGTGCCTTCCCAGCCCCGCACCACACCGGTGCTGTCCTCGGTGCTGTAGGCCTGTACCCTGCCCTCCTGGCGGTCGATCTCGATATGCCCAAGGCAAGGTAGCAACCAGCCCTGCTGGCCAGGCAAGAGGTGGGTGCGGTTGAGTTTGGTGGCTACCTGAACATTCAATGCCAGGTGCTGCCATGCAGCCTCCATGCGCCGGGTGTCGGGGATGGCCCGCAGAAAGTTGCCGCCAAGACCGATGAAGGCCTTGACCTGGCCGGCCAGCAGCGCCTCGCAGCAGTCAACCGTCGCCATGCCCTTTTGCTGGGGCACTTGCACCCCAAACAATGCCTGCAGCTTGTCTGCGGGCACTTTGGACGGGTCTTCCGTAATACCGACCGTGCGCTGCCCCTGTACGTTGGAGTGCCCCCGCACCGGGCATATCCCTGCCCCCGGCTTGCCGATATTGCCCCGTAGCAGCAGCAGATTGACCAGCATTTGCACATTGTCGACGCCGTGGCGATGCTGGGTCATTCCCATGCCGTAGACGATCATCACGCTATTGCTGCGTGCGTACACCGTTGCCGCCGCTTCCATCGCGGCGCGGCCGATGCCTGAATGACGCTCCAGCAGGTCCCAGTCATAGCCCTGCACTTCCCGGCAAAGAGCCGCAAAACCCTCGGTATGCGCCTCGATGAATGCGTGATCGAGCACAGCCGGCAAGCCCTGTTTGAGCGCCGCCTGCTCCATGGCCAGCAGCGCCTTGATGATGCCGGTCACCGCCGCCAGGTCGCCGCCGATTTTCACCTGATGGTACTGGGTGCTGATGACTGTCGACTGCGGCCCAAGCATCTCGCTGGGAGACTGCGGGTTGACGAAGCGCTCAAGCCCACGCTCGCGCAGCGGGTTGAAGGTGATGATCGGCACATGACGCTTGCGAGCCTCCTGCAGCGGGTGCAGCATGCGTGGGCTATTGCTGCCCACGTTCTGGCCGAAGAAAAAGATACAGTCGGTGTGTTCAAAGTCCGTGAGGGTGACCGTGCCCACTGGCACGCCTATGCTCTCCTGCAGCCCCACCGACGTGCTTTCATGGCACATGTTGGAACTGTCCGGAAGGTTGTTGGTGCCGTAGGCGCGGGCGAACAACTGGTACATGAAGGACGCTTCCAGCGATGCCCGCCCTGAGGCATAGAACACCACCTGGTCAGGCGTGAGCCCTCGCAGCTGTTGACCGATCTCGCGGTAAGCCTGCTCCCAAGTGGTGACCTTGTAGCGGTCGGTGACCGGGTCGTAGTGCAGAGGGTGGGTTAGCCGGCCCTGGCGTTCGAGGTCATGGTCATTCCACGTTCGCAGTTGGGCGAGCGTGTGGCTGGCAAAAAACTCAGGGCCGGTACGGTGGCGGGTGATCTCCCACGCGGTCGCTTTCGCGCCGTTCTCGCAGAACTCAAGGGCATGGGGGTCGCCGGGCTTTGCCCAGGCGCAGCTGACACAGGCAAAGCCTTTGGGTTTGTTCTGTTTGACCAGGGCAAGCGACGCCGAAGCCATGACCTGTTCACGCCAGAGGATGGCCATGACCGATCGCGCTGATCCCCACCCTCCTGCGGCATCTTCATAGGGTTTGAAACGCGCTTGAGGGTGAATGAGCGACATGGCCGCCTCGCGTTAAGTTATGTCTGAATATTTCGAGAATGACCACGCTTCGAAAGTTCAAACCCGCAGGATGTCTGGCGATGCAACACGTGGTCGGCGCAGGGTTGTTTTGCGGCGGACATTTCGCCATCATTACAGAGAATCATTCTCATAAAACCTCTGCCATGTCAGTGAGCTCCTCTTCCTCAATGCATCAGCTGTACCTGGCCCACAACAGCTGGCTGAAAGGCTGGCTGCGGGCGCGTCTGGGAAATGCCAGCGATGCCGCCGACCTCGCACAGGACACCTTCGTGCGGGTGCTGGCTGCGCGAAATGTGCCGGATATCCGAGAGCCCAGAACCTACCTGAGCGCCATTGCGCGCGGGCTGATGATCGACCGCTTTCGCCGCCGGGCGGTGGAGCAAGCCTACCTTGAAACCCTGGCGCTACTACCAGAGCCGCAGACCCCATCACTGGAAACACGCCTGCTGGTCATCGAAACCCTTACTGCAATGGATGCCATGCTCGATGGCCTGGGCGCGCGAACCCGTGCGATCTTTCTAGCCGTTCAGCTCGAAGGGCTGACTTACGGCGCAGCGGGAGAGCGCCATGGCGTTTCCGTGACGACGGTGAAAAAACACGTGATCCGGGCCATGACCCACTGCATGCTGCTGGCTCAGCATTACGACGATGCTTGAGCGCGACGAGCTGGAGCAAGCCGCCACCTGGTACGTGCAGATGACAGACATGCCCGGGGATACCGCGACCATCGCCGCGTGGCAGCGCTGGCTGGCGGCTAGCGAGCGACACCGCCAGGCCTGGGCCCAGGTCCAGAGGTTGCATCAGCAATGCGCAGGCCTTACTCCAGATGTGGCCCTGCCTACGTTGGCCTCCATCAGGGCAAGGCGCAGGCAAGTGGCGAAATTGCTCGGTGTGCTGCTGGTCGCTGGGGCAGCAGGTACCGGGGCGCTGATGGCCAGACCGCTGCCCGCCCGCATGGCGCAGTACCGTACCAACAAGGGCGAGCGACAGGACCTGCGGCTGCACGATGGCACCCACCTTGTGATCAATGCCCAGAGCGCCGTAGATATCGATTACACCGAGCACTGGCGCAAGGTGTACCTGCACGAGGGTGAACTGCTGCTGGAAACGGCACCCGATGCGGCGCACCGGCCATTGCTGGTGCTTACGGCCGAGGGCAGCGTGCGAGCGCTGGGCACCCGGTTCAGCGTCTCACGCCAGTACGACCACAGCACAGTACAGGTGTTCGAACACGCAGTGGAGGTACGCCCGCTCGACACGCCTTCCCAGGTAGTACAGCTGGAAAGCGGTCATCAGCTGACCTTTGATCGGAAAGGTAGCGGCCCTGCCTCGCTGGTACCGGCGGCCAGTGATGCATGGACCCGTGGCATGCTCGTGGCCTTTGACTGGCCTTTGGGCCAGGTGGTAGAGCAGTTACGCCGCTATCGGCCAGGCTATCTTGGCTGCGCCCCCTCAGCCGCAAGCTTGCGGATAACCACGACATTGCGTCTGGACGACAGCGATGCAGCGTTGGGCAACCTGGCGGGCGCCCTGCCCATCCGCGTGCGCTACCTGACCCCGTATTGGGCCTGGATTGACCTGGCCTGAATATTTGAGCAACAGGGTTGCTGATTTTCATTCTCGCCCGGCCATGCATTGAAGCGGCGAGTACGGCCGCACCTTTGCCCACATTTATGAAGGACATACGCATGATGCGCCGCGCGTTTAACGTCGCCAGCCCCTTGGCCAGGGCCATCCCTCTTGCATTGCTCACCCTGATTGTCGCCCCCGCCACTGCGTTGCCGCTTGCTGCGTCGGCCAGTGAGCAGACAGCCCGCTTCGACATCCCGGCAGGGCCACTGGGCAGCGTGCTGGCCCAATTTGCCAACCGCGCTGGCATCAACCTGTCGTTTATCAACGAATACACGGATGGCCTGCAGTCTCGCGGCTTGCAAGGCGCCTACGACGTCCAGGGGGGCTTACGCACTTGCTGCAAGGTACCCGCCTGCAGGTGCAGCGCGACAACAACGGCGGCTACTTGCTGATGCCCCTTGCCGAGGGCGGTGACACCGCCCTGGAGCTGACTGCACTGAGTATCTCCGGTAAAGCTCCCGGGGCAGTCACCGAGGGTTCCGGCTCGTATACCACCGAATCGTCCAGTAGCTCCACACGGCTTAACCTTTCACTCAAGGAGACCCCCCAGTCCATCACCGTGCTCACCCGCCAGCGCATGGAAGACCAGAAACTCGATACCCTCACCGACGCACTCGATGCCACTACCGGCATTACCGTCATCAGGGAGAGCCTGGGTGCGGACAGCACCGTCTACATGTCCCGCGGCTTCGCCATTCGCAATTTCGAAATCGATGGCGTCCCCACCTCGGCCAACATGGACAACTACACCCAGAACACCGCGATGTACGACCGGGTGGAAATCGTACGCGGCGCTACCGGGTTGATCAGCGGCATGGGCAACCCGTCAGCCACCATCAACCTGATCCGCAAGCGGCCCACTACTGATCCCCAGGTACAGCTGTCTGCCGAAGCCGGCAGTTGGGACCGCTACGGTCTGGGCGTGGATGTGAGCGGCGCGTTGAACGATGCCGGCACCCTGCGCGGGCGCCTGGTTGCCGACCACAGGGACCAGCATGCCTGGATCGACCGCTTCAGCCAGGAACTGTCCACGCTGTATGGCATCACCGAACTGGACGTCACCGATTCAACGCTGCTGACGCTGGGCTTCAGCCACCAGGTCAGCCACAGCAATGCACCCATTCGTACGGGCTTTCCGTTGTTCACCGAGGACGGTGGGCGAACGCACTTCAGCCGCTCGTTCAATACCGCGCCGAGCTGGAGCTATTACGATCGCCAGCAAAGCACCCTGTTCACCTCCGTGGAGCATCAGTTTGAAAACGGCTGGAACGGCAAGCTGGAGTACAGCCATGCACGCAACGCCTATGACACCGTCATTGCCTATGTAGACGGTGAAATCGACCCAACCACAGGCGGTGGCGCCACCATCAACCCGACCCGCTGGAAGGCCGCCCCCACCCAGGACAGCCTGGACGCCTATCTGACCGGTGCCTTCCCGTTCCTGGGGCGCGAACATGAATTGATCGGCGGCGTGACCCTGTCACGCACCGAAGAGCGCGGCACCTCCAACTACGGCGGCTGGCAGAGTGCGCGCACCGGCTACGACGACAGCATCGACAATATCTTCACCTGGAACGGCCGCTCTCCCAAGCCGGTGTTCACCAAGGCCGGCACCACCGACATGACGGAAACCCAGTACGCCGCGTACCTGACCTCCCGCTGGCACCTGAGCGATGCCGCAAGCTTCATCCTCGGCGCGCGGGTAGTGGACTGGAATCGGGTAAACAAGAGCGCACTGTACAGTGGCACCCGCCAACGTACCGAACGCACCGAGAACGGTGTAGTGATCCCTTATGCCGGGCTGGTCTACGACCTGAACGACACCTGGACGGCCTACGCCAGCTACACGCAGATCTTCAACCCGCAGAGCAACCAGGTGCGCGATGTCAAAGGCTCGCCCCTGGATCCCCAAGAGGGCACCGGCTACGAGGTGGGCTTGAAGGCAGACTTCTTCGACAAGCGCCTGAACGCCAGCCTGGCCGTGTTCCGCGTCGAGCAGGACAACCTTGCGGTGGCCGATGGCCGCTTGCTGCAGCCCAACGGCTTCCAGGCCTATCGGGCTGAAAGTGGTACCACCAGTGAGGGGGTGGAGCTGGAGGTCAACGGTGAACTGGCCGAGGGCTGGCAGGTCATGGGGGGCTACTCGTACAACGTCAGTTTCAACTCGAACGATGAGCGCATCGTTACCGAGATTCCGCGCAACAGCGTCAAGGTGTTCACCAGCTATCGCCTGCCAGGCGAACTGGACAAATGGACCGTGGGCGGCGGTGTGAACTGGCAGAGCGAGACAGGCTATGCACTGAGCTACGCCACTACCCAGAGCAGCTACGCGATCGTCAACCTGATGACCCGCTACCAGGTCACCCCGGCGTTGTCAGCCACGGTCAATATCAACAACCTGTTCGACAAGGAGTACCTCACCACTACCGCGGGCGGTATCTACGGTGCACCGCGCAATTTCATGACCACCCTGCGCTACACCTACTGAACCAAGCCGTGGGCTCAGGCAGAGCCGACCCAGGGATGCCCCATCACCCACTGCAAGGTCAGCCCCAACATCAGCTTGCGCTCGGCCCTGGCACGCTCCTCTGCCAACGTGCCGATGGCGTCGAGCGTGGGCTTTTCGGCCGACGCCTGGGTCTGCTCCAGCAGCGCTTCGAGGCGGTCGTGATAGGGCTGGTTGAGCACCTCGAAGTGTTTGGCGCAGGTGGCGTGCAGGTAATCCACCCAGAAAGGCCGCTCCAGCAGCGACTGGGCGACCTTGGTGTCGGTTTCCTGCGACAGGATGGTGCTGGCCGCCTGTTGCAACTGGGCTTCGCTGACATTGGAAAACAACCGGTGATACATGTAGCGCGGTTGCGCCGGAAGCCCCAGTGGCCTGACCAGTGCTGCGCGGTAGGCCAGGTGGACTTCCACTTCATCGTGCAGGCCATAGGGATTGGCAGCGCGGGCCTGCTCGATGTGCTGGCTGGCCACCCGGTCGACCTCGTCGAGGCGATACAGCTCACGGCCAAGCTGCACCAGTGCCGGGCCGATGTCGGACGCTGCCAAACCGGCGATACGCGTGACCACCAGTGCACGCACTTCGAGCAGGCTCAGTATCAACAGCATCTGGTCTGAGCAGGTGCGGGGGCCTGCCGCCTGCTGGAACATGGCCTGGCGCACCTCGGTGTTTTCCACGCAGGCTTCGATGAGCGCCCAGATGCGTCTGCGCAAGTCCATGCCCTGGTACTCGTAATCCGCTGAACGGCCCAGGTCGTGGATGAAGCGCATCAGGTCATCACTGCCGGGTTCTTGTGACAACTGGGCCCAGTGCATTTCGCGAACCCTACGCTGAGTGGCATCCAGGCCGTCCAGCCAACGCTCCAGCGACTCCTGCCCCCCCGGCCCATGCCTGCGCACAGGCAGCATGGCCGTGCCTTGCGCCCCCAACGTTTCGCGCAGGGTTTGCTGGGCTTCATCAGGCATGGCGTTGTCATGCAGGCTCAAGCCGGCAAGCCGCCTGTGGGAATGGGCCAGGGTCGGGCTCATGTCCTCGACACGGTTGTCGCGCAGGTCGATGTCTTCAAGGGTGGGGTGCATGTAGACCTCGACCGGCAACTCGGTCAGGCCGGTGCTGCGCAGCGACAGACGCTGCAGGTGGAGCAGGCTGCCAAGCGGGGGCAGAAGTGCGATGGGGTTGTACGACAGGTCGAGCGTGCGCAGGCGCTGTAAGGCGGCGAGCCTGGCCAGGCCAGCCTCATCGATCACCACCTGGTTTCGGGCCAGTGACAACGTCGTGAGTTGGGTCAAGGCCTGCAGGCCATCTGGAATACCGCCCAGCAGGTTTTCACTCAGATCAAGGGCCTGTATCTGGGTAAAGCGCTGCAAGAAACCCGGGGTGATGGTGTGTAGGTGGGCACGCCGGATGGACACCTGGCTGACGTGCTCGAAGGTGATCGCTTCGGGAAGCACCGGCAAGCTGTCGATGCGCTCGCTGTCGATGACCAGACGGTACTGGCCGTCAGCGTCCGGGCGCTTGCGCCGCCAGCAGTGGCGAATGCGCCGGGCAATCTGCCGACGACGCTCCGCCAGCGGTGCTGCGGTTGCCTCGCGCCGCCAGGCCGCCAGGCTTTCGTTCAGGTCCAGCAAGCACTGATGCAGATGCCGCAAGTGTTCCCAAGGGGTGTCCCCGCGCAACCGCACGGTTTCAAGGTAGGCCTCAACGTCCACATCCTTCAGCGTCGGGAATACCTGCTGGTAACCGTGCAGCAAGGCGCGGCGTGAGCCTTCCGCTCGCCCGCTGAGCGGGTAACCCAGGCGGCCATCGCCCAGCCGCCTGGGCGGGCGTACCCCTCCGGCAACGGGCGCCATTGCCAACAAGGTGGCTGCCTGATCCCGGTCGGCGCTTGCGCGGTCCGCCAGGGCGCTGGCAAGGCCGCGAGATGAGGCGTCAGCCCCCGCAACAGCTTGACGCTGTTCAGCATCCATGTGCCAGAGCAAGGCCTGGAACAGGTCATCGCTCGCCAGCGCGCCGGGCCGAGCGACACCCTCGCTGTCGGTGGCCAGGTAACCCTGGGGCGTGCGAATCAGGCAGCGCGTTTCCAGGGCGGTCGCACTGCCTACCCGCGCAAGCACATCACCCTGCAGCCGAGCGTCGCGTACCTGAACCTGTACCCCGGCCGGCCATGGCGCCAAGTCATCTACCAGGCCCAGGGCCAGCTGCTCAGTGTCGGTCGTGATAGCCGCCGGCTGCTCGAAGCCCGCACAAGCCCTGTCCAGCCAGGCGTCACGCAGTAACCAGCGCGCCTGCTCGGCCATGGCCAGCGGAACCCGCTGCTGCTCCAGTAGTTGGCTCAGTTGGCTGCCGCTGGCGTGTTCCACCAGCGCGCGCCCAGCCCTGGTAGACAGCGTGGGAAAATCGCGATGCAACGGCTGCGCGGCGCGGCTGGGGGTGCCCTGCATGTGCTGCCAATGGGACTCGAAGGCCTCACCGCGCAGCCTGGGGAACCACTCATGCAGCTCATGGCGTTGAGCGGCATCACACAACCGCGCAGGTGCGGGGGCGTTATCGAGCTGCAACAGGCGCACCTGGTTTTCGTTCATGGCCACCGTGCGCAAGAGCCGCTTGGCCAACGCGTCACTCACTGCCCCCAGGTTGGACCCCAGGCGCCGCACCAAAAGGCCTGCCCCTTGCCAGTCCTGGGGGCGTTCCAACCCATGCCGGACGCCGGATGCGCCGTTATCGTGCAGGGTGATGGCCGGCGCGTCGGGCCGTGACGGATGGATCACCGTCGGCACGTGATTGTCGTCGCCCAGCGGGTACGCCTTGTTCGAGATAGACACATGTAACCGGCCCTGGAGCGTGCCCCGCTGCCCGTGTGCAAGTGTCTGCTCTGGCTCTGCGTAGCCCGGGAGGTCGGTGCGGGCCAGGCGCAGTTCGCCGTTCCAGAGGCGCACAGGGGCCAGATCGTCCACCGCAGCCACCCGCGCCGCCAGCTTGACGGCCACTGCCTCGGCCGCAGCACCGCCGGCCATCATCGCAACGCTCTCGGCCACTGCCATCAGGTGCGCCAAGGCCGCCTCGCGGTCGCCCAGCGTCCAGTCCTGGTAGCCTTCGTACACCTCGTCCGCCAACTGCACTGCGGTCAGCCCCAGCAAGGGCAAGGCCAGCCCCGGGACGAAAAAGCTCGCGATCCCCAGCGCGTCGAGCCCTACCCCTTTTAGCCAGTGCATGCGGCGGTCGCGCTCCACGCTGTCGACCTTGGTGGTAGGTACGGCCAGTGCCTGTGCATCCTCCAGCAGTGTGTCTACCTGCACTTGGCGCAGGTGAGCGCACAATGGCCCCTCGATACGCTGCCAGCGCCCATCAAGCTCGATGGCGTCCTGCGCGCCTCCGGTGCCCAGCAAACGCTGTAACGCCTGGCTGAAAGGGACGCGGTCCTGTTCCTTGATGAAGCGCTCGAAGAACCTTCGGTAACCTGGGTCGCGCAAGCGTGCGCCCAACGCACTGAACCACTGTGCCCAGGAGGCATAGGTACGCATCGCGCCCGCGGGATCATCCGGCACCCAGGCAACTATCCGCTGCAGTGTCGAGGCATCGTCATGCTCCTCGAACACCACCAGGCCGCACATCTGGCGGCCAAGCAAACGGACATCGTTGGCAGCCCACCCTGCCGAGTCACTGGATGCACGTACGGCGTTCGTCACAAGCGCAACTGCTCGCGCATCCAGGTTGCCTTGAGCGCAAGCCATGTGCGCGGCGGCTACCAGCCGGGCGCGCCAACCCTCCTCCAGCACCGACTCGGTTTGGTGACGGCGGGTGTTGTCCGCCAGCAACACCTGCTTGAGATGCTGCTGGTAGGCGCCCCCTATATCCAGTGACCGGCACAGGCCGGCGAATGCCCGGGGCCGCCAGGCGACCGGCTGGGCCTGTGCGTCGAGCAACGTCGAGTTCTGCAGCCAGGCTGTTTCGGCAGTTTCATGCAAGGTGAAATTGTGCAGTGCGCAGGCGAGCAAACTCTGCTCGAAGGTAACGGGGACAATGCCGTCGGGCGCCAAGCCTACGCTGGAGGGGTAACGGATATGCACGGCGCGGCGTAGGGTGGCGAGGCGAACGTCCAGCGGCGGCTGCACTTTTCTGGCCAGCGCCTCGCTGAGGAGCGTACTGGCGAAGGTGTCCAGCGGCTGAATTTGGCGCAGCAACGCCTGAACGGCCTCGCGTGCACGCTGCTGCTCGGCAAGCGCCTGTTGCAGCGCCGTCAACTGCTCGGCAGTAGCGTTGGTCAGCCACGCTGGCAAGCGGCTGGCAATGAAGGTATCGACAGATGTATCTGCAAAAGGAAGTGTATCCATGGTGAGCTCCGTCATGGCGAAACCCTCATGGAGCCTGGATCACACGCCGGTGCAGCGGTATCTATCTACGCTTGCATCAGAAATACCTTGCAAGCTTACCCTCCCCTCCTACCACCACATCCGCTACAATCGCGCCCGGGTGCTAGCTGCGTGGTGCAGTGATGCAGGTTAAAAAACTACGCAGGTCGGGCCGCCATGCGGGAGTTCCTGCGCCTATGCATAACACCCAACTGCCCCGAGCCCAGCAATTGGCCGAACGTGCCCTCGCCCGTTTCGAGCACTTCCTTCACATCGAGGCGGTCAGTGGCGTCGTCCTGCTGATCGCTGCCATCGCCGCCCTTGTCTGGGCCAACTCACCTGCTGCTGACAGTTACGAAGCCCTGTGGCACACCCCGATAACCCTGGGTGTAGGTTCGCTGGTGTACGCCCAACCGCTGCACTTTTGGGTAAACGATGGGCTGATGACCATTTTCTTCCTGGTGGTCGGCATGGAGATCCGCCGCGAGATCCATGAAGGCGCCTTGGCCAACCTGCGCCAGGCAACCTTGCCGATGGTTGCCGCCATTGGCGGGGTGGCCGTGCCGGCACTGGTTTACCTGGGCTTTGGCCACGCAGCTGACGATCAGCGGGGCTGGGCGGTACCGACCGCCACCGACATCGCATTCGCCGTTGGGGTACTGGCCTTGCTCGGCAAGTCGATCCCGTCCAACGTGCGGGTTTTCCTGCTGGCCCTGGCGATCATCGATGACATCATCGCCGTGCTGATCATCGCCGTGTTCTATTCCGGTGGGCTGGACTACAGCGGTTTCGCGGTCGCCGCCCTGGGCCTTGCGCTGGTGGTAGGGCTGCAGCGCATTGGTGTCGGCTCCGCCTACGCCTATGTCATCCCGGGCGCCATTACCTGGGTGGGTGTGCTGATGACCGGTGCCCACCCGACGCTCGCCGGCGTGGTGCTGGGCCTGATGACCCCGGTCACTGCCCGCCCTATGCGCGAAACGCCACTCGAAGCAGTGACCCGCTTCACCCAGGAGCTGGTGGGCCGCGCCCGCAACGCCGGCAAGGCCCCTGGCGACTTGCTCAGCCCGCTGAAGCACCTGCGCCTGGCGCAACGGGAACTGCTGCCGCCTGTGGTTCGCGTGCAAAGCGCCCTGCACCCGTGGGTGGCCTACGCGATCATGCCGGTGTTTGCACTGGCCAATGCCGGGGTGAGCGTGGGGGGCGTAGACCTGGGGGCCCAGGCGCCTCACGGGGTGATGCTGGCGGTAATGCTGGCGTTGGTAGTGGGCAAGCCCGTCGGCATCATCAGTGTCAGTTGGCTGATGGTGCGCTTGGGGTTCTGCTCGCTGCCCGCAGGCGTCACCTGGAGCGGCATCACCTTGATCGGCCTGCTGGCCGGCATCGGGTTCACCATGTCGATCTTCATCGCCAACCTCGCCTTCATCGACCCAGCAACGCTCGGGGCGGCGAAGCTGGGTGTGCTCTCAGCCTCCGTCATCGCCGCAGTACTGGGGCTGGTGTGGGGAGTATTGAGGGTACGCAAGGCCTGACCAGTGACGTGACCGCTGCGCCACGGCGCAGCGGGTTTCACTGCCCTGCAGGCAACCTGCCCCTGCGCCGCTCGTCGTGCCAAGCCCAATCAGACTCAACGCAACCGGCGCTACCCATTCGAACAGGTATGAGCATTCTCAACTGCAGGAGCTTCTACCATGCGCGAATACCCTACCCCGCCCTTCCCATCCCAGCCCCAGGCCGTGCCAGGTTCCCAGCGCAAGATGGAGCCGGTACCCGATTGCGGCGAGCATAGCTACAAAGGCCATAACCGGCTGGAGGGCAAAAAAGCGCTGATCACCGGCGGCGACAGCGGCATTGGCCGTGCAGTGGCCATTGCCTATGCGCGAGAAGGTGCCGACGTGGCCATTTCCTACCTGGACGAACACGAAGACGCCAAGGAAACCGCCCGCTGGGTGGAAGAAGCCGGGCGCAAGTGCCTGCTGCTACCCGGTGACCTGGCCCAGAAGCAGCAATGCCGGGCTATCGTCGAGCAAACCGTCGCCCAGTTCGGGCGCATTGACATCCTGGTGAACAACGCAGCGTTCCAGATGGCCCACGAGGCCTTCGAAGACATCGACGATGATGAATGGGTAAAAACCTTCGACACCAACATCACCGCGATTTTCCGCATCTGCAAGGCCGCCCTGCCATCGATGCCCAAGGGCAGTTCGATCATCAACACCAGCTCGGTCAACTCGGACGACCCGTCTTCATCGCTGCTGGCCTATGCCGCCACCAAAGGCGCCATCGCCAACTTCACGGCAGGCCTTGCGCAATCGCTCGCCAAGCGCGGCGTGCGGGTGAACAGCGTGGCACCGGGCCCGATCTGGACACCCCTCATCCCCGCCACCATGCCTGATGAGGCCGTTCGAAACTTCGGCTCTGGCTACCCCATGGGTCGCCCGGGCCAGCCGGTGGAGGTGGCCCCTATCTACGTCCTCCTGGGGTCTGACGAGGCCAGCTACATCAGCGGCTCGCGCTATGCCGTCACTGGCGGCAAGCCAATCCTGTAAAGCGACGTCAGGCAAGCCGGAATGGCTTGCCTGCACACGCCATCACGGCATCAGAATGGCCTGGGGGTGATCGATGCAGGGCACGGGCACCAGGCTTCGGTTGGCCATCAGCCACTCGCGCATACGCACGGTATCGAATATCTGCCCTTCTTCCATCATTGCCAGTATCAGGTCCTGGGACATTCGGTAACACCCGCACACCGCACATTGGCGCTGCTCCCAGCCACTGCTGCACTCGATGGACTCGGCCTGCCCCGCGCATATCAGACAACTCATGTTAGCCCCCTATTGTTCTTGTTCAGCTGCGAGCAGCTGCAAGGTCAACCCGGCTGCGCCGTGCCCGCATTACATGAGATATCCATGCCAACCTTAAAATTCCCTGACAATGCCCTGACGTTGTCAGCCAAATAGCGTCAGGCCAGCAATTGGCTCAACACCGCCCGTAACTTGCCCGGCTTGACCGGTTTGTTGAGTATCGGCATGCCCAGCGCCTGCAGCGCACGGCGGCACGGGTCGCTGCGGTCTGCCGTGATGACTACCGTAGGGATGTGCTGGGCGAAATGCGCCCGCAGCCGGCAAGCCACATCGCAGCCCAGCACACCATGGTCAAGGTGGTAGTCGGCCAGAATCAATTCAGGCGCCTGGCCCTGCAAGGCCAGCAAGGCAGCCTGCTGGTCGGTGGCGGTGACCACTTCGCACCCCCATTGGCCCAGCAACGCGCCCATGCTTTGCAGAATGCTCGCTTCGTTATCCAGCACCAGCAGGCGCCGCCCCGGCAGCGGGTCCCCCGCCATCGGCAGCACCTGGCAGGGGCGAACCTCCACTGGCAGTGCATCGGCCA
The DNA here is from genome assembly GCF_000730645.1 of Pseudomonas parafulva NBRC 16636 = DSM 17004. Taxonomy (GTDB): domain Bacteria; phylum Pseudomonadota; class Gammaproteobacteria; order Pseudomonadales; family Pseudomonadaceae; genus Aquipseudomonas; species Aquipseudomonas parafulva. The sequence continues at coordinate 4,508 of NZ_BBIU01000002.1, read as the reverse complement.
ATGGCACCTCGATGCTGAACACCGAGCCCCGCCCCGGCCAGGAGCGCACCTGTACCGAATGGCCGAGGATCTTGGCGATGCGCTCGACGATGGCCAGCCCCAGGCCCACACCCTTGCGGTCGGCAGCGCGGCCCACATCCAGCTGGTTGAACTCAAGAAAGATGGCCCCCAGGCGATCTTCGGCGATGCCCCGCCCGGTGTCCCAGACTTCCAGCCGCAGGTACCGCCCGCGGCGCCTTGCCCCCAGCAATACTCGGCCCTCGGCGGTATAGCGGAATGCGTTGCTGAGCAAGTTGCGCAAGATACGGGTCATCAGCCGCAGGTCGGTGCTGACGGCATGCTGCCCGAACCGGGCACGCAACGCGATGCCTGCTGCATCGGCCACCGAGCGGAATTCCGACACCAGCGGCGCGAACAGCGCCTGCAGGTGATACACGGCAATGTCCGGCTTCACCGCCGCCTGGTCCAGGCGGGAAATGTCCAGCAGGTCGGTAAGCAAATCCTCGGCGCCTTCGAGGGCCTGGTGGGTACGCTCCACCAGCACCTGCTCGGCTTGGGGCAGCTGCCGCTCGCGCAGGGTCGAGATGAGCAGCCGGGCGGCATTCAGCGGTTGCAGCAGGTCATGGCTGGCGGCAGCCAGGTACTTGTCCTTGCTGCGGTTGGCGGTTTGCGCGGCGTCCCTGGCATCACGCAGCGCCCGGGCAATCTGCTTGCGCTCGGCAATCTGCTGCTGCAGGTTGCGGTTGGCCTCCAGCAGCTCGTCGGTGCGGGCGGCTACCCGCTGCTCAAGCTGGTCATTGAGCTGCTGCAGGTGTTGCTGGGCCAGCTTGCGCTCGGTGATATCGGCCACGAACCCCTCGACCAAGGCTTGCTGGCCGGGCTTGAGCAGCAGGTTCATCAGCACATCGACAGGGCTACCGTCCCGGCGCCGCAGGCGGGTTTCGTAGCCATGCAGGCTGTGCTCGCGGGCCAGGGTGGCGGTAATCGCCTGCAGCTCCTGAGCGCCGCCGACGAACAGGTTGGCGGCGAGGTCCTTCAGGCTGACCAGCACAGCCTGCGGGTCGTCATACCCCAGCATGCGCGCAAGCGCCGGGTTGGCGGCGCGCATGCCGTCTTCCAGGCTGGCCTGGAAAATGCCATGAACTGCGTTTTCAAACAGCCACTTGTAGCGGTTTCGCTCTGCCTCCAGTTCATCCAGCCGGGCGGCCAGCTCGGGGTAATGGCTCTTGCGCGCCGAGTGGTCACCCAGGCCCAGCAACCCGGCCAGCGCCCGCTGCTGCTCCTCAGAGGGCCTCGCCATACACGACCTCCACGTCGCGCTGGCTGGAAGCGCGGGGGTTGGTAAGAATGCACGGGTCGCCCATGGCATGCTGGGACAAAAACGGTATGTCGCTGGTACGCACACCGTGCAGGCCCAGGGTTTCATGGAAGCCCATGGCGTGCTTGAGGGCGATCAGGTGCTCCACCAGGCGCGCGCAGATCTGCCGGTGGTTCAAGCCCCGGCAGTCGATGCCCATTACCTCGGCAATCACCTTGAACCGCTCCGGCGCCGAGCTGTAGTTGAATGCCACCACATGCTCGACCAGCACGGCATTGCACAACCCATGAGGCAGGTCGAGAAAGCCGCCCAGGCTGTGTGACATGGCGTGCACCGCACCCAGGATGGCATTGGAAAACGCCAGCCCCGCCTGCATGCTGCCCAGCATCACTTTCTCGCGCAGGCCAATGTCGCGGGGGTTGGCGATCATCTCCACCAGGTTGCCATTGATCAGGCGCATGGCTTCCAGGGCATGGGGGTCGGTCAGCGGGCCGTGCCCCGTGGAAACGAACGCCTCGATGGCGTGCACCAGCGCGTCGATGCCGGTACAGGCCGACAGGAAGGGGTCCATGCTCAAGGTGGTCTGCGGGTCGATCAGCGACACATCGGGCACCACCGCCTTGCTGACGATGGAGAACTTCATGCGCTCCTGCTGGTTGGAGATGATCACGAACTGCGACACATCCGCCGATGTACCGGCAGTGGTCGGGATGAGGATCAGCGGCGGGCTAGGCACGCGGATCATGTCCACCCCTTCGAACTCGAGAATGCTGCGGCCATGGGCGACCACGATGCCGATGGCCTTGCCGCAGTCCATGGGGCTGCCGCCACCCACCGCAACGATCACATCGCAGTGGTGCTCGCGGTAGAGGTCGGCGCCGAGCATCACCTCTTCAACCCGGGGGTTGGGCGATACCGCGCTGTACAGGCGATAGTCGATGCCCTGCGCCTGCAGGCTGGCCTCGACGTCCGCGACCCAACCGGCAGCGATCACGCCGGGGTCACTGACCACCAGTACCTTGCGCGCGCCGAAGGTTTTGGCGTAATTGGCCACGTTGTGCCGGCAACCGGCACCGAAGATGATTTCAGGCGAGACGAACTTGCGAAGCGGGCTGAAACTCTGGCTCATGGGCAAGCCTGTTCTTATTGTTCTGGAAGGTTAGCCGCCAGCGTAATGCATCCCCCAGCGAAAGCAACCAGACCAAAGTGCCAACCAGGCGTGTGGCCGGCGCCGGCCGCCGTCGTGGCGGCCGGTGCCTGATGCCTCAACGGTTGGCGAAATACATCGTCACTTCAAAGCCGATGCGCAAGTCGGTATAGGCGGGTCGGGTCCACATGGGCAGGTCCTCTTCTTGTGCCGGGCGATTCCGGTAACGGCATTAATGCACGGGGGGCGTCACGGCCAAATGCTACTTTGGAACGAACTTTCCCCCGGCAGGGACAGGCGGCGGCACTACTTCAGAAGAAGCCCAACGGGTTGATGTCGTAGCTCACCAGCAGGTTCTTGGTCTGCTGGTAGTGGTCGAGCATCATCTTGTGGGTTTCACGCCCCACGCCAGACTTCTTGTAGCCACCAAAGGCAGCGTGGGCCGGGTACAGGTGGTAGCAGTTGGTCCACACGCGCCCGGCCTTGATGCCCCGGCCCATGCGGTAGGCGCGGTTGATGTCGCGGGTCCACACACCGGCGCCCAGGCCGAATTCGCTGTCATTGGCAATGGCCAAGGCTTCGGCCTCGTCCTTGAAGGTGGTTACACCCACCACCGGGCCGAAGATTTCCTCCTGGAACACGCGCATCTTGTTATCGCCCTTGAGCAGGGTCGGCTGGATGTAGTAGCCGCTTGCCAGGTCCCCCTGCAGCCGCTCCGCGCTGCCACCGGTGAGCAACTGCGCACCCTCGTCCTGGGCGATCTGCAGGTAGGAGAGGATCTTGTCGTACTGCTGCTCCGATGCCTGGGCGCCCACCATGGTGTCGGTGTCCAGCGGGTTGCCACGGGTGATCTTGGCGATCTTCTTCATGACCTCGGCCATGAAGGGTTCGTAGATCGATTCCTGGATCAGCGCACGTGAGGGGCAGGTGCACACCTCACCCTGGTTGAAGAACGCCAGTACCAGGCCTTCTGCGGCTTTTTCGATGAACGCAGGCTCGGCCTGCATGATGTCTTCGAAGAACACGTTGGGTGACTTGCCGCCCAGCTCCACGGTAGAGGGGATGATGTTGTCGGCAGCGCACTTCATGATGTGCGAACCCACCGGGGTAGAGCCGGTGAAGGCGATCTTGGCGATGCGCTTGCTGGTGGCCAGCGCCTCCCCTGCCTCGCGGCCGAAGCCTTGCACGATGTTGAGCACCCCCGCCGGCAGCAGGTCGGCGATCAGCTCGGCGAACACGGTAATCGACAACGGCGTCTGCTCGGCCGGCTTGAGCACCACGCAGTTGCCGGCAGCCAGCGCCGGAGCCAGCTTCCAGGCGGCCATCAGCAGCGGGAAATTCCAGGGGATGATCTGGCCCACCACGCCCAGGGGCTCATGGAAGTGGTAGGCGACCGTGCCTTCGTTGATCTCGGCCGCTCCACCCTCCTGGGCGCGGATGCAGCCGGCGAAGTAGCGGAAGTGATCCGCCGCCAAGGGCACGTCGGCATTGAGGGTTTCGCGCACAGCCTTGCCGTTGTCCCAGGTCTCGGTCACCGCCAGTAGCTCCAGGTTCTGCTCGATGCGGTCGGCGATCTTGAGCAGTACCAGGGCGCGGTCCTGCACCGAGGTTCTACCCCACGCGTCGGCTGCAGCGTGGGCAGCGTCCAGGGCCTTGTCCACGTCTGCGGCCGTGGAGCGCGGGAATTCGGCAATGGGCTGGCCGTTGACGGGCGAGCTGTTGGTGAAGTACTGCCCAGCCACCGGCGCAACGAACTCGCCGTTGATGAAGTTGCCATAGCGTGGCTTGAAGGACACGACGGCGCCTGGGGTTCCGGGTTGTGCGTAGATCATGCTGAGCCTCTGCGGGTCGATGCCTGTCCAGCGACAGGCGATGCAGCGATGGTATGAAGCCCGCGCAGGGGGGCGAATGCATCGTTGGCAGGGGGCGGCTCGTCATTTGGTCGTAGGCGCGTGCGGCGGGTTCCCATCTCAGACAACCCAAGAGCCTGTGGAAACTGTCTTCCAAAAAACTCTGAATGCTGGCGCAATTCAATTTGTGGGA
>NZ_BBIU01000003.1 GCF_000730645.1 Pseudomonas parafulva NBRC 16636 = DSM 17004 | reverse complement strand
ATCATTGCCTTGATGCTACGGCTGCCGGGCGCACTTCGTCCTCGCGTGAACAGCTCATTCACTCGACTGCGCAATCGCAGTCGCTCAACATCCGGAGTTCGTCTTCTATGACGATGTGCGTAGTAACTTGAGCGAGTGACTTCGAACACCTCGCACAACCAATCAACGGGCTCATGGGCGCTGAACTGGCGGATCAGCGAGTACGCTCGAGATCTTCCGACATCAAGAGCGCGGTAACCTTTTTTAGTATTGATTTCTCGCGTTCAAGGCGCGTGATTCGGGCTTCGAGCTCTTGGATTTTTTGCTGCTCTGGCGTCAACGCCTTGCTGGCGGGCGTGATGCCGCCGCGTTCCTGCTGAAGCTGTTAACCCATCGGCGCAGGGCCGACTCGACCAAGCCGGGCGAGCGGGCTGCTTCGGCATAACTGTAGCCTTGGTCGAGCACCAGGCAGGCAGCTTCACGCTTGAATTCGGGGGTAAAGGTACGACGTTGGTTGGTCATCAGACACCTCTCTGTGGCGAGCATTCTCGCCTAAATGGGTGTCCGGTTTGATTAGACCACTACACAAATGATCAGTTCATACCTCAAGCTGCTGGTAGATAGCGCTTGGAGGATAATCAAGCCGGGAGATGTGGCACGCTGTGACCCGACGGAGTGGAAATCATGCCTAGCTTTTTAGGGAGAATTATGGGACGGCCATAATTATAGGGATGCATAATTTCGAGCTGATCGTCGGCCCATTGATCCCTGAGTCAGGTTCAGACCGGATGGTACGTGAAAATATCTAGCCCCCAGCCTCTGCTTGGCCGTAAGAGTGATGGCAATTAGGAATTACTCTGTGTTAGCCTCAAGTCGCTCATGGCATAGGCCCTGAGGTGCATCACAAGCTGTCAAGCCCCAAGGCGGTTCCGGAGGAATAACATCCTACGATTACCAGCAATGCGGCCAGCAGCCCACGGAGACTTATCTTCATAGATACTCCAAGTGTGACGCTGACATTATATGTCGATCCTAGCAATCGCGGTGAGGCCGGGTAACCGGTTAGATGGTGTGAAGAACATTTGGGTTTATCCGACCGAGCGGCTGAAGGATTGCCGCCATCCTATGCTCGGTCGGTTGGCTCGATACAGGGAGGTAATATGTCAAATGCCTGGTATAAATCCCGAAGATATTTACACTTTGATCGTCCTGTAAATGAAGATGCGGCATTAAAAGTCGTCTCCGATCAGAGAGCAGTCGCACGTCACTCCTTCTACCCCCTGATTCGTTATGTTGCGGAATCTCAAAAAGTACATTTTGATAAAGCGGCAGGGCGGGTGGTAAAGAAAGACCCTAAGAAACGCCAGATTTCGTATGCGGCGCACCTTGATAGCCATATATACTCATATTATTGTGAGGTGCTTAGCGACCTATATGAGCGTTATCTACGTACAACAGAATGGTCTGCGTCGGTTTTGGCTTTCAGAACTTTGGGTAAGAGTAATATTGAGTTTGCCTATGAAGCGTTTATGGATATCGCTTCAAGGACAGAGTGCTGTGTAGTAGGTATTGATATTAAAGGCTTCTTCGATAACTTGAGTCACGCACACCTCAAGTCAAGCTGGCAGAAGCTCATTGATAGGCCAAGTCTTCCTGATGATCATTTCGCTGTCTATAAGTCATTAACTAGATTCTCGTTCGTTGACAGGGAAGAAGTCTATAGCGCGCTGGGTATCTCCAAAAACAACCCCAAAAATGGGCGTCAGCGAATCTGCGAGCCCCATCAGTTTAGGTCAGCGATCCGTGGCGCTGGCCTCGTCGAGACCAATTCGATTGGGAAAGGAATCCCGCAAGGATCACCGATTAGCGCTCTGTTATCAAATATCTACATGATGGATTTTGATGAAAAACTCTATTCCTACGTAGAAACTCATGGCGGCTCTTATTTTCGATATTGCGATGATATTCTGTTAATTGTTCCACTGGCTAAGGAAGCTGAGGCCATCCAGTTCGTTGATGACGAGGTCGCAGCGATCAAGCTTGAAGTACAAAAAACAAAGACGGAGGTCTGCCGATTCAAAAAAACAGTGAAGGCATTCAGATCAGACCGAGCACTGCAATACCTAGGTTTTATCTTCGATGGTGAAAATATTTATCTAAGATCATCCTCGCTTGCCCGATACCAAGAACGTGTAAATCGTGGCTTATCGATTGCAACCCTGAGTATGCAGAAAGTAAACACGGCAAGGATCGCTAGAGGGCAACTGCCTAGATCAATTTTTCTCAGAAAGCTGCATAGCCGATATTCATACCTGGGTCGACGAAACTTTATTTCATATGGTTACAGAGCTGCCAGGATTATGAACTCCAAATCTATTCGGAAGCAGCTTAAGCCGTTGTGGGGCCGATTGAGAAAAAAGATAGAGGATATTGCGTGAGCTCTGAATTTCCAAAGGGGTCAGTGGGCCGGGCCAATATGCCCCAGATACTGCTTTGATCGTGATCGCAAATGCGTTACTATTGCCAAATTGGCAATCTCTTGTTCCTCTTCATTTTGCTGCTCTCTCATGACTAGGCAGTCTAGATAATTAACTCTGTCCGAGAACGGGTTTATGACGCCTAACTTTGGCTGAGTCGGGCATTTTACTTTGACTGAAGTCTCGTATAGGCCTGGCTTGCTGCTCTGCCAAATACCGGTATCATTGCCCACCTACAATCGGGTTGTAAATTGCCCCGCAGCAAAAAGCCCGCTTCGGCGGGCTTTTTGCTGTTTGAATAAAAGACAGATGACAGGTCACGTCGCGGGGTTAACCCCCAGCGCCTTCAACCGCCGATACAGGGTGCGCTCGCTTACGCCAAGGTGCCGTGCCAGTTCGCTGCGCGAGCCGTTGAAGTGCGCCAGCGCCTGCGCCAGATTCCCCAACTGGCCAGCCCCCCTCCCATCCCAACTTCCGGCGCCCATGTTCGCGCCAACGTCCTCCGGTAAATGCTCAGGCTTGATCACGCCGTCATCAGCAAACAACCTCGCCCGCTCCAGAATATTGCGCAGTTCACGGATATTGCCGGGGAACGGATGCAGCGCCAGTTGCTGCAATGCCGCCTCATCCACGCTGGCAGTGGGTGTACCTGCCATGCGTTTTAACAAGCTCTCGGTCAGCAGGGGCAGATCCTCTACCCGCTCCCTCAGTGCCGGCAGGCGAATGGGGAAGCCGCTGATGCGGTAGTACAGGTCTTCCCTGAATGTGCCGTCAGCCACCATCTGCTTGAGCGGTTTGTGCGTGGCCGATACCAGGCGGAAATCAGAGTGCACCGTACGCAGGCTGCCCACCGGGCGAAAGCTGCCTGTCTCGATCAGCCGCAACAGCTTTACTTGCATCGGCAACGGCACTTCCCCGATTTCGTCCAGGAACAGCGTGCCGCCATGGGCCGCTTCGGCCAGGCCGATCTTGCGCTGGTTTGCCCCGGTGAAGGCACCCTTCTCGTAGCCGAACAACTCGCTCTCGAACAGTGAATCGGTCAGGCCCGTGCAGTCGACTACCACCAACGGGCCGTTAGCTCTGGGGCTGCCCATATGCACGGCGCGGGCAAAAAGCTCCTTGCCGGTGCCCGACTCGCCCTGCAGCAAGACCGGGATCTGCGCCGGCGCTGCACGTTGCAGGCTGGCAAGGGCAGCCTTGAAGGCCGGCGCCCGGCCGACAAGCCCTTGCTCCTGGGGCTGCGCCGAGGCGAGGGCTATGCTGGTGAGGCGCTCGACAAACGCTACCACCCTGCCCTGCTCGTCGAGAATCGGCCGCAGCTCTACATCCACATGCTCCGGGCCCCGTGGCGTGTGGTGAATGTGCAGGACGCGCTCAGGCTGCTTGCTCCCCCAGGCTTTGCGCAGGGGGCAGTGCTCACCGGCCTGATCGCAGGGCACTGCATAGTGGTGAGATACCTTGTGACATTTCTCGCCCAGCGGCGCCTGATCGTCGCGGCCAAACTGACGGCGGTAGGCAGCATTGGCGGCCAGGATGTTGTAGTCGGTGTCCAGGACGATGGTGGGCAGCGCATCGTGTTCCAGGTAAGACACCAAGGCCAGAATAAGAGGATGTGGTTCAGGCATGACGGCACCGGTCTGATAACCCGGTCGAGGGTAACAAGGACTGCCAAACACTGCCATCGGCTGACAGCCAGCCTGCCATTTCGGCTGCCAAAGGGTGACGAGGCCAGTGACACCTGCCCTGAAGCAGCCTGTATTCGCTTGAAGGCGCCTGGCATGCATCTTGATAACCCTTCCCCTACCACCTGTGTCCGTACGAGCCCGGTGGACAATTGGAGAACGTGATGATCATCGGTAACAACCTTCAAGTGGAAGCCTTCTTTGACAAGGCAACCTCGACCATCAGTTATCTGGTGATGGACCGCGAGACGCGCCAGTGCGCACTGATCGACAGTGTGCTGGACTACGACCCCAAGGCTGGCCGTACCAGCACTGCTTCTGCGGACCAGCTGATCGCGCGGGTCGAAGCACTCGATGCCAAGGTGCAGTGGGTGCTTGAAACCCATGTGCATGCAGACCACCTTTCGGCAGCGGCCTATCTGAAAGGCAAGCTGGGTGGTTGTACGGCCATCGGCGCGCACATCACCCAGGTGCAGAAAGTGTTTGGTGCCCTGTTCAACGCGGAGCCCGACTTTGCCCGGGACGGTAGCCAGTTCGATGCCCTGCTTGAGGATGAAGAAGGGTTTCGCATTGGCAACCTGCATGCTCGCGCCCTGCACACACCGGGCCATACACCCGCCTGCATGAGCTTCATGATCGAGGATGCCGGCGAGACAGTACTGTTTGTGGGGGACACCCTGTTCATGCCGGACTACGGCACCGCCCGTTGCGATTTCCCTGGCGCCGATGCACGCACGCTGTATCGCTCGATACGCCGCCTGCTGGCCTTCCCCGACACCACCCGTTTGTTCATGTGCCACGACTACCTGCCTGAGGGCCGGGCCCTGCGGTACGTCACCACCGTAGCCGAGCAGCGTGCCCACAACATCCATATTCACCAGGGTGTCGACGAAGATAGCTTCGTTGCCATGCGCGAAGCGCGAGACAAAACCCTGGACATGCCTGTGCTGATCTTGCCGTCGGTGCAGGTGAACATGCGCAGCGGCCAGTTACCCGCGCCGGAAGACAACGGCGTGCGGTACCTGAAAATCCCGATCAACGCCCTGTAACCGCTTTGCCCCATAACCAGAACTCAGGATTCATTGCCATGCCTGCCTTGTTGTCCCCTGCCACCTGCACACATCATCAGGTGCTGATTGTCGGCGCCGGTGCCGCCGGCATCGCCACTGCCTCGAGCCTTATCAGCCGCGACCCGTCGCTGGATGTGGCGTTGATCGACCCTGCCGAGGTGCATTACTACCAGCCAGGCTGGACCATGGTAGGTGCCGGTGTATTCGATGCACCCAGTACTGCCCACACCATGGCGTCCACCATCCCTCGCGGCGTGCGCTGGCTGCAAGCCCGGGTCACGGGCTTCGACCCGGTTAGCCGGCACGTGGTGCTGGAGGGCGAGCGGACCATCAGCTACGAGCAACTGGTGGTGTGCCCCGGGCTCAAGCTGGACTGGGCCGCCATCGATGGCCTTGAAGACACCCTTGGCCGCAATGGCGTCACCTCCAACTACCGCTACGACCTGGCACCTTACACGTGGGAGCTGGTGCAAAACCTCAAGCAGGGCCGCGCGCTGTTCTGCCAACCGCCCATGCCGATCAAGTGTGCCGGCGCGCCGCAAAAGGCGTTGTACCTGTCGTGCGACCACTGGCTGCGTCACGGCCGATTGGGCGCGATCAAGGCGAGTTTCTACAACGCCGGCGGCGTACTGTTCGGTGTGCCTGACTATGTGCCTGCGCTCATGAAGTACATTGAGAAATACGACGTCGACCTGCATTTCTCCCAGCGTCTGGTAGCTGTGGATGGCCCGAACAAACGTGCCACATTCGTGCGAACACTGCCTGATGGCAGCAGCGAGCGCCACACCGAACCTTTCGACATGCTGCATGTGGTGCCGCCACAAGTGGCGCCGGACTTCATTCGCAACAGCCCCCTGGCTGACAGCAACGGCTGGGTGGATGTAGACCCCCATAGCCTGCGCCATCGTACTTACGCCAATGTGCATGCCTTGGGCGACGTCGCCAACACCACCAATGCCAAGACTGCTGCCGCCGCCCGCAAGCAGGCACCGGTGGTCGCCAACAATGTGCTGGTAGCGTTGGGCAGGCGCACGGGCCTGGCCAGGTACGACGGTTATGGCTCATGCCCGCTCACCGTCGAGCGCGGGAAGATTGTGCTGGCTGAATTCACCTACGGCGGCAAGCTGGCGCCCAGCCTCCCCACATGGCTACTCGACGGCCGGCAGCCGACCCGCCTGGCCTGGTTGCTCAAGGCCCGTGTACTGCCACCGTTGTATTGGCAAGGCATGCTTAAAGGGCGCGAATGGCTAGCCAGGCCGGCACCGCTGGCCACCGAGGGCGCGCAGTGATCGAACATCAGCTGCTGGGCGCAGGCCTGGGCGCGATCATTGGTGCGGTGCTGGCACTGACCGGTGCCGGGGGCGGCATTCTCGCTGTGCCTCTGCTGGTGTTCGGCCTGGGGCTGACGATGGTTGAAGCTGCCCCCATCGGCCTGCTGGCGGTTGGGTTGGCAGCCGCTGTGGGGGCCATTATTGGCTTGCGCCAAGGGGTAGTGCGCTACCGTGCGGCATTGCTCATCGCAGCGGTGGGCGTGCTGTTCGCACCATTGGGGCTCATGCTGGCCCATCACTTACCCAACACCCCACTGCAGTTGCTGTTCGGCGGCGTGCTGGTCTACGCCTGCCTGCGGATCTGGCGCAAGGCTGCCCGCGAGCTGAAGGGTGAAACCGTGGGTGCACACCGGCTGATCGAGCCCTGTGTGCTCAACCCGCTGCAGGGCCGGCTGCGCTGGACGCTGCCCTGCGCGAGGGCGCTCGCCGGCACGGGGGCGTTGTCCGGTCTGCTGTCAGGGCTGCTGGGTGTGGGCGGTGGTTTTGTCATCATCCCTGCCCTGAACCGCTATACCAACCTGCGCATGGCCAGCATCGTTTCAACATCGCTGGCGGTGATCGCGCTGGTATCGGCTGGCAGCGTTATCAGCGCCACCCTGGCAGGTGTGATGCACTGGCAGGTGGGCGCGCCTTTTGCCCTGGGGGCAGTGGTCGGGTTGTTAATGGCGCGGCCCCTGGCAGCAAGGCTGGCGGGGCCACGCTTGCAGCAACTGTTTGCGCTAGCCGGTTGGGCCGCAGCTCTGATGCTGATGGGCAAGGCGTTACTGGGCTAGCAGTTCGTCCTGCTCTGCAGCGCACAATGCCAGCAGGTAGTCCCAGACCACCCGCAGGCGCACCGACTTGTGCAGTTCGCGGCGTGTACAAATCCAGTAGCTGCGCTGGATGGTTTCGCCCGGCAGTACGCGCACCAGGGTTGGATCATGGCGGGCCATGTAGTTGGGCAGTACGGCGATGCCCAGCCCGGCCCGCGCCGCCACCTGCTGGGCGATCACGCTGGTGCTGCGAAACACCACGTTGGGTGAACGGCAAAAGCTGTTGAGAAACAGCAGTTCCTGGCTGAACAACAGATCGTCCACATACCCGATCCAGCTATGCCGGGCCAGGTCTTCGCGGGTGCCCAACGGCGCCGAGCGGTCCAGGTAGGCCTGGCTTGCGTACAGTGCCAGGCGGTAGTCGGTGAGTTTGCGGGTAATCAGCAGATCGGCGCTGGGCCGCTCCAGGTGAATACTGATTTCGGCCTCGCGGTTCAAGATGCTCACAAAGCGCGGTACCGCAACCAGTTCAACCTCAAGGCCGGGGTAGCGTTCGAACAGGGCGTTCATGCGTGGCGTGAAGAACATGATGCCGATGCCCTCGGTTACCCCCAGACGAATCTTGCCAAGGGGGGCAATGGCCTGGGTGATTTCTTCCTGCGCCAGCAGTGCGACGTTTTCCATGGCCTCGGCATGCTTGAGCAGCGCATGCCCCGACGGGGTCAGTTCATAGCCTTGGGCATGCTGGACAAACAGCGCGGTGCCCAGGCTCTGCTCGATATTCTCGATGTGCCTGGCGACGGTGCTGTGGGTGGTGTTAAGCCGCTTGGCTGCTGTCAGCAGGCGGCCGCTGCGCTGCAACTCCAGGAAAAACCGCAAATCGTTCCAGTCGAACATGCCGATCCCTGTACGTTCGAACGCCCACTCAGCCTGGGCGTTGCCATGGTTACCGTTGTGCTAAAACGCACAGCGGCTGCGCGAAATCTCGTCTTTATTCCACGAAATTACTCACTAAGCTGGATCAGGACAAGAATAAAAACGGTTCAGAGGTCGCCAATGCCATCAACCGATTCTGCCTTTGACTACGTGGTCGTGGGCGCTGGCCCTGCGGGTTGCCTGCTTGCCAACCGGCTGTCTGCCGACCCTTCCAGCCGTGTTCTGCTGCTGGAGGCCGGGGGCCGTGACAACTATCCCTGGATTCATATTCCCGTCGGCTACCTTTACTGCATCGGCAACCCGCGCACCGACTGGTGCTTCAAGACCGAAGCCCAGCCAGGGCTGGCTGGCCGAGCACTGGGTTACCCTCGGGGCAAAGTGCTGGGTGGCTGTTCCTCCATCAATGGCATGATCTACATGCGCGGCCAGGCCGCCGACTATGACGGTTGGGCCGAGCAAGGCAATGCAGGCTGGGCCTGGAAAGATGTACTGCCGCTGTTCAAGGCCAGTGAAAGCCACTTCGCTGGCGCCAGTGAGTTCCACGGCGCCAGCGGCGAGTGGCGGGTGGAGCGCCAGCGCTACAGCTGGCCGATCCTCGACGCCTTCCGCGATGCCGCTGAGCAGGTTGGCATCGGCAAGGTGGATGACTTCAACACAGGCGACAACGAAGGCTGTGGATATTTTCAGGTGAACCAGCGCAGTGGTGTGCGCTGGAATGCTGCCAAGGCATTCTTGCGCCCGATCCGGCACCGGCCCAACTTGACGGTGCTGACCGGTGTGCAGGTGGACCAGGTGCTGCTGAACAATACCCGCGCGCGGGCGGTGAAGGCGTTCTGGCAAGGTGGCTGGCACGAGTTTGCGGCGCGCCGTGAAATCATTCTGTGTGCGGGAGCGGTGGGTTCACCCGGTATCCTGCAGCGCTCCGGGGTGGGCCCAAGCCAGTTGCTGACCCGCCTGGGCATCGGTGTGCGCCATGCCATGCCTGGCGTTGGCGGCAATCTTCAGGACCACCTGCAACTGCGCCTGATCTATCAGATCGGCAACACCCGTACCCTCAACCAGATGGCCAACAGCCTGTGGGGCAAGATGGGCATGGGCCTGCGTTACCTTTACGATCGCAGCGGCCCGCTGGCCATGGCCCCCAGCCAGTTGGGGGCGTTCGTGAGGTCGAACGCGCAGCAGGCCAGTGCCAACCTGCAATACCATGTACAGCCTTTATCGCTGGAACGCTTCGGCGAGCCTCTGCACACGTTCCCCGCCTTTACCGCTTCGGTGTGCAACCTGCGCCCGGCCAGCCGCGGGCGTATCGATATCCGTGACACGGACATGAACAGTGCACCGCTGATCGACCCCAATTACCTCAGCGACCCGCAGGACCTGCGCGTGGCTGCCGAAGCCATTCGCCTTACCCGCCGTATCGTCCAGGCCCCTGCCCTCGCCGCCTTCGCGCCGAAGGAATACCTGCCAGGTGCGGCCCTGCACAGCGAGGCAGACTTGATCGAGGCGGCTGGCAAGATCGGCACCACCATCTTCCACCCCAGCGGCACCTGCCGCATGGGCAGTGGCACGCTGGACGTTGTGGATAACCAGCTGCGTGTGCATGGCATCCCCGGGCTGCGTGTGGCGGATGCCTCGATCATGCCGCAGATCACCTCCGGCAATACCTGCTCACCCACCTTGATGATCGCCGAGAAAGCGGCGCAGATGATTCTCAAAGGAGCCAATACCCCAACCTACGTGAGCGAAAACGCACTACCGACGCCCTGACCAGGGTGCGTGCAACACCGGTAGCTTGCGGTCGAAAGCTGCCGACAGTGGAACAACAAGAATAATCACTGTGGCCCTGCGGGCCGAGGACAGCAACGATGTCGGACTACATTCAAGAGCAGGACGCGCCGGCCAGCAGCCCCAGCCGTCGTGAAGAACGCAAGATCATTTTCGCGTCATCCCTCGGGACGGTTTTCGAGTGGTATGACTTTTTTCTCTATGGCGCGCTGGCAGCCGTTATCAGCAAGCAGTTTTTCGCCGGCGTCAACGACACCACCGCCTTCATCTTTGCCCTCATGGCATTTGCTGCAGGCTTCCTTGTGCGGCCCTTCGGGGCACTGGTGTTTGGCCGGCTAGGTGACATGATCGGCCGCAAGTACACCTTCCTGATCACCATCGTGCTGATGGGGCTGTCCACCTTCGCCGTGGGGCTGTTGCCCACCTACGCCAGTATCGGTATCGCCGCGCCCATCATTTTGGTGGTGTTGCGCATGCTGCAGGGGCTGGCCTTGGGTGGTGAGTACGGGGGCGCGGCCACTTATGTAGCCGAGCATGCGCCGCCCGGCAAGCGCGGCTTCCATACCGGGTTCATTCAGTCCACGGCCACCCTCGGCCTGTTGCTGTCATTGCTGGTGGTGCTGGGTAGCCGGTACATCAGTGGCGACCAGTTCGAAACTTGGGGCTGGCGCTTGCCGTTCCTGCTGTCGATCGTGCTGCTGGGTATTTCGACCTGGATCCGCATGAGCATGCACGAATCGCCTGCGTTCGTGAAAATGAAGGCCCAAGGCAAGGTCAGCAAGTCGCCTATTCGTGAATCGTTCACGTCCTGGCCCAACCTTAAAGTGGTACTCACGGCGCTGTTCAGCATCAACGCCGGGCAGGCGGTCACGTTCTATACAGCGCAGTTCTACGTGCTGTTCTTCATGACCCAGATGCTGAAAATGGATGCGGCCCAGGCCAATACCCTGTTGATCATCAGCGTGGTGATTGGCGCGCCCTTCTTCGTGTTCTTCGGCTGGCTGTCGGACAGAATCGGCCGTAAACCCATCCTGATGCTCGGGTTGCTGCTGGCCACGGTGCTGTACTTCCCGCTGTTCAAAGCCTTGAGTTTTTACGCCAACCCTCAGATCGACAACGCCAGCCGACAGGCGCCCATCGTTGTGACCGCAGACCCTAAAGGCTGTACCTTCCAGTTCGACCCTGTGGGCAAGGCACGCTTCGACAGCCCCTGCGACAAGGTCAAGACATTCCTGGTGAAACAGGGCCTGCCCTATAGCTCTGTGGCAGTGGCCGGTAGCGACGTGGTGGTGAACATCGGTGACAAGACCATCAATGGCTATGATGAAACGGCCATGCGCGCCGCCGTTGAACAAGCGGGTTACCCTGCCAAGGCTGATCCTGCTCAGGTGAACCAGGTGATGGTGGTGGTGTTGATCGTAGCCATGATCCTGATCGCTACCATGACCTATGGTCCGCTGGCCGCCGTGATGGTGGAACTGTTCCCTACCCGCATCCGCTACACCTCGATGTCGCTGCCCTACCACATTGGCAACGGCTGGTTCGGCGGGTTTCTGCCGACGGTTTCGTTTGCGTTGGTGGTGTATACCGGCGATATCTTCTACGGGCTGTGGTACCCGGTGCTGATTACTGGCATCAGCCTGGTGGTGGGGATCTTCTGCCTGAAAGAGACCAAGGATGTAGATATCGACAAGGTGTGAAGCCGACCACACTAAGTGGGGGCTGCAGCGCAGCCCCTGTCACCTCAAACTGGCCCAGGACCTAACGGCCAGTTTTTTTATGCCCTAAAAAACTTATGCACGATTTTCCCGAAAAAACCATACAAGGAAATATGTAATTAATTCAGTTAGTTAGGTTTGATTTCCTGCAATTGATCCATAAATTGCACACACGTTATCCACAGATCAGGAGGCACCGTTTACCTGAGCGTTTTCCTCAACAGGCGGCAGCGATCCCAGCGCACGTTGCGTCGCTTCGTTCCAGGCAGCGGCGCGGTCGTTCAGCTCCGCAATGGCTCGCGGGCCCGTGCCGTTGGCATACATGGGCTCGCCAATCACCACCTCGATGGTGCCAGCACGTTTGCCCCAGCCTGTCTTGGGCCAGTATTTACCTGCGTTGTGGGCAATAGGCAGCACCGGCAACCCAGCATTGACCGCCAAGGCCGTACCTCCCCGGGAGAATTTGCCGACGGTGCCAAACGGCACACGTGTACCCTCCGGGAAAATCAGCACCCAGGTTTTCTGCTTGAGCAATTCATCGCCTTTGCTGGCGACCTGCCGCAGCGCTTCCTTGGGGTTGTCACGGTTGATTGCGATGGGCCTCAGCATGGCCATGGCCCAGCCAAAGAACGGCACGTACAACAGCTCGCGCTTGAGCACCTGGCTCAGGGGCGAAAAATACTGGGACAGGAAAAACGTCTCCCAGGTGCTCTGGTGGTTCGACAGGATCACGCAGGGCACAGCCGGCACGTTCTCGGCGCCTGTGATCTTGTAATCGATGCCAACCATCACGCGGGCGAGGAACACCGCGCAGCGGCACCAATACACGTTGATGAACCGGTAGCGCTTGGGGAACGACAGAAACGGCGCGATGAAGAAGCTCAGCGAGCACCACAGCAACGAACTGGTGCCCAGCAGCAGGTAAAAAAGAAAGACTCTGATCGCCTGCAGGATCGACATAGTGGTTTGTACCATTGCGGGGCCTGCCCGCTGCATGAAAATGCGCCTGGCGGCGCACTGTTTAGATTAGTTCTCTGGCGATAGCCGCCAGGTCGTCGAAAATCAAGGTGGATTCTGGAACGCCCTTCGCCAGGGTTCGTTCACCTTTGCCGGTTTTCACCAGCACAGGTTGGGCACCCACGGCCAGCGCGGCCTGAAGGTCACCGGTGCTGTCGCCAACGAACCACACGCCCTGAAGGTCGGCCTTGTAGTGGCTGGCGATGGCCCGCAGCATGCCCGGCCTGGGTTTGCGGCAGTCGCAACCCTCGTCGGGCCCGTGCGGGCAATAAACAATGTGGCCCACCCCGCCACCCTGCTCGGCCACCAGCGCGCGCAGGCGCGCGTGCATGGCCTCAAGGGTGGCGACGGTGTAATAGCCACGGGCGATACCGGACTGGTTGGTGGCCACGGCCACCGTCCAGCCCGCCTTGCTCAGCTGCGCGATCGCCTCGATCGAACCTGGGATGGGTACCCACTCGTCCAGCGTCTTGATGTAGGCGTCGGAGTCATGGTTGATCACCCCGTCACGATCGAGTATCAGCAGCTTCACGGCTTACCCCAGCAGCGAAATATCAGCCACGCCCAGGAACAGACCGCGCAGGCGGCTGAGCAGGGCATATCGGTTCGCACGCACCTTGGCATCCTCGGCATTCACCATGACCGCCTCGAAGAAGGCGTCGACCGGATCACGCAGGGCCGCCAGGCGGGCCAGCGACTCGCTGTACTGGCGCGCTGCAGCCATCGGTTGCACGGCCTGGTCGGCCTGCTGGATGGCCGAGTACAGGGAGAACTCGTTGGCGTTGTCGAAGTACTTGGGCTCGACCTGTTCGGCAATGGCGCCTTCGGCCTTGCTCAGCAGGTTCGACACACGCTTGTTGACGGCAGCCAGCGCTTCGGCTTCGGGCAACTTGCGGAACGCCTGCACGGCTTGGACGCGCTGGTCGAAGTCCAAGGCCGAACCTGGCTGCAGGGCGCGTACCGAGAGGTAAGTGGCAACATCGATGCCTTCATCTTCGTAGCGCGCACGCAGGCGGTCGAAGATGAATTCCAGTACCTGTTCGGCCAGGCCGGCAGTTTTGACCTTGGCGCCGTAATGCTTGACCGCGAACTGCACTGCACCGGTCAGGTCCAGGTCCAGCTGTTTCTCGATCAGAATACGCAGCACACCCAGCGCTGCACGGCGCAGGGCGTACGGGTCTTTGCTGCCGGTGGGCAGCATGCCGATACCGAAGATACCCACCAGCGTGTCGAGCTTGTCGGCGATGGCCACGGCAGCACCGGTGAGGGTCTGCGGCAGGTCGGCACCCGCGCCGCGGGGCATGTACTGCTCGTTCAGTGCCAAAGCGACGTCTTGTGGCTCACCGTCGTTGAGTGCGTAGTAGTAGCCGGCAACGCCCTGCATCTCGGGGAACTCGCCGACCATTTCGGTGGCCAGGTCGCACTTGGACAGCAGCCCGGCACGGCCAGCGCGCTGGGCATCGCCACCGATCAGCGGGGCAATGAAGGCTGCCAGTTTGGAAACGCGCTCGGCCTTGTCGTAGACCGTACCCAGTTGGGCCTGGAATACCACGTTCTTGAGGCGTTCGTTGAAGGTTTCCAGCGGCTGCTTCTTGTCCTGCTTGAAGAAGAACTCAGCGTCGGTCAGGCGTGGGCGGACCACCTTCTCGTTACCCTGCACGATCTGCTTGGGGTCACGGCTCTCGACGTTGGCCACGGTGATGAAGCGCGGCAGCAGCTTGCCTTCGCTGTCCAGCAGGCAGAAATACTTCTGGTTGTCCTGCATGGTGGTAATCAGTGCTTCCTGTGGCACTTCGAGGAAGCGTTCCTCGAACGAGCACACCAGTGGCACTGGCCACTCGACCAGCGCGGTCACTTCGTCCAGCAGCGCCGGCGGCACGATGGCAGTGCCTTCCTGCTGCATGGCCAATTCGGCGGTGCGCTTGGCGATCAGGTCGCGACGCTCGGCGAAGTCTGCCAGCACATGGGCCTTGCGCAGGTCTTCGACGTAGTTGGCCGGGGCAGTGATGGCGACGTTTTCCGGGTGATGGAAGCGGTGGCCACGGGAATCACGGCCAGCTTTTTGCGACAGGATGGTGCAGTCGACCACCTGATCGCCCAGCAGCATCACCAGCCACTGGGTTGGGCGCACGAACTCTTCACGGCTTGCCGCCCAGCGCATGCGCTTGGGAATGGGCAGGTCGTTGAGCGAATCTTCGACGATGGTCGGCAGCAGGCCTGCGGTCGCCTTGCCCGGGATGTGCTGGGAGAAGCGCAGCTTCGGGCCGCTCTGGTCGATATCGGCCAGCTCCACGCCGCACTTCTTGGCAAAGCCCAGGGCGGCCTGGGTTGGTTCGCCTTCGGCATTGAAGGCTGCCTGCAGGGGCGGGCCGTCGATGTTGATGCTGCGGTCGGGCTGCTGCACGTCCAGCTGGCGAATCAGCACGGCCAGGCGGCGCGGCGCTGCATACATGGACTTGCCGGTGTAGTTCAGGCCGGCGGCCTGCAGGCCCTTTTCGATGCCTGCCAGAAACGCCTCGCCCAGGCTGGCGAGGGCCTTGGGTGGCAGCTCTTCGGTGCCCAGTTCTACCAGGAAATCTTGAGCACTCATTGTGCAGCCTCCAGCTTAGCCAACACTTCGTCACGCAGTTCAGGGGTGGCCATCGGGAAGCCCAGGCGTGCGCGGGCTTGCAGATAGCTTTGCGCCACGTCCCGGGCCAGGGTACGCACACGCAGGATGTAGCGCTGGCGCTCGGTCACCGAGATGGCGCGGCGGGCGTCCAGCAGGTTGAAGGTGTGAGAAGCCTTCAGCACCATTTCGTAGGTCGGCAGCGGCAGCTCCAGCTTGATCAGGCGGTTGGCTTCGCTCTCGTAGAAGTCGAACAGCTCGAACAGTTTTTCCACATTGGCGTGTTCGAAGTTGTAGGTGGACTGCTCCACTTCGTTCTGGTGGAACACGTCGCCGTAGCTGACCTTGCCGAACGGGCCGTCGGCCCAGACCAGGTCGTACACCGAATCCACACCCTGGATGTACATGGCCAGGCGCTCGAGGCCATAGGTGATTTCACCGGTAACCGGGTAGCACTCGATGCCGCCTACCTGCTGGAAGTAGGTGAACTGGGTGACTTCCATGCCGTTGAGCCAGATTTCCCAGCCCAGGCCCCAGGCGCCGAGGGTTGGCGATTCCCAGTTATCCTCGACGAAGCGGATGTCGTGCACCAGCGGGTCCAGGCCGATGGCTTTCAGCGAGCCGAGGTACAGCTCCTGGAAGTTGGCCGGGTTGGGCTTGAGCACTACCTGGAACTGGTAGTAGTGCTGCAGGCGGTTGGGGTTCTCGCCATACCGCCCGTCGGCAGGGCGACGGCTAGGCTGCACGTAGGCGGCGTTCCAGGTTTCTGGGCCGATGGCGCGCAGGAACGTGGCGGTGTGGAAAGTGCCGGCGCCTACTTCCATATCGTAGGGCTGAAGCACCACACAACCTTGCTCGGCCCAGTAGTTCTGCAGGGCGAGGATCAGGTCTTGGAAGGTACGCACGGCTGGCGTAGGCTGGCTCACGAAATTCACCTGTATCTGGGGATGCGGATGTAAAGAGCGGGAGTATAACCTGATTCGCCTCGCCCTCTACTCATTGGAGCCTTATGCCACGCTGCTTTTGGTGTACCGACGACCCGTTGTACCAGGCCTACCACGACCAGGAATGGGGGACACCCCAGCGTGACCCGGCGTTGCTCTTCGAGATGCTTTTGCTCGAAGGGTTCCAGGCTGGCCTTTCGTGGATCACCGTGCTGCGCAAGCGCGAGCGTTACCGCGAGGTGCTGTATGGCTTCGACCCGGTGAAACTGGCGGCCATGGACGACGACCGCATCGACGTACTGATGCAGGACGCCGGCATCATTCGTAACCGCCTCAAGCTCAAGGCCGCCCGGCGCAACGCTCAGGCCTGGCTGGCTGTGGATAACCCCGGCCAATGGCTATGGTCGTTCGTGGGCGGTGAACCGAAAATCAACCATTTCACCGGGCGCAGCGACATACCTGCCGTGACCGAGGAAGCCAAAGCGATGAGCAAGGCGCTGCAGAAAGCCGGCTTCACGTTTGTCGGGCCCACCATCTGTTACGCCTTCATGCAGGCCACCGGCATGGTCATGGACCACACCACCGATTGTGATCGCTACCCCGCCTTGTGCCGCTGAAGGGTTACAATGCGCGCCTTGCTGAAATAAGGAATTAGCCTGTGGAAAAGTTCAAGGGCGCCCTGATGGTCGGGGTGCTGCGCCTGTTCGCCAAGCTACCCTGGGGCGCTGTGCAGCGCGTGGGCGCTGGTATCGGCTGGCTGATGTGGAAAGTGCCCAACGGGTCGCGCAATGTGGTGCGCATCAACCTGGCCAAATGCTTCCCGGAAATGGACCCGGTTGCCCGTGAGCAACTGGTTGGCCAGGCACTGCGTGACATCGGCAAGTCCTTCGTCGAAAGCGCCTGTGCATGGATCTGGCCACCGCAGCGCTCCCTGGACCTGGTGAAAGAAGTGCATGGCCTGGAAGTACTGCAGCAGGCCCTGGCTTCGGGCAAAGGGGTGGTTGGCATCACCAGCCACCTGGGCAACTGGGAGGTGCTCAACCACTTCTATTGCAACCAGTGCAAACCGATCATTTTCTACCGCCCGCCCAAGCTCAAGGCGGTGGACGACCTGCTGCGCGAGCAACGGGTGCAGATGGGCAACCGCGTGGCGCCGTCGACCAAGGAAGGCATCCTGAGCGTGATCAAGGAAGTGCGCCGTGGCGGCCAGGTGGGTATCCCGGCCGACCCAGAGCCTGCGGAATCGGCAGGCGTGTTCGTGCCGTTTCTCGGCACCCAGGCGCTGACCAGCAAGTTTGTGCCGAACATGCTGGCCGGCGGCAAGGCGGTGGGGGTGTTCCTGCATGCGCTGCGCCTGCCCGACGGTTCGGGCTTCAAGGTGTTCCTGGAGGCAGCCCCGCAGGACATGTACAGCACCGATGTGAACGTGTCGGCGGCGGCGATGAGCAAGGTGGTGGAGCGTTATGTGCGCGAGTACCCCAGCCAGTACATGTGGAGCATGAAGCGCTTCAAGAAGCGCCCGGAAGGCGAACCGCGCTGGTATTGAGTCAGCCTGCTGTAGCCGATACCCAGTGGGGGCGGGTTAACCCGCCCCCACTGGGTCCGCGTTACCCGCTGCTTTATCGAGTTTCTTCAGAAACACCGTCATCTCTTTCTCGGCCTGCTTGTCCCCATGGGCCTGTGCCGCCACCATCCCGTCCTCCCAGGCCTTGCGCGCCGCCGGCAGGTCGCCCTGCAACTGGTACGCCTTGCCCAGCAGCTTCCAGGCTGCGGAGTACTTCGGGTCCTGCTGCACACACACCGCCAGGTGAACGGCCGCCTCTGCGCTGTTGCCTTCATCCAGCCAGGCCTTGCCCAGGCCAAACCTCAGCAGCGGGTTATCCACACCCTTGGCCAGCATCTTTTCCAGTGACTCACGCATGTGCCCCGCTCCTAGAAGAAACTCAAGCCAACGTGGAACAGCTTCTCCACATCGCGAATATGCTTTTTATCCACAACGAACAGGATCACATGGTCCCCGGACTCGATCACCGTCGCGTCATGGGCAATGAGCACGCCTTCGTCACGGATGATGGCGCCAATGGTGGTGCCGGGCGGCAGGTCGATGGCTTCGATGGCCTTGCCAACCACCTTGCTCGACTTGGAATCACCATGGGCCACCGCCTCGATGGCCTCGGCAGCGCCACGGCGCAGGGAGTGCACGCTGACGATGTCGCCCCGGCGCACATGGGCCAGCAAGGTGCCGATGGTGGCCAGCTGCGGGCTGATGGCGATGTCGATTTCACCGCCCTGCACCAGGTCGACGTAGGCCGGGTTGTTGATGATGGTCATCACCTTGCGCGCGCCCAGGCGCTTGGCCAGCAGCGACGACATGATGTTGGCTTCGTCGTCGTTGGTCAGGGCCAGAAAAATATCCGCATCGGCGATGTTTTCTTCCAGCATCAGGTCTTTGTCAGAGGCGCTGCCCTGTAGCACTACGGTGCTATCCAGGTTGTCGGACAGGTACCGACAGCGGGCCGGGTTCATCTCGATGATCTTTACCTGGTAACGGCTTTCGATGGCCTCGGCCAGGCGCTCGCCAATCTGCCCGCCGCCCGCAATGACCACGCGCTTGTTGGTTTCATCGATACGTCGCAGCTCGCCCATCACGGCGCGAATGTCTTTTTTCGCGGCAATGAAGAACACCTCGTCGTCGGCCTCGATCACCGTATCGCCTCGCGGCGTGATCGGGCGGTCGCGGCGGAAGATGGCCGCCACCCGGGTGTCGACGCTGGGCATGTGGGCGCGAATCTGGCGCAATTGCTGGCCTACCAGCGGCCCGCCGTAGTAGGCCTTCACTGCGACTAACTGCGCTTTGCCTTCGGCGAAGTCGATCACCTGCAGGGAGCCTGGGTGCTCGATCAGGCGCTTGATGTAGTTGGTAACCACCTGTTCGGGGCTGATCAGCACATCCACGGGGATGTGGTCGTTGTCGAACAACTCTTCGCGGGTGAGGTAAGCCGTTTCACGCACCCGGGCGATCTTGGTGGGGGTGTGGAACAGCGAGTAGGCCACCTGGCACGCCACCATGTTGGTTTCGTCGCTGTTGGTGACCGCCACCAGCATGTCGGCATCGTCGGCGCCAGCCTGGCGCAGCACCGTGGGCAGCGAGCCGCGGCCCTGTACGGTGCGGATGTCCAGGCGGTCGCCCAGGTCGCGCAGGCGGTCACCGTCGGTGTCCACCACGGTGATGTCGTTGGCCTCGCTGGCCAGGTGCTCGGCCAGGGTACCGCCTACCTGGCCAGCGCCGAGGATGATGATCTTCATCCGCTACTCCCTACCCGTTGTGCTTAATCGCGCGCGGCGGCGATCTTGATCAGCTTGGCATAGTAGAAGCCATCGTGGCCGCCTTCCTGGGCCAGCAACTGGCGGCCGTGGGGCTGGCGCAGGCCGGCTTGGGTGGCCAGGTCCAGCTCGCGGGCACCCGGGGTGCGCGCCAGGAAGGCGTCGATTACCTCGGTGTTCTCGGTCGGCAAGCTGGAGCAGGTGGCGTACAACAGCATGCCCCCCACTTCCAGGGTGGGCCACAAGGCGTCGAGCAGCTCGCCTTGCAAAGCGGCGAGTGCCGGAATGTCATCGGCCTGGCGGGTGAGCTTGATGTCCGGGTGGCGGCGGATCACGCCGGTGGCCGAGCACGGTGCATCCAGCAAGATGCGCTGGAACGGCTTGCCGTCCCACCAGCTGGCCGTGTCGCGGGCATCGCAGGCGATCAGCTCGGCCTGAAGTTGCAGGCGCTCGAGGTTTTCGCGCACGCGCGTCAGGCGCTTGGCTTCCAGATCGACGGCGACCACGTGGCCCAGCCCGGCCTCGGCTTCCAGCAGGTGGCACGTCTTGCCGCCCGGGGCGCAGCAGGCATCGAGCACGCGCTGGCCAGGGGCCAGTTCCAGCAGGTCGGCGGCCAGTTGTGCGGCTTCGTCCTGTACGCTCACCCAGCCCTCGGCGAAGCCTGGCAGGCTGCGCACGTCGCACGCTTCGGCCAGCACGATGCCGTCACGGCTGTACACGCAAGGGCTGGCGCTGATGCCAGCCTCACCCAGCAATGCCAGGTACGCGTCGCGGCTGTGGTGGCGGCGGTTGGCCCGCAGGATCATCGGCGGGTGGGCGTTGTTGGCGGCGCAGATGGCTTCCCATTGCTCAGGCCAGAAGGCCTTCAGGGCCTTTTGCAGCCAGCGCGGGTGCGCGGTACGCACCACCGGGTCGCGCTGCATGTCAGCCAGCAGTGCTTCACCTTCGCGCTGTGCCCGGCGCAGCACGGCATTGAGCAGTGCCTTGGCCCAAGGCTTTTTTAGCTTGTCGGCGCAGCCAACGGTTTCGCCAATGGCCGCGTGGGCGGGAATACGGGTATGGAACAGCTGATACAGGCCCACCAATAACAGGGCCTGCACATCGACATCGGCGGCCTTGAAGGGCTTTTGCAGCAACTGGGCGGCCAGCAGTTCCAGCCTGGGCTGCCAGCGTGCAGTGCCGAATGCCAGGTCCTGAGTCAGCCCGCGGTCGCGCTCATCCACCTTGTCCAGCTGGGCCGGCAGTGAGCTGTTGAGCGAAGCCTTGCCGCTGAGTACAGCGGCCAGCGCACGGGCGGCGGCGAGGCGAGGGTTCATTGGCCCAGCACCTTGCCGGCGGCGAACTTCTCGCGGCGGCTGTTGAACAGGTCGCTGAAGTTCAAGGCCTTGCCACCCGGCAGCTGCACGCGGGTCAGGCTCAGGGCCTGGTCACCGCACGCAACGACAAGGCCATCCTTGCTGGCGGACAGGATCTCGCCCGGGTTGCCCTGGCCTGTGGATAAATTGGCGGCCAGCACCTTGAGGCTTTCACCATCCAGGGTGCTGTGGCACACCGGCCAAGGGTTGAAAGCGCGCACCAGGCGCTCCAGCTCGACGGCTGGGCGGTGCCAGTCGATACGGGCTTCGTCCTTGTTCAGCTTGTGCGCGTAGGTGGCCTGTGCATCGTTCTGCACTTCACCCTGCAGCGAACCGTCGGCCAGCCCGGCAATGGCCTGAATCACGGCAGGCGGGCCCATCTCGGCCAGGCGGTCATGCAAGCTGCCGCCGGTGTCTTCAGGGCTGATCGGGGTGGCGACCTTAAGCAGCATTGGCCCGGTGTCCAGGCCGGCCTCCATGCGCATCACGGTCACGCCGCTTTCGGCATCGCCGGCTTCCACGGCGCGCTGGATGGGCGCTGCACCGCGCCAGCGTGGCAGCAGTGAGGCGTGGCTGTTGATGCAGCCCAGGCGCGGAATATCGAGCACGGCCTGCGGCAGGATCAGGCCATAGGCAACCACTACCATCAGGTCGGGCTTCAGTGCCGCCAACTCGGCCTGGGCCTCGGCATTGCGCAGCGTCGGCGGCTGGAACACCGGGATGTCATGGGCCACGGCCAGCGCCTTCACCGCGCTGGGCATCAGTTTCTGCCCACGGCCTGCAGGGCGGTCAGGTTGGGTGTAGACGGCCACGATCTCGTACGGGCTGTCGAGCAGGGCCTTGAGGTGTTCGGCGGCAAACTCGGGAGTGCCTGCAAAGACGATGCGCATGGAGTTCTCGCTTCAAAAAGAAAAAGGCTTGCCGGAGCAAGCCTTCTGCAAGGTGGGGGTCAGGCCTGCTGGCGGTGCTGTTTTTCGAGCTTTTTCTTGATCCGGTCGCGCTTGAGCTGCGACAGGTAGTCGACGAACAGCTTGCCGTTGAGGTGGTCGAATTCATGCTGTACGCATACCGCCAGCAGGCCTTCGCACTCCAGCTCGAACGGTTTGCCGTCCCGGTCCTGCGCCTTGATGCGCACCCGCAGCGGGCGGTCGACGTTCTCGTAGAAGCCAGGGACCGACAGGCAGCCTTCCTGGTACTGGCCCATGTCGTGGGTCAGTTCCTCGACCGATGGGTTGATGAAGACGCGCGGTTCGCTGCGGTCTTCGCTGAGGTCCATCACCACCACCTGCTGGTGCACGTTGACCTGGGTGGCAGCCAGGCCGATGCCAGGGGCTTCGTACATGGTTTCAAACATGTCATCGATCAGCTGGCGCAGGGCGTCGTCGAACGCCGTCACCGGTTTGGCGATGGTGCGCAGGCGCGGGTCCGGGAATTCGAGAATGTTCAGAATGGCCATAAGGTCAGGCAGTCACTGTGCGTTTGGTTGAAAACTGAGCACACATAATAAAGGGAAACGCGGATTTCGGCACCTGGCTAGCTCGACTAGGGTGACTATTGGCTCGATAGCCCCCAGCCAATGGACAGCTTTTCAA
Organism: Pseudomonas parafulva NBRC 16636 = DSM 17004; assembly: GCF_000730645.1. GTDB lineage: Bacteria > Pseudomonadota > Gammaproteobacteria > Pseudomonadales > Pseudomonadaceae > Aquipseudomonas > Aquipseudomonas parafulva. The sequence continues at coordinate 91,344 of NZ_BBIU01000003.1, read as the reverse complement.
AGTATTACCCACAGAGTTATCCACAGGTTGTAGTGGGTAGATAACCTGATTCAGATCAAGGACGATCCCTATGCCAGTTTGCCATTCTCCGCTCTGCCCACCCGCCGAGCTCGAGGCGCGGTTGCGCCTGCACCGCTTGCCCGATACAGGGCTGCGCCGCTTCAAAACCCTGCTCGACGCATTCGGCAGTGCCTCCTGCGCCTTGAGTGCGCCGGGCTCTGCCTGGCGCTCACTGGGCATCCCCCAAGCCAGCATCGACGCCAGGCGCAGTGCCGAGGTGCGCGAGGGCGCACATGCCGCAATGGCCTGGCTGGAGCGGCCTGGGCAGCATTTGCTGATGTGGGATGGCGACGGTTATCCGCCGCTGTTGGCCGAAATCGACGATGCCCCGCCGCTGCTTTTTGTCGCGGGGAACCCGTGTTTGCTCAGCCGCCCACAGCTGGCGATTGTGGGCAGCCGCCGTGCCACGCCACCTGCTGTGGATACGGCGGGGGCCTTTTCCAGGTACCTGGCGCAGGCAGGTTTTGTGATTACCAGCGGGTTGGCCGTTGGCATCGACGGTGCCGCTCATCGGGCTGCGTTGCAGGCCGGGGGTGCCACTATCGGGGTGCTGGGCACGGGCTTGCAAAAACTTTATCCACAGCGGCACGTACAGTTGGCGCAGGCGATGATTGAGGGCGGCAGTGCACTGGTTTCTGAGTACCCCCTGGACGCCGGGCCGCAGCCCGGCAACTTTCCCCGCCGCAACCGCATCATCAGCGGTTTGTCGTTGGGGGTACTGGTGGTAGAGGCCAGCCTGGCCAGTGGCTCGCTGATCACTGCCCGCCTTGCCGCGGAACAGGGGCGGGAGGTGTACGCCATACCGGGGTCGATTCACCACCCCGGTGCCAAGGGCTGCCATCAGCTGATTCGCGACGGCGCGCTGTTGGTGGAGAACGTGGAGCAGATCATGGACAGCCTCAAAGGCTGGCAGAACCTGCCACCGGCAGTGACGGACGCATTCGACCACCCGCTGCTGGCATTGCTGCACGCCGCCCCGCAAACCACCGAAAGCCTGGCCCACTGCAGCGAGCAGGCCCTGGCCGATGTGCTGGCGCAGCTTACCGAACTGGAGCTGCAGGGGCGGGTCAGCAATCAAGCCGGGCGTTGGTTTGCCCGCGTGGGCTAAGTACACTGCTCCCAAGCAATGTCCTAGGTGGAGAAACATCAATGGTGAGCAGTTTTCGTGTGCAACAAGCCGCACGTGAGATCCGGGCGGGCGCAGTGATCGCCTACCCGACGGAGGCGGTCTGGGGCCTGGGCTGCGACCCGTGGAACGAGGACGCGGTGTATCGCCTGCTGGCGCTCAAGTCACGGCCTGTGGATAAAGGGCTGATCCTGATCGCCGACAACATCCGCCAGTTCGATTTTCTGTTCGAAGACTTTCCTGAAGACTGGATTGACCGAATGGCCAGTACCTGGCCTGGGCCCAACACCTGGCTGGTGCCCCATCAGGACCTGCTACCCGAGTGGGTGACGGGCCAGCACGACACCGTTGCCCTGCGGGTCAGCGACCACCCGGTAGTGCGTGAATTGTGCGCGTTGGTTGGGCCTTTTATCTCCACTTCCTGCAACCCTGGCGGGCGCCCGGCCGCGAAAACCCGGTTGCGGGTGGAGCAATATTTCCACGGCCAGCTGGACCTGGTGCTGGGTGGTGCGTTGGGGGGGCGGAAAAACCCGAGTGTGATTCGTAACTTGGCGACCGGGGAAGTTGTTCGGCCGGGGTGATGCCGGAGGTGCCCGGTTTGATGGTGTTTTCGCCTGTGAGATCGATCGTCAGGGTTTCCTGATTCTTACCCGAATGGCTGTCCGGCCAGCCATTTAGGAAATACCCTACGACCCGCGTCCCCTGCCATCACCTTTTCAGTGGGAACCGTCACCCATAGGCTTCAGCCGTCGCCGAATAACTTGGCGATCGGGTGTGGTAACCCGGATGTACCTGGGGCGTCACAGCTATGGCAGCTGTGCGCGGGAGGCGTCATGCCTGCCGGGATCGCTCTAGCCCGGTTTACCACCTCGCGTACAGCTGCCGCCTTAACCATGTGGTAATGGCTTGGCGCCAGCTTCATCGTCTGGAGCAAACCATGAAGAAGATTGTCCCCGATCCACCCCTCCCCTGCACCTCCACCCACGCATTTGGCCGCTGCGACGCCGGCTATGACCACCTCTTCACCGTAAACCCCAATATCTCTGCTGAAGACGCCCTGGTTCATGTAGCCCTGTACCTGCGCGGCGCCTATGAAATCGGCTACAAAGCCTTGGATTACCTGCGCGAAGAGGGCCGCCCGCGCGGCGCTCGGTCTGCGCTTCACCACACAAACCAAGCCTGGCCTCGCAAATTCCTACAGGCTTCGTCGAAAGCAATCACCTGCCTACCAGAAGACATCCAATTTATGCTCTGCATTCTCAAGGCTTCCCGACCATGGGGTGTTGAGGTTTGTACCTAGGCTTGTACAATGTTTGAGTTGGTTTCTGCCAAGTGCCTGGCGGAAGCCATCAAGCCTAGCGGCCATTCAGCCATGTTGAATGGGTCGAAAACACCTGATCCGAGCCCTGCCTCGGAGGGATTTGAGTAAATGCATGTACTGACTTTTAGCCAGGCTCGCGCTGACCTGAAGCAGACGATGGACGATGTATGTCGGGATCACGAACCCGCGATCATTACCCGCCAGCGCGGTGAGCCGGTGGTTATGATCTCGCTCGAAGACTACAACGGCATGCAAGAAACCCTGTACCTGTTGGGTTCTTCAGCCAATGCCAAGCGCTTGCGGGCATCCATTGATCAGCTGCGGTCGAGTAACGCTGCTACCCATGAGCTGCCGATAGATGAACATGAAGTCAAAGCAACGCAACAAGACTGAGGCTCGCAATTCTGTAAGCGTTGCGTTTACTTCAGAAGGATGGGAAGACTACTGCTATTGGAAAGACGCTGACGCTGACGTGTTCGCGACGATCAACGCACTGATCAGGGAGTGCCTTCGTACACCGTTCAAAGGGACGGGCAAGCCTGAACCGCTCAAGGGCGACCTTTCAGGATTCTGGTCTCGCCGCATTACCCGCGAGCATCGGCTGGTTTACCTTTTTGAAGGTGGGCAAATGACAATCCTGCAGTGCCGATATCATTACGACAATTAAGCCAGGCTGACTCAATACCTGTGGGAGCGGGTTTACCCGCGAACACCGGCAAAGCCGGTGCCCTGCACAGCGGCTTCTTGTTCACGGGTAAACCTGCTGGTTGTAGGGGATTTATTCGGCTTAAGGCAGCAACACAGTCGACCCCACCGTCCTGCGCGCCGACAGCTCCGCCTGCGCCTTGGCCGCCTCGCTCAGCGGATACCGCTGCTGGATATCCACCACCAGCTTGCCGCTGGCAATCATCGCAAACAGGTCATCGGCCATGGCCTGGGTGTTCTGCGCGTTGTTGGCGTAGGTCGCCAAGGTCGGCCGGGTCACGTACAGCGAGCCTTTCTGCGACAGAATCCCCAGGTTGACCCCGCTCACCGCACCCGAGGCATTGCCGAAGCTCACCATCAAACCCCGTGGCTGCAGGCAGTCCAGCGAGGTCAGCCAGGTGTCGGCACCCACGCCGTCATACACCACCTTGCACTTCTTGCCGTCGGTCAGCTCCAGCACGCGCTGGGCGACGTCTTCGTGGCTGTAATCGATGGTCGCCCATGCACCCAGGGCCTTGGCGCGTTCGGCTTTTTGCGCGGAGCTGACGGTGCCGATCAACTTGGCACCCAGCGCCTTTGCCCACTGGCAGGCCAATGAGCCTACACCGCCCGCCGCCGCATGGAACAGGATCACGTCGCCAGGCTGTACGGCGTAGGTTTGCTTGAGCAGGTACTGCACGGTCAAACCCTTCAGCATTACCGCTGCGGCCTGCTCGAAGCTGATAGCGTCCGGCAGCTTGACCAGGTTGGCCTCTGGCAGCGTGTGCACCTCGCTGTACGCCCCCAGTGGGCCACCAGCATGGGCCACGCGGTCGCCCACCTTGAGGCGGGTAACGCCCTCGCCCACGGCTTCCACCACACCCGCTGCCTCGGTACCCAGGCCCGATGGCAGTGATGGTGGCGCGTACAGCCCGCTGCGGAAATAGGTATCGATGAAGTTCAGGCCGACTGCATGGTTGCGCACGCGCACTTGCTGCGGGCCGGGCGCGGCGGGCTCGAACTCCACCCACTGCAGCACTTCAGGGCCGCCGTGCTGGCTGAACTGGATACGCTTGGCCATCTGCTACTCCTGGTTTCGGGATCGGGAAAGGCCTTCTATCGGACGCCTTTGCTTGACTGCCGTCAACTGCGGTGTGCCGGCCGGCGATGGTATGCTACGCGCGAATTCTTCCCTGCCCGTTCCTGGTGACCCGATGATTAGCCGCACCGAGGCCGTGAAAGCCTACCTGCTCGACCTGCAAGATCGCATTTGCTCTGCCCTCGAAACCGAAGACGGCGGCGCCCGCTTCGTCGAGGACGCCTGGGTGCGCGAAGCCGGTGGCGGGGGCCGTACGCGGGTGATTGGTGACGGTCAGGTGATTGAAAAGGGCGGGGTCAACTTTTCCCATGTGTTCGGCACCGGCCTGCCGCCGTCGGCCAGTGCCCACCGCCCTGAGCTGGCCGGCCGTGGCTTCCAGGCGCTGGGCGTATCGTTGGTGATCCACCCGCACAACCCGCATGTGCCCACCTCCCACGCCAATGTGCGCTTTTTCATTGCCGAGAAAGAAGGTGAAGAGCCGGTGTGGTGGTTCGGCGGTGGCTTCGACCTCACGCCCTTCTACGGCATCGAAGAAGACTGCATCCACTGGCACCGCGTGGCAGAGCAGGCCTGCGCGCCGTTCGGTGCCGACGTCTACCCCCGCTACAAGGCCTGGTGCGACCGCTACTTCCACCTCAAGCACCGCGGCGAGCCACGGGGCATCGGCGGCCTGTTCTTCGATGACCTCAACGAATGGGACTTCGACACCTGCTTCGCCTTTATCCGCGCCATCGGTGATGCCTACATCCAGGCGTATGTACCAATCGTCCAGCGCCGCAAGGCTATGGCCTACACCGCGCAGCAGCGCGAATTCCAGGAGTTCCGCCGTGGCCGTTACGTGGAATTCAACCTGGTGTACGACCGTGGCACGCTGTTTGGCCTGCAATCGGGCGGGCGTACCGAATCGATCCTGATGTCGCTGCCGCCCCAGGTACGCTGGGGTTACGACTGGAAGGCCGAACCGGGTACCGAGGAAGCTCGCCTGACCGAATACTTCCTGCAAGACCGTGACTGGCTTGGCCAGTAAGCCCGTGGCAACCCAAGGAGCCGTCATGGACCAGTACGTTGTGTTTGGCAACCCCATTGGCCACAGCAAGTCGCCACTTATCCACCGCCTGTTTGCCGAGCAGACCGGCGAATACCTGGAGTACGCCACCTTGCTGGCACCGCTGGACGCGTTCAGTGATTGCGCCTGGGGTTTCTTCAAACAAGGTAGCGGCGCCAACGTCACGGTACCCTTCAAGGAAGAGGCCTACCGCCTGTGCGACAGCCTCACACCCCGTGCCCAGCGCGCCGGTGCGGTGAACACCCTCAGCAAGCTGGAAGACGGCACGTTGCAGGGCGATAACACCGATGGCGCTGGCCTGGTGCGTGACCTTACGGTGAATGCGGGTGTTGAGCTGGCCGGCAAGCGCATTCTTATCCTGGGTGCCGGCGGCGCCGTGCGGGGTGTACTGGAGCCGCTCCTGGCGCACCAGCCGCAGTCGGTGGTAGTCGCCAACCGCACGGTGGAAAAGGCCGAGCAACTGGCGCATGAGTTCGATGAACTTGGGCCGGTGGTGGCCAGCGGTTTCGCCTGGCTGCATGAGCCGGTGGACCTGATCATCAACGCCACCTCGGCGAGCCTGGCAGGTGAGCTGCCACCGATTGCCGACAGCCTTGTCGAGGCGGGGCGTACGGCCTGCTACGACATGATGTACGCCAAGGCGCCCACGCCGTTTTGCCAGTGGGCAGCCAACCTGGGCGCGGCGAAGGTGCTGGACGGCTTGGGCATGCTGGCCGAGCAGGCGGCTGAGGCGTTCTTCATCTGGCGTGGTGTGCGGCCTGATACTGCACCGGTGCTGGCCGAGTTGCGCCGGCAGCTGGCGCGGGGTTGAGGGTGCCCGGGGCTGCTTTGCGGCCCCTTCGGGCCTGTGGCGCTCATTCTGCGAAACGAATGGGGCACCGGTCGGCGCCTTCCAGCTTCTGCAAATCTTCGACTACGTGCGTCTTGGCGTGATGAAGGGTCAAGCTGCCACCTAGCCGCTGCAGGCGCCGCGCCTCCCGATGCAGCATATCCACACCCGAGTAGTCGATGAAGTTCACCTGCCGGGCATCGATCACCACATGGGGCCCCTGGCAGCGTTGCAACCTCACCTGCAGGTAATGCGCCGCGCCAAAGAAGATTGACCCGCCCACCCGCAGCACATCCGCGTCCCCTTCCCGGCTCTGCTGCACCCGTGGCCGGGAGGTGCGCTTGAGGTAGAAGAACAGCGACGCCAGTACCCCGGCGTAGATGGCTGTCTGCAGTTCGAGCAACAAGGTGGCTGCGGCGGTCAGTGCCATCACCAGGAACTCCGAACGGCTGACGCGCAGCAGTGCGCGTATTGCCTTGTGGTCCACCAGCCCCCAGCAAATCAACAGGATGCTACCGGCCATGGCCGGGATGGGCAGCTGTGCGATCAACCCTGCCCCCGTCACGGCGAACACCGCCACCCACAGCGCCGAAAACACGCCTGCCATGGGCGAGCGAGCGCCGGCCTCGTAACTCAGGCCCGAGCGGGTGAACGAGCCTGCAGACAGGTAGCCCGAGCAAAAGGCGCCAGCGATGTTCGACAGGCCCTGTGCGCGGATTTCCTGGTCGGGGTCGAGCATCTGCTCCGAGCGTGCCGACAGCGAACGGGCAATCGACAGGCTGGTCACCAGCCCCAACATGCCCACCGCCACAGCACTGGGCAGCAGCCGCAGGATCAGTTCCACATCAAGCAGAGGCAGTGGGCTGAACGGAGGCAGTTGCCCGGCGAATGCTGCTACACGTGGCACATGGCCGAAGTACCCTGGCAGCACCCAGGCCAGCACGCTCACCACCACCAGGCTGATCAGCAGGCTGGGCCAGCGTGGGCGCCAGAGCTTGAGGGTGACGCCCAGCACCACCGTGGCCAAACCCAGCAGCAAGGATGGCAGGTCTACCTCCCCGGCGTGGTGGGCCAGTTCCTGAACGGTCTTCAATGCCGTGGCCTGGCTGGCCAGGTCCATGCCCAGCAGGTTCGGCAATTGCCCCAAGGCAATCACGATGGCTGCGCCGAGGGTGAAACCCAGCACCACGGAATGGGAAACGAAGTTGACCACTGCCCCGAACCGCAGCAGCCCCAGCAGCAATTGAAAAACGCCGCCAAGGAACGTCAGCAGCAGCACCAAGGTCACGTAGTCGGCGCTGCCAGCCACGGCCAGTGGGCTGATGCTGGCGTAGAGCACCACGGAAATGGCAGCGGTAGGCCCGCAAATCAGGTGCCAGGACGAGCCCCACAGGCAGGCGACCAGCACGGGGACGATGGCGGCGTACAGGCCGTACTCGGCGGGCAAGCCGGCGATCAATGCATAGGCAATGGATTGTGGCAGGGCCAGGATTGCACCGCTCAGCCCCACCAGCAGGTCCTGGCGCAGGCTGCGACCCGATTGACGGGGTAGCCAGCTCAGGAACGGCAGCAGGTGCAGAATGCGATGCATGAGTTATCCACAATGTTAGAAAAAACCTGGCCCCCACAGATACCCCGCACTACGGGGTATTACAGCTTGGCTTTGACAGCCTCCACGGCATTGCCATCAGCTTTGGTTGTAACTCCGGCCAACCACCCGTCCAGCATCCCGGGGTGCGCTTTGACCCAGGCCTTGGCGGCTTCATCGAAGCTGATCTTCTGGTCCAGCACATTGGCCATGATGCTGTTTTCCATGTCCAGTGTGAACTTAAGGTTACCCAACAGCTTGGCAGCATTGGGGCACGCCTGTGGATACCCTTTGCGCGTTAGCGTGTAGACATCGCCTTTGCTGCCAAACCATTGCTCGCCCCCTGTGAGGTAATGCATGTTCAGCTTTACGTTCATGGGGTGCGGTGTCCAGCCCAGGAAGGTGATGAACTGTTGCTTTTTCACCGCGCGATCAACCTGCGCCAGCATGCCCTGTTCGCTGGATTCCACCAGCTTCCATTGCCCCAGGTTGAACGCGTTCTTGTCGATGATCTCTTTCAGCGACAGGTTGGCCGGCGCCCCGGAGCCAATGCCATACAGCTTCTTGTCGAACTTGTCGGCGTGCTTTTGCAGGTCGGCGAAGTCCTTCACCCCGGCATTCCACACGTAGTCCGGCACTGCCAGGGTGAACTCCGTGCCTTCAAGGTTGCGCGACAGCTGTAGAACATCGCCGTTGGCGACGAACTTGTCATGAAAACCTTGCTGCGCTGGCATCCAGTTGCCGAGGAAGGCGTAGACTTGCCCATCCTTCAGGCCGCCGTAGATGATCGGTACGGCCAGGCTGTCGACCTTGACCTTGTAGCCCAGGCTTTCCAACAGCAGGCGGGCGACGGCATTGGTGGTGGCGATATCACTCCAGCCGGGGTCGGCCATTTTCACGGTGGTGCATTGGTCGCTGCTGTCAGCGGCGTGAGCGGTGATGGTGCCCAGGCCGATGGCCAGGGTCAACACGGTAGCGGAGAACTTGTGCATGGCGGCCTCTCTTCTCAATCCATGGGTGCGGGCTGTGGGTAACGTGCCTTGCGCTCGAGGTCATCGAGATCGATGTGGTTACGCATGTACTGTTGGCTGGCGTCCACCATGGGTTGGTGGTCCCAGCTTTTCAGTTTGCCGATGGCCAGTGCCTGGGCGACCAGGCGGCGGCGGCGCTGGCTGGCCAGCACCTGCTGGCGCAGGGTGGGTATGTCCCAGCGCCGGCGGGCTTCCTCGACAAATGCCTGCAGCAGCGCCTGATGGTCCGGGCTGCTGGTGAGGTTCTCCCGCTCGTGCGGGTCGTGGCTCAGGTCATAGAGTAAACAAGGGTCGTCTTCGCTGTACACGAACTTGTAGGCACCACGGCGGATCATCATCAGCGGGCCCACGGTGCCTTCGGCCATGTATTCGCCAATCACTTCATCGTGGCCGCCGTGCCCTTGCAAGTGGCCAAGCAGGGAGCGGCCATCCAGGTGCAGGTTTTTATCCACAGCACCACCGGCCAGCTCCACCAGGGTCGGTAACAAGTCACAGGTTGATACGGACGCATCGACATGGGCAGGCTTGAAGCGCTTTGGTGCATGGACCAGCAGGGGCACCCTGGCGGACATCTCGAACCAGTGCATTTTGTACCAGAGGCCGCGCTCGCCAAGCATGTCGCCGTGGTCGCCGGAAAACACGATCAGCGTGTCATCGGCCAGGTTGCATTCTTCGAGGGTTTGCAGCAGCTGGCCGATGTTGTCGTCGATGTAGCTGCACGCGCCGAAGTAGGCACGGCGAGCATCGTGGACCTTCTCTTCAGGCAGCGCCTTGTACCAGAGGTCGTACACCTTCAGCAGGCGCTGCGAATGGGGGTCCAGCTCTGCCTGGCTGAACTCGGCGCGGGGCATGGGGATCTCCACACCTTCATAGCGATCCCAGTAGCGCTTGGGAATGGTGTAGGGATCGTGCGGGTGGGTCATGGACACCGTCAGGCAGAACGGCCGGCCGTCGCTTTCACGTACATGGTCGTACAGGTACTGGCGGGCCTTGAACACCACCTCATCATCGAAATCCAGCTGGTTGGTGCGCACGCACGGCCCAGCTTGCAGCACTGATGACATGTTGTGGTACCAGCTGGGGCGCACGTCGGGCTCGTCCCAGTTCACTGCCCACCCGTAGTCGGCCGGGTAGATGTCGCTGGTAAACCGTTCTTCATAGCCGTGCAATTGGTCGGGGCCGCAAAAATGCATCTTGCCCGACAGCGCCGTGCGGTAGCCCAGGCGGCGCAGGTAGTGGGCATACGTGGGCACGTCAGCGGGGAAGTCGGCGGCATTGTCGTAGGCGCCGATACGGCTGGGCAGCTGGCCACTCACCAGAGTGAAGCGTGAGGGTGCACACAGTGGGCTGTTGCAGTAGGCCGAGTCGAATACCACGGCTTGCTCGGCCAGGCGGCTGAGGTGGGGCATCTGGATGGGGGACGGGCCGTAGATGGGCAGTAGCGGCGCCGCCATCTGGTCGGCCATGATGAACAGGATATTGGGGCGCGTCATGGGAAGCTTCCATCGTCGAGGGTTATGCGAACCGCTTGCCTAACAAGATGCGACTGTGGATAACATGGGTAAAGCCCATGGCGGGCAATGACTGGGATTAGCTGCACTTATGTTTGAGCACTTGGCCGACGTGTCGCTGGATACCTTGCGCGTGTTCGAGGCGGCAGCGCGATTGCGTGGGTTTACCGCAGCCGCGTTGGAGCTGGGCACTACTCAGCCAGCGGTCAGCCAGCAGGTTAAACGGCTGGAGGCGCAGCTAGGCACCCGCTTGTTCGACCGCATCTATCGCGGCATCGAGCTAACCGAGGCTGGCCAACTGCTGTTCGCGCACGTGAGCCAGGCCATGCACACGCTGAATGACGGAATCGCCCAGGCCAGTGGGCGCCACCAGCGCGAGGTATTGCAGGTGGCGACCGATTTTGCTTTCGCTGCCTTTTGGCTGATGCCCCGCCTGCAGCGTTTTCATGAGGCTTATCCACAGGTAGATGTCAGCCTGGTGACCGGGGAACGCAGCCAAGGCATGATGCGCCCGGACATCGATGTGGCCGTGCTGTTCGGCGATGGCCGCTTCCGCCAGGGGGAAAGCCGCTGGCTGTTCGATGAAGAGGTTTTCCCCGTGTGCAGCCCTGGGCTGATCGGTGGCAAACCCTTGTCAGCCGAGGCTTTGCAACGTTTGCCCCTGTTGCACCTGAAGGGCGAGCAGTCCAGCCGCTGGTTCGACTGGGCGGGGGTGTTTCATGGGTTGGGTGTGGCCAGCCCGCCGCCGCCGGGGCAGCTACGCTTCGACAACTACACACTGCTGATTCAGGCTGCCATTGCCGGGCAAGGGGTGGCGATCGGCTGGGGGCACCTGGTGGACAGCCTGGTGGACCAAGGCCTGCTCTGCCGGCCATTGCAAGGCAGCCTGCGGTCGGCACGCGGGTATTACGCCGTGCTGCCGCCGCGCAAGCGCCGTGGTGCGCTGATAGAACGCTTTGTAAGCTGGTTGGAGCAGGAGCGCGAGCGGTGATTTCCAGGGCGCTCATCGGTTTTGGCCGGGTATAGTCATGGCCATTGCAGCAGCGGAGGTAAGCATGCAGAGAATCAAGGGTTACCACGCCCACGTTTATTACGATGCCGCCACCCTGGAACAGGCCCGTGAGCTCTGCGAGGAAGCCGCGCGGCTGTTCCCGGTGACCATGGGCCGCCTGCACCAGAAGCGAGTGGGGCCGCACCCGGACTGGAGTTGCCAGCTGGCGTTCGAGCCGGAAATCGTCGGCGTGGTGTTGCCGTGGCTGGCGCTCAACCGCAAGGGGTTGGTGGTGTTCATGCACCCGCTGACCGGGGATGAGCTGGCCGACCACCGCGACCATGCAATCTGGATGGGGGCGGTGCGCCCGCTGGACCTTTCGCTATTCGGTGGGTAATGCCCGGGCGGCCCTTACTGCCAGCTTACTGGCAGTAAGGGCAAGCCAGCTTAGCGCCGCGCGCCGCGCACGCCTTCTGCTAGCGCCGCACACAGGCTGAGCACGTCATCTACAGCCTGTTCCGGGCGCTCGGCCTGGGCGATCTTGTCCACCAGTGCCGAACCCACCACCACGCCATCGGCCAGGCGTGCGATGGCGGCGGCTTGCTCGGGTGTACGAATGCCGAAACCAACGCTGATCGGCAGGTCGGTGTGCCGACGCAGGCGCGCGATGGCTTCGCTGACGTGCTCGGTTGTGGCCGAGCCTGCGCCGGTCACGCCTGCTACCGATACGTAGTAGACAAACCCGGAACTGCGCTCCAATACCCGTGGCAGGCGCTGATCGTCGGTGGTCGGGGTGGTCAGGCGGATGAAGTCGATGCCGGCAGCCTGGGCGGGGCTTGCCAGTTCGGCATCGTGCTCGGGCGGCAGGTCGACGATGATCAGGCCATCGACACCGGCTTGCTTGGCCTGGGCCACGAAGGCTTCGACGCCAAAGCGGTGGATCGGGTTGTAGTAGCCCATCAGCACGATGGGCGTGGTCTGGTTGCCGGTACGGAAGTCACGCACCATCTGCAGCGTCTTGGCCAGGGTCTGCCCGGCATCCAGGGCGCGCAGGGTTGCCAGCTGAATGGCCACACCGTCAGCCATCGGGTCGGTGAACGGCATGCCCAGTTCGATTACGTCCGCGCCCGCTGCGGGCAGGCCCTTCAGAATTTGCAGCGACGCATCGTAGCCCGGATCGCCAGCGGTGATGAAGGTGACCAGTGCCGAGCGCCCTTCGGCTTTCAGCTCGGCGAAGCGTTGTTCGAGACGGCTCATGCCTGTTTCTCCTGGGCGGCCATGTGGCTCATGACGGTTTGCATGTCTTTGTCGCCGCGGCCCGAGAGGCACACGACCATCAGGTGATCCTTGGGCAGGCTGGGCGCGCGCTTGATGGCTTCGGCCAGGGCGTGGGCGCTTTCCAGGGCCGGGATGATGCCCTCCAGGCGGCAGGACGCATGGAATGCATCCAGCGCCTCGTCATCGGTGATGCTGACGTACTCCACCCGTTTCACTTCGTGCAGGTAGGCATGCTCCGGGCCGATGCCAGGGTAGTCCAGGCCTGCGGAAATGGAGTGGGCATCGGTAATCTGGCCGTCGGCATCCTGCAACAGGTAGGTACGGTTGCCATGCAGCACGCCCGGTACGCCCCCGTTCAGGCTGGCAGCGTGCTTGTCGGTGTGCACGCCGTGGCCACCCGCTTCAACGCCGATGATCTGCACGCTTGGTTCTTCGAGGAATTCATGGAACAGGCCCATGGCATTGGAGCCCCCGCCGACGCAGGCGACCAGGCTGTCGGGCAGGCGGCCTTCCTTTTCCTGCAACTGGGCGCGGGTTTCCTTGCCGATGATCGACTGGAAGTCGCGGACCATGGCCGGGTACGGGTGCGGGCCGGCTACGGTGCCGATCAGGTAGAAGGTGTCTTCCACGTTGGTGACCCAGTCACGCAGCGCCTCGTTCATGGCGTCTTTCAGGGTGCCGGTGCCGGCGGTGACCGGCACGATTTCAGCGCCCAGCAGGCGCATGCGGAACACGTTGGCCTGCTGCCGCTCGATGTCGGTGGCGCCCATGTAGATCACGCAAGGCAGGCCGAAGCGCGCCGCCACGGTGGCCGTGGCCACACCGTGCATGCCAGCGCCGGTTTCAGCGATCAGGCGCTTCTTGCCCATGCGCTTGGCCAGCAGCACCTGGCCGATGCAGTTGTTCACCTTGTGGGCGCCGGTGTGGTTCAGCTCTTCACGTTTGAAGAAGATTTTTGCACCGCCGCAGTGTTCGGTCAGGCGTTCGGCAAAATACAGCGGGTTTGGCCTGCCGATGTAATCGCGCTGGAAGTACGCCAGCTCTTCGAGGAATGCAGGGTCTGCCTTGGCCGCTTCATACTCGCGGGCCAGGTCCAGCACCAGCGGCATGAGGGTTTCGGCCACGTAGCGGCCACCGAACGAGCCGAACAGGCCGTTGGCGTCTGGGCCGGGGCGGTACTGGGACTGGGTCATGAGGCGCTCCAAGGCATATCGAATGAATGATGGGCTTTACTGTAACCACGGCAGGCGCCGCTGAAAACCGATAAGATTGCGCAAACTTGTCAGAAAAACTCACAGGTAACATGGCCCAGGATCTTCCTCCCCTCAATGCCCTGCGGGCATTTGAAGCCACTGCCCGGCTTAACAGCGTAAGCCTGGCGGCCGAAGCGCTGCATGTGACCCATGGTGCGGTAAGCCGGCAGATCAAGGTGCTGGAGACGCACCTGGGCGTTGCCCTGTTCGTCAAGGACGGGCGCGGTATCAAACTCACAGATGCCGGCATTCGCCTGCGCGATGTGAGTGGCGAAGCCTTTGACCGGCTGCGCAGCGTGTGTGGTGAGCTTGGCCGCGAGGGAGACCAGGCGGCGTTCGTGCTCGGCTGTTCAGGCAGCCTGCTGGCGCGCTGGTTCATACCCAGGTTGGGGCGCTTGAAGGCTGACTTGCCGGAGTTGCGCCTGCACCTGTCAGCCGGTGAGGGTGACCTGGACCCGCGTCGCCCCGGCCTGGATGCCCTGTTGGTGTACGCCGAGCCACCATGGCCTGCCGACATGCACGTGCATGTACTGGCCGAGGAACGTATCGGGCCGGTGCTCAGCCCACATTTTGCCGGCTTCTCACGGCTGCAAGGGGCGCCCGTTGACCGCCTGCTGGACGAAGCGCTGCTGCACACCACATCGCGCCCACAGGCGTGGCCTACCTGGGCGATGGAGCATGGGCTGGACCCAAAGGGTATCCACTATGGCCAGGCGTTCGAGCACCTGTACTACTTGCTGGAAGCTGCGTGCGCGGGGCTTGGCGTGGCGATTGCGCCGCAGGCATTGGTGGCGGATGACTTGCGTGCTGGCCGCTTGAGCGCGCCATGGGGATTTACGCGTACACCCGCAGCATTGGCGCTGTGGGTGCCACGGCGCGCCGCAGATGGGCGCGCCGAGCAGCTGGCGCGTTGGCTACGCGCCGAATTGGCCAGGCAGAGCGCTTAGTTGCGCTTGCACAGCAGGTAGGCCGCCAGCAGGCCCAGCGCACCAATGGCGACGCCGGCGGTGGTGTAGGGGTGTTCTTGGGCATAGTCGCGGGTGGCGATGCCGGTTTGACGGGTGCGGTGTTTCACTTCTTCGTAGGCGTCGCTTACCAGGCTACGGGAATGGCGCAGTGCTGTTTCGGCGTTGCTGCGGATGGCCTTCAGGGATTTCTGCGACTCTTCCGAGGCGTCATTCTTGAGGTTTTCCAGGCTTTTCAGAAGGCTCTCGATCTCGGCTTCCATGCTTTCCAGGGATGTTTTTCGCAGCGAGTTGCGTGGCATGTTGACTCTCCTTCGCGTTGTGGGCTGTAGAAAATGCGACTGCTGCGCGAGGCGAAAGTGCGATCGAACTTTCTGTTGGTTTATCGGCTCGCAGGTAAACCAGGCCTGCCTGCCAGGCTCCAGGTCAATATCCGAGGAGAGAGCACATGTCCGATCACCACACATACAAAATGGTCGAGTTGGTAGGTTCGTCCACCAGCAGCATCGAGGACGCGATCCAGAATGCGCTGGCGGAGGCGTCCAAGAGCATCAAGATGCTCGAATGGTTCGAGGTGGTCAGCACCCGTGGGCATATTCGCGACAACAAGGTCGAGCACTTCCAGGTCACGATGAAAGTCGGTTTCCGCATCACCAACAGCTGACACATTTCCAGGCTGGAAGCGCCTGGCGCTATGGGGTATCAATACGGGAGGCGCCTGACCGGGCGCCTTTTCCGATTTCATTGCACAAGGAAAGCGAGTAATGAACAAACTGATTCTGGCGCTGGGCCTGATGAGCCTGGCCGGTGGCGCGCTGGCGGCTGGCAAGCCTTGCGAGGAGCTCAAGGCTGAAATCGCGGCCAAGCTGGATGCCAAGGGTGTTCAGGGGTACTCCCTGGAAGTCGTCAACAAAGGCGAGCCTGCAGGCAAGGTTGTAGGCAGCTGTGAAGGCGGCACCAAGGAAATCGTGTACCGCCGCAGCTAACGTCGCCGTCAATCGCCGGCAAGCCGGCGATTGGCAGGGGTCAATAGCCCGCTTGCAACGCCTGCGCCAGCAACTCATACGACCTGATGCGATCCGCATGCTCATACAGGTCGCACGTGAACATCAGCTCATCTGCCCCAGTCTGCTCCAGCAGCACTTCAACCTTGGCTCGGACTTTCTGCGGGCTGCCTATCATCGCCAGGCCCAGGAAGCTGCCCACCGCATCGCGCTCATGGGGTAGCCACAAGCCGTCCATGCTCTCGACCGGGGGCTTTTGCATCAGGCTCTGCCCACGGATCAGTGACAGGATGCGCTGGTACACCGAGGTGGCCAGGTATTCGGCTTTTTCGTCTGTTTCCGCCACCACCATGGGGATACCCAGCATCACGTAGGGCTTGTCCAGCGCAGTGGATGGCTTGAAGTGGTTGCGGTACACACGAATGGCCTCATGCATGTAACGCGGGGCAAAGTGCGAGGCGAACGCATAGGGCATGCCGCGCATGCCTGCCAGTTGGGCACTGAACAAGCTGGACCCGAGCAGCCACATGGGCACTTCGGTGTCATGCCCTGGCACGGCGATGACCTTCTGGTCGTCGGTGCGCGGGCCCAGGTAGCGTGCCAGTTCTTCTACGTCCTCCGGGAAGTCGTCCGCGCTGCCGGCCCGGTCGCGGCGCAGCGCATAGGCGGTCATCTGGTCGGACCCCGGCGCGCGGCCCAGGCCCAGGTCGATGCGCCCCGGGTACAGGCTGGCCAGCGTGCCGAACTGCTCAGCCACCACCAATGGGGCATGGTTGGGCAGCATGATGCCGCCAGACCCCACGCGGATGCGCGAAGTACCGCCCGCCAGGTAACCGATCAGCACCGAGGTGGCCGAACTGGCGATGCCGTCCATGTTGTGGTGTTCGGCTACCCAGAAACGGTTGTAGCCAAAACGCTCGACGTGCTGCGCCAGGTCCAGCGAGTTACGCAACGACTGGGCTGGGCCAGCGTCGGCTCGTACCGGTACCAGGTCGAGGGTGGAAATGTTCAGATCACGCAACTGCGTCATGGAGCCTCCGCAAAAATTGGTTGGCCAGAAGCCTTATTGACTGTGTATGGGCGCAATCGTTGGATTCAATGCCTGCGGTCAGATTGCGCTGAACTCTCACGCAGCAGCGTGCCTCTGAACCCTTAGGTATGTAACCAATGACCAGGAGGCATCATGAAAAAGACAGCATCGGCGATCTGGCAAGGTGGTCTGAAAGACGGTAAAGGCCTGCTTTCTACCGAAAGCGGCGCCCTCAAGCAGAACCCCTACGGTTTCAACACCCGCTTCGAAGATACCCCGGGCACCAACCCGGAAGAATTGATCGGCGCTGCGCACGCGGGCTGCTTCTCGATGGCCCTGTCGATGATGTTGGGCGACGCAGGTTTGACGCCTGAGCGTATCGACACCGCTGCAGAAGTCACGCTGGACAAGCAGCCGGATGGTTATGCGATCACGGCTGTTCACTTGGTACTGAGGGCCAAGGTGCCCGGTGCAAGTGCCGAGCAGTTCGAGGAAATCGCCAACAAGGCCAAGGCCGGTTGCCCGGTATCCAAAGTGCTTAACGCAAAAATTACCCTGGATGCCAGCTTGGTTGGCTGATGCATGAATCGGGGGCGGTTTGCGGTAATCTAGCAACCCTCGGCAGCATCGCTGCCACTACAGGAGCCGCCCCCATGATTCGCCTCGCAGTCGCTGTTCTCGCCTCTTTAACTGCAACCTGCACATTGGCAGCGGTAAAGCCCTGCGAAGAGCTGAAAGCCGAGATTGAAGCGAAGATCCAGGCGCAGGGCGTTGCGTCGTACACGCTTGAAATCGTGCCGAACAGCGAGGTGCAAGACCCCAACATGGTAGTCGGGACCTGTAACGGCGGCACCCAGAAGATCATCTACCAAAAGAACGATCAGTAACCGCGTACGTTATCGCGGCGGCCATGCCTTGGGTCAGGGGATACAAAAGACCTGGCTCGGCTTGTTCACCACTACTGTGCGGCTGGCGTCATAAAGCAGTACCTGCGGCTCCATCACTGGTGCCCGCGCTTCAAGCCGGTAGCGTTCCCCCGCCTTGAAGTCGTTGAAGCGCACGGTCAGGTAGCAGGTTCGTTCCCTGGGGTCGGTGGTAAAGCCGCCTGCGTAAATCTCGTAATCGAAGCGCACCACCAGTTCGTGCTTGCCGGGGGTTACCTGGAAGTAGCGGCCATCGTCCAGGCGCTTGCCATCGAGCCGATCAGCCATGATGACCCTGCCAGGGGTCATGGTGTACAAGTCGACCCAGGCTTGCTTGGGGTCTACCGGGGGCAGTGGGCTGGCGCAAGCGCCCAGTGCACTGAGGGCGATCAGCATCATGGGCTGGCGCATGGCGGGTTTCTCATTTGCAATGTACAGGCTCTAAGCATAGCGCCGTTGCGCGCTTCAGGTACGTTGGCAACCCGCTGGCAGCCCTTGGCCTACCAGTTTTTGCTGGTGGTCATACAGTTTGATCCACGGCCTGAAGCCAATGCTGCCCGCCTGCAACTGGTAACGCTGGCCGGCATTGAAGTCGTTGAATGCCAGCTTGATTTGGCAATCACGCCACAGCGGCTCTTTCACAGGCCCGATATTGCTGGGCGTGACCGGGAACTGATAGCGCACGGTCAGCTCATGGTTACCGGGCTGCACTTCGAAGTAGCGGCTGTCGGCCCAGTCGCGCTCATCTACCTGGAGCGCATCCAGGGACGTATCTTTGCGGGGTTCAAGGTCGATCCAGGCCTGGTTCGGGTCAGGGTCCGGCAAGGTGGAGCATGCCGAAACCATCAGCAGTGACCCAGCAACCCATAGTGCACGCATGGCGAATTTCCCCTTTGGCGAGATAGTCTTCAGGCAAACAGGCCGTGAGTGAATCAGGATGGTTGAACGTTCACATTTGCAGCGCTCAGGCCCTGGGCCACTCGACCGCGTTTTCACCCTGTTGGTTCCGCTGTTGGCAGCTGCTCTGCTGAACGGCTGCACCAGTGCCCGCTATTACGGCCAACTGGCCGAGGGGCAGTTGGCGCTGTTGCGTGCGCGCCAGCCGGTGGCACAGGTGGTGGCTGACCCCGCCACACCTGCAGCATTGCGCGCCCGCCTGCTGCACGCGCAGCAGGCGCGGGACTTCGCCAGCCAGCAGTTGCACTTGCCCGACAACCGCAGTTACCGGGTGTACGCCAACCTGGGCCGCCCGTTCGTGGTATGGAATGTGTTCGCCACCCCCGAGCTCTCCCTGCAACCCGTTACCCACTGTTTTCCAATCGCGGGCTGCGTGGCCTACCGGGGCTACTATCGCCAGGGCGCCGCCCGTGGAGCGGCGGCGTTGATGCGCGAGCAGGGCCTGGATGTGTATGTCGGCGGCGTCGAGGCGTATTCGACACTGGGCTGGTTCGACGACCCGATCCTGTCCTCCATGGTGGGCTGGAGCGATGAGCGGCTGGCCACGCTGATTTTCCACGAGCTGGCCCACCAGCGTGTCTACGTGCAGGATGACACGGCGTTCAACGAGTCGTTTGCGACCTTCGTCGAGCAGCAAGGCACGCGCCAGTGGCGGCTGGCAAGGGGGCTTGCGGCCGATGGCGAACCGCAGGGACAGCAGCGCGAGCAGTTCATCCGCCTGGTGCTGGCCAGCCGCGAGCGCCTGCAGGCCATTTACAGGGGCCCGCTGGACGATGTGCACAAGCGCTTGGCCAAACAGGCCGAATTCCAGCGCCTGAGGCGCGAATACCGGCAACTGCGTGACAGCCAGTGGTCAGGCGACACCCGCTACGACGCCTGGGTATACGCCCCGCTGAACAACGCCAAGCTCCTGCCGTTTGGGCTGTATGACCAGTGGGTGCCCGCGTTCACCGCGTTGTTCCAGAAGGTGAACGGCGACTGGGCCCGTTTTTACCTGGAAGTCGAGCACCTGGCACGCCTGCCTGCAGCGGCCAGAACAGCCGCACTACAGCAACTCATGCCCGCCGCTCAGGCCTTGACGAACGCCTGATGCATCTCGGCCAGCGTGGCGAAGTGGAACGCAGGCGACTCGGCCATCAGCTCCTGCTGGCTACCAAAGCCATACCCCACCGCCACGGCCTGCACCCCGTTGCTGCGTGCCCCGATCAGGTCATGCTTGCGGTCGCCGATCATCAGCGTTTGTGCCGGGTCCAGGCCTTCTTCGTCCAACAGGTGGCGAATCAGCTCGACCTTGTTGGTGCGGGTGCCGTCCAGCTCGCTGCCGTAGATCACTTTGAAATGGCGGTCGAACGCAAAGTGCCGGGCAATTTCGCGGGCGAACTCCCAGGGTTTGGAAGTGGCGATGAACAGGGTTCGCCCCTGCGCATTCAAGGCCTCGAGCAACTCGGGCACGCCCTCGAACACCTGGTTTTCGTATAGCCCGGTCACGCGGAAGCGTTCCCGGTAAAAGTTGACCGCCTCCCAGGCCTTGGCCTCGTCGAATTCATAAAACTGCATGAATGCCTGCAGCAGCGGCGGGCCGATGAAGTGCTCCAGGCGCACCAGGTCGGGTTCATCGATGCCCAGCTTGGCCAGCGCGTACTGGATGGAGCGGGTGATGCCCAGGCGCGGGTCGGTGAGGGTGCCGTCGAGGTCAAACAGGATGTTTTGCTGGTGCATGTATACCGTTCCGCTTGTGTGCTGTATGGCTTTGTCGCGGGTAAACCTGCGAGGTGGTCATTCGGGTTGGTCGTAGCCTTCGGCCAGGTGCTGGTCCTTGAGCTTCACATAGTTGCCCGCGCTGTATGAAAAGAACGCGCGCTCCTGATCGTTCAGCAGCCGTGCCTGCTTCACCGGGCTACCCATGTACAGATAGCCGCTGACCAGCCGCTTGCCCGGTGGCACCAGGCTACCGGCACCGATGATGACTTCGTCCTCGACGATGGCACCGTCCATGATGGTGCTGCCCATCCCCACCAGAATGCGATTGCCCAGGGTGCAGCCATGCAACATGACCTTGTGGCCGATGGTGACTTCGTCGCCGATGATCAGCGGGAAGCCATCCGGGTTGAACGGGCCGGCGTGGGTGATGTGCAGCACGCTGGCGTCCTGCACGCTGGTGCGCGCGCCGATGCGGATGCGGTGCATGTCGCCCCTGACCACCGTCATGGGCCACACCGAGCTGTCCTCACCGATCTCCACGTCCCCCAGCACCACCGCCGAGCGGTCCACGAAGGCCCTGGCGGCGAGCCTTGGCGTATGTTGCCGGAAACTTCGAATGGCCATGATAGCCTCCCTCATCTGTGCCGATAGGCTGGCTGCCTGCTGCGGTCGGCGTCGATTGTAATTAAGATGGGGCAGTGTTTCTTCTGCCAAGGTATCCAAACCGTGACTGCGAACAACCCGCTTCTGCAATCCCACGATCTGCCGCCCTTCTCGCAAATCCGTGCCGAACACGTGTTGCCGGCGATCGAAGCGATCCTGGCCGACAACCGTACAGCTATTGCCCAGATCCTGGAAACCCAGGGCAGCAACCCCACCTGGGCCGGCCTGGTACTGGCCATGGACGAACTCAACGACCGCCTGGGTGCGGCCTGGAGCCCGGTCAGCCACCTGAATGCGGTGTGCAACAGCCCGGAGCTGCGCGAGGCCTATGAGGCGTGCCTGCCGGCGCTGAGCGCCTATTCCACCGAGCTGGGGCAGAACCGTGCCCTGTTCGACGCCTACCAGGCGTTGGCTGCAAGCCCTGAGGCCGGCGGCTTCGACGTGGCGCAAAAAACCATCCTCGAGCATGCGCTGCGTGACTTCCGCCTGTCGGGTATCGACCTGCCTGCAGACCAGCAGCAGCGTTACGCCCAGGTGCAAAGCAAGCTCAGCGAGCTGGGCAGCCGCTTTTCCAACCAGCTGCTCGATGCCACCCAGGCGTGGAGCAAGCATGTTACCGACGAAGCGGCCCTGGCCGGGCTGACCGACTCTGCCAAGGCGCAGATGGCTGCGGCTGCCCAGGCCAAGGGGCTCGATGGCTGGCTGATCACTCTGGAGTTCCCCAGCTACTACGCGGTGATGACCTACGCCAGCGACCGCGCACTGCGCGAAGAACTGTATGCCGCCTACTGCACCCGTGCCTCGGACCAGGGCCCGAACGCTGGCCAGTTCGACAATGGCCCGGTGATGCAGCAAATTCTCGACCTGCGCCAGGAGCTGGCCGAGCTGCTGGGCTACAAGAACTACGCAGAGCTGAGCCTGGCCACCAAAATGGCCGAGTCCAGCGACCAGGTGCTGAGCTTCCTGCGCGACCTGGCCAAGCGCTCCAAGCCATTCGCCGCCCAGGACCTCGCCCAGCTCAAGGCCTACGCGGCCGAGCAGGGTTGCCCCGAGCTGGCCAGTTGGGACGCCGGTTACTTTGGCGAGAAACTGCGCGAGCAGCGCTACAGCGTGTCCCAGGAAGCCCTGCGCGCTTACTTCCCGATCGACAAGGTGCTGAGTGGCCTGTTCAGCATCGTGCAGCGCCTGTACGGCATTGAAATCGCCGAACTCAAGGGCTTCGATACCTGGCACCCGGATGTTCGCCTGTTCGAGATCAAGGAAAACGGCCAGCACGTGGGCCGCTTCTTCTTCGACCTGTATGCCCGCGCCAACAAGCGCGGGGGCGCCTGGATGGACGGTGCCCGCGACCGCCGCCGCACCGCAGGTGGCCAGTTGCAGAGCCCGGTGGCCAACCTGGTGTGCAACTTCACCCCCGCGGCGCCTGGCAAGCCGGCGTTGCTTACCCATGACGAAGTCACCACGTTGTTCCATGAGTTCGGCCATGGCCTGCACCACCTGCTGACCCGCATCGAGCATGCCGGTGTGTCGGGTATCAACGGTGTGGCCTGGGATGCCGTGGAGCTGCCCAGCCAGTTCATGGAAAACTGGTGCTGGGAGCCTGAGGGCCTGGCGTTGATCTCCGGCCATTACGAAACCGGCGAAGCCCTGCCCCAGGACCTGCTGGCCAAGATGCTGGCGGCCAAGAACTTCCAGTCGGGCATGATGATGGTGCGCCAGCTGGAGTTCTCGCTGTTCGACTTTGAGCTGCACGCCAGCCATGGCGACGGCCGCACGGTGCTGCAGGTGCTCGAAGGTGTGCGCGACGAAGTCACGGTGATGCGCCCGCCTGCGTACAACCGCTTCCCCAACAGCTTTGCCCACATATTTGCCGGCGGCTATGCGGCGGGCTATTACAGCTACAAATGGGCTGAAGTGCTGTCGGCCGATGCGTTCTCGCGGTTCGAGGAAGAAGGCGTGTTCAATGCCGAAACCGGCCGTGCCTTCCGCGAGGCGATCCTGGCCCGGGGTGGCTCGCGTGCGCCAATGGTGCTGTTCGTCGACTTCCGTGGCCGTGAGCCATCCATCGATGCGCTGCTGCGCCACAGCGGCCTCACTGAAGAAGCGGCCGCATGAGTGAGGATGCCGTGAACAAGACCAAGAAGCGCTTCATTGCCGGGGCGGTATGCCCGGCCTGCAGCGAGCCGGATAAGCTGATGATGTGGAACGAAGACGGCGTACCTCACCGTGAGTGCGTGGCCTGTGGCTTTACCGACACCCTCAACGAGCAGGGCCTGTCGGTGCCCAGGGAGCTGGGCACTCGGGTGAACCACCAGGCGCCCAAGGCGGCGCCGGCGAAGGTCCAGACCGTGCAGTTCTTCCCCAACCCCAAGCTGAAAAAGCCTGCTGAATGATCGCCGTACTGCCCGGGCGCAACGCCCGGGTAGTAGTTAATCGCGCCCTTCCCCGCTTGCCCCGCTGCACGCTGGCACGCTCCTGAAAACGAGCGAGTCAGTGCCATGAGCAACCCCCTTCTGCAAGGCAGCGGTACCGCTGTCGACTATCACGCTATCACCCTCGAAAACATGCAGGCCGCGTTTGACCATGTGCTGCATACCTATGCCTTGGGCGTTGAGTACGTCATCGAACACCAGCAGGCCCTACCCACGTGGGACGATCTGGTCCTGGCGGTCGACGGCCTGGATGCACAGCTACTGGGCGTGTTCTACGCGGCCTCGCCGTTGATAGGCAAGGATGCGGCGTGGAACGACGCTATTTTGCAGTTCTACCTCAACATGAATGCAGCCCTGAATACCCGGTATGGCAATGGCCGGCTGTTTGCGCTTTACGACCGGTTGGCTGCCAGCAACGTGGGCCTCAACCTCGACGCGCAGCAACGGGCTACGTTGCGCTGGCACCTTGAAAAGTTTCGCGTCAACGGGGCTTCCCTGTCGGCGCCGCGAAAGCAACGGCTGCAACAACTGCAAGAGCAGATTACGGCGCTGGAGGAAGCGTTCCTGGGCAACATGGCGAGGCCGGGGCTGCTGATCCATAGCGTCGACCAACTGCGTGGCATTGCCGAACGGGGCCTGGCCGAGCTGGCGCTGCAAGCCCAGCAAAACGGTAGCGCAGGCTGGTTGATCCCATGTGAAGCCTGGGCCACCGACAAGGTGCTGGAAGAGGCCCTCGACCGGACTGTTCGCGAGCGTGTCTACCGCGCTTACCATGAGCGCGGTGTGCACACCGACCCTGAAAAAGACAACGCCAGCGTTTTGCAGCGTCTGGCAGCCTTGCGTCATGAGCGGGCGCAGCTGCTCGGCTTCAGCAGCCACGTGACGCTGAGCCTGCAGCGCAAGAGCGCAGGCCCGGAGCAACAGGTGCGCCAGTTTCTACAGGCGCTGGCGGGCGGCATCGCACCTGCCGTGTTGCGCTGGCGTGCCGCGCTTGAGGCTGCGGCCCAGGCAGCGGGGCTTGAACAAGCCCAGCCCTGGGACAGGGATTTTCTGCAGGCGCAGGCCCGAAACGCTGCCCGGGTGCTGTCCAACGACGCCGTGCGCGAGTTCTTCCCGCTCAGCGCGGTGGTCCGGGCTTTGCTCCAATTGGCGCAGCAGTTGTTCGGCCTGGAACTGCGCGCCGTGCGCTTGCCTGCCTGGCATCCGAGCGTGCTCACGTTCGAGGCCTGGCAGGACCATGCGCTGCTCGGCCTGTTCTACCTCGACGCCGTTCAGCACCCTGGCAAGCAACCCGACGCCGTGTACACCACCTATGTGCATAACCGCCGCGTGGATGCCGAGGGTATCTACCAGCAAGCCGTGGTGATGATGTACAGCGACATCCCATCGCCCCCCGAGGGTGACGAGCCCCTGCTGGACCACCGCGCCTTGCGCAAAGTGTTCCATGAATTTGGCCATGCCCTGCACCACCTGCTGGTGCGCACGGGCAACCAGGTGCTGTCCAGTGTCAGCGAGCTGGGCACCGACGGCACCGAACTGCTGGGTAAGCTGTTCGAGCGCTGGGTCTGGAACGTGGATTACCTGGTGGGTATTTCGGCGCATCACCTTGATGACCGTCGCATCAGCCACGGGCGGATGCAGCGCTGCATCGAGCGCTACCAGCGTGAAGCCATCGGCGAAACAGCACGCGACCTGAGCCTGGCATTGTTCGACCTGGATCTGCATGCCAACCCGAATGACGGCACAACCGTGCGCCAGCGGCTTGGGCACGCCCGCGAGCAATGTAGCTACTGGCCACTTGCCGCGTTTGAACACCCGGCTCACGCGTTCGATTACCTGGTCACTGGCTATGATGCGGGTTATTACGCCTACCTCTGGGCTGACGCCTGTGCGATGGACATCTTCGCCCGCTTCGAGCAGGTGGGCCTGCTTGATCGCGCCACCGGCCAGGCACTTCACCAGGCAGTGATCGCCCCCGGCGCCTCACGCCCCTTGCATGAGGGGCTGCAGGTGTTTCTGGGGCGCAAGCCAAGTGTGCAGCCGTATCTTCGGTGGCATGGCGTGGAGTGACGAGAGGGGGTGGTCACCGCCAACTTATCCGATTACTGTATATAAATACAGTAAGGGTTATTGTCATGATTCCTCCATCAGCGCAAAAGGGTCGGGGCACCGCGTGCAACCCGCATAACCGCTTCGCTTCCCACCAGTCGGTGATGGAGGATGATGGCTGGCACCAGGAAGTGCCGCCAACCCAAGGCACGGAGGTAAGGGTAGAAATCGCCAAAACGGTGATCAGCCGCAACACCTCCCCCGACCTGCCTTTCGATCGCTCCATCAACCCCTACCGGGGCTGTGAGCACGGCTGTATCTACTGCTACGCCCGGCCCTCGCATGCCTATTGGGACCTCTCCCCCGGGCTGGACTTCGAAACCAAGCTGATTGCCAAGACCAACGCCGCCGAGGTGCTGGCGCAGCAGTTGAGCAAGCCGGGGTATGTCTGCGCACCCATCAACCTGGGGTCCAACACTGACCCTTACCAGCCCATCGAACGGGAGCAGATGCTCACCCGGCGGCTGCTGGAGGTGCTGCTGCGCTTTCGCCACCCGGTCACCATCGTCACCAAGGGTGCTTTGATCCTGCGAGACCTCGACCTGCTGGCAGAAATGGCCAGCCTGCGGTTGGTGCGGGTGATGATCAGCCTCACCACGCTGGACGCCGACCTCAAGCGGGTACTCGAGCCAAGGGCCGCCTCCCCGAATGCACGGCTGCGGGCGATACGGGTGCTGCGCGAGGCCGGTATCCCCGTGGGGGTGCTGTGCTCGCCGATCATCCCGATGATCAACGACAGCGAACTGGAGCACCTGCTGGAGGCTGCCAGGCAGGCCGGTGCACAAAGTGCTGCCTACATGATGCTGCGCCTGCCACTGGAGGTGGCACCGTTGTTCGAGCAGTGGTTGCAGGACCACTACCCGCAGCGTGCCAGCCATGTACTAAGCCTGATTCGGCAAAGCCGAGGGGGTGAACTGTATGACAGCCGCTTTGGCACGCGGATGCGGGGTGAGGGGGTTTTTGCCGACTTGCTGGCCCAGCGTTTCGCCAGGGCCATGGGGCGCTTGGGTTTCGACGGGCGCGAAGGCCTGGCGTTGGACTGCACTGCCTTTTCGGTGCCGGGCGCTCAAATGGCACTGTTCTGACGGCTAGTCGCAGCCTGGCTAATGCTTGCACGGAATTACACTAATGACACTTGGCAGCTGATGTTTTTTTGATATTATCCACCTCCCGCCTTTTCATCTGGAACAGCCGTTCTAGAGCCTCCGAATTAAGTTTCAGTTAAGTTTTCCCCGCTAGCGTAGGAAATCAGTCCACACCGACTGTGATTTATGGCAAATGCCTGTCATCTAAATCCCTGCATAGCCAGAATCTTTCACCGGTAAACTGGGTTTACCTACTCACCGTCAAGAGGATGAATCATGCCTGTAAAGGACCCATCCAAGGCCGTACCGCAGGTCCCCGCGGAAAGCGCCGATGCTGCCCTCAAGCACATCGTCGACGGCTTCCTGCGCTTTCACCATGACGTCTTCCCCGAGCAGCAAGAGCTGTTCAAAAAGCTCGCCACGGCGCAAACACCGCGCGCCATGTTCATTACCTGTGCCGACTCGCGCATCGTCCCCGAGCTGATCACCCAGAGCTCGCCCGGCGACCTGTTCGTGACCCGTAACGTCGGCAACGTGGTGCCGCCCTATGGCCAGATGAACGGCGGTGTATCCAGCGCCATCGAATACGCCGTGATGGCGTTGAAAGTGCACCACATCATCATCTGTGGCCACTCCGACTGTGGCGCCATGCGCGCCGTGCTCAACCCCCAGTCGCTGACCAAGATGCCGACCGTTGGCGCCTGGCTGCGCCATGCCGAGGTGGCCCGCACGGTTGTCGAGAACAACTGCTCGTGTGGCAGTGAGCACGAAAGCATGCAGGTGCTGACCCGGGAAAACGTCATCGCCCAGCTGCATCACCTGCGCACGCACCCCTCGGTGGCATCGCGCCTTGCCGCAGGCCAGCTGTATATCCACGGCTGGGTCTACGACATCGAAACCAGCAAGATCGAAGCCTATGACGCGGCCAGCGACAGCTTCATGCCCCTGGCGGCCGGCGAGCCCGTCCCCTGCGCCACTCCGAGAGGCCGCTACTAAGCGACCCTGACACCCCTGAGCCTTGAATAGCCGGCTGCACCCTGCGGGCGTGCGGCGCGGCCTTCGGCTGCCTTGAATTCCCTGACTGGCGTGCCGGCATTGTCTGCTGGCAGCCCGCGCCTGCGCGCATGTCGGGGCCCAAACGTGCCCATGGCCAGCGGAATGGCCATGTGATCGAGAAAGGAGAAATACGGTGAACATTACACAGCTGAAAGCGGCCTTGCCGCGTGAGTTGCTGGCCTCGGTGGTGGTCTTCCTGGTGGCGTTGCCGCTGTGCATGGGCATCGCGATCGCCTCGGGCATGCCGCCAGCCAAGGGGCTGATCACCGGCATCATCGGTGGCATCGTCGTTGGGTTTCTGGCCGGCTCGCCGTTGCAGGTGAGCGGGCCTGCGGCAGGCTTGGCGGTGCTGGTGTTCGAGCTGGTGCGCCAGCATGGCATGGCCATGCTAGGGCCGATCCTGCTGCTGGCGGGGGTATTGCAACTGCTGGCCGGGCGTCTGCGCCTGGGTTGCTGGTTCCGGGTTACGGCGCCTGCTGTGGTGTACGGCATGCTGGCGGGCATCGGCGTGCTGATCGTGCTGTCGCAGGTGCATGTGATGTTCGACACCGCGCCCCAGCCGTCGGGCCTGCAGAACCTGCTGGAGTTCCCGGCAACGGTGGCCGCTGCCCTGCCGCTGGAAAGCGCCGGCATGGGTTGGCAAGCCGGTGCCCTGGGCCTGGGCACCATCCTCATCATGTGGGGCTGGGAACGGCTTCGGCCACAGCGCTTGCGGTTTATCCCCGGGGCGTTGCTGGGGGTGGCGGCGATGACTGCCATCAGCATGTGGCTGGCGCTGCCGGTCAACCGTGTGCAGGTGCCCGCCGACCTGTCGGAAGCGATCGACTGGATACGCCCCGATGACCTGATGAAGCTGGCCGACCCTGCCCTGCTGGTGGCCGCTTTTGCCCTGGCCTTTATCGCCAGCGCCGAAACGCTGCTTTCGGCTGCGGCCGTGGACCGCATGCACAGCGGCCAGCGTTCGGACTTCGACCGCGAGCTGTCCGCCCAAGGCATCGGCAACATGCTGTGTGGTGTGCTGGGGGCGCTGCCAATGACTGGGGTGATCGTGCGCAGCTCGGCGAATGTGCAGGCTGGTGCCCAAACGCGGGCCTCGGCGATTCTGCACGGCATCTGGCTGTTGGCCTTCGTGGTGGTGCTGAGCAGTGTGCTGCAACAGATCCCCGTCGCCAGCCTGGCTGGGGTACTGGTGTTCACCGGGGTCAAGCTGGTGGACTTCAAGGCGTTCCGCGGCCTGGGGCGTTATGGCCGCATGCCGATGTTCACCTACGCGGCAACCGCGCTGGCGATCATCTTCACCGACCTGCTCACCGGCGTGCTGCTGGGCTTTGCCCTGACCTTGCTGAAGCTGGCCTTCAAGGCCGCGCGGCTGAAGATCAACCTGGTGAGCCTGCCCAAGGCCGGCCATATGGAGCTGCGGCTCAGCGGCGCGGCCACCTTCCTGAAGGTGCCGGCGTTGACCAAGGTGCTGGACAGCGTACCGGCAGGCACAACATTGCATGTGCCCCTGGGCAACCTCAGCTACATCGACCACTCATGCCTGGAACTGCTTGAAGACTGGAGCCGCAGCAATGCAGCCAATGGCTCACGGCTGCGCATCGAGCACAGGCGCCTGAAGCGGCGGGTGGAGGGGCGCTTGCGCACTACCGCAGGGGTTGGGGCTTAGCCGTGGGCTGGCCCTCGGCGGGTAACACCGCGAAGGGCCAGCCAGCAGGGGGGCGATGGCTCAGGCCGGCTGGCCCAGTTCCACGCCCAGTTGGCGCGACAGGCACGGCCAGCGCTTCCAGGCGGCGCCGGTTTCCGGGCTGCTGAGTTTGTGGCGGTAGCTTTCCACCGACTCTGCGGCAAAGCTTTCGTCATCCAGCATCTCGTCTACCGAGTGGTGCACCACTTCGTCCAGCTGGTTGGCGAAGGCCTCGCCAATCAGTTGGTGGGCGATCAGGTTGGCCACGGTGGTGTCGACCGGGATCAGCGGCTGCTGGAAGTGGCGGATGTACAGGTCATTGACCTCTTCCACCAGGCGGTGCGCCAGGTAGGCTTCGTCCAGCAGGCAATCCAGGCCCACATGCCCCTGCATCACGCTGGGTGGCTGCAGGAAATAGGCTTCTGCAATTTTCAATACGGGTTTGATCTGCGATTCGATGCCGGCCTCGCGGGCGACTTCGTGGGCGGCTTCCAGCAGCTCCGGCACCTGGTCGATGTAGGCACCGACGAAGCGCGCCAACGTACCTTGGGCGTCCTGCTCCGGCAGTTGGATGGAGGGATGCAGGTGCGGCAGTTGCAGCGCCAGGCGCTGTTTCAGCTGGCCGGTCTGGCCTTCATGTTGATGGGCTTGGCTCACCTGCTCGCGTACAGCAGCGATGTTCATGACAACTCCAGGGACAAAACGTTTCAAACGGAAGACACTAACTTAGCTGGATATTCAAAATACTTAAGATTCATTTGTTATAAAGGGATCCAATCTGTGTTTTGCTCAGCATATACAGGGCCAACCACCGGGCTTTAGGCCTTCAAGCACACGTGATACGGGCTGAGCGCCCCTCGGCGGGCCGGGCCCTCGTTGCGGCCCATCGGCTGCTGTCTATACTCCCGTAGAACGTGATTCGTTGATGAGGCCCGACTGCTTTCAGCTGGGGCTCGGTCGTCGAAGCCAGGCAGTCTTGACCGCCGTTCCCTCTTGCCGCAGGCCCTGCCTCCGGAAAAACAAGAACAAGTAGGGGAACCCGCAATGATGCGACATCCATCTGCGTGGATGGGTCTGCTGTTGTGGTCGGTTCTGGGGCGGGCCAATGGGGCCTGGACCGTGAACATGCACCCTGGGGCGACGGAAGTGTCCAACGCCGTCTTCAGCCTGCACATGACCATCTTCTGGATCTGCGTGATCATCGGCCTGGTGGTGTTCGGCGCGATGTTCTGGTCCATGGTGCTGCACCGCCGCTCCACCGGCCAGCAGCCGGCACAGTTCCATGAGCACACCCGGGTCGAGATCCTGTGGACGGTCATCCCCTTCCTGATTCTGGTGGCGATGGCCATCCCGGCCACGCGCACCCTGTTGCATATCTACGACGCCAGCGACTCGGACATCGATATCCAGGTAACCGGCTACCAGTGGAAGTGGCACTACAAGTACCTGGGCCAGGACGTGGAGTTCTTCAGCAACCTGGCCACCCCTGCCGAGCAGATTCACAACAACGCCCCCAAAGACGAACATTACCTGCTCGAAGTGGACCAGCCCCTGGTGTTGCCAGTGGGTGCCAAGGTGCGCTTTCTGGTGACGGCTGCCGATGTGATCCATTCATGGTGGGTGCCCGCCTTTGCCGTCAAGCGCGACGCCATACCCGGGTTCGTCAACGAGGCCTGGACCCGCATCGACAAGCCCGGCATCTACCGTGGCCAGTGCACCGAACTGTGCGGGAAGGACCACGGCTTCATGCCGGTGGTGGTGGAGGTGAAGTCCCAGGCCGATTACGACACCTGGCTGAGTGAGCGCAAGGCCGACGCGGCCAAGCTCAAGGAGCTGACCAGCAAGCAGTGGACGCTCGAAGAGCTGGCGGCGCGCGGCGACAAGGTCTACCACACCACCTGCGTGGCCTGTCACCAGGCCGAGGGCCAGGGCTTGCCGCCGATGTTCCCGGCGCTGAAGGGCTCCAAAATTGCCACCGGGCCCAAGGAAGGCCACCTCAATATCGTTTTCAACGGCAAGCCGGGCACTGCCATGGCGGCGTTTGGCAAGCAGCTCTCCGAAGTGGACATTGCGGCAGTGGTCACCTACGAGCGCAACGCCTGGGGCAACAACAAGGGCGACATGGTCACGCCGCAGGATGTGCTGGCCATCAAGCAAGCGCAAGCGCAATGAACCGCCGGGGCCTTGGCGACCAACAGGTTGCAGGAGACAGGACATGAGTGCAGTGATCGATGACCACGCCCAGGGCCATGCGCATGGGCCGGCCAAGGGCCTGATGCGCTGGGTGCTCACCACCAACCACAAGGACATCGGCACCCTGTACCTGTGGTTCAGCTTCACCATGTTCCTGCTGGGTGGCTCGTTCGCCATGGTGATCCGCGCCGAGCTGTTTCAGCCCGGCCTGCAGATCGTGGAGCCGGCCTTCTTCAACCAGATGACCACGATGCACGGGTTGATCATGGTGTTCGGTGCAGTGATGCCCGCCTTCGTGGGGCTGGCCAACTGGATGATCCCGCTGATGATCGGCGCCCCGGACATGGCCCTGCCGCGCATGAACAATTTCAGCTTTTGGCTGCTGCCGGCGGCGTTCCTGTTGCTGGTCTCGACCCTGTTCACCCCTGGCGGCGGGCCCAATTTTGGCTGGACCTTCTATGCGCCCTTGTCCACCACCTATGCACCGGCCAGCGTCACCTTCTTCATCTTCGCCATCCACCTGATGGGGATCAGTTCGATCATGGGGGCAATCAACGTGATCGCCACCATCCTCAACCTGCGCGCACCGGGCATGACCCTGATGAAGATGCCACTGTTCGTGTGGACCTGGCTGATTACCGCATTTTTGCTGATCGCGGTGATGCCGGTGCTGGCCGGCGTGGTGACCATGATGCTGATGGACATCCACTTCGGCACCAGCTTCTTCAGCGCTGCCGGTGGCGGTGACCCGGTGCTGTTCCAGCACGTGTTCTGGTTTTTTGGCCACCCCGAGGTGTACATCATGATCCTGCCGGCCTTCGGCGCGGTCAGTTCGATCATCCCGGCGTTTTCCCGCAAGCCGCTGTTTGGCTACACCTCCATGGTGTATGCCACAGGCGCCATTGCTTTCCTGTCCTTCATCGTGTGGGCGCACCATATGTTCGTGGTGGGCATACCGGTGGTGGGCGAGCTGTTCTTCATGTACGCCACCATGCTGATTGCGGTGCCTACCGGGGTGAAGGTGTTCAACTGGGTCAGTACCATGTGGGAGGGCTCGCTCACGTTCGAAACGCCTATGCTGTTTGCCATTGCCTTCGTCATCCTGTTCACCATCGGCGGCTTTTCGGGGTTGATGCTGGCCATCGCCCCCGCCGACTTCCAGTACCACGACACCTACTTCGTGGTGGCGCACTTCCACTATGTACTGGTGCCCGGCGCCATTTTCGGCATCTTCGCCTCGGCGTATTACTGGCTGCCGAAGTGGACCGGCCACATGTACGACGAAACCCTCGGCAAACTGCACTTCTGGCTGTCGTTCATCGGCATGAACATGGCCTTCTTCCCCATGCACTTTGTCGGGCTGGCCGGCATGCCGCGGCGTATTCCGGATTACAACCTGCAGTTTGCCGACTTCAACATGGTGTCTTCGGTTGGCGCGTTTCTGTTTGGCGCCACGCAGGTGTTCTTCCTGTTCATCGTCATCAAGTGCATACGGGGCGGCGAGCCGGCCCCTGCCAAACCCTGGGATGGGGCCGAGGGGCTTGAATGGTCGATCCCCTCCCCTGCGCCCTACCACACCTTCCAGACGCCACCTGACGTGGAGTAACCCATCGCCATGAACGGCCTGTCGCTCAAACGCCTGGTGCTGCGCCTGCTGATGCTGACGGTGGTGATGTTCGCCTTTGGCTTTGCCCTGGTGCCGCTCTACGACGTGATGTGCAAGGCCTTTGGTATCAATGGCAAGACCGGCGGGCAGTACGAGGGTAGCCAGCTGGCTGATACAACCCGGTCGGTGCGGGTGCAGTTCATGTCCACCAATGCCAGTGACATGGTCTGGGACTTCTACGCCAGCGACGACCAGTTGCAGGTGAACCCGGGTGCGGTGAACCAGATGATCTTCATTGCCCACAACCCCACCGACCGGCCGATGAGCGCCCAGGCCATTCCCAGCATCACCCCGGCCGAGGCTGCAGCGTATTTCCACAAGACCGAGTGCTTCTGCTTTACCCAGCAGGTATTGCAGCCCGGTGAGCGCATCGAGATGCCAGTGCGTTTCATCGTCGACCGTGACCTGCCTACCGGCGTGAAGCACCTGACCCTGGCCTACACCTTGTTCGACATCACCGCCCGTCACCCGCCCGTCGCCCAGGCCTCGGCGGGTGACCCAGGGCGCGCCCGCTGAGGGAAGGAGCACCGTCATGGCAAACCACCAGCACTATTACGTTCCGGCGCAGAGCAAGTGGCCGATCATCGCCTCGCTCGGGCTGTTGGTGACGGTGTTCGGGCTGGGTACCTGGTTCAATGACATCAAGGCCGGGCACGCTGGCTCCCATGGGCCGTTGATCTTCTTCATCGGTGCATTGCTGCTGGCCTACATGCTGTTCGGCTGGTTCGGTGCTGTGGTGCGCGAGAGCCGGGCCGGCCTCTACAGCCCGCAGCTGGACCGCTCGTTCCGCTGGGGCATGAGCTGGTTCATCTTTTCGGAGGTGATGTTCTTTTTGGCCTTCTTCGGTGCGCTGTTCTACGTGCGGGTATTGGCCGGGCCCTGGCTGGGCGGCGATGGCGCCAAGGGGGTGGCGCACATGCTGTGGCCAAGCTTCGAATTCACCTGGCCGTTGCTGCACACGCCGGACCCCAAGCTGTTCCCGCCCCCCAAGCGCGTCATTGACCCGTGGCACCTGCCGTTGATCAATACGGTGCTGCTGGTCAGTTCCAGCATCACCATCACCCTGGCCCACCATGCCCTGCGCCGGGGGCACCGCACTGCGCTGAAACTGTGGCTGGCACTGACCCTGGTGCTAGGCACCAGCTTCATTGCCTTGCAGGCCTACGAGTACCACGAGGCGTACACGCAACTGGGGCTGACCTTGGGCTCCGGCATCTATGGCGCGACGTTTTTCATGCTCACCGGTTTTCACGGCGCCCACGTGACCCTGGGCACGATCATTCTGCTGGTGATGTTCGTGCGCATTCTGCGTGGGCATTTCAGCCCGGAAAAACACTTTGGTTTCGAGGCGGCCAGTTGGTATTGGCACTTCGTCGACGTGGTGTGGGTAGCGCTGTTCATCTTTGTGTATGTGGTTTGAAGGCCGGCACTTAAAAGGGGGCATGTGAAACCAGCTGACCACTGATGAACCCCCAGGCCACCAAGCCGATGGTCAGTGCTGCGAGGGTGACCCGCACGGTCAGTGCCTTGAGCAGGCGTGAGGAGTTTTCATCGTCCTTGACCAGAAACACCAGGCCACTGAACAGGCTGGCAACCGTGGCCAACAGCATCAGCACAATCGCAGCCTTGAGCATGGCGCTACTCCGAAGAGGTGCAGGAATGTGGACAAGTATAGCGAGCCACCGGGTACGGCCACGCTGAGGCGCTTTCGCCCTGGCTGGCTACCGACGCTGGCGGTGCTGGCGCTACTGCCTTGCCTTATCGCGCTTGGCTGCTGGCAGCTGGGGCGCGCCGAGCAGAAGCGGGTGCTGCTGGCAACCTACGCTGAACGGCGCACCGAGACGCCGCTGGCTGTCGCGCAACTGGCGCCGGCGGGTGACGATGCGTTCCGCCGCGTGCAGTTGTACGGGCGCTTTGACCCCGAGCACAGCCTGTTGCTGGACAACCGCATGCGTGATGGCCAAGTCGGTGTGGAGCTGCTGCAACCCTTTCACGACCAACCCAGCGGTGCGTGGGTGCTGATCAACCGCGGCTGGCTTGCATGGCCCGACCGGCGTGTGCCGGTGCGCTTCGAAACCCCAGCCAAGGCGCTGGCACTGCAGGCCTCGGTCTATGTCGCCCCCGGCAGCCCATTCCAGTTGCACGCCGACCCTGTCGGCGGGCAATGGCCCCACCTGCTGACGGCCGTCGACCCCAGCGGCCTGTGGCAACAGCTGGGGCGTGAGGGCTTTGCCCACGAGCTACGGCTCGACCCTGGCCCCGCTGCCTATCGCCTGGGCTGGCCGGCAGTGGCCATGGGCCCGGAAAAGCACGTGGGCTATGCCGTGCAGTGGTTCGCCCTGGCCATTGCCCTGGTGGTGCTCTACCTCTATTTCGGCTGGCATCAGCACAAGGAGAAACGCCATGGCCACCGCCACGCCACTGACCGCGCCTGAACGCGGCAAGCGCAAGGCCCGCGGGCGCTTGCAACTGCTGTTGATCCTGTTGCTGGTGATCGGGCCCATGGTGCTGGCCACCTGCATGTACAAGCTGGGGTTCTGGGTGCCGGATGGCCGCAGCTTCCATGGCGTGCTGGTTGGCAATGGCGAGGGCCGCGCCGACCTGGGCGTGGCGGGCCAGGATGAGCGCTGGCAGCTGCTGGTCACGGCGCCTGCGGAGTGCGCCGACGATTGCCAGCGGCTGGTGTACCTGGCCCGGCAGATACAGGTTGGCCTGGGCCGCGATGCCAGCCGTGCTAGCCATGCCCTGGCCGCATCCCATCCCCTGAGCGCCCCCTACCAGGCGCTGCTTGGTCGCGAATACCCGCGGCTGCAACGTTATGCGCTGGATGCTGTGCGTTACCGGCAGCGTGTGAACCAGCCCGGGCCGCAGCTGTGGATCGTCGACCCTCATGGCAACCTGGTGCTGCGCTATGACGCCGGGGTGAACGGCAAGCATGTCCTCGACGACCTGCGCCACCTGCTCAAGCTGTCCAACATCGGCTAGGAGAACACCATGGCCCGACCTGGATTTCGCCTTGCTGTGTTCGCCACCCTGCTGGCCTTGATGGTCGTGTTGCTGGGCGCCTACACCCGCCTGACCCATGCCGGGTTGGGCTGCCCGGACTGGCCGGGGTGCTACGGCATGCTCACCGTGCCCAAGACCGACGCCCAACTGGCCCACGCCGAGCGGCATTTCCCGGACCACCCGGTGCAGCAAGCCAAGGGCTGGGCAGAGATGACCCACCGCTATTTCGCCGGCGCGCTGGCGTTGGTCATTGCCTGGCTGGCCTTGCGCTCATTGTGTGGTCACCCTGGCGATGGCCAGCCCCGGCGGCTGCCCTTGCTGCTGCTTGCGGTGGTGCTGGGCCAGGCGGCCTTCGGCATGTGGACAGTAACGCTGCAGTTGTGGCCGCAGGTGGTCACTGCGCACCTGTTGGGCGGCTTCACCACCGTGAGCCTGCTCTTTTTGCTGGCGCTGCGCCTGTGCGGGCGCCTGCCGCCAATGCCCAAGCTGCCGTTGAGCTTGCGCCGCACGGCAGCCCTGGCATTGCTGGTGGTGATCGGCCAGATTGCCTTGGGTGGCTGGGTGAGTGCCAACTACGCTGCCGTTGCCTGCCTTGACCTGCCCACCTGCCATGGCCAATGGTGGCCGGCTGCTGATTTCGGCAATGGTTTCCACCTCACCCAGCACGTGGGGCCCAACTACCTGGGCGGGCAGTTGGACAGCGATGCGCGCACGGCCATCCATGTCAGCCATCGCCTGGGTGCGCTGATTGTCACATTGGTGCTGTTGCTGCTTGGCTGGAAGCTGCATCGGTTGCACTTGCGCGGCCTGGCCCTGATGGTGCTGGCGGCGCTGGGGCTGCAGCTGTGCCTGGGCGTCGCCAATGTGCTGCTGCACGTGCCGTTGGCCGTTGCCGTGCTGCATAACGCGGGTGGTGCAGTGCTGTTGCTGGCCATGGTGCTAGTCAACTTCCGCATCCGCGTGGTCGACAAGCCGCGCATCACCGCAGCCTGGCGCCTCACCCCGCTGGCCCATGCCGATACCGGCCCGTGGCAGCCGGCCGCATGCAGTGGCCAGCACCTTCGCGTACTCTATCGGCTTCCTGTGCGCGCCATTGATCGCGGCGCCCGTTGACCACGAACTGTTGCCGAGCTTATGACCCGAACCCAGAAAACCGTCTTCATCCTCGTTGCCCTGGTCGCGCTGATCCTGGGCCTTACCGTCAACAAGGTGCTTAACGGCCGGGGCCAGGTAAACCCCACCGAGCTGATCGATGCAGGCATCATCCTGCTGCCG
The DNA here is from genome assembly GCF_000730645.1 of Pseudomonas parafulva NBRC 16636 = DSM 17004. Taxonomy (GTDB): domain Bacteria; phylum Pseudomonadota; class Gammaproteobacteria; order Pseudomonadales; family Pseudomonadaceae; genus Aquipseudomonas; species Aquipseudomonas parafulva. The sequence continues at coordinate 53,758 of NZ_BBIU01000003.1, read as the reverse complement.
CAGAGCCGCGCGGTGCCTGATGTGACCATGACCAACCAGGACGGCCAGCCGGTACACCTGGACGAACTGAAGGGCAAATGGTCGCTGCTGTTCTTTGGCTATACCTATTGCCCGGATATCTGCCCGACCACCCTCGCACAGTTGCGCCAGGTAAAAAGCGAGCTGCCCCAGGAGGCCTTAAGCCGCCTGCAAGTGGTACTGGTGAGTGTGGACCCCAACCGCGACACGCCCAACCAGCTCAAGCAGTACCTGGCTTACTTCGACAAGGACTTCGTCGGGCTGGCGGGGTCGATCGAGGATACGCAGAAGCTGGCCAATGCCTTGAGCATCCCGTTCATCCCGGCAGATACCAGCAAGCCGGGGTATACGGTTGATCACAGTGGCAACCTGGCGGTGGTCGGCCCGGACGGGCGCCAGCGGGGGTTCATACGTGCGCCGTTCAACAACCAGAAGCTGGTAGCCCGGTTGCCGGCATTGGTGAAGCAGGACTGAAGCTATCGGCTCTGCCCGTTCGCGGGTGAGCCTGCGCCAACGGTTTCAGGGGCCGCAACGCGGCCCCATGACCATCACATCAAAACGCTGGAACCACGGCGCCCTTGTACTTCTCGGTGATGAACTGCTTCACCTCAGGCGAATGCAGTGCAGCCGCGAGTTTTTTCATGTCGTCCGAATCCTTGTTGTCCGGCCGGGCAACCAGAATGTTCACGTACGGCGAATCCGCACCTTCGATGGCCAGGGCGTCTTTCTCCGGGTTCAGCTTGGCTTCCAGCGCATAGTTGGTGTTGATCAAGGCGGCATCCACCTGGGTCAGGACACGCGGAATGGTCGCCGCTTCGAGCTCGCGGAACTTGATGTTCTTCGGGTTCTCGGCAATGTCCTTCACGGTCGAGAGGATGTTCTTGTTGTCCTTGAGCTTGATCACCCCGGCCTTGTCCAGCAGCAACAACGCGCGGCCGCCGTTGGTGGCATCGTTGGGGATGACCACGGTGGCGCCGGAAGGCAGCTCGTCCAGCTTCTTCAGCTTGCTCGCGTAAACACCCAGCGGCTCGATGTGCACGCCGGTCACGCTCACCAGGTCAGTGCCCTTGGCCTTGTTGAACTCATCCAGGTACGGCTGGTGCTGGAAGAAGTTGGCGTCCAGGCGCTTCTCCGCAACCTGCACGTTGGGCTGGATGTAGTCGGTGAATTCTTTCACCTTGAGCTCTACACCTTCCTTCGCCAGCTGTGGTTTGACGAAGTTGAGAATTTCCGCGTGGGGCACCGGCGAGGCAGCGACGGTCAGGGTATCGGCCTGGGCCGAAAAGGCCGCCACGGCGGCAGCAACAGCAAGCAGCTTCTTCATTGATCACTCCTTGTGAGGGCCGCGACGGCCCCCGAACGGGTCTGCCCCATTGGGGTTACTTACGGGAAAAATGCACGACAAGCTTGTCGCCGACGCTTTGCAGCACTTGCACCAGCACCAGCAACAGCACCACCGTGACGACCATGACGTCAGTCTGGAAGCGCTGGTAACCAAAGCGGATGGCCAGGTCACCAAGGCCGCCTGCACCGACAACACCGGCCATGGCGGTGTACGACACCAGGGTGATGGCGGTGACGGTAATGGCGGCGAAGATGCCCGGGCGGGCTTCTGGCAGCAAGGCGCTGGTGATGATCTGGCGCGTGGTGGCGCCCATCGACTGGGTGGCTTCAATGATGCCGCGGTCCACTTCACGCAGGGCGGTTTCCACCAGGCGGGCAAAGAACGGCGTGGCACCCACCACCAGCGGCGGAATGGCGCCAGCGACGCCCAGCGAGGTGCCGGTGATCAGTACGGTGATCGGGATCATCACGATCAGCAGAATGATGAACGGCAGCGAGCGCAGGATGTTGACCACCAACGACAGCAGCGCGTAAACGCCCTTCTGTTCGAACATCTGCTTGGGGCCGCACAGAAACAGCAGTACGCCCAGGGGCAGGCCCAGCAGCACGGTGAACAACAGCGAACCGAACAGCATGATCATGGTGTCGACGGTGGCCAGCCAGATTTCGGCCCAGTCGACGTTGGCGAAGAAATTAAGGGCGTCCATCAACGCAGTACCTCCATATGAACGTCAGCTGCCTTGAAGCGGGCGAAGGCCGCTTCCATGTCACCGCCAATCAAGGCGAGGGTGAGCTGGCCATAGGGGACGTCTTTGATGCGGTCGATACGCCCGGCGAGGATGCTGTAATCCACGCCGGTTTCACGTGCCACGGTGCCCAGCAACGGGGCATAAGTGGCATCACCCTGGAAGGTCAGGCGCACGATGCGGCCCGGCACATGGGTGAAGTCGTCACGCTGCTCGCCTTCGTCCACCTGCTCGTCTTCCTGGACGAAGCGCTTGGTGGTGGCGTGCTGCGGGTGCAGGAAGACATCGGCCACCGAGCCCTGCTCGACGATATGGCCGGCGTCCATTACCGCAACACGGTCGCAGACCCGGCGAATCACATCCATCTCGTGGGTGATGAGCACGATGGTGAGCTTCAGTTCGCGGTTGATCTCGGCGAGCAATTGCAGCACCGAGGCGGTTGTCTGCGGGTCGAGGGCGCTGGTCGCCTCGTCGCACAGCAGGATCTTGGGGTTGGTCGACAACGCCCGGGCGATACCCACGCGTTGCTTCTGGCCTCCCGAGAGCTGCGCCGGGTACTTGCGAGCGTGGTCCGAGAGGCCGACGCGGGCGAGCAGTTCGGTGACGCGTTTGTCGATCTCGCTGCGAGACAGTTCGCCGGCCAGGGTGAGTGGCAGGGCGACGTTGTCGGCGACGGTTTTGGATGCCAGCAGGTTGAAGTGCTGGAAAATCATCCCGACCTGCTGGCGGAAGCCGCGCAACTGGGTGGCGTTGAACGCGGTTACGTCTTCGCCATCGACGATGATCGTGCCGCCGGAAGGCTCTTCCAGGCGGTTGATCAGGCGCAGCATGGTGCTTTTGCCGGCACCGGAATGGCCAATCAGGCCGAACACCTGGCCATTCTCGATGGTGAGGGTAGTCGGGTTAAGGGCGGGGATTTCCCTACCGGCGACGCGGTAGGTCTTGTGTACCTGTTGGAACTCGATCACGTAGCGAACCTTGTGGGGCGCATGAATTTGGGTCAGCGGTTGGCTGGGTGGCGCATTTTAGCCTTTTCCACCCGCTGTTCTTAGCATTTATTTCGCTTTGGACCAAGCTAACGGGCATATGTCGACAACTGGTAAACCTGATTGAACGCTCACCGAACCCCTCCAGTCACTACCAGAACATAGCCCGAACGGGCACGCCTGAAGACTGATGAGGAGAGCCGAACATGCCCAGCAAGAAGACGGACGCCCCCAAGCACAGCGAGGCTGCGGGCAACCAGAGCCCAGACAAGGCCAACACCAACGCCAAGCTGCAGAGCCTGGAGGCCGACCGCAGTGACGCCACTGGGCAGGCGCTGCGCACCAACCAGGGTGTGCGCATCTCCGATAACCAGAACACGCTCAAGGCTGGCCCCCGTGGGCCCTCGCTGCTTGAAGACTTCATCATGCGCGAGAAGATCACCCACTTTGACCACGAACGCATCCCTGAGCGTATCGTTCATGCCCGCGGCACGGGCGCCCATGGCTATTTCCAGAGCTATGGCTGCCATGCCGAACTGACCAAGGCGGGTTTCCTGCAGGACCCTGAAAAGATCACCCCGGTGTTCGTGCGCTTCTCTACCGTGCAGGGCCCACGCGGCTCGGGCGACACGGTCCGCGACGTGCGCGGTTTTGCCGTGAAGTTCTACACCGACGAAGGCAATTTCGACCTGGTGGGTAACAACATGCCGGTGTTCTTCATCCAGGACGCCATCAAGTTCCCTGATTTCGTGCATGCGGTTAAGCCCGAGCCGCACAACGAAATGCCGACCGGCGGCTCGGCCCACGATACCTTCTGGGACTTCGTGTCGCTGGTGCCAGAATCGGCGCACATGGTCATCTGGGCCATGTCCGACCGGGCCATCCCGCGCAGCCTGCGCATGATGGAAGGCTTCGGCGTGCACACCTTCCGCCTGGTCAACGCCGAGGGCGTGGCCAGCTTCGTGAAGTTCCACTGGAAGCCAAGCGAGGGCGTGCATTCGGTGCTGTGGGACGAGGCACAGAAGCTGGCGGGCAAGGATACCGACTACCACCGCCGCGACCTGCGCGAAGCCATCGAAACCGGGCACTACCCTGAGTGGGAGCTGGGCGTGCAGATCGTGCCGGAGGCCGATGAGCACAAGTTCGACTTCGACCTGCTGGACCCGACCAAGCTCATCCCCGAAGAGTTGGTGCCCGTCACACCGCTGGGCAAGATGGTGCTGAACCGCAACCCGGACAACTTCTTTGCCGAGGTCGAGCAGGTTGCATTCTGCCCAGGCCACATTGTGCCGGGCATCGACTTCACCAATGACCCGCTACTGCAGGGGCGCCTGTTCTCCTACACCGATACCCAGCTCAGCCGCCTGGGTGGGCCGAACTTCCACCAGATCCCGATCAACCGCCCGGTTGCGCCGTTCCACAACAACCAGCGCGATGCCATTCACCAGCACATCGTGCACAAGGGCCAGGCCTCCTACGAGCCTAATTCCATCGATGGGGGCTGGCCGAAGGAAACCCCGCCGGGCGCCCGTGACGGTGGCTTCGAGAGCTACCAGGAACGCATCGATGCGCACAAGATTCGCCAGCGCAGCGACTCGTTTAGCGATCACTTCTCCCAGGCGCGTCTGTTCTTCCAGAGCATGAGCCCGACCGAGCAGCAGCACATCATCAAGGCTTACAGCTTTGAACTGGGCAAGGTCGAGCGTGAGGCCATTCGCGCACGTCAGGTGAATGAGATCCTGGCCAACATCGACCTGAAATTGGCGGCAGCAGTTGCCGAGAACCTCGGCCTGCCCGCCCCCAAGGCCGGCACGGTCCAGGTCAAGGGCAGCAAGCAGGCGACGTCGCCTACGCTTAGCCAGATGAACCTGCCGGGCAAGGTGGGCATCAAGGGGCGCAAGATTGCCATTCTGGTGGCCAATGGCGTAGATGCGGGCAGTGTCGACAAGCTGGTCAAGGCACTGGAAGCCCAGAGTGCCCGCCCAATGCTGCTGGGGCCGACTTCGGCGCCGGTGAAAGCCGCAGACGGCAAGCAGTTGCCGGTGGATGCGTCGATGGAGGGCATGCCGTCGGTGATGTTCGACGGCATTATCGTGCCGGCGGGCAAAGCCTCTGGTGATGCGCTGGCTGGCAGCGGCGTGGCCAAGCACTTCCTGCTTGAAGGTTACAAGCACCTGAAGGCCATGGTGCTGACCAAGGAGCTGCTGGCAACGCTTGGCCTCAAAGAGGACAAGGGGCTGCTGACAGGCGATGACCAGAAAACCGTGGACGCGTTCGTCAAGGCGGTAGAAGGGCACCGTGTCTGGGAGCGTGAAGCGGCAGCCGAGGCTGTGCCAGCCTGACCGCCCAGCCCGTGGCCGGCGACCTTTCTCGCCGGCCTGCTGGCGGGGCCTACAGCGTTATTGCTGGTGTGGAACCAGAACCACCTGCGCCGGCAATGCACGCTGGATCTCATGCTTGAGCTTCAGGTTGTACCCGCTGTCCAACTTGTGCACACGCTTTTCAAGCAGGTGCTTGAGCCACGGTGCATCAGCGCTGCGGGGCACCTGGAACACCACTTCGCATCGGTAGTTGACGACGTCCTGGGCGATATCGTCCAGCTGGTGACGCATAGCGCCAATATCCGTGGTTTTCAACGCAACGACCGTGCTGGGCGCTGTCGGGTCGATCAGCCGTGCCTTGGGCTTGGCTTCGGCCGCCTGCAGCGCAGCCTCGGCCTTGGCCAACTCGGCTTTACGCGCTTGCGTCAACGGGTCCCCACCGATCACGGCAGGTGCCTGGGGCATCAATGCGCGGGCCCTGGCCAGTGCCGTGGCAGCGGCATTCACGTCACCTTTCTGCAGCACGATCTGGCTGCGTTGCAGATAGGCTTCGGCCAGCTGGCGCTGGAATTGCTCGATACGCGCGTCACCTGGCGCCTGCGCTTGCAGCGCGGCCAACTGGTCTTCGGCGGTGGCCAGCTCATTGCTGGCAATATTTTGTTGCAACTGCTGCCAGGCATCGGCTTGGGCAGGTGCGGTGGCCTGTTCTACTGGGGCATGGGAACAGGCGGCCAGAAACAGGGAAAACGCGGCAACAAGCAGACAACGGGAGGCAAACGGCTTCATTCCTGCGACTCTCTATTTGCGCAAAAAGCGAGCAAGTCTACACCCAGGTGCGCACGCTCGAAAACAGGTCTTACAGACCCTTCACTTCGCCCAAGGTTGCAGAGGCAGCCCCGGCACGCCGGTTTTTCACCGTTTTGGCAGTGCCAGGCTCAGCAAGAATAGCATTGCAGCGCACACCACGATGGAGGGGCCGGCAGGGGTATCCTTGAACCAGGACAGCGCCAGGCCGCCGCAAACCGCGGTGACGCCCAGCAGGCTGGCCCCTAGCGCCATCTGCTCGGGGGAGCGGGCGTGACGCTGCGCCGCAGCTGCCGGAATGATGAGCAATGAGGTGATCAGCAGCACCCCGACGATCTTCATGGCCACGGCGATGACCACGGCAATCAGCAGCATCAGCGCCATGCGCAGGCCGGCGACGGGCAGGCCTTCGACCATGGCCAGCTCTTCATGCACAGTCACGGCCAGCAATGGCCGCCACAGCACCGCGAGCAGCACCAGCACCAGGGCGCTGCCGCCCAGGATCCAGGCCAGGTCGGTGGGGCTGATGGCCAGCAGGTCGCCGAACAGATAACCCATCAGGTCGATGCGCACGTCATGCATGAAGCTCAGCACCACCAGCCCCAACGACAGCGTGCTGGGTGCGAGAATGCCCAGCAAGGTGTCGGAGGCCAGTGGCTGACGCTGCTGCAAGGTGACCAGCACAATGGCCAACAGCAGGCAGCCCACGGTCACTGCCAGCGCCGGGCTTACATCCAGGGCAAAGCCCATGGCCACGCCGAGCAGCGCTGCGTGTGACAGGGTGTCCCCGAAATAGGCCATGCGCCGCCAGACCACGAACGAGCCCAGCGGCCCGGCCACCAGTGCCAGGGACAAGCCGGCAAGCAGGGCGTAGAGAAGAAAATCAGCCATGCTTGCAGTGCGCTCCATGAACAGGGTTGCCAGGGGCGACCACGGAGCCGTGCAAGTCATGGCTGTGGTCGTGATGGTGGTGGTAGATGGCAAGGCTTGGCGCGGTCTGGCCGAACAGTTCGACGAACGCCGGGTCGCCGCTGACCTGTTCCGGGTGGCCCGAACAGCAGACATGGCGGTTCAGGCACACCACCTGGTCGGTGGCGCTCATCACCAGGTGCAGGTCGTGGGACACCATCAGCACACCGCAGCCGAGGCGATCGCGCAGCCGGGTGATGAGGTTGTACAACTCGGTCTGGCCGACCACGTCCACGCCCTGTACCGGCTCGTCCAGCACCAGCAGCTGTGGCTCGCGCAGCAGGGCACGGGCCAGCAGCACGCGCTGCATCTCGCCACCGGACACGGTCTGGATCGGGCTGTCGATCACGTGCTGGGCACCCACTTCGTGCAACGCTGCCAAGGCGGCTGCCCGGTCAACACCCGGCACCAGGCGCAGAAAGCGCAGCACGGAGAGCGGCAGCGTGGCATCCACCTGGATTTTTTGCGGCATGTAGCCGATGCGCAGCTTGGGCCGGCGCCATACTGAACCGCGGTGTGGCTTGAGCAGCCCCAGCACGGCGCGTACCAGGGTGGTCTTGCCTGCGCCATTGGGGCCGATCAGGGTCACGATCTGGCCGGGTGCCACCGACAGGTCGATGCTGTCCAGCACGTTCTCCCCGCCGAAGGTGACGCCGACCTGCTCCAGGCGGATGAGCGCGTCGGTCATGCTGCGCTCCGGCAATTGCTGCACAGGCCCACCACTTCCACGGTCTGGTTCTCGACGGTAAAGCCGACGTGCCTGGCGCTGCCGATGATGGCGTCGCTGATGCTGTCCTGCTCCAGCTCGATGGCCACATGGCAGACGCGGCAGATCAGGAACTGGCTTTGGTGAGCGTGTTCCGGGTGGCTGCAGCCCATGAAGGCGTTGAGTGAGGCGATGCGGTGCACCAGGCCGTTTTCCAGCAGGAAATCCAGTGCACGGTACACGGTGGGGGGCGCCGCCCGGCGCCCGTCCTGTTCGCTGAGCACCGCCAGGATGTCGTAGGCACCCAGCGGCTTATGGCTTTGCCATACCAGCTCCAGCACGCGGCGGCGCAGTGCGGTCAGGCGCAGACCCTGGCGCGCGCACAGCGCGTCGGCTTCGGCCAGGGCGCTGTGTACGCAATGGGAATGATCATGGGGGCGGTTGGCCAGCGGCGTGATGGACATGGGCAGCGACGGTTCTGGACAGAGACGTTATTATGTTACCTGTTTTAGACGATTCGAGTACCTACCGTGTCCCGATTCCTGGCCCTGTTTGTCGCTTTCATCGCATTTTCAGCCCACGCCGACGTGCGTGTGCTGACCAGTATCAAGCCCCTGCAGCAGATTGCCGCAGCCGTTCAGGACGGGGTTGGCAGCCCTGAGGTGCTGTTGCCGCCCGGCGCCTCGCCGCACCATTACGCGCTGCGCCCTTCGGATGTGCGGCGTGTGGGTGATGCCGACCTGCTGTACTGGATCGGCCCGGACATGGAGGGCTTCTTGCCCCGGGTGCTGGGCAGCCGCAGCAAACCCACAGTGGCGGTGCAGTCGCTGGCGAACATGAAGTTGCGCCACTTTGGCGAGGACAGCCACTCCCATGACGCGGCCCAGGACGATCATGACCATGATCACCGCCCAGGCAGCCTGGATGCGCATTTGTGGTTATCGTCGGTCAACGCACGGGTGATTGCCGCGAAGATGGCCGCTGACCTTGCCCAGGTAGACCCTGCCAATGCTGCCCGTTACCAGAGCAACCTGAAGGCCTTTGATGGGCGCCTGGATGCCCTGGATGGCCGGATCAAGGCCCGGGTGGCGGGCGTAGCAGGCAAACCGTACTTTGTTTTCCACGAGGCGTTCGATTACTTCGAGGCGGAGTACGGCCTGAAGCACACAGGCGTGTTCAGCGTGGCTTCGGAGGTACAGCCCGGTGCGCAGCATGTGGCGGCCATGCGCACGCGGTTGCAGGAGGTGGGCAAAACCTGTGTCTTCAGCGAACCGCCCCTGCGCCCACGCCTGGCCGAGACCCTGACCGCAGGGTTGCCGGTGCGCTTGGCCGAGCTGGACGCGCTGGGCGGTACAGACCCGGTAGATGGTAAAGGGTATGAGCGCCTGCTGGAGAAGCTGGGCAATGACCTGGCCGGGTGCCTGGAGCAGTTGTAACCGTGCCATAACGCGCCATGCGCCGGAGGGGCGCAGGCGCGCGCGACCGCGTGTTTACAGCGCGAACGGCAAGTGCAGGCTCACCTGCTGACGCTGCGCCAGGCGCACCTCGAACTCACGCGGGTCATGGATCATCACGTCCATGCCGGCGAACGATTCAGCGGCAATCAGCCGCGACAACCAGAACCGCACGCAGCCTACCCGCAGCATCTCTGGCCACAGCTCGGCCTCGGCTGCCGTAAACGGTCGCAGCGCAGCATAGGCCGCCAGCAGTGCCTGGGCGCGTGGTGCATCGACGCCGCCCTGCTCGTTCAGGCACCAATCGTTCACCGTAATGGCCAGGTCGTAAAGCATCGGCCCCGAGCAGGCATTGTAGAAATCGATCACACCCGTCAGGTGGGTGCCCTCGAACATCACGTTGTCGCGGAACAGGTCGGCGTGCAGGTTGGCCCGGGGCAATGCCAAAATCTGTGCCTTGTGCAAAGCCATCTCGGCCAGTGCCGGCCTCAGCAGCGCAGCTTGCTCCGCGGTGAGGCGCGGTAGCAGCTCGGCCCCGGCGGCCTGCATCCAGTCCAGCCCGCGGTCGGTGCGGCGTTCGATGATGCGCTCGCGGGTAGCCAGGTGAATGTGTGCCAGCAATTCACCGACCTGGGCGCAGTGCTGGGCGTTGGGCGCCTTGATGTGCTTGCCCGACAACCTTGGCTGCAGCAGTGCCGGCTTGCCGCACAGCTCACGCAGGCCGTTGCCGTCACGGTCACGCACGGCATAGGGCACGGGCATGTCCGCGGCGTGCAGGGTGTCGAGCAGCTCGATGAAGAACGGCATGTCTTCGCTGGGCCCACGCTCGATCAGCGTCAGCACGAACTCCCCCTGTTCGAGGCTGACGAAGAAGTTGCTGTTCTCGGTACCGGCGGCGATGCCCTGGAAGTCGAGCAGGCGGCCCAGCTGGTAGGGCGCCAGAAAGGTTTCCAGCTCAGGCCGGGTCACGGGGGTGAAGACTGACATGATGAAAGATTGCCCATGCAGGCACTTCCGCCGGGAAGTGCCGGGTTGATGTGAACGGTGCGCGTCAGATTACCACTCGAAGATCTTCCAGCCCGGAATCAGCATGTCCGGTTGGTCGGAACGAATGAAATTGCCATCGGAGCCATCGGCGCGTACCAGAAAGTAAGGCTTGCCATGTTTCGGTGTGATCTTGATCGCATACAGGAAGCCGTTCTGGCGATATTCCTGGATGGTCTTGTCGCCTTCCGTGCGAATGGTCACCTCGGGATCGGCCGAGGGCGCGTCGTCCGCCGCCAGGGCTACGACAGGCGTGGTTGCCAACAGGCCGAGCAGTAACAGGCGATTGAGTGTACGCATGATAACCTAGTCCCTTTGTCGTCAATGATTCTGGCTATTCTAGCGCCGGACCCGTCGAAAAGGTTGATTCTGCACATGAGCCAAGCGCCCCTCGTCCTGGTGGACGGTTCCTCCTACCTGTACCGTGCCTTTCATGCGCTGCCGCCCCTGACCACGTCCAAGGGCATGCCGACTGGCGCGGTGAAGGGTGTGCTGAACATGCTCAAGAGCTTGCGCAGGCAGTACCCCGACAGCCTCTTTGCCGTGGTGTTCGACGCCAAGGGCGGCACCTTCCGCGACACCTTGTATGCCGATTACAAGGCCAACCGCCCGAGCATGCCTGACGACCTGCGGGTGCAGATCGAGCCCTTGCACGCCAGCGTCAAGGCCTTGGGCTACCCCCTGTTGTGCGTCGAGGGGGTGGAGGCTGACGACGTCATCGGTACCCTGGCCCGCAGCAGTGCCGCGCTTGGCCGGCCGGTCATCATCTCCACGGGCGACAAGGACATGGCGCAGCTGGTGGACGGGCACATTACCCTGGTCAACACCATGACCGGTAGTGTGCTGGACGTAGCTGGCGTGCATGAGAAGTTTGGCGTCGGGCCCGAGCACATCATCGACTTCCTGGCCCTGATGGGCGACAAGGTCGACAACATTCCAGGCGTACCGGGCGTAGGTGAAAAGACCGCCGCCGGCCTGCTGACCGGTATCGGTGGCGGGCTCAGCGAGCTGTACGCCAACCTGGACAAGGTACCCACCCTGGCCATCCGTGGCGCCAAGAGCCTGCCCGCCAAGCTTGAGGAACACCGCGACGCGGCGTTCCTGTCGTATGAACTGGCCACCATCAAGATCGACGTGCCGCTGGACATCGAAGTGGACGCCCTGGTGTGCGGCGAGCCGGACCGCGAGGCGCTGCTGGCGCTGTACACCGAGATGGAATTCAAGAGCTGGGTAGCCGATGTGCAGCGCGATGCCGCCCGCGCAGGTGATGAAGTAGCCCCAGTCCAAGCGCCGGCGGCGGTCGTCGAGGCAAAGTACGAAACCATCCTCGATCAGGCCCGCTTCGATGCCTGGCTGGAAAAACTGCGCAACGCGCCACTGGTCGCGTTCGACACCGAAACCACCAGCGTGGATGCCCAGCGGGCGCAGCTGGTGGGCATCTCGTTTGCCGTGGAACCCCACGAAGCCGCTTATGTGCCCTTTATGCACGACTACGAGGGGGCGCCCGCCCAGCTGGATCGCGAGGCCGTGCTGCTGGCACTGAAACCCCTCCTGGAAGACCCAACCAAGGCCAAGGTAGGGCAGAACGCCAAATACGATATCAACATCCTCGCCAACGGCTCGCCCGCCATCCACATGCAGGGTGTTGCCTACGACACCATGCTTGAGTCGTACGTGTTCAATTCCACCGCTACCCGGCACGACATGGACAGCCTGGCGCAGAAGTACCTGGGCCACACCACCATTGCCTTCGAGGACATCGCCGGCAAGGGCGCCAAGCAGCTCACCTTCAACCAGATCCACCTGGACAAGGCGGGCCCCTATGCGGCCGAGGATGCCGATATCACCCTGCGCCTGCACCAGGCCTTGCAGGCACGGCTGGCGCAAACCCCCGGTGTACAACCGGTGTTGATGGACATCGAAATGCCGCTGGTACCGGTGCTGGCCAAGATCGAGCGCCAGGGCGCCCTGGTGGACGCGGCCTTGTTGCAGGTACAAAGCGGTGAGCTGGGCGTGAAGATGGCCGAGCTGGAGCAACGCGCCTTCGAGCTGGCCGGTGAGCAGTTCAACCTCGGCTCGCCCAAACAGCTGGGGGCGATTCTGTACGACAAGCTGGGCATGCCGGTGTTGAGCAAAACCGCCAAGGGCCAGCCGTCCACCGCCGAGGCGGTGCTCGACGACCTGGCGATGCAAGGCTACCCCTTGCCTGAGGTGCTGATGCAGTACCGCAGCCTGAGCAAGCTCAAGAGCACCTACACCGACAAGCTGCCGGGGCAGATCAACCCGCGCACCGGGCGCATTCACACCTCCTACCAGCAGGCGGTGGCGGCCACCGGCCGTTTGTCGTCCAGCGACCCGAACCTGCAGAACATCCCCATTCGTACTGCCGAGGGCCGGCGCATCCGCCAGGCGTTCATCGCCAGCCCCGGCTACAAGCTGCTGGCTGCCGACTATTCGCAGATCGAGCTGCGCATCATGGCCCACCTGGCCAAGGATGAGGGCCTGCTGCATGCCTTCCAGAATGACCTGGACGTGCACCGGGCCACGGCGGCAGAGGTGTTTGGCGTGGCGCTCGAACAGGTGACCAACGACCAGCGCCGTAGCGCCAAGGCGATCAACTTCGGCCTGATCTACGGCATGAGCGCGTTTGGCCTGGCCAAGCAGATCGGCGTGGACCGCAAGCAGTCCCAGGACTACATCGACCGCTATTTCACCCGCTACCCTGGCGTGCTGGCCTACATGGAGCGCACCCGCGCCCAGGCGGCGGAGCAGGGCTTCGTCGAAACCCTGTTTGGCCGCCGCCTGTACCTGCCGGACATCAACGCCAAGAACCCCGCCCTGCGCAAAGGCGCCGAGCGGACGGCGATCAACGCCCCCATGCAGGGCACCGCCGCAGACATCATCAAGCGCGCGATGGTCAACGTGGACAACTGGCTGAGCGAGAGCGGGCTGGACGCACGGGTGATCCTGCAGGTCCACGACGAACTGGTGCTGGAGGTGCGCGAGGACCTGGTTGAACAGGTCAAAGATGAAATTCGCCTGCACATGAGCAACGCCGCGAAACTCGACGTACCCCTTCTGGTTGAAGCGGGTGTGGGCGCGAACTGGGACGAAGCGCATTGATCGAGCGGTTAAAACTCACGAGCCTCTGCGACTTATCGCCGCATGTCTGGATGCCGGCCACCTCGGTGGCCGATGGCGTTTCATGAAACAGCGCACAAATTGAAGCAGCGGTCAGGAACTTAAAGGGTGAATTGCGACTCAGAGGTCCTGAATGGCTGGTGAAGCCTTTCGATGCTCCTATGTTGTGTTAAGTGTTGGCAGATACCTGGACCCCGCCCTAGCGGTCCGGACTTGGACCCCGAACTTCCCCCTCCCCATACGAAGTCCGGGGTTTTTTTTGCCTGCGATTTGGCAAAGCGTTACACCGCAGGCTTGTCTTCCAGCTCCATCCAGCCGGCCAGCACGCGGTAGGCGTCTTCTACGCCCAGGCGCTTGGGCGCCGAGAACAGCTGGATGGTCACGCCATCGCCCCAGCCTTTTCTGATTTCCGACTGCACTTTCAGCAGGGTGTTCTTGGCCGCGCCGTGGGTCAGCTTGTCGGCCTTGGTCAGCAGGATGTGCATGGGCATCCTGCTGGCCTTGGACCAGTCGAGCATCATCTTGTCGAAGTCGGTCATGGGGTGGCGCACGTCCATCATCAGGATGATGCCGCGCAGGCACTCACGGCTGCCCAAGTAGGCCTCCAGGTGCTTCTGCCAGTGCTGCTTGAGCGGGATCGGCACCTTGGCATAGCCATAGCCCGGCAAGTCGACCAAACGCCGTTCATCGTCCAGACTGAAAAAGTTCAGCAACTGAGTGCGGCCCGGGGTTTTCGAGGTGCGTGCCAGGCTGGCGTGGGTCAGGGTGTTGAGGGCGCTGGATTTGCCGGCATTGGACCGGCCGGCGAAAGCCACCTCGTAACCCTGGTCGTCGGGGCATTGTTCGACCTTGGCGGCGCTGAGGGCGAATTGGGCTTTCTGGCACAGGCCGAGGATGGGGTTCTTGACTTGCATGGGATATCCGATGTGGGTGTTGCCGGGCTCGATTGGCCTGAGCCTGGCAAGCGGTGTCGTTTCCGTTTGGACGGCGGAAGTATATAATGCCCCAGTTTTTGTGTGCTCATTCTCCCAACGTAGGGGAACGGGCATGGGGTGTCGATCAATAGCTCGCGCAACAGAACGCAGCGCGGCCCCCAACCCTGAAGGTCGTTCCGCATGGCGAAATGGCTGCTTGCTGTCGGTATGTTTCTGCCGGTTTTCAGCGCACAGGCTACACAGGATCCCGAGGTGTTGTACAACCGCACGTGTGCGGCCTGTCACGCCGGGCAGTTGCCACAGGCGCCCAGGCAGGGCGACCGGGTAGCGTGGGAGCCAAGGCTGGCGCAGGGCATCGAGGTACTGGTAAGGCACGTGACCCAGGGTTTCAAGGCTATGCCGCCGCGTGGATTGTGCATGGACTGCAGTGCCGAGGACTACCGTTTGGTCATCCTTTGGATGAGTGGCAGTCCCGATACATAACATTTCACCCTTAGCCGTGTTGGATTAGCTGATGAACAAACTAGTCGTGAGTCTGCTGTTGACCCTGGGTGTCGCAGGTGCGGCCACTGCTGCACAACCTGTCATGGGCGATGCTGCCGCGGGCCAGGCCAAGACCGCCGTCTGTGGCGCCTGCCACAACCCCGACGGCAATAGCCTGGCACCGAACTTCCCGAAACTGGCTGGCCAAGGCCAGCGCTACCTCGAAAAACAACTGCACGATATCAAGTCCGGCAAGCGTACCGTGCTGGAGATGACCGGCATGCTGGCCGCTTTCAGCGACCAGGACCTGGCCGATATCGCCGCGTACTTCGCCAGCCAGAAAGGCAGCGTGGGGGCTGCTGACCCGGCGCTGGTCGAACGTGGCCGCGCACTGTTCAATGGCGGTGACCTCGACAAAGGCATGCCTGCCTGCACCGGCTGCCACTCCCCCAACGGCGCCGGTATTGCGCTTGCCGGCTTCCCGCACCTGAGCGGCCAGCACGCGCAGTACGTGAGCAAGCAGCTCACCGACTTCCGCGAAGGCAACCGCACCAACGACGGCGATGCCATGACCATGCGCACCATCGCCGGCAAGCTGAGCAACCATGACATCGAAGCCCTGGCCAGCTATATCCAGGGCCTGCATTAACATTCGGTTAATGTGGCCAGCCAATGATGAAAGGGCGGTGCGGCCGCCCTTTTTTTCGCCCGCAGCCGTTACACTACAGAACTTGAGCCCTTCCCGGCCTGTCTCAGTGCAGGTCGCGTCGCGGCGACCCATGACTGCTCAGGAGTAAAGCATGCGTAAACTGATTCTCAGCGCTGCGCTGGTCGCTGCCAGCGTATTCGGTATGACTGCCGTCCAGGCCGCAGAGCCTGTTGCCGGAAAGGAATATTTGGTGCTGAGCAACCCTGTTCCGGTTTCCTTCCCTGGCAAGATCGAAGTGGTCGAGCTGTTCTGGTATGGCTGCCCGCACTGCTATAGCTTCGAGCCGGTGATCAACCCTTGGGTGGAAAAATTGCCCAAGGATGTCAACTTCAAGCGTATCCCCGCCATGTTCGGCGGCCCGTGGGATGCCCATGGCCAGATGTTCCTCACCCTCGAAGCCATGGGTGTCGAGCATAAAGTGCATGCTGCGGTCTTCGATGCTATCCAGAACCAGCGCAAGCGCCTGACCGATCCACAGGACATGGCGGACTTCCTGGCGACCCAAGGCGTGGACAAGGACAAGTTCCTGGCCACCTTCAACTCGTTCGCCATCAAAGGCCAGGTCAACCAGGCCAAAGAGCTGGCGAAGAAGTACGAAATCACTGGCGTACCGAGCATGATCGTCAACGGCAAGTATCGCTTCGACCTGGGTACCGCCGGCGGCGCCGAGGCCGTACTGAACGTTGCCGACCAGCTGATCGACAAGGAGCGCGCCGCCAAGTAGGCGGCGCTACCATGCCCCGCTTCCGGTCCACGCGTGGCATTGGCCTGCACCAGCCGCAGGTCAACGAGCATCACCTGCAGGCCCCTGGCCTGCCCGAGGATGGTCGCCTGCGGCTGCTCAGCTTCAACATTCAGGTGGGCATCAGCACCGAACGCTACCGGCACTACCTGACCCGCAGTTGGCAACATCTGCTACCACACACCGGGCGGGCCGGTAACCTGCAGAAGATTGGCCAACTGCTCAGCGACTTCGACCTGGTGGCCTTGCAGGAAGCCGACGGCGGCAGCATGCGTTCGGGCTACATCAACCAGGTCGAGCACCTGGCGCAGTTGGGCGCTTTCCCCTACTGGTACCAGCAACTCAATCGCAACCTTGGCCGCTTTGCCCAACACAGCAATGGCGTGCTAAGCCGCCTGAAACCGCACCAGCTCGAAGACCACCCGCTGCCCGGCCCGGCCGGGCGGGGTGCCATTCTGGTGCGCTTCGGTGAGGGTGAGGATGCGTTGATCGTGGTCATGATGCACCTGGCGTTGGGTGCCAAGACCCGGGCCCTGCAGCTTGCCTATATCCGCGAACTGATTGGCGGTTATCGCCACCAGGTGTTGATGGGGGACATGAACACCCATGCCACGGACCTGCTCGAGCACTCACCGTTGCGCGACCTTGGCCTGCTTGCCCCGCAGGTGGAGGCCACGTTCCCCAGCTGGCGCCCCCAGCGTTGCCTGGACCACATTCTGCTCAGCCCCAGCCTGACGCTGGAGCGCGTGGAGGTGCTGGCCCAACCGATCTCCGACCACCTTCCGGTCGCTGTCGAGATCCGATTGCCTGATGCATTGACTGTGGATACGCTGCCGGCCTTGAGCTGAATCAACTGAAGCTGTGCATACCCTAAAGTGCCCGGGGTGTGCGCCGACAGTGTGTATCAGACAGCCCCAGTTGTATCACCCGTGCGGACACAGGCATGACCGAAGAAGCCGAGCGCTGGAAAGAAAAATACCTCAAGAGCATCGAGCAGCAGGAGAAGCTCGAGCGGCGTTGGGAGGCTCGCCTCGACTTGCTGCGCCGTGGCCTGGTGCGCAGTACCCTGGCCGCTGAAGGCAGCGACAAGATCGTGGACCAGTGCATGAAGGAAATGCGCGAGGTGATCCGTGGCGACAATATGGACGCCGGGCTGGCCGGGCTCATTCCGCGGCTGGAGAAGGCGGTGCTGGACTCTGAGCAGCGCCGCGAAACACGCATGAACCAAGTGGGTGATGCACTGACCTCGCTGGTAGGGCAACTGCAAGGCCTGCCCCTTTCCAGCGATGTGTCCCGGCCGTTGAAAAAGCTGGCTAAGCGTCTGGAAGCAGGGGTGAGCCAATCGCGTGACCTGCCGCCGCTGTTGGGCGAGTTGAGCGGCTTGCAGGAGCGTGCGCTTTCAGCGTTGGGCAAGTCGGCTGGTGAGCCGCGTGGGGGGTTCCTGCAGCGCCTGTTCAAGGGCCGTGATGACGAGGTGCCTGTGGCCCCGGTGCCTGAGGCTGATCCAGCCCCAGCCCCAGCCCCAGCCCCAGCACCCGCACCGGAAGCGCCAGCATCACCAGCGCCGCTCATCGAGCCGCCATCGGCGCTTGCCCAGGCCCCGGCGCCGCACAGCATCGATGCATTCGATGCACCGCATGCCCCTGAGGTCGATACTGCTGCCCAGCCCGCAGTCCAACCTGCCAACGA
This sequence comes from Pseudomonas parafulva NBRC 16636 = DSM 17004, assembly GCF_000730645.1. GTDB lineage: Bacteria > Pseudomonadota > Gammaproteobacteria > Pseudomonadales > Pseudomonadaceae > Aquipseudomonas > Aquipseudomonas parafulva. The sequence continues at coordinate 35,667 of NZ_BBIU01000003.1, read as the reverse complement.
CCCGTTGCCAGAACGTCCCGTAGCCGCCACCCCACCGCCAACCGCTCCAACGCCTGAGCCCCACCCGCTGGAAAGCGGAGAATCCGCCGATGAGGCCTACGCCCTGCCCTACGCGGTAGAACCGCCCTACAGCCAAGTGGCCGCGCACATCGAGCAGACCCTGATCGGCCTGCTGGATGACCTCAGCCTGCCGGAGCGACACAAGGCTCAGGCGCAGGCTATGCGCGACCGGGTAGCGCGCGGGCTTAACTGGTACGAGCTGATACCGGTGCTCGATGACCTTGCCGTTCTGTTGCTGGCCATCACCGACAGCGGCCAGCACGAATTTGAAACCTACCTGCAACTGCTCAACGAACGCCTGGAAGGTTTTCACGACTATTTGCACCAGGCCAGCGCCGGCCATGCCGACAACAGCAGCGCAGCGCAGGAGCTGGATAACCAGTTGCGTGAGCATGTGGGCGGCCTGCAGAGCGATGTTCAGTGTGCCGCCGATGTGGTGAGCCTCAAGCAGGCACTGGACAGCCGGCTCGAAAGCCTGCTGGTCACCATGGATCAGCACAAGCATGAACGCGACCGCCGCGAGCAGGAGCTGGCGGGCCGCCTGCACGGGTTGTCCGAGCGGGTGGCCAGCATGGAGCAGGAAGCCCTTGGCTATCGCGAGCACCTGGAAGAACAGCGCCAGAAGGCCCTGCTGGACCCGCTGACCGGCCTGCCCAACCGCGCCGCGTGGAGCGAGCAGCTCGATGCCGAAGTGCAGGCGTGGCAGGCGCACGGTGGTCACCTGGCCATGGCCATTCTCGACCTGGATCATTTCAAGCGGATCAACGACAGCTATGGGCACCTGGCCGGTGACAAGGTGTTGAAGATCGTTGCCGATCAATTGCGCAAGCGCTTGCGCGGCCGGCATTTCATTGCCCGCTTCGGCGGCGAGGAGTTTGTCCTGCTGCTGCCGCAGACCACACCCGCGCAGGCACTGGAGGTCACCGAGGCCATGCGCGCGGCCGTGCAGGCCTGCCCGTTCCATTTCAAGGGGGAGCGGGTGGTCATTACCACCTCCATCGGCCTGAGTGCGTTCCGGGCCGGCGAGCACGGCGACCAAGTGCTCAAGCGTGCCGATGCAGCGCTCTACCGGGCCAAGGAACAGGGGCGAAACCGCATCGAGCAAGGCTGATCAGCGGCTCCTAGACCCGCGAGCGCGCGGTCATGGAGCACGTTATACTGTAGCGCTCATTTGCTGAGGCCATCGATGTGCTTTCCACGCTGAAAACAACGCTGATCACTTTGTTGCTGTTCACCCTGGCCGGATGCTCGACGGGCCTGCGTATCGACCGCAGCCACCCCTCAGCCAACCAGGACAACCGTATCCAGTTCGTGGTGCTGCATTACACCAATGCATCGCTGGAGCGCTCATTGGCGTTGCTCACCCATGGCGAGGTCAGCAGCCACTACCTGATCGGCGACGGGCCAGGTACGGTTTATGAACTGGTAGACGAAAACCGCCGCGCCTGGCACGCAGGCGACAGCCAGTGGCAGGGCCGTACCTGGCTGAACTCATCCTCGATCGGGATCGAAATCGTCAACCCGGGCTTCACCGACACGCCCGCAGGCCGGGTGTGGCACCCTTACAGCGAAGCGCAGATCCAGTCACTGATCGCGCTGTTGAAGGACATCGTCAAGCGCAACAACATCGAGCCAAGGCACATCATCGGCCATAGCGACATCGCCCCGTTGCGTAAGCTCGACCCAGGCCCGATGTTCCCGTGGAAGCGCCTGGCCGACGAGGGCCTGGGCATTTGGCCCGATGCAAACGCGGTGGCACGCCAGCAAGCCTATTTCGACGTCAACCCGCCTGGTGTCGGCTGGTACCAGCAGGAACTGGCGCGCTTTGGTTACGCCATCGAGCAGACAGGCGTGTTGGATGTGGCCACCCGGCATGTGCTTGCGGCCTTCCAGATGCGGTTCCGGCCGCAGCGCTTCGACGGCCTGCCGGACGCCCAGACGGCGGCGATATTGCAGGTGTTGAACCGTACCCGCTAAGGCCCACTGCCCAGGCGGCCAGGCCGTGCTCGAGCGAAGCGCCAAACGGCAAAGGTAAATCCTGATCCAGTTGCTATACCTTGGTAATCAACTGGATGCCTTCGATGCCGGACACCACCGCTACGCTGCGCCAAATTTTCAACCATCCCTGGATGCTGGCCACATTGGCAGCGTTGGCCAGTGCTGCCCTGCTGCTTACCGCCAGCATCGGTGTTGCCTTGCAACAGATGAAGCAGAGCGAAACCGAGCAGATGAACGCCCAGGGCGAGCGCTTTCTCGAACGCCTGGAGCAGGTGTTCGGCCAGTTGCGTGAAGGCGTCGATTTACTACAGGCGCAACCCGTGCGCGGCTGCAGCCCAGCCATGCTGGCTGCCCTGCAACGGGTTGGCCTGAGTTCACGGTTCATCTACGAAGCGGCTTACGTGGACGGCAATTCGGCCTGCTCCAACCGGGGAGACGAGCGTGCATTCGTACCGCTGCGTGCGCCGGACATCAAGGGCCCGGTCTACAGCTACTGGCTTAATACAACCACCGAGCCTGACGAAAACCTGGCGGCGTTGATGCTTGGCCGTGGCAGGTTTCTGGTGTCCACCTCGCGGGGGCACCTGACCGATGTGGTGGACTTGCCCCCGGGGGGCAGCCTGCTGGTGGTGCTGGACAACGGTGCGCGGGCGATACCCGTGCTTGGCCCGGCCCAGGTATGGCCGCCGCCGTCGGTGTGGTCCAGCAGCCACAAGACGCTGCTGGAGTTCAGCGATCGTCTGATCTATCGCATGCCGACCAAGTCGCCCGATTATCAGCTTGTACTGATCGCCCCACGCGCCAGCCTGCCGCTGAGAATGAACGGCACCTTGTGGTTGCTGTTCCCGGGCAGTGTGCTGGGGGCCTGTTGCATTGGCTGGCTGGTGCTGCAGCTGATACAGCAACGCCGTTCGATGAGCTCGGAGCTGCAACATGCCCTGCGCCGTGGCCAGTTGCAGGTGCTGTACCAGCCTATCTTCCAGCTCGACACCCGGCGCTGTGTGGGGGCCGAGGCGTTGGTGCGCTGGCGCCGGCCTGATGGCACCCTTACCAGCCCTGACCTGTTCATACCGCTGGCCGAAAATACCGGCCAGATCCGCCAGATCACCGATTTCGTCTTGCAGCGCGTGCTGGAGCAACTGGGCGCGCTGCTGAGGTCGCACCCAAAGTTGTACATCTCGGTAAACCTGGCGGCGTGTGACGTCATGGTGCCGCGTATCGGCGAGGTGGCGGCGCGGCTGCTGGCGTTGCACCGGGTTAATGCGAGCCAGATCGCCTTCGAGGTCACCGAGCGCGGCCTGATCGACGTGGTAGTGGCACGCGACAACCTGCAGACGCTGCGTGCGGAGGGGCACCAGGTGCTGATCGACGACTTCGGCACTGGCTACTGCAGCCTGGCGTACCTTCAAACCCTGCCGGTTGATTGCCTGAAGATCGACAAGGCATTCATTGGTGCCCTCGGGCACGATGCCGCCAGCAGTGGGGTTGCGCCGCACATTATCCGCATGGCCCATGACCTTCACTTGCGAGTGATCGCCGAAGGTATCGAGCGCGAAGACCAGGCAGTGCTGCTGCTCAGTGAAGGGGTGAACTACGGCCAAGGCTGGTTGTTCGCCAAGGCCCTCACTGCCCGGCAGTTCGCCGAGCTGGTAACGCGGGGGAAGCTGCCGCATGGGCGGCAGCGTTAGCCCTGTGCATCACACCGGCAAGGCCATATAGAACTGCGTGCCCTGCCCCGGCCGGGAAAACACGCCCATGCGGCCCCCGTGCAATTGCACGATCTCCTTGCACAGCGCCAGGCCCAGGCCGGCGCCGCCTTTCTTGCGCCCCACCTGCACGAAGGGTTCGAAGATGCGGCCCTGCTGCCCGTAGGCGATGCCTTCGCCATTATCCTCGACACTGACGATGACCCGCTCGGCATGCCGGCGGGCGTGCAGGCGGATACGCCCGCCCTGCGGGGTATGGCGGATGGCGTTGTGCAGCAAGTTGTCCAGCACCCGGTCGAGTTGGGCGAGGTCGGCCTGTATACGCGGCAGCGGGGGCTCCAGGGCCAGCACCAGTTCGATGTCTTTCTGCCCCGCCTGGTCGGCGAAGCGCACCTGGGCACGCTCCAGCAGTTCGTCGACGGCGCAGGGCGCAAGCTCCAGCTTTTGCAAGCCGCTCTGGTAGCGGCTGAAGTTGAGCAGGTCGTTGATCAGCTGCGTCAGGCGCTGCATTTCTTCGCCGATGGTGTCCAGCAGGTCGTTCTCGCGAGCTTCGGGTGCAAACGACACCCGCTCGCGCAGCAGCCCGAAGGCCATGTGCATGCCGGTGACCGGGGTACGTAGCTCATGGGAGGCGCGCAGCACGAATTCGCTGCGCACCCGCTCGAAGGCGCGCTGCTCGGTAACATCGTGCAGCACCATCACCGCGCCCAGAATAGGCCCTTGCGGGTGGCTGACAGGGGTGAGGCTATAGGTGAGCAGGCGTGTCTCCTCGTCCACCTCCATGTTCAGGTCGTCGGGGGGCCGGTCCAGGCTGCCGCCGCGCAGTACCTGGCGCAACTGTTGCTCCAGCTCAGGGCGTTGCAGGGCTTCGGCCAGGCTGCTGCCGACCCGGCTGTCGGTCCAGCCCAGCTGGCGCTGGGCGACGGGGTTGAGGTGTTCCAGCAGGCCTTGCCGGTCGATGATCAGCAGCCCGTCGTCGATGCTGTCGAGCACGGCCTGCAGGCGTTGCTGGCCTGCCAGCAACTCGTCCACATTGGTCGCCTGGTGTTTGCGCAGGGCATCGGCCATCAGCCCGAACCGGCGGGTGAGCTGGTTGAGCTCGCTGGCCTGGGTTACCGGCAGCGTGACATCGAAGTTGCCTTTGCCCAGCTGGTCTGCCGCCTTGGCCAGGGCCTCGATGGGCTGGCCAAAGCGCCGGGCAATGTTGTGCGCGGTGATGAAGCCCAGCACCAGCACCACCAGGCCCATCAGGCCGAGGGTGCCACTGACCAGGAGCGCCCGGTCACGGGATTGCTCTTCACTGCGGCTGATGTATTGCAAGGCCTGCTTGTGGGCGTCGATGAGGTCGGTGCGGACCTGATTGAAAGCAGCGCCCAACGGTTGGTCCACGCCCATGCTGCGCGAAGGCGTAGCGCTCTCGCGGTAGGCCTTGAGGAAGTCCTGATAATGCGCGCTGGCTTTGATGAAGCCTTCGCGCTCGCTGCCCTGGGCTACCCCTTGGCCGAGTAGCTGCTGGAAGTCCTCCTGCAGCACCTGAAGGTTCTCAGTGGCAGGCGTTTCATCGAGGATCTGAATCAACTGGTTACCCAGGTTCTGGCGCAGCTTGAGGCCTACCTCCAGCGAGTGGGTAGTGTCGCGCACCAGTTGCTGTTGCACCGAGGCCATCTGCAGCACACTGACCAGCCCCAGCAACAACCCAAGCAACGCCACGGTGACCAGCGCCGATATGCTGAGGAACAGCCGCGTGCGCAGCTTCATGGTTGGCCATTTCACAGGTTGTACTGCTTGCGCTTGCGGTACAGGGTCGATGCATCGATGCCCAGGGTCTTGGCTGCCTGGTCGAGGGTATCGCTGGCCGCCAGCACGGCGCCGATGTGGGCGCGCTCAAGCTCGTCCAGGCTCAGGGCGGCCCCTACCCGCGGTGCATTGCCCGCAGGTTGCTCGCCCATGCCCAGGTGGCTGATTTCAACTTTTTCCTGTGGGCAGATGATGCTCGCCCGCTCCACCACGTTGCGCAATTCACGGATGTTGCCTGGCCAACGGTAATTCAGCAGGGCCGCCCGTGCTTCGTCACTGAAGCCGCGGCCTGGGCGCGAATACTCCTTCACGAAGCGGGCCAGGAACCGATCTGCCAGGGTCAGGATGTCTTCGCTGCGCTCGCGCAGCGGCGGCAGGTGCAGGGTGATTACGTTGAGGCGGTACAGCAGGTCTTCTCGGAAACGCCCGTCCCGCACCATTTCTTCAAGGTTGAGGTTGGTGGCGGCGAGGATGCGCACGTCGGCGCGGCGGGTAACCGGGTCACCGACGCGTTCGTATTCCTTGTCCTGGATAAAGCGCAACAGCTTGGGTTGCAGGGTCAGCGGGAAGTCACCGATTTCGTCGAGGAACAGGGTGCCACCGTCCGCCTGGCTGACCCGGCCCAGGGTGCTTTCGCTGGCACCGGTGAACGCACCGCGGGTATGGCCGAACAACTCGCTTTCCATCAGTTCGGCGTTCAGCGATGGGCAGTTGATGGTGACGCAGGCCTTGCGGGCACGTTTGCTCCAGCCGTGGATGGCGCGGGCCAGCTCGCCTTTACCGGTACCCGATTCACCGAGGATCAGGATGTTGGCGTCGGTGGTGGCCACCTGCCGGGCAGTTTCGAGTACCACCATCATGGCCGGGCTGTGCGAGTCCAGGCCGTCCTTGGGCTTGCGCACCTCGCCTTCCAGGGCTTCCAGACGTGCCGAGAGTTGTCGCACCTCCAATTGCTTGGCGGTGGCCAGGCGCAATTGGTCCGGGCTGCAGGGTTTGACCAGGTAGTCGGCAGCGCCGGCCTGGATCGCATCCACTGCCGTGTCGATGGCGGAGTGTGCGGTCACGATGACCACGCGCATCCACGGGGCCTGGATGCGCATCTGTGCCAGCACGTCCAGGCCATTGTCTTCACCCAGGCGCAAGTCGAGGAAGCACAGGTCGAACACCTGGCGTTGCAACAGGGTATCTGCCTGGGATGCGCTGTTGGCGGTGGCCACACTGTAGCCCTCGTCCTCCAGGCAATAACGGAACGTGCGCAGGATCGCGGACTCGTCATCCACCAGCAGAATCCGGCCTTGTTTGTCCTGGGCTGATTCCATTACCTGCGCTCCTTAGGGAAATATCTTTGTTTAGTGTGGGAAAAATCGGGCAAGTTGCATGGTCAATTCTGAAGGATTCTGCCCTTTGCATGCTAGCAAATGGCCGAATGATGCCTGAAAGCCGCAATCTGCCGGTGATTTGCTTAGAGGCAGCGCTTGGCACATTGGTTGCGATGAATTACAGATTTTGCCTACAAAAAGGGAGAAAGCCATGCCATTTCCTTTCCGCGCCTTGGCGTTGGGTGTCAGCTTGCTGGCAATTGCGCACCCTGCAGCTGCTGACGCCGTGCACGATGCCCGCCTGCAGGGGGCGTTGCAAACTGCACTGTCGCTTAACCCGGTGCTGAACCCGTATCGCATCAAGGTGGACGTGGACGGTGCTCAGGCACAGCTGTCGGGTGAGGTGGAAAATGATGTCGAGCGTCGGTTGGCCGAGGACGTCGCCTTGGCCACCTCCGGCATCGACAAGGTGCAGAACCAGTTGCAGGTGAACGCGAGCCTGGTCGAACGCCCGCTTGAGCTGCGTGCCTACGCCCGGCGCGTGGAGGATGCCACCTTGGCAGCTGTGATCAGGGCGCGCTTATCCTGGAGCCGCGTCACCGAAAAAGCGCCTATCGAGGTGAACAGCGACAACGGCGTGGTAACGCTGCGTGGCAGGGTGGACAGCGCGGAGGCCAAGGAGCTGGCGGGGGTGGTGGCGCGCACCACCGACGGCGTCTACCTGGTCAACAACCTGGTCAGCCTGGACACTGCAGCCATGGCCAAGGCCAAGAACGCACCGGTAGGCCTGCCCAGCGGGCCGCAACCCAGTGATGGCTGGATCGTCGACAAGATCCAGAGCAGTTACCGCTTCAGCCGCAACCTGGATGGCCTCAACCTCAAGGTTGTGAGCGAGGAAGGGATGGTGCGCTTGGCGGGTGAGGTGGTCAGCCCTGAGCAAAAAACCATCGCCTCCGAGATCGCCCGGCAGATCATCGGCGTGCGTGGCGTGGATGCAGACATGCTCAAGGTGGCGACGAAGGTGGAAGGCTGATCGTGCATTTCGCACGGAGGTAAATCGGGCATCGTGCAGGATACGTCCCAGGGTTGATTGGTTCAATATTTTAAGTTGTTGATTTATAAGGGATTTCTGATGATTTAAAAGCTGGCACGCAGGCTGCAATTACTTGTTCAGGTCTGGACAAAAATTACAGCAGGAGAGCCAGCATGAGCCGCCAACCCGTCAACCACTCGCAAGTCGCTGCACTGCCTCTGCGCCAAATCTTGTCGCTGGGGGTTGCGGTGGTGCTGACTTTGGCAGCCGGCCTCTTCTACTACAGCGTTCAAACAGCCCGCCTTGCGGATCAGGTGGCGGCGCAAACCGCCTTGCTGTCCCAGATCCAGTCGACGCGGGCCAGTAACCTGGTAAAGGCAGCGGAACAGCTGCCTTCGCAAGGCAAAGCCGCTTCACCGGCCACCGTTGAACACGTCGTACCTCAGGATCGTTGGGTGTTCTGACCCACACTGCCGTCAAAAAGAAAGGAGAATCACCATGCTGAGCTGGGCTATCACTTTCCTCATCATCGCTATCGTCGCTGCAGTTCTGGGCTTTGGTGGCATCGCGGGCGCTGCTACAGGGATTGCCAAGATCCTGTTCATCGTCTTCCTGGTTCTGTTCGTCGCTTCCTTCTTCTTCGGACGTGGTCGACGGTAATGGGCAGCCTGTTGCGTAACGTTCTGGCTGGCGCTCTGCTGTTGAGCGCCACTGGCGCGGCGGTGGCGGCCAATGATGGCCAACTGCGTGTGAACCAGCTGCTGGGGACCGACGCCAAGTACCGGGAAGCCTGGCACGACGCGATCAAGGGCAAGGAAAACCTGCCGGAATGGGTAATCAACCTGTCGGGCAGCTCGTCTCAGCAGATGTCGGCGTTAACCGAAGATGGCGACAAATACCTGGTCGGCCCGCTGTGCGAGTCGGATAACAACTGCACGTACAAGCGCCTGGTCGTGGCGGTGAGCTGGGACAAGGATGATGCCTACGGCATGTTGGTGGAAGTGCCTGAGGGCCTGCCAAGCTACAAGTCGCCGACCCGTCATGCGAAGTACACCTGGTTCGGCAAGCCGGATGACGGCATGAAGGCGTTGCTGCAGGACCAGCTCAAGCGTGACCCGAACTGGTATTGAGTGTTTGCTGACGGTACGGGTAGAACGCCCTGCACTGTCACGAAATGGAAGCTGAACGGCCCTATAGTGTCAGCCTTCCATGATGCGCCGCTCCGAGGAGGAGCAGCACATGACCATGGGGCCGGGCTGTTCTGGCTGTTGCAGGGCCGGAGCGGCCTAGGGGTACAGGGAGTGCCTCCACTCAGTGGGCCGGGTCAGGAAAAGGCGGAATCGGAAGCGTCAGGCTGGGTGCCATGGAAAGGCTCATGGCAGGCCTGGCTTCCGAGGAGCCCGTCGCGATGGGCTTGCACGTTTATTGTTTGAAGACACATTTTGTCTCAACCGTACATCAGTTTTTTTTTGCTCTGCCCTTCATTCATTCGGGTGGCATTTTTGCCATTCGGATTGTCGAACAAGCTGAATCTTCCTACCTTCCGCTACTGTCATTTCTGCCTTGATTTGGCGCTATGGCCTTGTTCGGTATCCCGAACGCGGACCATCCAGGCTCATTGCAGCGCTCAATAACGCTGAAATCCTTATGCGTTATCGGTATGGGCTATGCATTTCAGGCATTAGATTTCCCCTTTTGCCATCGCAATAGTTGCCGCCTTTTTCGCCGGCCAGGGCGCCCTCACGCCCGCCTGCGCTGTCCTTACAACACGTTGCCTTGCGGAAGGCGTTACCGCCGGAATTTGCCGATGGCAGGGTCTGCGGGTTTCCGTGAGGTGGCATGACCACTAGAACAAAGGGTAAAGACATGAAGAAGGCAAAACTGAGCCTCGCCTGGCAGATCGTCATCGGTCTGCTGCTGGGCGTTGCAGTCGGTGCGCTACTGAATCACTTCAGTGCGGAAAAGGCATGGTGGATCAGCAACGTCCTCCAGCCAGCTGGTGACATCTTCATTCGCCTGATCAAGATGATCGTCGTCCCGATCGTGATTTCGTCGTTGATCGTGGGTATCGCCGGGGTTGGCGATGCGAAAAAGCTGGGCAGTATCGGCCTCAAGACCATTCTGTATTTCGAAGTCGTCACCACCATTGCCATCGTGGTGGGCCTGGTGCTGGCCAACCTGTTCCACCCAGGTGCCGGTATCGACATGAGTACCTTGGGGACCGTGGACATCTCCAAGTACCAGGCAACCGCGGCTGAGGTGCAGCATGAGCATGCCTTCATCGAAACGCTGCTCAACCTGATCCCGTCGAACATCTTTGCAGCGCTGATGCGTGGCGAAATGCTGCCGATCATCTTCTTCTCGGTGATGTTCGGCCTGGGCCTCTCCAGCCTGCAGGCAGAGCTGCGCGACCCGTTGGTACGCACCTTCCAGGCCGTTTCGGAAACCATGTTCAAGGTCACTCACATGATCATGAACTACGCTCCGATCGGCGTGTTTGCCCTGATCGCCGTGACCGTGGCCAACTTCGGTTTCAGCTCGCTGCTGCCGCTGGCCAAGCTGGTGCTGCTGGTGTACTTCGCCATCGCCTTCTTCGCCTTCATGGTGCTGGGCCTGGTGGCGCGGCTGTTTGGTTTCTCGGTGATCAAGATCATGCGCATCATGAAAGATGAGCTGATCCTGGCCTACTCCACCTCCAGCTCGGAAACCGTGCTGCCGCGGGTGATCGAGAAGATGGAGAAGTACGGCGCCCCGAAGTCGATCTGCTCGTTCGTGGTGCCAACCGGCTATTCCTTCAACCTCGATGGCTCGACCCTGTACCAGAGCATTGCGGCCATCTTCATCGCCCAGCTGTACGGTATCGACCTGTCGTGGAGCCAGCAACTGCTGCTGGTGCTGACCCTGATGGTGACCTCCAAGGGTATCGCGGGCGTGCCGGGCGTGTCGTTCGTGGTGCTGCTGGCGACCCTGGGCAGCGTGGGCATCCCGCTGGAAGGCCTGGCCTTCATTGCCGGTGTCGACCGCATCATGGACATGGCCCGTACTGCGCTGAACGTGATCGGCAACGCCCTGGCGGCGCTGGTGATCTCCCGTTGGGAAGGCATGTACGATGCGGCCAAGGGCGAGCAGTACTACGCCTCGCTGGTTGCTGAAAAGCGGCAGGCTGCGGTGGTTGGCGAGCCCGTCAAGCGCTGAGCGTGATGGTTGCTTGAACAGAAGCCCCGACTTGTCGGGGCTTTTTGCTGTCTGTAAGGGCTGTAGGGTGCAGTTGGCCCTATGGCCGGCAAGCCGGCCCTACCAGGGGTGAAGCCGGTAGGGGCAACTTCCGCTATCATTCGGGCATTTTTCAGGGGGTACACGCGGATGCTCAACGGCCTTTGGCTCGGCTTTTTCCTGGTGGCAGCAGTGTCTGCCATGGCCCAATGGCTGGTAGGTGGCAACGCTGGCATCTTCGCGGCGATGGTCGAGAGTATCTTCGCCATGGCCAAACTGTCGGTCGAGGTGATGGTGTTGCTGTTCGGCACCCTCACCCTGTGGCTGGGCTTTCTGAAAATTGCCGAGCAGGCCGGTATCGTCGAGTGGCTGGCCAAGGTGCTGGGCCCGCTGTTCGCCCGGCTGATGCCTGAGGTACCCCCTGGGCACCCGGCGCTGGGGTTGATCACCATGAACTTCGCCGCCAACGGCCTGGGCCTGGACAACGCTGCCACACCCATCGGCCTGAAGGCAATGCGGGCCCTGCAAGCGCTGAATCCCAGCAGCACTACCGCGAGCAATGCACAGATTCTGTTCCTGGTACTGAACGCCTCTTCGCTCACCCTGTTGCCCGTGACCATCTTCATGTACCGGGCCCAGCAAGGGGCACCTGACCCCACCATGGTGTTCCTGCCCATTCTGCTGGCCACCAGCGTCTCGACCCTGGTGGGCCTGTTGTCCGTGGCGGTGATGCAGCGCCTGCGATTGTGGGACCCGGTGGTGCTGGCCTATCTGATCCCCGGTGCCTTGCTGCTGTGCGGTTTCATGGCGTTTCTGGGCACCCTGTCGGCGGCTGCGCTGGCCAGCCTGTCTTCCATACTGGGCAACCTCACCCTGTTCGGGGTCATCATGCTGTTTCTGGTCATCGGTGCGCTGAAGCGGGTGAAGGTGTACGAAGCCTTCGTCGAGGGCGCCAAGGAAGGCTTCGACGTGGCCAGGAACCTGCTGCCTTATCTGGTGGCAATGCTGGTGGCGGTTGGCGTGCTGCGCGCCTCAGGCGCCCTGGAGATCGCCCTGGACGGTATCCGCCACCTGGTGACTTGGCTGGGCCTGGATACGCGATTCGTCGATGGCTTGCCCACCGCGCTGGTCAAACCGTTCTCGGGGAGCGCGGCGCGGGCCATGCTGATCGAGACCATGCAGGCGCAGGGCGTGGACAGTTTCCCGGCGCTGGTGGCCGCGACCATTCAGGGCAGTACCGAAACCACCTTCTACGTACTGGCGGTGTACTTTGGCGCGGTGGGTATCCAGCGCGTCCGGCATGCGGTCGGTTGCGCGTTGCTGGCTGAGTTCTCCGGCGTGGTGGCGGCGATCTTCGTCTGCTACTGGTTCTTCGCCTGAACCCAGGCCCCGGCCTGGGTGATGGTCCAACCCACCACTTGCCCGGTCAGCTGGTCGCTGGCCTGGCCGAAGCCGGCTACAACGGCTGGCAATTGCGTGTCAGCCAGCGGCTGGTGCACCTCAAACCGCTTGCTGGCAAGGATGCGCTGGGTGCGCCCTTGCACCAGGCGCGCGTCATAGCGAACCACCACTTCCACGGCCCCGCCCGGGCGGTATTCGGTCTGGAAGGCCAGCAATTCACCCACCAGCTCGAAGTCGCCCTGCAGGTTGCTGTCGTCAGCGCTCAGGCGCTGCACGCGGCCGTCCCGCTGGAAGCCATCGAGCAGGCGGTTGCGTACCAGAATGGGGGAGGCATCAGCCCAACGTGCCCCTTTGTAGCTGCTGATTACATTCCCGTGGGGGACGACGGCAATTCGTGGCCCGGCGAGCGCCTCGCTGGCCAGGGGCTTGTTCAGGCGCAGTGACCACTCCACCGCTGGCACCGCCCGGCTTGGCTGGTCGACTGGCAGGCGGTAGAGGTCGACAGGCTCGCTTTGCGGCAGGATCGAGCAGGCGCTGGCCAGGCTCATCGCCACGGCCGCGCCCAGCAGGCGCATTGTGGCGCTCATGGCTGAAACTCCTTGTGGTTGTCGCGGCCCAGCAGGTAGCCGCTGGGGTCGGCTTCCAGCTGCCGGGAAATGCCCTTGAGCGCATTGAGCGTCTCACGCAGTTCACGAATGGCCGGCGTCAGCTGGTCGAGGCCTTGGGCGCCGTTGTCGAGCGCTTCGCGGTTGTCCTGCAGCAGGCGGTTGATGGTGGCCGTGCTCTGGGCCAGCGACTGCATGGCTTGCTCGGCGCTGCCGATGGCCTGGCGCCCTTCGCTGTTGAGCAGGCCATTGGCGTTACGCATAAGCACCTGGGTTTCGGCCAGGGTGGCGCTGGCCTGCTTGCCCGCCTGTACCAGCTGCTCGATGGCCTGTGTGATGCTGCCGTGCTGCCCGGCCAGTGCGCCTGTGGTCTTGTCGAGGTTGGCCAGGGTGTTGCCAAAATGGCCAATGTTGTCCTCGGAGAACATCTGGTTGGCATTGTGCAGCAGCAGGTTGATGTTGGTGACCAGGTCGCTACCGTCGGTGAGCAGCCGTGCAATGGGCGACGGCGAGGCGATGATCACCGGCAGCTTGCCGTCCCTTCCCTTCAGCTCCGGGCTCTGGGGCGTGCCACCGCTCAGCTGGATGAACGAGTTGCCGGTTACCCCGGCCAGGGTCAGCTTGGCCTGGGTGTCTTCCTTCACGGGGGTGTCGGCACTCAGGCGTACGCGCGCCAGGACCCTGCGAGGGTCTTTCGGGTCCAGGCGCAGGCTGGACACATCGCCCACCTTGATGCCGTTGTACTGCACGGCGCTGCCCCGGGACAGCCCGGACACGGCTTCGTTGAACACGACCTCGTAGTCCTTGAAAGCATCGTCCACGCTGGATTTGGCCAGCCACAGGCCGAACAGCATGGCGCCGGCCACCACCAGGACGGTGACCAGGCCGATGAGAACGTGATGGGCTCGGGTTTCCATTGCTCAGTGCTCCTGCCCGGTACGGGGGGCGGCCTGCTCGGCTGCGCGCCCGCGGGGGCCATGAAAGTACGCTTGGATCCAGCTGTCGGGGTGTTGCGCAACCTCTGCCAGTGGGCCCGCCACCAGCACCTTCTTCTGTGACAACACCGCGATGCGGTCAGTAATGGTGTAGAGGGTGTCCAGGTCGTGGGTAATCAGAAACACCGAAAGGCCCAGCGCGTCACGCAGGGTCAGGATGAGTTGGTCGAAGGCAGCTGCACCGATCGGGTCCAGGCCTGCAGTGGGTTCGTCAAGAAACAGGATGTCAGGGTCCAGCGCCAGGGCACGGGCCAGCGCCGCCCGCTTGATCATCCCCCCAGACAGCGATACCGGGTACTTGTCGGCGGCCGAGATCGGCAGCCCGGCCAGGGCCAGCTTGACCCCGGCCAGGTGTTCGGCGTCGGTACGGGACAGGCCGGCGTGCTCGATCAGCGGCAATGCCACGTTCTCGGTCAAGGTCAGCGAAGAGAACAGCGCGCCTTTCTGGAACAGCACGCCAAAACGCCTTTCAACGGCCGAGCGCTGTTCTTCACCCAGGCTGGCGAGGTCCTGGCCAAACACCCTTACCTGCCCTGCGTCGGGGCGGCGCAGGCCGACGATACTGCGCAGCAGCACCGACTTGCCGCTGCCCGAGCCACCGACCACCCCCAGGATTTCACCCCGATAGAGGTCGAGATCAAGGTTTTCGTGCACCACCTGTTGCCCGAAACGGTTGCAGATACCCCGGGCCTGGATGACGGTGTTGTCTGTGCTCACCAGCCCATCTCCATGAAATACAATGCTGCAACGGCATCCAGTACGATCACCACGAAAATCGACTGCACCACCGCTGAAGTGGTGTGCGCGCCTACCGATTCCGCACTGCCGCTGACCTTGAAGCCTTCCAGGCAGCCGATGGCAGCAATCAGGAACGCGAAGAACGGTGCCTTCACCAAGCCCACCAGCAGGTGCTGCACGCCAATGTCGGTTTGCAGCAGCGACAGGAACATGGCCGGCGGAATATCCAGGGACAAGGCGCACACCACGGCGCCACCGACCATGCCGCACAGCATGGCGACGAAGGTTAGCAGGGGTAATGAGATCAGCAGCGCCAGCACCCTGGGCAGTACCAGCAATTCGATGGGGTTGAGCCCCAGGGTGCGGATGGCGTCGATTTCCTCGTTGGCTTTCATCGAGCCGATTTGCGCTGTGAAGGCGCTGGCAGTGCGGCCGGCCATCAGGATGGCGGTAAGCAGCACGGCAAACTCGCGCAGGAATGAAAAGGCCACCAGGTCGACGGTGAAAATAGTGGCGCCGAAGTCTGCCAATACCGTGGCCCCGAGGAAGGCCACCACCGCCCCCACCAGAAACGTGAGCAGGGCCACGATGGGGGCAGCGTCCAGGCCAGTCTGCTCGATGTGCGCAACGACGGGTGTCCAGCGCCAGCGGTGGGGCTGCAGGGCGCGGCGCATCAGGGTTTGCAGGATTACGCCGGCGAAGCCGAGCAATTGCAGGGTGTCCCGCCACAACGTGCCCACCGCACAGCCGATGCGTTCCAGCAGCATCAGCAGCGCATTGCGCTCGGGCTCCCTTACCGGGATGCAGTAGTTTTCGACCGAGGTGTAGACAGTGTTCAGCAGTGCGCGGTTTGCCTCCGGCAACTGAGCCGTACAGCGGGCCAGGCGTTGCGCCCCCAGCAGTTCGGCCAGCAGCGAGGCGCCGGCAGTGTCCAGGCGGCCCAGCTGGCTAAGGTCGGCGACGGCATCGTCGCCGTACTGGGTGCGCAAGCTCTGGCTCTGGCGCCTGAGGGTGGCATAGTGCGCCAGCGTCCAGTCACCGGCGATGCGCAGGCAGGCCGGGTGGCTGGATGTATCGAGGGTGGCGCTGGGGGGTGACAACGGCTCCATGCTACAGGCTCTGCGCTAGGGCTCAGCGGCTGATCATAGCGCATGTGGGCGCCGGATCACCCGCCATTGCCTCATCCAGCCTGCGCGTCGTCCACTACCTTGAAGCGCAACACCCCGATCACCTGACCATCCTCGGTCAGCACCCTCACCTGCCACCTGCCCACCGGGTTGGGCGGGAAGTTCTGCTTGTGCGTCCAGGCCCGATAGCCTTCCTTGCGCCCGCCATGGATGTCCAGGGCAATGCGGTCCACTTCCTGCCCGTCCTTTTGCCACACGTGATAAATGCGCTCGTTCAGGCCCCGGGGCGCGTTGATGGCGGTATAGGCGTACAACCCGCTGCTGCGGATACGGCTGGCGGCGATTTCATCCAGCGATTCGCCGGGCTGGCGGTTGATTACCTCCGTACTGACCGCAACCTCGGTCATCCACAGGGTGGCCGGGGGTACCCAGGAGCGCAGCAACCAGCCCACGCCGCCCACCACCAGGGTCATGGCGACCAGGGCAAGGCCTCGCCGCCAGCTGTTGATCGGGAAACTGCTGGCCAGGCTCGGGAACGAGAGCGCCATGGCAGCGATCAGCGCCAGCTTGAAGCTCTGCGCGGTGGTGAGGTGCATGATGATTGGCAGCGCGGTGAGCAGTGCCGCGAACAGGGTGAAGGTGTGCAGCGCCATGAACAGCCAGCGCCGGGGCGCGAGCCACCGGTAGTACAGCGGGTCGATGATGGAGATCAGCCCCGCTGCACCCAGCAGGCCGGTGAACACCAGCTGGCCGCTGTTCCAGGTGGTGGTGATGAAGAAGAACGGGAGGACGAAGAACAGCGATTCCTGGTGGATCATCTGCGTGGCGTAGCGCAGCAACGGCTGGGGTATTTCACGCTTGAAGGTACGGGCGAACAGGCCGGTCAGGGTGTTTTCCAGCATCAGCCACACCCAGCTGACCAGCAACAGCACCGCTACCCAGCTGGCCAGGCCCGCCTGCCGATCGACCAGGATGAAGCTGCCGATACCCGACAGAAAACCGCCCAGTGCAATGACGCCCGGGTAGCGTTTGAGCAGTTCGATGATGCGCTGGACGATCTGGGGTATTGGGGGCATTGAGGGCTACGACGCAAGAGTGAAGTGGCTGCACCAGGCCCATGACGCGCAAGCGACCGCAAGCCCGATACTGGCCAAAGAATACCGCCGATTCACCGCTGCCGTGTAGCACCACTGGGCTTGTGGGGCGCCTGCCGGCGCCAGCGCAGCAGGCCAGCCGCCAGTATCAACCCGAGCACCAGAAACACCAGGCCATACAGCTCGTCGTAGCCGAGCAGCGGTTTTTCGATGCGGATATACCCGTCGCCCTTGAGCAGCTGCCTGAGGGCCTGGTTGGCTTGCTCGAGCGTGACATGGCGCAACTGGCGGGTGGGGCTGGCGAAGCGGCCATCGGTGTAGTCGTTCAGCGCTCCCCAGTAATAATCGGCCAGCGCGCTGTTGCCCTGGGTACTCCAGCTTTCCCTGGCGATGCTGGCCTGCTTGATGCGGGCGAAGGTGTCTGCGTCCAGGCCGTCCTTGCGCAGGCGCTCGAACAGCGACTGCATCACATCAACGGCACGGCCGATGTCGTCACGCTCAAGGTCTGCATTGAGGCTGATCAGCCCGGTGTCGCCATAGCTTTCACGTTGTACCGAGGGGCCGTAGGACAGGCCGTTGCGCAAACGCAGTTGGTCGTACAACGCCCAGTCCAGGTAGCGCGACAGCAGGTCGAGGGTGGCTTGGTGATCGTTGTCCAGCACCGGCTCGATGAACAGCCAGTGGAGTTTGGCGCTATCACCCAGCCAGCCGTGCATCAGGTCACGGCGCTGGTCTGCCTTGTGGCTGATGGTTTCCAGGTCGCGGCGTTCTTCGGGCTCGGTAGCCGGCAGTTCACCGAAGGTGCGCTCCAGGTAGGCAGGCAGCAAGCGATCAAGGCCACCTACCATGATCAACGTCATGTTGTTGGCTGCGTACCAGCGCTCGCGCAGCCCTTGCACCTGTTCCAGGGTCATGTCATCCAGGTTGGAACGCTCCGGGCACTTCAGGCCCAGTTCGGTGGCCAGTTGCTGGCTGGCAGGGTGGCCGATGTCCTGGCGGTCCAGCCAGCGCTGCAGATGACCGTAGTGGCCACCGTCTTCGCGCTCGATGATGCGTTTGGCGGTAGCCAGTGCCTTGGCATCGATGTGCGTGTCTTGCAGGATCGCCAGCAACAGGTCCAGCACCTTGCGCTGGTTGCGCGCCGGGGCTTCGATCACGAAGGTAGTGTCGGCATTGCTGGTATAGGCATTCCACTCACCACCCAGCGCCTGCAGGCGCCGCTCCAGGCCACCCTCGCCTGCTTCGTCGACACCGCTGAACAGCAGGTGCTCAAGCAGGTGCGGCAGTTCTTTCTGCTCGCAGCCGAAGTCGTCCAGGCCTACGCCCACCACCAGGCGGATCGACACATGATCCCGTTCGTAGCCGTCTTTCAGAATGACCTGCAGGCCGTTGGGCAACAGATAACCTTCTACACGCGAACGGTCCAGGGCAAACGAAGGCAGGCTGCAGATCAGCAGGCAGATGAACATCAGGCAACGCATGGGCGAGCTAGGGTCCTCGGGTCGGCACAATCATGGCAGAGGGGCTTCGTCCGGCACGCTGTCGAGCATCAGCCCGCCCGTGTCCGAGCCGCCCAGTACCACATAGGCACTGCTACAGAACAAAGAGTTCAAACGCTTCATGTCCGCAATCAGTTCCAGGTGCAGTGAGCTGGTTTCGATACTTTGCACCACCTTGCGTTGCAGGCGGCTGACATGGGCGTGAGCCAGGCGACGTTCCTGAGCGCGAAAACGGCGCTTTTCCCGCAGCAGCAGGCGGGCGCTTTCGGGGTCTGCGCTGAGGAACACCGAGAGGCCCAGGCGCAGGTTGGCCAGCAGCTGTTCCTGCAGGCCGGTCAGCTCTTCCAGGCCTGTTTGCGAGAACGCGCGGCGCTGGCTGGTCTTTTGCTGCTGCACCTTGCGCAACATGCGCTCGACCAGGTCGCAGGCCAGTTTCAGGTTGATCGCCAGCTCGATGATCTCGGCCCAGCGGCGGTTGTCATGCTCGCTGAGGTCTTCGCGGGCCATCTGCGCCAGGTACAGCTTGATGGCGCTGTACAGGGCTTCTGCATCTTCGCCCAACGCCCGCACCTGTTGCGGCAAGGCCGCCTGGGTACCGCGCAGTGCACCCAGCATGGCTTCGAGCAGGTTATCGACGATATCGCCCAGGCGCAGGGTTTCGCGTGCGGCATTGGCCAAGGCCAGGCTAGGGGTTTCCAGCGCCGAGGCGTCGAGATGGCGTGGGCGTATCTGGCCATTGCTGGCTTCGCGTTCTGGCAACAAGCTGTTGCACACCCGGCCCATGGGCTTGACGGTAGGCAGCATGATCAAGCAGCGCAGGGTGTTGTAGAGCAGGTGGAAGCCGATGACCAGCTCCTGGGGGCTGAAGCTCAGCGAGTCCATCCACGTTACCAGCGGGTGCAGCACCGGGATGATCAGCACCAGGCCAATGAGTTTGTACAGCAGGCTGCCCAGTGCTACCCGGCGCCCGGCCGCGTTCTGCATGCTGGTGCTGATAAAGGCCAGCAGGCCGCTGCCGATGTTGGCCCCGACCACCAGGCCGATCGCCACCGGCAGGCTGATCACCTCGGCACCGGCCAGGGTGGCGGTGAGCAGCACCGCCGCCAGGCTGGAGTAGGAAACCATGGCAAACATGGCACCTACCAGGGCATCGAGCAGGATATCCCCGGTGAGCGAGGCGAACAGCACCTTCACCCCTTGGGCGTGGGTAATGGGCGCGGCGGCTTGCACGATCAGTTGCAGCGCAAGAATGATCAGGCCCAGGCCGATGCCCACCCGGCCAAGCTGGCCGGCGCGGGTCTGCTTGCGCGACAGGAAAAAGATCACGCCCAGGAAGATGAGCAGCGGCGACAGCCACGACAGGTCGAAGGTGAGCACCCGGGCCATCAGCGCCGTGCCCACGTCCGCCCCGAGCATGATCGCCAGTGCCGGGGTCATGGCCATCAGGCCTTGGCCCACGAACGAGGTCACCAGCATGGCAGTGGCGTTGCTGCTTTGCACCATGGCCGTCACCAGAATGCCGGCAATGAACGCCAGCGGGCGCTTGTCCATGTTCTGGCCGATGATGCGCCGCAAGTCGGAACCGAACACCCGAAGGATGCCGGTACGCACGATGTGCGTGCCCCACACCAGGAGTGTGACTGCCGAGAGCAGGTTGAGCAGGGTCAGCATGGCGGGAACCCCCTGTTGCACTGGCCAGTGGGCCAGAAGACGAAGCGCGGGCACGAAGAAATTTCCGTTGCCCACTCAAAGCTTTAGTTGTTTTGTGCAGCGATCGCCAGCTTCGCATGGCAGTCATCATTTTGAAACATTTATGCCACGGGGCGGGCTGCCCAAAAAAGAAAAGGGCCTGGAAAGGCCCTTTAGCGTTTGCAGCTTCCTGGATTTATTGACCCGGGATGTCCTTACGCAGTTTCACCGGGTCGTGATCCTTGCCGGCTTTGCGGGCAACGGCGGTGCGCATGCGGATGTTGATGGCTTCCACCGCCAGCGAGAACGCCATGGCGAAGTACACATAGCCCTTGGGTACATGCACGTCGAATGCCTCGGCGATCAGCACGGTGCCCACCACGATCAGGAACGACAGGGCGAGCATCTTCAACGAAGGGTGCTTGTCGATGAAGTCGCTGATGGCACCGGCGCAGGCCATCATCACCAGTACGGCGACCACGATGGCGGCGATCATGACCGGTACGTGCGAAACCATGCCCACTGCGGTGATGACCGAGTCCAGTGAGAAGACAATGTCGATGATCGCGATCTGGATGATGGTGTAGAAGAACTTGCCGCCCGAGCCCTTGGGCTCCTCGGCGTTTTCATCTTCGCCTTCCAGGCCGTGGTAGATCTCCTGGGAGCTTTTCCACAGCAGGAACAGGCCACCGAAGAACAGGATCAGGTCACGCCCGGAAATGCCCTGGCCCAGCACCACGAACAGGTCGTTGGTGAGGCGCATCACCCAGGTGATCGACAGCAGCAGCATGATGCGGGTGACCATGGCCAGGGCCAGGCCGAAGATCCGCGTGCGCGGCTGCATGTGCTTGGGCATGCGGCTGACCAGGATCGAGATCATGATGATGTTGTCGATCCCCAGCACGATTTCAAGTGCGGTCAGGGTGAAAAAGGCAACCCAGATTTCCGGGCTGGTCAGCCATTCCATGTGTTTTCCTTCAAGCGGTAAAGGCCGCACGCAGGCGTGCGGCAAGGGAGAATGCGAGTGTATTAAAGACTACTGAACAGCGGAAAGATGCCCATCAAGAGCGCGGCAAACATTATGCACAGGCATACCAGCACCGCCCACTTGAGCGTAAAGCGCTGATGGTCGCCGAACTCGATGCCGGCCAGGGCTACCAGCAGGTAGGTGGAGGGTACCAGTGGGCTGAGCAGGTGCACGGGCTGGCCGACGATTGACGCCCGGGCCATTTCGACCGGGGTGATGCCGTAATGGCTGGCGGCTTCGGCCAGCACGGGCAGCACGCCGTAGTAGAACGCATCGTTGGACATGAAGAAGGTGAACGGCATGCTGACGATGGCTGTGATGACCGCAAGGTAGGGGCCAAGCGCTTCGGGGATGACCGCCAGCAGGCTCTTGGACATGGCATCGACCATGCCGGTGCCCGACAGGATGCCGGTGAAAATGCCGGCTGCGAAGATCAGCCCGGTCACGGCCAGTACGCTGCCGGCGTGGGCGGCGATGCGGTCCTTCTGCTGCTGCAGGCACGGGTAGTTGACGATCATGGCGATGCTGAAGGCGATCATGAACAGCACGGGCAACGGCAGTACACCGGCAATCAGTGCCACCATCAGGGCGGCGGTCAGGGCGCCGTTGAAGTACAGCAGCTTGGGGCGCCGGGCCTCCGGGTACTGCGACACGCTGATTTCGCTGTGGTCGATATCGTCAGTGGGCAGGTGCAGCTCGCCCAGGCGAGCCCGCTCGCGTTTGCCGTAGAGGTAGGCGATACCCAGGATGGCCACCACACCAAACAACATGGCGGGGATCATCGGGACGAAGATGTCCGAAGGGTCGACGTGAAGCGCACTGGCTGCACGCGCAGTCGGCCCGCCCCATGGGGTCATGTTCATTACGCCGCCGGCCAGGATGGTCAGGCCGGCCATGATCCGCGGGCTCATGCCCAGGCGGCTGTACATGGGCAGCATGGCCGCGCAGCAGATCATGTAGGTGGTAGCGCCGTCACCGTCCAGCGAAACCACCAGGGCCAGCACGGCGGTACCCACCGACACTTTCAGCGGGTCGCCCTTGACCAGTTTGAGGATCTTGCGCACGGCCGGGTCGAACAGGCCGGAGTCGATCATCAGGGCGAAATACAAAATGGCGAACATCAGCATCACGCCGGTGGGCGCGAGTTTGCTGATGCCTTCCAGCATCATGGGGCCGATCTTGCTGGCAAAACCGCCGAACATGGCGAACAGGATGGGTACCAGAATCAGTGCGATCAAGGCCGAGAGGCGCTTGGTCATGATCAGGTACATGAAGGTGATGACCATGGCAAAGCCAAGGAAAGTCAGCATGGCAGTACTCCAGGCGAGGCGCGAAAGTTAGGGCGATTCGGGCGGGTCAGCGCGTCGGGCGCTGTGCATGGAGCTGCAGGATGTGGGCTACGACGAGTCGGGCACGGAAAGGCATCGGGGTCACCATTGTTGTTGTTGGATTGCGCCGGGCGCGGTATTCCGTGCCCTGGCTGACCGGTCTGTGCCGGCAATGGGGGCTATCCTAGGTGGGCAAGCTTTCAGCCAGCTTTCGCTGCAACAAAGTCGACAGGAGGTTATGCATGGGTGATATGACGGAAGGGGGCTGCCATTGCGGCGCCTTGCGCTACCGGCTGGAGGGCGATTTGTCAGATGTCGCCCACTGCCATTGCTCCATTTGCCGACGGGTCAGTGGCGGGCTGGTGGTGACCTGGGTCACGCTGCCCCGCTCAGGCTTCAGCTGGCTGCTGGGGGAGCCGAGCTGCTATGTGGCACCGGCCAGTTGCAGCCGCTATTTTTGCGGGCGCTGCGGCGCTCATCTGGCGCTGGTGACTTCGCACAGCCCTGACACGGTGGATGTAACGGTCGCGACGCTGGACCAGCCGGAACAGGTGCGGGCCAATCGGCATATCTGGGTGGGTAGCCGGGTGCCCTGGTTGCACCTGGATGAGCATTTGCCTGCGGAGTTTGGCGAAAAGTTATAGGGTTGTGTGGCCAGCACAATCACAACTGCAGGCCACCCGCTGCCTTGTGCAGCGCCCGCAGGTGCTCGCCGATCTGTTTAACGTTGGCTTCCACTGCAGCAATCTGCTTGGCCCTCGACGGCTCCAGTAGCGCCCTCACCTCCTGGTCAAGGCTGGTGCTCAGCCGCAGCAGCTGCGCCTGGCGTTCGCGGCTGACTGTTTCCAGGTGCTTGCGCTCTTCAGGTTGAGGCAGCCCGTAGCCGGTTGAATCCAGCAGTTCGGCCGGCCGGCTCAGGAAACCACTGTTGGCGAGCATCTGCTTGAGGGTGGCGTCAGCCTTGTCGATGCTACCGTCCTTGAGCGCCGCGGCATTGAGGTAGCGTTGCTTGACTTCATCCTGGGCCAGCAGCAATTGCCGCCGCAGGCCAGCCTGTTCCAGCAGCAGCAACGCGGCGCTGGTGCGCAGGTCAGCCTTGGCGAACCAGCTGCGGCGTTGCTCGGCATCCAGCGCCAGCCAGTCTTCCACTGCTTTCTGTTCGACCGGCAACTGCTTCTTCAGCACCTCGAACATCGCCTGGTAGCGGTCCCGGTAAGAATCGAAGCGGTAACCCAGCCGGAGCGCTTCGCGGGGGTTGTCGAGCACATGGGTATCTGCCAGGCCGCGGCCGCTGAGCACGGCCAGCAGGCCGTTCGGCATGATGCTGTCGAGGTCGTTGAGCTTGGGGTTGGCAGTGCCGCTGCGTAACAGCTTCAACGACTCCACCGCGCAGTTGTTCGACAGGAACCAGTAATTGCCGTCGTAGCTCCAGTGCATTTCCGCCGCCTGGCGCACCAGGTTTTCGATTTCTTCCCGGTTGAGCTTGAGCGGTACGGAAGCCAGGCTGCGAAGTTCGGTCTTGGTGTACTCGTCGATCACCTGGCCCAGGGGCAATACGAACAGCCGTGACGGATACACCCCCACCAGGCCATCCCAGCTGGACAACTGCACGTCATTGACGAATGCGCGGTACGAGAGCACCAGGCTCTGGTCCAGGTCCAGCCGGCAGTCCGGGCCCCGTGGGCGGCCTGGCTTGCAGATGACCAGGCGCAACATGCTGTGCCCCCAGCGGCTGACCAGGTTCTGATTGGCTTCGGCCAGCAGGAAGTCCACTTCGTACACACGCTCGGGGTCCACTTCACCCAGTGGCTGGCGGGCGAAGTCGCTGCCGGCGTTGATGAACGGCAGGGTTTTGGCGCAGGTGTCCTGAGGGGGCGCCCAGCCGAAATGCTCGCGCAGGTACTGGTTGAGCGCCGGGCGGCGGCAGCCATAGCTCGGGTCGAGGAGGAAGTACTCCATGTTGACCGCGATGTATTCCTTCGGGGTGCTCAGTTCGTAACTGTCGGGGCTGCGCACGAACTGGCCATTGTGCTGCTCACGCTCGCCGCGCCGGCCTACGTATTGCTGCCAGCCGGCCAGGTCGAGCAGGCGTGGGTCGTCGCTGAGGGTGAAGCGGCGCTCGGCCTGGCCACGGCACTGGCCGGGCAGGCCCACTTTGCCCAGCGTGCCTTGCTGGCGCTTGCAGCGCGCGATCAGCGACTGCTCCTGGCTGGGCCACAGCCGGGCGCGGTCGTAGATATGGGTGAGTTCATGCAGCACAGTTGCCAGCAGCTCTGCGCGCACAGTGCCATGAGGGCGCTGCGTAGGCTCAGTTGCCGCGCTGCCGTCGGCAAGGCTGGGTAGCAGGCGCCGGTTGAGTTCGAGGGTGGACACCAGGGAGGCCTGGCCATAGGCGTTGGCCGGCATGTGGTCGCTCCAGCCGACCTGAACAGTGCGGTCAAGCCGCTGCTTGAACAGAGGTGGCAGTTTGGCCATGGCCTCGTCGAGCAGCCTCTGGCTGGCCTCTACCTGTTGCGCGTCGAGGCCGGCCACCTGCAGTTGGAGCTGCAGGTCTGCCAGTGCGGGCGTGCCGGTCAGCGTCAGGGCGCAGCCGAGCAACCAGGCACGCACGTTGTTCACAGCGCGAGAATGGCTTCGGCCAGCACCTGGTCGCTGGCGTCACGTGCCTGCGGCACGCGTTCGCGCAAGGTGTCGAAGGCGGCTTCAAGCTGGGCCCCGCGGATGTCGCCGTTGCTGGCGACAAAGCTGGCGGCGTCGTCATGGGCTTCACGCACCACTTTCGAGTCGCGGATGGAGGTGGTGGTGTCAGACGTGAAGTCAATCGAGCGGCCAAAGGCACGCACGATGATGTTGCTGGTGGCCACCAGGGTCTGTGCCTGAGCCAGGTCGGCCAGCAACAGCATGCCGAGGGTCGCGGCAATCAGCGGTTTGCGCATGGAGCATCTCCGAAAATACAGGGAGTGAGGGGTAGTTATTGGACGAGGATAGCCTGCGCCAGTTCCAGGTCACTGGCGCCACGGCACGTACAATCGCGCCTTAATGATGCCAACGCGGCTTCCAGCCATGCACCCCGCAGCTGCCCTCCACTGGCCACGAAGGCTGCAGCGTCATCGCGCGCCTCTAGCACCAGTTTGCGGTCGAACGGCGCGCTGGTGACCTGGCTGGTGACATAGCCAGAAATCACCAACCCCTGGGTGGTGGTATCCATGGCGTGGGCTGCCGCGATACTGGCGAGCCACAACAACGGCAGCAACAAATAGCGCATGGTTGAACGAGGCGCCGGGGCTTGCTCAGAGCGCGAGGATAGCCTGGGCCAGTTGTGCGTCACTGGCTTGCAGGGCTGGCATTTGTGAGCGGATGTGCAGCAACGCGCTTTCCAGCTTGGCGCCACGAATATCACCTTGGCTGGCGACGAAGCTGGCGGCGTCGTCACGCGCCGCTTGCACCACTTTGTCGTCGCGCAGCGACGAGGTGGCGTCGGAGGTGGCATCGGTGGAGGCCGCTACCGCGCCGACCACACTGTCGGTGGTCACGATGAAGCTGCTGGCCTGTGCAGTGCCGGCCAGGCTCAGCATCAAGGCAGCGCCAATCAGATAGTTACGGGGCATGTAGGGAAACTCCTGGCTTGGGTCGTAATGCTACTGGGACGTTAAGGTGGCGGTTTTGGACACCCATAAAGGTGGGTTCTACCAGACTGTTGGCCGAAGCGTATCACGCGTAGGTGTATCAGAATGTTAAACACGGCCGTTGGCAACAACTGTACCTGTCTTGTGCAATGCAAGGGAAATTGTACTGGTACGAGACTGGCGTCGCTCTTCACACCAACAAAAAACCCGCCGCAGTTGCCTGCGGCGGGTTCAGGAAATTCGTGGTGCCAGCCTGGCTGGCAACCCAGCGCTTAGCGCCAGAAAGGCTTGCTGAGCTCTTCGTAACGCTGCGACTCACTGATACCGGCATCCGCCAGCAGGCGTGCGTCCAGGCGAGCCAGTTGACGACGGCTGGCCATGCGGCGCTGCCACAACAGCAGGGTGGAGGCTACACGCAGAGGCAGAGAGGCGTGGGATTGCTGAGCTTCGCTTTCAAAAACCAGACCGGAACTGAGGGTACGTTCCATGATGATCATCCTTCCGCTTATGGCGGCATTAGATAGTGATTTAACTGATGCCAATGATCCTCCCCTCTTGTCCATAACAGTAGATACAGTTTCTTCAAAAGATGATGGGCCAGTTAACTGTGTAACGGTACTGTTGCACCCGAAAGTAGCCTAACTGTACTGGTCTGCCTCATGTTGGTGCATATTGGTGGTTTTTTCGGGCGTTCAGGCAGAGAGATGAAGGTTTAACCAGTACAGTAGTACAGTTTATTTTGGTAATGCCTGGCAGTTTGTAGCAGGCAAAGAAAAAGGGCCGCATCGCGGCCCTGAATTGTGTTGCACAAGCAGGCGGGTTGCCGGTCAGCTTGCCAACATGCGCCCCGTCTCTTCCAGGTTTTCATGCCAGCTGAGTGCCTCGCGCAGGATATGCGGGGTATGCCCACCTCGCTCGCAGGCCCTGTCAAAGTAGTCGTTCAGCGCGGCGCGGTAGTCTGGGTGCACACAGTTATCGATGATCACCCGCGCCCGCTCCCGCGGCGCCAGGCCTCGCAAGTCGGCCAGGCCTTGTTCAGTGACCAGGATGTCGACGTCGTGCTCGGTGTGGTCCACGTGGCTGACCATGGGTACGACGCTGGAGATGGCACCCCCTTTGGCAATCGATTTGGTCACGAATACCGACAAATGCGCATTTCGCGCGAAATCGCCCGAGCCACCAATGCCGTTCATCATGCGCGTACCGCACACGTGGGTGGAGTTGACGTTACCGTAGATGTCGAACTCCAGCGCGGTGTTGATCCCGATGATGCCCAGGCGGCGCACCACTTCCGGGTGGTTGGAGATTTCCTGCGGGCGCAGTACCAGCTTGTCCTTGTATTGCTCCAGGTTGCCGAACACGTCAGCGTTGCGGCGCGAGGACAAGGTGATCGAACTGCCAGAGGCGAAACGCAGCTTGCCCGCATCGATCAGGTCGAAGGTGGAGTCCTGCAGCACCTCGGAATACATGGTCAGTTCTTCGAATGGCGACTCGATCAGGCCGCACATCACTGCGTTGGCGATGCTGCCGATGCCGGCCTGCAACGGGCCCAGCCGGTTGGTCAGGCGCCCCGCCGCCACTTCTTTCTTGAAGAAGTTGATCAGGTGGTCGGCGATGCCCTGGGTTTCGCCATCGGGCGGCAACACGGTGGAGGGCGAGTCCGGCTGGTCGCTGATGACGATACCAACGATCTTGGCCGGGTCGATTGGGATAGCGGTGCTCCCAATACGGTCGTCCACCTTCACCAGTGGGATCGGTGTACGGGTGGGGCGGTAGGTTGGGATATAGATGTCGTGCAAACCCTCGAGGTTGGGGTTGTGCGACAGGTTGATCTCGATGATCACCTGCTTGGCGAAAATCGCGAAGCTGGCCGAGTTGCCCACCGACGTGGTGGGTACGATGTGACCTTGTTCAGTGATCGCCACCGCCTCGATAACCGCGATGTCGGGCAGCTTGAGCTGCTGGTTGCGCAGTTGCTCCACCGTTTCGGACAGGTGCTGGTCGATGAACATCACCTTGCCGTCGTTGATGGCCTTGCGCAGTGTGCTGTCCACCTGGAACGGCATACGGCGCGCGAGCACGCCGGCCTCGGTCAACTGCTTGTCCAGGTCGTTGCCCAGGCTGGCGCCGGTCATCAGGCTGATTTTCAGCGGGGTCAGCTTGGCGCGCTCGGCCAGTGCGTGGGGAACGGCCTTGGCTTCACCGGCACGGGTGAAGCCGCTCATGCCGACGGTCATGCCGTCCTCGATCAGGCCAGCGGCATCAGCCGCACTCATTACCTTGCTGTGCAGGGAGGACAAGCGGATACGATCACGGTACATGGATTGTTATCTCGGGCTACTAAGCTACTGCAGCGCAGTCTAGTGTTTTCGCCCGTTGCCGTCCCGCGACCATGGTCGTATGCCCCTGCAGCGTTCGCTGCCGTTGATCCGGATCATAAAAAGCAGAGCCCCGGTGGATCAGACCGGGGCTCTGCTTATATAGGCCGATGCAGCAGCAGTGGTTACTCCACAGCCTTGACCATGTCCTCGATGACCTTCTTGGCGTCACCAAACACCATCATGGTCTTGTCCAGGTAGAACAGTTCGTTATCCAGCCCCGCATAGCCGCTGGCCATGGAGCGCTTGTTGACGATGATGGTCTTGGCCTTGAAGGCTTCGAGGATGGGCATGCCGGCGATCGGTGACTTGGGGTCGTTCTTGGCCGCCGGGTTGACCACGTCGTTGGCGCCCAACACCAGCACCACGTCGGCCTGGCCGAACTCGGCGTTGATGTCTTCCATTTCGAACACCTGGTCGTAGGGCACTTCTGCCTCAGCCAGCAGCACGTTCATGTGCCCGGGCATACGCCCTGCTACCGGGTGAATCGCATACTTCACCGTCACCCCGTTGTGGGTCAGCTTCTCGGTCAGCTCCTTCAGGGCATGCTGGGCGCGAGCCACTGCCAGGCCGTAACCTGGCACGATGATCACGCTGTCGGCGTTGCTGAGCAGGAAGGTGGCGTCATCGGCAGAACCCGACTTCACCGGGCGCTGCTCCTTCGAGCCTTGTGCCGCACCCGCGTCAGTATCCCCACCAAAGCCGCCGAGGATCACATTGAAGAACGAGCGGTTCATGGCTTTGCACATGATGTACGACAGAATCGCACCCGACGAACCGACCAGTGAGCCGGCAATGATCAGCATCGAGTTGTTCAGCGAGAAGCCGATACCGGCAGCCGCCCAGCCTGAGTAGCTGTTGAGCATCGATACCACCACCGGCATGTCTGCCCCGCCGATCGGAATGATGATCAGCACACCCATCACGAAAGCCAGGGCCAGCATGAGGGTGAAGGCGCTGTAGTGGCCGGTGAACGTGAACAGCAGGCCCAGGGCGATGGTGGTCAGGCCCAGGATGAGGTTCAGCTTGTGCTGCCCGGCAAACTGCACCGGCGCACCCTGGAACAGGCGGAACTTGTATTTGCCCGACAGTTTGCCAAACGCGATCACCGAACCGGAGAAGGTAATGGCACCAATGGCTGCGCCCAAGAACAGTTCCAGCCGGTTGCCCGTGGGGATCGGGTCGCTGATGGCGGCGACAATACCCATGGACTGGGGTTCGAGTACCGCAGCAATGGCGATGAACACTGCCGCAAGGCCGATCATGCTGTGCATGAAGGCGACCAGCTCCGGCATCTTGGTCATCTCGACGCGCTTGGCCATGATCGAACCGGCCGTACCACCGACCAGCAGGCCGACAAGCACGTAGCCGATGCCGGCAGTAGCGAGCTCGGCACCCAGCTTATAGATGAGGCCAACCGTGGTGAGGATGGCGATACCCATGCCGATCATGCCGAACAGGTTGCCGCGCCGTGACGTGGTGGGGTGCGACAGGCCTTTGAGTGCCTGGATGAAGCACACCGAGGCAACCAGGTACAGAAGCGTTACCAGATTCATGCTCATGCTGACTTCTGCCCCTCGTTCTTGGTTTTTTTCTTGAACATCTCAAGCATGCGCCGGGTGACCAGAAAGCCACCGAAGACGTTGACTGCCGCAAGGGCAACGGCCAGGGTGCCCATCACCTTGCCGGCGGGGGTTACGGTCAGTGCCGCAGCCAGCATCGCGCCGACGATGACGATGGCAGAAATGGCGTTGGTAACCGCCATCAGTGGTGTGTGCAGCGCCGGGGTAACGTTCCACACCACGTGGTAGCCCACGTAGATGGCCAGCACGAAAATGATGAGGTTGTAGATGCCATGGGAAATCAGCATGTCTTCCATTGTCGTGCTCCTCAGCCGTTCTTGCGGACGATCTGCCCGTCGCGGCACATGAGGCAGGCCGCGACGATGTCGTCTTCCAGGTTGATGGTCAGCGCGCCGTCCTTGTCGAACAGCAGCTTCATGAAGTCCAGCAGGTTGCGGGCATACAGTGCCGAGGCGTCGGCGGCTACCTGCGCGGGGAGGTTGGTCGGCCCGACGATGGTCACGCCGTGCGCTTGCACCACCTGATCGGCGACGGTCAGTGGGCAGTTGCCGCCCTGCGCGGCTGCCAGGTCGATCACCACCGAGCCAGGTTTCATTTGGGCAACGGTCTCGGCACTGAGCAAGGTAGGCGCCTTGCGGCCCGGGATGAGCGCCGTGGTAATGACGATATCTGCCTGCTTGGCGCGCTCGTGCACAGCCTGTGCCTGGCGTTGCATCCAGCTGGCCGGCATTGGGCGTGCATAGCCGCCTACCCCTTCGGCGCACTCGCGCTCTTCGTCGGTTTCATAGGGCACGTCGATGAATTTGCCACCCAGCGATTCGATCTGCTCCTTTACCGCAGGGCGCACGTCGGAGGCTTCGATCACGGCACCCAGCCGCTTGGCTGTGGCAATGGCCTGCAAGCCGGCAACACCGGCACCCAGAATCAGCACGCGCGCGGCCTTGACGGTGCCGGCTGCGGTCATGAGCATCGGCATGAAGCGCGGGTAGTGCTGCGCTGCCAACAGCACAGCCTTGTAGCCTGCGATGTTGGCCTGGGACGACAGCACGTCCAGGCTTTGAGCGCGTGAGGTACGTGGCGCTGCTTCAAGGGCGAAGGCAGTGACGCCGTGCTCGGCCATTCTGGCGATCAGCTCGCTATTGAACGGGTTGAGCATTCCCACCAGCAAGGTGCCAGGCTTGACCTGCGCCAGTTCCTGGTCGTTTGGCGCGACCACCTTGAGCACCAGTTGCGCGCCGTAGGCATCAGCTGCACTGCCCAGGGCCGCACCCACCGCTTCGAAGGCACTGTCGGGAATGCTGGCATTGAGCCCTGCCCCGCGCTGCACCGTGACCTGATGGCCTTGGCCAATGAGTTTCTTGATGGTTTCCGGGGTCGCAGCGACCCTGGCCTCACCGGCCTGCGTTTCGAGAGGAACACCTATGTGCACGACATTTCTCCTGCGGTGACCTTTGTCTTTGTAAGTGCCAGCACACTTCGGGTGGTGTGCTGGGGCGGCTATCGAGCCCCAACCCGCCGAATCCTGGGCGGGCGAAGCATTTTGCAGACGAACCTTAGGCCCTACAAGCCATTCTGGAGCGAAACCATCTTAAAACTACAAGTCACCATGTGACTGCATGTCGCAGGGTGTCTCACGCAGCCCTGCAAATTCGGGCATTCGGCAGATTAGGCGAAAAAACAGAATAAATTCTGCCTAATTCGTGTTTGGAAAGGTGAATGTCGCAAAATGACGCTTCAAAACGTGCCGTGAAGGGGCTGGTGACCATTTTGGTGCAGCTGATTAAAATTAATCAAGTGCGACATATATTTATATCTGTAGGATTTGAATAAAGCTGACTACGGGGTCAATTAGCGCTGGCTGCCTTTATATACGCGTGTGACTGCCCGGTGAGCCAGTCACGAAAGGCAACCAGGGATGCCGACTGTACCTTGCGCTCCGGAATCATCAGATAGTAGGCCTTGTGGCTGCTCAGAACATGCCTGTTAGCGACCACCAACCTACCCTCCTCCAACTCCCGCTGGATCAGGAACGGAGGGATCAAGGCGATGCCCATCTGGTGGATGGCCGCCTGCGAGAGCATTGAAAACAGTTCGTAGCGAGGCCCGGTCATGTCCCCCTCCACGCTTAGCCCTGCGCTGGCGAACCATTGGCGCCAGGCGTACGGGCGTGTGCTCTGCTGCAGCAGTGGCAGTTCGGCGATACGCTGTGGCTCCAGGGCCGGCAACCCGTGCAGCAGCGCAGGGCTGCACACGGGTACCGGGTTCTCTCCCATCAGCCTGTGGGCCTGGGTACCCGACCAGTCACCGTCGCCGAAATACACGGCAGCGTCGAAGGGCGTATCGGCGAACAGGAACGGCCGGGTGCGGTTGGTGAGGTTGACGGTGACGTCGGGGTGGCGTTGCTGGAAATCCTTCAGCCGGGGTAATAGCCATTGCGTGCCGAAGGTGGGCACTACGGCCAGCTCGATGACGTTGGCGCCCTGCTGGCGCATTACCGATAGCGTGTCGCGCTCTACCGCGTCCAGCTGGGCTGCAACCTGCCGGCTATAAGAAAGCCCTGCTTCAGTCAGCTTCACACCTCGGCGTGATCGCCTGAACAGTTCCACATTAAGGAACACTTCCAGCCCGCCTACCTGGCGACAGACTGCGCCCTGGGTCAGGGAAAGCTCCTGGGCTGCCTTGGTGAAGCTTTCGTGGCGGGCCGATGCCTCGAAGCAGATCAGGGCTGTGGTACTGGGAATTTTGCGCCGCATGCTTATCCCTCACTTGTTGGGCGTTGAAGCTGGGCTTCATCAGGTCTACGAAGTGAGAAAATATCACTGATTGGTGCGTAATCGTCGTTTGTGGTGCGCGGCGTTGCGGCCTAGGATCAATGCATACCGCACTGTTGCCGCATTCGAGGAATACGCTCATGGCCCCCAAGGCAAGCTTCAACTGGATCGACCCGCTGCTGCTGGACCAGCAGCTCACTGAAGAAGAGCGCATGGTGCGTGACAGCGCTTATCAGTTTGCCCAGGACAAGCTCGCGCCGCGGGTCCTCGAGGCCTTCCGCCACGAGAAGACTGACCCGGCGATCTTCCGCGAGATGGGTGAGGTTGGCCTGCTGGGGGCGACCATCCCCGAGCAGTACGGCGGCAGTGGCCTGAATTATGTGTGCTACGGCCTTATCGCCCGTGAGGTGGAGCGCATCGACTCCGGCTACCGCTCGATGATGAGCGTGCAGTCCTCGCTGGTCATGGTGCCGATCAATGAGTTTGGTACCGAGGGGCAGAAGCAGAAGTACCTGCCGAAGCTGGCCAGTGGCGAGTGGGTTGGCTGCTTCGGCCTCACCGAGCCCAATCACGGTTCCGACCCAGGTTCGATGATCACCCGTGCCCGTAAGGTAGAAGGCGGTTATCGCCTTACCGGCAGCAAGATGTGGATTACCAACAGCCCTATCGCTGATGTGTTCGTGGTGTGGGCCAAGGACGATGCGGGTGACATCCGTGGCTTTGTGCTCGAGAAGGGTTGGGAGGGCCTGAGCGCGCCAGCGATCCATGGCAAGGTGGGGCTGCGTGCGTCGATCACTGGCGAAATCGTCATGGATAACGTGTTCGTCCCCGAGGACAACATCTTCCCCGAAGTGCGCGGCCTCAAGGGGCCCTTCACCTGCCTGAACTCAGCCCGGTATGGCATCTCCTGGGGTGCGCTGGGTGCTGCGGAGGCCTGCTGGCACACGGCACGCCAGTACACCCTCGACCGTCAGCAGTTCGGCCGCCCGCTCGCCGCCAACCAGCTTATCCAGAAGAAGCTGGCCGACATGCAGACCGAAATCACGCTGGCCCTGCAGGGCTGCCTGCGCTTGGGGCGCATGAAGGATGAGGGCACGGCGGCGGTGGAGATTACTTCCATCATGAAGCGTAATTCGTGTGGCAAGGCATTGGACATCGCCCGTATGGCGCGGGACATGCTGGGGGGTAACGGCATTTCCGATGAGTTTGGTGTGGCGCGTCATCTGGTGAACCTGGAAGTGGTCAACACCTATGAGGGTACCCACGACGTGCATGCGTTGATTCTGGGGCGTGCCCAGACGGGTATCCAGGCCTTCTATTGATCTGCTTATAAGGAGCCGGCCCATGGGCGCGCTATCACATCTGCGGGTGCTGGACCTTTCGCGCGTGCTGGCCGGGCCTTGGTCCGGGCAGATCCTCGCCGACCTGGGGGCCGACGTGATCAAGGTGGAGCGCCCCGGGTCTGGGGACGATACCCGCGCCTGGGGGCCGCCTTTCCTCAAGAACGCTGAGGGCGAGAATACCAGTGAGGCGGCCTACTACCTGTCGGCCAACCGTAACAAGCGCTCGGTAACCATCGACTTCACTCAGCCAGAGGGCCAGCGCCTGGTACGTGAGCTGGCGGCTACCTGCGATATTGTCATCGAGAACTTCAAGGTCGGTGGCCTGGCGGCTTATGGGCTGGACTATGAGGGCCTGAAGGCGGTCAATCCCAGGCTTATCTATTGCTCGATTACCGGGTTTGGCCAGACAGGCCCTTATGCCAAGCGTGCTGGTTATGACTTCATGATTCAGGGCCTGGGTGGCCTCATGAGCCTCACGGGTCGCCCGGAGGGGGAAGCCGGTGAAGGGCCGGTGAAGGTGGGTGTAGCGCTTACCGATATCCTTACCGGGCTGTATTCGACCGTTGCCATGCTTGCCGCCTTGTCGCACCGGGAGCAGACAGGTATCGGCCAGCACATAGATATGGCACTGCTGGACGTGCAGGTAGCCTGCTTGGCGAACCAGGCCATGAACTACCTGACCACGGGTAACCCACCGCGGCGTTTGGGCAATGCGCACCCTAATATAGTGCCGTACCAGGATTTCCCCACTGCAGATGGTGACTTCATCCTGACGGTGGGTAACGACAGCCAGTTCCGCAAGTTCGCTGAGGTGGCCGGGCAGCCGCAGTGGGCGGACGATGCGCGGTTCGCCACCAACAAGCTTCGCGTGGCCAACAGGGCGCAACTGATCCCGTTGATCAGGCAGGCCACCGTGTTCAAGACCACGGCCCAGTGGGTGAGCCAGCTGGAGGCTGCGGGTGTGCCATGCGGGCCGATCAACGACCTGGCCCAGGTGTTCCAGGACCCGCAGGTACTGGCTCGAGGCCTGGCCGTCAGCATGCCGCACCCACTGGGTGGCAGCGTACCGCAAGTGGCAAGCCCCATACGGTTGTCGCAAACCCCGGTTGAGTATCGGCGTGCGCCGCCGTTGCTGGGTGAGCATACCGACGCGGTCTTGGCTGAAGTGCTGGAACTGGACGCGGCTCAATTGAAGCGGCTGAGAGATACAGGGGTCATATGAAGGCTGGTACATGCCCCATTTCGACTTATTGAAATAAACGGTTGACGCCCTCTCGAATCCCCTTATAATGCGCCCCACTTCCAGCGACAACGGAACGCAAAACTCCTTGAGATTC
>NZ_BBIU01000004.1 GCF_000730645.1 Pseudomonas parafulva NBRC 16636 = DSM 17004 | reverse complement strand
CCCAACTGGCCTGGGCGTCGCACCTGGGGCTGCGAGGCGTTGGCGGCTGCGCCTTCTTCGATGGCCTGCTGAATCGCCTTGCGGCGGCGTTCTTCGGCGCGGCGGCTGAAGTACCAGACGAAGAAGGTCACCAACGAAACAGACAGCAGAATCAGGCTGGCCACCGCGTTGATCTCGGGCTTCACACCCAACCGCACCGCCGAGAACACTTCCATCGGCAAGGTGGTCGAACCCGGGCCCGACACGAAGCTGGCCAATACCAGGTCATCCAGCGACAGCGCAAACGACATCATGCCGCCAGCCGCCAGCGAAGGCGCGATCATCGGGATGGTGATCAGGAAGAACACCTTCCACGGCTTGGCACCCAGGTCCATCGCCGCTTCCTCGATCGACAGGTCCAGCTCGCGCAGCCGCGCCGACACCACCACCGCCACATACGCCGCACAGAACGTGGTGTGGGCGATCCAGATGGTGACGATGCCACGCTCCTGCGGCCAG
Source organism: Pseudomonas parafulva NBRC 16636 = DSM 17004 (assembly GCF_000730645.1). GTDB lineage: Bacteria > Pseudomonadota > Gammaproteobacteria > Pseudomonadales > Pseudomonadaceae > Aquipseudomonas > Aquipseudomonas parafulva. The sequence goes on along the minus strand of NZ_BBIU01000004.1, from coordinate 227,811 downwards.
CCGATCATCTGCGCCATGGCCACGAACAGCAGCAACAGCGAAAGGCCAGTGATCACCTCGGGCATGACCAGTGGCGCTGTGACCAGGCCACCGAACAGCGTCCGCCCCTTGAAGCGGGTGACCCTGGTCAGCACGAACGCCGCCATGGTTCCCAATGCCACGGCCGCAACCGCCGTGTAGCAGGCGATTTCCAGCGAGCGCATCACCGACCCCATCAACTGGGTGTTGTCGAGCAGGCCGACATACCACTTGACCGACCAGCCGCCCCACACCGTCACCAGCTTGGAGGCGTTGAACGAATAGATCACCAGGATCAGCATCGGCAGGTAGATGAACAGCAAGCCGAGCACCAGCATCAGCTTGGAGAAACTGAAGCGCTTCATGCCCTGCCCTCCATTTCTTTGGCCTGGCTACGGTTGAACAGCAGAATGGGCACAATCAGAATCGCCAGCATCACCACCGCCAGCGCAGACGCCACCGGCCAGTCGCGGTTATTGAAGAACTCCTGCCACAGCACCTTGCCGATCATCAGGGTTTCCGGCCCGCCGAGCAGTTCAGGGATCACGAACTCACCCACCACCGGAATGAACACCAGCATGCAGCCGGCAATGATGCCGTTCTTCGACAGCGGCACGGTGATTTTCCAGAAGCTGTTGAAGGTGCTGGAGCCAAGGTCGGACGCGGCTTCGAGCAAACTTGAGTCATGCTTCACCAGGTTGGCGAACAGCGGCAGGATCATGAACGGCAGGTACGAATAGACCACGCCGATATATACCGCCAGGTTGGTGTTGAGGATCTGCAGCGGCTGGTCGATCAGGCCCGTCCACATGAGGAAGCCGTTGAGCAGCCCGTTATTGCTCAAAATGCCCATCCACGCATAGACGCGGATCAGGATCGCCGTCCAGGTCGGCATCATGATCAGCAACAGCAGCACCGTCTGGGTTTCTTTCTTGGCATTGGCAATGGCATAGGCCATGGGGTAGCCGATCAACAGGCACAACAGGGTGCTGAAGAAGGCCATCTTCAGCGAGCCGAGGTAGGCCGAGATGTACAGGTCGTCTTCGGTCAGCAGGCCGTAGTTGGCCAGGTTGAGCACCAGCTGGATCTTGTCTTCGACGTAGCTGTAGATCTCGGTGTACGGCGGGATCGCCACGTCGGCTTCGGCAAAGCTGATCTTCAGCACGATGAAGAACGGCAGCATGAAGAACAGGAACAGCCAAACGAACGGCACACCGATCACCAGGTGCCGCCCCTCAGGGGTAATGCGCCGGAAGGCTCGCTTGAGCTTGCGCAGCTTCATGACCGCAGCACCACGCCGCTGTCGTCTTCCCACCAGACGTAGACTTCATCATCCCAGGTGGGCCGGGCGCCCTGGCGCTCGGCGTTGGCGACGAACGACTGGACGATCTTGCCGCTCGGCAGTTGCACATGGAACACCGAGTGGCCGCCCAGGTAGGCGATGTCGTGGATCTTGCCGCGTGACCAGTTGTACTCGAAGTCTGGCTGCTGGGTGGTGACCAGCATCTTCTCGGGGCGCAATGCGTAAGTGATGTGCTTGTCTTCCACCGAGGTGGAAACCCCGTGGCCCACATAGATCTTGCGTTCGAGCTCTGGCGAGGCGATCAGGGCGTGGCCCTCGGCATCGTCGATCACCTCGGCGTCGAACAGGTTGACGTTGCCGATGAACTCGCACACCAGGCGGCTGGTGGGGGTTTCATAGATGTCCACCGGCGAGCCGATCTGGGCGATCCAGCCCAGGTGCATGATGGCGATGCGCTGGGCCATGGTCATGGCCTCTTCCTGGTCGTGGGTGACCATGACGCAGGTCACGCCCACACGCTCGATGATCTCCACCAGCTCCAGCTGCATCTGCGAGCGCAGCTTCTTGTCCAGCGCGCCCATCGGTTCATCCAGCAGCAGCAGCTTGGGGCGCTTGGCCAGCGAACGGGCCAGGGCCACACGCTGGCGCTGGCCACCGGACAACTGGTGCGGCTTGCGCTTGGCGTACTGGGTCATGTGCACCAGTTTCAGCATCTCGGCCACACGGGCTTCGATGTCGGCCTTGGGCATGCGGTCCTGCTGCAGGCCAAAGGCGATGTTCTGCGCCACCGTCATGTGCGGGAACAGCGCGTACGACTGGAACATCATGTTGATGGGCCGCTCGTAGGGCGGCATGTCGGTGATGTCGACACCATCGAGGAAAATGCGCCCCTCGGTGGGCCGCTCGAAGCCGGCGAGCATGCGCAGCAAGGTGGACTTGCCCGAGCCGGAGCCACCGAGCAAGGCGAAGATCTCGCCCTTGCGGATTTCCAGGGACACATCGTCCACGGCGACCGTTTCGTCGAATTTTTTCGTGACCCGGTCGATCTTGACCAGCACCTGCTTGGGTTGCTGGCCACCCTCGAGGGCTTTTTTATAGGCACCGGAGGCAACTGCCATGAGTGAAACTCCCAACAAGATTTTTTATGCCCGCCGGGCCTGACGCGCAGGCACCGGTGCGGGCCTGGTGGATTACTTGCCCGACTTGACCTTGGTCCAGCTACGGGTCATCAGGCGCTGCACCTTGGGCGGCAGCTCTGCGTTCACGAACATCTTGTCCAGTACGTCCTGCGGTGGGTAAACCGCGGCGTCAGTCCTCACGGCCTGGTCCATCAGGTCGCCAGCCTTCAGGTTGGGGTTGGCGTAACCGACGTAATCACTGACCTGGGCGATAACCTCAGGTTTCAGCAAATAGTTGATGAAGGCATGGGCCTGTTCGACGTTCTTGGCGTCCTTGGGGATGGCCAGTACGTCGAACCAGAGGTTGCCGCCTTCCTTGGGAATGGCATAGGCCAGGTTCACGCCCTTCTTCGCCTCTGCGGCGCGGGCCTTGGCCTGGAACACATCGCCCGAGAAACCCGCTGCCACACAGATGTCGCCGTTGGCCAGGTCGGTGATGTACTTGGAAGAATGGAAGTACGTCACGTACGGACGCACGGCCAGCAGCTTCTGCTCTGCGGCCTGGTAATCCTTGGCATTGGTGCTGTTGGGGTTCAGCCCCATGTAGTTGAGCACTGCCGGGAGCATTTCGTCTGCCGAATCGAGGAACGCCACCCCACACTTGGAGAGCTTTTTCATGTTCTCGGGTTCGAACAGCACAGCCCAGGAGTCGATGGTGTCCACGCCCAGCGCAGCCTTCACCTTGTCGACGTTGTAACCAATGCCGTTGGTGCCCCACAGGTAGGGCACGGCATACAGGTTGCCCGGGTCGTTCTTGTCCAGCCGCTTCATCAGCGACGGGTCAAGGTTGGAATAGTTTGGCAGCAGGTTTCTGTCGAGCTTGCGGAAGGCGCCTGCCTTGATCTGCTTGCCGAGAAAGTGGTTGGACGGCACGACCACGTCGTAGCCGGTGTTACCGGCCAGCAACTTGCCCTCCAGGGTTTCGTTGGAGTCGAACACATCCAGCACGGGCTTGATGCCAGTGGCTTTTTCGAAGTCCGCGAGTGTGGTTGGGCCGATGTAGTCGGACCAGTTGTACACGTGCACCGTAGGCGCCGCTTGGACGCTGCATGCCAGCGTCAGGCCCGCTGCAGCCATGAAGGCCTTGCGTAATACAGAATTGGACAAGTGGGAGGTCCTCACAATCAGTGCCTGGGTAGCGACAATGCTGCCGCACACGCAAAACCGGCGCGCAACTTACCTTCGCAGCCTCGATGCCGCAATCATCAATTGCCATTCTTGGCCTCCAGGCCGGGAAAGCCCGGCCCAGAGGTGCTGCAACGGGCTTACTTGCCCGATTTGATCTTGGTCCAGCTACGGGTGATAACCCGCTGTACAGCCGCATCAGGCGCTGCAATTGCGTACAGCTGCTTTTTCACTTCGGCGGACGGGTAGATGCTCGGGTCGCTGGTGATGTCCTTGTCCACAAACTGGGTGGCGGCCTTGTTGCCGTTGGGGAAGCGCACGGCATTGGTGATCTCGGCCATGACTTCTGGCTGCATCAGGAAGTCCATGAACTTGTAGGCCGCTTCCTTGTGCTCGGCGTCCTTGGGCATGGCGACCATGTCATAGAACGTGCCGGCACCTTCCTTCGGAATCACGTAGTCCAGCTTGACCTTGTCGCCGGCTTCGTGGGCGCGGGTCTTGGACTGTTCCAGGTCACCCGAGTAACCGACCGCCAGGCAGATGTTGCCGTTGGCCAGGTCGCCGATGTACTTGGAGGAGTGGAAGTAGGTGATCGAAGGACGAATGGAAAGGAACAGGTCCTCGGCGGCCTTCAGGTCTTCTTTCTTGGTGCTGTTGGTCGGCAGCTTCAGGTAGTGCAGCGCAGCCGGCAGCATCTCGGTGGGGGCGTCGAGGAAGCTCACGCCGCAGCTCTTGAGCTTGGCGATGTTCTCGGGCTTGAACACCACATCCCACGAGTCGATCTTGTCGACGCCCAGTGCGGCCTTGATCTTCTCTGGGTTGTAGCCGATGCCGATCGAACCCCACATGTAGGGGAAGGCGTATTTGTTGCCCGGGTCGCTGGCATCACCCACGGCCTTGAGCAGGTCTTCGTCCAGGTTTTTCCAGTTGGGCAGCTTGGAGCGGTCCAGTTCCTGGTAGACACCCGCCTTGATCTGCTTGGCCAGGAAGTTGTTGGACGGCACCACGATGTCGTAGCCCGACTTGCCGGCCAGCAACTTGGCCTCCAGGGTTTCGTTGCTGTCGAAAACGTCGTACTTGACCTTGATACCCGACTGTTTTTCGAATTTGGCGATGGTGTCCGGAGCGATGTAGTCCGACCAGTTGTAGACGTTCAATTCCTTGTCTTCAGCCTGTGCAGCACCCGCCATCGCGCCCATCAGGGCTGCGGCCAGCAACGTCTTGCCCATTTTATTCATGCGTCATGCTCCAGATTGTTCGGTTAGCCATCCGTTCAGCTGCCAGGCCACGCAGTACCTGCGTTTGGGCGACTGCAGCAGCCGCTAGTCTGGCAAGTTACGAGGCTGTGTTTCAAGAAAACCACAACCTTGTAACGACTTAATGTCACATCGCTAGGTTCATTTGATCGCTTCGAGGGTGAGGTCCAGGCACTTGCGGGCCTTTTCCACCAGTTCGTCGATCTCCTGATGGCTGATGACCAGGGGCGGCGCGATGATCATCGTATCGCCCACCGCGCGCATGATCAGGCCGTTGTCGAAGCAGAAATTGCGGCAGATCATGCCAACACCCATGCCCTCGTAACGGCTGCGCGTGGCCTTGTCTTTCACCAGCTCGATAGCGCCGAGCAGGCCCAGGCCACGCACTTCACCCACCAGCGGGTGGCCCTGCAGCTCACGCAAACGCTGTTGCAAATACGGTGCCGCTTCGCTGCGGGCCTTCTCTACGATGTGCTCGTCGCGCAGGATGCGCAGGTTTTCCAGGCCCACTGCTGCGGCCACAGGGTGGCCAGAATAGGTAAAGCCATGGTTGAAGTCGCCGCCTTCGCTGAGTACCTGGGCCACCGTGTCACGCACGATCACACCGCCCATGGGGATGTAACCGGAGGTAAGGCCTTTGGCGATGGTCATCAGGTCGGGCGTGAGGCCGTAGTAATCCGAGCCGAACCACTCGCCGGTCCGGCCGAAGCCGCAGATTACCTCGTCGGCCACGAACAGGATGTCGTACTTGGCGAGGATCTCCTTTACCTTCGGCCAGTAGGTGTCTGGCGGGATGATCACACCACCGGCGCCCTGAATAGGCTCGGCAATGAACGCCGCAACGTTGTCTTCGCCCACCTCGAGAATTTTCTGTTCCAGCTGTTCGGCAGCCCAGACCCCGAAGGCGTCCGGCGTCATGTCGCCACCCTCGCCGTACCAGTACGGCTGGGGGATGTGCACGATGCCGGGTATCGGCAGGCCGCCCTGCTCGTGCATACCGCTCATGCCGCCCAGGCTGGCGCCGGCTACCGTGGAGCCGTGGTAGCCGTTGATGCGGCCAATCACGGTCTGCTTCTGCGGTTTGCCCTTCAGGGCCCAGTAATGGCGAACCATGCGCAGCACGGTGTCGTTGCCTTCGGAACCTGAGCTGGTGAAGAACACATGACTCATGCCTGCCGGGGCAACCTCGGTGATGGCCTTGGCCAGTTCCAGGGCCGGGGGGTGCGCGGTCTGGAAGAACAGGTTGTAGTAAGGCAGCTCACGCATCTGCCGCTCTGCCGCCTGCACCAGTTCTTCACGGCCATAACCTACCGCCACGCACCACAGGCCGGCCATGCCGTCGAGAATCTTGTGCCCCTCGCTGTCCCACAAATGCACGCCCTGGGCCTTGGTAATGATGCGCGGCCCCTTTTCCTTCAACTGTTTGTAGTCGCTGAAGGGGGCGAGGTGGTGCTCGCCACTCAGGGTTTGCCATTCACGGGTTTGCGGGTTGTTGAGGCTCATGTGCTTCTCCGTAGACAGACAGCCGCGCTGCTGCGGCACCAGGGTTGATCAGACAGCGAACAGCAGGAACTCACGCTCCCAGGAACTGATGACGCGCTTGAAGTTTTCGTGCTCGGCACGTTTGGTGGCGACGTAGCCGGTGATGAACTTCTTGCCCAGGTACTGCACCAGGGCACGGCTGTTCTCCATGCGCTCCAGGGCGTCCTCGATAGTCAACGGCAAGCGCAGGTTGCGCCGCTCGTAACCACGCCCCTGTACCGGCGCACTGGCTGCAATGCCTTCGACCATGCCGATGTAGCCGCACAGCAGGCTGGCTGCAATGGCCAGGTAAGGGTTGGCGTCGGCGCCAGGCAGGCGGTTTTCCACCCGCCGGTTTTGCGGGCCGGCGTCCGGTACGCGCAGGCCGACGGTACGGTTTTCTTCACCCCACTCCACATTCACCGGTGCCGAGGTGTCGGGCAGGAAGCGGCGGAACGAGTTGACGTTGGGGGCGAACAGCGGCAACGCCTCGGGGATGAACTTCTGCAGGCCGCCAATGTGGTTGAGGAACAGCTCGCTCATGCTGCCATCGGCATTGCTGAAGATATTCTTGCCAGTGGCCACGTCCACCACGCTCTGGTGCAGGTGCATGGCGCTGCCGGGCTCACCGGTCATGGGCTTGGCCATGAAGGTAGCCGCCACGTTGTGCTTGAGCGCCGCCTCACGCATGGTGCGCTTGAACACCAGGATCTGGTCTGCCAGGTGCAGGGCATCGCCGTGACGGAAGTTGATTTCCATCTGCGCCGTGCCGTCTTCATGAATGAGCGTGTCCAGGTCGAGTTGCTGCAGTTCGCACCAGTCGTAGACGTCTTCGAACAACGGGTCGAATTCGTTGGCGGCTTCGATCGAGAACGACTGGCGCCCCGTTTCTGGGCGACCTGAACGGCCTACGGGCGGTTGCAGCGGGAAGTCGGGGTCTTCAACGCGCTTGGTCAGGTAGAACTCCATCTCGGGCGCGACGATGGGCTGCCAGCCTTTGTCGGCGTAGAGCTTGAGCACCTTTTTCAGCACGTTGCGCGGCGACAGCTCGACCGGGTTGCCCTTCTTGTCGTAGGTGTCGTGGATCACCTGCGCGGTCGGTTCGATGGCCCAGGGCACCAGGAACACGGCGCCCTCGTCGGGGCGGCAGATCATGTCGATGTCCGCTGGGTCCAGCAGCTCGTAGTAGATGTCGTCGTCCACATAATCGCCGGTCACGGTCTGCAGCAGTACGCTCTCGGGCAGGCGCATGCCTTTTTCGGCGATGAACTTGTTGGTGGGCGAAATCTTGCCGCGCGTGATGCCTGTCAGGTCGCTGATCATGCATTCGACTTCGGTGATCTTGTGCTCTTTCAACCAATCGGTGAGCTGGTCGAGGTTGTTACTCATAAATACCTCAGGAGGTAAGGTGGTCCGCGACTTGATTCTGGCTGCAGTAGGTAGCTAAAGCAAAACCCCCCGCCCACGCGGGGGGTGGATACACTGCACGTGGAGCGTATCCGTAACGGGGTATCGGGGCAGGAATACGGAGAAAAGGCGAAAACCAATGACGAGGGCGGGCCGAGCGATGCCAGACGTCAATTATTGCGGCCAGTGCGGGCCTTGTGTCGACGCACCGCGCAAGCATGACTGGAACACCCTGAAGCACTGTATGTGCAGCGCTTTCAGGCCGTGACAAGCGGACCATGTGACCCTCGTTTTATTGTGTTCTGGGGTGTGATCGAGCTTAGCCTCGTTCATTTTTTTACACAACTACCGCGTAAAAAATAAACGACGGCAAGCTTCAGATAGCTCTTATCGATGGAAATAGCGGATAATGGCACGCCCCGATATGCAGCAAATCTGCCGTAGATGATCCATTTCAGGGCATCATGGGGTCGGCTTGACATCAGTTGGGCTTTTCGATTGACTGGTCCTGCAAGCCCCCCTTGATTGATATTTTTAACAACAAAGGTGTTGCATCATGTCGGTACCCCCGCGTGCCGTTCAGCTTAACGAAGCGAACGCGTTCCTTAAGGAACATCCTGAGGTTCTCTACGTTGACCTTCTGATTGCAGATATGAATGGTGTGGTGCGCGGCAAGCGCATAGAGCGCACCAGCCTCCACAAGGTTTACGAGAAAGGCATCAACCTGCCGGCCTCCCTCTTCGCCCTGGACATCAACGGTTCCACCGTCGAAAGCACCGGGCTTGGCCTGGACATCGGCGATGCTGACCGCATCTGCTACCCGATTCCGGACACCCTCTCCAACGAGCCGTGGCAAAAACGCCCGACCGCCCAGCTGCTGATGACCATGCACGAGCTGGAAGGCGAGCCGTTCTTCGCCGACCCGCGTGAAGTACTGCGCCAGGTAGTGAGCAAGTTCGACGATATGGGCCTGACCATCTGCGCCGCATTCGAACTGGAGTTCTACCTGATCGACCAGGAGAACGTGAACGGCCGCCCGCAGCCACCACGCTCGCCCATTTCAGGCAAACGCCCGCAGTCGACCCAGGTCTACCTGATCGACGACCTCGACGAGTATGCCGACTGCCTGCAGGACATCCTCGAAGGCGCCAAGGAACAAGGCATCCCGGCTGACGCCATCGTCAAGGAAAGCGCCCCCGCCCAGTTCGAAGTCAACCTGCACCACGTGCCCGACCCGCTCAAGGCGTGCGACTACGCGGTACTGCTCAAGCGGCTGATCAAGAACATCGCCTACGACCATGAGATGGACACCACCTTCATGGCCAAGCCCTACCCGGGCCAGGCAGGCAACGGTTTGCATGTACATATTTCCGTGCTGGACAAAGATGGCAACAACATCTTCACCAGCGAGGATCCCGAGCAGAACGCCGCGCTACGTCACGCTGTCGGCGGTGTGCTCGAGACCCTGCCCGCGTCCATGGCGTTCCTGTGCCCGAACGTGAACTCGTACCGCCGCTTTGGCGCGCAGTTCTACGTGCCCAATGCGCCGAGCTGGGGCCTGGACAACCGTACCGTCGCCCTGCGCGTGCCTACTGGCTCGCCGGACGCGGTGCGTATCGAACACCGCGTGGCCGGTGCCGATGCCAACCCGTACCTGATGATGGCTGCCGTGCTGGCAGGCGTTCACCATGGCCTGACCAACAAGGTCGAGCCTGGCGAGCCGATCGAAGGCAACTCGTACGAGCAGCTGGAACAGAGCCTGCCGAACAACCTGCGCGATGCATTGCGCGAGCTGGATGACAGCGAGATCCTCAACAAGTACATCGATCCGAAGTACATCGACATTTTTGTCGCGTGCAAGGAGAGCGAGCTGGAGGAGTTCGAGCACTCGATCTCTGACCTCGAGTACAACTGGTATCTGCACACCGTGTAAATGAAAACGCCGCCCCTCCAGGCGGCGTTTTTTTTGGGGTCTCCCGCGAAGAGCCCACCCCAGGTTTACAGAGCCTTCTCGAAAATCTTCGAATTGCGCTGGTAGTTGTACAGCGAAGCCCTCGCCGCCGGCAGGCGCTCGACACCACTGGGTGCAAAACCGCGCTCGCGGAACCAGTGCGCCGTACGCGTAGTAAGCACGAACAAAGTACTCAACCCCAACTGCCGAGCGCGGCTCTCGATGCGCTCCAGCAGCTCGTCACCGCGGCCGCCGTGGCGGTACTCCGGGTTTACCGCCAGGCACGCCAGCTCGCCAGTATCGGACTCGGCAATCGGGTACAACGCCGCGCAGGCGATGATCATGCCTTCACGCTCCACCACGCTGAACTGCTCGATCTCGCGCTCCAGCACCTCACGCGAGCGGCGCACCAGGATGCCTTGCTCTTCCAGCGGGCTGATGAGGTCGAGCAAACCGCCCACGTCTTCGATGGTGGCCTCGCGCACGATCTCGAACTGCTCTTGCGACACCAGCGTACCGCCACCTCCCCGCGTGAACAGCTCATTGAGCAGCGCACCGTCTTCGGCGTAACTGACGATATGGCTGCGCGCCACGCCGCCCTTGCACGCCTCGGCTGCAGCATCCAGCAACTCGGCCTGGTAGTCACTGCCCAGCCGCTGCAGATGGGGCGCCACCTGCTGCGGGCGCAGTTCACGTATCAGGTTGCCCTGCTCGTCCAGCAAGCCCGACTCGGCACCGAACAGCAGCAACTTGTCGGCGCCCAGTTCGATGGCAGCACGGGTGGCAACGTCTTCGCAGGCCAGGTTGAAGATTTCACCGGTAGGCGAATAGCCCAGCGGTGACAACAATACGATGGAGCGCTCATCGAGCAGCCGGCTGATGCCCTTGCGGTCAACCCGGCGCACTTCGCCGGTGTGGTGGAAGTCCACACCCTCCACCACCCCGATGGGCCGTGCGGTGACCAGGTTGCCGGAGGCTACCCGCAAACGTGAACCCTGCATCGGCGAGGCGGCGATATCCATCGACAACCGTGCCTCGATAGCCAGGCGCAGCGCTCCCACCGCATCGATCACGCAGTCCAGCGTGGGCGCATCGGTGATGCGCAGGCCGCGATGGTAGCGCGGGGCAAGGCCACGCTCGGCCAGGCGGTTTTCGATCTGCGGGCGCGAACCATGCACCAGGACCAGGCGCACGCCCAGGCTGTGAAGCAGCACCAGGTCGTGGACGATATTGCCGAAATTAGGGTGTGCAACCCCATCGCCGGGGAGCATGACCACGAAGGTGCAGTCGCGATGGGCGTTGATGTACGGGGAGGCATGACGCAGCCAGTTGACGTAATCGGGCATGACAGGGCCTGTGGGTAAGTGGACGGAGAACGGCGGTACAGGGGGCGTTCGGCATCATCGTCGGAACAGGCTTGCGGTCACGCGCGGTCTCCTCTAGGCAGAAACGATTGAATGCGATGGACGTTTACTGCAGGCAATAGTGCCGGATCAGGTCACGCAATAGACGCACCGTAGGCTCGATACGTGACATTTCAAGGTACTCGCCCGGCTGGTGGGCGCAGGCGATATCACCCGGGCCCAGCACGATGGTCTGGCAGCCCAGCTGCTGAAGATAAGGCGCTTCAGTGCCGAATGCCACCGCTTCGGCGCGGTGGCCGGTGAGGCGCTCGGCCACCTGGACTAGCTCGGCGTCGGCCGCCTGCTCGAACGGCGGCACCTCGGGGAACAGCGGCGCATAGTCGATGCGCACTTCGTGACGCTCGGCGACCGGCTGCAACTTTTCACGGATGGCGGCACGTAACTGCTCCACGTCCATGCCCGGCAACGGCCGCAGGTCGAACTCCAGGGCGCATTGCCCACAGATACGGTTGGGGTTGTCGCCTCCGTGAATACAGCCGAAGTTCATGGTCGGCGCAGGTACCGTGAACTGCGGGTTACGGTAGGTAGCCTGCCATTGCCGGCGCAGGCCCATCAGTTCGCCCATGGCCTCGTGCATGGCCTCCATGGCGCTGTGGCCCAGGCTCGGGTCGGAGGAGTGGCCGCTGCGACCGAGGATGTCGATGCGGTCCATCAGGATGCCCTTGTGCATGCGGATGGGCTTGAGGCCGGTCGGCTCGCCGATGACGGCTGCGCGGCCAAGCGGCTGGCCGGCCTGCGCCAAGGCACGGGCACCCGACATCGAGCTCTCTTCGTCACAGGTGGCCAGGATCAGCAGGGGCTGCTTGAAGCCATGCTCAAGCAGCGGGATGACCGCCTCGATGACCAGCGCAAAAAAACCTTTCATGTCGCAGCTGCCCAGCCCCACCCAGCGGCAGTCCACCTCGGTGAGTTTGAGCGGGTCACTGGCCCACAGTTGCTCGTCATAGGGCACGGTGTCGCTGTGCCCGGCCAGTACCAGCCCGCCCGGGCCGGTACCACGGCTGGCCAGCAGGTTGAATTTGCCGGGGGTGACCTGCTGAATGTCGCAGGCGAACCCCAGGTCACCGAGCCAACCCGCCAGCAGGTCGATCACCTGGCGGTTGGACTGGTCCAGCGCAGGCTGGGTGCAACTGACCGAAGGCGCAGCGATCAAGGCGGCAAATTGGTCTTTCAGCGGCGGCAACGGCATGCGCGTACTCCTCGGAAGCGTTGCCCATCATAGGACTATCCGCTGTCTGGAATAAACCGTTGGCGGTCGACTGCTGTAGACTCTGCGTCAACCACGCCCCCTCCTTCGAGCCTGTGATGCACAAAGAAACCGAACTCAAGCTGCGCACCAGCCGCGAGACCCTTGCCGCGCTGCGCGAGCACCCGCTGCTGAAAAAGCGCAACAAGTCTGGCTGGCAGACCCGCGAACTGCTCAACCAGTACTTCGACACCCCGGAGCGCGAGCTTTCTGCCGCCCGCGTCGCCCTGCGCCTGCGCCGCGACGGCGATGCCGTCATCCAGACCTTGAAATGCCGCGGCCAGAGCGTGGCCGGGCTGTCCGAGCGCAACGAGTACGAATGGCCGCTGGACAAGGCCAAGCTGGACCTCAAGAAGCTCGACGACAGCTGCTGGCCGGCACAACTGGCGAGCCTGGACAAAAAAACCATCAAGCCGCTGTTCACCACCGACTTCACCCGTGAATACGCCGAAATCGCCTGGGGCCGCGGCAAGAGCAAGGTTGTGATCGAAGCAGCCCTGGATCAAGGCTTTGTGGTCGCCGGCAAGCGCAAGGAAGCCATCTGCGAGTTGGAGCTGGAACTGCGCGAGGGTGACCCGCAGGCCTTGCTGGAGCTCGCTGCGGAGCTTGCCGCCAGCCTGCCACTGATGCCATGCGACATCAGCAAGGCCGAGCGTGGCTACCGCCTGCTGGAGCCTGACAGCTACGACCTGGGGCTGCCAGCCACCGAGCTGGACGCCGAGATGGCAGTGGACGATGCCTACGCCGCCCTGGCCTGGCAACTGCTGGGCAGCAGCCAGCGACTGGCCGAGCAGTACCGCCATAATGGCCATTGGCGGCTGCTGCAGGACTGGGTGGAATGCCTGGGCGAACTGCGCGCCCTTACCGCCAGCCTGGGCCAGGCCGCCCCGCGTGCTGCTACCCGCGACCTGCGCGGGCGCCTTGATGCGCTGCTGGAAGACTGGCGCCCGCTGGTACAGGCTGGCAACGACGACGAAGACGTCCGCCGTGCAGCCCCCGAGCAGTTTGCCGAAGAGCTGGAAGACACCCGCTGGGGCCAGTTCTCGCTGGAAACCTCGCGCTGGCTGTTGGCCCGCACCTGGACGGTGGAGCGCAAGGGCCGTGGCGAGCGTCAGGGCAAGGCACAACTGACCAGCTGGCTGGCACACCTGGTGGGTGAAGAGGGCCGCGCGCTCAAGTTGCCGCTGTACACCCAGCGCCCCGAAGACCTGGCAGAACAGCTGCCGCGCATCGAACAGTTGCTGGCCTGGCTGCACCATGCCCGGCAGGTACTGGATGCGCCGCAGATGGACCGCCTGTACGGCGACCTGAAAAAGCTCCATGAGCTGGCGGAGCAACCCATCAGCGATGAGTCGCTGGAAGCCCGCATCGAACAGGCGCGTGCCGTGGATCAGAGCCGGGGCTGGAAGCACCTGCTCAAGGCCTGACCCCGCTCACGCCCCGCTGCGCCCTCAACGGGCCAGCGGCAGGCTGGTGGTGGACTTGATTTCCGAGAGGGCCACGATCGAGTTCACCTCCTGTATGCCAGGCACGTTCGACAGTTTTTCGAAGAAGAACCGCTCGTAGGCTTCGATGTCGGGCGTGACGATGCGCAGCAGAAAGTCCACAGACCCCATCAGCACATAGCATTCCAGCACCTCCGGAAACCCACGGATTGCGTCGGTGAACTCGGTGAAGTTGGAGCGCCCGTGTGCGTTGAGTTTCACCTCGGCAAATATCTGCGTGTTCAGGCCAATTTTTTTACGGTCCAGCAAAGTGACCTGCGCCCGGATGACGCCTTCCTCGCGCAACCGCTGAATACGCCGCCAGCACGGCGATTGCGACAGGCCCACACGCTCGGCGATCTGTGCGCTGGACAGCGACGCGTCTTCCTGCAGCAGTTCCAGAATGCGAAGGTCATAAGCATCCAGTTCGCTGCGCATTGATCAGTCTCCAATATCTGTTTTTTCGAATAACTTTATTCGCCTTACCGGCGAACGAGCTCGATCATAGCGAAACAATGCCGTTTCAGGCATGCAAGAATTTCTGCATGAACCTGGAGATGCCCATGAACCCGATGCCCCGTACCGACGCCTGGGCCGCCAGCAACGCCCACAGCACCGTGAGCTACCAGATGCAGGCCGAAGCCGAGCCGGACAGCCTGTGCCGCGTGCTCAACCTCTTCGCGTTGCAGTTTCTGACGCCGCACAGCGTCCACGTGAGCCAGCACGAGGATTGGCTGGCCATTGAAATCGGCATTGCCGGGCTAAGCTGGCACCGCGCCGAGGTGATTGCGCAAAAACTTCGTAACCTGGTGTGCGTGGCCGATGTGAACCTGACCAACCAACACCGTGTGGAACTGGCAGTGATCTAGCGCCAGCGCAGATCCTGAAAAACGTCGAAACCCTTTGCAACTGCCGCCTGCGGTCGCCCGGCTAGCCTTGATGGGCGTACCCATCAGGCACGGACGCCCTCATGCACAACCCCGACACCCTCACACTCGACCTGCACCGCGTACTCGAAGCCCTGCTCGCCGACAGGCTGGTGGATGCCAACGACAGCCTGCGGGTGCTGCAACACGCGGCCGAACACCCCGTCGACCACCCGCTTGAGCAGATCGCCGCCTGCGCCCTGGACAACCGCAAATCCCCCGGCCAGCCACTGGACCTGGACCATTTGTGCCAGTGGCTGGCGGGCAAGGTCGGCCAGCCCTACCTGCGCATCGACCCTCTGCAACTGAACCTGCCCCAGGTGTCGGGCCTTGTATCGCCCGCCTTCGCCCGGCGACACGGCATCCTGATCGTCGCCGCCGACGCCCTCAGCGTCACCGTGGCCAGCGCCCAGCCCTATCAGGACGACTGGCAGGCAGACCTTGCGCGCAGCCTCGGCCGCAAGGTGCTGCGGGCGGTGGCCAGCCCCCTGCACATACGCGAGTGCGGGCAATCGTTCCAGCGCCTGGCGCAGTCGGTGAAAGGCGCCCAGACCCAACAGTCGACCAGCCTGGGCGAGCTGGAACAATGGCTGGAAGCGGGCAGGCGCCACACCGACGCAAACGCAGATGATGCCCACATCGTGCACATCGTCGACTGGCTGCTGCTGTATGCCCTGGAACAACGCGCCAGCGACATCCACCTGGAGCCGCGCCGCGATCAGGGCCACTTGCGCTACCGTATCGACGGCCTGCTGCACGCCGTCTACAGCTTCCCGGCCGGGGTGTCACTGGCGCTGGTCAGCCGGCTCAAGCACCTGGCTGGCATGGACGTGGCGCAGAAACGTCGCCCTCAGGACGGCAGGTTGCATAGCCGTCTGCCCAGCGGCGAGGCAGTGGAGTTGCGGCTATCCACGCTCCCTACCTCGTTCGGCGAAAAGCTGGTATTGCGCCTGTTCGACCCGCAGCGGCTGCATGAGAGCTTCGAACAACTGGGCCTGCACGCGCAGCAACTGGCACAGTGGCAAACCCTGCTTGGCCAGCGCCAGGGCATCATCCTGGTCACTGGCCCTACCGGCTCGGGCAAGACCAGCACGCTTTACGCCAGCCTCAACTACCTGGCTACGCCCCAGGTCAACCTGTGCACCATCGAAGACCCTGTGGAGCGGATCGAACCCGCCTTCAACCAGTTTCAGGTCCAGCACAGCCTGGGCCTGGGGTTCTCCGAGGGCGTAAGGGCGATGCTGCGCCAAGACCCGGACATCATCATGATCGGCGAGATACGCGACCGCGAAACCGCCCTGGTCGCCGTGCAGGCGGCACTCACCGGGCACCTTGTGCTGTCTACCCTGCATACCAACGATGCCTGTGCAACGATCATCCGTTTGCAGGAGCTGGGCGTGGCCGACTACCTGATAAAAGCGACCTTGGTGGGGGTGATGGCGCAGCGGTTGGTGCGCACGGTTTGCCGGCGCTGCCAACCCAACGCATCCGCAGCCTGCCGCACCTGCCGCGGCACAGGCTTCTGGGGCCGCACGGGGCTGTTCGAGCTGCTGGTACCCAGTGAGCGCCTCAAGGCAATGATCGGCCCCGGAACGGACCTGGTAGACCTGCGCCGCCAGGCACTGGCCGATGGCCTGATCGACTTGCGCCGCGCTGCCCAGGCAAAGCTGGCAAGCGGCCAGACCGTGGAGCAGGAAGTGCTGCGAGCCTGCAACTGACCCACCTTGGGCATCAAGGAACTTGGCGTGCTGGAAAAGATCCAAATCGCATCTTAAACCCCCACCCTTCGAGGTGATCAATCATGCGTCTCAAAACCGCCATCACCGTCGCTGCCTTGCTTTCGCTGCCCGTCGGCTCGGCCATGGCCGATACGTTCTGGCGTAATGTGCTTTCGTCCGGCGCAACCACCGGGTCGACGTACCTGACCTCGCGCGACCATAAGCTGGTCATGGCTGCACAGGACGATGCTGGGAGCTTCGTGGCCAGCGATGGCGCCATTCGCGGCCCCTTCCTGGAATCGGCGATGCGCCAGGTGCGGGTGGAGAACCCGGGCCTGAAGGCGACTGACATGGAGCTGGCCAACGCCATTCTGGCGAAGAATGCGGTGGCCGAGTAAACCTATAACCGGTGACTGCAAAAGGGCTGCCCGGCAGCCCTGAGCATTGCATCACTCGCCGATGGCTGCCTTGTAACCGGCAGCATCCAGCAGCTTTTGCAACTCTGCAGCATCGCTTGGCTTGAGCTTGAAGATCCAGGCATCGTAAGGCTGTTCATTCAATTGCTCAGGGCTGTCAGCCAACGCCTCGTTGACGGCGATCACTTCGCCACCCACCGGGGCGTAGATGTCCGAGGCCGCCTTCACCGATTCCACCACGCCCGCTGCGTCGCCAGCGGCGAACACCTTGCCCACTTCGGCCAATTCCACGAAAACCACATCACCCAAGGCTTCCTGGGCGTGGTCACTGATGCCTACGGTAACCGTGCCGTCGGCTTCCAGGCGAGCCCACTCATGGCTGTCGGCAAAACGCAGTTCGGCGGGGATATTGCTCATGTCTTGAATTCCTCGATTGGCTCAGCGGTACGCCCGCCGTTATGTGATGGTTCAGATCAGGACCTTGCCATGGCGCACGAAGGTCGGCTTGACCACGCGCACCGGGTACCATTTGCCACGAATTTCTACCTCGGCCCGGTCACCCGTGGCCATGGGCACGCGTGCAAGGGCGATGGACTTGCTCAGCGTAGGGGAGAAACTACCACTGGTGATCTCCCCTTCGCCAATCCCTGCTACACGCACGACCTGATGGGCGCGCAGAACACCGCGTTCTTCCAGTACCAGGCCGACCAGTTTTTCCTGGACACCCTGCTCGATTTCGGCCAGCAGGGCGGCGCGACCGATGAAGTCGCGAACGGGCTCCCAGGCAATGCTCCAGCCCAGGTTGGACGTCAACGGGGTATGGGTTTCGTCGATATCCTGGCCATACAGGTTCATGCCCGCTTCAAGGCGCAGGGTATCGCGGGCGCCCAGGCCACTCGGCGCGATACCGGCACCCACCAGGTCGTTGAAAAAGTTCACGGCCTGGTCGCCGGGGAAGATGATTTCCAGGCCATCCTCGCCGGTGTAGCCGGTGCGCGCGAAGAACCAGTCGCCGTCGGCGAGGCCCTCGAAGGGGCGCAGTTGGCGAATCAGGGCAGCACGCGAGGCACTGACCAGCGCTGCGACCTTTTCCCGGGCATGGGGGCCCTGAATTGCCAGAACGGCCAGGTCGGGGCGCACCTGAAACTGCACGGCAAAGCCCTCGCCCTGCAATTGCAGCCAGCCGAGCACCCGGGCCCGGGTGGCCGCGTTGGTGACCAGGCGGTAGCCATTGGCGGTGCGATAGGCGATCAGGTCATCGATGACGCCGCCCTGCTCGCTCAGCAGTGGGCTGTAGAGGGCCTGCCCGACCAGGCCCAAGCGGGCGACGTCGTTGGCCAGCAGCCGCTGCAGCCAGCCGGTGGCCTCATCGCCCTGGACATCGATGACGGTCATGTGGGAGACATCGAACACCCCACAGTCCTTGCGCACCTGGTGGTGCTCCTCAACCTGCGAGCCGTAGTGCAGCGGCATGTCCCAGCCGCCGAAATCGACCGTCTTGGCACCCAGTGCCAGGTGCAGGTCATACAAAAGCGTGCGCTGTCCCATGGGTTTCTCCTTCCGGGCGTGGCGAAGCGGCGGCGGTGCGAAACTGGGCGCCGTCCGGCTGTGCCAGACCTGCTGCTACGCCATCACCCGCCGCGCGAATGCCGCGCATTGTAGCGGCAAGCCCGCCAAGTGGCACCCTCAGCGCGACTGCCCGGGCCGCCGTGCAGAACGCCTGATAAGGCCGACGACCGGCAGCAGGCCCACCAGCACCAGCGTCAGCGCCGGCAGCGACGCACGCGCCCACTCCCCCTCGCTGGTCATCTCGAACACCCGCACAGCCAGCGTATCCCAACCAAACGGGCGCATCAGCAGGGTGGCCGGCATCTCCTTGAGTACGTCGACGAACACCAGCAACGCGGCACTGAGTACCCCGGGCACCAAGAGCGGGAGGTACACCCTGAAAAACAACCTGGGGCCGCCCACGCCCAGGCTGCGGGAGGCCTCCGGCAGCGAAGGGCGAATCCGTTCCAGGCTGCTTTCCAGCGGCCCGTAGGCTACGGCGATGAACCGCACCAGGTAGGCCAACAGCAGCGCCGCAAGGCTACCCAGCAACAAAGGCTTGCCGGCACCACCCAGCCAAGTGGACAGCGGAATCACCAGGTGGTTATCCAAATAGCTGAACGCCAGCATGATCGACACGGCCAGCACAGAGCCTGGCAAGGCGTAGCCCAGGTTGGCCAGCCCTACCCCCATGCGGATACCGGCCGCAGGTGCCTGGCGCCGGGCAAAGGCCAGCAGCAAGGCCACGCAAACCGTGAGCAACGCCGCCGTCCCCCCCAGATACAGGGTATGCAGCACCAGGCCCACATAGCGCTCATCCAGGTCGAAACGCCCGCGCTGCCAGAACCACCACAGCAACTGCAGCACCGGGATGACGAATGCACAGGCGAATACCAGCAGGCACCAGCCACTGGCCAGAAGCGCCTTCAGGCCGCGCAGCCGGTACAACGCCTGCCCGCGCGGCCGTTCGTTGCCACTGCGGCTGGCCCCCCGGGCGCGACGTTCGCCATACAGCACCAGCATGACTGCCAACAGCAGCAGGCTGGCCAGCTGTGCGGCAGTGGAGAGGCTGAAGAAGCCGTACCAGGTCTTGTAGATGGCCGTGGTGAAGGTGTCGAAGTTGAAGACCGCCACGGCGCCGAAGTCGGCCAGGGTTTCCATCAGCGCCAGTGCGATGCCTGCGCCGATCGCTGGCCGCGCCATCGGCAGGGCCACCCGCCAAAACGCCTGCAACGGCGACAGGCCTAGCACCCGCGCCGCTTCCATCAGGCCTTTGCCCTGGGCCAGGAAGGCAGTGCGCGCCAGCAGGTACACGTAGGGATAGAACACCAGCACCAGCACGATGATCACACCACCGGTAGAGCGTACCCGCGGCAGGCGCATGGGCCCGAAGGCCTCACGCAAGGCCGTCTGCACCGGGCCGGCGAAGTCCAGCAGCCCAACGAAGACGAACGCCAGCACGTAGGCGGGGATGGCAAATGGCAACATCAGTGCCCAATCCAGCCAGCGCCGCCCCGGAAACTCGCACAGGCTGGTCAGCCAGGCCAGGCTGACGCCCAGCACGGTGACACCGATGCCCACACCCACCACCAGCGTCAGGGTATTGCCCAGCAGCCGGCTCATTTGCGTGTCCAGCAGGTGTGACCAGATCTGCAGGTCCACCGCTTGCCAGGACAGCAGCAGCACGCTCAGCGGCAGCAGTACCAGCGCGGCGATCAGGCCGACCGGCAGGTACCAGCGGCGTTGGGGGGTGTGGGGCAAGGTCTGGTTTCCGAGTGGGGTGAGGCGGGCTTAGTTGTAGCCTGCACGGTCCATCAGGCGAATGGCTTCAGCCTGGCGCTTGCCGGCGATTTCCACCGGGATGCTGTCGGCCTTGAAGCTGCCCCAGGCGGCGACTTCATCCGAAGGCTTGACCTTCGGGTTCGCCGGAAACTCCTGGTTGATGTCGGCAAACAGCTTCTGCGCCTCTTCACCGGTCATCCACTCCACCAGCTTTTTGGCCGCTTCCGGGTGCGGTGCATGCTTGGTCAGGCCGATACCGGACAGGTTGACGTGCACACCGCGGTCGCCCTGGTTGGGCCAGAAGATTTTCACCGGCAGGTTCGGGTTCTGCTTGTGCAGGCGACCGTAGTAGTAGGTATTGACCACGCCTACGTCGCACTGCCCGGCCTCGATGGCCTGGATCACTGCGTTGTCGTCGGAGAACACATCGGTGGACAGGTTGTTGACCCAACCCTTCACGATCTGCTCGGCCTTGGCTTCGCCGTGGTTTTCGATGAGGGTGGCCGTCAGCGACTGGTTGTACACCTTCTTGGCCGTGCGCAGGCACAGGCGGCCTTCCCAGTCCTTGTCGGCCAGCGCCTCATAGGTGCTCAGCTCTTCAGGCTTGACCCGGTCACTGGCGTAGACGATGGTGCGGGCGCGCAGGCTCAGGCCAGTCCAGTCATGGGACGAGGCGCGGTATTGTGCAGGGATGTTGCGGTCGATGATGTCCGACTTGATCGGTTGCAGAATGCCCATCTGCTCGGCCTGCCAGAGGTTGCCGGCATCGACGGTGAGCAGCAGGTCCGCCACCCCGTTGTCGCCCTCGGCCTTGATGCGTTGCATCAGTGGCGCTTCCTTGTCGGTGATGAACTTGATCTTGACCCCGGTCTTGGCGGTGTAGGCATCGAACACCGGCTTGATCAGCTCATCGATGCGCGAGGAATACACCACCACTTCGTCAGCTGCCTGGGCAGTGCCACCGAACAGGGTAAGGGCCAGTGCGGCCAACAGGGGCTTGCGTGGCAACATGGAAAGCGCTCCTCGGATCGTTAGAGAGGCGCAAATGGTAGTGAATCCCATTTTCCAGCTCATCCCCTTAGCCGTTACCGGATGTTGCAGTGGGCCACGGGGTGACCCCGGCGTTTCAGGCCTTGGCCAGTTGCGGCAGGTCGCCACTCAGGCCCAGCGCCTGGCGCACGAACACCGCCTTGGCTTCTGGCATCTGTTCCACCAGCTTCAAACCGCTGTTGCGCAACCAGCGCAGCGGCAGGGGGTTGGCCTGGAACAAACGCTCGAAGCCTTCCATGGCCGCCATCAGCGCCAGGTTGTGCGGCATGCGCCGGCGCTCATAGCGGCCCAGCACTTTCACATCGGCCAGCCGCTCGCCCCGCTCGCGGGCACCGATCAGTACCTCGGCCAGCACAGCGGCATCCAGGAAGCCCAGGTTCACGCCCTGCCCCGCCAGCGGGTGAATGGTGTGCGCGGCATCGCCAATCAATGCCAGGCCTTCATCCACGTAGCGTTTGGCATGGCGCTGGCGCAGCGGCACGCACACCCGAGGGTCGGTTTGCAGCACATCGCCCAGCCGCCCTTCGAATGCCTGCTGCAGCGCCTTGTTGAATGCAGGTTCGTCCAGCGCCATCAGCCGCTCGGCGTGTTCCGGGGTGGTCGACCACACGATCGAACACCAGTCTTGCGCGCCATCACGGCTTAGCGGCAGGAACGCCAGCGGGCCATCATCGGTAAAGCGCTGCCAGGCGGTGGCCTGGTGGCCGGCGGTGCAGCGCACGCTGGTGACGATGGCATGGTGCAGGTAGTCCCACTCGCGGGTTTCGCACCCGGCCAGGCGGCGTACCGCAGAGTTGGCGCCATCGGCAGCGACCACCAGTGGCGCCCGCAGTTGCCGGCCATCGTGCAAGGTCACCAGCCAGTCCTTGCCGGACCGGCGCAATTGCTCCAGCCGGGCGTTGGGCAGCAGGCCGACATCGCTGTCGTGCAGGCGCTCCAGCAGGCCGTCCTGCACCACCCGGTTCTCGACAATGTGGCCGAGTACCTGGGCATGCACGCTGGCGGCCGAGAAGTGGATCTGACCCGTGCCGCTGCCGTCCCACACCTGCATGTGGCAGTACGGTGTAGCACGGCGCTGCGCGATGCCTTCCCAGGCCCCCAGCCGCTCGAGAATGCGCTGGCTGGCGGCCGAGAGGGCACTGACCCGTGGCTCGAAGGCGGCACTGGCATCGAAAGGCCGCACTGTCAGCGGCCCGCCATCGAGCAGCAGCACGTGCAAGCCGCTGTGGCGCAAGGCCAAGGCCAGGGCACTGCCGACCATGCCGGCACCTACTATCAGAAGATCCGCGCGCATTTCCATGCCTTACGCCAGCCTCGCTTGCGGCTTGAGCCGCACGTATAGGGTTTTGTCGACCCGCGCCACCAGCTCGCCGGCACCGTCGCGGATATCCACCTGCAGCCTGGGCAGGCATTTTTTGCCGGTGGCGGTCTGTTGGCGGATTTCGTCCAGCAGCCCGTCATCGATGTGGAATTCGGCATACACCGGGCCCTTGCCCGGCGAAATGAAATCGATGCTGGCGGCCTTGTCCCAGACAATGTAGTCGCGCCCCAGTTGCTCGATCAGCAGCAGCATGTAGAACGGGTCGACCATGGCATACAGGCTGCCGCCGAACTGGGTACCGACGTAGTTGCGGTTCCAGCGCGTGAGCTTCATCGCCACCTGAATGCTGCGCATGTCCGGGCTGATGTGCTGCACACGGATACCAGCCCCCAGGTACGGCGGGTAGAGGTTGAGCATCCAGCGCAGCATGCGTGCACGCCGCGCCAGCTTGCGGGGGTTGCTCATGCTTTGCTCCGCAGGTCCGGCCGGGTACCCAGGCCCATGGCCTGGCGCGCGAACCAGCGCTTGGCCGGCGGCAGCAGGTCAAGGCCGAGCAGGCCGAGGTTACGTGCCGCCGCTACCAGCGGCTGGTTGCTGCCGAACAGGCGCGTGACCTGATCGGAAAAACCAATGGTCAGGGCCTGGTCCAGTTGCTGGCGACGGTGGTAAGCCTGCAGGGTCGGCAGGTCGCCCGGTATCGCGGGGCCGGCCAGAAGTGCCTCGGCCAGGGACTGCACGTCACGCAGCGACAGGTTGAAGCCCTGCCCGGCGATGGGGTGCAGGCTGTGCGCGGCATTACCCAGCACCACCAGGTGCGGCCGCACCTGTTCCTGGGCTTCGACCAGCGAAAGCGGATACAGGTGCCGGGCACCGACCTGGCGCAGCGCCCCCAGGCGATAGCCAAAAACACCCTGTAGCTCACGCAGGAAGCTGCGTTCGTCCACCTCGGCCAGGCGCTGTGCATCCATGCCCTGGCGCGTCCAGACCAGCGCGCAGCGGTTTTCAGGCAGCGGCAGCAAGGCCATGGGCCCGGCTTCGGTGAAGCGTTCGAAGGCTTGGCCGCCATGGGCTTCACCCGGCGTGATGTTGGCAATCAGCGCGCTCTGCTGGTAAGGCGTGGTGCGCACATGGATGCCCAGCTGCTCACGCAGCCCCGACCGACCGCCATCGGCGAGCACAGCCAGGTCGCACTCGAACAGCGTGTCGTCGTTGAGCCGCACGCGGTAACCGCCTTCGATGGCCTGCAGCGCAGACACCTCTGCGGGGCAGCGCCAGCTCACCACGTCACGGTCCAGGCCTTGCCACAGGCACTGCCCAAGCCAGGCGTTTTCTACCACATAGCCAAGCGCTGGCACGCCCTCCTGGCCGGCGTCCAGGCGGGTGGTGCCAAAGCGGCCACGGTCCGACACATGGATTTGCGTGATCGGTTCGGCCCTGCGGCCAATGGCCTGCCACAGCCCCAGTTGCTCGTAGATCTGCCGGGTGCCAAAGGACAGCGCCGATGAACGTGCATCGTAGCTGGGCTGGAAGCTGTCGCCGGGCGCGAAAGGCTCGATCAGCAGGATCTTCCAGCCGCGGGCCTTGGCGCCCGCCTGCAGGGCCAGGGCCAGGCTCGCGCCCACCAGGCCACCACCAATGATCGCCAGGTTTACCCGGTTCATACGCGCGCGGCCTGCATCAACGCTTCGATTTCGGCGACCGTGCGCGGCACGCCCGACGTCAGGATTTCACAACCTTGCCTGGTCACCACCACATCGTCCTCGATCCGTACACCAATGCCGCGCCACTTCCTGGCCACAGCCTGATTGTCGGCACCTATGTAGATACCGGGTTCGACGGTCAGGGCCATGCCAGGCTCGAGCACC
Organism: Pseudomonas parafulva NBRC 16636 = DSM 17004; assembly: GCF_000730645.1. Taxonomy (GTDB): domain Bacteria; phylum Pseudomonadota; class Gammaproteobacteria; order Pseudomonadales; family Pseudomonadaceae; genus Aquipseudomonas; species Aquipseudomonas parafulva. Next base: position 203,272 of record NZ_BBIU01000004.1, on the reverse strand, counting down.
CGCCATTCACCCCCGACCTTGTAGTCGCCCACATCGTGCACATCCATGCCCAGCCAGTGCCCGGCACGGTGCATGTAGAACGCACGGTAGGCTTCGCTGTCGATCAACGCCTGCACCTCACCCTCAAGCAGGCCCAGTTCCACCAAGCCCTCGGTAATGACCCGTACCGTGGCCTCGTGGGCGTGGTTCCAGTGCTTGCCGGGGGCGATTTCGGCGAACGCCGCCGCCTGGGCCTTGAGCACCAGCTCGTAGATGGCCTTCTGTTCAGGCGAAAAGCGCCCGCTGACCGGGAAGGTGCGGGTGATGTCGCTGGCGTAGCAGTCGATCTCACAACCGGCATCGATCAGCACCAGGTCGCCGTCCTTGAGCAGGGCGTCATTCTGCTGGTAGTGCAGGATGCAACCGTTGCGCCCGGCGGCCACGATGGACCCATACGCCGGCATCTTCGCCCCGCCCTTGCGGAACACGTAGTCCAGCTCGGCCTCCAGGCTGTACTCATACAGCCCAGCCCGGCACGCCTGCATGGCCTGCACATGGGCCCGCGCAGAAATATCCGCGGCGCTACGCATCACCTTCACTTCCGCCGCCGATTTATACAGGCGCATGTCGTGCAGCAGATGATCCAGGGCAACGAACTCGTTCGGCGGCTGCGCGCCCAGGCGAGCCTTGGAACGGATCACGTTGATCCAGTCCATCAGCCGGCGGTCGAATTCCGGGTTGCTGCCCATGGCGGTGTACACCCGCTCGCGGCCTTCGATCAGGCCCGGCAGGATTTCGTCGATGTCGGTGATGGGGAACGCATCATCGGCACCGAACTCGCGTACCGCGCCTTCCTGGCCGGCACGCAGGCCATCCCACAGCTCACGTTCGGGGTTGCGCTCGCGGCAGAACATCACGTACTCGCCATGCTCGCGGCCAGGGATGAGGGCGATCACCGCCTCGGGCTCGGGGAAACCACTGAGGTACTGGAAATCGCTGTCCTGCCGGTACACATGCTCGACGTCGCGGTTGCGGATGGCAACCGCAGCGGCGGGCAGGATGGCAATGCTGTTGGGGACCATCTGCGCCATCAGCGCCTTGCGCCGGCGGGCATACTCGGCCTTGGGAATACGGCTCATGGGCAGACTACCCCCGGGTTGGTCAGTGCAGAGATGGCTTGGGCGCGGGTGCAGCCGGCGTGGCCAGCTCGGAGAACAGCAGCAGCGGCGCTACGCGCAGGTATTCCATGACCTCCATGTAGTCGCTTTCGCCGTCTTCGGACTCTTCCAGGGCTTCTTGCACCTGGGAGATGGCGACCAGGTCCTGCAGCACTTCCTTGGCCTCGATGGACAGGTCTTTGCCGCCGGCGTTCAGGCCGAAGCCGGTAATGAAGCCCTGGCACCACTGGCCCAGCGCGGTGGCGCGGTCGGTGAGGGCGGCATCATCGGAAGGCAACAGCAGGACGATGGCCATTTCGTCGCCGGTGAGTTCACCCTTGACCATTTCCTGCAGGCCGATCAGGGCGTTGCGTACGGTATCGCCGGGTTCGGTTTCCAGCAGTTGGGCCGCATCGGCCAGCCAGGCATCGGCATCGAAGCCGGCACCGGCGCAGCTGCGGCCAATGAGCAGGCCGTGCAACTCGGCCGGGGTGACAGGGTGGCCATTGCTCGACAGCAGCATGGCGAAGGCGACGTAGGGCGATTGGGTATTGGGCATGGGCAGCTAGGCGCCAGACGGCGCAATGACTAGAATGGAGGCCTTGTATCCTAGCACCGGCAGGCGCGCCAAGACCATCGGCACTGGCCGGCGCCACCCAGGGAGAGGCATCATCGTCAGGTGAGTCAACGACGGAGCGAATCGAGTGCAACCCACGCAAGACAAAGACCTGCAGGCACTGATGAGCCGATTCGAGCTGCTGATCGAACGTGTCGAGCAACTTAAACGGCAAAATGCACTCCTAGTAGCTCAGGAAAAGTCCTGGCGCGAAGAGCGCGCCCACCTCATCGAAAAGAACGAGATCGCCAAGCGCAAGGTCGAGTCGATGATCTTACGCCTCAAGGCTCTGGAGCAAGACTCATGAGTTCAAGCAATAGCGTCACCGTGCAGATCCTGGACAAGGAATACTCGATCATCTGTCCACCCGAAGAGCGCAACAACCTGGTGAGCGCAGCGCATTACCTGGACAGCAAGATGCGCGAGATCCGCAGCAGCGGCAAGGTGATCGGGGCCGACCGCATCGCGGTGATGGCAGCGCTGAACATCACCCACGAAATGCTGCACCGCCAGGAAGACCGCACCGCTGCACCTGCGGGTGGGGCGAGCCGCGAGCAGGTGCGCGACCTGCTGGAACGGGTCGATCAGGCGCTGTCCGACGATGCGGATACCAAAATCAGCTGAGATTGGTATACTGGCGCCACTCCCTGGGGGATGCGCCAGTCGGTTATGTCCCTGAGCCGATACGCACAACCACGGGGGTTGCACGCTGGGGCCGGTGTGCATGTCCGCTCGACGGAAAGCCTTAACGCCCCCTGCAATCTCCACCTTGAACTTTCGGGTTCAAGGGCTACACCGATAGCGGTCTTATCGGGGAGCCTGAATTCTCTTGCCCGCCCTTCGGCGGGCAATTCGTTTTGGCCGCAAGCGTCGGCCAGTACCCCTGGGACCGCCTGTGCCATGACCGACACCGCGCCGCTCACCCGCCCCCAGCTTCGTCGCCTGCTTCGCAAAGCCCGCCGCGCACTCACCCCCGCCCAGCAACGCCAGGCCGCTGCCGGCCTGTATCGCCAGCTGGCGCAGCACCCGCTGTTCCGGCGCGCCAAGCACATTGCCCTGTACCTGCCCAACGATGGTGAAATAGACCCTCGCCTGTTGCTGCGTGAAGCCCAGCGACGGGGTAAGCGCACCTACTTGCCGGTACTGCATGCATGGCCACGCACGCGCATGGTGTTCCAGCGGTTCGAACAGGGCGAAGCCCTCAAACCCAACCGGTTTCGCATCCCTGAGCCGGTCATCGACCGCAGGCGGCAGCGCCCGATCTGGGCCCTGGACCTGATTTTGCTACCACTGGTCGGTTTTGATGATGCAGGCGGGCGGCTGGGGATGGGCGGCGGGTTCTACGATCGCAGCCTGGCCTATCAGGCACGCCGCAAAACGTGGAAAAAGCCACTGCTGCTAGGGCTGGCCCATGAATGCCAGAAGGTGGAGCGGCTGGCGCAGGCCAGTTGGGATGTACCGCTGCAGGGCACGGTCTCGGACCGCCACTGGTACCTGGCGCCGCAGTAGGCCGTGCCGCCTGTGGGGGTCAACGTTGCGGCTGGCTGGCCTCGGCGGCCGTCTGATAGGCGTTGTCCAGCTTGCGCTCCCAGAACCCTTGCGCATAACCGGTGGTGACCACACCCAAGCCAAAAATGAACACCAGGACCCACAGCAGGTCCGGCTTTTTACGTTGATTCATCGACGATTGCCCCCCAGGCAAACTGTTCAGTGCTCGGCGACTTTTTGGGTAGCGCCGTAGCATCGCACTTCAAACGGGGCGCATTCTCCGACAACATGCGTCCGCAAGCAAACCTTGACGTCAACCGGCTGTCGGTTTAGTTCAATACGTTATTTCAAAACTTTTCAGGAGCACCGCGCATGGCCTATTGGCTGATGAAGTCCGAGCCCGACGAGCTGTCCATCGAAGCCCTGGGGCGGTTGGGTGAGGCGCGCTGGGACGGGGTGCGCAACTACCAGGCGCGCAATTTTCTGCGGGCCATGAGCGTTGGCGATGAGTTCTTCTTCTACCATTCCAGCTGCCCGCAGCCTGGGATCGCGGGCATCGCCAAGGTGGTGCGCGCGGCGTACCCGGACCCGACCGCCCTCGACCCGCAAAGCCACTACCACGATGCCAAGGCCACCGCCGATAAAAACCCCTGGAGCGCGGTGGACGTGGCCCATGTGCAGACCCTGCCGCGGGTGCTGGAGCTGGGCTGGCTGAAGCAGCAAGCCGAACTGGCCGAGCTGCCACTGGTGCAAAAAGGCAGCCGCCTTTCAGTGATGCCGGTCACCCCCGCGCAGTGGGCGGCGGTGCTGGCCTTGCGCTAGGCCTCACAGCCAGCCCGCCCGCGTTACTGGACGATCAGGTTGTTGAACAGCAGGTCCTCGACGATCGGCTTGCCCTCTTCGGCTTCCATCACCTGCTGAACCTGCTTCAGTGCCTCCTGGCGCAGGTGCTCCTTGGCCTCGACATTGCTCATGCTGTCTACCGTCTGCTGGGCGAACAGTGCCACCAGCTGGTTACGGATCAACGGCTCGTGGCTCTGCACAGCCTTGGCCGCTTCATCGCCGGTGACCCGCAGGGCTACGTCAGCCTTGTACACCCGCAGACGAGGGCCACCGTCGAGGGCATAGTTGCCTACGAATGGAGGGTTGAGGCTGATATAGGCGACCTTGGGCGCGCCCTCCTTGGCTTCTTCGGCCAGGGCTGCGGCAGGTAGCACCAGGGCCAGTACCATCAAGATCCACGCTTTCACGAATTCGCTCCTCAATACAGTTGCCGCCAGCTTACCCAGCGCGCCGCGCAAACCCAAGCCCGGGCTTATGCCTGCCCATCAGGGCAGGCCATGCTCGTTGACCCGGCGGGCCGGCCTCCTACACTTATCGGCCATTACCCGCAAAGGAATAGCCCACGATGAAAGCCTTGCTGTGCAAAACCCTGGGCCCGGCAAGCGGCCTGGTACTCGAGGAGGTGGCAAGCCCGCGCCCCAAGCCAAACGAGGTGCTGCTGGATGTGCGGGCCGCCGGGGTCAATTTCCCGGACACCCTGATCATCGAAGGCAAGTATCAGTTCCAGCCTGCCCTGCCCTTTTCACCTGGCGGGGAGGCGGCGGGGGTGGTGGCGGCGGTTGGCGAAAAGGCTGGTGCCTTCAAGGTAGGTGACCGGGTGATGGCGCTGACCGGCTGGGGTGCATTCGCCGAGCAGGTAGCGGTACCGGCCTACAACCTGCTGCCGATACCGGCGGGCATGGATTTCACCATCGCCGCAGCCTTCGGCATGACCTATGGCACCTCGATGCATGCACTGCGCCAGCGGGGCCGGTTGCAGCCAGGGGAAACCCTGCTGGTGCTGGGCGCATCCGGTGGCGTGGGCCTGGCGGCCGTTGAAATCGGCAAGGCCATGGGCGCCCGGGTGATCGCAGCGGCCAGCAGTGCCGAGAAACTGGCGGTGGCCAAAGCTGCCGGGGCAGACGAGCTGATCGACTACAGCGCAGGCAGCCTGCGCGAAGAAATCAAGCGCTTGACCGGGGGTAACGGTGTGGATGTGATCTACGACCCGGTGGGCGGCGAACTGTTCGAACAGGCGGTACGCGGGCTGGCCTGGAACGGCCGGTTACTGGTAGTGGGCTTTGCCAGTGGTGTGATCCCGCAGCTTGCAGCCAACCTGGTGCTGCTCAAAGGCGCGGCGGTGTTGGGCGTGTTCTGGGGGGCTTTCGCCCAGCGCCAGCCCCAGGACAACGCGGCAAACTTCCAGCAGCTGTTTGCCTGGTACGCCGAGGGCAAGCTGAACCCACTGGTGTCGCACACCTACCCACTGGCCGAGGCCGGGGCGGCCATCGAAAAGCTGGGCCAGCGGCAGGCGGTGGGCAAGCTGGTGGTGTCAGTGCCGTGAGGGCGCTACCGCCTCAGGCCTCGCCCAGGTTGTGACAGCGCCTGAAACGCGCCTCCAGGGTGCGGTCAGGCATCTGGTGAGTACGCAGGGCGTTGAGTGTTTGCTCGACATAATCGCGCGTTGTGCCATAGCGCCCCGCCGCACGGGCCAGAATGTGGCTGAGCAGCGTGTCTGGCAGGTTGCCTGCGTAGCACGGCAAATGGCGCTCCAGCACAAAGCCCAGTGCCTGCACCTTGCTGCCGTCGCCCAGCCGGCAATTCAGCCAATGGGGGCGGTACGCCGGGTAGGGCATTTCCCGTTGCCACAAGGCCATCAGCGAGTCGTCCAGTGTGCGCTCGTCCAGCCTGTAGGCGAAGCCGCTGCAGGAGCCACCACGGTCCAGGCCGAAGACCAGCCCAGGGGTTTCTGGCGTGCCACGGTGCTCGTGCGACCACAGGTACAGGCCGCGGTGATAGCCGTGCACCCGCGCCCGCTGACGCTCCACGGCACTGCACTCGGGCCGCCAGATCAATGAGCCGTAGGCAAACAACCACACTGGCCCACCCGGGTGCTGCGACAGGGTGGCCTGCATGGAAGTGTGCAACTGCTCACGTGTGAGGGGCTGGCCAAAATCAAGTGACGGGGGGTAGTTAACTTGCCAGGACGAACTTTCAAGTGCCGACATAAGCTGCCGCCAGGAGTCTCCGTATACAAAAACATGTAACCCAACTAGGCCTTGAGGCACACGCAGTGCCCACTCGCCGCGGCCGGCATGGGCCGGGACGCCAACAGAGCGGGCCCGGACCTTGTATAAGCTAAGTCAGGAAGTTGAGGCGGACAAGCGCATGTCGAAATTTTCATGCACGCAGCCGACGACCGGAACTTATTGTTTCCAGGCCAGTGAAAGTTAGTGATCAAGGCGGTAACAATTACCGCCTTATACCCCGATGTTCAAACTTCGGTTATTAGCCGCGGGGGGCGTAGGCGAAGACGTCGGCACGCATACGGTGCGCATCCATGCCCGCTTCAACCAGGGCGTCGAGGGTGGCATAGATCATGTTGGGCGAACCGCTGGCATAGACGTGTACGCTGTTGAGGTCACTGATGTCCTCGCAGACCGCTTGGTGCAGCATGCCGCAGCGCCCTTCCCAACCACACAGGTCGCTGACCACCTGGTGCAGGTACAGGTTCGGCAACTGCAACCACTCGTCCCAGTGTTCGATCTGGTAGAAGTCCTCTGGCCGGCGCACGCCCCAGTACAGGTGGACCGGGTGCTTGAACCCTTGAGCGCGGCAGTGCTCGACCAGGCTGTGCATCTGCCCCATGCCGGTGCCAGCAGCGATCAGCACCAGTGGCCCGTCAGGCAGTTCGGCCAGGTGTGTATCGCCAAAGGGCATTTCAATGCGCGCCAGGCGGTCGTGCTGCAGTTGTTCGATCAACTGTACCGCGCTGGGCTCGCGCGCCAGCACATGCAGCTCAAGCTCGCGGCCGGCATGGGGGGCAGATGCCAGCGAAAACGCCGCCTGCTTGCCGCCCTGGCGTTCGATCATCAGGTACTGCCCGGCATGGTAACGCAGCGGCTTGCCCGCTGGGGCACGCAAGCGGACGCGCCAGACGTCGCCGCCAACCTCGCGGCACTCACTCACGGTGCATGCCAGTTTGCGCACCGGCAGTTCGCCCAGGGCAAGCACGCCATCCCACAGCAGCACGCAGTCCTCCAGGGGTTCGGCAAGGCAGGTGAACAGCTCACCATGATCGCGCACCTCACCGTCCTGGCGCACGCGGCCCTCTACCAACAACGCGGCGCAGACATGGCAATTGCCATTGCGGCAGCTGTTGGGGCAGTCATAACCCAGCCGGCGCGCGCCATCCAGGATCCTTTCACCGGGCTCGAGCGCCAACACCGCCCCGGACGGCTGCAACGTTACCTGCATCAATCTATTCCCAACTGATCCCACAGCTCATCGATACGCCGGGTAACGGCTTCGTCCTTGACGATAACCCGCCCCCACTCGCGTGTAGTCTCGCCCGGCCACTTGTGGGTGGCATCCAGGCCCATCTTCGAACCCAACCCCGACACCGGTGACGCGAAGTCAAGGTAGTCGATCGGCGTGTTGTCGATCATCACCGTATCACGCTTGGGGTCCATGCGCGTGGTGATGGCCCAGATCACGTCGTTCCAGTCGCGGGCATTGATGTCGTCGTCGGTCACGATAACGAACTTGGTGTACATGAACTGTCGCAGGAACGACCATACACCCAGCATCACGCGCTTGGCATGCCCCGGGTACTGCTTCTTCATGGTCACTACCGCCATGCGGTACGAACAACCTTCGGGCGGCAGGTAGAAGTCGACGATTTCCGGGAACTGCTTCTGCAGGATCGGCACGAACACTTCGTTGAGCGCCACACCCAGGATGGCAGGCTCATCCGGTGGCCGACCGGTGTAGGTACTGTGATAGATCGGTTTCTGCCGATGGGTGATGCGCTCCACGGTAAACACCGGGAAGCTGTCGACTTCGTTGTAGTAACCGGTGTGGTCGCCGTACGGCCCTTCGGGGGCCATCTCGCCTGGGTGAATCACCCCTTCAAGGATGATCTCGGCACTGGCCGGAACCTGCAGGTTGTTGCCCCGGCACTTGACCAGCTCGGTGCGGTTGCCGCGCAACAGGCCGGCGAAGGCGTATTCGGAAAGCGTATCGGGCACCGGGGTCACGGCGCCCAGAATGGTCGCAGGGTCGGCGCCCAGCGCAACAGCGACGGGGAATGGCTGCCCGGGGTGCTTCTCGCACCATTCGCGGTAGTCGAGGGCACCGCCACGGTGGCTCAGCCAACGCATGATGACCTTGTTACGGCCAATCACCTGCTGGCGGTAGATGCCCAGGTTCTGGCGGTCCTTGTTCGGGCCGCGGGTAACGGTGAGGCCCCAGGTAATCAGCGGCGCCACGTCGCCTGGCCAGCAATGCTGCACCGGCAACGCACCGAGGTCGACATCATCGCCCTCCAGCACCACCTCCTGGCACACGGCGTCCTTGACCACCTTGGGCGCCATCGACACGACCTTCTTGAAGATCGGCAGCTTGGACCAGGCATCCTTGAGGCCCTTTGGCGGCTCAGGCTCCTTGAGAAAGGCCAGCAACTTGCCGATTTCGCGCAACTCGTCGACAGACTCGGCGCCCATGCCCATGGCCACCCGCTGCGGGGTACCGAACAGGTTGCCCAGCACCGGCATGTCGAAGCCTGTGGGTTTCTCGAACAGCAATGCCGGGCCTTTGGCGCGCAGGGTACGGTCGCAGACCTCGGTCATTTCCAGGACGGGAGAGACCGGGACCTGGATGCGCTTGAGCTCGCCGCGCTGTTCCAGGCCACGGATGAAGTCGCGCAAGTCGCGATACTGCATGCAGAAGCCTCGTGTTGGCCGTGTCGATCGGGGGGCAGAGTGTAGCGCAAATGAATTGGGGCCGCTTCGCGGCCCTTCGCGGGCAAGCCCGCAAAGGGCTGCAAAACAGCCCCAATCAATAACCGCCGGAAATGCTTACTTGCGCTTCATCGACAGGAAGAACTCGTCGTTGGTCTTGGTCTGCTTGAGCTTGTCGACCAGGAACTCGATCGCGGCGATCTCGTCCATCGGGTGCAGCAGCTTGCGCAGAATCCACATGCGCTGCAGCTCGTCGTCGGCAGTGAGCAGCTCTTCGCGGCGGGTACCGGAACGGTTGATGTTGATGGCCGGGAACACACGCTTTTCGGCGATGCGGCGGTCCAGCGGCAGCTCCATGTTACCGGTGCCCTTGAACTCCTCGTAGATCACTTCGTCCATCTTCGAGCCGGTTTCGACCAGCGCGGTGGCGATGATGGTCAGCGAGCCGCCTTCTTCGATGTTACGCGCAGCGCCAAAGAAGCGCTTTGGCTTTTCCAGGGCGTGGGCGTCGACACCACCGGTGAGTACCTTGCCGGAGCTCGGGATCACGGTGTTGTAGGCACGTGCCAGGCGGGTGATGGAGTCCAGCAGGATCACCACGTCCTTTTTGTGCTCGACCAGGCGCTTGGCCTTCTCGATGACCATCTCGGCCACCTGCACGTGACGGGTGGGTGGCTCGTCGAAGGTGGACGCAACCACTTCGCCGCGCACGGTGCGCTGCATTTCGGTCACTTCTTCAGGGCGCTCGTCGATCAGCAGGACGATCAGGTGGCACTCAGGGTTGTTACGGGTAATGTTCGCCGCGATGTTCTGCAGCATGATCGTCTTGCCCGCCTTGGGCGGCGCGACGATCAGGCCACGCTGGCCTTTGCCGATCGGGGCGCACAGGTCGATGACGCGACCGGTGAGGTCTTCGGTGGAGCCGTTACCGGCTTCCATCTTCAGGCGCTTGTTGGGGAACAGCGGCGTCAGGTTTTCGAACAGGATCTTGTTTTTCGCGTTTTCCGGGCGGTCGAAGTTGATGGTGTCGACCTTCAGCAGCGCGAAGTAGCGCTCCCCTTCCTTCGGCGGGCGGATCTTGCCGACGATGGTGTCACCGGTGCGCAGGTTGAAGCGGCGGATCTGGCTTGGCGAGACGTAGATGTCGTCAGGGCCGGCCAGGTAGGACGCATCAGCGGACCGCAGGAAACCGAAACCATCCTGGAGAATCTCCAGCACGCCATCACCGGAAATCTCTTCGCCGCTCTTCGCGTGCTTTTTCAGCAGGGCGAAGATCACGTCCTGTTTGCGCGAACGGGCCATGTTTTCGATGCCCATCTGTTCGGCCATTTCCAAAAGATCGGTAATCGGCTTTTGCTTGAGTTCAGTCAGGTTCATAAGGGGAATGACGTAATCATGTAAGAAGGGAGAATTAAGCTTTGGCTTAATGAGGCCGCGCCGCTAGATGGCGAAAGGATCGCGTACTGATTCGAATTGGGGATGCTTCGGCGACGGCATGTAGAGGGCACTGGAGAAGCAGTGCGAGGCCGAATGTAACACTTGCTTTTTTCTGCGTCTAGTGCAGTAGAAAAGAAAAGCCCCGCATTTGCGGGGCCTTTGTATCACAGGTGGGCGTCGAGGAACGCTTGCAGCTGGGATTTGGACAGCGCACCCACCTTGGTGGCTTCGACGTTGCCGTTCTTGAACAGCATCAGCGTCGGGATACCACGTACGCCGTGCTTGGCAGGGGTTTCCTGGTTCTCGTCGATGTTCAGCTTGGCGACGGTCAGCTTGCCCTCGTAGGTACCCGCGATGTCGTCCAGCACTGGAGCGATCATCTTGCAGGGGCCGCACCACTCAGCCCAGTAATCCACCAGCACCGGGCCTTGGGCCTTCAGGACATCCGCCTCGAAGGTGGCGTCGGTCACATGTTTGATCAGATCGCTGCTCATGGATATCTCCAGGTTCGTATGCAAAAAAACGTTGCCCATCATAGCTGCACCCGCCGCCTACAGGAAGCCGCAGACGATTGAGTGTAACTATAGTTGTGGAAGACGCCGCGAATCGAAACTGTCACATGGCCTTCATAGAATCGAATGGCACATTGCCTTGCATCAAGCACGGTACGAAGGCGAGGTGCCACGCGTTGGCGACAGCCTGCTATCGTGGCACGATTGCCAGGTTAACGACCGAGAACGACCAGATCATGCCGCAAACCACCGCGAAGAACCTGTCCCTGATCGCAGCCATCGACCTTGGCTCCAACAGTTTCCACATGGTAGTGGCCAAGGCCCACCATACCGAAATCCGCATACTTGAGCGGCTGGGCGAAAAGGTGCAGCTGGCCGCCGGCATCGACGAAGAGCGCAGGCTCAGTGAAGAAGCCATGGAGCGGGGCCTGGAGTGCCTCAAGCGCTTTGCCCAGTTGATCAACGGCATGCCGGCAGGCGCCGTACGCATCGTGGGCACCAACGCCCTGCGCGAAGCACGCAACCGCAACACCTTCATCCAGCGTGCCGAAGCCATTCTGGGCCACCCCGTCGAGGTCATTTCCGGCCGCGAAGAGGCGCGCCTGATCTACCTGGGCGTATCGCACACCCTCGCTGACACCCCGGGCAAGCGCCTGGTGGCCGATATCGGCGGCGGCAGCACCGAGTTCATCATCGGCCAGCGCTTCGAGCCGCTGCTGCGCGAGAGCCTGCAGATGGGCTGCGTCAGCTTCACCCAGCGCTACTTCCGCGACGGCAAGATCACCCCGGCCCGCTACGCCCAGGCCTACACCGCCGCGCGCCTGGAACTGATGAGCATCGAAAATGCCCTGCATCGCCTGACCTGGGACGAGGCCATCGGCTCGTCCGGCACCATCCGCGCCATCGGCGCAGCCATCAAGGCCGGCGGCCTGGGCAATGGTGAGGTCAACGCCGAAGGCCTGGCGTGGGTAAAGCGCAAGCTGTTCAAGCTGGGCGAGGTCGACAAGATCGACTTCGACGGCGTCAAGCCAGACCGGCGTACCATCTTCCCCGCAGGGCTGGCTATTCTCGAGGCGATCTTCGATGCCCTCGAACTGCAGCGCATGGACCACTGTGACGGCGCGCTTCGTGAAGGCGTGCTGTTCGACCTGCTGGGCCGCCACCACCACGAAGACGTGCGCGAACGCACCCTGAACTCGCTGATGGAGCGTTATCACGTGGACCAGGGCCAGGCGGCGCGGGTAGAGCGCAAAGCCCTGCACGCCTTCGACCAGGTGGCCGCCGCGTGGGACCTGCAGGGCGGTAACTGGCGCGACCTGTTGGGCTGGGCTGCCAAGGTGCACGAAATCGGCCTGGATATCGCCCACTACCACTACCACAAGCATGGCGCCTACCTGATCGAGCACTCCGACCTTGCCGGGTTTTCCCGCGAGGACCAGCAGATGATGGCCTTGCTGGTGCGCGGCCACCGCCGCAACATCCCCAAGGACCGCTATGCCGAACTGGGCGATGAAGGCGTGAAGTTGCTGCGCCTGTGCGTGCTGCTGCGCTTTGCCATTTTGTTCCACCACATCCGTGGTAACCAGCAGATGCCAAAAGTGGAACTCAAGGCGGACGATGACCGGCTTGAAGTGGTGTTCCCGCAGGGCTGGCTGGAGCAGAACCAGCTGACCCAGGCCGACTTCGCCAACGAGGCGGAGTGGCTGGCCCGGGTCGGGTTCATCCTCAGCGTACGTTGAGTACCGGGTTGCTCAGGCGCTCCAGCAGGGTCGCCTGGGCACTGCGCGGGTTCTGGTTGCCGGTTGGCGAGCTACGCACATAGCGGCCGTCCGGCTGCAGGGTCCAGGCATGGGTGTTGTCGGTGAGGTAGGCTTCCAGCTCCTTCTTCACCCGCAACAGCAACTTCTTGCCTTCCACTGGGAAGCAGGTCTCCACACGCTTGTCGAGGTTGCGCTCCATCCAGTCGGCACTGGACAAGTAGATCTGCTCTTCGCCGCCATTGAGGAAGTAGAACACCCGGGTGTGCTCCAGGAAGCGGCCGATGATCGAGCGCACCTGGATATTGTGCGAAACCCCCGCAATGCCTGGGCGCAGGCAGCACATGCCGCGCACTACCAGGTCGATCCTCACGCCCGACTGGCTGGCCTTGTACAGAGCCTTGATGACCTTGGCGTCGGTCAGCGAGTTGAACTTGGCGATGATGTGCGCCGGTTTGCCGTCGAGGGCAAACTGGGTTTCCCGCGCGATCATGTCCAGCATGCCCTTCTTCAGGGTGAACGGCGCATGCAGCAGTTTTTTCATGCGCAGGGTCTTGCCCATGCCGATCAGTTGGCTGAACAGCTTGCCGACGTCTTCGGTGAGGGCATCATCGGAGGTGAGCAGGCTGTAGTCGGTGTACAGGCGGGCGTTGCCGGCGTGGTAGTTACCCGTGCCCAGGTGGGCGTAGCGCACGATCTCGCCCTGCTCGCGGCGCAGGATCAGCATCATCTTGGCGTGTGTCTTGAAGCCAACCACCCCATAAATCACTACGGCCCCGGCCGCTTGCAGGCGGCTGGCCATCTGCAGGTTGGACTCTTCGTCGAAGCGCGCCCGCAGCTCGATCACCGCGGTAACTTCCTTGCCGTTACGCGCTGCATCCACCAAGGCATCGACGATTTCCGAGTTGGCCCCGGAGCGGTACAGGGTCTGGCGCACGGCGAGTACATGCGGGTCCTTGGCGGCCTGGCGCAGCAGGTCGATCACCGGCGTGAAGGACTCGAACGGGTGCATCAGCAGGATGTCCTGCTTGCCAATCACGCTGAAGATGTTGTCGGCATTCTGCAGCAGCTTGGGGATGGCCGGGGTGAACGGCAGGTACTGCAGCTCGGGGTGGCTATCCAGCCCGGTGATGCTGAACAGGCGCGTAAGGTTCACCGGCCCGTTTACCTGGTACAGCTCGCTCTCGCTCAGGCTGAACTGCTTGAGCAGGTAGTCCGACAGGTGTTTCGGGCAGGTGTCGGCCACCTCCAGGCGCACGGCATCGCCATAGCGGCGCGAGAACAGCTCACCGCGCAACGCGCGGGCCAGGTCATCGACCTCTTCGGAGTCCAGCGCCAGGTCTGCGTTGCGGGTCAGGCGGAACTGGTAGCAGCCCTTGACCTTCATGCCCTGGAACAGGTCGTCTGCGTGGGCATGGATCATCGACGACAGGAACACATAGTTGGCCCCCGCGCCGCCCACCTCCTCTGGCACCCGGATGACCCGGGGCAGCAGGCGCGGTGCTGGGATGATCGCCAGGCCCGAGTCGCGGCCAAAGGCGTCGACGCCTTCGAGCTCGACGATGAAGTTGAGGCTCTTGTTCACCAGCAGCGGGAACGGGTGCGTGGGGTCGAGGCCGATCGGGGTGATGATCGGGGCGATCTCGTCGCGGAAGTAGCGGCGCACCCAGGTCTTGAGCTTGGGTGTCCAGTAACGGCGGCGGATGAACCGAATCTGGTGCTTTTCCAGCTCGGGCAGCAGCACATCGTTGAGGATGGCGTACTGGCGGTCCACTTCGATGTGGACAAGCTCGCTGATGCGCGTCAGCGCCTGGTGCGGCTGCAAACCGTCGGCACCGGCCTGCTCACGGGCAAAATTGATTTGTTTCTTGAGGCCGGCTACGCGGATTTCGAAGAATTCGTCCAGGTTGCTGGAGAAGATCAGCAGGAACTTGAGGCGTTCGAGCAGCGGGTAGCTCTCGTCCAGCGCCTGTTCCAGTACGCGAATGTTGAACTGCAACTGCGACAGCTCGCGATGAATGTACAGGCTGGTGTCGTCCAGGCCTGGTACGGCGATGGCAGGCGCAGGGGCCGGCGGCGGCGCGACCGGCTCGGCGGCCTGCTCCACCAGAGGCTCTGGCACAGGGGGCAGGTCTGGCGGGGTCTGCACCAGTTCTTCCGGAAGCTCCTGGGCCTCCTTGATCACGACAGGGGTGAGCACTTCGTTGTTCATCTGGCGGTCCTGAGGACGTTAACGCCCTATCATCAATTGAGCGGCAAGATAAGCGCCCATTATGACGCCTGTGTTACATAACAGGGCAAGGCATGGCGCGTAGCATCAGGCATTGTCCTTGTAGGCATTGTTCACGTCGAGACACATTTGGACACTTTCCCGAATGCCCACGAAGGGGTAGGCTGCGCGTTCATTTCGCCAGCACCTCAGAAAATGCTCCAACAATTCCTGCAGGATTTCGGCTACTTTGCCCTTTTTCTAGGCACCTTCTTCGAAGGCGAGACCATTCTGGTGCTTGCAGGTTTTCTTGCGTTCCGCGGTTATATGGATATCAAGCTCGTGTGCCTGGTGGCCTTTCTGGGCAGCTATGCCGGGGACCAGCTGTGGTACTTCATGGGCCGGCGTCACGGGCGCAAGATCCTGGCACGCAAGCCACGCTGGCAGGCCATGGGCGACCGGGCCCTGGACCACATCCGCCGCCACCCGGACATCTGGGTGCTGAGCTTCCGTTTTGTCTACGGCCTGCGCACGGTCATGCCGGTAGCCATTGGCCTGTCTGGCTACCCGCCACGGCGCTACCTGCTGCTCAACGGCATTGGTGCAGCCATCTGGGCAGTGGCCCTGGGTGCTGCGGCCTACCACTTCGGCGCCATTCTCGAAGGCCTGCTGGGCAACATCAAACGTTACGAGCTGTGGGTGCTGGGTGCCTTGCTGGTGCTGGGTGTGGGGCTGTGGCTGCGCAGGCGCTTCCGCACGCTGCGGGCAGAACGCCGGGCCGCGCGCGAGTCGCAGGACTGAACACCCGCGCGCCCGCGCAATCCAACCAAGCAGGACGTCCCCGCGCTGGGCAGCGCTGCCAGGCTGGCGGGTATCGAGCGCATCGACCCTGGAGAAATGAGCATGACAAAAAAAGTAGCGGTGATTCTTTCCGGTTGCGGCGTGTATGACGGCGCAGAAATCCACGAAAGCGTGATCACCCTCCTGCGCCTCGACCAGCGTGGTGCGCAGGTACAGTGCTTTGCCCCGGACATCGCCCAACTGCACGTCATCAACCACCTGACGGGCGAAGAGATGCCCGAATCGCGGAACGTGCTGGTGGAGTCGGCGCGCATTGCCCGCGGTGAGGTGAAGGATATCCGCGAGGCCAAGGCCGAGGACTTCGACGCGCTCATCGTGCCGGGCGGCTTCGGGGCGGCCAAGAACCTGTCCACCTTCGCGGCTGACGGGGCGGACTGCAGCGTCAACGCAGACGTACTGGCCCTGGCCGAAGCGTTCGCGGCCGCCTGCAAGCCGGTTGGCCTGATCTGCATTTCGCCGGCGCTGGCGGCCAAGATCTACGGGCCTGGCGTGGTGTGCACCATCGGTACCGATGCCGATACCGCCGCCGCCGTGGTGAAGATGGGCGGTACCCATGAAGAGTGCGACGTACACGACATCGTCGAAGACGTGCAGCGCAAGCTGGTGACGACCCCGGCCTACATGTCGGCCAAGACCATCAGCGACGCAGCCGGGGGCATCTACAAGCTGGTGGACCGGGTGCTGGAACTGACCCACGAGTAAACCCAGGCTCGCAGGGCCTGGCGCAGCGCCGTCGGCTCAGGCCTTGGACAGGCGGGCGATGATGCGGTCCAGCGCGTTGGCGAACGCCTGTTTGTCGCGCTCGGCGTAGGGCGGCTGCCCTCCCCCCGCCTGGCCCTGTTCGCGCAGTTCGGTGAACAGGTTACGTGCTGCCAACCGGTCGCCCATGTTGCGCTCGTCGAACTCGCGCCCACGCGGGTCCAGCGCCGCCACGCCCTTCTTCACCAGGCGGTCGGCCAAGGGCACGTCGCTGCAGATAACCAACTCGCCCGGCGTGGCGTGTTCAACCAGGTAATCGTCGGCCGCATCAGGGCCGCTGGGCACCACGATCAGCTTCACCAGCGAAAACGCCGGTTTGGCCACAGCCTGGCCCGCCACCATCACCACCTCGAACTTGCGTTTGAGGGCAAATTTCACGATCAGATCCTTGGCTGCCTTGGGGCAGGCGTCTGCATCGATCCACACTCTCATCAGAAACCTCACACTCAACTTGACCCGCCCATCATGCAGCAAGCCTGTGCAAAGCAGTAATTGCCGAGCAACCGACGGGCAAATGACGCCAATATTCCGATAATGCTGCTGAGGCACCGCGGGTAAGGCTAAACTCGCTGCAGCCCAACCGGCCTGCCGAGCGCCCCATGAACCACCCCCACGAAATCCGCCTTGACCTGGACCAAGGGATTGATCGCAAGCTCTTGTCGACGTTGCGTGGGCGTTTCATGCACATCAATCAGGGCCGGTTACTGCGCGCAACAGAGGGCCTGTCCACGCGCCAGCAGCAGGTGCTTACGCTGCTACCGCTGCTGCTGCACGTCAATCATCCCCTGCTGCCGGGGTACATCTCTGGCAATACGCCCGCCGGCGTGTGCGGCTTCGAACCGAGTGCCGCACAGGTGGCCGAGGCCCAGCGCCTGGCCCGTTCATTCAGCACCAAGCCCCGTGAAAATTCTTCGCCACGCCCGATACAGGGGCTGTTCCTGATCGGCAGCCTGGGCTCGCTGGCCCAGGCCGAGCAAAGTGACATGGACTTCTGGGTATGCCACGCCGCGGATCTGCAGCCCGAGGCGCTGCAAGCCCTGCGCTGCAAGTGCCAGTTGCTGGAGGCCTGGGCAGCCGGCCTGGGTGCCGAGGCGCACTGCTTTCTGATCGATACCCAAGCGTTCGCACAGGGCCAACGCACCGGCCAACTGGGCTCGGACGATTGCGGCACTACCCAGCACTACCTGCTGCTGGACGAATTCTACCGCACTGCCATCTGGCTGGCTGGGCGCATCCCCGTGTGGTGGCTGGTACCGGTGGACCAGGAAGGCAATTACGCTGGCTACACCCAGGCCCTGCTGGGCAAACGCTTCATCCCCGACCAGGAAACCCTCGACCTTGGCCATCTGGCGCAATTGCCTGCCCAAGAGTTCGTCGGCGCCGGCCTGTGGCAATTGTTCAAGGGCATAGACTCGCCCCACAAGTCGCTGCTCAAGCTGCTATTGATTGAGGTCTACGCCAGTGAACATGCCACCCAGCCCTGCCTGAGCCTGGAATACAAAGCGGCCGTGTTCGCCAACCAGACCGACCTGGACGCGCTGGACCCGTACGTGATGATGTACCGACGCATCGAACGCTACCTGCTGCAACGCGGGCAACCTGCTCGCCTGGAATTGGTACGGCGCAGCCTGTATTTGAAGGTAAACAGAAAACTCAGCGACAAATCCCGGGCAAGTGGTTGGCAGCGCAGGTTGATGCAGCGGCTGACCGACGAATGGGGTTGGGGCCAGCGGCAGCTCGCCTTGCTTGACAGCCGCCCGCTATGGAAGGTGCAGCAGGCTACCCTAGAGCGGCGCGAACTGGTGGCCGAACTGAGCGGCAGCTACCGCTTTCTCAGCCACTTCGCCCGTGCGCGCAATGCGGCGAGCCGTGCCGACCAGCGCGACCTCAACGTGCTTGGCCGGCGACTTCGCGCAGCCTTCGAGCGCCGTGCCGGCAAGGTAGAAGTGATCAACCCGGGCAGCGTGCAGGACCTTGCCGAGAGCCTCCTGACACTGGCCCAGGAACCCGATGGCAAGGCGCCCGGCAGCCACCGCTGGGCGCTTTACCGCGACAACCTCAGCACCTACGACATGGAGCTTGCCAGCCCCCTCCGGCACGACCGGCACCTATTGCCCCTGCTGGCCTGGGCGCATTGCAACGGCGTGATCGACAGCAGCACCCGGCTGGCCATCCAGCCGGGGGCCAGCGACCTGGCAGAGCCGGAGCTGTCCGCGCTGCTGGGCTGCTTGCGGGCACTCATCAGCCTGCCAATGCCCCCCGCCAGCGAGGTCCATCTGCTGCAACCCAGTGTGGCCGACCAGATTCTGCTGCTGGTAAACGTCGCGCTGGACCCCTTGCCCCATCACCGCGACCTGGACATCACCCTGACGACCGAACGCACCGATTCGCTCAGCTATGGCGGCGTACGTGAGAACCTCGTGCTGACGGTGGACCAGGTAACCGTCAACACCTGGGGCGAAGTGCTGGTGGCGCGATACGAAGGTGAGCACGCGCTGGCGCGCTGCCTGCGCGACCATCTCGCCAGGCCCGCGCGCGCGAATCACCGGCCGGGTCTACGGGTGCACTGCTTTTGCCAGAACCGCGCCCAGGCCATTCGCCAGCGCATCCAGGAAGTGTTCGATACGGTTCAAGGCCTGCATCAGCAGGGGCTGCCCTGTCGCTACCTGTTGCAGGTAGCGCACTACACCCATGTGCTGGAGCTGCTGCCGGGTGACGCCAGCCTCACCAGCCTGGCCGGGCATGACGAACTGCTGGCCTGCCTGGGGCAACCACGCAACCGTTACAGCCCCCTGCACCTGGACCCCAACGCCCTGCAAGGCACGGACCTTGCGCTGGCGCTGAAACAAGGCCGCCCTGGCTGCATTCAGGTGTTCCACAGGCTGCTGGGCGGCGTGGTAGAGGTGCATGTGCTGGATGAGTGCAATGCCCTGTGGCACCACCGCCTGCCGGTGCAAGACGACGCCGAACTGCCGCGCGAGCTCCAGCGCGTTTTGCATCCGCTGTTGCACGGCCGTAACGCTGTGCCCGACATTCACTACGTGCCTCTGTAGCCATGAGGGCGTGAAGCCCCAGCCCGCTCAGAGGTCGAAATCACCTGCCGCTTCGGGCTGGTACTCGACTTCCAGCAGCTTCAGCTTGAGGGTTTTGCCCCCGGGCGCGGGCCAGTCGATCTGTTCGCCAACAGAAAGCCCCAGCAAGGCGCAACCAATGGGTGCCAGAATCGAAACCTTGCCATCTGGACCGGCATCCTTGGGGTACACCAGGGTGAGGTGATAGTCCTTGCCGCTGGCTTCTTCACGGCAGTGCACCCGCGAATTCATGGTCACCACGCCGGCAGGTACGTCCTCGTGACCGACCACCTGTTCGGCGCGGTCCAGCTCGCCCATCAGGGCAAGCACGCCCGGCGTACTTTCGTCGAGGCTGTCGATAAGACGCTCCAGACGCTGTACGTCCAAACGGGTGAGGATGAGGGAAGGCTTGGTGCTCATGATCCAGTCAGACTCCTTTGAACAGGCAATTTTCGATGCACAGATAAAGCAAAACCCCGCCCAAGGGCGGGGTTTGTACAGGCTTTGGCGTCACCGACGCAGAACCCGACACTACCACAGCCGGGCAAATACTCAAGCCCTTGCGGTCACTGTGCCTTTGCCTGATCGCGCAGGCTCTGCGCCTCGCGGCAGATCTGCCGGCGGCGGTGGTCATCGGCCGAACGCCACTCACGGATATGCTCCACGTGGCGGTGGCAGCCGGTGCAGACGCGCTGTTCATCCAGCCGGCACACGCTGATGCACGGCGACGGCACGGCGGGGCTGACGTTGCTGTAAAGCGGCTTGGGCGGCCGGGCCTGGGGGGTGCTCATGTCAGATCTCTTCGAAGTCCAGCTTTTCGCCCGCCCGCTCCCAGACGATGCGCTCGAGCATTTCGCCTAGCAGCTCCTCGCTCTTTTCACACACCCACTTGCCGCTCTCTTCGTCGTAATCGAAGTGGAAACCGCCGGAGCGGTCGGCCAGCCACAGCTGGCGCAGGGGCTCCTGCCGGCTGAAGATCAGCTGGCTGCCGTTTTCGAACGTGATGGTCAGCACGCCTGCGGAGTTTTCCATGTCCAGGTCCATGCCGCTCTCGTCGAACAGGTCTTCCAGCGCCTGTTGGGTCGCATCGACCAGGTCGTGGAAACGCGCTTCAGTCAAACTCATTGCAGGAACCTCGAAATTGGCTGCATGACAGGCAAGCCGGGCAAGATACGGGCGCCAAGCGCCCGCCGCAAGCGGCAGATTGGAAGCTGCAAGCTGCAAGCCACAAGCGGCAAGAAAAGGCTCAGCGTACACCGGCCAGCTTTTTCTTGCCGCTTGTAGCTCGTAGCTTGCCGCTTGGGGCTGCCAGGCCCTCGCATAGGCAAGGCGCCGGTCGCTCGGTATACTCCGGCGCAATATTGCATTTTTTAAGGATTTCACCCATGAAGCGCCTGATTTCCTCCCTCGCGGCGCTGGTCGCTGTTGCCTGCCTCGTTTCCGCATGCGGCCAGAAAGGCCCACTGTACCTGCCAGATGACGGCAAGGACGGCAAGGATGTGCACAAGTCGCACCAGCACCAGAGCAAAGCCAAGCCCGCCCCGACCGAAGAGCAACAGCCTGACGTGCAGTCGGAGCCTGAGCAATCGCCAGAGCAGTAAGGGAATCAGATGAACGCTTTCAACTACCGCGACGGTGAGCTGTTCGCGGAAGGTGTGTCGCTGTCGGCCATCGCCGAACGCCATGGCACGCCGACCTACGTGTACTCGCGGGCGCACATCGAAGCCCAGTACCACAGCTATACCGATGCCCTGCAAGGCAGTCAGCACCTGGTGTGCTTCGCGGTCAAAGCCAACTCCAACCTGGGTGTGCTGAACGTGCTGGCACGCCTGGGCGCTGGCTTCGATATCGTTTCCGGTGGCGAACTGGAGCGTGTACTGGCTGCGGGCGGGCGGGCTGATCGCGTGGTGTTTTCCGGTGTCGGCAAAACCCGCGAAGACATGCGGCGGGCCCTGGAAGTGGGCGTGCACTGCTTCAATGTGGAGTCCACCGACGAGCTGGAGCGCCTGCAAGTGGTGGCGGCCGAGATGGGCAAGGTGGCGCCGGTTTCCTTGCGGGTAAACCCCGACGTGGACGCGGGCACCCACCCGTACATCTCCACCGGCCTCAAGGAAAACAAGTTCGGTATCGCCATCGCCGATGCCGAAGCCATCTACGTGCGCGCTGCACAGTTGCCGAACCTGGACGTGGTGGGTGTCGACTGCCACATCGGCTCCCAGCTGACCACCGTGGAACCGTTCCTCGACGCGCTGGACCGCCTGCTGGTGCTGGTTGACCGCCTGGCCGAGTGCGGCATCCACTTGCGCCACCTGGACCTGGGCGGTGGCGTGGGCGTGCGCTACCGTGATGAGCAGCCGCCACAGGTGGCCGACTACATCAAGGCCATTCGCGAACGCGTGGGCGAACGGGACCTGGCGTTGGTGTTCGAGCCGGGCCGCTACATCGTGGCCAATGCCGGCGTGCTGCTGACCCGGGTGGAATACCTCAAGCACACCGAGCACAAGGACTTCGCCATCATCGATGCGGCCATGAACGACCTGATCCGCCCGGCCCTGTACCAGGCGTGGATGGGTATCGATGCGGTCAAACCGCGCCACGGTGAAGGCCGCCCCTATGACCTGGTGGGCCCCATCTGCGAAACCGGCGACTTCCTGGGCAAGGACCGCATGCTGAACCTGGCCGAGGGTGACCTGCTGGCGGTGCAGTCGGCGGGCGCCTATGGTTTTGTCATGAGTTCCAACTACAACACCCGTGGCCGTTGCGCGGAAATCCTGGTCGACGGCGACCAGGCATTCGAAGTACGCCGCCGCGAAACCATCGCCGAATTGTATGCTGGCGAAAGCCTGCTGCCGGAGTAAGCCCATGCTGCTGCGCTTTACCAAGATGCATGGGCTGGGCAATGACTTCATGGTCCTGGACCTGGTCAGCCAGCACGCACACATTCAGCCCAAGCACGCCAAGCAGTGGGGTGACCGGCACACCGGTATCGGCTTCGACCAGTTGCTCATCGTCGAAGCCCCGAACAACCCTGAAGTGGATTTCCGCTACCGTATCTTCAATGCCGACGGCTCCGAAGTGGAACAGTGCGGCAATGGTGCGCGCTGCTTCGCCCGCTTCGTGCTGGACAAGCGCCTGACCGCCAAGAAGCGTATCCGCGTGGAAACCAAAAGCGGCATCATCGTGCTGGACATCCAGCAAGATGGCCAAGTGAGCGTCGACATGGGGCCACCCCGGTTCATCCCTGCCGATATCCCGTTCATTGCCGATGAGCAGGCCCTGAGCTACCCGCTGGAAGTCGACGGCCAGGTGCATGCCGTTGCCGCCGTGTCCATGGGTAACCCCCATGCCGTGCTGCGTGTGGATGACGTGCAGGCCGCGCCTGTGCATCAACTGGGGCCGAAGATCGAGCACCACCCACGCTTCCCGCAGCGGGTCAATGCCGGCTTCCTGCAGGTGCTCGACCGCCATCGCGCCAGGCTGCGCGTGTGGGAACGCGGTGCCGGGGAAACCCAGGCGTGCGGCACCGGCGCTTGCGCCGCTGCGGTAGCCGCCATCAGCCAGGGCTGGATGGATTCCCCGGTATCGCTGGAGCTTCCGGGCGGCCGCTTGCACATCGAATGGGCAGGCCCAGGCAAGCCCGTGCTGATGACTGGCCCGGCTGTACGGGTTTACGAAGGACAGGTTCGACTTTAAGCGAGTAACCGTCATGACCGATCAGCCCAAGGTTGTACCCAAGCAGTCCGCTGACCTCGATGCCGAAGCGGTGGTCGCCTACCTGCGGGACCACCCCACCTTCTTCGCCGAGCACGACGAACTGCTGGTGGAGCAGCACATCCCGCACCAGCGCGGCGATAGCGTTTCGCTGGTAGAACGGCAGCTCAAACTGCTGCGCGACCGTAATATCGAGATGCGCCACCGCTTGTCGCAGCTGATGGATGTGGCACGCGACAACGACCGCCTGTTCGACAAAACCCGCCGGCTGATTCTCGACCTGCTCGATGCCGGCAACCTGGAAGAAGTGGTGATGGTGGTCGAAGACAGCCTGCGCCAGGAATTTCAGGTGCCCTTCGTCAGCCTTATCCTGTTTGGCGACAACGTCGCACCGGTGGGCCGCTGGGTCAGCAATGCCGAGGCCCAGCAGGCCATAGGCGCCCTGCTCGGTGGCGGCAAAACGGTCTGCGGCAACCTGCGCGAACACGAACTGGCGTTTCTTTTTGGTGAAGAACAACGCCGGGAAGTAGGCTCCAGCGCCGTGGCCGCCCTTGAGTACCAGGGCCTGCATGGGGTGCTGGCCATCGGCAGCCGCGACCCGCAGCACTACAAGAGCAGCGTCGGCACGTTGTTCCTTGGCTACATCGCCGAGGTGCTGGGCCGGGTGGTGCCCCGCGTCAGCCAGACCTTGCGCCCGGTACGCTGATGAACCACGCGCTGGAGGCTTATTGCGCGCACCTGCGCAACGAGCGCCAGGTGTCCGAGCACACGCTGCTGGCCTACCGTCGCGACCTGGAAAAGGTCATTGCCTACTGCAACCAGCACGGCATCGCCGGCTGGCCAGCCTTGCAGATCCAGCAACTGCGCCAGCTGGTCGCCAGGCAGCATCACCAGGGCCAGTCTTCGCGCAGCCTGGCACGCCTGCTGTCGGCGGTGAGGGGCCTGTACCGCTACCTCAACCGTGAAGGCATTTGCCAGCATGACCCGGCCAATGGCCTGAGTGCCCCCAAGGGCGAGCGCCGGCTGCCCAAGGTGCTGGACACCGACCGCGCCCTGCAATTACTGGATGGCGGGGTTGATGACGATTTCATCGCCCGGCGCGACCAGGCCATGCTCGAGCTGTTCTATTCCTCGGGCCTGCGGCTTTCCGAACTGACCCAGCTCGACCTCGACCATATCGACCTTGCCGGTGGCCTGGTACAGGTCCTGGGCAAAGGGGGCAAGGCCCGGCTATTGCCCGTGGGGCGCAAGGCCCGCGAGGCATTGCAGGCCTGGTATCGCCTGCGCGGCATCGGCAACCCTCGGGACCGGGCCGTGTTCATTACCCGTCAGGGCAACCGCATCAGCGCCCGGGCGGTGCAACTGCGGGTAAAAGCAGCGGGTGAGCGCGAGCTGGGCCAGCACCTTCACCCGCACATGCTTCGCCATTCCTTCGCCAGCCATGTTCTCGAGTCCTCCCAAGACCTGCGGGCGGTGCAGGAGATGCTCGGCCATGCCGACATCGGTACCACGCAGATCTATACCCACCTGGACTTCCAGCACCTGGCCACGGTGTACGACAGCGCCCACCCCAGGGCCAAACGCAGCAAAGGCAGCGACTCATGAGCATCAAGCTGATCACGTTCGACCTCGACGACACCCTGTGGGACACCGCACCGGTGATCGCCAGCGCAGAAGTGGTGCTGCGCGACTGGCTGGAAGCCAACGCCCCGACCCTGGGCAGCGTGCCGGTGGAGCATCTGTTCGCCATTCGCGAGCGCCTGGTGCAGGCCGAACCTGGCCTGAAGCATCGCATCAGTGCCTTGCGCAGAAAGGTGCTTACGCACGCCCTGCAAGAGGTGGGCTACAGCGACCAGCAGGCCCTGGCACTGGCCAACGAGGGTTTCGAGGTATTCCTGCATGCCCGGCACCAGGTCGAAATCTTCCCGGAGGTGCAGCCGATGCTCGAAGCCTTGCGCCAGCACTACACCCTGGGTGTGGTGACCAATGGCAATGCCGACGTCAGCCGGCTGGGGCTGGCGGACTACTTCCGCTTTGCCCTATGCGCTGAAGACCTCGGCATCGGCAAGCCCGACCCGGCGCCGTTTCTTGAGGCCCTGCGCCGGGGCGAGGCGACGGCCAGTGCCGCTGTGCACGTCGGCGACCACCCTGGCGACGATATTGCCGGTGCCCAGCGCGCCGGGCTGCGCGCCGTGTGGTTCAACCCGCAGGGCAAGCCCTGGGCAGGCGAGCGGGCGCCGGATGCGGAAATCCAGCAGCTGTCCCAGCTACCCGGCATCCTCTCCCGCTGGGCCTGACAAGCCCTACCCTTCCAGCAAAAAACAACCACCCACAAAAAAGCCCGCAGCGACGGCGGGCTTTTGAGTACGCAACCGCTCAGATAGGGCGGCTACCGTACTTGTTGTCTGGCTTCTTGGGCGGGTCGGCGACCACGTTGGCCTCTACTTCCTGAACCTTGCCGCCGCGCGCCAGGAACTCTTCCATGGCCTTGGCCAGGGCATCGCGTTCCTTCTGCTTGGCTTCCAGGCTGGGCATCTCGTCTACCGAGACAGCAGTCTTCGACTTGCCTTTGGCGGCAGGTGCCGGGCTGCTGTCGTCGTCGCCTGCATCTTCGGCAACGTCGTCAGCGGCTGCTTCAAGGCCTTCATCGCCTTCTTCTTCGTCACCGACCTCGAGGTCATCATTTTCCAGATCGTCGTCGCTCATGTTCTACCTCATGACTTGCAAAAGCAGGTTAGTTAGAGACCAATGCAGCCGTAGACCGGCAGCCACTGGTGAAAATTCAACTGGCCGTGGGATATGGGCCACTGCCCCTGGGCCCGCACCCCTGATGGGAAGGCGGTGCCCGGCAGGCCCTGCTGATGGCAAGGCCTCGACATAACTTGCAACCCATGCTGGCTACCCGCCACTGGCAAGCCTAGCAAAGGCTGGTGAAGCGTGGGCGCTTCGCGTCCAACACCCTTCGGCGCGCATTCTAGCGCGCCCGCAGAAAAAGCAAAGCGCCATGAATGCGCCTTAATCTGTAAGTTTTATGCCTACGTGGCGAACGTGTGAGATAAACCGTTTGCCATGCAGGAAAAGCTAAAAAATTGGCAAAAAAATGCCCGGCAAGCCGGGCAAGTTTTTACAGGGCGGCAGTTACAGGTTGTAACCACGCTCGTTGTGCTGAGCCAGGTCGAGGCCGACCGACTCTTCTTCTTCGTTGACCCGCAGACCCATCACCAGGTCCAGCACCTTGAGGATCACGTAGGTGACGATGGCGGTGTAGGCCACGGTGAAGATCACGCCCTTGGCCTGGATCCACACCTGCATGCCGATGTCGGTCACAGCGCCGAAGCCACCCAGTGCCGGGGCTGCAAACACACCGGTAAGCATGGCGCCAACAATGCCGCCGATACCGTGGACGCCAAAGGCGTCGAGCGAATCGTCATAGCCGAGCTTGCGCTTGAGGCTGGTTGCGCAGAAGTAGCAGATCACACCCGAGGCCAGGCCGATCACCAGGGCGCCCATTGGGCCCACGGTACCTGCAGCCGGCGTGATGGCTACCAAGCCGGCCACTACGCCCGACGCGATGCCCAGGGCGCTTGGCTTGCCGTGGCCGACCCACTCGGCAAACATCCAGCCCAGCGCTGCAGCAGCGGTGGCAATCTGGGTAACCAGCATGGCCATGCCGGCAGTGCCATTGGCCGCGGCGGCAGAGCCTGCGTTGAAGCCGAACCAGCCGATCCACAGCATGGCTGCACCCATCAGCGTATAGCCAAGGTTGTGCGGCGCCATGGGGGTGGTGGGGTAGCCTTTGCGCTTGCCCAGCACTAGGCAGCAGACCAGGCCAGCGATACCCGCATTGATGTGCACGACCGTGCCGCCAGCGAAGTCCAGTACGCCCCAGTCCCACATCAGCGCGCCGTCACCGCTCCATACCATGTGGGCGATTGGGGCATACACCAGCGTGAACCAGATGGCCATGAACACGAGCATGGCGGAGAACTTCATGCGCTCAGCGAATGCACCCACGATCAGCGCCGGGGTGATGATGGCGAAGGTCATCTGGAAGGTGATGAACACCGCTTCAGGGAACAGCGCGGTGGCCGAGGTCAGGTGGTCGGGTGTGACGCCATTGAGGAAGGCCTTGGAGAGGCCGCCCACAAAGGAATTGAAGTTGAGCACGCCTTTTTCCATACCGGTGGTATCGAACGCGATGCTGTAGCCGTAGACGACCCAGAGGATGCTCATCAGGCCGGTGATTGCAAAGCACTGCATCATCACCGACAGCAGGTTCTTGGAACGCACCATGCCGCCGTAGAACAGGGCCAGGCCGGGGATGGTCATGAACAGCACCAGCGCCGTGGCGGTCAGCATCCAGGCGGTGTCGCCGGAGTTGAGCACGGGCGCAGCTTCTTCTGCCAGGGCCAGCCCGGGCATTACGAAGGACAAAAGGGCTCCTAGCCCTGCGATCTTACGCAGAGTCATGTTGTTTTCTCCTGGGGCGTTGGGTTTGGTGAGGCTTTGTTGTTGCTTTAGATCGCGTCGGTATCGGTTTCGCCGGTACGAATACGGATCGCCTGCTCCAGATTCACCACGAAGATCTTGCCGTCACCGATCTTGCCGGTGTTGGCCGCCTTGGTGATGGCTTCGATTACCCGATCAAGGTCCTTGTCGTCGATGGCGACATCGATCTTCACCTTGGGCAGGAAATCGACCACATATTCGGCACCCCGATACAGCTCGGTGTGACCCTTCTGCCGGCCGAAGCCTTTGACCTCGGTGACGGTGATGCCCTGCACGCCGATTTCCGACAGTGACTCGCGCACGTCGTCCAGCTTGAACGGCTTGATGATGGCTGTGACTAGCTTCATGAAACTCTCTCCCGATTTGGTGGACTTGCCCCAGGAAAACAAACCCGTCTCAAGTCTAAGCGCAGCGGTTGGCTTTGTAACGCGTCGTCGGCATGCGCGCCGCCTGGTCACAAGGAACTGCATCAGTGCATGGCTCGATCATGTCATTGCAGAAACCTTGCCAGGTCAGGCAAACCCTGGAAAAACAGCACGTTATGCTTCATGCCAGGCATTGGCCAGTCGCCAGCATGGGTGGGGCGCACCCTTTCGGTGCGCCTGGCGCCGACCCCCTGCGCGAAAAATGTGCAGCCGGTGGGTGCGTCCGGCCGTTCAGGGCTGCGTGATACACTGGCTGCCATCATTCAATTGCAGTGGACAGCCTCATGCTCGCGCCCAAAGCCCTCCTCGATGCCCTGAGCGATCAGGCCTCGCGCCTGTTCAACAGCGATACCAACCAGCCCCGCGCCGAACTCGAAAGCCAGTTCAAGGTGCTCATGCAGGGTGCCTTCAGCAAGCTCGACCTGGTCAGCCGCGAAGAATTCGACAGCCAGATGGTGGTACTGGCCCGCACCCGGGCGCGTCTGGAGGCCCTTGAGCAACAGGTGAGCGAGCTAGAGGCAAGGCTGTCCCCGAACCGCCCCGATTAACCCGCCGTCCAAGGAGAGTCAACGCGATGAA
Organism: Pseudomonas parafulva NBRC 16636 = DSM 17004; assembly: GCF_000730645.1. Taxonomy (GTDB): domain Bacteria; phylum Pseudomonadota; class Gammaproteobacteria; order Pseudomonadales; family Pseudomonadaceae; genus Aquipseudomonas; species Aquipseudomonas parafulva. The sequence goes on along the minus strand of NZ_BBIU01000004.1, from coordinate 174,419 downwards.
AGTCAGTGCCCGCAATACGTTCGAAGGCAAAGTCAGCAGTGTTCAACCCGGTGCGGTCAACGCTGAAGTGGAACTTACCCTGGCCGGCGGCGAGAAACTGGTAGCGGTGGTCACCATGACCAGCCTGCACAACCTGAACATCAACGTCGGCAAGCAGGCCGTGGCACTGGTGAAAGCCCCTTGGGTGGTGCTGCTCACCGACGCGGCGGGTTACAAACTATCGGCCCGCAACGCACTTGAAGGTGAAGTGGTGCGGGTGGGCGACGGTGCCGTAAACGCCGAGGTTGTGCTGAAGCTATCCGGGGGCACCGAGGTGTATGCGATCGTGACCCGCGAAGCCGTGCAGGAGCTGGGCCTGGCGCCAGGCGTGAAAGCGACCGCGTTGATCAAGGCATCGCACATCATCCTCGGCACCAAGCCCTAAAGTGGCTGGAAGGGCCGCTCAAGGCGCCTGGCGAAGGCGTGCGGGGCGGCCTTTGGCGGCAGCTCCCCGGGGCGCAGGTGGCCACGGAACAGGGCCGCACCACACTGAGTGAACAGGGTCTTTACCCGGTTGTTCGAATTGAGCACTTCGGCGTGGATGTGCTCGATCACGGAATCGCCCGGCTGCAGGGTGGCAGCATGGTTGACCCACTCGATGGCGGCATAGCGGCTTTGCCTGCGGGTGCCACGCCCCTGCATCCAGGCCAGGCCCAGTTCGGCGCTGGCCCGGGCAGCGATCCACGAGTCCGGGTGTTCCACCAGGCTCAACAGGTAGGCCACCGCCTCGGCGCGTTCCCGTGCGTGGCCAAACTGGCGCAGCAGCATGCCCAGCCGTAGCCGTGCACAAGCGTTGGTTTGCGGGTGGCCCAACGCGTCGATCAACAACCGCCGCACACCCAGCATGGTAGTACGGTCACGCAGGTTCGCATCGCTACGCATGCGCAGGCAGGCCAGCCGGTACTTGGCTTGCCGGCTCCCGGCCTCAACCGCGCGTTGTAACCAGCGCTCGGCCACTTCATCGTCCAGGTAATGTTCCGGGGTGTGGCCCAGGTCGCCATGATGCAGCTCGAACATCGCCAACGCGGCGCCCCGCAGGTTCAGTTCGGCGCAGCGCTCCAGCAGGTAGCACGCCACTTCGTGCCGGTTCGCCGACCACAGCAGGCGCACCAGGTCGAGAAGCTCGAAGCCTGGTGCCTGGCCTGCACGCTGGCGCCTGACCGCGACCTGCAGCCAGTGCCTGGCCTGCTCGCCATTACGCGCCATCCCCCACAGGCCAAAACGATAGGCAGCAGCCCGCAAGGCGCAGGCAGCAGCATGGGAGCGCCCTTCACACAGGCGCAGCATGGCCGTGTGCAACAGGGCCTGCTCATTGGCCGCCCCGCTCGCCAGCGCAACCCGCACCAGGCGGTTGAATGGCTGGCCCAGCGCCTGAATGGCCCCGATGTCAGCGTCACATGCCAGGCTCGCCACAAAATCGGCGAAGGCATCGCCACGTGCCGGTAGGGCGCAGCTTCGCAGCGCGCCACGCCAGGCCAGCACCACGGCGTTATCCCTGGGCCTGAGCGGGCGCTTGGCCCAGGCATCGCATAATGCCTGGTAATCATCGACCGTTTGCGGCTGGTCGAAGGCCGGTAACACAAGCCGGTCTTCGATGGCCATCCAGCGCAGCGCGTTGCGCAGCGCCTCACTCCAGTTTTCGCACAGCGGCCCACTGGCCAGCAGCTCCACTGCCTGCAAGCTGCCCCCCCAACGGGGCAACAGGTACTGGGCATACGCCTGGATGGCCTCGAAGCAGCCGGGCCAGGCGGCCAGGGCATGGCGCATCCAGTAGTGGTGCGGAGCCTCCTGAGGCTCGTCGTCGCGCGGCTGCAAGCCAGCCGGCAGCACTTTCGGCAGCTCTGCAAGCGGCAATACGCCATGCCTGACCAACAACGGCGCTGCTGCCTCCTGAACTTCAACATCGGCATTGGCGCTGGGCCTGAAGCGCGCGGGCTGGTGCTGGAACAACTCGATGAGCCAGCCTGGTTCACGGAAGTGAGCGCTGATGTGCAGCATGCCGATAGCCGCCGCTGCGGGTTGACGGGAATGGGCCATTGCCCGCAACAGGTGCGCCGTCGCTGTCTCGCACATCTGCTCCACAGCCAGTAAGCGCGCCGCTGTGCGCGTGCCACTCTGGTCCACCTGGCGAGCCCTGTTGAAGCAGTGAAAACCCATGACCACCTGGGGGTGATAAGCCCTGGGGCAGGCATCGATCCAGGCCTTGAGGACTTGGCTCAACGCCCTGTCGCCCTGCTCGGGGGCGACCAGCATGTGCCCCTCGACAGCGGCCATGTAGGCGGGGAATTCACCCGGCAGGGCCTGGCGCCAACGCGCCTCCAGGCTGTCGAAAAACCGATTGAGTTCAACGAATGCACTGGCCTGAACCAGCTCGCGGATCGCCTCCCGCGTGTGGGTGAGCGTTTGCACAGAGCAATACCTCAAGTCCATTTCAAGGTAGAAGCGGTGCCATCCAATGGCATCGACGGTTTGCCCAGCAACAGTAAGCCAAAGCAGCCGAGCGCGCAAAATAATTGGATCCACTTGCAGGTTAAAACGAGCAGGTGCAAATGGCTCCCAGGCTTGGAAAAAGAACGTACCACACACCCCATTTGCAGCGTGCCGTTCGCCGTAGGCGCTAAACCCCAATGAAAACTGGGGCTAGGCGTGTTTCACATACGCAATTGTGCAGCAGAAAGCGCAATCAGTCAGATCTGACAGAGGAATGCTATTTTTAACCATTAATTAGTCATATTTGACTTTTAGCAGAGAATAGAGTCTCCCCCGACGCCAATCGACTATAATGGTCAAAAATGACCAATTGAGCTGTTTATACGCTCATAATTGGTCTGATTTGGCTTTTAGCCCAGAAATCCAGGAGGACAGCAATGTCGTTCATGCATCTGCTTAGCTCTCCCGCAGAGATCGCTCGTGACGTAGGAAGAAATGCAAAAAAGCTACGGCTATCAAAAAACCTCACGAGGAAGACCTTGGCTAAGCTTTCAGGGGTGTCGGAGTCGTCGATCCAGCGGTTCGAGACGGCAGGCTCTATTACCCTTGAGTCGATGATTTTGCTGGCCACTGCGCTCGATGAGCTCACGCCTGTAACGGCCCTGTTCAGGCCCTCCCAGCCAAATTCCCTCGCAGAACTGAAAAACGCTAATCGTAAACGGGGGACCAGATGAATCCGCGCCAGGCTTATCCGAAGCTGAAGCGCTTCGAATCCCTCGAGGTCACCAAATGCGGTGTGAAAGTGGGTGATCTGTATAGGCAAGAAGGCCGTGGGATTTTTTTTACATACGACCCTGGATGGCTCGCTACAGGCTTCAACCTTTCGCCATTTACGATGAAGTTTGACGACAAACCTCAGCTCGCACGAGCGCCTGGGCTGTTCGCTGGGTTGCATGGCCCATTTGCAGACTCTCTTCCTGACGGCTGGGGGATGCTGCTTATGGACAGATTCCTTAATTCTACATTCGGTGACGGGACTGCTTACACAGTGACAGCCCTGGATCGGCTCGCGTATATGAGCGACAGAGCCATGGGTGCGTTTGAGTACCATCCAAAGGCTGAACGGGAGTCATTGCGGGGTGCAGTCAACCTTGCGGAGCTCTTTGAGGCCGCCGTGGAAGTGCTATCAGGGGAAACCTCGACGGTGCTTACCAAGCTACGGCTTGCTGGGGGATCACCTGGTGGTGCCCGTCCAAAAGCGATCGTTGCCATGTCTCCAGATGGAAGTCATGCAACGTCCGCCTTCGGGCAAATTCCGCCTGGATACGATCACTGGATCGTCAAATTCAGAGCCCCAGGTGAGCCTGTTGAAACGGGTGCCATGGAGTATGCGTACTACCTGATGGCCAGGGACGCAGGTGTCGAAATGGCTGATTCGAGTGTCCTGAACGTGACCATGCCCGATGGTAGTCGTGAGGGCTTCTTTGCGACAAAGCGCTTTGATAGAGAAGGCGATAAGAAGCTGCATATGATCACTGTCTCTGCGCTTATGTACGCGCCTTACACAGCGCCCTCCATGGACTACAGCGGGCTACTCAAGCTCACGAGCACGCTGACTCGCAGCGCCGCAGAAGTCGAAAAAATGGCCAGGGTAATGATCTTCAATGCCCTATTTCACAACTATGACGATCACACCAAAAACTTCGCCTTCATCGGCCGTGACCCAGAACGGCCTGGCGAGGAAGCCAAGTGGACGCTAGCGCCGGCATATGATCTGACGTTCTCTGAAGCCAGGGGTGAGCACACCACGGCATACGGCGGTCGAGGAAAAGCCACCAGGCAGTTGATTCAGGAACTATGCGCTGACTACAAATACCTCAAGCCGCACGACTATATAGAGCAAACGCTAGCAGCATTTGCGAAATGGGATGAAGTCTTCAGGGACGTGAGGATTCCCCTGAAAGCAGGCGCCGGTTACAAAACCGTGCTGGAAAAAGATCATATCCATTTCAACCTGGCCAGGCCCACCCGCCGATAACGCGAGTGCTTGCGCTAGTGGCTTAAGAGTACCCAGCTAGTCGTAGGGCCATATGAGGAATTGGAAGATCAGTGCTGAAATACCCTGACGCACACGTGTGGAACGCGCCTCAGCCTCACGCTCTATGCTTGCCCCAGGCCGCAGGAAGCGGCCCTTGCAGCGAACACGGAGCGTCCATGTCCTTAGCACTCGTCCACAGCCGCGCCCAGGTTGGCGTGCAGGCCCCCGCCGTCAGTGTCGAAACCCACCTGGCCAACGGCCTGCCGCATCTCACCCTGGTGGGCCTGCCGGAAACCACCGTGAAAGAAAGCAAAGACCGGGTGCGCAGCGCCATCGTCAACTCAGGCTTGAACTACCCTGCCCGGCGCATCACCCAAAACCTGGCCCCGGCCGACCTGCCCAAGGACGGTGGCCGCTACGACCTGGCCATCGCACTGGGCATCCTCGCCGCCGACGGGCAACTGCCTGCGGCCATGCTGGCGGATATGGAGTGCCTGGGCGAGCTGGCACTGTCGGGGGCATTGCGAGCGGTTCAAGGGGTGCTGCCTGCGGCGCTGGCCGCGCGCGAAGCTGGCCGGGCGTTGGTGGTGCCGCGGGAAAATGCCGAGGAAGCCAGCCTGGCCAGTGGCTTGGTGGTGTATGCGGTCGGCCACCTGCTGGAACTGGTCGCTCACCTGAACGGCCAAGTGCCACTGCCGCCCTATGCCGCCAACGGCCTGGTACTCAACCCTCGGCCTTACCCCGACCTGAGCGAGGTACAGGGGCAGTTGGCCGCCAAGCGCGCACTGTTGCTGGCGGCTGCCGGGGCGCACAATCTGCTGTTCACCGGGCCGCCCGGTACGGGCAAGACACTGCTCGCCAGCCGCTTGCCGGGGCTGTTGCCGCCGCTGGATGAACACGAAGCGCTAGAGGTGGCTGCCATCCAGTCGGTCAGCGGCCATGCGCCACTGAGTAGCTGGCCACAACGGCCCTTCCGCCACCCGCACCACTCTGCGTCAGGGCCTGCGCTGGTCGGTGGCGGCAGCCGCCCTCAACCGGGGGAAATCACCCTCGCCCACCACGGCGTGTTGTTTCTAGACGAGCTGCCGGAGTTTGAACGGCGGGTGCTGGAGGTGCTGCGTGAGCCGCTGGAGTCGGGCGAGATCGTTATCGCCAGGGCCCGGGACAAGGTGCGCTTCCCTGCCCGTTTCCAGCTGGTTGCTGCCATGAACCCGTGCCCATGCGGCTACCTGGGCGACCCCACTGGCCGCTGCCGTTGCAGCACTGAGCAAATCGCGCGCTATCGCAACAAGTTGTCGGGGCCACTGCTCGACCGCATCGACCTGCACCTGACCGTAGCCCGTGAAAGCACTACGCTGAACAGTCAGCCCTGTGGTGAAACCAGCGCAACGGTCGCCGCCAAGGTGGCGCAGGCGCGTGACGTTCAGCAACGGCGGCAAGGCTGTGCAAACGCGTTTCTGGACCTGGATGGGCTACGCCAACATTGCATCCTTGCTGCAGCCGACCAGGCATGGTTGGAAGTCGCCTGCGAGCGGCTTACCCTGTCATTGCGTGCCGCGCACCGGTTGCTGAAAGTGTCGCGCACCCTGGCCGACCTCGACCAGTGCCCGGCCATTGGCAGGGCACACCTGGCCGAGGCACTGCAGTACCGACCGGGAAACAGTTAGGCATACCCTCTCCGCCTACGTGTTTGTGCACCTTTGGTGCGCGAACGCCTTGGTGCATGGCGCGATATCGTGTCGTACAAACCAGGCGGTCGCGTGCGTCTGCCACAGGCGTTACTGGCCCGAAACAAGCGTAGGAGCGAGCGCAGCTCGCGATGCGCCGCGCGGGCGGCGCTCGGTCTCACAGGCGCAGCCTCTGTCGCGGCAAACACCTGGCCGCCCTCACGCGCCCTCAAACCGCCCCCTTCGCCAAACAATACGCTGGGACTGGAAGGTGTTCACCAGCGCACTTGCAGTACCTGTCGCAGATAAACCAGACCGATTCGCCCGCTAACGCCCAACGCTTACAACACCACCCGCAAACACTGCCCCGCGTGATACAGCGAGAACCCGGACTCATAGAACGCTGTGCGCAACGAAGGCGCACTCACCCCCTTCATCGGTGAGAACGGTATCGGCAGGCTGCCCGCCTCGCCCTTCAGCAGAAACTCGGCAAAGGCGCGGCCAATCACGGTACCGGTGGTATTGCCCCGGCCGTTGTAGCCGGTCACCGCCACCAGGCCCGGCGCTGGTTCGAACAGGCGCATCAGGTGGTCGGGGGTGAAGTCGATACAGCCGGTCCAGTGCATTTCCCACTCCACCTTGCCCAGCCCAGGGTAGTAGTGGCCCTGGATCCGGTCAGCCCAACTGCGCACAAACCACGCCGGTTTATTGTCGACCCGCCCAAGGCTACCGAGCAGCAGGCGGCCCTGGTCGTCGCGGCGGATGCTGCTGAGCACAGTGCGGGTATCCCAGGAGCCCTGCCCATACGGCAAAACCTTGTCGGCGGCTTCGCCCTGCAGCGGCTTGGAGGCAACCTGATAGTAGTAACCGCGGAAAAACTGCTTCTGCAGGTTGCTCCAGTCACCTTCCGTGTAGGCGCCCGTAGAAATTACCACTTTGCCCGCGCGCACCGAGCCGCGCGCTGTCTTCACACGCCAGGCATCGCCATCACGCTCAAGGCCTTCGACGGAAGACTGCTGGAACAGCTTGCCGCCCAGGCGCACCACGGCAGCGGCCAGGCCCTGGGTGTAGCCCATGGGGTTGATGGTGCCAGCGCGGCGGTCGAGCAGCGCGGCGGCAATTTTGTCGGTGCCGCAATACGCCTGGCACTGGGCGCCGGTCAGCAACTCCACGTCGGCACCGCGGCGGCGCCATTGCTGGTGGCGGGCCTCGAGGTCGGCGATGCCGGTGGCGTTGTGCGCCATGTGCAGCGTGCCTTTGTGCTGGGCCTGGCAGTCGATGCCCAGGCGCTCGATCATGGCGAATACTTCGCCGGGGGCATCGCCGAGCACCTTGTTCAGGCGGCTGCCCTGTTTCTCGCCCAGGGTGGCCTCGACGTCGTCGGGGCGGATCCAGGTGCCGGCGTTGACCAGGCCGACGTTGCGCCCCGAACCACCGTGGCCCACCTGCCAGGCCTCCAGCACGATCACTGACCTACCCTGTTCAAGCAAGTGAATGGCCGCCGACAGCCCGGTGATGCCACCACCGATCACGCAAACATCAGCCGTGTGCTCACCTGCCAGGGCCTGGGCGGCGACGGCCGGTTTGCTGACGGATTCCCACAAGCATTGTTGATGCAGTTCGGACATGGCCCGGCTCCAGCATTGTTGTTCTTGTTGGGGCTGTTTCACAGCCCATTCGCGGACAGCAGAGATGCTGCAGGGGCGCGCTTGCCCGCGATACGGGGGCCCAGCCCCCGGTCACGCTGCATCACAGCCTCAGTCGAACACAATCCCCTGGGCCAACGGCAATTCGCGGGAATAGTTGACCGTGTTGGTCTGGCGACGCATGTAGCCCTTCCAGGCATCAGAACCCGATTCACGCCCGCCACCGGTTTCCTTCTCGCCGCCAAATGCACCGCCAATTTCAGCGCCACTGGTACCGATGTTGACGTTGGCGATGCCGCAGTCGCTGCCCGAGGCACTCTGGAAGCGTTCGGCTTCACGGATATCCGTCGTGAAAATGCACGACGAAAGGCCCTGTGGCACTTCGTTGTTCAGGCGCAGGGCCTCTTCGAAGTCGTCATAGGCAAGCACGTAGAGGATCGGGGCGAAGGTTTCGTGGCGTACCACGTCGCTTTGCGCCGGCATTTCGGCAATGGCAGGCGACACGTAGTAGGCGTTCGGGTACTGGTCGGCCAGCTGGCGCTCGCCACCAAACACCTGGCCACCCTCGTCGCGCGCCTTGGCCAGCGCGCCCTGCATGGCGTCGAACGACAGCTTGTCGATCAGTGGGCCGACCAGGTTGTCCTTGCGCGGGTCGCCGATGCGCACCTTGCCGTAGGCGGCTTTGACGCGGGCAACCACTTCGTCCTTGATCGAGCGGTGCACGATCAGGCGGCGCAGGGTGGTGCAGCGCTGGCCAGCAGTGCCCACAGCGGAGAACAGAATACCGCGCACCGCCAGGTCCAGGTCGGCGCTCGGGGCCAGGATCATGGCGTTGTTGCCACCCAGCTCGAGAATGCTGCGGCCAAAACGGGCCGCCACACGCGGGCCCACTTCACGCCCCATGCGTGTACTGCCGGTGGCGCTGACCAGCGGCACACGCGGGTCGTCGACCATGGCCTCGCCAGCTTCACGGCCACCGATCACCAACTGGGCCAGGCCTGCCGGGGCGTCGCCAAAGGCCTTCAGGGCTTTATCGAACAATGCCTGGCACGCCAGGGCAGTGAGCGGGGTTTTCTCGGACGGCTTCCACAGCACGGCATTACCGGCCACCAGGGCCAGGGCCGTGTTCCAGGCCCAGACGGCGACGGGGAAGTTGAAGGCACTGATTACCCCTACCACACCCAGCGGGTGCCAGGTTTCGCGCATATGGTGGCCCGGGCGCTCGGAGGCGATGGTCAGGCCGTACAGCTGACGCGACAGGCCCACGGCGAAGTCGCAGATGTCGATCATTTCCTGCACTTCGCCCAGGCCTTCCTGGGTAATCTTGCCCGCTTCGATCGACACCAGCTCACCCAGGTCGGCCTTGTGCTCGCGCAGCACTTCGCCGAACAGCCGCACCAGCTCGCCACGGCGTGGGGCCGGGACGCTGCGCCAGGCTTCGAAGGCACGCTGGGCGTGATCGATGCAGGCCACGGTCTCGGCTTTGCCGAGCAGTTTCACCGAGGCGATCTGGCTGCCATCGATGGGCGTGTAAACAGGGTAATCGCCCTGGGTATGAGCCTCGGCGGCAACCCCCAGGCGCTCGAGCAGTGCGGCAACCATTGGTGTACTCCTACATCGGATGACAGGTTGGAAAATGATGTGGATCAGTATTAATCCGATCACTTCGGTGCAACAAACGACCTTTATTCCGCATATCATTCCCCCAGGTAATGATCTGAGCCACTGAGAACGCTATGTCAAAACGCCTGGTGCCTTCCATGACCGCCCTGCAGTGCTTCGAAGCTGCAGCCCGTCACCTCAGCTTCACCCGCGCTGCCGAAGAGCTGCACCTGACCCAGAGTGCCGTCAGCAAACAGGTGGCGCAGCTCGAAGACCTGTTGCGCCACCACCTGTTCCTGCGCATCCGCCGGCGCCTGCAGCTCACGCCGGCGGGCAGCCTATACCTGGCCGAAGTGAACAAGATTCTTACCCAGGTGGATATGTCCAGCCGCTACGTGCTCACCTATGGCGAACAGACCGAAATATTGAAGGTAGCCACTCAACCGAGTTTTGGCGTGCGTTGGCTCATTCCTCACCTCAAGGGCTTTGGCAAAAGGCACAGCAACATCCACCTGGACATCCGCAACGAAATGGAACCGTTCGCCCTGTTGCAGGGCTCGGCGGACGTGGTGTTCTTCTACGGCCAGGGTACGTGGCCGGGGGCCACCTGCGTGGAGCTGTTCCGCGAAGAGGTGGTGCCGGTGTGCGCGCCTGAACTGCTGGCCGGCCGCACGCTCGAGCACGCGGCGCAGCTTGCTGACCTGGTGCTGCTGCAGAGCACTTCGCGGCCCGAGGCCTGGCACGAATGGTTCGACGACTTGGGCCTGCAAAGTGTAAGTGCCTACCACGGCCCGCGTTTCGACACGTTCTACATGGCGTTAAGCGCAGCGCAGGCAGGGTGTGGGGTGGCGCTGGTGCCGCGTTACCTGGCAGCAAAGGAACTGGCCGAAGGTAGCCTGGTGGTGCCGTGGCGCCATGCCATGCGCAGCACGGGGGCACACTACCTGGCGTATGCCGAGCATGCCGCAGAGGTGCCCAAGGTGCGGGCGTTGGTGGAATGGATTGGCGAGCAGCTTCAGGCTTGCTGAGTGATTGAGGACAAGCCCGCGTCGCTAGGTCGATCAAAAAAGGAATGACCCATTCACTTTTTTTCGCTTGTGAGCGCGGTACATTCCCAGCTTTCATGTAAGTGTCCAAACCCAACCAGGAAGCTAGCGATGCCCGCCCACGATTTCGTCAGCCCCGACAGCATCCGCGCGCAGTTCTCTGCCGCCATGTCGCTCATGTACAAACAGGAAGTGCCGCTGTACGGCACGCTGCTGGCGTTGGTGAGCGAAATCAACCAGCAGGTCATGGCCCACCAGCCAGACGTGGCGCAGGCCCTGCGCTGGACGGGAGAAATCGAGCGGCTGGACCATGAACGCCACGGTGCGATCCGGGTGGGTACGGCCCAGGAGCTGGCGACCATCGCCCGCCTTTTTGCGGTCATGGGCATGCAGCCGGTGGGCTACTACGACCTCAGCAGTGCCGGGGTGCCCGTGCACTCCACCGCCTTCCGTGCCGTGCATGAACAGTCTTTGCACGTCAGCCCGTTCCGCGTTTTCACTTCGCTGCTGCGCCTGGAGCTGATCGACAACCTGCAGTTGCGCGAAATGGCCCAGGGTATCCTGGCCAAACGCCAGATCTTCACCCCTCGCGCACTCCAGCTGATCGAGCAGCATGAACGCGATGGCGGCCTGAACACCGCAGATGCCCAGGCTTTCGTACAGGAAGCCCTGCACACCTTCCGCTGGCACCGGGACGCCACCGTCACCGCCGAGCAGTACCAGCAGCTGCACGACCAGCACCGCCTGATTGCCGATGTGGTGGCGTTCAAAGGCCCGCATATCAACCACCTCACCCCGCGCACCCTGGACATCGATGCCATCCAGCTCGGCATGCCGGCCAAGGGCATCACGCCCAAAGCCGTGGTCGAAGGGCCCCCGCCCCGCCGCCACCCGATCCTGCTGCGCCAGACCAGCTTCAAGGCCCTGCAGGAAAAGGTCGCATTCAGCGGCCAGCACGGTAGCGAAGGCAGCCACACCGCGCGCTTTGGGGAAATCGAGCAACGTGGCGCGGCGCTGACGCCGAAGGGGCGCCAGCTCTACGACAAGCTGCTCGACGCCACCCGCGCCGCACTGGGTGGCGCACCCGCCGAGGCCAATGCCGCGCAGTACATGGCAATGCTCACCGACACCTTCGCCGCCTTCCCGGACGACTTGGCGCAGATGCGTGAGCAGGGCCTGGCGTACTTCCGCTACTTCGCTACCGAGAAAGGCCTGGCTGCGCGCGATCAACAAGGCAGGCCCACTACCCTGCAAGGGCTGATCGACGCAGGCCACGTGCATTTCGAGGCACTGGTGTACGAGGATTTCCTGCCCGTAAGCGCCGCCGGGATCTTCCAGTCCAACCTGGGCGACGATGCCCAGGCCGAGTACGGCAGCAACGCCAACCGCACGGCCTTCGAAGCGGCGTTGGGGTTGCAGGTGCAGGATGAGCTGGCGCTGTACGCGCAAAGCGAGCGCCGCTCGCTGCAGGCCTGTGCGCAGGCGCTGAGCCTGGCATCGCTGTAAGGCAGCAGATCGAAGGGGGCGCCTGGGGCGCCCCACCGTTTCAGCGGAAGCGGTCCACTTCCTGACGCAGCTGCGCTGCCAGCCCTTCCAGCTCCCGCGCTGTGAATGCCAGCTCGTTGGCCACCTCGCGCTGCTCACCGTTGGCCTGGGCGATGCTCTGCAAGTTGCGGCTCAGCACGGTCGCGGTGCTGCTCTGCTCCTGGGTCGCCGTACTGATCACGGCAAACTGCTCACCCGCCGCCCGGCTTTGTTCGTCGATGCGGGCGAGCGCCTGCGCGACCTTGCCATTGCGCGCCAGGCCGTCCTGCATCAGCTGGTTACTCTGCTCCAGCGTGGTGATGGCGTGCCCGGTCTGCTGCTGGATGCTGGTGATCATGCCGGAGATTTCATCCGTGGCCTGGCGGGTTCGCGCAGCCAACCCACGCACCTCGTCAGCCACCACTGCAAAGCCGCGCCCCTGCTCACCGGCACGGGCCGCTTCGATGGCAGCGTTCAAGGCCAGCAGGTTGGTCTGCTCAGCGATGGCGGTGATGACGCTGATGATGCTGCCGATCTCCTGCGAACGCGCACCCAGGCTGTTCATCACCGTGGCGGTACCACCGAGGGCATCGGCAATCTGCGTGAGCGAGTGCGATGCTTCTTCCATGGCACCGCGGCCCACGCGGGTCTGCTGGGCATTGTCGCGGGCCAAGCGCTCGGTGCCCGCCATGTTGTCGGCGATGTTCATGGAGGTGGCGCTGAACTCTTCCACCGCGCCTGCCATGCTGGTGATTTCGCCTGATTGCTGGTCCATGCCCTCGCAGGCGCCAGCCGAGAGGCCAGACAGCGAACGGGCCCGGGTGCTGACCTGCTCGGAAGCACTGCGAATATGCTCGACCATGTTCGAGAGGGCTTCACCCATCTTGTTGAAGCTGCGCGCCAACTGCCCGATTTCATCGTGGCTGGTCACGTTCAGCCGTGCGTTCAGGTCACCCGCCCCCAGCGCTTCGGCCTGGCGCACCAGGTCGTCCAGCGGGCGCAGCTTGCGCCTGAGCAACCACAGCGTCGCAGCCACGGCCATGAGCATGGCCAGCAGGCTGCCGACGGCAAGGCGCAGGCCCACGCTCCAGGTCACCTCGCGGATCTCCGCCAGCGGCATGCTCGCAACCACCGTCCAGGGCCCCTCGGCAAAGGGCGCAGTGGCGCTGTACAGCGGTTGCTCGGCATTGGCCGGCGGCACCAGCCACTGGCCCTTTTCATCCTGCAGTGCCAACGAACCGGTCTGGCCAATGCGGAAGCGTTTGAGGTTGGCGAACTGGGCATTCTGCGCATCGGTGTAGTCGAAACCCACGAACAGCACCGCGATCACCCGGCCATTGCCGTCGGTCATCGGCACGTAGCGCGTCATGTAGTTGCGGTCGAACAACACGGCGCGGCCAACGTACATCTGCCCGGCCAGCAGCTTGGCGTAGGCCGGGTGCTGGCGGTCGAGCTGGGTACCGATGGCGCGGCTGCCATCCTGTTTCTTCAGGTTGGTGCTGATGCGCACGAAATCGTCGCCGCTGCGCACAAACACCGTGGCGATACCGGCAGTCATCTGCTGGAAGTCGTCCACCTGCTGGAAGTCGTTGTTCAACAGCTGATCGCCCAGGTACAGGGCCGGGGTTGCCTGGCCTGCGACCTGCACGGTCTGCCCTGCATGCAGCGACAGCCCTGATGCGAAGCGGCGCTCGAACAGGCCGCTCAGGCGCTGGGTATTGTCCTTGAGCGAGCCGTGGAACGTGTCGAGCTGGTCGGCCAGCAAGCGCGCCTCACTGGCCAGGTGGGCCTGGCGGGTGGCGAGGTTGGCATCGTCCAGTGAACGCAGGGCAAAAAGGGTACTGCCGGAAATCACCAGCGCCAGCACGATGGCGAGGGCGATACCGAGTTGCGAGGCAATTCGGGCACGCGGTTGAGGCATGGGGAAGCTCCTGGCAAGAGGCCGGGATCATCCTGATCACGCTGACCGCCCGCTTCTATTCGACGGGAAGCGCGCCCTCTTCCGGGACGCTGGTGCCACTTGATCGGCGTCGCCGCTGAATACTTGAGTGCCGGGCAGGGATATACCGTTCGCCATCAAAGGGCTGGGAGGATCGCCACCTCGGGTAGCGCCATGGCAGCCACCTCTGCTTGCAGAAAGGCACTCAGGCGGCGTAGCCGCTCGCCGCCCGGCCGTGTGCGCGGCCATACCAGGTAGTAGTCCATGCCGCTGGGTACCGCCGTCGGCCATGGCAGGCTCATGCGCCCCTGCGCCACATCTTCGGCCACCATCGTCAGGTCGCCGATAGAAACACCGTAGCCGCGGGCCGCCGCAATCATGCCCAGTTCCAGGGTGTCGAACACCTGCCCGCCCTTGAGCGAAACCTTGCCACCCAGGCCCAGGCGCTCCAGCCATACCCGCCAGTCGCGCTTGTCCATCGTAGGGTGCAGCAGCTCGCTGCTCGCCAGGCGCGCCGCGGTCCAGGGCCCGTCATCCAGCAGCCCGGGTGCGCCCACCGGCACCAGCAGTTCGGGGAACAGCTTGCGCACCTCCCACTCTGCCGGGAACACCCCATCGCCCAGCAGCACCGCGCAATCGAAGGGTTCTTGGTTGAAGTCCACATGGTCGACGTCCATCCAGGCACTGGTCAGTTGCACTTCGTTGCCAGGCTGCAGCCGGCGGAAGCGGCTGAGCCGGGCCAGCAACCAGCGCATGGTCAGGGTGGACGGCGCCTTCATGCGCAGCATGTCGTCTTCACCGCGCAACGTGTCACAGGCACGCTCAAGCGCGGCAAAGCCTTCGCGTACACCCGGTAGCAACACCCGTGCAGCTTCGGTCAGTTGCAGGCTACGGCCACTGCGCATGAACAGGCGGCAGGCAAAGTGGTCCTCCAGCGTGCGAATGTGCCGGCTGACGGCGCTCTGGGTAATGGACAGTTCTTCGCCGGCACGGGTGAACGAGTTCAGCCGCGCCGCGGCTTCGAATGCGCGCAGGGCATAGAGGGGAGGCAGCTTGCGTTGCATGAGGCTCCTGGCAAACGGGCCCTTGGGGCAAATGATCAGGAAGCTTACATGCATGAGTGAGACTCATGCCAATGATCGCATTTATCCTTTTGTGCAAAGCTGACCCAGGCCTCAGAATCGCCCTTCGTTCCCGCCTGTCATCACCAAGGACCGCCCCATGCACGTCGCCCCCACTACCGAGTTCAAGGCATTGCTGCGCCTGGC
This sequence comes from Pseudomonas parafulva NBRC 16636 = DSM 17004, assembly GCF_000730645.1. Classification (GTDB taxonomy): domain Bacteria; phylum Pseudomonadota; class Gammaproteobacteria; order Pseudomonadales; family Pseudomonadaceae; genus Aquipseudomonas; species Aquipseudomonas parafulva. The sequence goes on along the minus strand of NZ_BBIU01000004.1, from coordinate 159,220 downwards.
AGGCCCGCTGATCGCCTCGCAGTTGGCGCACATGCTGATGGTACTCACCGACACCTTGATGATGGCCCGCATCAGCCCGCAGGCCTTGGCCGGTGGCGGCCTGGGTGCGGCGAGCTACTCGTTCGTGTCGATCTTCTGCCTGGGCGTGATCGCGGCGGTCGGCACCCTCGTGGCCATCCGCAAGGGTGGCAACGACATAGAAGGGGCCACGCGCCTGGCCCAGAACGGCCTGTGGCTGGCATGGGGCCTGGCGCTGTTTGCGGCGCTGGTGCTGTGGAACCTGGAGCCGGCGCTGCTGCTGTTCGGGCAAAAGCCGGAGAACGTGGCCTCGGCCGCCGAGTTCCTCACCCTGCTACCCCTGGCCCTGCCCGGCTACCTCACATTCATGGCGTTACGCGGGTTTACCAGCGCCCTGGGCCGTTCGGCACCGGTGATGGTGATCAGCCTGGTGGGCACGGTGCTCAACTACCTGCTGAACGTTGCTTTAATCGAAGGCATGTTCGGCCTGCCAAAGCTCGGCCTGATGGGCATCGGGCTGGTAACTGCCGTGGTGTCGATGGGCATGGCCATTGCCCTGGCGCTGTACATCCGCTGGCACCCGGCCTACGCCGCCTACCCACTGCGCAAAGGCCTGTCCTGCCCGTCGCTGCCGGCGTTGCGCGAGCTGTGGCGGCTGGGCCTGCCGATTGGTGGCACCTACATGGTGGAGGTGGGGCTGTTCGCATTCGCGGCGCTGTGCATGGGCGTGTTGGGCAGCACGGAGCTGGCGGCGCACCAGATCGCCCTGCAGATCGTGTCCACCGCGTTCATGGTGCCGACCGGCCTTTCCTACGCCGTGACCATGCGTGTGGGCCTGTACTTCGGTGCGGGCAACCTGCTGGCAGCCCGCAGCGCCGGGCGGATTGGCATCGCCCTGGGGGGCATGATCATGTTCGCCTTCGCCGCGCTGTTCTGGCTGCTGCCCGACGCCTTGGTGGGGCTGTTCATCGACCGGAATGACCCTGCGTTCGCGGCGATCTTCCAGCTGGCCGTGCAGTTGTTGATGGTGGCCGCCTGGTTCGAGCTGTTCGACGGCATGCAGACCATCGCCATGGGTTCGATCCGCGGGCTGAAAGACGCCAAGACCACGTTCCTGATCGGGCTGGTGTGCTATTGGCTGGTGGGCGCGCCAAGCGCCTGGCTGTTCACCTTTACCCTGGGCGGCGGCGCGGTCGGCGTCTGGTGGGGCCTGGCATTGGGCCTGGCGTGTGCAGCGGTGGCGCTTACGTTCGGCTTCGAATGGCGAATGAAGCGCATGCTGGGTAAAGCCGGCTAGCCGGCCTCGGCCTGCTGGCACTGCAACAGGAACGCCATCAGTTCGTCCACGGGCAATGGCTTGCTGACCAGAAAACCTTGCACCTGGTCACAGCCAAAGCCCCGCAACAAGCCGAGTTGCTCGTCGCTTTCCACCCCTTCAGCCACCACCTCCAGGTTGAGGTTGTGGGCCAGGTTGATCATGGCGTGCACCAGCTTGCGGTTTTCTTCGCGCATTTCCATCTCGGCGACGAAGCTGCGGTCCACCTTGAGCAGGGCGATGGGCAGGCTGTTGAGGTGCACGAATGACGAAAACCCGGTGCCGAAGTCATCCAGCGAGAAGCGCACGCCAAGGCGCCCCAAGGCGTCCATGGTCTGGCGCACCAGCTCGTTGCGGCGCATTACGGCCGTTTCGGTCAGTTCGAATTCCAGCCAGCGGGCATCGACCCCATATTCCTGAATGAGCCGGCTCAAGGTGGCCAGCAACTGGCTGTCCTGAAACTGGCGGAAACTCAGGTTGACGGCCATGTGCAGCGGCTCCAGCCCGGCCGCTCGCAGCGCCTGCATGTCCCGAAGCGCACGGGCGATGACCCAGTAGCCCAATGGCACGATCAGCCCGCTCTGCTCGGCCAGGGGCACGAACTCGCTGGGGGGCAACAGGCCACGCTCGGCATGACGCCAGCGCACCAAGGCCTCCAGACCGACGATGTGGCCGTCCGCCAGGTTCAGCCGCGGCTGGTAGTGCAGCTCCAGCTCATCGCGGCGCAGGGCACGGCGCAGCTCGCTCTCCAGATCTGCCAGGCTGCGGGCATTGCGGTTTATGCGCTCGTTGAAGACATGGTACGTACAGCCCTGGCTGCCTTTGGCCTGGCGCATGGCGATGTGGGCGTGCCACATCAGCGGGTCGGCCCCACCTTGGGCGCGGGCATGTGCCAGGCCCAGGCTGCAGCCCAGCAGTAGGCTTTCGCCGTCGATCCAGTAAGGTTCGGCCAGCGCCTCGATGATGCGTTCGGCCATCCACTCGGCGCGTTTGGGGTCGCGGCGGGTGTCGATGAGCAGGGCGAACTCGTCACTGCCCAGCCGCGCCAGCTGGTCGCCGGCTTCCAGCTGGTGGGTCAGGCGGTTGACCACCTGCAGGATCAGCCTGTCCCCACTTTGGTGGCCCAGGGCATCGTTGACGTGGCGGAAGTTGTCCAGGTCCAGGTGGCCCAGGGCCAGGCCGCGGCCTTCGTTTTCGGCCAGGCGAGCAGTGAGCAGCGCCTGGAAACCCTGGCGGTTGGCTATACCGGTGAGGGGGTCCTGCTCTGCCAGGCGCTGCAAGGTGGCCACCAGCACACCCCGCTCGCGCACATGGCGCAGGCAGCGGCGCAGGGTGTGGGCACTGAGCTGGTCACTGACCAGCCAATCGCTGACACCCGCAGGCACCGTTTCAGGTTCGTCGTTCAGCAACAAGATGGTGGGCAGCTCGCACCGGCCCGCTGCCGGCAACAGGGCCGGGGTCGCCAGCACGATCGCCTGGCGGTCCTGGCTGAACAGGCTGTCGACTGCCTCCCAGCTGGGTGCCGTTACCAGCACGGTTGTGCCGCGCAAGGCAGGCATGCACGCGTGCAGCAAAGTGGCCCATTCCGGCTCATTGGCCAACAGCAGCAAACGCAGAGGTTCGACAGGCGTAGGCAAGGGGGCTCCTTAAAGCTTTACGGTGCAACGATGAACGGCGGCCATGTTACTGCATTTAATGAAAATGATTTTCACTTTTAAAAATGTTCTTGTGTGATGTCATTCCGACGTATTTTGTCGTGCATCGTGCGCGAATCCTGACCACCCGGCAAATACGATTTTTTCAGCTGCAACCATTAGTGCCACTAATGATGCTGCAAAAGTCTGACTCGCGCGTCAGACGGTCGCGCCACAATAGGCCCATGCCTGATAGAATGCGCGGCTATTTTCTGGCGACCCCCGGTTTCTAGCATGTCCCGACTCAATCCCCGGCAGCAGGAAGCCCGTGACTATGTCGGCGGCCCTCTATTGGTGCTCGCCGGTGCAGGCTCGGGCAAGACCAGCGTGATCACGCGCAAGATTGCCCACCTCATCCAGAACTGCGGCATCCGTGCCCAGTACATCGTGGCGATGACCTTCACCAACAAGGCCGCCCGCGAGATGAAGGAGCGGGTCGGGACCCTGCTGCGCCCAGGGGAAGGCCGTGGGCTCACGGTGTGCACGTTCCACAACCTGGGCCTGAACATCATCCGCAAGGAGCACGGCAAGCTGGGCTACAAGCCAGGCTTCTCGATCTTCGATGAGTCCGACATCAAGGCATTGCTGTCGGACATCATGCAGAAGGAGTACTCCGGCGACGACGGCATCGACGAGATCAAGAACATGATCGGTGCCTGGAAGAACGACCTGATCCTGCCACCCGAGGCCCTGGAAAAGGCGCGCAACCCGCGTGAGCAAACCGCCGCGATCGTCTATACCCACTACCAGCGCACGCTCAAGGCGTTCAACGCGGTGGATTTCGACGACCTTATCCTGCAGCCGGTAAAGCTGTTCCAGGAGCATCCCGAGGTGCTGGAGCGCTGGCAGAACCGCGTGCGCTACCTGCTGGTGGACGAATACCAGGACACCAACGCCAGCCAGTACCTGCTGGTGAAGATGCTGATCGGCATGCGCAACCAGTTCACCGTGGTGGGCGACGACGATCAGTCGATCTACGCCTGGCGCGGCGCGCGCCCGGAAAACCTGATGCTGCTCAAGGAGGACTACCCCTCCTTGAAAGTGGTCATGCTGGAGCAGAACTACCGCTCCACCAGCCGCATCCTGCGCTGCGCCAACGTGCTGATCGCCAACAACCCCCATGCGTTCGAGAAGCAGTTGTGGAGCGAAATGGGTGTTGGCGACGAGATCCGCGTCATCCGCTGCAAGAACGAGGAAGCCGAAGCCGAGCGCGTGGCCATGGAAATCCTCACGCTGCACCTGCGCACCGACCGCCCCTACAGCGACTTTGCCATCCTGTACCGTGGCAACTACCAGGCCAAACTGATCGAGCTGAAACTGCAGCACCACCAGGTGCCCTATCGCCTGTCGGGCGGCAACAGCTTCTTTGGTCGCCAGGAGGTCAAGGACCTCATGGCCTACCTGCGCCTGCTGGTGAACCCGGACGATGACAACGCCTACCTGCGGGTCATCAACGTCCCCCGCCGGGAGATCGGTTCAACCACCCTGGAAAAGCTTGGCAACTATGCCACCGAACGCGGCACGTCAATGTACGCCGCCAGCGAGGAGCTTGGCCTGGGTGAGCACCTGGACGCCCGCTACACCGAGCGCCTGCAGCGCTTCAAGCACTGGCTGGACGGTGTGCGCCAGAAGGTCGCGCTGGACGACCCGATTGCCGCGCTGCACGAAATGATCCGCGACATCGACTACGAAAACTGGATTCGCCAGCAGACCGCCAGCGACAAGGCGGCCGAGTTTCGTATCAGCAACGTCTGGTTCCTGGTCGACGCACTGAAAAACACCCTCGAGAAGGACGAAGAGGGTGACATGACCATCGAGGACGCCATCGGCAAGCTGGTGCTGCGCGACATGCTGGAGCGCCAGCAGGAAGAGGAAGAAAACGCCGAAGGGGTGCAGATGATGACCCTGCACGCGTCCAAGGGGCTGGAGTTCCCCTACGTGTTCATCATGGGCATGGAGGAAGAAATCCTCCCGCACCGCTCCAGCATCGAGGCCGACACCATCGAGGAAGAGCGCCGCCTGGCTTACGTGGGCATCACCCGCGCGCGCCAGACCCTGGCCTTCACCTTTGCCGCCAAGCGCAAGCAGTACGGGGAAATCATCGACTGTACGCCCAGCCGCTTCCTCGACGAACTGCCCCCGGAAGACCTGGCCTGGGAAGGCCTGGACGATGCCCCGGTCGAGGTCAAGGCCGCACGCGGCAACAATGCCCTGGCCGACATCCGGGCAATGCTCAAACGCTGATCAACCATTACTCTTAAACGCTGCCGCTGTTTGCGGCCACCTTTGTTACATCGAGGAATACCATAGTGGAAGCACTGCATCAGAAGATTCGCGAAGAAGGCATCGTGCTTTCCGATCAGGTTCTCAAAGTCGATGCGTTTCTCAACCACCAGATCGACCCCGCGCTGATGCAACTGATTGGTGACGAGTTCGCCCGCCTGTTCGCCGACGCCGGTGTGACCAAGATCGTCACCATCGAAGCCTCGGGCATTGCCCCGGCGGTGATGACCGGCTTGAAGCTGGGCGTACCGGTGATCTTTGCCCGCAAGCACCAGTCGCTGACGCTGACCGAGAACTTGCTGACGGCATCGGTTTACTCGTTCACCAAGCAGACCGAGAACACCGTGGCCATTTCGCCCCGCCACCTCAACAGCAACGACCGCGTGCTGGTAATCGATGACTTCCTGGCGAACGGCAAGGCGTCGCAGGCGCTGATCTCGATCATCAAGCAGGCCGGGGCAACCGTGGCTGGCCTGGGCATCGTCATCGAGAAATCGTTCCAGGGTGGGCGTGCCGAACTGGACAGCCAGGGCTATCGCGTCGAGTCGCTGGCACGGGTGAAGTCGTTGGCCGGTGGCGTGGTGACGTTCATCGAGTAAGGGCCTGAACGGGCGCCGCCTGGCACCGGCCCCGCCGGTGTTCGCGGGTGCCCCCACACCGACCGGGCACGGCGCATTTCTAGGGCGCTGTGGCGGCGAGGGCGGCCAGCAACAAGCGCTGGTAAAGGTCTTCTTTCAGGCCGTCGGGCTGCTCCAGCGCCATGCGCGCCAGATGCGCCTCATAACCTTCCGGCCCGGGCGCATCGAGGGTTGCCTTGCCCAGCGCCAGCACTTCGCTCAGCTTGAACTTGCTCTTCAACCAGCCAAGTGCCCGCAGCAAGTCCTGCTCCACATCGGTGAAGTCGGTGCCCAGCGGGTACTCGGCAAACAGCTGGCTGTGCTGTGCGCGAACCGCCTCAAGGCGTTCAGGGGTGTTGTACGTGAAGCGCGCGTCCAGCTGGAAACCTTTGGCCAGCTTGCCAGCGCTTTTCGCCTCCTCCATCAGCGCCTGCTGAAAGCGTGAGTCGCACACGGCCAGCAACCGCGCAATTACCTCGCTATCGGTCTGCCCCCGTAGGTCGGCAACCCCATACTCCGTGACCACGATGTCGCGCAGGTGCCGGGGGATGGTGCAGTGGCCGTAGCGCCAGAACAGGTTAGAGGTGACCTCACCACCTGCCTCACGCCAGCTGCGCAGCAGCAGTATCGAGCGGCCGCCCTCCAGCGCATGGCCCTGGGCGACGAAGTTGTACTGCCCGCCTACCCCGCTGAGCACGCGCCCGTCTTCCAGCTGGTCCGCCACACCGGCGCCCAGCAGGGTCATGCCGAATGCCGTGTTGATGAACCGCGCATCACGGCGCTGGCGACGCTTCAGGGCTTCATCGCCATACAGTTCGTTGACGAAGCTGATGGCCGTCATGGCAAACCGTGCACGCTGCTCCAGAGGCATGTCACGCAGGCGCTGGTAAAACGACTGGGGCCCAAGGAAAAAACCACCGTGCAACACCACCTCCTGCTCGTCGGCAGTACGTCGCAGCAAGCCCGCATCGGCCAGTTCCAGCAGGCCGTTGACGAACATCTCGCTGCAGCCGTAAAGGCCCTCATCGAGCGGGGCCAGACCGCCTTCTCGCTCGATCAACGGCTGCCAGGCCCCGGCCCCCAACGCATCCATCGCCTCACGATAGGCGGCATTATCGCCCTGGCGCGCCAGCAGCGCCGCCGCTACCGCGTCGCCCATGGCGCCGATACCAATCTGCAAGGTGCCCCCATCGCGCACCAGGCTGCTGGCGTGCAGGCCAATGCAGTGGTCCTGGGTATTCACCGGCATGTTGGGCGTGGAAAACAGGCGCCGCTGCTCGGCCTCATCCAGCAGCAGGTCGAAGGCATCCATCGGCAGCTCTGCGTCGCCTGGCATGTAGGGCAGCTGGGCATGCACCTGGCCGAGCATGAGGATGGTTTCGCCTGCTGCACGCCGGCGCTCGACCATGGGCAGCAAGTCCAGGGTGATGTCGGGGTTGCAGGCCAGGCTCAGGTGCACAGGCCGTTCTGGCGTGGCGGCTACCAGTTGCGCGATCAGGTTCAGGCCCTTGGCGTTGATGTCCCGGGCGGCGTGGCTGTAATTGCTACTGACGTAGTCCTGCTGGGCCGGCTCGCTGTGCAGCAGGCTGCCCGGCTGCATGAAGAACTGCTCCACACGAATGTTCGGCGGCAGGCTGTCGTTACGCAGGTCGGCCAGGTAATCGAGCTCTTCATAGTCGGCAAAGACACGCTCGACGAAGGGCCCTAGAAAGCGCCGTTGCAGGCCATCGCCCAGCGGTGGCCGGCCGAGGGACAGCGCGGTGTAGAGGGTAAGCTGCCGCTCGGGCAGCTCGCGCACCCGGGCATAGAGGGCGTTGACGAACGCGTTGGGCTTGCCCAGGCCCAGCGGCAGGCCCATGTGGATATGGGCCGGCAGGCGCGACAGCACTTGGTCGACGGCATGTTCGACAGAGCAGAGGTGCATCGGGGCCTCCTGAGTCACCCATGGATTCACGGGGTTGGACAGAAGGCGGGCTGCATTGGTTGCCGTGACGTTGCAGCACCCCACAAAAACAAAACCCGCCATCGGCGGCGGGCTTCGTGCAATAACGCGGTGCCCTATAGGCCGGACATCTTCTTGATGGCGGCTTTCAGGTCGTCATCTGAGCAATCGGCGCAGGTGCCTTTGGGCGGCATGGCGTTGATGCCGGTGATGGCCTTGGCCAGGATGCCATCCAGCCCACCCTGGTGGTCGGCGCGCTCTTTCCAGGCGGCGGTATCACCCACCTTCGGCGCGCCCAGCAGGCCAGTGCCATGGCAGGCATTGCAGTGCTTGGCGATGATGTCATCCGGCGTCTTGGCGGCCCCACCGCCGGCTGTGGCGGCCACTTCCATGCCTTTGCATTCCTGGCCCTGAACACACACCTGGCCTACCGGCGCCAGGCGCTTGGCAATATCGTCGTTGGTTGCAGCGGTTGCGCTCATTGCCCAGAGGGCGAGTAAGGCGGCTGGTAGGGCCAGCATCTTCTTGATTTGGTTCACGCGAACACCCTCATGGTGGCTAATCATGCTCGCGGCCACGGATCCTCGAGCGCTGAAAAGTATAGCGGTAACCATAAGGGCGGGAAACGACCCTACACCGGAAAGGGGTATTGGCGAAACAATGCACTGCGCTGGATCAAAAGTTTGAAGGCGTTGCCGCGCTGATCAGCCGTGCTGGCTGGTCGTAGGGGTTGCGAAAACGGTGCGGGCGGGTGCTTTCGAAGTAGTAGCTGTCGCCCGCTTCGAGGATGAACAGCTCGGTGCCAACGACCAGTTCCAGGCGGCCTTCCAGCAGAATGCCGGTTTCTTCGCCGTCATGGGTCAGCATTTCTGCGCCGGTATCGGCACCTGGCGGGTAGACCTCGGTGAGAAAGGCGATGGCACGGTTGGGGTGCGACTTGCCAACCAGCTTCATGGTGACGGCACCATCGGAGATGTCGATCAGCTCATGGGCCTTGTACACGATCTGTGCCGGGCTTTCAGGCTCAAGTTCCACGGAAAAGAACTCGACCATGGACATGGGTATGCCACTGAGCACCTTGCGCAGGGAGCTGATCGAAGGGCTGACGCTGTTCTTCTCGATCATCGAGATTGTGCTGTTGGTCACCCCGGCACGCTTGGCGAGTTCACGCTGGGACAGGCCCTTGAGCTTGCGGATGGCTTGCAGTCGTTCGCCGACGTCCAAAGCTGGAGCCTCCTGAAACGGTGTGGGGGGTGGATGTGAACGATATCATGGCAACGCCGTTCAGTATTTACAACACACCGCCCCAACGCCATTCATTACGGCCCCCTACTCACCGCAGTATTCCAGCGGCACGCGTTTGACGTTGCAGAACACCTGATACGGGATCAGGCCCGCATGGCCAGCCACTTCGCTGGCCAGCACCTGCTTGCCCCACAGCTCCACCGGGCTGCCCAGCGTGGCATGGGGCACGTCGGTAAGGTCCACGCTGAGCATGTCCATCGACACCCGGCCAATCAGTTGCGCGCGTGTGCCGGCCACCAGCACAGGTGTGCCATTGGGTGCCTGCCGCGGGTAACCGTCGGCGTAGCCCATTGCGACCACGCCAACCCGTGTGGGCCGGGTGCTGACGAACTTGGCGCCATAGCCTACCGGCTCGCCTGCAGGCAGTTCACGCACGCTGATGATCCGCGATTGCAGGGTCATGACCGGCTGCAGGCGCTGCGCCTGAGGCTGGGCGGCGTCGAACGGCGTGGCGCCATACAGCATCAGGCCGGGCCGTACCCAGTCGCCCTGAGCCTGCGGCCAACCCAGCACACCTGGCGAGTTGCGCAGGCTGCACTCGGCTGCCAGGCCCTCCCGGGCCGCCTCGAATACGGCGATCTGGCGGGCAGTGGCGTCGGCTTCAAGCTCATCGGCCCGGGCGAAGTGGGTCATCAGCACGATGCGTGCGACCTTGCCGGTGGCCAGCAGCCGCTGGTAGGCGTCGTGGTAGTCCTTGGCGTGCAGGCCAACGCGGTGCATGCCGCTGTCCAGCTTGAGCCAGACTGTGATGGGCTTGTGCACCGGGGTGTTCTCTATGGCCTCCAGCTGCCACAGCGAATGCACGGCACACCACAGGTCGTGCTCGGCGATAAGGGCCAGCTCGCTGGCTTCGAAAAAACCTTCCAGCAACAGCACAGGCGCCTTGATGCCTGCGGCGCGCAGTTCCAGGGCCTCTTCGATACAGGCCACGGCGAAGCCATCGGCTTCGGCTTCCAGTGCCAGGGCGCAGCGCACGGCGCCATGGCCATAGGCGTCGGCCTTGATCACGGCAAGGGCTTTGGCACCGGTGAGTTCACGGGCTAGACGATAATTGTGGCGCAGGGCCTGGAGGTCGATCAGGGCGCGGGCGGGGCGCATGGCGGCTGCCTTATGGTCATTCAGGTTGAAAACGGTATGGGTTTGCCGGCGATGAGGCCGGCACCGCCACACTTACTGCTGGTGAACCGGTGCAGCATGCCCCTGCCTGGCCACTTCCCGGCCACTGCCGTAGCGCGAAATGTCCAGCCCTTCGGCGCTGATCTGCGGCTGCTTGCGTGCAATCAGGTCCGCCAACAGGCGCCCCGAGCCACACGCCATGGTCCAGCCCAGCGTACCGTGCCCGGTGTTCAGGAACAGGTTGCGGAACGCCGTCGCCCCCACAATCGGGGTACCGTCCGGCGTAGCCGGGCGCAGGCCGGTCCAGAAACTGGCCTGGCCAAGATCACCGCCGCGAGGATAAAGGTCGTTGACGATCATCTCCAGCGTTTCGCGCCGACGCGGGTTCAGCGACAGGTCAAAACCGGCGATTTCGGCCATGCCGCCCACGCGGATGCGGTTATCGAACCGGGTGATCGCCACTTTGTAGGTTTCATCCAGAATGGTCGATGTGGGCGCCATTTCAGCGTTGGTGATCGGCACAGTCAGCGAGTAGCCCTTGAGCGGGTAAACCGGCGCCTTGATACCCAGCGGCTTGAGCAACTGCGGCGAATAACTGCCTAGCGCCAGCACGTAGCGATCGGCCGTTTCCAGCTTGCCATCGATCACCACACCGTTGATGCGGTCGCCGGCGGCATCCAGGCGCTGGATGTCCTGGCCGAAGCGGAACTCCACGCCCAGCTTTACGGCCATCTCTGCCAGCTTGTTGGTGAACAGCTGGCAGTCGCCGGTCTGGTCGTTGGGCAGGCGCAAGGCACCTGCCAGGATATCCTTTACGCCAGCCAGCGCAGGTTCCACACGGGCAATGCCGTCGCGGTCGAGCAGTTCGTAGGGCACGCCAGACTGCTCAAGCACCGCGATGTCCTTGGCCGCAGCATCCACCTGGGCCTGGGTGCGGAACAACTGGGTGGTACCGAGGCTGCGGTTCTCGTAGGCAATGCCGGTCTCAGCGCGCAGCTCGTCCAGGCAGTCGCGGCTGTACTCGGACAGGCGCACCATGCGCTCTTTGTTCACCGCATAGCGGTTGGCGGTGCAGTTGCGCAGCATCTGCGCCATCCACAGGTACTGATCGACATCGCCAGTGAGCTTGATGGCCAGCGGGGCGTGGCGTTCCAGCAACCACTTGATGGCCTTCAGTGGCACCCCCGGGGCAGCCCACGGCGAGGCATAGCCGGGCGAGATCTGGCCGGCGTTGGCAAAACTGGTTTCCATGGCCACCGCAGGCTGGCGGTCGACCACCGTTACGTCGAACCCTTGCCGGGCCAGGTAATAGGCACTGGCGGTTCCGATCACGCCGCTACCAAGTACCAGAACTCGCATCGTCTTGTTCCTCACACGCGGCACGCCGCAGGTTGTTATTGGGTGGCCATTGATGAGCGCAGTATAGGAATTCGCGACCAGTGCATTTCACTATATAAAAGCCTAATATTGGCGAGAATTCTCGGTATAATCGCCTTTTACGGAGGGGCATCCCCTATGAGAACCCAGCACCAGAGCAAGCGTGAACTGGACAAGATTGACCGCAACATTCTGCGCATCCTGCAAAACGACGGGCGGATTTCCTTTACCGAGCTGGGCGAAAAGGTCGGGCTCTCGACCACCCCCTGCACGGAGCGTGTTCGCCGCCTGGAGCGCGAAGGCATCATCATGGGCTACAACGCGCGCCTGAACCCTCAGCACCTCAAAGGCAGCCTGCTGGTGTTCGTGGAAATCAGCCTGGACTACAAGTCGGGCGACACGTTCGAAGAGTTCCGCCGCGCCGTGCTCAAACTGCCCCATGTACTGGAGTGCCACCTGGTGTCCGGCGACTTCGACTACCTGGTCAAGGCGCGCATCTCGGAGATGGCGTCGTACCGCAAACTGCTGGGCGATATCCTGCTGAAGCTGCCGCACGTGCGGGAGTCCAAGAGCTACATCGTGATGGAAGAAGTGAAGGAAAGCCTCTGCCTGCCGATCCCGGACTGACCCTACACCAGCACCTGCCGGGTAGTGGCAATGAACTGGTGAACCAGCTGTTCGGCGGCAGGGTCGATCATCGGTTCCGGGCCCCGGCCACGCGGGCAGGCCAGGCGCGGGGTGGTGCCGAACAGGCGGCAGATCATCGGGCGCTCCTGGTACACCGTGCAACCTTGAGGCCCCAGGTGCACGCAGTCCAGCCGCTCCAGTGCGGCGTCCTGTTCGGCCTGGGTTTTGCGCGGCAGGCGGGCCATCTCCTGGGCGGAGGTGGTGACCGGGCCGCAGCAGTCGTGGCAGCCAGGTTCGCATTCGAACGAGGGGATGAGTTCGCGCAGGAAGTGGATTTTGTGGCGGTTGCAGGGCATGGCGAAGTACAGGCTGACGAAGTGGGTGGATTATAGGCCCATTCGCGGGTAAACCCGCCCCACCGAATACCCCGCCCTCGCAGTTCTACCCGCGAAACCGGGCACGGCCTGGCTGGTTGCCGCGCCTGCGCGGCACAGCTTATCCTCGCCGCTCTCTCCAGCTTCAGGGCCAGCCCGATGATCCACAGCGCGCAGCACGCCGCCTCCTACTACGCCGCCAGCCGCTTGCCACACCCGGATCACGCGTTCCTGCAGGGCGAACACAGCGCCGATGTATGCGTTGTGGGCGGAGGCTACTCGGGCCTGAACACCGCCATCGAACTGGCCGAGCGCGGCTTTTCGGTCATCCTGCTGGAGGCCCGCAAGCTGGGCTGGGGCGCCAGTGGGCGCAACGGCGGGCAGCTGATACGCGGGGTTGGCCACGGGCTGGAGCAGTTTCTGCCGGTGCTCGGCGAGCAGGGTGTGCGCAGCCTGCAACTGATGGGGCTGGAGGCGGTGCAGATCGTGCGCGATCGCGTCGAGCAGCACGGCATTGCCTGTGACCTGAGGTGGGGCTACTGCGACCTGGCAAACAAACCTTCGCAACTGCAGGGTTTTGCCGAGGAAGCCGAGCATCTGCGCAGCCTGGGCTATGCCCACGTGCTACGCCTGGTGGGCAAGGACGATATCCACAGCGTGGTAGGCGCCGACTGCTACGCCGGGGGGCTGGTGGACATGGGTTCAGGGCACTTGCACCCACTCAATCTGGCCTTGGGCGAAGCGGCCGTGGCCAGCCGCCTGGGCGTGCGCCTATACGAACAATCCGAAGTCACGCGGATCGACTACGGCCCCCAGGTGCAGGTGCACACTGCACAAGGCCGGGTGCGTGCCAAAACCCTGGTACTGTGCTGCAACGCCTACCTGAACGGGCTGGACCGTGAACTGGCTGGCAAGGTGCTGCCGGCCGGTAGCTACATCATCGCCACCGAGCCGCTGGGTGATGACCGCGCTCGTGCCTTGTTGCCGCAGAACATGGCGGTGTGCGACCAGCGCGTTGCACTGGATTATTACCGCCTGAGCGCCGACCAGCGGCTGCTGTTTGGCGGCGCCTGCCATTATTCCGGCCGCGACCCTGGGGATATCGCTGCGTACATGCGCCCCAAGATGCTCAAGGTGTTCCCTCAACTGGCCGATGTGCGCATCGACTACCAGTGGGGTGGCATGATCGGCATCGGCGCCAATCGCCTGCCCCAAGTGGGCCGCCTGGCGGGCCAGCCGAACGTGTATTACGCCCAGGCGTATTCAGGCCATGGGCTCAATGCCACCCACCTTGCCGCGCGGCTGTTGGGCGAGGCCATCAGCGGCCAGGAAAGCGGGCGCTTCGACCTGTTCGCCAAGGCGCCGCACATGACCTTCCCTGGCGGCAAGCACCTGCGCTCGCCATTGCTGGCGTTGGGGATGTTGTGGCATCGGCTCAAGGAGCTGGTTTGAAGGTTGGGCGGGGAGCGTCACGCCTTCCAGAAGGGCTTGCGGCCTTCGGTTCGGGCTTGCTCCCAGCTAAGCCCTACGTCGCGTAGCTCGTCGTCGGTCAGCTGCAACAGCGTTCTGCGGGTCTGCCAGCGGTGCAGCATCAGCCCCCAGCGGCCCAGCCCCTGCGGGGCATTGAATACCCTGGCTTGCTGGCCCGCCTCCAATTCCTTTGCCAAAAGCTGCAAGCGTACATCAGTCATCCCAGCCATCACTGCGCCCTCCACGTGTGCCGAATCCATGGGCAAAGCATGGGGGTTGGGGGCGATGGCAATACAGAGCCAATGCAGCCTTATTATTCCCATACAGAATTGGCCGCAAGCCGACTGAATGCTGTATTTTCCGCTCATCTGTACCGGTTGCTACGCCAAGTCAGCGCAGGAGTATGCCGTGACCCTTTACCTGAACCTCGCCGAGCTGCTCGGTGCCCGCATCGAACAAGGCCTTTACCAGCCTGGCCAGCGGCTGCCCTCGGTACGTGCCTTGAGTGCCGAACATGGGGTCAGCCTGAGTACCGTGCAGCAGGCGTATCGCATGCTGGAAGACGGTGGCATGGTCTCGCCGAGGCCCAAGTCCGGCTATTTCGTCAACGACCATCGCCAGCTGCCGGCATTACCGGCCGTCAGCCGCCCGGCGCAGCGCCCGGTGGAAATCTCCCAGTGGGAACAAGTGCTTGAGCTGGTGCGCAGCACCCCGCGCCAGAACGTCATACAGCTGGGCCGCGGCATGCCCGATATCGAAGCCCCAACGCTCAAGCCACTGCTGCGCAGCCTGGCCCAATTGAGCCGGCGCCAGGACATGCCAGGCCTGTATTACGACAACATCCACGGTAACCTGGCCCTGCGCGAACAGGTGGCACGCCTGGCGCTGGATTCGGGCTGCAGGCTGGCGCCCGCCGACCTGGTGATCACCACGGGTTGCCACGAGGCGCTGTCCTGCAGCATCCGGGCGGTGTGTGAGCCGGGCGACATCGTTGCGGTGGACTCGCCCAGCTTCCATGGCGCCATGCAAACCCTGAAGGGCCTGGGCATGAAGGCGCTGGAGATCCCCACCGACCCAGTCACCGGTATCAGCCTGCAAGCGCTGGAACTGGCCCTTGAGCAGTGGCCGATCAAACTTATCCAGATCACCCCAAGTTGCAACAACCCCCTCGGCTACATCATGCCCGAGGCCCGCAAGAAAGCCTTGCTGAGCCTCGCCCAGCGCTACGACGTGGCCATTCTGGAAGATGATGTTTACGGCGACCTGGCCTACACCTACCCGCGCCCGCGTACGGTCAAGTCGTTCGACGACGATGGCCGCGTGTTGCTGTGCAGCTCGTTCTCCAAGACCCTGGCCCCAGGCCTGCGGGTGGGCTGGGTAGCCCCGGGGCGTTACCTGGAGCGGGTGCTGCACATGAAGTACATCAGCACGGGCAGCACCGCCAGCCAGCCGCAGCTGGCCATCGCCGACTTCATCGCCGCGGGGCATTACCAGCCCCATGTTCGGCGCATGCGCAGCCAGTACCAGCGCAGCCGCGAACTGATGAGCGACTGGGTAACCCGGTACTTTCCGCCGGGCACACGGGTAAGCCGCCCCCAAGGCGGATTCATGCTGTGGGTGGAGCTGCCTGAACACTTCGACACGCTACGGCTGAACCGGGCGCTGCTCGAGCAGGACGTACAGGTGGCCGTGGGCAGCATCTTTTCGGCCTCGGGCAAGTACCGGCACTGTTTGCGCATGAACTTCGCCGCCCGCCCCACGCCACAGATCGAAGCCGCCGTGCGCAAGGTGGGGGAAACCGCCCTGCGCCTGCTGGATGAAGAATACGCAGCCACGTAACTTTGCACAGCCCGGCACGGTCAAACCCGCAAGCCTTTCCCCGTACAGGACGACCCTCCCTTGAAAACCCAGCGAGCCCTGATGCTGGTGCTGCTGCTTGGCCTTGCCGGCTGCACCAGCATCAGCACGCCCCGCGAGACCAGCCAGGCGCTACCGGCCAACGACTCAGCCTTCGGGCGCTCGGTGCTGCGCCAGGCTGCACCCTATGAGGGGCGCTCGGGCTTTCGACTGCTGCCCAACAGCAACGAGGCATTTCGCGCGCGGGCCGAGCTGATCCGCAATGCTCAGGCCAGCATCGACCTGCAGTACTACATCGTCCATGACGGCCTCAGTACCCGCGCCCTGGTCCACGAACTGTTGCGCGCAGCCGACAGGGGTGTGCGCGTGCGCATCCTGCTGGACGACACCACCAGCGATGGCCTCGACGCCATCATGGGCACGCTCGCCGCCCACCCCAACATCCAGATCCGCGTGTTCAACCCTTTGCACCTGGGCCGCAGTACAGGGGTAACGCGGGCAATGGGGCGGCTGTTCAACCTGTCGCGCCAGCACCGGCGCATGCACAACAAGCTGTTCCTGGTGGATAACAGCATGGCCATTGTTGGCGGCCGCAACCTGGGTGACGAGTACTTCGACGCCGAGCCCAACCTGAACTTCACCGACATCGATCTGCTGAGCGTCGGGCCCATTGCCGAGCAGCTGGGGCACAGCTTCGACCAGTACTGGAACAGCGCACTGAGCCGGCCGATTACCGACTTTCTGTGGCACCAGCCCAACGAAAACGACCTGCGCAGCAGCCGTCACCGCCTGGAAGTGTCCCTGGCCGAAGCACGAACCCAGCGCAAGGAACTGTACGACCGCCTGATGGCTTACCAGTCCCAGCCACGCCTGGACACCTGGCGTAACGAGCTGATCTGGGCCCATGCCCAGGCGCTGTGGGACGCACCGAGCAAGGTACTGGCCGACGATGAGCCCGACCCGCAACTGTTGCTCACCCGCCAGCTGGGGCCAGACCTGCGTAACGTGCGCCACGAGCTGATTCTGGTGTCGGCCTACTTCGTCCCTGGCGAACCTGGGCTGCTGTACCTCACCCACAGTGCCGACGCAGGCATTTCGGTGAAACTGCTGACCAACTCACTTGAGGCCACCGACGTACCGGCCGTGCACGGTGGCTACGCGCCCTACCGCAAAGCCTTGCTGGAGCACGGGGTGAAGCTGTACGAGCTGCGCCGCCAACCGGGCGACCCAAGCGCCGGCAAGCTGAACTTCCATGGCGGCTCCGATTCCAGCCTGCACAGCAAGGCCATCGTGTTCGACCGGCACAAGACGTTCATCGGCTCGTTCAACTTCGACCCACGCTCGGTACTGTGGAATACCGAAGTCGGCGTGCTGGTCGACAGCCCGGAACTGGCGGAGTACACCCGGGCGCTGGCCGTACAGGGTATGGCCCCGGCCCTGAGCTACCAGCCGGAGTTGGTGGGCGGCAAGCTGATATGGGTGACGGAGGAAAACGGCCAGCGCCGCGTGCTGACGTCAGAACCCGGCGGCCTGTGGCGGCGCTTCAATGCCTGGATCAGCAAGGCGGTTGGCCTGGAGAAGATGCTGTAGGGAAAAGCCCGTTTAGCCCGGCACCGGCTCGAAAGCCCCACGGCGTCGGGTGAGCACCACCAACCCGGCGGCGCCTGCCGCCATCAGCAACGGCAGCGCGTGGCCGCTGATCCATTGGCTCCCCGCCCCCGCCAGCAACGGCCCGAGCAGGCAACCGATACCCCACAACTGGGCCACGTGGGCATTGGCGCGTACCAGGGCGTCGTCCCGGTAGCGCTCACCGATCAGCACCAGTGACAAGGTAAACAGGCCCCCGGCACTGGCCCCGAACAGCACCCACAACGGCCAGATGGCAGGCGTGTGCAGCAACAGCGGAATCGCCAGGCTGGACACCAGCAAGGTCGTGGCGCACCCGGTGAAGAGGGTTTGCCGTGACATATGGTCAGCCAGCACGCCAATGGGCAACTGCAGCACTGCATCGCCTACCACCACGGTACTGACCATGAACAGGGCGATTTCCGTGCTGAAACCCTGCTGCAGGCAATAAACCGGCAGCAGCGTGAGAATCATCGCTTCGAACGAAGCGAACAGGGCAATGGCCCAGGCGATTACCGGCAAGCGCTTACAGAACGCGTACAGGTCGCCGAACGTGACACTGCAGGCTTCGGTGGAGGGTGCTCCGCCGCGCCCCAGCAGAAGCAGCGGCGCCAGCAGCAACAGCCCGGTCGCCGACCAGAACCCGAAGTCATCGTCCGAGCCGAGCACGCCCAGCACCAGCGGGCCGGCCAACTGGCTCAGCGCATAGCTGCTGCCATACAGCGCCACCAGCCTGCCCCGCCATTGCTCGACCACCAGCTGGTTGATCCAGCTTTCGCCAAGGATGAATACCACGGTCAGGGCCATGCCGATCAGCAGGCGCAGCAGCAACCACAACGGGTAGCTGGGCAGCAGTGCCAGCAGGCCGATCGACAGCGCACCAGCCCACAGGCACAGGCGCATGGCAGAAGGCACGCCCACCCAGCCCGCCAGGCGGCTGGCAAGGCTGGCGCCTGCCAGCACACCCAGCGCGGGCATGGCCGCCATCACCCCGATAGCGAAGCTGCCGTAGCCCCAGGCTTCGAGGCGCAAGGACACCAACGGCATGCTGACGCCGAGCGCAAGCCCGACGCTCAGCACCGACGCCAGTACGGCGAAGTAGGTACCCCAGCGCATCGCAGCCCCCGGGCTTACAGCTTGATCCAGGTCGCTTTCAGCTCGGTGTATTTCTCCAGTGCATGCAGGGACTTGTCACGGCCGTTGCCCGACTGCTTGAAGCCACCAAACGGGGCAGTCATGTCGCCGCCGTCGTACTGGTTGACCCAGACACTGCCGGCGCGCACGGCGCGGGCAGTTTTGTGCGCCTTGGAAATGTCCGAAGTCCAGATGCCGGCGGCCAGGCCATACGGGGTGTCGTTGGCAATGGCCACCGCTTCCTCGGCGGTATCGAAGCTGATCACCGAAAGCACCGGGCCGAAGATTTCTTCCTGGGCGATCTTCATGGCGTTGGTAACGCCATCGAAGATGGTCGGCTCTACATAGGTGCCGCCGGTTTCTTCCAGGGTGCGCTTGCCGCCTGTCAGCAGCTTGGCGCCGTCCTTGTGGCCTGCCTCGATGTACGACAGCACGGTGTTCATCTGCTGGGTATCGACCAGAGCACCCACGGTGGTCTGTGGGTCCAGCGGGTTGCCTGGCTTCCAGCCCTTCAGGGCCTCCACCACCATGGGCAGGAACCTGTCCTTGATGGACCGTTCGACCAGCAGGCGCGAGCCTGCGGTGCACACCTCACCCTGGTTGAAGGCGATGGCACTGGCAGCGGCCTGCGCGGCAGCCTGCAGGTCTGGCGCGTCGGCGAACACGATGTTCGGGCTCTTACCACCGGCTTCCAGCCAGACGCGCTTCATGTTCGACTCGCCCGCGTACACCATCAACTGCTTGGCAATCTTGGTGGAGCCGGTGAATACCAGGGTATCGACGTCCATATGCAGGGCCAGGGCCTTGCCAACGGTGTGGCCGTAACCCGGCAGCACGTTCAGTACACCGGCCGGAATGCCAGCCTCGATGGCCAACTGCGCAATGCGAATGGCCGTGAGCGGTGATTTCTCGGACGGCTTGAGCACTACCGAGTTACCGGTGGCCAGGGCTGGGCCCAGCTTCCAGCAGGCCATCATCAGGGGGAAGTTCCAGGGTACGATGGCGCCTACAACCCCTACCGGCTCGCGGGTAACCAGGCCAAGCTGGTCGTGGGGCGTGGGGGCAACCTCGTCGTACACCTTGTCGATGGCTTCGGCCGTCCAGTGGATGGCATTGGCTGCACCGGGGATGTCGATGGTGGAGGAGTCGCCGATCGGCTTGCCCATGTCCAGGGTTTCAAGCAGTGCCAGCTCTTCGACGTTCTCGCGCAGCAGGTCGGCAAAGCGGACCAGCTTGGCTTTACGCTTGGCCGGGGCCAGCTGTGACCAGACACCGGCATTGAAGGTGGCGCGGGCGTTTTCAACGGCGCGGTTGGCATCGGCCAGGTCGCAACTGGCAACCTTGGCCAGGAAGCGTCCGTCAACCGGGCTCAGGCATTCGAAGGTGTCACCGGATGCGGCATCGGTGTATTCGCCGTTGATGAAGGCGCGGCCTTCGATCTTCAGTTGCTGGGCACGCTGTTCCCAATCTGCACGAGTCAGGGTGGACATACGAAACTCCTCCTCTTGTTTAAATGCAATGCCGTTCTGAGGGCTCACGGGCATTGTCGGAATAGGGCCGGGCGACACGCGCACACTGGCATGCGATACCCTAAACCAGCCCCTTCAAACTATCAATATATTTGACACCCAAGGCCCAAAAGCCTACTCATGTTAATTTTATTGAACAATCACAGGAGCCGACTCATGAGCATCGACCGTATCATCGACTTCGCCCAGGCCATAACCGAGGCAGAGCGCTACCGACCTGCCGCAGAAAAGATCATCAAAGGCGCGCCTGACCAGGCGGTATACAACCATTACTCCAGCCCTTGCGGGCAGTTTGCTGCCGGCGTCTGGGAAGGCGAGGTGGGGCAATGGGTGGTGAATTACACCGAGCATGAGTATTGCGAGATCGTGCAGGGTGTTTCGGTGCTGCGCGACCAGGAAGGCGGGGCCAAGACCCTGCGCGCCGGTGACCGTTTCGTCATTCCGGCCGGGTTCAAGGGCACATGGGAAGTACTTGAGCCGTGCCGTAAGATCTACGCACTGTTCGAGCAGAAGTAACCTGTGGCTTCAACGCCTGACAGGCATAAAAAAACCCGCGTCCTTTCGGATGCGGGTTTTTTTCAGGTCGCCGATCAATTACTTGATCTTGGCTTCCTTATACACCACGTGCTTGCGAACAACGGGATCGTATTTCTTGATCTCGATTTTGTCCGGGGTGGTGCGCTTGTTCTTGTCGGTGGTGTAGAAGTGGCCAGTGCCAGCACTCGAAACCAGACGGATCAATTCACGCATGACGTTCTCCTTAGAACTTTTCGCCGCGAGCACGCAGCTCGGACAGCACTACTTCGATACCACGCTTGTCGATGACACGCATGCCCTTGGCAGATACGCGCAGACGCACGAAACGCTTCTCGGACTCAACCCAGAAACGGTGGTGTTGCAGGTTCGGCAGGAAACGACGACGGGTTTTGTTGTTTGCGTGGGAAATGTTGTTCCCGGTTACTGGACCCTTACCAGTAACTTGACAGACTCTCGACATGACTCAGCCCTCTAAAACCACATGCCCAACCCGGCATGGGTTGGCCGCTTAATCTCTCAGTCTTTGGCGCCAGGGCGCCGTGATTCTGGAGGTCTTATCGACCGGATTCGCTGATGCGACAGGCCGAGCCCCTAGAAAAGAGCGCTGCTTTATACCAGAAAGACTCGCTTGCAACAACATCTGATGCACGCCGGCAACAGGCTGAATGCCGCGGGCCAGCATACCGGCAGGCCTGGCTGGCGGTTGACCGCTCGTCGCCAGTTGCACAAAAAAGGGTGTGGTCATTTCCAGGCAGGGGCACTAGGGTAGGCCTTTTCCAGACTGCACTGGCAGATGGGCCACTGACAGCCAAGGAGCCACCATGCGTGCCACCGCCTATTCGTTATTGTTTACCTGCCTGTGCGCCGCAGGCCTCGCCCAGGCCGCGCCCCTCAGCGTTTGCACCGAGGCCAGCCCCGAAGGCTTCGACGTGGTGCAGTACAACTCGCTCACTACCACCAATGCTACCGCCGACGTGCTGATGAACCGCCTGGTAGACTTCGATGCCGCCCAAGGCAAGGTGGTGCCGAGCCTTGCGGCCAGCTGGAAAGTATCTGCCGATGGCCTGGTGTACGACTTTACCTTGCGTGAGGGCGTGAAGTTTCACAGCACGCCCTACTTCAAGCCTACCCGCGAGCTGAATGCCGATGACGTGCTGTTCAGCTTCCAGCGCATGCTCTACCCGGCCCACGCGTGGAACAAAACGGCACCTGGCGGCTATCCGCACGCCCAATCACTGCAGCTGGGCAGCCTGATCAAGGCGATCGACGCCCCTACGCCGAATACCGTGCGCTTCACCCTCAGCCACCCGGACGCCACGTTCCTGGCCACCTTGAGCATGGGCTTCGCCTCGGTCTACTCCGCCGAGTACGCCGACAAGCTGATGAAGGCCGGTACGCCAGACAAGCTCAACAGCCAGCCGATCGGTACCGGGCCATTCGTGTTCCAGCGCTTCCAGAAGGATGCGGTGGTGCGCTACCGCGCCAACCCGGACTACTTCGCCGGCAAGCCAGCGGTGGACCCGTTGATCTTCGCCATCACCACAGACGCCAATGTGCGGTTGCAGAAGCTCAAGCGTGGCGAATGCCAGGTTGCCCTTTCGCCCAAGCCGCTGGACATTGCCGAGGCGGGCAGCAACGCTGACCTGAAGGTGGCCAGCACCCCGGCATTCATGACGGCCTTCGTCGCCATCAACAGCCAGCACCCGCCGCTGGACAAGCCAGAGGTGCGGCAGGCCATCAACCTGGCGTTCGACAAGCAGGCCTACCTCAAGGCGGTGTTCGAGGATTCGGCGGTGGCCGCCAACGGGCCCTACCCGCCTAACACCTGGAGCTACGCCAAGGACCTGCCGGGTTACCCGCTGGATTTGAACAAGGCCAAGGCCCTGCTGGCCAAAGCAGGTATGGCCGATGGCTTCAGCACCACGATCTGGACCCGGCCGTCGGGCAGCTTGCTGAACCCTAACCCCAGCCTGGGTGCACAGATGCTGCAGGCGGACCTGGCCAAGATCGGCATCAAGGCAGAGATCCGTGTGATCGAGTGGGGTGAGCTGATCCGCCGCGCCAAGGCTGGCGAACATGACCTGCTGTTCATGGGCTGGGCAGGTGACAACGGCGACCCGGATAACTTCCTGACCCCGCAGTTTTCCTGTGCGGCGGTGCAGTCGGGTACCAATTTCGCGCGTTTCTGCGACAACCGCCTGGACCAACTGATCAGCGCTGGCCGCACTACCAATGACCAGAGCGTGCGCAGCAGGCTTTACCAGCAGGCACAAACGCTGATTCAGCAGCAGGCGCTGTGGGTACCCCTGGCGCACCCTACTGCGGCTGCGTTGTTGCGCAAGGACGTGGAGGGGTACCAGGTGAGCCCGTTCGGGCGGCTGGATTTCAGCAAGGTTTCGGTGGCCCCGTAAACCTGCACCGGCCTCTTCACGGGTAAACCCGCTCCCACAGGGACCGTATGGCGCTCAAGAGCAGCGCCATACTTGTGGGAGCGGGTTCACCCGCGAAAGGGCCAGCACAGGAACACAATGGCCTAGGCCACCATCCAGCCCTCCTCCACCATCGATAACGGCTCCCCGTCGCCAATGATGATGTGGTCCAGCACCCGCACGTCGATCAGTGCCAAACCCCGCTTGAGCGACAGAGTCAGGTGCACGTCATCCTGGCTGGGCTCGCTGATGCCGGAAGGGTGGTTGTGGCACAGGATCAACGCCGCCGCGTTATGCAGCAACGCCCTTCGAACCACCTCGCGCGGGTAGACACTGGCGCGGTCTATGGTGCCTCTGAACAGGATCTCGAACGCCAGCGGGCGGTGCTTGGTGTCCAGAAAGAGGCAGCCAAACACTTCACTGGCTTCATGCCGCAGCATGGCCTTGAGATAACGCCGTACCGCCACTGGCCCCTCTAGCGCCGAGGCGCGCTCGATGTTCTCATCCAGGTGCCGTCGACCAATCTCCAGAAGCGCCTGAAGCTGCGCATACTTCACCGCCCCGATACCCGGCTCGCGCAGTACGGCTTCGCGATCGGCCTCCAGAAACTGCCTCAGCCCGCCAAAACGCACCAGCAGCCCCCGCGCAAGGTCCAGTACATTGCGCCCGGCAACACCAGAACCCAGCAGCACGGCAAGTAATTCGGCATCCGTCAGCACCGCAGCCCCACGCTGCAGCAACTTCTCCCGCGGCCTTTCTTCAGTCGGCCACTCCCTGATATTCATCCCCCGCCCCCTGCCCTTGCTGCGGGCCATTTCGGCCCTGTGTTAATCTATTTCGCTTCGTACATGCGACGTTCTGCCGCACGCAGTTCCTGTCGCCGCCCGCTTTCACCGGAAAAAGGCAAGCCTATGCAGCGGCTGTATCGCAAGCGCATCGTTCTCGGCGTCGGTGGTGGCATCGCCGCCTACAAAAGCGCCGAACTGATTCGCCGACTTCTCGAGCACGGCGCCCAGGTGCGCGTCGTCATGACCCGCGGTGGTGCCGAATTCATCACCCCGCTGACCCTGCAGGCGTTGTCTGGCCACCCCGTGCACATGGACCTGCTGGACCCGGCTGCCGAAGCCGCCATGGGCCACATCGAACTGGCCAAATGGGCCGACCTGGTGCTGATCGCGCCGGCCACTGCCGACCTGATGGCCCGCCTGGCCCAAGGCATGGCCGACGACCTGCTGACCACCCTGGTACTGGCCACCGATGCCACCGTCGCCGTTGCCCCGGCCATGAACCAGGCGATGTGGCGTGACCCGGCCACCCAAGCCAACCTCGAGCTGCTGAAGAGCCGGGGCATTCAGGTGTTCGGCCCCGCATCGGGCAGCCAGGCCTGCGGCGACGTCGGCCTGGGCCGCATGCTCGAAGCCACCGACCTGGCCTGGTGCGCTGCCGAAAGCTTCAAGCGCCAGGCACTCACCGGCAAGCACGTGCTGATCACGGCGGGCCCCACCCAGGAAAACATCGACCCGGTGCGCTACATCACCAATCATAGCTCCGGCAAGATGGGCTTTGCCCTGGCCGAGGCGGCTGCAGAAGCCGGGGCCAGGGTCACCCTCGTGACCGGCCCGGTGCACCTGCCCACCCCTGACCGTGTCAGCCGTATCGACGTGGTGAGCGCGCGGGACATGCTCGCAGCCTGTGAAGCCGCCATGCCGTGCGACCTGTTCATCGCGTCCGCGGCGGTTGCAGACTACCGGCCAGAGGTGGTTGCCCCGCAAAAACTCAAGAAAGACCCTACGACCGGCGACGGCATGCTGCTGCAGATGGTGCGCAATCCCGATATCCTTGCCACCATCGCCGGCCGTACCGACCGCCCGTTCAGCGTCGGCTTCGCTGCCGAAACCGAGCACCTGCTCGACTACGCCACGCGCAAGCTCAAGGACAAGAACCTCGACCTGATCGTCGCCAATGATGTGGCCAACCCCAGCATCGGCTTCAACAGCGAAGAAAACGCCTTGACCGTGATCGACCGGCAACAGCACCAGACTCTTTTTGCGCAGACCAGCAAGGGCAAGATCGCCCGGCAACTGGTCGCCTTTATCGCCGAACGGCTCAACCAGGTTCAGTAAGTTACATGCACGCACTTCAAGCCAAGATTCTCGACCCACGCCTGGGCAGCGAATTCCCGCTGCCCAGCTACGCCACCCCAGGCTCCGCCGGCCTCGACCTGCGCGCCCTGCTTGCGCAGGACACCGTGCTCGAACCAGGCCAGACCGTGCTCATCCCCACCGGCCTGTCGATCTACATCAGCGACCCTGGGCTCGCGGCGCTGGTGCTGCCTCGCTCGGGCCTGGGCCATAAGCACGGCATCGTGCTGGGCAACCTGGTGGGGCTGATCGACTCGGATTACCAGGGCGAGCTGATGGTGTCCTGCTGGAACCGTGGCACTACGCCGTTCACCATCGCGGTCGGCGAGCGTATCGCCCAGTTGGTGCTGGTGCCGGTGGTACAGGCGCGTTTCGACATCGTCGAGGCGTTCGACGAAAGCCAGCGTGGCGCTGGCGGCTTTGGTCACTCGGGCAGCCACTGAGCCAGCAGCTGACCGTTACGGCCAAGGATGGCGAACTCTCTGGCGAAACCTTCGTCCAAGCGTTCTATTTGCGCCAGCCCACAGCGTTTTTGACTGATGGAGTACCCAGCGATGAACGACATGGCCGATTTGGTCCCCGCCACCTTGCCCCAGAGCATCTTCCGCGCCTACGACATCCGCGGCGTGGTCGGCAAGACGTTGCATGCCGAAACCGCCTACTGGATTGGCCGCGCGATCGGCGCCCAGAGCCTGGCAGAGGGCGAGCCGCAAGTGTGCGTAGGCCGCGACGGGCGCTTGTCTGGCCCGGTGCTGGTGGAGCAGTTGATCAAGGGCCTGGTGGATGCCGGCTGCCAGGTCAGCGACATCGGCCTGGTGCCCACCCCCGCCCTGTACTACGCAGCCAATGTACTGGCCGGCCGCTCGGGCGTGATGCTCACCGGTAGCCACAACCCCTCGGACTACAACGGCTTCAAAATCGTCATTGCCGGCGACACGCTGGCCAACGAGCAGATCCAGGCACTGCTCACTCGCCTGCAAACCCACGACCTGAGCTTTGCCACTGGCCGCCTGGAGCAGGTAGACATCCTGCCGCGTTATGCCCGGCAGATCCTCGACGACGTCAAGCTGGCCAGAAGGCTGAAGGTGGTAGTGGACTGCGGCAACGGTGCGGCTGGCGTCATCGCGCCACAGCTGATCGAAGCCATGGGCTGCGAGGTGATCCCGCTGTTCTGCGAGGTGGATGGCAACTTCCCCAACCACCACCCCGACCCTGGCAAGCCCGAGAACCTGCAGGACCTGATTGCCAAGGTGAAGCAGACCGGGGCCGACATTGGCCTGGCGTTCGACGGTGACGGCGACCGCGTAGGCGTTGTCACCAATACCGGCAGCATCGTCTACCCCGACCGCCTGCTGATGCTGTTCGCCCAGGACGTGCTGGCCCGCAACCCGGGCGCCGAGATCATCTTCGACGTCAAATGCACCCGTCGTCTGACGCCCCTGATCGAACAGCAGGGGGGCCGTGCCTTAATGTGGAAGACCGGCCACTCGTTGATCAAAAAGAAGATGAAGCAGACCGGCGCGTTACTGGCCGGCGAGATGAGTGGTCACATCTTCATCAAGGAGCGCTGGTACGGTTTTGACGATGGCATCTACAGCGCCGCACGCCTGCTGGAAATTCTCAGCAAGGCCGAGCAAAGCGCCGAGGACCTGTTCGCCGCCTTCCCAAACGATATTTCCACGCCGGAAATCAACATTGATGTGACCGACGAGGGTAAATTCAGCATCATTGATGCACTGCAACGCGACGCCGACTGGGGCGATGCCAGCCTGACCACCATCGATGGGGTGCGGGTGGACTACCCCAGGGGCTGGGGCCTGGTCCGCGCCTCCAACACCACGCCGGTGCTGGTGCTGCGTTTCGAGGCCGACAGCGAAGCCGAACTGCAACGTATCAAGGATGTTTTCCGCACTCAGTTGCTGCGGGTTGAGCCTGCGTTGCAACTGCCGTTCTGACCGACTATCTGTCCTTCACAGGAGCCCTGCATGACCCTCGATCGCGATGCCGCTTCCCATGTAGCCGAGGTTTTGTCCGAAGCACTGCCTTACATCCGCCGCTTCGTCGGCAAGACCCTGGTGATCAAGTACGGCGGCAACGCGATGGAAAGCGAGGAGCTCAAGACCGGCTTTGCGCGCGACATCGTGCTGATGAAGGCTGTGGGCATCAACCCGGTGGTGGTGCACGGTGGCGGCCCGCAAATCGGTGACCTGCTCAAGCGTCTGTCGATCGAAAGCCACTTCATCGACGGCATGCGCGTGACCGACTCGGCGACCATGGACGTGGTGGAGATGGTGCTGGGCGGCCAGGTCAACAAGGACATCGTCAACCTCATCAACCGTCACGGTGGCAGCGCCATCGGCCTCACCGGCAAGGACGCAGAGCTGATCCGTGCGCGCAAGCTCACCGTCAGCCGCCAGACCCCTGAGATGACCACCCCGGAAATCATCGACATCGGCCATGTGGGTGAAGTGGTCAGCGTCAATACCGACCTGCTGAACATGCTGGTGAGGGGCGACTTCATCCCGGTTATCGCGCCGATTGGCGTGGGTAGCAACGGTGAGTCGTACAACATCAACGCCGACCTGGTGGCTGGCAAGGTGGCCGAGGCGCTGAAGGCCGAGAAGCTGATGCTGCTGACCAACATCGCCGGCCTGATGGACAAGCAGGGCCAGGTGCTGACGGGCCTCACCACCGAGCAGGTCAATGAACTGATCGCCGACGGGACCATTTACGGCGGCATGCTGCCGAAAATCAAATGTGCCCTCGATGCCGTGCAGGGCGGCGTGAACAGCTCGCACATCATCGATGGCCGCGTGCCGAATGCCGTGCTGCTGGAGATCTTCACCGACAGCGGCGTGGGCACCCTGATTACCAACCACAAGGCGCGCTCGTAACGGGCGACAGGGCCTGAACTGGCGACACAAAAAAGGCGACCTCACACCGAGGTCGCCTTTTTAGTTGCCGGGCGCCGGGTCAGATCCCGTATTGCGCCCGGTAGGCTTCGACCGCCGGCAGATGCTGCTTGAGCTGCGGATCATCTGCCAGGAACTCCAGCACCTGGGTCAGCGACACGATGCTGACCACCGGGATACCGAAGTCGCGCTCGACTTCCTGGATCGCCGAGAGCTCACCGTTGCCGCGCTCTTCGCGGTTGAGCGCGATCAGCACGCCTGCGGCCTTGGCCTGCTGGGCGTTGATGATCTGCATGACTTCGCGAATGGCGGTACCGGCGGTGATCACGTCGTCGATGATGAGGACGTCACCGGCCAGCGGTGCCCCTACCAGGCTGCCGCCCTCGCCATGGTCCTTGGCCTCTTTACGGTTGAAGCACCAGGGCACGTCCAGCTGGTGCTGCTCGGCCAGGGCCACGGCGGTGGCTGCCGCCAACGGGATGCCTTTGTAGGCGGGGCCGAACAGGACGTCGAAGGGGATCTTGCTGTCGACGATGGCCGCTGCATAGCAACGCCCCAGCTGAGCCAGGGCGGAGCCGCTGCTGAACAGGCCGGCATTGAAGAAATACGGGCTGGTACGCCCCGATTTCAGGGTGAACTCACCGAAACGCAGTACACCGCGATCGATGGCAAAACGGATGAAGTCGCGCTGATACGGCTGCATGAAAAGTCCCGGACACCACGGATTTAGCTAAATGGGTTGAGCTCGGGTATCATACACGCACGAGATTTTTGGGGCCATTTATGCGGATCATCAGTGTGAACGTTAATGGCATTCAGGCTGCGGCCGAGCGTGGTTTGCTCAGCTGGCTACAAGCCCAGAATGCCGACGTCATCTGCCTTCAGGATACCCGCGCCTCGGCCTTTGAACTCGACGACCCAGCTTTCCAGCTCGATGGCTATTTCCTTTATGCCTGCGATGCGGAGGTGCCTGCCCAAGGTGGCGTGGCGCTCTACTCGCGCATGCAGCCCAAGGCAGTCATCACCGGCCTGGGCTTCGAGACAGCCGACCGCTACGGGCGTTATCTGCAAGCAGATTTCGACAAAGTCAGTATTGCCAGCCTGCTTTTGCCTTCGGGCATGAACGGGGACGAAGACTTGAACCAGAAATTCAAGTTGATGGACGACTTCGCCAAGTACCTGGACAAGCAGCGCCGCAAGCGCCGCGAGTACATCTACTGTGGCTCGTTCTATGTGGCGCAGCAGAAGCTCGACATCAAGAACTGGCGCGACAGCCAGCAGTCACCGGGCTTCCTGGCGCCGGAACGCGCCTGGATGGATGCGATCACGGGCGAGATGGGTTATGTGGACGCCCTGCGCGAAGTCAGCCGCGAAGGCGACCAGTACAGCTGGTGGCCAGACAACGAGCAGGCCGAGATGCTCAACCTGGGCTATCGCTTCGACTACCAGATCCTTACCCCTGGCCTGCGTCGCTTCGTGCGCAACGCCCGCCTGCCGCGTCAGCCGCGCTTCTCACAGCACGCGCCGCTGATCGTCGACTACGACTGGACGCTGACTATCTGACGGCTGACAGGGTGGTGGCCTCATCGCGAGCTGCGCTCGCTCCTACAGGCTTGTGTAGGAGCGGCGCCTGGCTCAAGCCTCAGTCAGCCAAAGCCGCCTGCTGCAGGGCAAAGATCTCATCCATACCCTTCTGCGCCAACGCCAGCATGGCGTTGAAGTCTGCAGGCTGGAACGGCGCACCCTCAGCGGTACCCTGCACTTCAATGAAACCACCTGCGCTGGTCATGACCACGTTCAGGTCGGTTTCGGCCGCCGAGTCCTCCAGGTAGTCCAGGTCAAGCACGGCCTCACCCTGATACATCCCCACCGACACCGCGGCAATCATGTGCTTGAGCGGGTTGCCGGCCTTCAGGCCGCCGCGCTTCTTGATCACGGCCAGGGCATCGCACAGGGCAACCATTGCACCGGTGATTGAAGCGGTGCGGGTACCGCCGTCGGCCTGAATGACGTCGCAGTCGATGTACAGCGTGATGTCACCGAGCTTGCTCATGTCCAGCGCAGCGCGCAGCGAGCGGCCGATCAGACGCTGGATTTCCAGGGTGCGGCCACCCTGCTTGCCACGGCTGGCTTCGCGCTGGTTACGCTCGCCGGTAGCGCGCGGCAGCATACCGTATTCGGCGGTCAGCCAACCTTGGCCCTGGCCTTTGAGGAAGCGCGGCACACCGTTTTCCACGCTGACCGTGCAGATGACCTTGGTGTCACCGAACTCGACCAGTACCGACCCTTCGGCGTGCTTGGTGTAGTTGCGGGTGATGCGGATCGAGCGGAGCTGATCGGCGGCGCGACCACTTGGACGTTTCATCTGGGATACCTGTACTGGGGCTTAGAATCTGACAGGCATTATAGAGCCCGTGGCCTGCGCACGACATGCCTATCGTCGCGCCTGGCACTGCCCGTCGCCTTTTCCGAGCGCTCTGGCGGCCGCTCTGTAACATGGCCGGATTGGGCGGCGAGGCCCCATTGCGCTACAATCCTGCGCCTTGCAGCCTGCGGGCTTCCAACGTTATCCATCTATGCGAGGTACTCCCATGGTGCACAGCATGACCGCCTTTGCGCGCGTCGAGCGCGCCGGCAGCCAAGGCACCCTGGTCTGGGAGCTGCGCTCGGTCAACCACCGCTACCTTGAACCCCACCTGCGCCTGCCGGATGCCCTGCGCGACCTGGAAGGCGGTGTGCGTGAGGGCCTGCGCCAGGGGCTGTCACGGGGCAAGGTGGAGTGCACCTTGCGCCTCAACGAAGACAGCGCCGGCAAACCACTGAAGGTGGACCACCAGCGCGCGGCCCAGTTGGTTGCCGCCGCCGAGCAGGTCGCAGGCCTGATCAAGCAGCCGGCACCGCTCAACCCGCTTGAAGTACTGTCTTGGCCAGGCGTACTGGTGGCCGATACCAGCGACCCTCAGGCCCTCAATGCCGAAGCCATGGCGCTGTTCGATGAAGCCCTGGCCGAACTGAAAGCCGGGCGCCAGCGCGAGGGTGTGGAGCTGGCCAGGCTGATCAACGAACGCCTGGACAGCATGGCCAACGAGGTGACCACCCTGCGCGCACTGGTCCCGCAGATGCTGGCCACCCAGCGTCAGAAGGTGCTCGACCGTTTCAGCGATCTGCAGGCCGAACTGGACCCGCAACGCCTGGAGCAGGAGATGGTACTGCTGGCCCAGAAGAGTGATGTGGCCGAGGAACTCGACCGCCTCAGCACCCACGTCACCGAAGTGCGCCGCGTACTGAAGGGCGGTGGCGCTGCCGGCCGGCGCCTGGATTTCCTGATGCAGGAACTCAACCGCGAAGCCAACACCCTGGGCTCCAAGGCCTTCGACCCACGCAGCACGCAAGCAGCGGTCAACCTGAAGGTGCTGATCGAACAGATGCGTGAACAAGTACAGAACATCGAGTAAGGCCACCCGACCATGAACCACTGCAGCGGCACCCTTTACATCGTTTCGGCCCCTTCGGGCGCCGGCAAGACCAGCCTGGTCACTGCCCTGACCGCAGAAGACCCGCACATCCGCGTCTCGGTCTCGCACACCACCCGCACCATGCGCCCGGGCGAGGAACACGGGGTCAATTACCATTTCGTGGCGCACGACGCATTCAGGGCGCTGATCGACCAGGGCGACTTCCTGGAGCATGCCGAAGTGTTCGGCAACTTCTACGGCACGTCCCGCAGCGCCTTGCAACAAACACTCGACGAGGGCTATGACCTGATTCTGGAAATCGACTGGCAAGGCGCCCAGCAGGTGCGCAAGCTCATGCCCAACGCGCTGTCGGTGTTCATCCTGCCGCCCAGCCAGGAGGCCCTGCGCCATCGCCTGGATAACCGTGGGCAGGACAGCGAGCAGATCATCGCCGGGCGCATGAAAGAAGCGGTCAGCGAGATGCAGCACTACGCCGAATACGACTACGTCATCATCAATGACGATTTCGCAACAGCGCTGCTGGACCTGAAAGCAGTGTTCCGCGCCAATCGCCTGCTGCTGAAAAACCAGCAACAGCGCCACGGGGCCCTGCTGACCGAGCTGGTTGGCTGAAGCCGGCGTCCACGGGCCGGGGCGCACAGCGCCCCTTGCGCATCATTCCGGGATAGAAAGCGTGGCCTGCTGGCGCAGCGTAGCCCCCAGGAAGTAGGCCGGTGCCCGCAGCCGCGACAACAGCATCAGCACGATGCCCAGCACCGAGATGATGGCGGCGATCACGAACACCAGGCCCAACCCACCGACATGCGAGCCGCTGCCGAAATCCGGTGAAGCGCTGTCGATGGCCGTGCGCACGAAGATCACCGACAGGATCACCCCACCCACCAGCGGGCACAGGCCACGCATGAAGAAGTGGCGCAGGCTGTCGAACAGGCTGCGGCGGAAGTACCAGACGCAGGCAAAGGCCGTCAGCGAGTAGTAGAAGCAGATCATCATGCCCAGCGCGGTGATGGTGTCCGCCAGCACGTTTTCACTGAGGGTGCGCATCGTCACGTAGAACAGGCCCGCTGCCACACCCGCACAAATGGTGGCGTACCGCGGGGTTTGGGAGCGGGGGCAGACCTTGGCGAACTTCTGCGGCACCGCACCGTAGTAACCCATGGCCAACAAGGTGCGGGCCGGCGACACAAAGGTCGACTGCAACGAAGCCGCGGTGCTGGCCAGCACCGCCACGGACATCAGAATGGCCAGCGGCCCCATCACCGGCCCTGCCAGGTGGGCGAATACGTTTTCCTGAATGCGCGGGTTGTTCAGGCCCAGGCCCTGTTCGCTGATGCCGGCAAACTGCAGGGTGGCAATGGCGGTAAGCAGGTACAAACCCAGAATCAGCAGCACCGTCCAGGTGGCGGCTTTGCCCGGTACTTCTTCACTGCCTACCGACTCTTCGCTGACGGTCAGGCACACATCCCAGCCCCAGAAGATGAAGATCGACAGCGAAAGCCCGGCCGCGAAGGCTGAGAACGATTCGACGCCGAACGGGTTGAACCAGGCGAAATCGAATTCCAGCGGCGGCGGCGCGGTGGTTTCACCGAACGCCGCGAAGGCAAAGCCGATCAGTACCAGCAGCTGCAACGCCACCAGGCCGTACTGCACCGTCATGGTCGTGGCCATGCCGCGGCAGCAGATCCACACTGCCAGCGCGATGAACACGCAACAGGTAACAATGTTGATCAGCAGGTGGTCCGCGAGCGCGGCGAGGCCGTGGTTGCCGGTGATCTGGCCGAGGAACAGGTAGAAGAAGTCCACCGCCACGCCGGCCAGGTTCGACAGCACGATGGTAGTGGCCACCACCAGCCCCCAACCGCCGATCCAACCGATCATGGGGCCGAACGCCCGTGCCGACCAGGTGAACGAGGTGCCACTGTCAGGCTCTGCCGAATTCAGCTCACGATACCCCAGCGCCACCAGCAGCATGGGCAGGAAGCCGACGATGAACACGGCAGGCAAGTGGGCGCCCACCTCGCGCACGGTAGGGCCAAGGGCGCCAGTCAGTGTATAGACGGGCGCAATGGTCGAGATGCCCAGAACCACGCTGGCGAGCAGCCCCAGCCGCCCTTTTGCCAGGCCCTTGCCCTGGGCCTGTGTACCCGCATCGGCTGCCACATCGGGTGGGCGGCCGGCTTCTGTGTAGTTGCTCATGAGTATTAGCCGCCGGTGTTGGAATTGTTTTTCACAGGCCTTTGCAAAGGCCCGCGCTCACTCGTCGAGAATCTGCGGTCAGGGCCGGATCATCCGGGGCCCATGCCTTGGCCTGCAACGGGGGCGCCATTGTAAAGAAGAGGCGCAGGATTAGAAGGTGAACCGTTGAAAAGCCTTGCCTGCGGGAAGCCATTCATCTCGCGGGAACGGCTGGCGCACGGGGGGACCGACGTCATGGCTGTACATCCTTGGGTTTACTGCGGCGATGTGATGCTACGGATGACGCCTCGAGGGCGGCGATGGTTGCTGCTGTTGTTATTGTCACGTTCCCATCGGGGGGATTGATTGCCGCATCGGGTGCATTGCTTCCCGGGGGCCGTTTCACTATAAAATGGCCAAAACGCAACAGACATTGGCAATTCGGCAAGCAGAGCGTGCACCAATGCAATATCAGATTACCCATGCCGACCTGACCCTGGTGCTCGCACTGGAACGCGGGCGCTCTCTGGCCAAGGCGGCTGAACTGCTGAAGGTAGACGTGTCGACGGTGTTCCGCTCCATCCGCCGGCTGGAATCGGCGCTAGGCACCGCGCTGTTCGTGAAAAGCCGCAAAGGCTACCTGCCAACCGACACTGCCCAGGCACTGGCCGAGCAGGCCGAGCGCGCGGAACAGGCGCTGGATGCCGCACGCATCGCCCTGACCAGTGGCGAGCAGGTGGTCAGCGGGACCGTACGCCTGACGTGCACCGAGGCGGTCATGCACAGCCTGTTGCTGCCCGCACTGGCCGAATTCATGCCCAACTATCCGGCCCTGTCGCTTGAGATGGGCACGTCCAACACATTTGCCAACCTCAGCCGGCGCGACGCCGATATTGCCCTGCGCCTGACCAACACGCCGCCGGAACACCTGGTGGGTCGCAACCTGGGGTCCACCTCCTATGTGATCTGCGGCCAGTCCCATTGGCGCGAGGCCCTGGCCGAGTCGACGAACAGTGTGCCGTGGATTGCGCCAGACGATTCCATGCAGGACCACCCAACCGTGGTCTGGCGCAACCAGCACCACCCGGGGCTGAGCCCGCGCTACCAGTGCAGTGGCATGTCGACCATTGCCCAACTGGTAACGGCCGGCCTGGGTGTGGCCGCACTGCCCGACTACATGGTGCACACGTTGCCGGGGGTGGACGCCCTCAGTGGCCCCCTGCCCGGTTGCGATACCCAACTGTGGCTGTTGACCCGGCCCGACTGCCGCGCGCTACGCTCGGTACAGACCCTGTTCGAAGAGCTGACCCCGCGGTTGCGTGACGCGATGCTCTGAGGTTATCGTCAGGCACATGCAGGAGGGTGTCTGGTCCGGCCATTTCGCGGCAATAGCCGCGGCCTCAGGCGTTGCCGGAGCAAAACAGCGCTTCCCTATTGGCTGGTGAATTTTTATACTATCGAGTCCGCCTGCCCACTATTGGGCTGCACGCCCACCGCATTTGCTACTGAGGAAGACCATGGCCCGCGTAACTGTTGAAGA
The DNA here is from genome assembly GCF_000730645.1 of Pseudomonas parafulva NBRC 16636 = DSM 17004. Lineage (GTDB taxonomy): Bacteria > Pseudomonadota > Gammaproteobacteria > Pseudomonadales > Pseudomonadaceae > Aquipseudomonas > Aquipseudomonas parafulva. The sequence goes on along the minus strand of NZ_BBIU01000004.1, from coordinate 123,726 downwards.
CTGCCTGGAACACGTGGATAACCGCTTTGAGCTGGTCATGCTCTCGACCAAGCGCGCTCGCCAGTTGGCGACCGGCGGCAAAGAGCCACGCGTTGCGTGGGAAAACGACAAGCCGACCGTTGTTGCCCTGCGCGAAATCGCCGAAGGCATCGTCACCAACGAGTTCATCGCTGCTGAAGAGATCGTCACTGAGGATCCGGTCTTCGCCGCGTTCGAGGACGAGTCGAACGAGGCTGTCTGATTGATGCCTGGTCGACGTCGCACGGCGCAAGGCCCTCTCCCTCGGCAGGAGGTGAACCCATGCCGGGTATAGAAGTCTTGGCCGAACGGCTGTCGACCTACCTAGGGCCCGAACAGGTCAACCTGGTTCGCCGCGCCTATTTCTACGCAGAACAGGCCCACGACGGGCAGCGCCGCCGCAGCGGCGAGCCCTACGTTACCCACCCGCTGGCTGTGGCCAGTATCCTTGCCGACATGCACATGGACCATCAGAGCCTGATGGCAGCCATGCTGCACGACGTGATCGAAGACACCGGCATTGCCAAGGAAGCCCTCAGCCAGCAGTTCGGCGAGACGGTGGCCGAACTGGTCGATGGGGTCAGCAAGCTGACCCAGATGAACTTCGAGACCAAGGCAGAAGCCCAGGCTGAAAACTTCCAGAAGATGGCCATGGCCATGGCCCGCGATATCCGCGTGATCCTGGTTAAACTGGCCGACCGCCTGCACAACATGCGCACGCTGGAAGTGCTGTCCGGTGAAAAACGCCGGCGCATCGCCAAGGAAACCCTCGAAATCTATGCCCCCATCGCCAACCGCCTGGGGATGCACACCGTACGCGTAGAGTTCGAAGACCTCGGCTTCAAGGCCATGCACCCGATGCGCTCGTCGCTGATCAACCGTGCCGTGAAGAGCGCGCGGGGCAACCGCAAGGAAATCGTCGCCAAGATCGAGCAATCGCTGGCCCACTGCCTGGCCGCCGACGGTATCCAGGGCGAGGTCAGCGGCCGGCAGAAACACCTCTATGGCATCTACAAGAAGATGCGTGGCAAGCGCCGCGCCTTCAACGAGATCATGGACGTGTACGCCTTCCGCATCGTGGTCGACAAGGTCGACACCTGCTACCGCGTGCTGGGCGCCGTGCACAACCTCTACAAGCCGCTGCCGGGCCGGTTCAAGGACTACATCGCCATCCCCAAGGCCAACGGCTACCAGTCGTTGCACACCACCCTGTTCGGCATGCACGGGGTGCCCATCGAAATCCAGATCCGCACGGCGGAGATGGAAGAGATGGCCAACAATGGCATTGCGGCGCACTGGTTGTACAAGTCCAACGAGGACGAGCAACCCAAGGGCAACCACGCCCGGGCCAGGCAGTGGGTGAAGGGCATCCTCGAGCTGCAGCAACGTGCGGGCAACTCGCTGGAATTCATCGAGAGCGTGAAGATCGACCTGTTCCCGGACGAGGTCTACGTGTTCACGCCCAAAGGCCGCATCATGGAGCTGCCCAAAGGCTCCACCGCGGTGGACTTCGCCTACGCGGTGCACACCGATGTGGGCAACAGCTGTATCGCCTGCCGCATCAACCGGCGCCTGGCACCGCTGTCCGAGCCCTTGCAAAGCGGCTCGACGGTTGAAATCGTCAGTGCCCCCGGTGCACGGCCCAACCCGGCCTGGCTCAACTTCGTGGTCACCGGCAAAGCGCGCACCCATATCCGCCACGCGCTCAAGCAACAGCGCCGTTCGGAGTCCATCAGCCTGGGCGAGCGCTTGCTGAACAAGGTGCTCACCGGCTTCGACAGCAGCCTGGAGCAGATTGCGCAGGAGCGTATCCAGGCCATTCTGGCGGAGTATCGCCTGGAGCTGATCGAGGACCTGCTGGAAGACATCGGCCTTGGCAACCGCATGGCCTACGTGGTCGCGCGCCGGCTGCTGTCCGCCGAGGGCGAGCAACTGCCCGCACCCGAAGGCCCGCTGGCCATCCGTGGCACCGAAGGGCTGGTGCTCAGCTACGCCAAGTGCTGTACGCCCATCCCTGGCGACCCCATTGTCGGCCACTTGTCCGCGGGCAAGGGCATGGTGGTGCACTTGGAAAACTGCCGGAACATCAGCGAAATCCGCCATAACCCAGAAAAGTGTGTGCAGCTTTCCTGGGCCAAGGACATCACCGGCGAATTCAATGTCGAGCTGCGTGTCGAGCTTGAGCACCAGCGCGGCCTGATCGCGCTGCTGGCCAGCAGCGTCAATGCGGCCGATGGCAACATCGAGAAGATCAGCATGGACGAACGCGACGGCCGTATCAGCGTGGTCCAACTGGTGGTCAGCGTGCACGACCGCGTGCACCTGGCGCGTGTGATCAAGAAACTGCGTACCTTGACCGGTGTGGTCCGCATCACCCGCATGCGTACGTAGTCCGCCAACCGCAAGGAGTCATCATGAGCAAGACCGTCATCAACAGCGACAAGGCCCCAGCCGCCATCGGCACCTACTCGCAGGCGATCAAGGCCGGAAACACCGTGTACATGTCGGGGCAGATCCCGCTTGACCCGAAGACCATGGAACTGGTCGAAGGCTTCGAAGCCCAGACCGTGCAGGTGTTCGAAAACCTCAAGGCAGTGGCTGAAGCTGCCGGTGGCTCGTTCAAGGACATCGTCAAGCTGAACATCTTCCTGACCGACCTGAGCCACTTCGCCAAGGTCAACGAGGTGATGGGCCGCTACTTCGAGCAGCCATACCCTGCCCGTGCCGCCATCGGCGTTGCTGCGCTGCCAAAAGGTGCGCAGGTCGAAATGGACGCGATTCTGGTCATCGAATGATGCCTGCGGCGGCAGGCTCTGCCTGTCGCCCTCCTCTTCTGCAAGGTTTTCCGTCATGCGTCTAGCACTGCCTCTCACGCTGGCAGCCCTGCTTCTGGGCGGCTGCGCCAGCCACAAACCTGAAGATTTCAATGGCACCTGGATCAACCAGCAGGCCATCACCGCTGCCGTCAAAGGCAACAACCTGCGCCAGGCCCTGGATGCCAATGGCCCGGTATTCGAGTGGAAGCTCGATGTGGCCCAACAGCGGGCCAGTTACAGCAACGGTTTTGAGGGTGCCGACGGGCAACTCAGCGCCAATGACAAACAATGGGTAGCCACCTTCGACGGTGGTGCCACCGAGCAGCTGTCCTTGAATGGCGATGAACTGCAAACGGTAGACCCACAGGGCGCCAAGCAAACGTTCGTACGTGCCAAGGCACCTGCTGCGGGCAACGCGCAGCTGGGTAGCAGCTTCGAGCAGGCGCTGTATCAGGCCTACCTGGGCGGCGACTGGAAGATCATCGAAGGCCAGGGCACAGGTGGCACGGTACGCTTCAGCGATACCGGTAGCGTTACCGGCCTGCCCGGCCCGGATCGCTTCGCCCTGTGCCTGGCGGGGGATTGCGCGACCATGGGCGGCAGCAATGACAGCCTGTGGCTTGAGCGCAACCAGCAAGGTGCGCCGTTCATCATCAAGCGCACGGGCAAGCAGTTGGAGATTTCCCAGGCAGTCAACCGCGCGCAGCCGGACGAAATGCCGCAACTGGCGGCCGGCAAGCGGCAGTGGTTGCTGGAGCAGAACTGAGGCCGGGCGCCGCACCGCAAGCTGCTCTTACCGGCCTGCAACTGTACATAACGTGTTGATATAACAGGGCCGTGTGGGAGCGGCTTCAGCCGCGAACACCGGCGAAGCCGGTGCCATCCACCGCGCTGCTTGCTTCGCGGGTGAACCCGCTCCCACAGGGGTGTGATGTGCAGCCCAAAGAGCTGGGTTAGTTGCTAACCGAACCCTGCAAAATGGCCGCGTACCCTTCTTTGTAGCTCGGGTATGCCGGCACCCAACCCAGGGCCCGCGCACGGGCATTGCTGCAGCGCTTGCTGCCAGTGCGCCGCACCCGCTGCTCATCGGACCAGTGTGTAACGCCCATGTACTCACGCAGCCAGCCGACCACATCGGCCAGCGGTGCAGGGTCGTCATCCACGCCGATGTAGCAATCGTCCAGCGCCCGGCCATCGGCATCGGCCTGCAACAGGAACGCCAGCAGGCTGGCAGCGTCCTCGGCGTGGATGCGGTTGCCGTACAACGGCGGCTGCTCGGCCACCCGGTAACCCTGGCGAACCTGGCTGAGCAGCCACTCGCGGCCCGGGCCGTAGATGCCGGTCAGGCGCACCACACTCGCCGGGCACTCACCCGCCAAGGCCAGTTGCTCCGCCTCCAGCATCACCCGCCCCGAATACCCTTCAGGGCGGGTAGGCGACTGCTCATCCACCCACTCCCCGCCCTTCTGCGCAAACACACTGCTGCTGGAGACGAACAACAGCCGACGCGGGCGCTGCCCTCGCTCAGCCAACCAGCCTTGCACATGGCGCAAGCCCTGCACGTAGGCCGCCTGGTAGCCGGCTTCGTCATGCTGGCTGGCCGCCACGCAGTACACCAGGTAGTCCGGTGCATGGCTTGGCCAGGCAGACGGTATTGCCGGCTCGGCCAGGTCAGCGGCCACAGGTACCACCCCGTGGGGCAGTTGCCCCACAGCGCGACGCAGCCCACTGACATGCCAACCACGCGCCAACATCTGCCGGGCCAGACGGCCGCCGACATCGCCACAACCTACTATCAAGACCGAAAGGTCCGACATCTGAAACCCCCTTAGACCGATAGATCCGCCCAACCGTAGGCGAAAAAAGCAACAAGATTACTTTTGTTAACAAGAATTACTTGCAATAATGGCGACCAAATTGTTCTCGGCCTACCTCGAGGCCTTGAAGAACATCCACCTTTATCTTCATCAGGTCCGGCCAGCATGACACGTAATCAACCTTCCGCTTCGCCAACCCAGTCGCGCGCCTGGCGCGCCATCGCCGCGCTGGCCTTCAGCCTGGTGCTGGCCCCGATGGCCATGGCCGATGAGCCTAACGCCAATGCCGCCGCCGCACCGGCCGCTGCCTCTGCTCCGGCAAACACCGCTGCCGCGCCGGCCGGCGAAGCGGCCCCGGTTAACGCTGCAGATGCCCCGGCTGCCGCCGACCCAAGCGTCGAAGCCATGGTTGAAGATACTTCGCTGGGCATGGCCCACGACCTGTCCCCATGGGGCATGTACAAAAACGCCGACGTGGTGGTCAAGGCGGTCATGATCGGCCTGGCCATCGCGTCCATCATCACTTGGACCATCTGGATCGCCAAAGGCTTCGAGCTGCTGGGTGCCAAGCGTCGCCTGCGTGGCGAGATCGCCCAGTTGAAGAAGTCCGCCAGCCTGAAAGAGGCCAGCGAGGTCTCCAACAAGGAAGGCACCCTGGCCCACACCCTGGTCCACGACGCACTCGAAGAAATGCGCCTGTCAGCCAACGCCCGCGAGAAAGAAGGTATCAAGGAACGCGTCAGCTTCCGCCTGGAGCGCCTGGTACACGCCAGCGGCCGCAACATGAGCAGCGGCACCGGGGTACTGGCAACCATCGGCTCCACCGCGCCCTTCGTCGGCCTGTTCGGTACGGTTTGGGGCATCATGAACAGCTTCATCGGCATCGCCAAGACTCAGACCACCAACCTGGCAGTAGTAGCACCTGGTATTGCCGAAGCCTTGCTGGCCACGGCCCTGGGCCTGGTAGCGGCGATTCCTGCCGTGGTCATCTACAACGTCTTCGCCCGCTCCATCGCGGGCTACAAGGCACAGGTATCCGACGCCTCCGCCCAGGTACTGCTGCTGGTCAGCCGTGACCTGGACCACCAGGGTGGCGAGCGCGCTGCCCCGCACATGGTGAAAGTGGGGTAAGCCATGGGCCTGCATCTTAACGAAGGTGGCGATGACCTCGCCGAAAACCACGAGATCAACGTCACCCCCTTCATCGACGTGATGCTGGTGCTGTTGATCATCTTCATGGTCGCAGCCCCCCTGGCCACGGTCGACATCAAGGTCGACCTGCCCGCCTCCACGGCGAAGCCGGCGCCAAGGCCCGAGAAACCGGTGTTCGTCAGCGTCAAGGCCGACCAGAAGCTGTATGTCGGCGACGATCAGGTTCCAGCACCCGACCGGCTTGGCCCGATGCTCGACGCCAAGACCAAGGGTGACAAGGAGACCACCATCTTCTTCCAGGCCGACAAGGGCGTGGACTACGGTGACCTGATGGAAGTGATGAACAACATGCGCGCGGCCGGCTACCTGAAAGTCGGTCTGGTAGGTCTCGAGACGGCAGCCAAGAAATGACGAAGACGCGGCACAATCTGGCGCGTTACAGCGGCAGCCTGGCGCTTGTGCTGGGTGTCCATGCCGTCGCTGTGCTGCTCATGCTCAACTGGTCGGTGCCCCAGGCCATCGAGCTGCCACCGGCAGCCATGATGGTCGAGCTGGCGCCGTTGCCCGAGCCTGCGCCACCGCCTCCACCCAAAGCGGTACCCCAGCCACCGGCGCCGGTCGAAGAGCCTCCATTGCCCAAGCTGGCGGAAGCCTCGAAACCCAAGATCGCCATCCCCAAGCCGCCCAAGCCCAAGGCCAAGCCACAACCGCCCAAGCCTGAGAAAAAGCCTGAGCCGCCCAAGGAAGCGCCGCCAACCGAACAGACCGTGGACGCACCGCCCAGCAACACGCCACCGCAGAAATCGGCGGCTCCGGCACCGAGCATTGCGTCCAACAGCAACGCCTTGCCAACCTGGCAAAGCGACCTGCTGCGTCACCTGGCGAAATACAAGCGTTACCCTGAAGATGCACGTCGCCGCGGCCTGCAGGGCATCAACCGCCTGCGTTTCGTGGTGGATGCCGAGGGCAAGGTGGTGTCGTATGCCATGGCCGGGGGGTCGGGCAGTGCTTCGCTGGACCGGGCAACGCTGGAGATGATTCGCCGGGCCGGCACGGTACCCAAGCCACCGCCGGAATTGCTTAACAACGGCACCATCGAAGTCGTGGCACCGTTTGTGTACTCCCTGGACCGCCGCTGATACTTTTGTTTCTGTCACAAATCAGCAAGTCTGATAACGTGCGTCTATCGATTGCAGCCGCTATGCTGGGCTCGCAACTTCATGGACGCACGTTATGACCCTCACAGAACTCCGCTACATCGTCACACTCGCTCAGGAACAGCACTTCGGCCATGCCGCCGAACGTTGTCACGTGAGCCAGCCCACCCTTTCGGTCGGTGTGAAGAAGCTCGAGGACGAGCTTGGCGTGCTGATCTTCGAACGCAGCAAAAGCGCGGTGCGCCTGACCCCGGTCGGCGAAGGCATCGTTGCCCAGGCGCAGAAGGTGCTCGAGCAGGCCCAGGGCATTCGCGAGCTGGCGCAGGCCGGTAAAAACCAGCTCACAGCACCACTCAAAGTCGGCGCCATCTACACGGTCGGCCCTTATCTGTTCCCGCACCTGATCCCGCAGCTGCACCGTGTGGCCCCGCAGATGCCGCTGTACATCGAAGAAAACTTCACCCATGTGCTACGTGAAAAACTGCGCAACGGCGAACTGGATGCAGTGATCATCGCCCTGCCGTTCAACGAAGCCGACGTGCTGACCTTGCCGCTGTATGACGAGCCGTTCTGCGCCCTGATGCCAGCCGACCACCCCTGGACGGCCAAGAAAACCATCGACACGGCCATGCTCAACGACAAGAGCCTGCTGCTGCTCGGCGAAGGCCATTGTTTCCGCGACCAGGTACTGGAAGCCTGCCCAACCCTGAACAAGGGTGGCGAAGGTGCCCGCCACACCACGGTCGAGTCCAGTTCGCTGGAAACCATCCGCCATATGGTGGCATCTGGCCTTGGCGTGTCGATCCTTCCGCTCTCGGCCGTGCACAGCCATCACTATGCCCCCGGCGTGATCGAGGTGCGCCCACTCACCGCACCCGCGCCCTTCCGCACGGTGGCCATCGCCTGGCGCGCCAGTTTCCCGCGGCCCAAGGCCATCGAGATTCTGGCCGACTCGATCCGCCTGTGCTCGGTCGCCAAAGCCCCTGCCGAACAAACCGCCTGAGCCATGAGTGAGTTGTCGAAGGTACCGGTAACGGTACTCAAGGGCGTAGGCGATGCCATGGCGGAAAAACTCGCCAAGGTTGGCCTGGAGAACCTGCAGGATGTGCTGTTCCACCTACCCCTGCGCTATCAGGACCGCACCCGTGTAGTGCCCATCGGGCAGTTGCGCCCGGGGCAGGATGCGGTCATCGAGGGCGTGGTCAGCGGCGCCGATGTGACCATGGGCAAACGCCGCAGCCTGGTGGTGCGCCTGGGTGACGGCAGCGGCGTACTGAGCCTGCGCTTCTACCACTTCAGCAACGCGCAAAAGGAGGGCCTCAAGCGGGGTACCCATTTGCGCTGTTATGGCGAAGCACGGCCCGGTGCCTCGGGCCTGGAAATCTACCACCCCGAATACAGGGCGTTGAATGGCGACGAGCCGCCACCGCCGGTTGAGCAGACCCTCACTCCGATCTACCCATCCACCGAAGGCCTTACCCAGCAACGTCTGCGCGTGCTGTGCCAGCAAAGCCTGGCCATGCTCGGCCCCCGTAGCCTGCCAGACTGGCTGCCCGACGAACTGGCCCGCGACTACCAGCTGGCACCGCTGGACGAGGCCATTCGCTACCTGCACAACCCGCCAGCCGATGCTGACCTGGATGAGCTTGCCGAGGGCCATCACTGGGCTCAGCATCGCCTGGCGTTCGAAGAGCTGCTCACCCACCAGCTGTCGCAGCAGCGCCTGCGTGAAAGCCTCCGCAGCCTGCGCGCCCCGGTATTGCCCAAGCCTGGCCACCTGCCGGCGAAATACCTGGCGAACCTGGGCTTCCAGCCAACCGGCGCGCAGCAGCGGGTGGCCAACGAGATTGCCTATGACCTGAGCCAGCACGAGCCGATGCTGCGCCTGGTGCAGGGCGATGTGGGCGCCGGCAAGACGGTGGTCGCCGCCCTGGCAGCATTGCAGGCGCTGGAAGCGGGTTACCAAGTGGCGCTCATGGCCCCCACCGAGATTCTTGCCGAGCAGCACTACATCACCTTCAAGCGCTGGCTCGAACCGCTGGGCATCGAAGTCGCCTGGCTGGCCGGCAAGCTCAAGGGCAAGGCGCGGGCCAGTGCGCTGGAGCAGATCGTCAACGGCGCACCCATGGTGGTCGGTACCCATGCGCTGTTCCAGGAAGAGGTGAAATTCAAGAACCTCGCCCTGGCGATCATCGACGAGCAACACCGCTTTGGCGTGCAGCAGCGCCTTGCCCTGCGCAAGAAGGGTGTTGCCGGTACGCTGTGCCCCCATCAGCTGATCATGACCGCCACACCCATCCCACGCACACTGGCCATGAGCGCCTATGCCGACCTGGACACCTCGGTGCTGGATGAACTGCCGCCTGGTCGTACCCCGGTCAACACCGTGCTGGTGGCTGACAGCCGCCGCTTCGAAGTGGTCGAGCGGGTACGTGCGGCCTGCGCCGAGGGGCGCCAGGCCTACTGGGTGTGCACCCTGATCGAAGAGTCCGAAGAACTGACCTGCCAGGCCGCCGAAAGCACCTATGAAGAGCTGGGCAGCGCCTTGGGCGAACTTCGTGTCGGGCTGATTCATGGCCGCATGAAGCCTGCCGAGAAGGCCGAGATCATGGCCGAGTTCAAGGCCGGCAACCTGCAGTTGCTGGTTGCCACCACGGTTATCGAAGTCGGCGTGGATGTGCCCAACGCCAGCCTGATGATCATCGAGAACCCTGAGCGCCTGGGCCTGGCACAGCTGCACCAGCTGAGGGGCCGGGTGGGCCGGGGCAGCGCCGCCAGCCACTGCGTACTGCTGTATCACCCGCCATTGTCGCAGATCGGCCGCGAACGCCTGGGCATCATGCGTGAAACCAACGATGGCTTCATCATCGCCGAAAAAGACCTGGAGCTGCGTGGCCCCGGCGAAATGCTCGGCACCCGGCAAACCGGGCTGCTGCAATTCAAGGTGGCCGACCTGATGCGTGATGCCGACCTGCTGCCGGCGGTGCGCGACGCGGCCCAGGCCTTGGTGGCACGCTGGCCAGAGCATGTCAGCCCGCTGCTCGATCGCTGGCTGCGCCACGGTCAGCAATATGGCCAGGTGTGACCTGCGTCCCACAATGGATCCAGTTTTGCGCCGTGGCTGGTTATACTTCGTGTTTAAAAGAATCAGTGGATACGGACCATGACTCAAGTTGCCCTGGACACCGCAGCCCCACATACGCCTTCGGTCATACGCCTGCTGCTCGACAAGCTCGGCGTTGCCTACCGCGAGGTGTTGGCCCACCCGCCACCGCCTGCGGCCGCCTGCGTACAGGCTGTACTGCTGGATGACGAGGTCGGGGCACTCATGGTGCTGTTCCCGCAGAGCCAGTTGCTGGACCTCAACCGCCTGGCCGAGCTGACCGGTCGCAAGCTCACCGCAGTACCCATGCCACGTTTGCGGCAGATGCTCGACAAGCACCAGCTGAAGGTGCTGCCGGGCATCCCTGCACTTACCAGCTCGCCGTGCCAGTATGAAAAAAGCCTGCTCGACGTCGAGCAGGTGTTTATCCAGTCCGGTGAAACCGGCCTGCTGCTGGAGATCGAGCGCGAGCCGTTCAAGCGCCTGCTGGCCAAGGCCAGCGCCAGCAGCTTCGGCCAGGACGTAAAGGCCATCCGGCCTAACCTCGACCGCCCGGATGACGATACCCGGGAAATCAGCCAAGCTGTCCAGGCCTTCACCGCCCGACGCATCCAGAAGCGCCTCGAAGAAACCATCGAGATCCCGCCGCTGGCCGATACCGCGCAGAAAATCATGAAGCTGCGTGTAGACCCCAACGCCAGCATCGACGACATCACCGGCGTGGTTGAAACCGACCCGGCACTGGCGGCCCAGGTGGTCAGCTGGGCGGCATCACCCTATTACGCCTCACCGGGCAAGGTACGCTCGGTGGAAGACGCCATTGTTCGCGTGCTGGGCTTCGACCTGGTCATCAACCTGGCCCTTGGCCTTGCGCTTGGCAAAACCCTGAGCCTGCCCAAGGATCAGCCTCAGCAGGCGACCCCCTACTGGCAACAATCGATCTATACCGCTGCAGTGATCGAAGGGCTCACCCGCGCCATGCCTCGGGCCGAGCGCCCGGAAGCGGGGCTCACCTACCTGGCAGGGCTGCTGCATAATTTTGGCTACCTGCTGCTGGCCCATGTGTTCCCGCCGCACTTTTCGCTGATCTGCCGCCACCTGGAAGTGAACCCGCACGTGTGCCACACCTACGTCGAACAGCACCTGCTGGGCATCAGCCGGGAGCAGATCGGTGCCTGGCTGATGAAGCTGTGGGACATGCCCGATGAGCTGTCGACGGCGCTACGCTTCCAGCACGACCCAGGCTATGACGGGGAGTACTCCGCGTTCCCCAACCTGGTGTTTCTGGCCACCCGGCTGCTGCGTTCTCGGGGCATCGGCTCTGGGCCGCAGGACGAAATACCCGATGAATTGCTGGAGCGGCTGGGCCTGGTGCGGGAAAAAGCCGAGGATGTCGTCAGCAAGGTGCTTGAGGCCGAGAGCCTGCTGCGGGAACTGGCTTCGCAGTTTCAGACGCCGCACTAACATGACAGGGGCCGCCTAGGCGGCCCCTGTTGTTTCAGCGTTTCTTTTTGGGTTTCAGGTATTTCATCAGGCCCTGGAACCACATCACCAACGCCGGGTTGCCCTTGATCTGGATGTGCTTGTCCTGAATACCCTGCATGAATGCCAACTGCTTGTTGGTGGCCTGCAGGGTGGCAAAGCCGTAGGCGGCGTCCTTGAAGGCAATGGCGAAGGCCGGCTCCGGGTATGAACCGCCCTTGCTGCTGACCCGCTCGTTACTGACGATGAAGTGCCGGGCCACCTTGCCGTCCAGCGTTTGCATCTGGAAAACCAGGTCCTTGCCCTTGAGCTGCTGCTGGAAGGCAGGGTTGTTGCGGCTGGCCCTGGCCATCAACAGCCCCATGGCCCAGAGAAGAAAGCGGAACTTCATCAACGCGCCTCGAATAAAAAGTGACTAAGCGCCGCAGTTTATCCTTTTATTGAGCAAATTAATCCATTCCGGGACATTTTCCTGCACCCATGAGAAGGGCGCCCTGAGGCGCCCGTCAGGCCATGTTCAACAGGCGCCAAGCGCAGTTACTTGCTCTTCTTCGCGGGTTTTGCAGGGCTGTTCACACCCTCGCGCAGGTCCTTGCCAGGTTTGAAAGCAACCGTGTTGCTGGCCTTGATTTTCACGGGCTCGCCAGTTTGCGGGTTTTTGCCGGTGCGGGCGCCCCGGTGGCGCTTCTCGAAGGTGCCAAAACCCACCAAGGTCACATTGCCCGTGTTAACGGCAAGGGTGATTTGCTCGAGAATTGTGTTCAACACCTCGTTGGCCTTGTCCTTGGACAGGTCAGCCTTCTCGGCGATGACGTTGGCGAGATCTGGTTTGCGCATGGTAAAGCCTCTTTGACGGAATTCTTGTTGTTATGCCGTGCTGCCCTTGGAGCAGCGCTCAAGGCACCGCAGGCTCTAATCTGCGGCAGACGAGAGTGAGAATGGCACGAGCATCAGGGCCGCGCCAGTATCAGCGCGGCCATTGTGTGGGCCATAAAAAGTCATTAGCGACAAAACATAAGCCATTCACGCCATTACAGGAGGGAGCTGACGATTCAATGCCAGCCGCTCCGTTACGGCCGCGCCGGTCAGCGCATAGCCCAGCAAGCTGCCCTCAACATCGAGGCACAGCGCCTTGATGTCATTGCCTTGGCCCTCTACCTGCCAAGCACCAGGCTGGCTCGTTGGCGGGGGCGACACCACCAGCGGGCATGCCGGTGTCTTGACGGTGATGGGCATTGGGCCGTAGGCGACCGCTGTGGGGTTACCGACCAGGGTCTGTGCCAAGGCCCGTACACAGCTCATCAGCGGCATGACATACAGCAGGTTGATGCCATCGACCTCTGCGCAATCGCCCAAGGCGTGGATGTTGGCATGTGAGGTACGCAGGTAGCGGTCAACGCTGACGCCGCGGCCAGCCTGCAAACCGGCAGCCGTGGCCAGGTCGGTGCGAGGTCGCAGGCCGATGGCCGAAATCACCAGGTCACAATTAACCACCAGGCCATCGGAAAGATGCGCTTGCAGGCCGCCGTCGCAGCGTTGCAAGCGCGTCAGCACCGGCCCCAGGTGAAAGCGCACACCCAGCTGCTGCAGCCCTGCCTGCACCGCTTTGGCCGCCGCAGGCGGCAGCAGGGTCGGCATCAATTGCTCGCACGGCGCCACCACGTCCACCTGGAAGCCGCCCAGGCTCAAGTCATTGGCAAACTCGCAGCCGATCAGCCCAGCCCCCAGAATCAACACCCGCTGCTTCCCTGCGGCCGCCGCGCGAAGGCGTGCGTAGTCTTCCAGGTCGTTGACCGGGAAGACCAGGTCGCCTGCATCACCGTCGACAGGCACTGCAATGGTTTGCGCGCCCACGGCAAGCACCAGGTCGCGATAGGGCACAGCCTCTTCACCCATCCACAGGCGCTTGTGACCCGGGTCGATACCACTGATGCGCGTGTGCGTGCGCACCTCGGCATTCAACTGCTCGGCCATGGCCCCCGGCTCGGCCATGCACAGGCCGTCGGCGTCTTTCTGCTTGGCGAAGCCGGTAGACAGCATGGGCTTGGAATAGGAACGGCCATCGTCCGCGGTTATCAGCAGCAACGGCGTCTGAGCGTCGAGTTTGCGAAATTCACGCGCCAGGTTGTAGCCCGCAAGGCCGGTACCGATGATCACCACAGGGGACGTCATGTGCCGCTCCTTTATCAGCCGATGGAAATCATTTCGAAGTCACCCTTGCCCACGCCGCAATCCGGGCATAGCCAATCCTCCGGCACGTCTTCCCATCGGGTGCCAGGGGCGATGCCGTCGTCAGGCCAGCCAGCGGCCTCATCGTAGATCAGGCCGCAGACAATACATTGCCACTTCTTCATAGAGACGCGTTTCCTCGGTTCAGGCTTGGTCAGGTTCGTGGTGGCACTCAGGTGGTGCCTGCACGGCCGGCTATTATGCTAGCAGCCGGGGCAATCATGCTAAGCTCGCGGCCTCTTTGGTTGTTACAAGCAGACCGACGTGTCGTACGCCTCCCCGCAAGCAGCCGCTGTCGCGTGGCTACCGTATTCACAGCTGGCCACCCCCCTCGACCAGCCCATTCTGGACTGGCTGCTGGATGAGGGGTCACTGACCCGCCGTCTGACCCGCCTATCATCCGACCACTTTTCGGTAACCCCGCTGTTCGAGGGCTGGCAGCCCTTGCGCCTGGATGAATGCCAGGCGCTGGGCATTGCCGAGGGTGCCGAAGGCTGGGTACGCGAAGTGTTCCTGCGCGGTCATGGCCAGCCGTGGGTGTTTGCCCGCAGCGTCGCCAGCCGCAGCGCCCTGGAACGCGGCGGGCTGGACCTGGAAACACTCGGCACTCGCTCACTCGGCGAGCTGCTGTTCTGCGACCAGGCGTTCATGCGCCACCCGCTGCAGGTTTGCCGTTACCCCCCGGCCTGGCTACCCGCCGAAGCGGCCTGCGAAGGCCTTTGGGGCCGTCGTTCGCGTTTTTCACGCGACGGGCTGGACCTGCTGGTGGCGGAGGTATTCCTGCCGGCGCTGTGGCAAGCCGCGCAACAGGAGGCCCGCTGATGTACCTGCAACTGCTCAAGTCGCTCAACCGGTTGCACCCCCGGGCCTGGGATTTCGTACAGCTCAGCCGCATGGACCGGCCCATCGGCATTTACCTGCTGCTGTGGCCGACGCTGTCGGCGGTGTGGATCGCGGGCAACGGCTCACCGACGCTGGCCAACGTGCTGATATTCGGCCTGGGCGTGGTGTTGATGCGGGCCGCGGGCTGCTGCATCAACGACTTCGCCGACCGCAAGGTCGACGGGCACGTCAAACGTACCGCAGACCGCCCATTGGCCAGTGGCCGGGTGAAGCCGCGCGAGGCCCTGGCGCTGTTCGCGATACTGGTGGCCGTGAGCTTTGCCCTGGTGTTGTGCACCAACAGCCGCACGGTGTGGTTGTCATTTGGCGCGGTAGCACTGGCGTTCTGCTACCCATTCATGAAGCGCTACACCTATTACCCGCAGGTGGTGCTGGGCGCGGCCTATTCCTGGGGCATCCCCATGGCGTTCACCGCAGCCGGCGGCCAACTGCCAGCCGCCGCCTGGCTGCTGTACATCGCCAACCTGCTGTGGACGGTGGGTTACGACACCTATTACGCGATGGTCGACCGTGATGACGACCTGAAGATAGGGGTGAAATCAACCGCCATCCTGTTCGGCGATGCCGACCGGGTGATCATCCTGAGCCTGCAGATGCTGTCGCTGGGGTGCCTGTTGCTGGCGGGCAGCCAGTTCGACCTGGGCGGCTGGTTCCACCTGGGCTTGCTGGGCGCGGCGGTGTGCTTTGCCTGGGAATATTGGTCTACCCGCAAGCTGGACCGCGAGTCCTGCTTCAAGGCGTTCTTGCACAACCACTGGGCGGGCATGCTGATCTTTATCGGCGTGGTGCTGGATTATGCGCTGCGCTGAAAGCGTGGGCCGTTCACCGCTACGGCCCCGCCCACCCTGGCCCAGTCATGGAATGTAGCCAGAACCGCCAATACCCTGTCACACAGCTGCAATAATTCCGTTATCTAATGCGGGGCCAAGACAGCGAATCCAGGAGAGGTTTTGAGCATGGTTGGCAGAAACATTCTGATCGTCGACGACGAAGCGCCTATTCGCGAGATGATTGCCGTCGCCCTGGAAATGGCCGGTTATGACTGCCTGGAGGCAGAAAACTCGCAACAGGCCCACGCGATCATCGTCGATCGCAAACCAGACCTGATCCTGCTCGACTGGATGCTGCCCGGTACCTCGGGTATCGAGCTCGCCCGGCGCCTGAAGCGCGATGAGCTGACCGGTGACATCCCGATCATCATGCTCACCGCCAAAGGTGAAGAGGACAACAAGATCCAGGGCCTGGAGGTGGGTGCAGACGACTACATCACCAAGCCGTTCTCGCCGCGTGAGCTGGTGGCGCGTCTCAAGGCCGTGCTGCGCCGCACCGGCCCGAGCGACAGCGAAGCACCGATTGAAGTCGGCGGCCTGCTGCTCGACCCCATCAGCCACCGCGTCACCATCGATGGCAAGCCCGCTGAAATGGGCCCTACCGAATACCGCCTGCTGCAATTCTTCATGACCCACCAGGAACGTGCCTACACCCGCGGCCAACTGCTCGATCAGGTCTGGGGTGGCAATGTGTATGTGGAAGAACGCACCGTCGATGTGCATATCCGCCGCCTGCGCAAAGCCCTGGGTGAGGCCTACGAAAATCTGGTACAAACCGTACGCGGTACCGGCTACCGCTTCTCCACCAAGAGCTAGCTGCAAGCCATTCGTTTCAAGCTAGAAAAAGGACTATCAGCATCACAGATCCGCTTCATCTTGCAGCTTGAAGCTCGCAACGTGCCGCCGGATCCGAAGGATTCCCCCCAAATTGAACCAGAACTGGCACGCGACGCTGATTCGCCACCTGCTGCTGCTGATTACGCTCTGCCTGATCGGCGGGCTGGTCAGTGGCTACTACGGCTGGAGCCTGGCCATCGGCCTGGCGCTGTACCTGGGCTGGACCCTCAAGCAATTGCTGCGCCTGCACGACTGGCTGCGCAACCATCAGCCCGATGAGGCCCCCCCCGATGGCTACGGCTTGTGGGGCGAAGTGTTCGACAGCATCTACCACCTGCAGCGCCGCGATCAGCGTGTACGCGGCAGGCTGCAGGCTGTGATCGACAGGGTTCAGGAGTCCACTGCGGCGCTGCGCGACGCCGTGATCATGCTCGACAGCCACGGCAACCTTGAATGGTGGAACCGTGCTGCCGAAACCCTGCTGGGCTTCAAAACCCCCCAGGATGGCGGCCAGCAGGTGACCAACCTGGTGCGCCACCCGCGCTTCAAGGAGTACTTCGAGGCCGAAAACTACCTTGAGCCCCTGGAAATCCCTTCACCGATCAACGACCGCATGCGGGTGCAGCTGCACATCACCCGTTACGGCAACAACGAACACCTCATGCTGGTGCGAGATGTCACCCGTATTCATCAGCTTGAACAGATGCGCAAGGATTTCGTCGCCAACGTTTCCCACGAACTGCGCACGCCACTGACAGTGATCACTGGCTACCTGGAAACCCTGCTGGACAACGTCGAAGACGTGAACCCACGCTGGCGCCGCGCTTTGCAGCAGATGAGCCAACAGGGCTCGCGCATGCAGACACTGCTCAACGACCTGCTGCTGCTGGCCAAGCTGGAGGCCACCGACTACCCGTCCGACAACCAGCCCGTGGCCGTCGATGCCCTGCTCGCCGCGATCAGGAACGACGCCCAGGCATTGTCCGGCGGGCGCAACCAGCGCATTACCCTGGACGCAACGCCAGGGGTGCGGCTCAAAGGCAGCGAATCGGAGCTGCGCAGTGCGTTTTCCAACCTGGTGTTCAACGCCGTCAAGTACACCCAGGACGAAGGCAACATCCGTATCCGCCTGTGGGTCGATGCCCAGGGTGCGCACCTGTCGGTGCAGGACTCAGGGGTGGGCATCGACGCCAAGCACTTGCCTCGCCTGACAGAGCGGTTCTACCGCGTGGACTCCAGCCGGGCCTCCAACACTGGCGGCACCGGGCTTGGCCTGGCGATCGTCAAGCATGTGCTGATGCGCCACCGCGGCAAACTTGAGATCAGCAGCGTGCCTGGGCACGGCAGCACCTTCACCTGTCATTTTGCGCCGGTACAATTGGCCAGCGACAAAGGCTGAAGCGGCTGCCTCACAGGCAGATGAACCCGTCACCCTTTGCTTTTGCAGCACCAGCCGCTACATTGGACCCCCAGTGCCGGCTGGAGCCGGCATTTTTCTTCCTACCTCATAGACGGACCCCGTAAAAACTCCATCATGGACCCTTCCCCTGGTATCAGCCTCACCTCTCTGTTCGCCGACTTCGGCATGATCATCTTTGCTTTGCTCCTGGTACTGCTCAACGGCTTCTTCGTTGCGGCAGAATTCGCCATGGTCAAACTGCGTGCCACGCGTGTGGAGTCCATTGCCGAGCAGCACGGCTGGCGCGGCAGCATCCTGCGCAAAGTGCACAACCAGCTCGACGCCTACCTCTCGGCCTGCCAGCTGGGTATCACCCTCGCCTCGCTGGGCCTGGGCTGGGTGGGCGAGCCGGCCTTTGCCCACCTGCTCGAGCCGTTGCTGGCCTACATGGGCGTCGATACGCCCGAGCTGATCAAGGCGGTGTCGTTCTTTGTCGCCTTCTTCGTGATTTCGTACCTGCACATCGTGATCGGTGAGCTGGCGCCGAAGTCCTGGGCCATCCGCAAGCCTGAGCTGCTGTCGTTGTGGACGGCGGTGCCGCTGTACCTGTTCTACTGGCTGATGTACCCGGCCATCTACCTGCTCAACGCCAGCGCCAATACCATTTTGCGCATTGCCGGCCAGGGTGAGCCAGGGCCCCACCACGAACACCATTACAGCCGTGAAGAACTCAAGCTGATCCTGCACTCCAGCCGTGGCCAGGACCCCAGCGACCAAGGCATGCGCGTGCTGGCCTCGGCCGTGGAAATGGGCGAGCTGGAGGTGGTGGACTGGGCCAACTCCCGCGAGGACATGGTCAGCATCGATGCCCATGCCCCGCTGAAGCAGATTCTAGGGCTGATACGCCGCCACAAGTTCAGCCGCTACCCGGTGTACGACGCCGAGCGCGAGGAATTCACCGGCCTGTTGCACATCAAGGACCTGCTGCTGGAGCTGGCCGAGTTGGAACAGCTGCCAGAAACCATCGACCTGGAAGACCTGGCTCGCCCGCTGGAGCGCGTCTCGCGGCACATGCCGCTGTCCCAGTTGCTGGAGCAGTTCCGCAAGGGTGGTGCCCACTTTGTGCTGGTGGAAGAGGCCGACGGCAAGGTCATCGGCTACCTGACCATGGAGGACGTTCTGGAAGTGCTGGTCGGCGACATTCAGGACGAGCACCGCAAGACCGAACGCGGCATCCTGGCCTACCAGCCGGGTAAGCTACTGGTGCGTGGCGACACCCCGCTGTTCAAGGTGGAACGCCTGCTGGGTGTGGACCTGGACCATATCGAGGCCGAGACGCTGGCCGGTTTGATCTATGAAACGCTCAAGCGCGTGCCCGAAGAGGAAGAAGTGCTGGAGGTCGAAGGGTTGCGCATCATCATCAAGAAGATGAAAGGGCCGAAGATCGTACTGGCCAAGGTGCTCAAGCTGGACTAAGGCTAACCGGGCTGTGCGTCAGCCCCTCATGCCCTCACGGGTTGCCTGCGGTGTAGTCAGGCGACCCGCTGATCGGCTTGTCGAACCGGTAGGGTATCGATTCCACAGCCAGCCCCACGTTGCGTTGCACCACAAAATGCAGGTGCGGGCCGGTGCTGTTGCCGGTGTTGCCTGATTTGGCCAGCACTTGCCCCTGCCGCACCCGCTGGCCAGGGGTAACTACCACCGAGCCGCGCATCAGGTGCAGGTACACGCCCATCGTCCCGTCCGGGTGCAGGATCCGCACAAAGTTGCCCGACGGGTTCTCGCCCCGCCCGCTCTGGCTGTTCTGCAGGCTCACCACCACCCCTTCCCGCGCAGCCACGATCGTGGTGCCTTCAGGCATGGCGATATCCATGGCATAACGCCCCTTGGGCCCGAAATGGCTGACCCGCCCGTTTGGCCCCTGGCTTATGCGAAAGGGCCCACCTACCCAGGGGAAAGCATAGCGATAGCCCTGCGGGCGCGCCCCGGGGTCGCCCATGGCCTGCAGCAGGGTGGAGCGATAATTGAGCAGGGTACCGGGCCGGCCCCGCAGCACGCTGAGCATTTGCGTTGACCGCGGCGGCAGCACACGCCGCACGATGCGCGGTGCATTGCCACCCTGCGCGTTCACCAGGTTGTCCAGGCGCAGCTCCACCTGCACGGCTACCGGCAGCTCGTTGCGCGCCGAAAAACTCACCCCGCCCTGAAACACGATGGCGTTGAGGCGCACGTCTTCGGGCTGGATCTCGATCATGGATTCGTCCGACAGCATGGGCTTCACCCCAGGCCCTGGGCGGTCGGCATAGGACACCGCACCCGATGCATCGGTGACAGCGTGCAGCGTCACCGCCAGGCTCGACGCCGAGGCCAGGAGCAACGCGCAAACAAGCAGCAGGCGTGCAGGCATGATAGTGGCTTTTTGACAGTTGGCGATCTGTCGAAGCCTAGCAGCGGGTGACGCGATGACCATGGCAGCTGGTCGGATGGCACAAGCCCCTGACGAAGCCCGCCACCCGCCGAACCGTGCGTCAGGCGCCCGGGGTGAAGTGTTTCTGGGCAGTGCCGCGGGCAATCAGCCGCGACAGGTAATCGAGCTTCTGGGCGTCCTGGTCGACGAATTTGAATGTGAGTTGCAGCCAGTCGCTGTCCGGTTTCGGCTCGAATGCAACGATCGCGTGCAGGTAGCCGTTCAAGCGGGCGACCTCGGCGTTCTCACCTTGCTCCAGGTCCAGCACGGCCCCTTCGAGCACCTGGGGCAGGGTTTCACTGCGCCGCACCACCAGCAGCGCCTCCTTCAGGCTCAGCGCCTTGATCACACAAGGCTGAGCGCCGCTGGCAAGGCGCAGCTGGCCCTGGCCGCGCCCACTGGGTGCAGCGGCAGGTGCAGCGGCGGCTGGCCTGGCTGCGCTGGGCACCGGCTTGGCGGGCGCTGGCGCGGCAACCTTCACCGCCTCAGGTCTGCCGGCAGTGAGAGCGTTGAGCGAGTCGTTGGCGAATGCCCCGCTGGAGCGTGCCGGCGCAGGCGCCATCAGGCTGTCGAGCTTGCCGATCTTGGCCAAGGCCTTCTTCACCTTGGTCAGCAGCTGCTCGTTGGTGAACGGCTTGCCGACAAAATCGGAAACCCCTGCCTGGATCGCCTGGATCACGTTTTCCTTGTCGCCGCGGCTGGTCACCATGATGAACTGAAGGTGTTTAAGCTCCGGTTGCTGGCGACACCAGGTGAGCAGTTCCAGGCCAGACATCTCTGGCATCTCCCAGTCGCAGAGCACCAGGTCGAAAGGCTCCTTGCCCAACAGAGCCATGGCTTTACGGCCATTCACAGCGTCATCTATGGTCATGCCGGGGAAGGCATTGCGCAGGCACTTGCGGACCAGATCGCGGATAAACGGGGCGTCATCCACGACCAGCACATTCACTTTACTCATCGATACTCCTTCTGATCCCGACTAGCCTACTGCCAATTGCTGGCCACTTGCTACTGCCTATCCAACGTCGGGACTTTTCCAACGGTTCGCCACGGCCCTGCTGGCTCTACGACCACAAACGAAAACGCCCGGCAGAGGCCGGGCGTCGATGCTCGGGAGCAACCTTATTTATCGTCCGCTTCACCCGGAACATTAGCTTTTTCGCCATGCACCGCCGCGCTGCCCTGCACTTCTGCAGTCATGCGCTTGAGGCCCATGTGGCGCACATCGGTGCCGCGTACCAGGTAAATGACCAGTTCGGAGATGTTACGCGCGTGGTCGCCGATGCGCTCCAGCGAGCGCAGCGCCCAGATCACGCTGAGTACCCGGGAGATCGACCGCGGGTCTTCCATCATGTAGGTCACCAGCTCGCGCAGCGCCGTCTTGTATTCGCGATCGATGGTCTTGTCGTATTGGGCCACCGACAAGGCCAGGTCGGCATCAAACCGGGCAAAGGCATCCAGGGCATCGCGCACCATGTTGCGCACCTGGTCACCGATGTGTCGCACTTCGACGTAGCCACGGGGCGACTCGCCCTCCTCGCACAACTGGATGGCCCGGCGAGCGATCTTGGTGGATTCGTCGCCGATGCGCTCCAGGTCGATCACCGACTTGGAGATGCTGATGATCAGGCGCAGGTCGGAGGCAGCGGGCTGACGACGGGCCAGAATGCGCACGCACTCTTCGTCGATGTTGCGCTCCATCTGGTTGATCTGCTCATCCACTTCGCGCACTTGCTGGGCCAGCCCGGAGTCCGCCTCGATGAGGGCCGTCACGGCATCATTGACCTGCTTTTCCACCAGCCCGCCCATGGCCAGCAGATGGCTGCGCACTTCTTCGAGCTCGGCGTTGAACTGCTGAGAGATATGGTGGGTAAGGCTTTCTTTGTTGATCATCCGGTCGCTCCGCTAAGCTGCAAGCTTCAAGCTGCAAGCTTCAAGTAGTTCGTGTTGTTCACTAGCTCCGTGCTTAGCCGCAGCCGCCTTGACTTGCAGCTTGCCGCTTGTAGCTTGCTGCTTGAGGCTTGCGGCTTGCCGCTGCTAGCCGTAGCGACCGGTGATGTAGTCTTCGGTCTGCTTTTTCGCAGGGTTGGTGAACAGGGTGTCGGTGTCGCCGAACTCCACCAGCTTGCCCATGTACATGAACGCCGTGTAGTCCGAGACCCGCGCGGCCTGCTGCATGTTGTGGGTGACGATGACGATGGTGTACTTGGCTTTCAGTTCGTAGATCAGCTCTTCGACTTTCAGCGTCGAGATCGGGTCCAGCGCCGAGCAGGGTTCGTCGAGCAGCAGCACCTCGGGTTCGACAGCGATGGTACGGGCAATCACCAGGCGCTGCTGCTGGCCACCGGACAAACCCAGCGCCGAGTCGTGCAGGCGGTCCTTCACCTCATCCCACAACGCAGCGCCCTTCAGCGCCCACTCCACGGCTTCATCGAGCACACGCTTCTTGTTGATGCCCTGAATGCGCAGGCCGTACACCACGTTCTCGTAGATGGTCTTGGGGAACGGGTTGGGCTTCTGGAACACCATGCCCACCCGGCGACGCAGCTCGGCCACGTCTTCGCCCTTGCGGTAGATGTTGTTGCCGTAGAGGTTGATCGCACCCTCTACCCGGCAACCGTCGACCAGGTCGTTCATGCGGTTGAAGGTGCGCAGCAGCGTGGACTTGCCGCAGCCCGACGGGCCGATGAAGGCGGTAACGCGCTGCTTGGGGATGTTCAGGCTGACATCGAACAGGGCCTGTTTGTCACCGTAGAACAGGCTCAGGCCCGGTACTTCGATGGCGACCGTTTCTTCGGCCAGGCGCAGGCTCTGCTTGTCGCGGCCCAAGGCAGACATGTCGATGCCGTGGGCGTGATTATCGTGTTGCATCGTCTCACTCCATTCGAAGCTGCAAGCTTCGCGCTGCAAGCTGCAAGTTTGAGCAAAGCGGCAATCAGCTTGATGCTTGCCGCTTGTGGCTTAAGGCTTGAATTAGCTGTCGAGCGCCTTGTACTTCTCGCGCAGGTGGTTACGAATCCACACCGCCGAAAGGTTCAGCGACGCAATCACCAGCACCAGCAACAGCGCGGTGGCGTACACCAGCGGGCGGGCCGCCTCCACGTTGGGGCTCTGGAAGCCCACGTCATAGATATGGAAGCCCAGGTGCATGATCTTCTGGTCCAGGTGCAGGTACGGGTAGTTGCCATCCACCGGCAGCGAGGGCGCCAGCTTCACTACACCTACCAGCATCAGCGGCGCGACTTCGCCGGCAGCGCGCGCCACCGCCAGGATCATGCCGGTCATCATGGCCGGGCTGGCCATGGGCAGGACGATCTTCCACAGCGTCTCGGCCTTGGTGGCGCCCAGCGCCAGCGAGCCTTCGCGCACCGTACGCGGGATGCGTGCCAGCCCTTCTTCCGTGGCCACGATCACCACCGGCACCGCCAGCAGCGCCAGGGTCAGCGATGCCCACAGCAGGCCGGGCGTACCCAAGGTAGGTGCCGGCAGGGCCTCTGGGAAGAACAGGCGGTCGATCGACCCGCCCAGCACGTAGACAAAAAAGCCCAGCCCGAACACACCGTAGACGATCGCCGGTACACCGGCCAGGTTGTTCACCGCGATGCGAATCAGGCGCGTCACAGGGCCCTGGCGCGCGTACTCACGCAGGTACACCGCCGCAAGTACACCGAACGGGGTGACGATCACCGCCATGATCAGGGTCATCATCACAGTGCCGAAGATAGCCGGGAAAATCCCGCCTTCGGTGTTGGCTTCACGCGGGTCGTCGCTGAGGAATTCCCAGACCTTGCCGAAGTAGGTGCCCAGCTTGGTGAAGCCGGACATGGCATTGGGCTGGATGGCATGCACCACCTTGCTCAGGTTGATTTCAACCTCCCGGCCATTGCCATCACGCGCCACCAGGCTGTCGCGGGCGAAAGCCTGGTGCAGGCCGGTCAGGCGCTCTTCCACGGCCTTGTAGCGGCTGTTCAGCTCGGCCCTGTCAGCGTCCATGTCAGCCTGGGCTGCGGCGTCCAGCTTGCCTTCCAGCTCAAGCTTGCGGGCCTGCAGGCGCAGACGTTCCAGGCCATGGTTGATGGCGCCGATGTCTTTCTTTTCCAGCGCCTGCAGCTGCCTGTTGAGCGTGTTGGCGCGCTGCAGGCGAGCCTGCAGTTCACCCCAGGCAGCGGGCCCCTGGGCGACCACGCGGCCTTCTTCCTTGACGCTGACCAGGTACCCGTAGAAGTTGCCCCATTCGCGACGCTCAAGGGCCATCAGCTCGGACGGGCGTTTTTCATCGACCAGCCATTCGCCCACCACCCAGGTGAAGTCGCTGCCGTTGAGGTCGCGGTTACCTACCTTGATCAACTCGCGGGTCATGAACTCAGGGCCCTGGTCGGGCACCGGCAGGCCGGCGCCCTTCAGGCGCGCACGCGGCACTTCTTCCTGCTGCACCACCTCGCCGATGACGGTCTGCTGCGCCTGGCCCGGCACCTTGTAGGTGGCCTGAACCAGGTCTGCCGGCCAGAAGTGGCCCAGCCCGCGTACGGCAATGACGGCCAGCAGCCCGACGGTCATGATCACCGCCATAGCCACCGCGCCGCCGCTCATCCATACGCCGGGGGCGCCGCTCTTGAACCAGCCTTTGAGGGAATCCTTTTTCACGGATCGCTACCTTTCTATCAAAGCGACGAGTATTTCTTGCGCAGACGCTGGCGAATCAGCTCGGCCAAGGTGTTCATGACGAAGGTGAACATCAGCAGCACCAGGGCGGCCAGGAACAGCACCCGGTAATGGCTACCGCCGACTTCCGACTCCGGCATCTCCACGGCCACGTTGGCAGCCAGGGTGCGCATGCCCTCGAACAGGTTCATTTCCATCACTGGGGTGTTGCCGGTGGCCATCAGCACGATCATGGTTTCGCCTACCGCCCGGCCCATACCGATCATCAGCGCCGAGAAGATACCCGGGCTGGCGGTGAGGATGACCACGCGGGTCAGGGTTTGCCAGGGCGTCGCACCCAGGGCCAGCGAGCCCAGGGTGAGGCTGCGTGGCACGCTGAACACGGCATCTTCGGCAATGGAGTAGATGTTCGGGATAACCGCAAAGCCCATGGCGATGCCCACCACCATGGCGTTGCGCTGGTCATAGGTGATGCCCAGGTCGTTGGTGATCCACAACCGCATATCGCCGCCGAAGAACCAGCTTTCCAGGTGCGGGCTCATGGTCAGGGCGAACCAGCCGGTGAGCAGAATGACCGGGATCAGGATCGCCGCTTCCCAGCCATCGGGCACACGCAGGCGCAGGGACTCGGGCAGCCTGCTCCAGGTGAACCCTGCCAGCAGGATGCCAAGCGGCATCAGCAGGAACAGGCTGAACACGCCTGGCAGGTGGCCTTCCAGGTACGGCGCCAGGAACAGGCCGGCGAAGAACCCGAGGATGACCGTGGGCATGGCTTCCATCAGCTCGATCACCGGCTTGACCTTGCGGCGCATGCCCGGGGCCATGAAGTAGGCCGTGTAGATAGCTGCAGCGATGGCGAGCGGGGCCGCCAGGATCATGGCGTAGAACGCCGCCTTCAGCGTACCGAAGGTGAGCGGAGACAAGCTGAGCTTGGGCTCGAAGTCGGTGTTCGAAGCCGTCGACTGCCAGACATACTTGGGCTCATCGTAGTTTTCGTACCACACCTTGCCCCACAGCGCGCTGAAGGATACCTCTGGGTGCGGGTTGCGCAGGCTCAGCGGCAGCAGCTTGCCCGCTGCTTCGATGATGATGCGGTTGGCCCGGGGCGACAGGGCGAGGATACCTGCGCCAGGGGCTACGGGTTCCACCAGCAGGGTGCGGTGCGCGGTGCTGTGGAACACGCCCAGCTTGCCGTCTGCATCCAGGGCGATGAAGCCCTTGCGGCGTTCCTCGGCGTCGATCTGCACGATAGGCGCCGTGCCCATCTGGAACGTCCGAATCTGTTTGAAACGCGACTCGCCATCCGGGTCGCGGGCCATGAACCACTGGGCCAGGCCGCCATCGGAGTTACCCACGACCAGCGAAATGCCACCGACCAGCTGGGTGGTCGCGGTCACTTCGGTGCCGGCGTTTTCAGACAGCTTGTAGCGGCCATTAAGGCTTTTGTCGCGCAGGCTGAACACGTCCGCGCTGGCGCGGCCGTTGATCACGTACAACCACTGCTGACGGGGGTCGATGAAGATGTTCTTCACCGTTTCGGTCATTTGCGGCAGGGCGATACGGTTCTGCTCGGTGGTGACCTCACCGGTCATCATGTTTTCGCTACGGGTCAGCGCCAGTACCTGCAACTGGGCTCCGGTGGAGCCGGCCAGCAGCAGGGTGTCACCATTGACGTTGACGCTGACGTGGTCCAGCCCACGGCCCTGCTCGTCCAGCACAAAGGGCTGTTCCCCATACGGGTAGTCGATGCCGGGGGTGATGGTCTTGTGATTGTCCGGGTAGGTGATCTTGTAGCTGTGGTGGAACACCAGCGCCTGGCCGTTGGACAGGCCCAACACCACCACCGGGCTGCCCGGCTGGTCGGCACCAATGGAGGTGACCTGGGTGCCGGTTGGCACGGGCAAGTCCACACGCTTGAGTTCATTACCCGTCTTGGTGTCGAAGAACAGCGCCTGGCCTTTGTCCGAAACGCGCATGCCGACCAGGTTCTGCTCTTCAAGGGCGATCATCAGCGGCTTGCCGGCATCCTGCTGCAGCCAGGCCGGGGCCAGGGCTTGCTTTTTGGTCAGCTCGGCGCCCTGGAACAACGGCAGCACCACGTAGGCCAGGTAGAAGAAGATCAACGTGATGGCGGCCAGCACAGCCAGCCCGCCCACCAGTACGTACCAGCGGGTCAGGCGGTCCTTCAAGGCGCGAATGCGCCGCTTGCGTTGCAGCTCCGGCGTATTGAAATCAATGCGCACAGGCTGGGAATTTTGGGTCATTGTGGAGTTGGCCAGATCATTCATGGGCACACCCTAGCGGTCCCGTATGACAAAAACATGACAATGCGATGACGCACGGAAGCCCGACGCACAGTAAGCCTGGCTTCGGGCTGGGAGTTGTGAAAGAGGCCGGTTTCCCCCGGCCCCTTCATCGGTCAATTACTGCTTGGCAACATTACCGGCGTGGGACAGGCCCAGGTCAGCCAGGGTCTTGTCGACCACCTTGGCCGGCAGCGGAATGTAGCCGTCCTTCACCACCACCTGCTGACCGGCCTGCGACAGCACCAGCTTGACGAACTCGGCTTCCAGCGGCGCCAGCGGCTTGTTCGGCGCCTTGTTGACGTAGACGTACAGGAAGCGCGAGAGCGGGTAGCTGCCGTTGAGGGCGTTGGTCTCGTTGTCTTCGATGAACTCCCCGCCTTCTTTCTTGGCCAGGGCCACGGTCTTGACGCTGGCGGTCTTGTAGCCGATGCCCGAGTAGCCGATGCCGTTCAGCGACGAGCTGATCGACTGCACCACCGAAGCCGAGCCAGGCTGCTCGTTCACATTAGGCTTGAAGTCGCCTTTGCACAGGGCTTCTTCCTTGAAGTAGCCGTAGGTGCCGGAAACCGAGTTGCGGCCGAACAGCTGGATTGGCTTGTTGGCCAGGTCGCCGGTTACACCCACGTCGCCCCAGGTCTTGATGTCAGCCTTGCCGCCGCACAGGCGGGTGGAGGAGAAGATTGCGTCAACCTGGGCCATGGTCAGGCCTTTGATCGGGTTGTCCTTGTGCACGAACACGGCCAGGGCGTCGACAGCCACCGGGATGGCAGTTGGCTTGTAGCCGTACTTCTGCTCGAACGCCTGCAGCTCCACGTCCTTCATCTTGCGGCTCATCGGGCCGAGGTTGGCGGTGCCTTCGGTCAGCGCAGGTGGCGCGGTGGAGGAGCCAGCAGCCTGGATCTGGATGTTGACGTTCGGGTATTCCTTTTTGTAGGCCTCGGCCCACAAGGTCATCAGGTTCGCGAGGGTATCGGAACCAACGCTGGAGAGGTTGCCCGAAACACCGGTGGTCTTGGTGTAGGTCGGGATTGCAGGGTCGACAGCAGCTACCGCGTTGGCGGTTGCAACGCCAGCGGCGGCAAAGGTGAGGGCCGCCATCAAACGCTTCAGTTTCATGCCTTGCTCCTAGCAGGAATAGGGGTGTGCAGCAGTGGAACGGGGCCCAGTATCAGCAGCTCGCATGAACAGCATATGACCCGATTGTGACAGTTGGATGAAATGCCATCATTGCAACCTGCCCCTCGATCAGCGCTTGTTGACAAGCAGATACACCCCCACTGCCAGCCCTACCCCGCACAACACCGCCACATAATAGGCAGGCGCCATCGGGCTGACTTTCAGCAGGCCGGTCACCGCCATCGGGGTAAGCCCGCCAAAGATCGCGTAGGCCACGTTGTACGAGAACGACAGGCCGCTGAAGCGCACGGCGGCCGGGAACGCCTTGACCATCACGTACGGCACCGCGCCGATCACCCCCACGCACAGGCCGGTCAGCGCATACAGCGGGAACAGCAGCTCAGGCCGGGTGGGCAGGCTGTGGTAGAACGTCCAGGAGCTGGCCAACAGCAGCAGGCTGCCGACCACGAACACCCGGCCCGCGCCAAACCGGTCAGCCAGGCTGCCCGCGCCGATACAGCCGACGCTGAGCAGCACGATGGCCAGGCTGTTGGCCTTGAGCGAGTCGGTGGGGCTGATGTGGTAGAGGCTCTGCAGCAGCGCCGGCGTCATCAGGATGACCACCACGATGCCGGCTGACAGCAGCCAGGTGAGCAGCATCGACAGCAGGATCGGGCCGCGGTGGTCGCGCAGTACGGCGCGCAGTGGCAGCTCTTCGGCCAGTGCCTTGCGCTGCTGCATCTCGGCGAATACCGGGGTTTCGTGCAGCCAACGGCGCAGGTACACCGAGAACAGGCCGAACACGCCACCGAGCAGGAACGGGATTCGCCAGGCGTAATCGGCGACTTCCTCCACGCTGTACACGCTGTTGATCAGCGTCGCCACCAGCGAACCGAGCAGAATGCCCGCCGTCAGGCCGGCGGTGAGGGTGCCGCAGGCATAGCCAGTGTTGCGGGCGGGTACGTGTTCAGACACGAATACCCAGGCGCCAGGCACCTCGCCACCAATGGCTGCACCCTGCACGACGCGCATGAGCAACAGCAGAATCGGCGCCCACAAGCCAATCTGCGCATAAGTAGGCAACAGGCCCATGATCAGCGTGGGCAAGGCCATCATGAAGATGCTCAGGGTGAACATCTTCTTGCGCCCCAGCAGGTCGCCGAAGTGGGCCATGATGATGCCGCCCAGCGGGCGCGCCAGGTAACCTGCGGCAAAGATGCCGAAGGTTTGCATCAGGCGCAGCCACTCCGGCATGTCGGCAGGGAAGAACAACTTGCCCACCACGGTGGCGAAGAACACGAAGATGATGAAGTCGTAGAACTCCAGCGCCCCGCCCAGTGCAGACAGCGAAAGGGTCTTGTAGTCATTGCGGGTCAGCGGCCGTGGGGCCTGCTCGATACTGCTGGGCACGGAAGTCATTGCGGGGCGTTCTCTTTATAAGGCGTGCGGGCCGCTTGGCATGCAGCTTCTTGATGTGGGGACAGGCGAAGATAGCAAATTGCCTGGCCAGGCCGAAAGCGATACAAAAACCATACAGATATTCACGAATGTACGGTCGTCGCTTGGGATGATGCTCTATATACTGGCGTTTCGTAGGAAAAGTGTGCTGCTAGCGTGGGATGTTGTGCGAAAACGCCGGTCACTATACTCAGGCGGTTTCGCAGAGTTTCCCTACGGCCGCCCCGTTATACGAAATCGGCGTAGTATGTTGTCAGCTGAATCGTCTACCCGGCCCTTGCGCCACACCAACGAAAAGCGTCACGGGTCAGAGGCCCCACCGCATGATTGAGCTCGAACAAGAAGATCCAATCCCCCAAGGCGACCTGGCCTTGCAGATCACGGCCCTGCCGCGCGAAACCAACGGCTTCGGCGACATCTTCGGCGGCTGGCTGGTTGCGCAGATGGACTTGGCCGGCACCGCCATGGCCAGCCGCGTGGCCGGTGGGCGCGTTGCCACCGTGGCCATCGACCGCATGGCGTTTCTGGTACCGGTCGCCGTAGGTGCGCAGCTGTCCTTCTATACCCAGACCCTGGAGATCGGCCGCAGCTCGATCCAGATGATGGTCGAGGTGTGGAGTGACGACCCGTTGTCCAGCGAATGGCGCAAGGTCACCGAAGCCGTCTTCGTGTTCGTCGCCATCGACGGCAGTGGCCGTACCCGCTCCGTCCCTCGTCGCTGAGCCCTGCCGGCGGTAAACTCGTTGCCTGTGCCCGGGTCCAAGGCCCACTGGCAATCAACGAGATGAATGCAATGGCTACCTTGCAGGTCGTAACCGAGCAACATGGCGAACTGAGCTGCTGGCGGATCAGCAGCGACCACGCCGAACTCCTGATCGCCCAGCAGGGCGCACAGATCCTCAGCTACCAGCGGCTCGGCGAACCGCCGCTGCTGTGGCTGAGCGACCAGGCCATCTTCCGCCAGGGCAAGTCGGTACACGCCGGGGTGCCGGTGTGCTGGCCATGGTTCGGCAACCTGCAGCGCAACCCCACTGCCGTTCAGGCCATGTACCAGGGTGAACAAGCCCCTGCCCACGGCCTGGCGCGCACCCGCGACTGGCAATTGCTGGGTATCGAGGAAGCGGGGGACGGGCTGCGCATCGAGCTGCAATTGCCCGAAGCGCAGGGGCAGCTCCCCGGCTGGCCCCACAAGGTAGAGCTGAAACTGGTGGTGCAGTTGGGTAATGACCTTGGCCTCACGCTCACAAGCCGCAACACCGGCAGCACCCCGGTGACCATCAGCCAGGCCCTGCACAGCTACCTTGCCGTCAGCGATGTACGCCAGGCGCGTGTGGAAGGCGTCGAAGGGTTGGGGTATATCGAAACCCTGGCGGACTGGGAACAGCGCCAACAGCAAGGCGCCCTGACGTTTACCGGTGAAACCGACCGCATCTACCTGGGCACCCCGAACACGCTGAGTATTGTCGACCCGCAATGGAACCGGCGCATCAACCTGACCAGCAGCGGCTCACGTTCTGCCGTTATCTGGAACCCCTGGACGGACCGGGCCAGGGAACTGCCAGACATGGCCGATGACGGCTGGCAGCGGATGCTGTGTATCGAAACAGCCAATGTGTGGGATGACGTGGTGACGTTGCAGCCGGGGGCGAGCCATTCGCTGGGCTTCAGGGTCGGTTGCGAAGTGATCTGAATATTGCAGTGGGCTGCGGGCCTCTTCGCGAGTGAGCCCGCTCCCAGCGGTACTGCATCAGACTTGAAATGAGTGAAGCGCTTGTGGGAGCGGGTTTACCCGCGAAGAGGCCCGCACAGGCAATCAAAGGTCCGCATCTACCACCACCCTCACTTTCCCCGCATCCAGGGCATAGGCGGCATCGGCCAAGTCATTGCTGACCTTTTCCACCTTCAACTTGCCGCTGACCCACAACGGTGTGTAGATGTCGTCGATCTTCAACCCCTTGGGGTAGCGCACCAGCACCAGCTGGTTAGGTGGGGGCGGCGGTACATGGATGCACGCGCCAGGGTATGGCACCAGGAAAAACAGCGTGCTGTTGCCCTTGGCGTCGCTTTCCAACGGCACCGGGTAACCGCCCAGGCGTATGTCCTTGCCATTCATGGCCGCTACGGTCTTGGTGGAATACATCACCGCAGGCAGGCCCTTGCCCTGCTTCATCCCGCCCTTGGCCGTGAAGGTCCCCATGGCTTCGGGTGAGTTGTGGTCGATTTCGGGCATCGCTTCGAGCGCCTTCTGGTCCGACTTGGGCATCAGCTCCAGCCAATCGGTTTCGGGCAGCTCGGCATGGGCCAGGGCACTGGCCAGCAGCAGGGGGAAGAGGAAAAAGGCACGCATGCTCGGCAACTCGGAAGAATTGCCGGGCATTCTAACCAGAATTCAGCGTTTCTTGATGAATCCGTAGATCACCAGAAGAATGATGGCACCGACCAGCGCACCGAAGAAGCCAGCCGCTTGCCCAGCCTGGTAGATACCCAGCGCCTGGCCGCCATACGTGGCCAGCAGCGAGCCTGCAATACCCAGCAGGATGGTCATGATCCAGCCCATGCTGTCGTCACCCGGCTTGAGGAAGCGGGCCAGCAGGCCGACGATGAGGCCGATGAAGATGGTTCCGATGATGCCCATGGCTATCCCTCTGCAGTGAAGATGAAGCACGTCAACGCATGGGTGCGCGTTGACGTGTTGCCTCTTCAGAGGGCCCGACGCCTGCAGAAGTTCGATACCTGCGCGTGATCACTCGCCGATCAGTGCTTGCACTTCGGCGATCTTGTGCTCCAGGGTAGCCATGTCGCTGCAACGCAGGGTCGCGTGGCCGACCTTGCGCCCGACCTTGAACGCCTTGCCATAGTGATGCAGGTGGCAGTCATCGATGGCGATCACTTTAGCCACAGCAGGCACTTCGCCGATGAAGTTGAGCATCGCGCTCTCCCCCACCTTGGCGGTGGAGCCCAGCGGCAAGCCGGCGACGGCACGCAGGTGGTTCTCAAACTGGCTGCACTCGGCACCTTCGATGGTCCAGTGGCCGGAGTTGTGTACCCGGGGTGCGATTTCATTGGCCTTGAGGCCACCGTCCACCTCGAAGAACTCAAAGGCCATGACGCCGACGTAGTCCAGTTGCTGCAATACGCGGCCAACGTAATCCTCGGCCAACGCCTGCAACGGGTGCGCCTGGCTGGCCACCGACAAGCGCAGGATGCCGCTCTCGTGGGTGTTGTGCACCAGCGGGTAGAAACGCGTTTCGCCGTCGCGGGCGCGCACGGCGACCAGCGACACTTCACCCGTGAACGGCACGAAGCCTTCCAGCAGGCAGGGCACGCTGCCCAGTTCGGCGAACGTACCCACGACGTCTTCGGGCGTGCGCAGCACCTTCTGGCCCTTGCCGTCGTAACCCAGCGTGCGGGTTTTCAGCACCGCCGGCAGGCCGATGCTGGCAACTGCCGCGTCTAGGTCTGCCTGCGACAGGATATCGGCGAAGGCCGGGGTGGGGATGCCCAGGTCACGGAACATGCTCTTTTCGAACAGGCGGTCACGGGCGATGCGCAGCGCCTCGGCGCTGGGGTACACCGGCACGAACTGCGAAAGAAACGCCACGGTCTCGGCCGGGACGCTCTCGAATTCGAAGGTGACCAGGTCGACCTCGTCGGCCAGCTGGCGCAGGTGATCCTGATCGCCGTAGTCTGCCCGCAGGTGCTCGCCCAGCGGCGCGGCGCAGGCATCTGGCGCCGGGTCGAGGAAGGCGAAGTTCATGCCCAGCGGGGTACCCGCCAGAGCCAGCATACGGCCCAGCTGGCCGCCACCGATAACACCGATCTTCATGGGTTGGGCCTCAAGCCTGACGCGGGTCTGGGTTGTCCAGCACGGTGTCGGTCTGTTCCGTACGGAACTGCTTCAACGCGGCGTGGAACTGCGGGTGCCTGGCACCGAGGATGCTGGCCGACAGCAGGGCAGCGTTGACTGCACCGGCCCGGCCGATGGCCAGGGTGGCGACAGGGACGCCAGCGGGCATCTGCACGATCGACAGCAACGAATCGACACCCGACAGCATCGACGACTGCACAGGTACACCCAGCACCGGCAGGTGGGTCTTGGCGGCGCACATGCCTGGCAGGTGCGCGGCACCACCGGCACCGGCGATGATCACCTCGATGCCACGGCCATCGGCCTCTTCAGCGTACTGGAACAGCAGATCCGGGGTACGGTGGGCGGAAACCACCTTCACCTCGTAGGGAATGCCGAGTTTTTCCAGCATATCGGCGGTGTGGCTAAGGGTGGACCAATCGGACTTGGAGCCCATGATCACGCCAACCAGTGCACTCATCGTCGAGCCTCTTCGCTTGTGCGCCCGCAGGCGCGTCAAAAAACAACAAGCCACGCGGGACGACCGGCGTGGCTTGTTTGCTGATCAGGACCGGACGCATCCGGTCAGAAGGCCGCGCAGTATACCGTAAGCAGGTGCGGTTAAGGCACCCCGGCGACCAACTGTCGGCCTTATTTTTCGGGGCTTTGGCTGACTTTCAGGTCAACCGTGGCGCCCTCCAGTTTGCGCCACAGCAGGCGGACATTGGCCTTGCGCACCAGCGCGCAGCGGTACAGGCGGATTTCCAGCGGCACGTGCCACTGGCTGCCGCCACAAATCACCAGTTCGCCACGCTCCAGCTCGCCACGCATCGACAGCCGGGGCACCCAGGCGATACCCATGCCTTCGAGCGCCATGCTTTTCAGGCTGTCGGCCATGGCCGTTTCATACACGGTGGTGTAACGCAGGTTGCGCTGGCGCAGCAGCAAACTCACCGAGCGCCCCAGAAATGCCCCGGCGGTATAGGCCAGCAGCGGCACGCTGGCGTCACCTTCAAGGTCGAACAACGGCTTGCCCTGAGCATCCACCGCGCACACTGGCAACATCTCGGTGGTTCCCATGTGCAGCGACGGGAAGATCTCGGCATCCATCTGCAGCGCAGCATCAGGGTCGTAGAACGCCAGCATCAGGTCACACCCCCCTTCACGCAGGGCATGCACGGCATCCCCGACGTTGGTCGCAACCAGGCGCGTGGCGATATTCAGGCCATCATTGCGCAACTGCGCCACCCAGCGAGGGAAAAACCCTGACGCCAGGGAGTGCGCGGCAGCCACCTGCACCACTTCACCCTGCCCCCCTTCCAGATGATGCAAATGGCGCAGAATTTCGCTCAACTGGTCGACAACGGTACGTGCGGTGACTAAAAAAAGCTGCCCCGCCTCGGTCAGCTCAATAGGCGTGCGCGACCGGTTGACCAGCTGCAGCCCAAGGGCGGCCTCCAGGCTGCGTATGCGCCGGCTGAACGCCGGCTGGGTGACAAAACGGCGTTCCGCCGCCTGGGAAAAACTGCGCGTGGCAGCCAGGGCACTGAAGTCTTCCAGCCATTTGCTTTCAAGGTTCATGAAGCACATCTCCCGGCGCGCACCAAAATGGACCACGCTCGAATATCAATCGGCGTCACATCAATCCCTATGCCGTTTGTGCATAGGTTAGCGTGCAACAGCATTGGCCGCAAAAACCCCTTCAGGCCTAGGATTGGCGCCATTCCGGCATGTGCCGGGTCAAACTTGAGATGATATACATCATGTCCTCCGCTGCATCGTTCCGCGTCGAAAAAGATTTGTTGGGTACCCTTGAAGTGCCAGCCGATGCCTACTACGGCATCCAGACCCTGCGCGCTGCCAACAACTTCCACCTCTCCGGTGTTCCGCTGTCGCACTACCCCAAGCTGGTCGTGGCCCTGGCCATGGTCAAGCAGGCAGCTGCCGACGCCAACCGTGAGCTGGGTCACCTGAGCGATGCCAAGCACGCTGCCATCAGTGCAGCCTGTGCACGCCTGATCAAGGGCGACTACCACGAGCAGTTCGTGGTGGACATGATCCAGGGCGGTGCGGGTACTTCTACCAACATGAACGCCAACGAAGTCATCGCCAACATCGCGTTGGAGGCCATGGGCCATCAAAAGGGTGAGTACAAATACCTGCACCCCAACAACGACGTGAACATGGCGCAGTCGACCAACGACGCCTACCCCACGGCCATCCGCCTGGGCCTGCTGCTGGGTCATGACGCCCTGCTGGCCAGCCTCGAAAGCCTGATCCAGGCCTTCGCCGCCAAGGGCAAGGAATTCGACCACGTCCTGAAGATGGGCCGTACCCAGCTGCAGGACGCTGTACCGATGACCCTGGGCCAGGAATTCCGCGCCTTCGCCACCACCATGACCGAAGACCTGCAGCGTCTGCGTTCGCTGGCACCGGAACTGCTCACCGAAATCAACCTGGGTGGTACCGCCATCGGCACCGGCATCAACGCCGACCCTGGCTACCAGGCCCTGGCCGTGCAGCGCCTGGCAACCATCAGCGGCCAGCCGCTGGTGCCGGCCGCCGACCTGATCGAGGCCACCTCCGACATGGGTGCCTTCGTACTGTTCTCGGGCATGCTCAAGCGTACCGCGGTCAAGCTGTCGAAGATCTGCAACGACCTGCGCCTGCTGTCCAGCGGCCCACGCACCGGCATCAACGAAATCAACCTGCCGGCTCGCCAGCCAGGCAGCTCGATCATGCCGGGCAAGGTCAACCCGGTCATTCCGGAAGCCGTCAACCAAGTCGCCTTCGCCATCATGGGCAACGACCTGGCACTGACCGTCGCGGCCGAGGGTGGCCAGCTGCAGCTGAACGTGATGGAGCCGCTGATCGCCTACAAGATCTTCGACTCGATCCGCCTGCTGCAGCGCGCCATGGACATGCTGCGCGAGCACTGCATCGTCGGCATCACCGCCAACGAACAGCGCTGCCGTGAACTGGTCGAGCACTCCATTGGCCTGGTCACTGCACTGAACCCGTACATCGGTTACGAAAACGCCACCCGTATCGCCCGTGTTGCCCTGGAGACAGGCCGCGGCGTGCTGGAACTGGTGCGCGAAGAGAAGCTGCTGGACGACGCGATGCTCGACGACATCCTGCGCCCGGAAAACATGATCGCCCCCCGCCTGGTTCCGCTGAAAGCGTAACCGCGGCTGTAAACAGTCTCACCAGGTCGAGGGACTAGACACCTCTCAACCTTTACCTAGCCCGGGGCGCTTGCCCTGGGTTTTTTTTTGCCTGAACCGGCACGCAACTTGCTCTGGAATGCGCTCCAGCCCGACGGGATCGCCCAGCATGCTGCACAGCCACCTGACCACCCTGAATGCGGTTTCGCTGATCCTCAACGTCTTCCAGGCAGACGGTTGCGAGGCCTCTGCGCTGCTGGCCGGCAGCGGCATCGGCCCGGCAGACCTGGGGCATGCCGATGCCCGTATCACCACCCAGCAAGAGCTGCAGGTGTGTGCCAATGCCGTGGCCAGGCGGCAGGACATCGGCCTTGAACTGGGCCGGCGCATGCATGTGTCCAGCTACGGGATGCTGGGTTACGCCCTGCTGTCCAGTGCCACTTTGGGTGACGCCTTGCGCCTGGCCCTGCAATATCCGGCACTGCTGGGAACAGTTTTCAAGTTGCGCTTGCAGGAAGACGGCCAGCGCGTCTGGCTCAGCGCCAGCGATTATCACGATAGCCCGGCGCTGAGCGCGTTCAACGCAGAGTTCTGCCTGGTATCGCTGAAGGTCATCTGCGACGACCTGCTGGGCCGTACCCTGCCACTGGTCGGCACCCGCTTCGAACACCCCCGGCCCGCTTATCACGCCCTGTACACCGACGCCTTCCAGTGCCCCGTCATCTTCGCCGCAGCAGGCAATGCCTTTGGCTTCGACAAACGCTGGCTGGATACACCGCTGCCGCTGGCCGACCCCATTACCCACAAGGCCATGAGCGAGCGTTGCCGGCGCCTGAACCTGGAGTTCACCGGCCGGCAGGCCTGGCTTGGGCGGATCCGCCACCTGCTGGCGCAACAACTGGCCGCAGCACCCGGCCTGGAAGGGCTGGCCCGGCAAATGAACTGCTCGTCACGCACCCTGCGCCGCCATTTGCAGGCGCTAGGTAGCAGTTATCAACAGTTGCTGGACGAGTTGCGCTTCGAGCGGGCCAAGCAGTTGCTGGCCGATGAGCAAATGCCCATCTACCGGATTGCCGAAGCCCTTGGCTTCAGTGAAACCGCCAGCTTCCGGCATGCGTTCCAGCGCTGGAGTGGTGTAGCACCCAGCCAGTTTCGCGGCTGACGTGTGCGTAGCAGGCCCTAACAGGCCACAGCACTTGGCCACATCGATCCCCTTTTGGCCATTTGGGTCGTTCTCGCGCGCTGGGCAGCCCGTGACAATTGGCCCACGCCAGTCCTTACCGGAGAACAACAATGCTGACGATCTATTCCGATGACCACCGCCTGCACCATGGCCGCTGCGAGCTGATCGATGGCAAGCTGATGCCCTGTTTCGAAATGCCGTCGCGGGCCGACCATGTGCTGGAGCAGGTCAAAAAGCGCAACCTCGGCGCCATTCAGCCGCCCACCGACCATGGGCGGGCGCCTCTGCTGAGGGTTCACAGTGCCGAATACCTGGCCTTCTTCGAGGGCGCCTGGGCGCGCTGGGCCGCGCTGGGGCAGGAAGGCGACCTACTGCCGTTTACCTGGCCGGCCCGCACCCTGCGGCAGGTAAAGCCCACAGGCCTGCACGGCGAACTGGGCTACTACAGCTTCGATGCCGGCGCCCCAATTACCGCCGGCACCTGGCAGGCCGCCTATAGCGCAGCGCAGGTAGCCCTGACTGCCCAGGCGGCGATTGAGCAAGGCGCGCACGCAGCCTTTGCGCTGTGCCGCCCGCCAGGGCACCACGCGGCCGGTGAGGTCATGGGGGGCTACTGCTACCTCAACAACGCCGCTATCGCCGCCCAGGCGTTTCTTGACCAGGGCCGGCGCAAGGTCGCCATCCTGGACGTGGACTACCACCATGGCAACGGCACGCAGGACATCTTCTACCACCGCAGCGACGTGTTCTTCGCATCGATCCACGGCGACCCGCAGGACGAGTTCCCCTATTTTCTGGGCTACGCCGATGAAACCGGCGAGGGCGCTGGCGAAGGCTGCAACGTCAACTACCCCCTGCCTGCCGGCAGTGACTGGGCTGCCTGGAGCACCGCCCTGGAAGACGCCTGCCAGCGCATCGCCGGCTACGACGCCGACGTGCTGGTGGTCTCGCTGGGTGTGGACACCTTCAAGGATGACCCGATTTCGCAATTCAAGCTCGACAGCCCCGACTACCTGGAGATGGGCAAGCGTATTGCCCAGCTGGGCAAGCCCACCTTGTTCGTGATGGAGGGTGGCTATGCCGTCGAGGAAATCGGCATCAACGCAGTCAATGTGCTGGAAGGCTTCCAGCGCGCCCAGCCTGGAGCCCAACCATGATCCGTCTCAAGCATCTGCTCGCCCCGTTGGTGGCTGCATCGCTGTTCACCGGCGCACTGCACGCGCAGGCCGAACAGCGCACCCTGCGGGTGTATAACTGGTTCGACTACATCACGCCGCAGACCCTGACCGGCTTCCAGCAGGACAGCGGCGTGAAACTGATCTATGACATCTTCGACACCAATGAAGCCCTTGAGGCCAAGCTGCTGACCGGTAATTCCGGCTATGACGTGGTGGTGCCCTCGAACGTGTTTCTGGCCAAGCAGATTGAGGCCGGGGTGTTTCAGCCACTGGACCGCAGCAAGCTGCCCAACTGGCAACACCTTGACCCGGCCCTGATGAAACTGATCGAGGCCAACGACCCTGGTAACCAGTTTGCAGTGCCCTACATGTACGGCACCGTACTCATCGGCTTCAACCCGGCCAAGGTCAAGGCGGCGCTGGGTGACAACGCGCCGGTAGACAGCTGGGACCTGATCTTCAAGGAAGAGAACATCGCCAAGCTCAAGCAATGTGGCGTGGCGCTGCTCGACTCACCGTCGGAAATCCTGCCGTTGGCCCTGCAGTACCTGGGCCTGCCGCCCAACAGCGACAAACCTGCGGACTATGCAAAAGCTCAGGCGTTGCTGCTGAAGATCCGCCCGTACATCACCTACTTCCACTCTTCCAAGTACATGGCTGACATCGCCAATGGCGATATCTGCGTGGCGGTCGGGTACAGCGGCAGCTTCTCCCAGGCCGCCAACCGCGCACACGAGGCCAAGAACGGCGTGGTCGTGGACATGCGCCTGCCGAAGGAAGGCGCACCGATCTGGTTCGACATGCTGGCGATTCCGAAGAACGCGGCCAACCCCGAGGATGCCTACACGTTCATCAATTACCTGCTGCGCCCTGAGGTGATTGCGCCGATCAGCGACTTTGTCGGGTACCCCAACCCGAACAAGGATGCGACCAACAAAGTGGACCCTGCTATCCGCAACAACCCCAACCTGTATCCGACCGCAGAGGCCATGGCCAAGCTGTATACGCTCACGCCGCTCGCTCGCGATGCTGAACGGGCGCGGACACGGGCCTGGACGCGGATCAAGTCCGGCACCTGACGGCGCGGGCCTTTGGCAGCGGGGAACCGTGGCGAGTCTCAGGCTCGCCACGCTCTGCGCAGGCGCATCAGCGCTTCGGCGATCTCCCCTTCCGGTACTGCCGCGAACCCCAGCACCAGCCCTGCCTGCTTATCAACAGGCACCGTGCTGTCGCCCAACCAGAAGTTGCTGAGCGGCGTCACCTCTACCCCGGCTGCACGGGCTTTGCCTACCAGAGCCTGCTCACGGGCGAAGTTATCCACATCCACCTTCACGTGTAGCCCTGCCGACACGTCGGGCATCGCTGCCAACCCGGGAATATCCACAGGCCAACCGGCCTTGAGCATGTTGCGCCGGCTCAGCGCGGCCTTGCGCATGCGGCGAACGTGCCGCTGGAAGTGCCCTTGGGCCATAAACTGCGCCATCACACATTGCGAACTCACTTCTGAGTGGCGCACGGCCAACGCCTTGGCCTGCCCGAACGCTTGTGCCAGCGGTGGGGGCAATACCAGGTAGCCCATGCGCAACGCCGGGAAGGCGATCTTGCCAAAGGTGCCGACGTACAGCACCCGCCCCTGTGTGTCCAAGGCGGCAAGCGGAGCCAAGGGGGCACCGCTGTAGCGGTATTCCCCATCATAATCGTCTTCGATGATCCAGCCCTGGTTGCGCTCCGCCCAGGCAAGCAACTGCAGGCGTCGGGCCAGGCTCATGGTGACGCCGGTGGGGTACTGGTGCGCCGGGGTCACATAAGCCAGGCGGCACGCCGGCCATTGCTCAAGCTGATCGCAGGCGACCCCTTCCTCATCCACCGCCACGCCGTACAAACGCGCACCCGCCAACGCAAAGGCATGCCCCGCTGCGCGATACCCGGGGTTTTCCACAGCCACAGCCTCACCCGGCTGCAACAGCAGCTGTGCACAAAGGCTGATGGCTTGCTGCGCACCACTGGTGATCACAATTTGTTCAGCAGTGCATACAAGGCCCCTTGAACTGCGCAGGTAGGCTGCGATCAATTCACGCAGCTCACGCTCACCTGCAGGGTTGCCGTAGCCCAGCTTTGCAGGGTCGGGGTTGCGCCAGAAACCCGCCTGCAGCTTGGCCCAGACGCCGAACGGGAAGAGGTCGAAGGCAGGCAGACCCAAACGAAATGCCTTGGGTGAGCCCTCCGGGGGTGGCACCAAATGATGTTTTTTCAGCCGCTGCAAAGGCCCGTTACTGGCGCCTGAACTGGATAAATCATCAGTGTCAGACGGTGAATTTGTGGATAAACCTGTTGATAAGCACTGGGATAACCCTGTGGACAACTGTGTGGACAGTTTTGGCAGCTGGCTTACGTAGGTACCGTCCCCAACCCGGCTCTCGATGTAGCCTTCTGCATACAATTGATCATAGGCACGCACCACGCTGTTACGCGACAGGGCCAGCATGGCGGCGAGTTCGCGAGTGGCCGGCAAGCGTGTGCCACTGCCAAGGCGGCCATCGAGCACGCGAATCCGCAGCGCCTGGTACAACTGCCGGCTCAGCCCACGGCTACGGTCCAGGGTGATGCCCGTGGGGTCGAACGGTAACGGGGGGCGAGTTTCACTCATGAATTGGACCTTCCAAATTTGCAGTCAATGGCTCTTACCCGGAGCCAATCATCTGCCTAGGATGGCACCATTGCATAAGGAAACCGAGCATGTACTCCAGCAAGCCTCATCAAGAGCACGATGTTGCACAGTTGCACGCAGCGATGCTGGCTACACGCCTGGCCATTCTGATCACCCATGGCGCACATGGCTTGCTGGCTACCCACCTGCCTGTGCTGGTCGAAACGGCAGAAGGTGAATTGGGTACCGTGTATGCCCACCTGGCACGGGCCAACCCCCAATGGCAGGATTTGGCCCAGGCAAGCGAGGCGCTGCTGGTGTTTCCGGGTGCCGATGCCTACGTCAGCCCCGGTTTCTATCCCAGCAAGCAAGCCAACCCCAAAGTCGTCCCTACCTGGAATTACCTGGCTGTGCATGCCTACGGCACCGCCGAAGTTATCCACAAGCCCGAGTCGCTGTTGGCGATCGTCCGCCGGCTCACCGACCTGCATGAACAAGGCGCCAGCATGCCTTGGCGCGTCAGCGACGCACCGGCTGATTACCTGGCCAGCATGCTCAAGGCCATCGTGGGTGTGCGCCTGCCCATCAGCCGCGTGCAAGGTGCTCGCAAGCTCAGCCAGAACCGCCCGCCGCAGGACATTGCCGGCGTGCGTGAGGCACTGAGCGCCAGCCCCGACCCTCTCGACAACCAACTGGCGGCGCACATGCGCCACCTCTAAGGAAGGCATCGCCCATGACCAGCGTTACCCTGCGCCCTGTAACCGCCCAAGACCATGCAGCCTGGCTTGAACTGTGGCAGGCCTACCTGTGCTTCTACGAGTCCGAGGTGGCAGACCCGGTCAGCCTCAGCACCTGGCAGCGCCTGCTCGACCCCAACGAGCCCACCCACTCGGCCTTGGCCTGGGCCGATGGCAAGGCCGTCGGCATGGTCAACTGGATCTATCACCGCTCCAACTGGAGCATCGAGAACGCCTGCTACCTGCAGGACCTCTACGTCGACAGCGCCCAGCGCGGCCTGGGTATCGGCCGCCGCTTGATCGAGCACGTGTATGCGGCGGCCAAGGCCGATAACTGCATCAAGGTGCACTGGCTCACCCACGAAACCAATGCCACGGCCATCAGCCTGTACCAGCAGGTGGCCGAACGCTCTGGCTTCATCCAATTTCGCAAAGGGCTGGAGGGCAACCATGACTGATGCCTTGAACTGGAAACCGGCCGCGATACCCAAGGCCGACACCCTCGAGGGCCGCTTCGTGCGCCTGGAAAAGCTCGCCCCCGCGCGCCATGGCGATGACCTGTGGCAGGTGCTGCAAGGCCCCGGGGCAGACCCCTCCCTCTGGGATTACCTGCCCTACGGCCCCTTCACCGAGCGCGGAGCCTTCGACCGCTGGCTGCAAGCCAATGCGGCCGGTACCGACCCATTGTTCTATAGCGTCATCGACCGCAGCAACGGGCAGGCACAGGGCATCCTCAGCCTGATGTCGATCGTGCCCGATCACGGCCGCATCGAAATAGGCCACATCGCCTTCGGCGCGGCCATGCAGCGCACGCCCAAAGGCACCGAGGCGGTTTACCTGCTGGGCAAGCTGGGTTTCGCACTGGGCAACCGGCGCCTGGAGTGGAAGTGCAACAACGCCAACGCCCGCTCCAAGCGCGCGGCCGAGCGCTTCGGCTTCACCTTCGAAGGGGTGTTCCGCAAGCATCTGGTGGTGAAGGACCACAACCGCGATACGGCGTGGTATTCGATTACCGACGATGAATGGCCTGCCGTGGCTGCAGGGTTCGAGCGGTGGTTGGGGGATGCCAACCAACAACCGCAAGGCCAGGTTGAAACGCTCGAAGTGTGCCGTAGAGGCTGAGGGTTGGCTTCACTGCCCAGCACGCTTCGGGGTGGGCCATGCGACCGAAAAAAAGGGGAGCATGCGCTCCCCAGAGGTAAACCGTTATAGCCCCGGGCGTTTATCAGCCCTCGATTTCGATCAGGATCTCGCCGGGCGTGACGCGGTCGCCCTTGGCCACGTGGATAGCCACGACCTTGCCGGCGATGGCCGCCTGCACTTCGGTTTCCATCTTCATGGCTTCGGTGATCAATACAGCCTGGCCAGCCTTGACCGTGTCGCCCTCCTTCACCAGCACATCGACGATGTTGCCAGGCATGGTGGTGCTGACATGGCCGGGTGCGCTGGCTTGCTTGCGCTTGCTGCCGCCACCACCGACGAACTCGTTCAAAGGCTCGAATACCACCTCTTCGGGCATGCCATCAATCGACAGGTAGAAGTGGCGTTTGCCTTCGGCCTTGACGCCGACCCCGGTGATATCCACCCGGTAGGTTTCACCGTGCACGTCGATGACGAACTCGGTGGGCACACCCTCGCCACCCGGGGCAGCGACGGCGCCAGCCTCAGGAATGGGCAGCAACACTTCTGGAGTGAGCGTGCCGGCCTCGCGCTCTTCAAGGAACTTGCGCCCGATGTCCGGGAACATGGCGAAGGTCAGCACGTCCTCTTCGCTGCGGGCCAGGGCACCGATCTCGGTGCGCAGCTTGGCCATTTCCGGCTTCAACAGGTCGGCCGGGCGCACGTCGATCACATCTTCGCTGCCGATGGCCTGGCGGCGCAGTTGCTCGTTCACCACGCCAGGTGCCTTGCCGTAACCGCCTTGCAGGTAAAGCTTCACCTCGTTGGTGATGGTTTTGTAGCGCTCGCCGGCCAGCACGTTGAAGAACGCCTGGGTGCCGACGATTTGCGAGGTTGGCGTGACCAGCGGCGGGAAGCCCAGGTCTTCACGCACACGCGGGATCTCGGCGAGCACTTCGCTCATGCGGTTGAGGGCGCCCTGCTCCTTCAACTGGTTGGCCAGGTTGGAAATCATGCCACCCGGCACCTGGTTGACCTGCACGCGGGTGTCCACGGCGGTGAACTCGCTTTCGAACTGGTGGTACTTCTTGCGCACGGCGTAGAAATACAGGCCGATTTCCTGCAGCAGTTCCAGGTCGAGGCCAGTG
Source organism: Pseudomonas parafulva NBRC 16636 = DSM 17004 (assembly GCF_000730645.1). Classification (GTDB taxonomy): domain Bacteria; phylum Pseudomonadota; class Gammaproteobacteria; order Pseudomonadales; family Pseudomonadaceae; genus Aquipseudomonas; species Aquipseudomonas parafulva. The sequence continues at coordinate 78,948 of NZ_BBIU01000004.1, read as the reverse complement.
TCGAACTCGCTGCCCTTGAGCGCGGCGACCATCGATTCAGTACCCGGGTGGCTGGTGCCCCAGGCAAAGCTGGAGATGGCCGTGTCGATATGGTCGGCGCCGTTTTCCACAGCCTTGAGCTGGCACATGGCAGCCAGGCCTGCAGTGTCGTGGGAGTGAATGAACACCGGCAGCGACTGTTCGGCTTTCAATGCCTTGACCAGTTCGCCCGTGGCGAACGGTGTCAGCAGGCCTGCCATGTCCTTGATTGCCACCGAGTCGCAGCCCATGGCTTCCATCTGCTTGGCCTGGTTCACGAAGGCTTCGATGGTGTGCACCGGGCTGGTGGTGTAGGCGATGGTGCCCTGGGCATGCTTGCCCGCCGCCTTGACCGCTTCGATGGCCACGCGCAGGTTACGCACGTCGTTCATGGCGTCGAAAATGCGGAATACATCGATGCCGTTTACAGCAGCCTTGGCCACGAAAGCCTTGACCACGTCATCGCTGTAGTGGCGGTAGCCCAGCAGGTTCTGGCCGCGCAACAGCATCTGCAGACGCGTGTTGGGCAGGGCGGCGCGCAGCTTGCGCAGGCGCTCCCAGGGGTCTTCCTTGAGGAAGCGCACACAGGCGTCGAAGGTGGCACCACCCCACACTTCCAGCGACCAGTAGCCAACCTTGTCGAGCTTGTCGCAGATCGGCAGCATGTCTTCGGTACGCATGCGGGTCGCCAGCAAAGACTGGTGGGCGTCGCGCAGGATCGTGTCGGTTACGTGGATTTTCTTGGACATTGTTATCTCCTTTTAGCGGCAAGCTCGTAGCGGTAAGCCGCAAGAAAAGCCGATTCGCTTCTACTTGCAGCGTGCCGCTCGCAGCTTGCCCCTGCATTCAGATGCCGGCGTGGGCGGCGATGGCGGCGGCGATGGCCAGGGCCAGCTCTTCGGGTTTGCGCTTGATCGAGTAGTTGGTCAGTTCAGGGTGGCTTTCGACAAAGCTGGTGTTGAACTGGCCGCTACGGAATTCCGGGTTGCGCAGGATTTCCTGGTAGTACGCGGCGGTGGTCTTCACGCCTTGCACGCGCATGTCGTCCAGGGCCCGCAGGCCGCGGTCCATGGCTTCTTCCCAGGTCAACGCCCACACCACCAGTTTCAGGCACATGGAGTCGTAGAACGGCGGAATGGTGTAGCCCGTGTAAATGGCCGTGTCGGTACGCACGCCAGGGCCACCGGGGGCGTAATAACGCGTGATCTTGCCGAAGCTGGGCAGGAAGTTGTTTTTCGGGTCCTCGGCGTTGATCCGGAACTGCAACGCGTAGCCGCGGTGCTGGATGTCTTCCTGTTTCACCGACAAAGGCAGGCCGGAGGCGATGCGGATCTGCTCGCGGACAATATCGATGCCGGTGATTTCTTCGGTGATGGTGTGCTCTACCTGCACCCGCGTGTTCATTTCCATGAAATACACTTCGCCATCGGCCAGCAAGAACTCGACGGTACCGGCGTTCTCGTAATCCACTGCCTTGGCTGCGCGCACGGCCAGGTCGCCGATGTAGGCGCGCTGCTCAGGCGTGAGCTGTGGGCTGGGTGCGATTTCAATGAGCTTCTGGTTGCGGCGCTGAATGGAGCAGTCACGCTCGAACAGGTGCACCACGTTGCCGAAGCTGTCACCGAGAATCTGCGCCTCGATGTGCTTGGGGTTGACGATGCACTTCTCCAGAAACACCTCGGCCGAACCGAATGCCTTGGTGGCCTCGGAGATGACCCGCGGGAAGTTCTGTTCCAGCTCTTCGCGGCTGTTGCAGCGGCGGATGCCACGCCCGCCGCCACCGGAGGTCGCCTTGAGCATCACCGGGTAACCGATGCGCTCACCCTCGCTGAGGGCTTCGTGGATGTCGGCCACGTTGCCTTCGGTACCCGGGGTTACCGGTACCCCCGCCGCGATCATGGTGCGACGCGCTTCCGTCTTGTCGCCCATGCGGCGAATCACGTCGGCGGCCGGGCCGATGAACTTGATGCCACGCTCTGCACAGATCTCCGCCAGTTCGGCGTTTTCCGACAGAAAACCATAACCCGGGTGCAGCGCATCACAGCCGGTTTCCACCGCCAGGTTCACCAGCTTGCGCGGGTTCAGGTACCCGGCCAGCGGCTCAGCACCAATGCTGTGGGCTTCGTCGGCGCGCTTCACATGCAGGGCGTGCCGGTCGGCGTCGGAAAAGATCGCTACCGAGCGGATGCCCATCTCGGCGCAGGCGCGCACGATCCGAACTGCAATTTCACCTCGGTTGGCGATCAGGATTTTTTTTATCACTGGAGTCTTCCCAAAGCCGTAGGAACAGTCGAGCCGGTTCTACCGGTCGGCGCGTGGCCAGGCGTTGCTGGCCAGTCGCACTTTCACCCTAGCGCTGTGGGTTGATAAACAAAAATCAATATTTGTTAGAGGCAGTATTAGCAAAAGCTTATAGTGAAGTAACAAGGTATTGCCCAAGAGCCCAATAAAATGCGTAAGTCCTTGATGCGTATGACATTGCGTCAATTACAGATCTTCAATGAGGTGTGCGACCTGCGGTCTTACAGCCGCGCCGCAGAAGAAATGGCGTTGACGCAACCCGCCGTAAGTCTACAGATACGCCAGCTGGAAGAGCTCATCGGGCAGCCGCTGTTCGAATACGTGGGCAAGAAGTTGTACCTGACCGAAGCCGCCGAAGCCTTGCAGCGCGCCAGCCATGACATTTTCGGGCGCCTGGAGAGCCTGGACATGCAACTGTCGGACATGCAGGGGTCATTGCAGGGGCAGTTGAAACTGGCCATCGAGTCCAGTGCCAAGTACTTCGTTCCACACCTGTTCGCCGCCTTCAAGCAGCGTCACCCGGAGGTGAACCTGACCTTGACGGTGGTCAACCGTGCCCAGGCCATCCGGCGCCTTTCCGACAACCGCGACGACCTGATCATCATGTCCATGGTGCCGCAGGACATGGGCCTTGAGTTCCTGCCTTTCCTCAATAACCCGATCATTGCCGTGGCCCCGCCCGATCACCCGCTGTGCAAGCTGGCGCAGTTGCGCCTGCAGGACCTGGAGCCTCATACGCTGCTGATCCGCGAGCAGGGGTCGGGAACCCGCAGGGCCTGCGAGGAATACTTCAAGGAAAAGCGCGTGCACTTCACCCAGACCCTGGAGGTGGCATCCGCCGACGCCCAGCGCGAGTGCGTGATCGCCGGCCTGGGCATCGCCCTGCTGACCCGGCATGCGGTCAACCTTGAACTGGCTACCGGGGCGCTTGCGGAACTGCCGGTAGAAGAACTGCCGTTGTACCGCAGCTGGTGCGTGGTGCAGTCCAAGGCCAAGCGGCAATCGCCAGTGGCGCTTGCCTTCCAGGCATTCATCCGCAGTGAACGAACGTTGATCAGCGGCCTGGTTGAGCGTTTTTCGGGGCGCTTGCCGCCGACGCCTGCCACACCGTGAGTTCTTGCAGTTCGGGGTAATCCACCAGGTCGCGCAGCAGCTGACGCTGATCGCAGTAGCTTTCGATCGCGCGGCGGTATTCCATGCGGCGCTGGTCCTTTTCCTGCTGCTTGCGAGCTTTGGCGTTGGGTTGGTAGATACCGTCGTGGTCACGAGCCATTGCCTGTCTCCCTGGTAGGATGCGGGAGTTTCAGACTGGCCCAGGGGGTTTACGGTTTTGCGCCGAAATGGTGACAGGATCGTGAATTTTCACTGCTACAGGGTACTACCGCATGCACAGTGCTGCCTGGCTGAACAGGCGCGCAGGGTGCTGCTCAGTCGTCGGTCGCCTTGATCGATTTAGGCGACAGGCGCAGGCTGCGCAAACTGCGCTTCACGCTCTTGAGGTGGTTGACCAGGCTGGGACCCCGCGCCATGGCAACGCCCATGGCCAGCACGTCGATGACCACCAAGTGGGCGATGCGTGAGGTGAGCGGGGTGTAGATTTCGGTGTCTTCGTGCACGTCGATGGCCAAATTGACCGTGGACAGCTCGGCCAGCGGGGTCTGGCTGGGGCACAGGGTGATCAGGTTGGCACCGCTCTCGCGTACCAGGTTGGCAGTGATCAACAGGTCTTTGGAGCGGCCCGACTGGGAAATGCACACTGCCACGTCACCTGGCTTGAGCGTGACGGCCGACATCGCCTGCATGTGCGGGTCGGAGTACGCCGCCGCGCTTAACAGCAAGCGAAAGAACTTGTGCTGAGCATCCGCCGCTACCGCACCGGACGCACCAAAGCCGTAAAACTCCACACGCTGTGCCTGGGCCATGGCACTTACCGCCTGCTGCAGTGCGTGCGCGTCGAGGTGCTCGCGCACCTCCATCAGGGTATGCAGGGTGGTGTCGAAGATCTTCAGGCTGTAGTCGGCGACGGAGTCGTCTTCGTGAATGGCAAACTGCCCGAAACTGGCCCCGGCGGCCAAGCTCTGCGCCAGCTTGAGCTTTAGGTCCTGAAAACCCGTACACCCAATGGCCCTGCAGAAACGTACGATGGTCGGTTCGCTGATACCGACGCTGTGCGCGAGGTCGGCCATGGAGCTGTGCATCACGGCAGCCGGGTCGAGCAGCACGTGGTCGGCCACTTTCAGTTCCGATTTGCGCAGCAGGTGGCGCGATTGGGCGATATGTTGCAACAGATTCACGGGCTGGACTCGGTTATGATCGGCTGGCCGGGTTGTAGCTTTCTTGTAGTTATACTACATGGACGCCAACCCGCCCAGTTAAACGAACGTGGAGCGTGGTGGTTTGACTATTCCTTGCGACATTCTGGTCTTCGGCGGCACTGGCGATCTGGCCCTGCACAAATTGCTCCCGGCGCTCTACCACCTGTTTCGCGAGGCTCGCCTGGACCCGGCCGTCAGGGTCATCGCCCTGGCCAGGCGGCAACTGCCACGCAACGAATACCTCAAGCTCGCCGAGCGCCACTGCCGCGCGCAGATTGCCCGTAGCGAATTCGACGATGAAGTCTGGCGGCGTTTTTGCGCACGCCTGGACTACTTCGCCATGGACGCCTCGCAAAGTGCAGACTTCGGCCGCCTGGCACGCTACCTGGGTGAGCCCGGGGGGCTGACGCGTATCTTCTACCTGGCCACGGCGCCCTCGCTGTTCGTGCCTATCGCCACGCACCTGCGCATCGCCGGGCTGGCTGACAGTGAAGCACGCATCGTGCTGGAAAAACCCATCGGCCATTCGCTGGCGTCGGCCACGGCCATCAACGAATCGATCGGTGCCGTGTTCGAAGAGCGCCAGGTGTTTCGCATCGACCATTACCTGGGCAAGGAAACCGTGCAGAACCTCATGGCCCTGCGCTTTGCCAACGCCTTGCTGGAGCCGGTATGGCGCAATAGCCAGGTCGACCATGTGCAGATCAGCGTGGGGGAAACCCTGGGGGTAGAAAACCGCGGCGGTTACTACGACCGCGCAGGGGCGACGCGCGACATGCTGCAGAACCACCTGCTGCAGCTGTTATGCCTGGTGGCCATGGAGCCCCCGGCGCAGTTCGAAGCAGAAGCGGTGCGTGACGAAAAGGTGAAGATTCTGCGCGCACTGAAACCGATCACCGGGCAGGATGTGCAGGACAAGACCGTACGCGGCCAGTACGGTGCCGGGCATATCGGCGGCCAGGAAGTGATGGCCTATTACTTCGAAAAGGATGTGGATAACGATAGCGACACGGAAACCTTTGTCGCGATCGAGGCGCACATCGACAACTGGCGCTGGGCTGGCGTGCCCTTCTACCTGCGCACAGGCAAGCGCATGGCGCGGCGCTCTTCGCAGATCGTCATCCAGTTCAAGCCGGTACCCCATGAGCTGTTCAACGGTGGCCAGGTAAACCAGTTGCTGATCCAGCTGCAACCGGACGAGCGCATCAGCCTGCGCATGATGACCAAGACCCCTGGGAAGGGCATGCGGCTGGAGCCGGTAGACCTGAACCTGAACCTGGCGCAGGTGTTCAGCCAGACCCGCCGCTGGGAAGCCTACGAACGGCTGCTGCTGGATGTGCTGGAGGGCGACTCGACGCTGTTCATGCGCCGCGACGAAGTGGAAGCGGCCTGGGCGTGGGTGGACCCGATCATCGCGGGCTGGGAAGAGCACTTCCAGGCGCCCCGCCACTACGCGGCCGGCAACAACGGGCCGGAGCAGGCCAACAGCCTGCTGGCCCGTCATGGCAGAACCTGGCACGGGTGAAGCATTGCCAAATCCAAGCCTTGCGCAGACTAGGGGAAAGTGGCTGTGCGCTCCGGCGCTACTTTCACCCCCTACAGGACTCTACCTAAAATGGCTAAATGCACCGATTTTGTCGCTTACAACCAAACCGCTGCGGGCGAACAGACCTTCCGCGTCCACGGCACCGTCACTGTACCTAGCCCGGCATTCGAGCCGGTACTGGTCGAGCCGGACGTCCGCCACCGCGGCAATTGGGAGGTACTGCATCTGGAGCTGGTGGATACCGGCGTGGTAGCCAATGCCGTTCTGACCGAAAAAACCGTCGAATTTCTTCGCGACGGCGCCTGCCCGTTCAGCCAAGTAGAAATCATTCATTCGGAAGGTTCCTTCAAGGTTGAGATCGAACCGGCCCAGGCCTGCGATTGATACGCCCAGCCAGGTGGCATACGGTTGCCGCCTGGCTTCCCACCGCTGGCCGTCGGCCGGGGTGAATATTCATACAGTAGGCGTTTGCCCCCGGGTCAGCCTCCCCCTAGAATGGCGGGATGCACACAGACGACCTCTCCCTCCTGCTGAACTCCCTCAACGATGCCCAACGCCAGGCCGTAGCCGCCTCGGTCGGGCGTCAACTGGTGCTTGCCGGCGCCGGTTCCGGTAAAACCCGCGTGCTGGTTCATCGCATTGCCTGGCTCATCCAGGTAGAGCAGGCCTCGCCGCATTCGATCCTGTCGGTGACGTTCACCAACAAGGCGGCGGCAGAAATGCGCCACCGGATCGAGCAACTGCTGGGCATAAACCCGGCGGGCATGTGGGTGGGCACGTTCCACGGGCTGGCCCATCGCTTGCTCCGGGCCCACTGGCAGGAAGCAGGCCTGGTGCAGAACTTCCAGATTCTCGACAGTGACGACCAGCAGCGGCTGGTCAAGCGGGTAATGCGCGAGCTGGGCCTGGACGAGCAGAAGTGGCCGGCACGCCAGGCACAGTGGTTCATCAACGGGCAGAAGGACGAGGGCCTGCGGCCGCAGCATATCCAGCCTGGGGGCGACCTGTTCCTGTCCACCATGCGCGACGTGTACAGCGCCTACGAGCAGGCGTGCGAGCGGGCCGGGGTCATCGATTTCTCCGAGCTGCTGCTGCGCGCGCTGGACTTGTGGCGGGACCACCCCGGTTTGCTGGAGCACTACCAGCGGCGCTTCCGCCATGTACTGGTCGACGAGTTCCAGGACACCAACGCCGTGCAGTACGCCTGGCTGCGCCTGCTGGCGCGCGGCGGCGACAGCCTGATGGCGGTGGGCGACGACGACCAGTCGATCTACGGCTGGCGCGGCGCCAAGATCGAGAACATCCACCAGTACACGGCCGATTTCCCTGACGCCGAGCTGATCCGCCTGGAGCAGAACTACCGCTCCACAGGCGGCATCCTCAAGGCTGCCAACGCCTTGATCGCCAACAACAGCGGCCGCTTGGGCAAAGAGCTGTGGACCGACATGGGTGAAGGCGAACCGCTCACCTTGTACGCCGCCTACAACGAGCATGATGAAGCGCGCTACGTGGTGGAAACCATCGAAAGCCTGATCAAGCAGGGCAATACCCGCAGCGACATCGCCATTCTGTACCGCTCCAACGCCCAGTCGCGGGTATTGGAAGAAGCCCTGCTGCGCGAGCGTATTCCTTACCGTATCTATGGCGGCCAGCGCTTCTTCGAGCGTGCGGAAATCAAGAATGCCATGGCCTACCTGCGCCTGATCGAGGGCCGGGGCAACGATGCCGCCCTGGAGCGGGTAATCAACGTCCCGCCTCGCGGAATCGGTGAGAAAACCGTCGAGGCCATCCGCGAGCATGCGCGTCACAGCCAGGCTTCAATGTGGCAGGCCATGTGCCAGCTGATTGCCGCCAAAGCGCTGAAAGGCCGCGCCGCCAGTGCGCTTGGCGCGTTCATCGAGCTGATCGAAGGGTTGGCTGCCAAAGTGGCGGACATGCCGCTGCACACCATGACACAGACCACCATCGAGCAGTCGGGCCTGATTATCTACCATCAGGAAGAAAAGGGTGAAAAGGGCCAGGCACGGGTAGAAAACCTTGAGGAACTGGTGAGCGCGGCGCGTAATTTCGAATCCACCGAAGAAGACGCCGACCTTTCGCCGCTGTCCGCCTTCCTCGGCCATGCCTCGCTCGAAGCGGGCGATGCGCAGGCTGACGAGCATGAAGACAGCGTCCAGCTGATGACCTTGCACAGCGCCAAAGGCCTGGAATTCCCTTATGTGTTCCTGGTGGGCATGGAAGAAGGCCTGTTCCCGCACAAGATGAGCCTGGAAGAACCTGGGCGCCTGGAAGAAGAGCGTCGCCTGGCCTATGTGGGCATCACCCGGGCCATGCGCCAGCTGGTCATGAGCTATGCCGAGACGCGTAGGCTTTACGGTAGCGAAACCTACAACAAGGTTTCACGGTTCGTACGTGAAATTCCGGCAGGCCTGGTTCAGGAAGTGCGTTTGTCCAACAGCGTCAGCCGCCCGTTCGGCGGGGCCAAAACAGCTGCTGGCAGCAACCTGTTCGCCAACGCCAATATCCCGCAGACCTCGTTCAACCTCGGCCAGCGCGTACAGCACGCGGTATTTGGCGAAGGCGTGATCCTGAATTTCGAAGGCTCAGGCGCCCAGGCACGGGTTCAGGTGAATTTCGACGAAGGCAGCAAGTGGTTGATGCTGGGGTATGCCAAGCTGGAAGCGATCTGAACCCTGGGCCGTCCCTTGCGGGTGCGGCCCTGCAACATTTAGGCAAAAGCTCGAAACATTATGTCGCTGGTCATGTGCCCAGGAACCTGTGCACCATGACGCGCGTGCAATCCACAACAGGGGATATCCCACTTATGCAACGTTTTCTTAGCATCGCACTGGCGCTTTGCGTCGGCCTGACGCTGAGCCTGGACGCCAACGCCAAACGCTTTGGCGGCGGCAAGAGCTCGGGCTCCGCGCCTATCCACCAGACCCGTCAAGCTACGCCAACCACGCCCGCTGCCACGCCGACCGCGCCTGGCCGTGCACCGGCAGCTGCCAGCGGTGCTTCGCGCTGGCTGGGCCCACTGGCAGGCTTGGCCGCCGGTGGCCTGCTGGCGTCCATGTTCATGGGCGACGGCTTCGAGGGCTTCCAGATCATGGACTTCCTGATCGTCGCGCTCATAGCCTTCCTGGTCTTCCGCTTCATTGCCGCACGACGTCGCCAGCAGCAGCCACACATGGCCGCGCCTGGCCATGCGCCGATGCAGCGTGAGGTGTACGGCCAGCCTGCGCAGCCCTCCATCTTCGGCGGCTCGGCGGCACCTGCTGCGGCAGCGGCCCCGGTGATCAACGCGCCAGCCTGGTTCAACGAGCAGAGCTTCCTGGCCGCTGCCCGCAACCACTTCCAGTCGCTGCAGCAGCACTGGGATGCCAACGAAATGGACAAGATCGGCGAGTTCGTTACCCCGCAGATGCTCGAGTTCCTCAAGCGCGAGCGTGCCGAACTGGGTGATGGCTTCCAGTCGACCTATATCGACAACCTCGAAGTGCAGCTGGACGGTGTTGATGATCGCGCCGACCGCACCGACGCTACCCTGACCTTCCGCGGCGTGTCGAAAAACTCGCGCTTCGACCAAGGTGAGGCATTCAGCGAAAGCTGGCACATGGTTCGCGCCCAAGGCGATAACCAGCCATGGCTGGTTGCCGGTATCCGCCAAAACGGCTAACCGCGCACGCTGCACCCAAAAACCCCGGGGCCATCCCCGGGGTTTTTGCTTTTGTCATAGCGGCCTACTAGGGTATAACCCGCAGCGTTGTCATCTAGGTCTGAGGAAGTGAACCGTGGAAGAAGTGATCGAACAACTCCGTGAAGCCAACGAGCCAGTGCCGGTGCCCCTCGAGCTTCCGGATGAGGAATTGTTGGTCGAGATCGAAGAACAACTGTTCATCAACATTCCGTTTGTGTTCAAAGAGTTCTTGTTGAACGTAAGTGACGTTGTATACGGCTCACTGGAGCCTGTTACGGTCACTGACCCGCAATCCCACACCTACCTGCCTGAAGTCGCCGCCAATGCATGGGACGCCGGCGTACCGCGTGAGTTGATCCCGCTGTGCCAGGATGGCGAGAACTACTACTGCGTTGAAGAGGACGGCACGGTGGTGTTGTGGGATGCCGACGAGGAGCTGGTCGGTGAAGAGAGCTGGGAGTCGGTGTGGCACTGGGCGCGGGATGTCTGGCTGGAAAGCTGAGCCAATGGCCGGGTGATTGGCCTGTAAGAGCGGGCTTGGCGGCGGGATGGGGCGGGCGCCGCTCTCGCGGCGCATCGCGAGCTTTGCTCGCTCCTACATGCGGTGTTAGTGGGTGTTCTCCCGGCTGTTCTCCAAGGTTTCCAGCAAGGCGATCTGCATGCGTGTATGGACGCGGATGAACCAGCGCCACAGCAACGCCACTACTACCGCCGCAACCACCGCGATAATCAGCAACAGCTCGTTGGTAGGCAGAATGCTCGCCGACAGTGCCGAGAGCAGCAGGAAGATCACCAGCAGCGACAACAGCGGTATCACCTCTGCGATTACACGCCGTACACGTTGGGTATGGCGCCCGGCCATTTCTGGCTTCACACCCATCTCGGCCAACAGCATCGACAGCGCCTTGAGCTTGCGATAGGCCGCAATCAGGAAGGGCAGCGACAACAACAGTGCCGCCCCCCAGATCATCGCCTTTTGCTGGCTGATATCGCCCACCCATTGCGTGAGCCAGGCACCGATACGCCCTGCAAAGTAACCGCCACTGAAGAAGATGGCGATCACCAGGGCCAGGTTTACCCCGACCTGCATGAGGATGCGCCGTATCATCGCCGCCACCATGGCACCCTCACCCTGGGGCTGGATGCTGCGCAACCACTCGCCATATAACGACAACACCCTGGCCAGACGACCAGGCACCACCTTGCCCAGCTTGATAGACAACGGGTCAGCGGCACGAATCAGGTAGGGGGTAAGCAGTGTGGTGATGGCCGATACGGCAACGGCTACCGGGTATAAAAAGTCACTGGTGACCTGCAGGGTCATACCCAACGCGGCGATGATGAATGAAAATTCGCCAATCTGGGAAAGGCCCATGCCAACCCGTAACGAAGTGCGCCCATCATTACCGGCGATAAAGGCCCCCATGCCGCACGACAGCATCTTGCCCAGCACCACCGCCAAGGTGATCACCACGATGGGCCAGGCGTAATCTATCAGCACCTGCGGGTCGATCATCAGGCCGATGGCGACGAAAAAGATGGCGCTGAACATGTCACGCACCGGCTCGATCAGGCGTTCGATTTTCAGCAACTGACGGGATTCAGCCATGATCGCGCCAATCAGGAACGCCCCCAGCACCATGCTGTATTCCAGCTTCACCACCAGCAGGCAGAAGCCGAAACACAGGCCCAGCACGGTGATGAGCAGCATCTCGTTGCTTTCGAACTTGGCCACATAAGCCAGCAGGCGCGGTACCAGCAAAATGCCGATAACCAGGGCAACGATCATGAACAGCGACAACTTGCCAACGGTGGAGAACACCTCACCGGAGCTGACCGTGCCACTGACGGCAATCCCCGAAAGCAGCGCAATGATGCCGATGCCCAGAATGTCCTCGACAATCAGCACGCCGAAGATCAGCTGGGCAAAGCGCTCGTTTTTCATCTTCAGGTCGTTGAGCGCCTTGACGATGATGGTGGTTGAAGAAATGGCCAGGATGGCGCCCAGGAACAGCGAATCCATGGTGTTCCAGCCAAACCAGCGGCCAATTTCGAAGCCGATCCATATCATCAGCACGATTTCCAAGAAGGCCGCGATGAACGCAGTAGCGCCAACCTTGAACAACTTGCGCAAGCTGAATTCGAGCCCAAGGCAGAACATGAGGAAGATCACCCCCAGTTCGGCCAGGGTCTTGATGGTGTCCTCATCGTGGATAAGGCCGAAAGGCGGGGTATGCGGGCCGATGATGAAACCGGCAACGATGTAGCCCAGTACCACAGGCTGCTTGAGGCGATGAAAAAGGATGGTGACCACGCCCGCGACCAGCATGATGACCGCCAGGTCCTGGATGAAGCTGATGGCATGCATGGCGCGATACTCCTTTTCTCGTCATTTGGTGAATACCCAGGCAGACCGCGCCTGCGCCGAGGCAAGCCAAGCAAGCAGTACAGACTGTATTGAACACTGGAAGGCCCGTGGTTCACGGGTGTACTCAGGTTAACATTGCACCCGGGCGCAAAATGCCAGTGCAATATGATGAAACAGATCGACCGGGTAAACGCCGCCGATGGCAGTATCGGCGTGACGCCCGCGCGCCCACCGACGTCCCGTATTGGCCTGGCAACTCAACGAGAGGGGAACTGCGATGCCTGAAGATAACGCCCCCCATTTGCCCGATTCAGCGCAACCACACCGTGAGCACACTATGGAACCTGGAAACGCCCAGCTGAGCATGACTGTCCTGATGACCCCGGACATGGCCAACTTTTCTGGCAACGTACATGGCGGCACCCTGCTCAAGTACCTCGACGAGGTGGCCTATGCATGCGCCAGCCGCTATGCCGGCTCCTATGTGGTGACCCTGTCGGTCGACCAGGTGATCTTCCGCGAGCCCGTGCACGTGGGCGAGCTGGTGACCTTCCTGGCGTCGGTGAACTACACCGGCAACACGTCCATGGAAGTAGGCATCAAGGTGGTGACCGAGAACATCCGCGAGCGCTCGGTACGCCATTCCAACAGCTGCTTCTTCACCATGGTGGCCGTGGATGACAACCGCAGGCCGGTGTCGGTCCCGCCGCGCCAACCGCAAACCAGCGAAGAAAAGCGCCGCTTCCTGCAAGGCCAGCAGCGCCGTGAGATTCGCCAGGAACTGGAAAAGCGCTACCAGAACCTGAAAACCGACGCGAACTAGAACGCCAGCGGCTGCGCCTCGAAGCGTACCCGGGGGTGAGCGATGCGATCCTGGGCACGCACCAGTTGCAGTTCGTAGCTGGCGCACGCCTGGGTTTCCAGCAGCACCTCGTGCACGGCCGCTGCGGCGAATTCGAAGGCCTGCTCCCAACTGTCGCCCAGCAGCACCCGGGCCAGAAAAAGGCCAGAGGTAAGGTCGCCAACCCCTACCGGCTGACGCGGGAACGTCAGCAAAGGCCTGCGCAGGTGCCAGCTGTGCTCAGCGGTTACCAGCAGCATTTCGAAGTGGTCTTCGCCACGCCCGGGGTAGGCCAGGTGCTTGACCAGCACTACCTTGGGCCCCCGTTGCAACAGGCTGCGTGCCATGCCAACGCAATCCTGCAGGGACTGCGCGCGGCGCCCGAAGAAGCTGTCCAGCTCCAACTGGTTGGGGCACAGGATATCGGCCTTGCCAACGGCTTCTTGCAGCAAAAATTGGCTGACTTCCTGCGGCACGCTGCAGCCCTTCTCCGGGTGCCCCATCACCGGGTCGCACACATACAGTGCTTTGGGGTTTACCGCCTTGATGCGCGCCACACCAGCCAGAATCGCCCTGCCCTGTTCGGCACTACCCAGGTAACCGGACAACACCGCGTCACAGTGCCCCAACTCACCGATATTGGAAATGCCTTCCACCAACGCAGGAATTTGCGCAGGGGCGAGCACTTCGCCGGCCCACTGGCCATACTGTGTGTGGTTGGAGAACTGCACGGTATTGAGCGGCCAGACATTGACCCCGATACGCTGCATGGGAAACACCGCAGCGCTGTTGCCGGCGTGGCCGAACACCACATGGGACTGAATGGCGAGCAGGTGCGGAGTACGTTTCATGCAGGGGTTCCAAAGCGGTTTCAAGACTGCGCAGTATGAACTCGATTGCCATCTGTACGACAGGCCAGGGACGCAGTTAAGCTGGATCTACCTGTTTGGAGCATACGCAAATGTTGACCCTGGAGAACCTCTTCCTGCTGATGCTGGTGGCCACAGCAGGCGCCTGGCTGTGGCACAACCACGGCTTGCGCGAAAAAGCCCTGGAACGGGTCAAGCAGCATTGCGCCAAGCTGGACCTGGAGTTGCTGGACGATGCGGTCGCCCTCAAGCGCATCGCCTTCGTGCGCGATGCCAAGGGCCGCAAACGGCTGGCGCGCATCTATGGGTTCGAATTCACCGTGACCGGCGAGCAGCGCCACCCGGGGACCGTGACCCAGTTCGGCGCGCACAGCGTGCAAATTGAGCTGGCGCCCTACCCGTTCGAAATCAAGACGCCGCCGCGCACCGATAACGTCATCGAAATGCAGCAGTGGCGCCAGCAGCATAACCGCTGGCATAACTGATCAGCTCACCCGGCACGCAGCGAACACGGCCTGAAGCGACGCCTCGGGTTGCGGTTCATCGAAAATCAACTCGATACGGCTATCGGTGCGCCAATCGCTGGGTTGCCAGGCTGGGACACTGCCATCCAGCCCATTGAAAGACTGCCAACCAGCCGCAGTGTGGATAACCCCCTTCGCTCGCCGCCACGGCAGGCGCTCCAGCGCGGCTGCGATGGCTTGTGGATAAAAATGCTGGCTCGGGTGCCAGCGCCAGCCAATGCTCCAGCCGCCCTCCCCCTGCTGCGTCATGGACAGTGGCAGCGTAGGATCCGCCCAGACGACCAAGGGCCTGCCGTGCAGATTGTCGACAATCTGGTTATCCACAGGTGAATGCTGGATAACGCCGCCACTGCGCAGTGGAAGGTTTGCCAGAGGCAGGCGTCCCTGCTCCACCCAAGCAAGCTTAACTGTTGATAATTTGTTATTTATCAACAGTTTAGTATTTTCATCCACAGTGTCTGACTTGTTGATTACCAGTAGCTCGCAAGCTGCCAGAGCACGCCTTTGTGCATCCGAAAGCAGATCATCCACCAGCAGAGAGCGGGCATCGACCACCATGATCAGAGGCTGCACCGTCAACACATGCTGCCAAGGTTCGCTTTTCAGCTGATTTAGCAACTGCAACGGGTGCCCCAACCCGGAAGGCTCGATGAACAGCCTGTCGGGCTTGGCCTTACGCAGAAGCCGACCCAAACCAACCTGGAAAGGCACACCACTCACGCAACACAAACAACCGCCAGCCACTTCGCCTATCGCGACGCCATCCTCGTCGCGGGCCAGCAAAGCGGCGTCCAGGCCCACCAAGCCGAATTCGTTCACCAGCACTGCCCAGCGCTCGCTGGCAGGCCGTTGTGCCAGCAAATGGCGGATCAGAGTGGTCTTGCCGGCCCCCAACGGGCCTGCAATCACGTGGGTGGGGATATCGTGGAACATGGCTGATCTATGGCTGGCTGGGGTAGCCCACTATGCGCCGTCACGCCAGCCAGTCAAGGCTGAGCAGCAGGCGGCGCTGTGGCCCGGCAGGTGATCGGTGCACAAGCCCCGCCCCCTCATTGCCCTGCCACTTCTCACCTTTGAGCAAGGCCACCTCACCCGCGTGCAAACGCTTTATCCTGTGCAGATCAACCACCGCTGTGGATAAGTTTTCTCGGGTGTGGGTATCACTCTCCAGCCATTCGCTCCCTGGCCCTGAGTAGGTACACAGCAGCCTCACAGGCACGTTATCCACATGGAAGCGTGGGCACATCGGCCCTTCCAGCACGCGAATGCGCAGCCCTACCCGGCGAGCGCCCAGCAGGCAGGTGAAGGCCTCGACCAACCATGTCACATCAGCCACGAAGGCCCCGTAACCCTCCACGTCGGCGGCCTCCGACAACAGGTCGGCAAGTACCGGGGCCCTGTGCTCATCCACCTCGATCACGCTCTGGTCTGCCAGTGATGGGCCAAGGCCCACCACGACTGCGGCGAAGTCCTCCAACTGCGGCGGCAAATGCCTGCGCCACACAGACATGTTCACACCGTCCTGCAGCACATCCGCCAGTATCTGAGGAGAATCGCCGAATGCCTGGCGGATATCCACAAGCTGAAGGGCCTGACTCATGCGGCGGCCTGCTCAAGCCATGGCCCAAACGGATCCCCCAGCCGCAGCCAGCCCATCGGGCCAAGTTCCATCTCCTCATCGGTGAGCAAGCAAGCCTCCAGCGCTGTGGATAATTCATCGAAATCGATGTTTTGCCCTATAAACACCAGCTCTTGCCGGCAGTCGCCGGTGTCAGGCGTCCAATGCTTAAGAATGGCAGCGGTGTTATCCACATCCTCCGGCCACTGATCCTTGGGTACGAATCGCCACCATCGCCCTGCCAAGCCATGACGCATCATGCCGCCCGCCTGGGACCAGCTACCCGCCTCCTGATACTTACTGGCCAGCCAGAAGAAGCCTTTCGAGCGCAGTAGGCGCCCATTGGTCCAAGGGGTGTGGATAAAGTCGAAGAAGCGCTGTGGATGAAGCGGGCGCCGTGCCTGCCATGTGCTGGCGGCGATGCCGTATTCCTCGGTTTCAGGCACGTGCTCGCCGCGCAGTTCCTGCAGCCAGCCCGGCGCCTGGGCTGCCTCGTCAAAATCGAACAGGCCGGTGTCGAGAATCCTGGCCAATGGGACTTGGCCCATGACCATAGGCACAATCTGCGCCCGGGCGTTGAGGCTACGCAGAATCGCGATGAGTTCTTCCCGTTCTGCCTGGCTGATCAGGTCGATCTTGCTCAGCAACAATACGTCGGCAAACTCCACCTGCTCGATGAGCAGGTCGGTAATCGAGCGCTCGTCTTCATCGCCTAATGTTTCGCCACGGCTGGCCAGGCTATCGGCAGCTTGATAATCACTCATGAAATTCAGGCCATCGACAACGGTGACCATGGTGTCCAGCCGCGCCAGGTCTGACAGGCTGCGCCCTTGCTCGTCCCGGAAGGTGAAGGTTTCTGCAACGGGTAGCGGCTCTGAAATGCCCGTCGACTCGATAAGCAGGTAATCGAAACGGCCTTCTTCAGCCAGCCGCGCAACCTCCTCCAGCAGGTCTTCGCGCAATGTGCAGCAGATACAACCGTTGCTCATTTCCACCAGCTTTTCTTCGGCACGGTTCAAGCTGACGTTGCGTTGCACCTCGCTGGCATCAATGTTGATTTCACTCATGTCGTTGACGATAACCGCCACCCGAAGGTTGTCGCGGTTACGCAGTACATGGTTGAGCAACGTGCTTTTGCCGGCCCCCAGAAAGCCGGAGAGCACGGTAACGGGAAGGCGATCAGACATGGCAAACCTCTACAGGCAGAAGCATTCGAAACGATGCATTGCACAATGTTATAAAGTAACAATACAATTTCGCCAAGCTGTTCCTGACAAACGAGAGCTCGCCAGTGCCCCAGATGAACGTGCAACGCATCCTCATGCTACTGATGCTCGCCTTGCCCTGCAGCGCGTTGGCGATGCCTCCCAGCCCTAAACTCGCCCTTTGCACCCGTAGCGCCACGCTGCTGGCCTGCCAGGACCGCGCTGGCGGCTACTACAGCGTGCGAACAGAGGGCAGCACGTTTTATTTACGTGGCTACGACGTGCAGAGCAGGCGCCTATGGGCACAGACCAATAGCCGCTACGGCAGCCTGACTTTCTTCACAGGCCTGGCAAGCAATGGGGAAGCATGGGTTGGATACAGCCGCAGGGTGGGCTGGACCACGTTGAATAGGGTATCCAGCTCAAGCGGCCAGCGTTTCAACCTGCACTGCAGCCTGGTAGGCGGATGCCTCTGAAAACACTACTTTCTGGAATACCCAATGACTCAGCTGAAGCTACCCGATATCGCCGCACAGAACCTGGACCAGTCCCAGCCGTTGGATTGGGTAGGCATGTGCGGCATCGCTTTGCCCATCATCTTCGAAGGGCGTACGGCGGCTGCAAAGATCGACGCGGGAGTAAGCCTGGTGGATGGCAGCTCCAGAGGCATTCACATGTCACGGCTTTACCTGGCGCTGGAATCTCTAGAGCAAGTGCCGTTGACGCCTGTCGTACTACGACGGCTACTGGCCAACTTCCTCACGAGCCATGAGGGGCTTTCATCCGCGAGTTACATCCGCCTACGCTTCGAGCATTTGCTGAAAAGACCTGCACTGGTTAGCCCTCTAGCTGGCTGGAAGAGCTACGAAGTAGAAGTGAATGCGCGTATCGAAAACGAAATGTTCCACGTGGAACTATCCGTGTCAGTCCCCTACTCGTCTACCTGCCCATGCTCGGCGGCCTTGGCCAGACAACTCATCCAGCAGCAGTTCCAAGCCTCATTCACGGCTGAGCACGTGGACCGGGAAGCGGTAATGAGGTGGCTGGGAACGGCAGAGGGCATCGTTGCAACCCCCCATAGCCAAAGAAGCCTGGCCAAGATTCAAGTCAGGCTGCGGAGTAATCAGGCGACGTTACCCATCACCGAACTGATCGATCAGGTGGAGACCAGCCTGGGTACTGCCGTGCAAACAGCGGTAAAGCGTGCTGATGAGCAAGCTTTCGCGCTGGCCAATGGCCAAAACCTGATGTTCTGCGAAGACGCCGCGCGAAGGCTGCATGAAACATTGAAGCATGCGCCGTGGAGCAGCGCGTTCAAGATACGCGTGGAGCATGCAGAAAGCCTGCATGCCCACGACGCTGTGGCGACAAGCCAGTGGGGCTGGGAGGTCAGGTGCGAGGCTTGACCGCGCCGCAATCGTTGCCCAGCCATACAGCGCGGGTATTCATGCTGCCCTGCTGCTGCACCCCAGAGGCATTAAAGGTACCGTTCACCTGCGTGGTGAATTCCCTGTCACTGAGGAACGTGGCCTGACCGCTGCCTTGGGCTTTGGGGCAGCTGAACTGAAACTTCCAGACGTTGCCCGTGCGGTCGGTGATTTTCTGCGTGCAGCCGGACTTGGGGTCCTGCAAGGGGATGTCGTTGGTTGCCACCTGCTGCGGGGTCAGGCAAGAGCGCACGCCCTTACCGCCAACGGTAACGCCCTGTTTGGCCAACACACCTTCCATCATTGCCCGTTGCTCGGGTGGCAGGTTTTTCAACTGGCTGAGCATGAATTCCATATCGGGTAGCGGTTTACCGTCCACCTGCATGTTGCTGGTGGTCAACTCCCACAAACCCGGTTGCAGCATCTGGGCCTGCGCACCGGCACTGCTCAAACCCAGGGCCAACGCCAACAGTGGCAGACGAATCTTCATGGACAAACGCTCCTGAAAAAAGCCGGACGACCCGGACAATATCCCGCTTAGACGCTAAAAATAAGCGGTTGTTGCAGGCGAACCCGGAACGTGTTCTGTTACCTAAGGTGTATTCAATAAGCAGGATGCATATGGATTACCACAGCCCCTACTTCTTCGGTTACCTCTTGGGTGTTGTTCACCTGTTGGGGGTCGTCGCCGCACTGCACGCGCTGTTTACCGTGCGCACTGCCCAAGGTGCGATCGCCTGGGCGATGCCGCTGTTTTTCATCCCGTACTTCACGTTGATCCCTTACCTGATATTCGGTGCCCGCTCGTTCTACGCCTACATCAAGGCCAGGCGCCAGGCCAATCAGGAGATGCACGTGGCAATGGCCAACCTGAACTGGCGACCGTGGGTTGAAGAAGCGCTGGCGGCCCGCGCCTCGGCCAGCTACGCCGCGCTAAGGGCGATGCCCAAGCTCAGCCGCATGCCATGCCTGGCCAATAACCAGGTGGAGTTGCTGATTGATGGCAAGCAAACCTTCGATGCGATCTTCGAAGCCATCGAGAACGCCAAGGAAGTCGTGCTGGTACAGTTCTTCATCATCCACAACGACGCTTTGGGTAAAGCGTTGCAAGCGCTGTTGCTGCGCAAGGCTGCCGATGGCGTGAAGGTGTTCGTGCTGTACGACCGGGTAGGCAGCCACGCTTTGCCGGCGAGTTACAGCCAGCGGTTGCGCGAAGGCGGTGTACAGATCCATGCCTTCGCCACACGCCGAGGCTGGTTCAACCGCTTGCAGGTCAACTTCCGCAACCATCGCAAGATCGTCGTGGTGGACGGCGTGGTGGGCTTCATCGGCGGGCACAACGTCGGTGACGAATACCTGGGGGCCGACCCCAAGCTGTCACCCTGGCGGGATACGCACGTACGCATCAACGGGCCTGTGCTGGCCTGCCTGCAGGAATCCTTTGCCGAAGACTGGTACTGGGCCACCCGCCAGCTACCGCCGTTGATTCTGCTGGATACCTACCCCGATAACGGCGTGCTCTGCCAGGCCCTTGCCAGCGGCCCGGCCGACTCGCAGGAGACCTGCGCGCTGTTCTTCCTGGAAGCGATCCACTCCGCCACCCGGCGAGTCTGGATCACCAGCCCCTACTTCGTTCCCGACGAGGCGGTATTCGCCGCACTGCGCCTGGCGGTGTTGCGGGGTGTGGACGTGCGGGTACTGATCCCGTCACGCCCGGACCACCGTGTGGTCTACGCCGCCTCCAGCCTATTCGCGTTCGAAGCCGTGCGCGCGGGTGTGCGCATGTTCCGTTATCAGCCGGGGTTTCTGCATCAGAAAGTGGTGCTGGTGGATGACGAGATCAGCGCGATAGGCAGCGCCAACCTGGACAACCGTTCGTTCCGCCTTAATTTTGAAATTACCTTGCTGACCGTGGACCGAGACTTCGCCGACAAGGTCGAGCAAATGCTCAATGACGACTTTGCACAAGCACGGGAGATAACCGCCGAAGACAGCCAGACCACTCACCGGGTGCAGCAATTGGGCATGCGCATTGCGCGCCTGATTTCACCCGTTCTGTAGGCGCCATACACAACCAAGGCGACCCTGCCATTTCGGTAGGGTCGCCCGGTTTGCGACGGCGGTCAGCGATACAGGTGTTCGCGGGTCCAGGGCAGCTCGTGGTGCCCATCTGCGTAGGGCTTCACTGCCAGTATCTGGTGCAGGTTGATCCAACCCTTTTCGAAGGCATAGGCACAACCTGCCAGGTACAGCCGCCAGATACGCAGGGTTTTTTCCGGGACCAACGCAGCGGCATTGTGCAGCTGGTTTTCCAGGTTCTCGCTCCAGTGGTGCAAGGTCTTGGCGTAGTGCATGCGCAAGCTCTCGACATCCACCACCTCAAGCCCCGCTTCGCACACGCTGGCCGTAATCATCGACAAGTGCGGCAGCTCCCCATGGGGGAATACGTAGCGGTCGATGAACTCACCCGCCCCCCGCCCTACAGGCCGACCATCCACATGCTTGGCCGTGATGCCGTGGTTCATTACCAGGCCGCCTTCACGTACCGCATTGAATAGCGTCTGGGAATACAACGGCAAGTTGGCGTGCCCCACGTGCTCGAACATGCCCACACTCACGACCTTGTCGAAGCGACCGTCCTGGGGTAAATCCCGGTAGTCCAGAATCTGCAGGTCGACCTGGTCGCCCAGGCCCTCGTCCTCGACGCGCTGCCGCCCAAGTTTGAGCTGCTCTTTGCTCAAGGTTATGCCGAATACCTTGGCGCCGTACTCCCGTGCCGCAAAGCGGGCCAGGCCACCCCAGCCGCAGCCGACATCCAGCAGATAGTCACCTGCACCGAGGCGCAGCTTGCGGCAGATATGGTCGAACTTGTCCTGCTGGGCCTGCTGCAACGTGTTGTCCGGCTCACGGAAATAGGCACAGGAATACACCATGTCCGGGTCCAGCCACAGCGCGTAGAACGCGTTGGAAACATCGTAGTGGTAGGAGATCGCCTCGGCGTCGGTGTCCTTGTCGTGGGCCAGCCGCTGGGGAATACGCTCATCCTCACCACCCAGCAAGGCTTCACTCAGCTCGTCACACACCCGGATGGCTTCGGCAATGTCGCCTTCCAGTTCGAGCTTGCCCTCGACGAAGGCAGTACCCAGCTCATTCATGCTCGGATGCGTCAGCTGGGTAATCAGCTGTGGCTCCTTGACCAGGATAGTCACCTGAGGGCTGGGCCCAAGGTCAAAGTAGTTGCCGTCCCACAGCTTGAGGCGAAGTGGCAGATGCAGATGCTGCAATGCCGGTGGAAGTTGAGCAAACATGAAGCACCCTCCCGTCCCCTGTGCAGGGGAAGACCCATGTCATTTCGAAAGCCACCGGCATAGCGTAGTTCATTGGCAGGAAGTTTCTGTTAAACGAAGGGCGTAGGTAAGCACTGGCGCCTAAAGCTTCATGTTGAACGACACGAATGCAGAGCGGCCCGGTGCAGGGGAGAACATGGCCTGGTCATCACCGCCCCAGAAGAAATTGTCGTACCAGACATACTCGTACTGGCGGTCAAATAGGTTTTTCACCTGCAGGTCGACGCGGGTGGCAGGCGTTATGCGATAGCTGACGCTGGCATCTGCAACCACGAAGCCACCGTATTTGCCCTGCTCGTTCAGCTCATCGATGTAGTAGCTGCCCTGGGCCCGCCCTTGCACGCCGAACTTCCAGTCATCGTTATAGCGGTAGTCCACGCCCACATTGCTGATGTACCGGGGGGTAGAGAACACTTCCTTGCCAGACAGCGACTGGCCGGACGCAGAGTAGGCCTTCACTACCTTGGCCTCCTGAATGGCGTGAGAAGCCCAGACCGTCCACTGTTCATCCAGTTGCGCGGTGATCTGCATGTCTACACCCCGCCGGCGCGTTTCACCCAACCCTACGGTAGTGCCCGTACTCGGCATGTTGGCCACTTCGTCGGTGGCATCCTGTTGCCAAAGTGCAACCCGGGCCTGGGCGCCTTCGAAGGGGCGGAACTTGATACCGACTTCCTTGCCGGTGTTGATCGAAGGGTCGTAAGAAGCCTGGCCTGGCGTCATGTAAGCGGGCGGGGTAGAGCCCGTCAGAATCTGGAAGGTTCGCCCCCAGTTGGCGTACAGGTCGATATCGGGGGTAAGGCTGTAGATCACGCTGAGCTTGGGTTGACGGATCCAGCCGTAGTCCTGCAGCGGCGCTTTTACGCCCCCGAGCAGCTCGGTGTTGCCAGAGAACTTGTCCACGCGCATGGCCGGGATGATCTTCAGTGACTCGGTGGGCTGGATCACAGCCTGCACATAGCCGCCGATGTTGCGCAGGGTGTAGCTGTCGTCATTCTGCACCCGGGCCGGCTTCACATCGAAATCGGTAGGGATGCCGAAGCTGTAGCGCAGGCGCCTATAAGTGTTGTCCTGCTCTTCGTAATTGATGCCGCCATCGAGGGTGAGCAGGTCGTTGATGCGCCAGGTGAGGTTGTTGAGCACCCCGGTTTGCTGCTCATCCCACTGCCGGCGCTGTCGCGGCGCATTGCCTGGCCGATAGTCTGTAAAGGTGATGGTGCGGTCGTCGTTGTAGCTGTTGAAGTACAGCTTGCTGCTCAGGTTGAGGTCGTCGTTGAGCTGCCAGTCGGCGTGCAGGCTGAGGTGCTTCATGTCCCGGTCATCGCCATCGTTGGCATTTTTTTCGGGCGACTGGGTACGGCTGGCGTGCATCTGTTCGCGGGTCAGAAAACCCGGCTCTTCAGCCTGGTGATGGTACAGCCGTGCAATCAGCCCAATGCGGAAGTTCTGTTCATCATTGCTGACGAACCACTTACCGCCCAGTGCGTACTTGTTGGACTGGCTATGGTCACGGTAGCCGTCGCTGTCTTGCTTGGCGAGGATGTAGTTCTGGGCAACGTTGCCTTCTTCGTGCCCGACCGCCAGCTGTATTTCGCGGGTGTCGAAGCTGCCGTAGGTAACCCGGCTATCAACGTAGTTGCCACCCTGGCGGGTGGCGAAGTTGATATTGCCGGCGATGTTATGCAGGCCGTAACGCGGGTCGTTGGTACCGCGCACCACTTCGATGTAGTCGATATCCAGCGGGAAGATCATGTCGATGAAGCGCTGGTTGCCGCTGTTCACGTTGCTGGGAATACCGTCGATGAGGGTCTTGATGCCGTTGATGTAGCCCTCGCCATTGAATGCACGGAACGTGACCTTGCCAGACTCGGCGCCCTGCCCCGTTTCCGTGAGCTGAATACCCGGCATCTGGCCTAGCAACTGCCAGCTGTTCATCACGTTCTTTTCCTGCACTTGGTCGCCACCCAGCACATCCACCGAGGTGAGTACATGTTCGGTGCTCAGTGCCACCCCTGCATTTTGGGTGATGTTCACCTCGCCAAGGGTGATGGTGGAGTTGCCGGTCTGGTCGGCGAACAGTTCAGGGGAGAACATCACCGTAAACATGGCGAGGGAGGCCGGGGTGAATCGCATGGGAGCTCCTGGGCTGCAAAGATGAAAGTGCGGGCGGCGCGGGTCTGAGCCTGCTTTAGCCGCAAACGTTATATCATAACCACTAATAGCTGTAATGAGCCTGATATTGGCCGAGCACATGCGCCCCGTAAGGGGCTCCCAGAATGCTCACCTCATCAGTTCAAAGCAGCTAACGTCAGCCGATATCCGCCATGACCGTGTCCACCGCCTCAATCAACATGTCTGCATGCTCTTTGGTATAGGTCAGCAGTGGTCTGATCTTGAGTACGTTTTCCAGTGGCCCTGAGGCACTGATCAGCACACCCTTTTCCCGCATGCTGTTAACCACCTTCCGAGCCTGCTCGGCTGCCGGCTGCCGGGTAACGCGGTCGGTCACCAACTCGACACCCAGGAACATCCCCGCGCCGCGCACGTCGCCCATGCACGCATGCCGCTGCGCAAGCCGGGACAACCCCTCAAGCAGGTAGCCGCCAATAGCGTGCGACTGCTGCTGCAGGTTCTGCTCCTGAATAACATCCAGCACCGCCTTGCCCGCCGCGCACGACACCGGGTTGCCCCCAAAGGTGTTGAAATAGCGCATGTGCCTGCCAAAGCAATCGACCACCTCACTGCGCCCCACCAGGCCAGCAATGGGTTGCCCGTTGCCCATGGGCTTGCCCAGCGTGACCATATCCGGATGCACGCCATGGCGCATGAAGCCCCACATGTTCAACCCGGTGCGAGCGAAGCCTGGCTGAACTTCGTCGGCGATATACAGCAAGCCTTCGGCCTGGGCCGCTGCAATGCCCGCGGCCATGAAGCCCGCGGGCCCAACCAGCACACCGTCACTGGAGAAAATGCCATCCATCACGATGGCGGCGGGGCGTATGCCGTGTGCTTTCATGTCCTGGATGGCTGCCTTTATGTCGGCTTCAAACAACGCGGAAACGTTGTCGGCACCCAGCCGGTAGGCATCCGGCGCCCTGACGGTGCGCACATGGCTGGGCAACACCATACCGCGACCCAGGGAGGGCGACAGCTCTGCCACATCGCCGGTGACACCGTGATAGGCAAACTGAGTGATGATGATACCGGTACCGCCGGTATAGTGCCTGGCCATGCGCAGTGCCAGGTCGTTCGCTTCACTGCCGGTACAGGTGAACATTACCCGGTCCAAGTCACTCGGGAAGGTCCCCAGCAGCTGCTCGGCGTAGTCGAGAATGCCCTCCTGCAAATAGCGGGTATGGGTGTTGAGCTGCTGGGCCTGGCGATGCATTGCCTCCACCACGCGCGGGTGGCAGTGCCCAATTGATGCGACGTTGTTGTAGGCATCCAGGTAGCGACGGCCCTGCTCATCGAACAGCCACACGCCCTCGCCTCGCACCGTGTGCAGCGGCCGTTCGTAGAACAACCTGTAGGCAGGGCCCAGCAAGCGTTCACGACGTTCTACAAGGCGCCGCTCCTGTTCCGTGAGCCGCGCCGCATCGTCTGGGGTGAAACCATTGACCATGCTCATGCCCTGCCCTCCCGGCTACAGGCCGCCAGTATTCGCTTTTCGATCTCCGCCCGCGGCAGGGCCGCGATCGATGCAAGGCTCGCCCATGCACGCTGGGAGTTACGGTGGATGTAGGCGCGGTTTTCCGGGTGCAGCTGCGCACGCCATGAATTTATGCACAGGGCCGAGGCCAGCCGGGTGCGCAGCAGCTCAGGCAGCAGTTGCAGCTCTTCGCGGGCAAGCGGGTTGTGCTGGTGATACGCGGCGATGACATCCAGCGCCGGCGCCAGGGTGTCGCCATCGTGGCCAAGATGGTACGAAGCCGCCACAGCCACTTCATTGATCAGCGGTGCGTGAACCATGTCTCCGAAGTCGAGGATGTTGCGCAATACATCCGGGTTGTCAGCATCCACGATGATGTTGTGGGGGTTCATGTCGTTGTGGATAACTTGCCTACGCAGCCCAGCCATCGTCGGCACCACCCGTGCTTCGAACTGATCCAGGCTCTGCTCCACCAGCGCGCGACCCTGCCCCGGTTCGAGATGGGCAAGCAGGGGCCGAAGGTGCGCCGCATGTTGCATGTCCCAGAGCAACGTGTGGCGGGCAGCCGGGTGATCGAAACCTTCCAGCGCAACATCCAGGCGGGCGAGAGACGCCCCCAGTGACCGACGAAACGCTTGGGTAGTGCGGCCTACCCGGTACAGTTGCATACCGTCGACGAATGACAGAAGCCGGGCCAGCATACGTTGACCGTTGACTTCGACGCGCACGAAGTGGTCGCCGGCCAGTGAGGTGTGTACGCGCTGCACAGGCAAGGCTGGGTCACGCAAGGCGATGCAGCGCATTGCCTGATTATGAAAATCGACAACGTCAGGGTTTTCCAGCGGATGGGAAAGCTTCAGCAAGCGGGATGCCCCGTCAGGCAATAGCACCCGAAAATTCAGGTCTCTTTCACCGCCAAGTTTTTCGAGCGTGCCGCTTAAGCCGAAGTGCCGATGCAGTACCTCGCCCGCCTGGGCATCACTGACGTGCGCCGGGGCGACTTCCAGCAAGCTGTCATCGATTGCGAAATTTTCGAGCGGCATAACCCTACCCCTTATCTGGCGCGAAACCGGCGCCCGCCCCGCAGGCGCCATCATGCATTACTTGTTGACCCAGGCGTTGAAGCGCTCTTCCAGGTCTTCGCCATGGTCGATCCAGAACTCGGCATCCGTAGCCCGGGCGTTCTTGAGGTTGTCTGGCGCGGTTGGCAATTTGTCGCCGACTTTTCTGTCTACCAGTTCTACCGCATGCCTGTTGCTTGGCCCGTAGGGAATGGCTTCGACGAAATGCTTCTGTTGCACAGGTTCGCTTGCAAAGGCAATGAACGTTTCTGCCAGGGCTTTTTTCGGGCTGCCTTTCACAATTGCCCAGTGGTCCAGGTCGTACAGGCTGCCGTTCCACTGCATGGCAAATGACTGGCCCTCGTCCTGGGCCGACGTCACCCGGCCGTTGTAGGCCGAGGTCATTACCACATCACCGGATACCAACCATTGCAGAGGCTGTGCGCCGGAATCCCACCACTGGATATTGGGCTTTATCTGGTCCAGCTTCTTGAACGCGCGCTGCACACCGGCTTCCGTTCCCAGCACCTGGTACAGATCCTTCAGGGGGACCCCATCGGCAATCAGGGCGAATTCCAGGGTGAACTTGGCACCCCGGCGCAGGCCCCGCTTGCCCGGGTACTTCTTCACATCCCAGAAGTCGGCCCAGCCCTGGGGCGCCGAGGCGACTTTTTTGGGGTCGAATGTGAGGACAGTCGACCAGATGAAAATACCGACCCCACAATCGCTTACCGCAGCGGGGATGAAGTCTTCTTTCTTGCCTATCCGCCCCCAATCCAAAGGCTCGAACAGGCCTTCACTGCACCCGCGAATCAGCTCGGGCGACTCCACTTCCACCACATCCCAGCTGGTTTTGCCGGTATCGGCCATGACTTTGATCTTGGCCATTTCGCCGTTGTAGTCATCTGCCGTAATGGGGGTGGCGTACTGTGCAGTGAAGGGTTGGTAGAAGGCCTTTTCCTGGGCCTGGCGGTTGTTCCCGCCAAACGACACTACGGTCAGCCTCTCAGCGGCGCTGAGGGGGCCTGCGAGTGTTCCAAGTATCAGTACCGCTGCGATTTTCTTGTTCATGCGTCTCTCCAGGTGCGCTACGAGGTCGTGGGCAGCTTCAAGGGATGGCAGTTTTTTTGTAGTGGCAGCAAACAGATCAGGCAGTGCGCCTCTCAGGAGGCGGCGAGTCATTTAACCACAATCCAAATATGATGCATCATATTTTTACGCTATGCTCTTCCCACTCATCACCGAAAGGACGCCACCATGACCGAACCACGCACCTTGTTGCTCACCGGCGCCAGCCGCGGCATCGGCCACGCGACGGTTAAGCACTTCAACGCGGCTGGCTGGCGAGTCTTCACCGCCTCTCGCCAGGACCTTGGCGAAGGCTGCCCATGGGCTGAAGGCTTCGCCAACCACATTCATCTCGACCTGGGCAACATCGAGGACGTCCAGGCGAGGCTGCCGGAGATCCGCGAAAAACTGGGTGGCCGCCTGGACGCGTTGGTGAACAACGCCGGCATTTCACCCAAGGGCGAGCACGGCGAGCGGCTGGGTGTGCTGGAGTCCGACTACGCCACCTGGCTGAACGTGTTCAACGTCAACCTGTTCTCCACCGCCCTGCTCGCCCGCGGGCTGTTCGAAGAACTGAAGGCTGCAAAGGGCTCGGTCATCAATGTCACCTCCATCGCAGGCTCCCGGGTACACCCCTTTGCAGGCGTGGCCTATGCCTGTTCCAAGGCGGCGCTGTCTGCACTCACTCGGGAAATGGCCCATGATTTCGGCCAGCACGGCGTAAGGGTCAACGCCATTGCACCCGGTGAAATCGACACGTCGATCCTGTCTGCAGGCACCGAGCTGATCGTTGAGCGTTCGATCCCGATGAAGCGCATGGGTAAACCGGAGGAAGTCGCAGCGCTGGTGCATTTCCTGTGTACCCACGGGGCGTCTTACGTGAACGGTGCAGAAATACACGTGAATGGTGGGCAACATGTTTGAGTTATTCGATAATCTGCCGTGGAAGGTTCCCCTCCGCCGCCGGTCCTGTGCCGTACACGAGTAAGCAATGAACTACCCCATCGAGAACCTGAAACACTCCTACTTGGGCAGCGGCATCTATGGCCTGTTACGCGAGGCGTTGATTACCGGTCGCTTCCAGCCCAACGACAGGCTGCGTATTCGCGACCTGGCCGAGCAACTGGGCACCAGCGTTACGCCGGTACGGGATGCGATTCTGCAACTGGCCAAGGAGCAGGCGCTGGTTCTCAAAACGCCCAGGGACATCCGCGTCCCGATGCTGACCTCCAAGCAGTTTCTGGAAATCCGCCGTATCCGCCTTTCCCTCGAAGGCCTGGCAGCCGAAACAGCAGCCGCGCACGTGACAACGCCACAGCTCGAACGGCTCGAAAGCTGTATCGAGGACAACCTGGCTGCGATCCAGGCCAACCACCTGGCGGCCGCACTTACCCACAACCATGAATTCCACTATGCGCTCACCGAAATAGCCGACATGCCGATGCTGTCCAGCCTGCTGGATGGCCTGTGGATGCGCACAGGGCCGTTGATTGCGCGGGCGTATGGCAGCTTCAATGAACGCATGGCCATCGACCATCACTGGGACGTGCTGGCGGCGCTCAAGAACAAGGACGGGGCTGCCGCCCGGGAGGCGATCTGTACGGATATTCTGGATGGGAGCCAGAAGATGCTGGAGTATGTGCAGTTGGAACATGATTGACGGAAGTTCTTTACATACTGAGTGTTTTTTATTGATGTCTCACTAAGGGCCGTTGAACTTCATGTGGCACGCCACAACGGCCACTGTGCCTTGCTCCAATTTAAGTTTTACTGTGAAGGATTAGACTCGCACCTTACGTTAGTGACGGTGGTGCGGAGTTGTTAATGGCTGGTCTCAGGTATTACTACATGTTCGGTGTGCCGATCATGCTGTTAGCGCTCGACGGGTGCGCTCAGTCTCCCGCACTTCCCGTGCTTGGTGCCATCTTTCCCGACTGGCTGTTCGCAATCATCGGTGGTGTCCTCAGCACCGTTCTGCTGCATCTGATTTTGGCCAAAACATGCGGGTTCGGTCGGCTACAGCCTTTGGCATTTACGTATCCGGCGTTCACCGCACTGAGCGCGATGCTGGTCTGGCTGGCCGTCTTCCACCACTGAGCATGCCCATATGAACCGTTCACCTGCCCCAGAAAAAAGCAGCCGTATACCCGCCCTCGTTATCGGACTGATGTGCCTCGCGCTGCTGCTATACGTAATCTGGACGCTGGAGAACAGCCCAAGCACCGATGATGCCTACGTCTACGCGGATACCATCAACGTGGTGCCTGAAGTCAGCGGGCGAATCATCGAGTTACCGGTGCGCGACAACCAGAGCGTCAAAAAAGGTGATTTGCTGCTGCGCATCGACCCAAGGCCCTACCAGGACAATCTCGACCAAGCCAGGGCACGTCTGGCCACGCTTGAGCAACAGATTGCCCTGACCCAACGAACGGTCAATGCCCAAACCTTCGAAGCAGCCTCTGCAGTCGCTTCCGTCGAACGTGCACGGGCTCAGGCCAAGCAGGCAACCGACACGCTTCAGCGCTACGAGAAACTATTGCCCAAGGGCTATATATCTGCGGAAGTCGTTGACCAGGCCAGGGCTAGCCAGCGGTCCACAGCGGCGGAGCTCAATACCTCGCGCTTCCAGGCAAAGCGCGCGACTGCAGCCGTCAGCGGCGTGGATGCACTGGTTGCACAACGGGCAGAGCTGCTGGCACAGATCTCGATTGCCGAACTGGATCTGGAATTCACCGAAGTCAGGGCACCTTTCGACGGGCGGGTTGCCTCGCTGCGTACTACCGTCGGGCAGTATGCTTCGGCCGCAAAACCAATCTTCACCCTGATCGATACACGTCACTGGTATGTGATCGCCAACTTCAGAGAAACCGACCTCCAGGGTATGCGCCCGGGCACTCCGGCCACCGTCTACCTGATGACCGATAGCGGTCAGCGTTTTCATGCCCGTGTCGACTCATTGAGCTTTGGTGTGCTACCCGATGATGGTGGCGCTGTAGTCGAAGGGCTTCCCCGTGTGCAACGCAGCATCAACTGGGTTCGGGTCTCTCAACGCTTTCCAGTGAAACTTGAGGTACTTGAGCCCAACGCAGATCTTTTCCGTGTTGGCGCTTCGGCAGTGGCGGTTCTGGAGCCTGGGCGACATGACTCGGCAAGCCGATGACCGACGTCAACAGTGTCGAGCAGGAGCAGTTTGGGCTCAGGTTCATCATCGCTGAGATGAAAGCATATCCAGGCCGCTTGAACCTGGTACTGCGTACGGTTCTCAGCTGCGCCGTAGTAATCCTGGTTTCGATGTCGCTACAGGTTCCGTTGCTGGCGCTTTCGTTACTCGTGGTGTTCTACGTAACCCAGAGTAATGTCGTGATTACTCGGCTGGTCGGCACGTTGTTTCTGCTCGGTACCACACTGGCAATCGCTGCTTCGATTCTGCTGTTGAAATTCACCTATGCCTATCCGCTACTGCGTATCCTGGGCGCAGCGACGCTATTTTTCATCAGTGCCTACCTGATGCGGGTAACAGCTATCGGCGTGGTCTTCTTCATCGTTGGCATCGTCGTGATATATGTGCAGACCTTTGCCGACACCACCGACCAGCCGGAGCTTGTGGTCCGCTCGGTACTCTGGGTGTGGGTGGCTGTGTGTTACTCCATTGCCGTGACACTGTGCGTCAATACGCTATTTCTGCCCCTGGAGCCGTGGCGCCAGTTGCAAGCTCTGGTGGCGAGACAACTCGACAGCGTCGCGCAGCTATTAACAGGTGCCCAGCCCGTACCCCACATCGACGCCCGGCACATTCAGCGTACGGCCATTTCACTGCAGCAGCTACTGCGCTTTGCCTGCATGCGCGACCACAATGTGCGCCAGGAACAAGCGCTGCACTTGGCACGGGTAAATGCTGTCTGTCGCCTGTTGATGCTCACCGCACACCTGAACACCGACAGCACCCGGCCTCCCGAAGCGGCAGAGCTAAGCCGCGCGGTACTTGCGCTGAAGCTGATGGAGCCCAAAGCTGCAACCCACGCTTTGTCCACATTGGACCGCCTCGGTACTCGGCAGCTTCCAGGTGTCTACGAAGAGATCCGCACCACACTCCTTTCGCTGTCATTGCCAAATTTCGCGGGCGCAGCGGCACCCGCACCGAAACCACCTGTACTGGCCGCAGATGCCTTCTCCAACCCCCGATATGCCCAATTCGCCCTCAAGACCTTGCTGGCGGCTATGCTCTGCTACCTGTTCTACATGGCCACTGACTGGCCTGGCATCCACACCATCATGCTGACCTGCCTGATCGTCGCTCAACCTAGCCTCGGTGCGACTTGGATGAAGGCCTCACTGCGCGTTGGCGGCGCATTATTCGGTAGCGGGCTCGCCCTTGTGATGCTGGTTTGGGTAATACCTCACCTCACCGGCATTGTCGGGCTTATGTTCATGACACTACCGGTGATGGCTCTGGCGGCCTGGGTAGCAACCGGTTCTGAGCGCATCAGCTACGCCGGCGTGCAGATCATGTTTACGTTCTCCTTGGCACTTTTGGAAACCTTCGGGCCCAGTACCAATCTCACCGACGTGCGCGACCGCATGATAGGTATCGTAATGGGCGTGGTGATTTCGGTGTTCATCCATGCGGTGCTGTGGCCTGAGGCTGAGGGCGAGGCATTGCAACGCAGCATCGGCCGGCTCTTGCAGCGTATCTCGGCAAATCTGCGTATGCCGACACCCGCTACGGAAACGGCTGCACTGTGGGCGGAAATAGGTCAATGCGAGGCCGCATTGGCCAGGGTGGCAATAGAGCCAAGCTGGCAGGCGGGTGAAACCCATCAGGAGCACATGACCTACCGCCTACAACAAATCATTGCCTCTGCACGCTATCTGCTGATGGCCAACCACGCCCTGCAGATCGAAATTGAACACGGCAGCCAGTCGCCGGGCGATGCGCATGTTCTGGACGAAATACGAGCAGCGATGTGCGCGGCGCTGGATCACGGCAGGCAGATTTTCGAGCAACCCGACATCCAGCCCAGCCTGGAGCGCAAGCTTGCCCTCCTGCAAGCCCAAGCACAGCGCAACATCAGGGACCCACAACTGAGAAGGCGCGTAAGCGACACACTGCATGCGCTGGGCGCATTGCTGCATCGCTGAGCAGAGGTGATCGAGTGCCGTCAGAAGTGAAACTTGACGCCCATCGACAGTAAGTCGGGGTCCAGGGTGATCTTTGCCTTTACCGGCGCCGGCCCAAGTGTGCCATGGGCATCCAGTTCAAGCCAAAGGTGCTTGTAGTCGGCGAATATCGACCAACGCTCGTTCCAAGGGTATTCGACCCCCATCTGCACAACAGGGCCGGTGTTGCCCTGCACATCAAGGCCCGAGACAGCACCGTCGTAATTTTTGAAGATGAATGCATGGGCCAGGCCCGCGCCGATATACGGCCTGACGCCCTGCCAGGCTGGCAGGTAATAGACGCCCGTGAGAAAGAGCGGGCCGTAGCGCACTGCGCCGAAATTACCCAGCCCCTCGACCGAACCCGCGCCTTGTACCACAGTACGCGGGGGAATACCGCCCATGACCAGCACCGTGAAGGTGTCTGTCACTTCATAGCCCAGGTCGATCATGAAGGTCACATTGTTGCGTGCCCGGGCAGAAGCGCCGGCCAGTGATTGCCCCATCAGGTTTATGTCGGCACTCGATTGGTACGCGACCCAGAGTGGCCCGGTGCGCACGAACCACGGGCCTTGCTGTGGCGCCTGATGATCGAACGCAGCGGCGTCGGTAGGTTCGCTGAAGCAGATACCGAGCATAATGGCAGCCAGGGTTCGCCAATACCCGGCCACCGTGTTCTTGAGTGGGTGCATACCTGTGATCGCCCTCCTGAAGCTGCACACGGCCGGAATCGATGTCAGTGGAGCTTGACCGGTGGAGCCGCAGTGCGCCGCAAGGCGTCGGCAAATGTCAGCGTGAGCGTCTTGCGCCAGCCCAGCAACGTGGCGCGATGCATGAGCTGCAACATGAGGTAGCCGAGCCTGGCAAAGTAGCCGTTGAAAACCCAGGCACGTTGTTTGTGAAGTGGGACTTCGCCGGCGGTAGACGCCCCGCCGAAAGAAACCAGGCTGCCGCGATCGCGGTAACAGAATGGCTTGGGCATCGCGTCACGCGGTTTTCGTGACAAGAGCCCGGAGAGGTAGCTGGCCTGCTGATGCGCAACCTGAGCGGTACAAGGTAGGGGCCGCTGATGCTGCGGATCGAACACATAAGCGCAATCCCCCATGGCGTAGACACCTTGGGCCCCCACGCAACGCAGTTGCTCGTCGCAAAGGATGCGACGGGAGCGATCGAGGGTCAGGTCAAGATCAGCCACAAGCGGCAGGCCAATCACTCCTGATGCCCAGATCTTCAAGTCGCAAAACAACGTCTCTCCGTCCTTGAGTACGAAACCCTCATCTGTGACCTGCGCCACTCCACTGTTCAAGCGCAGAGTGACGCCCATCTTGGCCAAGGTGCGCTCGGCGAATTTCGATACAGAGGGGGCGTTATTTGCCAGCGGCCTGTCGGCCATGTCGATGACGGTGATATCCAGCTGTTCAGCCGCGATGAGACCCGTCGAGTCCTGCATGGCGCGAATCGAGTGGCAGAGCTCTGCTGCCAGCTCCACGCCGGTGGCGCCGGCGCCGACAATACCAATGCGTAGCCGCTTGCTGGCCCCCTGGGAAACCAGCATCACCGCTTCCAGCAAGTGTTTCTGAAAGGCCAATGCGCGCTCGCTGTCATCCAGCAACAGGCAATGCTCGCGAACTCCGGGGGTGCCGAAATCATTGACCTGCGAGCCAATTGCCAACACCAGCGTGTCGTATGGCAGCACCCGCTTGGGCAGCAGGACCTTGCCTAGATCGTTGACGACCGCATCCAGCCCGATGATTCGGGCATTGGCGTCAAGATGCGTCAGGCTGCCCAGGCGAAAGCGAAAATTGTTGGCACGGGCCAGGGCAAGGTAGGAAATGGCATCACCTTCACCGCGGAGCCCGGCGGCAACTTCATGCAGCCGCGGCTTCCAGAAATGTCGGGCCATGCGGTCAACCAGCGTAACCTCGATGTTCAGCCGGCGTGAACGGCGGCCCAGCATTGCCGCCAGCTCTGCACCACCGGCGCCCCCACCAATAATAACGATGCTATGACTCATCAAGGCCGACTCCCTGAGCGATGTTGCAACGGTGAACTCACTTAAACGCCTTTATGGGTTGACCCTGTGGAATGATCCAATCGATCAAACGGGCAGTGAGGTGCGTGTCTTAGCCGAGCTAACAAATAAAGTTGGATAGTTAATCGTACTAATTTTCACAGTTCATCCTAAGACAGGTAGGCATTAACAGCGACTGTGGCAATCCACTGATTATTCTGTGGCGCTTTACAATTTTAACTCTGGCCACCCCTGTCTATATTGAAACTCTGAGCTGTGAATATTCAATTCAACTGAATCATTCATGAGTTCCATGGATGACAGGGAGAGATTGCTATGTCTTTTGCGAAGTCCGTCAAACGTATCGCTATTGTCGGAACCGGCGTTATAGGTTCCAGCTGGGCCGCGCTGTATCTGGCACGTGGTTTCGATGTCACGGCAGTGGACACCGCCCCCAATGCAGAAGAAAACCTGCGTAAGTATGTAGAGCAGGAGTGGTCGATTCTCGAACACATTGGCCTTTCACCCAGCGCCAGCCGTGATCGGCTCACCTTCACCACCGACATGCAGCAAGCGTTGCACCAGGCCGATTTCGTCCAGGAAAACGGCCCCGAACGGCCGGACTTCAAGGCCAAGTTCTTCGCCGAGATTGATCGCTATACGCCTGAAAACGCCATTCTCGCCTCTAGTTCTTCGGGGCTGACCATGGACGTGATACAGGCCGAGTGTGCCCACCCTGAGCGCTGCGTAATTGGCCACCCCTTCAACCCGCCTCACATCATCCCACTGGTTGAAGTTGTCGGTGGTGACAAGACCTCGGAAGAAACCATCGAGAACGCGATGGCCTTCTATGACTCCATCGGCAAGAAAGCTATCCGACTGCACCGCTCACTACCGGGCCATGTTGCCAATCGCCTGCAAGCAGCGCTCTACAAGGAAATGCTCTACCTGATCCAGCAGGGCGTCATCAGTGTTGAAGACTGCGACGCGGCAGTCAGTTATGGCCCTGGCCTGCGTTGGGGCTGCATGGGCCAAAGCCTGCAATGGCACTTGGGCGGCGGCCAGGGTGGTATCCGCCACTTCATGGACCATCTGATGGACCCCCTGCAGGGGCTAATGAGCAACCTGGGTACACCCGATGTGGATGACGCTCTCAAGCAGACGATCGTTTCAGGCGTTTTCAAGCAAGCCGATGGCCGCAGCGTTGCCGCGCTGACCGACAACGAAAACCAAGTGATGGTGGCTTTACAGGCACTGCGCAAAGACCACGGCCTGTTTTGAACCACCCACAAGCTTCGACCAGTCTATGAGGAGCCCCGTCATGAGCTCGCATTCCCCTGTTGAAAACGCTGTCGATCCGCTGACCGCCAAGTTGCGCACGCTTTCGACCAACCCGGCTACCGATGCCAGTTTCGATCTGCACCAGGGTGTTGAAGAGGTGTTGGCGCAGGTAGGCCTTTCTATCGCCGACTTCGGCGGTACGCTCACTTTTCAGGGGGCTGACCCCATCCTGCCAAGCCCCATTCGCTTCGCAAGCATGGCGGCCATCGGCCTAGCCGCCAGGACGGTCGCCGCTGTCACACTCCATCGGGAGCGTACAGACACCGAACAGGACATTCACGTTGATGTCGGTAAGGCGCTCCGGCGCTTCTGCGGCTTCTTTGAAGGCCGCTTGGAGCTGATCAACGGTCGCCCTCCCGCCATGGGTGCCGATATCTACAACCCGTTCATGAAGCTGCCGTTGTTCCACGAAACACGCGATGGTCGGCACGTCTTGCCGCTGAATTTCTACCCACCGCTGCGCCACCGTGCACTGAACCTGCTGCGTTGCAGCGACAGCAGCGAAGCAGTCCGCAATGCGGTGCTGCAATGGGACGCACTGGAGCTGGAGAACGCTGCGGCCGAGCAAGGTATCGTCATGGGCATGGTGCGCAGCACGGCAGAGTTTCTGAACGAGCGGCAGTACACGGATGTACTGAGCCAGCAGCCACTGATAAAGATCGAGAAGATCGGCGAGTCGGCCCCCATGCCTTTTTCGCGGGGTGCCGCTAAACCGCTGGAAGGCATCCGCGCCCTGGGGCTGGGGCACGTGATCGCTGGCGCTGCAATTGGTAGAGACCTGGCGCTGTACGGCGCAGATGTATTGAACATCTGGCGGCCTAATGACACAGAGATTGAAGGATTCCTCTGGACAGCCCAGGTTGGTATGCGCTCCACCCAACTAGGCGATTCGCCCGAGGATCGTCGGCAGTTCGACGCCCTGCTCAGTACCACCGACGTGTTCTTCGCTAACAAACGCCCAGGCTTTTTGCGTGACCATGGCATGGACGCCGAGACACTGGCTCACATCCGACCAGGGCTGGTGCATGTCACTGTCGTATTGCATGGTGAAAACGGCCCTTGGTCAAACCGCCCTGGGTTCGATGAGATCGGCGCTGCCGTTGCCGGCCTTTTCGCTCACGAAGGGTCGCTGTCCCAACCGAAACAACCCCCGATCGTACCAATCTGCGACTACGTCGTAGGCTGGCTGGGTACCTTGGGCGTATTAGCGGCCTTGCGCCGCCGCGCCACGGAGGGCGGCAGCTACCGGGTGGTGGTATCGCTGACCCGTACCGTGTTGTGGCAACTGAGCCTAGGTCTGTTCGACAAGCAATACGCCAGGGAGACCGCAGGCTCCAGCGCAGTGCATGGCTATCCCAAGCCCGACTTGTTCACCACCGACACGCCAATGGGCACGTACCAGGGCATGACCGATCAAGTGGTGCTGTCGAAATCGTCCTGGAACTTTGACAAGACCGTACTGGTGCCACGTGGCTCATCCAAGCCGCAGTGGCTAGAGCGTTGATATTCAGCGAGCCCCCTCGTATCCCACTCTGCGGCATATAGCATGAGGCAAATGACATGGACTACCTGAACGACCATTCCCGCCATCTTCTGTATATCCTGCAGGCACATCCTGCAGTCATCATCGCGCTGGACGTCAATACCGGAGAGTCCTGGCGGCTGCTTGAGGTGCCTCGGGGAACGCCTGATGGCATCCAGGTAGACCTGGTCAGTAAAACGGTCTACTGGACCAACATGGGCGAAATGCCCGAGACCGGAGAAAACTTTATCCACGCTGATGGCAGTATCGAAAGCTGCAGTCTCGCGGGGGACGATCATCGTGTGCTTGTCGGCGGTGGCAGCATCGTCACCCCCAAGCAGATTCAACTGGATGCGGCATACGGGGTGCTGTACTGGTGTGATCGCGAGGGCATGGCCATTTTTTGCTGCAACACCGACGGCAGCGGCCTGACCATGCTGCACCAGACCGGCGCCTGGCCTGGCGACCGCGATGATGTAATGCGCCATTGCGTGGGTATCGCCCTAGACTTGCAGAACCGATACATCTACTGGACCCAGAAGGGCCCGCCTGACGGCGGCCAAGGGAGAATTTTCAGGATGGCACTGACCCCGCCCGGTGTAATGCCCCTGGCGCACCGACCCAACGTAGAATTGCTGCTTGATCACCTGCCGGAGCCAATCGACCTGGAGATCGACCATGAGAGCCAGCGGCTTTACTGGACAGATCGAGGGTTACCCGAACAGGGCGGTAACAGCCTTAACTGCGCAGACATCAGCGTTGATGGGTTGAGCAACCACAGAGTGTTGGCCACTGGGCTCGCAGAAGCCATTGGCCTGGCCCTGGACCTGAAAGGGCATCGGGCTTTCGTCAGCGACCTGAGTGGCGCGGTGCGCGGCGTCTCGCTAGAGGGTGGTGTATTCACCACCCTCTACACCTGCCCTGGCCCAGTGACAGGCATCGCGTTTGCCCATCACGGCGACTGAGTACCCGGATCGGCGGCGTCAACTGTATGGGACATAGCCGCCGATTCACTTCCCTTCACTGTCGAGCCGATCACTGGCTCGCCTGAGTGCCATGGCCAGGCGCAACGAAACCATGAAATCTAAATCGGAAGTTTTGCCACCCAGCAGGTTCATTATCCGGTCGAGCCGGTATGCCAACGTGTTGGGGTGTATGTTCAAAGCCGCCGCGGTAATCTTGTGCTTCTCCGAATGCTGGAAGAAGCATTGCAGCGTCATGATGAGCTCTGGCTCATTGCCCAAGGCTTCGATGATCGAATCCAGGTAGCGCAAGGCCGGTCTACTGGACTTGATCGACTCACTGATTGCCACACCGCTATAGGTGTAAACACGCGCCTGGGGCCAGGAGATGGCGCCCGACTCCAAGGCCTTCAGCGCCTCGCTGGCCGACGCGGCCCATCCCAGTACCCCCTGGTTAACCAAGCCGATTCCGATGGACCTGATAGGTGTATTACCTAGCGGGAAAGCCTCCATCTGCTTACGCACTTGCCGATCGCATATCAACAACGAGTCGCCACGCGCCCGTGGCAACCAGATGATCAGATTTCCGTGGCGCATCACATACGTAAGCTGCCCGGCAGCGGTATTAAAGTGATTGGCCACACTGGCTACCAATCGCTCGGCTTCCATTTCCAGATCGCCGGGGTGAGTGACGTGAAAATCCAGCTTCAAGGCAATGGCCAGCCACAACCCCTCTGCATCGAGGCCCAAAGCGCTGCAGACCCGTTGGAAGCCTTCCGGATCGGGGTCGTGGTTGAAGACGATGCTGCTGAGTTCGTAACGCCGGGCATCGCGCCAGCGAGCACCCTGAAATTGCTCTTGCAGGTACGCATGTGCAATGGCCAGCGAGAGAGAATCAACATACTCCAGTAACGAAGGTGACAATGTGAACAGCAATTCGTCGCGCAGGCTCTGGTCACTCACCCCAATCTTAAGGTAAGCATCGAGCATTTCCTGGCTGCCCGCGCGAAATACCCGCAGCAGCGAATTCAGACCAATGCCTTGATGAAAACGCCGCCGCCCCGATTGAGCGAGCTGCTCGATTTCCTGCAAGTTGATAGTGCGACCTTCGTACAAACAACGGAACCAGAGCGATGAATAGGTGCGGATGGACTCCCAGGCATCGTGCCGGGCTTCGTCGGTCAAAGTTGCGTAGTCGCTGTTGCCCTGTACCAAGCGTGCCAGGATACGGTCTGCCAACTCAGCGGGGTTTTCAACGAATGGGCGAATTTTCTCTTTCAGCTCGGGAGAAATGGAGGGGGTCATTACGCTCATGGTCACCTGAAACGACGGGATGTGAGTGGGGAACCAAGCGAATGCCGAATTAACGGTAGCGGTCCGGCAAGTTCGGAGGTGCTGATATCGCCAAATGCCTCAAAAGCACACAGGTCTGCCGTATGAAGTCTCAATCGACAATAGCTCGAAGAGGCGTTGCCAGGGCGCTAGCTGAGTACCGTCAGTTTAGAGGCAGATAGTTAGGCTGCAATTGTGCTGTCACACATTGAGGAATGGGGGTGTCCACAGGGTCAAGCAACGTCGCTGCGCAGACGCAGGGCGTCCCGAGCGGGCGGAAAGCCGAAAGCGCGGGCGTAGTCACGGCTGAATTGGGACGGGCTTTCATAGCCTACTCGGTAACCCGCACCGGCAGCATCCAGGGCCTCCGCCACCATCAGGCGCCGCGCCTCCTGCAAGCGCAACTGGCAACGGAATTCAAGCGGGCTCATTGATGTGACCGCTTTGAAATGAGCGTGGAAGGTGGACCGGCTCATGCCTGCGATGCCGGCAATATCGTCGATGCGCACCGCTTCCTGGTAATGGGCACGCAGCCAGGTAATGGCTTTTGCAATCTGACGCAGGCGGCTGTCGGCCTTGGCCATCTGCAACAGCACGCAGTTGCCAGGGCGGGTAAGCAGGCGATAAAGCACCTCACGTATTACCAGCGGGGCCAGCTCCGCTGCATCTTGCGGGGTGTCCAGTAAGCTGGCCAGCCTGCCCACTGCGTCTAACAGCTCGGGTGTGCTGCCATTGAGTTCGATGCCACTCGGCATTGAATCGGCTGTTTGGTGGCTGGCGCCTGGGTTGCGCAAGGCAAGCTCACTGAGCACCGCCATATCCAGGTCGAGTACCAGGCACAGATACGGTTCTGCCTCGCTGGCTTCGATAATGGAGCCCATCACCGGAATGTCTACTGAGGCGACAAGGTAGTTGGCCGCGTCGTAAACATAGGTCGCGGGCCCAATGGATACCTGCTTGCGGCCTTGGACGATGTAGCAGAGGGTGGGTTGATACACCACAGGCATGGGGATTGTCGGGGTATCTGAACGCACCAACGTAACCCCTGCCAATGGCGTCGAGTGAAAGCCATTGGAAGGTGCATGACGGCTGATGACGTCGATCAGTGTGCGCCGCACATTCATGGTAAGCCCCAAAACGTTATGCGGTGGAACGCCCGGTAACTCGGAGGATGATGCAAGCATGCGGGACGATCCGTATACGTGCAAGCCGCCGCCCTGTCGCAAAGTCCCCTTACGCAATCATCCTCTGGTTCGTCAGGAGCCCCTATGTCCACTCGCTCAGCACTCGATCAGTACCGCCTGCTTGGCCGCTCCGGCATTCGCGTTTCCCCACTGGCACTCGGCACCATGACCTTCGGCTCTGACTGGGGATGGGGAACGGATGAAGCCGGAGCCCGGCAAATTTTCGACCGCTATGTCGAGGCAGGCGGCAATTTCATCGATACCGCCGTCAATTACACCAACGGTGCTTCGGAGCGCATGCTTGGCCAGCTCATGAAAGGCCGACGCGAGCGTTTGGTAATTTCAACCAAGTACACGATGGCCCGTGCCCCCGGTGACCCCAACTCAGGCGGCAATCACCGTCTCAACCTGATGCGCTCGGTGGAAACCAGCCTTCGTCAGTTGGACACAGACCGTATTGACCTGCTGTACCTGCACGCCTGGGACTTCACCACAAGCGCAGAAGAAGTCATGCGTGGCCTGGATGACATCGTGCGCAGCGGCAAGGTGCTGTACCTGGGCATCTGCAACACACCTGCTTGGAAGGTGGCGCAGTTGCAAGCGCTCGCCGATCTGCGCGGTTGGTCGCCGTTGGTGGCCCTGCAAATCGAATACAGCCTGGTGGAGCGCACAGTGGAGCACGAGTTACTGCCCATGGCCCGGGAAATGGGGCTGGCCGTAGTCCCGTGGTCGCCGCTGGGCGGCGGCATCCTGACCGGGAAATATGGGCCCGAAGACCTGAGCGATAGCAAGGAAGCCGGCGTAGCGGCAGACCGCAAGGGCGTGATCAGTGCCACGGGGCATTTGACCGAGCGCTCGTTACAGATTGCCAGCGTGGTGGTCGAGATCGCGAGGGAAATAGGCGCCACACCTTCCCAGGTTGCGCTTGCGTGGGCCTTGCACAACCCGGCCGTGGTCGCGCCCATTATCGGAGCAAGAACATTGGCTCAAGCCGAGGACAACCTGAACGCACTCAGTATCGAGCTGGATGTAACGCATATCGCCCGTTTGGATCAGGCAAGCGCACCAGCGCCCATTTTCCCGGGCCGGTTTATTGCCACACCGATGGTGCAGCAATTGGTGTTTGGCGGCGCCCAGGTCCAGAAGCATGCGGGCCAGGAAGCGCCAGCGCCTATCACTCGCTAACCGCCATGTTTATTAACAGGAGGCACAACCATGGCCTGTATCCGTATACCCGATTGCGTCTGCCGCATCGTCCTCTGTGCGTCGCTTGCCTGCTTTGCGACCGCAGCCTCGGCCACTTCCGTGCAAAACCAGGAGGCCGCTGCCGCAGACAACAAAGCGGTGGTTGCCGCGGCCTTTGATCGCTGGGCGGCAGGGGGGGCAGACTTCTTCAACGAAGTGGTGGCACCGGAGGTGGTGTGGACCATCGAGGGATCAGGACCCAACTCGGGGACTTACAACGGGCGGGATGATTTGATGCAGAGGGCTGTTCGCCCCCTCACCACACGCCTGAAGACGCCGATACGGCCGGTGTCCAAGCAGCTTTGGGCCGATGGGGAGTACGTCATCATCAGCTGGAAAGGCGAAGCCATTGCTGGCGATGACAGGCCGTACACCAACAGCTATGTGTGGATACTGCGGATGGAAAAGGCGCGCGCGGTAGAAGTGACAGCCTTTCTGGACCTGCAAGCTTATGACGAGGTGCTGCGTCGCGTTCCACAACCTCGGGAGGGGTGATTTGTACGCTTGGCGAGCTGGAGCCCCTGGAACGGGGGCCCCGCGTAGCAGGCAGCGCGGGGCATGGCACCGGCTTCGCCGGTGTTCGCGGCTAAAGCCGCTCCCACGGGTGCCTGCTGAAGCATCACGTTATCTGCGGTTTTTGCCGGGGATAGGCTGCCAGACGGGCCTAAGCCTTTTAACTGGCAGCCTTGGGCTTGGAGCCTTTCTATCCCAGCAACCCCCCCATCACTCCACTGTCACCGACTTCGCCAAATTCCGCGGCTGATCCACATCAGTACCCTTGAGCACAGCCACGTAATACGACAGCAACTGCAGCGGTATGGTGTACAGGATCGGCGCCAGGGCATC
The DNA here is from genome assembly GCF_000730645.1 of Pseudomonas parafulva NBRC 16636 = DSM 17004. Classification (GTDB taxonomy): domain Bacteria; phylum Pseudomonadota; class Gammaproteobacteria; order Pseudomonadales; family Pseudomonadaceae; genus Aquipseudomonas; species Aquipseudomonas parafulva. The sequence continues at coordinate 35,491 of NZ_BBIU01000004.1, read as the reverse complement.
GGCGATGTGCGGTACCTGGATCACATGGGTACCTTCACCATTGCTCAGCCCGGCCTGCTCGTCGGCAAACACCACCAGCTCACCACCGCGGGCACGCACTTCCTGCAGGTTGGACTTGAGCTTTTCCAGCAGTTCGTTGTTCGGCGCAACGGTAACCACCGGCATGTCATTGTCCACCAGCGCCAGCGGGCCGTGTTTCAGCTCGCCGGCCGGGTAGGCTTCGGCATGGATGTACGAGATTTCCTTCAGCTTCAGTGCCCCTTCCATGGCAACGGGGTACTGGGCACCACGGCCCAGGAACAGGGTATGGTGCTTGTCGGCGAACAGCTCGGCGATTTTTTCGACGGTAGCGTCCATGGCCAGAGCTTCACCCAGGCGGGCCGGCAGGCGACGCAGTTCTTCGACCAGCTCGGCCTCCACGCCGGCCGCCAGAGTGCCGCGCACCTGGCCCAGGGCCAGGGTCAGCAGCATCAGCGACACCAGCTGGGTGGTGAAGGCCTTGGTGGAGGCCACGCCGATTTCCGGGCCGGCCAGGGTCAGCAGGGTCAGGTCCGACTCACGCACCAGCGAACTGATGCCGACGTTGCAGATGGCCAGGCTGCCGAGGAAGCCAAGCTCTTTAGCGTTGCGCAGGGCCGCGAGGGTGTCGGCGGTTTCACCGGACTGGGAGATGGACACGAACAGCGTGTCGGGCTGCACCACCACCTTGCGGTAGCGGAACTCGCTGGCTACCTCTACCTGGCAAGGGATCCCCGCCAGGCTTTCCAGCCAGTAACGGGCAACCATGCCTGCGTGGTAGCTGGTGCCGCAGGCCACGATCTGCACGTTGCGCACCTTGGCGAACAGCTCGGCCGCCTGTGGCCCGAAGGCCTGGACCAGCACGTGGTCAGTGCCCAGGCGGCCTTCAAGGGTGCGCTGCACCACGCGTGGTTGCTCGTGGATTTCCTTGAGCATGAAGTGGCGATACTGGCCTTTGTCAGCGGCTTCTGCCCCTTCGTGGTACTGCACGGTTTCGCGCTGAACCTCACGGCCACCCTGGTCCCAGATGCGCACCTGGTCACGGCGGATTTCGGCGATGTCCCCTTCTTCAAGGTACATAAAGCGGTCGGTGACCTGGCGCAGCGCCAGTTGGTCGGACGCCAGGAAGTTCTCACCCAGGCCCAGGCCGATGACCAGCGGGCTACCGCTGCGCGCGGCCACCAGGCGGTCGGGTTGGTGAGTACTGATCAGCGCCAGGCCATAGGCGCCATGCAGGCGCTTGACCGCTGCCTTGAGGGCGTCGGCCAGGTCCGGGAGGCTTTTGAGGGTGTGGTGGATAAGGTGGACGATGACTTCGGTGTCGGTCTGCGATGCGAACACATAGCCCAGCCCCTTGAGCTCTTCGCGCAGCGCTTCGTGGTTCTCGATGATGCCGTTGTGCACCACAGCCACTTCATGGCCAGAGAAATGGGGGTGTGCATTGCCTTCGGTAGGTGCGCCGTGGGTAGCCCAACGGGTGTGGGCAATGCCCAGGCGCCCGGCAACCGGCTCGGCCACCACAGCGGCTTCCAGCTCACTGACCTTGCCAATACGGCGGCGACGCTGCAGCTCGCCGTCCTGGGTCAGCACGGCCAGGCCGGCACTGTCGTACCCACGGTATTCCAGACGCTTCAGGCCCTCGATCAGGATGGCGGTGATGTTGCGCTCGGCGACTGCACCCACGATTCCACACATGTCTATTTACTCCTGGCTGATCGCGGCGCAGATCAGGTTGACGCCGCGGGCTTGAATTTGTTGGCGTGCCTCACTGGGCAGGCGTTCGTCTGTGATCAGGGTGTGCACCCTGCTCCAGGGCAGTTCGAGGTTGGGGATCTTGCGCCCGACCTTGTCGGACTCGACCATCACGATCACTTCGCGGGCGACTTCGGCCATCACCCGGCTCAAACCCAGCAGCTCATTGAACGTGGTGGTGCCACGGCTCAGGTCGATGCCGTCGGCACCGATGAACAACTGGTCGAAGTCGTAGGACCGCAACACCTGCTCGGCCACCTGGCCCTGGAACGATTCCGAGTGGGGGTCCCAGGTGCCACCGGTCATCAACAACACCGGCTCGTGCTCGATTTCGCTGATGGCGCGGGCCACATTGAGCGAGTTGGTCATCACCACCAGCCCAGGCTGGCGCCCCAGTTCAGGGATCATGGCCGCGGTGGTGCTGCCACTGTCGACGATGATGCGTGCATGCTCGCGAATAAGGCCTACCGCAGCACGGGCAATTGCCCGCTTGTAGGCAGACACCGGCTGGGCCGGTTCCACCAGCAGCTCCTGCGGTACCGGTACGGCACCACCGTAACGACGCAACAACAGCCCGTTGCTCTCCAGCGCGGCCAAGTCTTTGCGGATGGTCACTTCGGAGGTATCGAAACGCTTGGCGAGGGCATCGACCGTCACCTCGCCGTGCTCGCTGAGCAGAGCCAGGATGTTGTGCCGACGCTGAGGTGTGTTTCGTTTCGACATTGGGCTTTTAAGTTTCGGTTCGAAAGATAATGGTTGCAATCAAAACCTAAGCCAGCGCGCTCGTCAAGGTGTGGATAAAAATTCCTGACAAAAAGTAATGCAGCACCCCAGAAATGAAAAAGCCGATTTATTCACATAAATCGGCTTTGGCGTAGAAGGCTGTGGATAACTCAGCTCTTCTTGATTTTCTCCGGCCGCTTCCAGCCGCTGATATTGCGCTGTCGGGCACGTGCCACGGCCAGTTCACCCGCCTCGACGGCCTGATTGATGGTGGAACCTGCCGCAGTGGTTGCGCCGGCTTTGATTTCCACCGGTGCCACCAGCGAATTGTTGGAGCCGATGAATACGTCCTCGCCCATCACGGTCTTGAACTTGTTGGCACCGTCGTAGTTGCAGGTGATGGTGCCCGCGCCGATGTTGGTACGCGCGCCAACCTCGGCATCGCCCAGGTAGGTCAGGTGACCCGCCTTGGCGCCTTCACCCAGGTGGGCGTTCTTCAGCTCGACGAAGTTACCCACATGGGCCTTGGCCTCCAGCACGCTGCCTGGGCGCAGACGGGCGAACGGGCCAGCGTCACTGCCCTCGCCCATCACCGCGCCGTCCAGGTGGCTGTTGGCCTTGATGATCACGCCCTTGCGCAAGGTGCTGTCCTTGATCACGCAGTTCGGGCCAATCTGCACGTCATCCTCGATGACCACCTTGCCTTCAAGAACGACGTTGATGTCGATCAGCACATCCCGGCCCACGGTCACTTCACCGCGCACATCGAAGCGCGCCGGGTCACGCAGGGTGACCCCTTGGGCCATGAGCCGACGGCCTTCTCGCAACTGGTAGTGACGCTCAAGCTCTGCCAGCTGGCGGCGGTCGTTGGCGCCCTGCACTTCCATGGGGTCGTGCGGCTGCTCGGTGGCCACCTCCAGGCCATCGGCCACGGCCATGGCGATCACGTCGGTGAGGTAGTACTCGCCTTGGGCGTTGTTGTTGGACAACCGGCCCATCCAGTCGGCCAAACGTGCGGCAGGCAGGGCCAGAATGCCGGTGTTGCCCTCGTTGATGGCCTTTTGCGCGTCGCTGGCATCCTTGTGCTCCACGATGGCCGTAACCTTGCCGTCAGTGTTGCGCACGATCCGGCCATAGCCGGTGGGGTCCTGCAGCGTGACGGTGAGCAGCCCCAGGCGCTGCTCGCTGGCCTTGGCCAGCAGCCGTTGCAGGGTCTGCACTTCGATCAGTGGCACATCACCGTAAAGCACCAGGACCGTATCGGCAGTAAGGGCCGGCAGCGCCTGTGCCAGTGCATGGCCAGTGCCCAGTTGCTTGTCCTGCATGACGAAGTTCAGGTCGTCACTCGCCAGCCGTTGCTGCACCAACTCGGCGCCATGGCCAACCACCACATGAATGCCCTGTGGCTGCAACTGCCGGGCGCTTTGGATAACATGGCCGAGCATGGAGTTGCCGGCTACCGGGTGCAGCACCTTGGGCAGCGCCGAGCGCATGCGGGTGCCTTGGCCGGCGGCGAGAATAACGATATCGAGTGACATTGACTGGCTACCAATCCTGGGCGGTCAGTGAAATGACCGGAGGGGAATTCGGAAAAAGAAAAAGGGTAGCCGAGGCTACCCTTTTACTCAATCGCAACAGCAGTGATCAGCGTGGGCCGATTACTTGCCTCTGCGCATTTGCTGGACGGTACGCAGCTGCGCTGCGGCCTCGGCCAGACGTGCGGCGGCGGCACCGTAGTCGAAGTCCGCGCCTTTCAGATTCAGGGCGTTCTCGGCAGCCTTGAGGGCTTCCTGAGCCTGCGCTTCATCCAGGTCTGCAGCACGTTGCACGGTATCGGCAAGCACCTTGACCATGTTCGGCTGAACCTCGAGGAAACCACCAGAGATGTAGAACACCTCTTGGGCGCCACCCTGCCTGGTCAGCGTGATCGGACCTGGCTTCAGATTGGTGATCAGCGGCGCGTGGCCTGGAGCGATACCAAGATCACCCAGGTTACCGTGCGCAACCACCATCTCGACCAGACCGGAGAAGATCTCTCCTTCCGCGCTGACGATATCGCAATGGACTGTCATAGCCATCTGCTTGCCTCAACCTGATAGCGCCCCTTGCGGGGCGCAGGAATTACAGTTTCTTGGCTTTCTCGATCGCTTCGTCGATGCTGCCGACCATGTAGAACGCTTGTTCTGGCAGGTGGTCGTAGTCACCTTTGAGGATGCCGCTGAAGCCAGCGATGGTGTCTTTCAGGGAAACGTACTTGCCTGGCGAACCGGTGAAGACTTCGGCTACGAAGAACGGCTGCGACAGGAAGCGCTGGATCTTACGAGCGCGGGCCACCAGTTGCTTGTCGGTCTCGGACAGCTCGTCCATACCCAGGATCGCGATGATGTCCTTCAGCTCTTTGTAGCGCTGCAGAACATACTGAACGCCACGCGCGGTGTCGTAGTGCTCGTTGCCGATCACGTTCGGGTCCAGCTGGCGCGAAGTCGAGTCCAGTGGGTCGACCGCTGGGTAGATACCCAGGGAGGCGATGTCACGGGACAGAACGACGGTGGCGTCCAAGTGGGCGAAGGTGGTCGCCGGCGATGGGTCGGTCAAGTCGTCCGCAGGTACGTATACGGCCTGAACGGAGGTAATCGAACCTTCCTTGGTGGAGGTGATGCGCTCTTGCAGAACGCCCATCTCTTCAGCCAGGGTCGGCTGGTAACCTACTGCCGAAGGCATACGGCCCAGCAGTGCGGATACTTCGGTACCGGCCAGGGTGTAACGGTAGATGTTGTCGACGAACAGCAGAACGTCGTTACCCTCGTCACGGAACTTCTCAGCCATGGTCAGGCCGGTCAGCGCTACGCGCAGACGGTTTCCTGGTGGCTCGTTCATCTGACCGTAGACCAAGGCTACTTTGTCGAGAACGTTGGAATCCTTCATCTCGTGGTAGAAGTCGTTACCCTCACGAGTACGCTCGCCCACACCCGCGAACACGGAATAACCGCTGTGTTCCATGGCGATGTTACGGATCAGTTCCATCATGTTTACGGTCTTGCCGACACCGGCACCACCGAACAGACCAACCTTACCACCCTTGGCGAACGGGCAAACCAGGTCGATAACCTTGATGCCGGTTTCCAGCAGGTCGTTGCCGCCCGCCTGGTCAGCGAACGAAGGCGCTGGCTGGTGGATACCGCGGCGCTCTTCTTCACCGATCGGGCCGGCTTCGTCGATTGGGTTACCCAGGACGTCCATGATACGGCCCAGGGTGGCCTTGCCGACTGGAACCGAAATGGCCGCGCCGGTATCGACGACGCCCAGACCGCGCTTCAGACCTTCGGTCGAGCCCATCGCAATGGTACGAACCACGCCGTCGCCCAGCTGCTGCTGAACTTCCAGGGTGGTTTCCGCGCCTTGTACTTTCAGCGCGTTGTAAACACTCGGCACGACGTCACGTGGAAATTCCACGTCGATGACGGCGCCGATGATTTGAACGATACGTCCGCTACTCATAGCTGGATCCTCTGAATATGTGAACCGTTAAACCGCGGCAGCGCCGCCGACGATTTCCGAGATCTCCTGGGTGATCGCAGCCTGACGCGCCTTGTTGTAGATCAACTGAAGCTCTTTGATCAAATCACCGGCGTTATCTGTGGCGTTTTTCATGGCGATCATCCGGGCCGCTTGTTCAGCAGCGTTGTTCTCGACCACCGCCTGGTACACCTGCGACTCCACATAACGCACCATCAAGCCGTCCAGCAGCTCTTTTGCGTCGGGTTCGTACAGGTAATCCCAGTGGTGCTTGAGATCCTGATCCGGGGTTGCCACCAACGGTACCAATTGCTCGACCGTTGGCTTCTGGGTCATGGTGTTGATGAACTTGTTCGAAACCACCGAAAGGCGATCGATACGGCCGTCCAGGTAGGCGTCCAGCATCACTTTGACGGAGCCGATCAGGTCATTGATCGATGGCTCTTCGCCTAGGTGGCTGATCGCGGCTACAACGTTGCCGCCAAAGATGCGGAAGAAAGTCGCACCCTTGCTGCCGATCACGCACAGGTCGATTTCCACGCCCTGTTCGCGGTTTACGTTCATGTCCTTGACCAAGGCCTTGAACAGGTTGGTATTCAAGCCACCGCACAAACCACGGTCACTGCTCACCACGATATAACCAACGCGCTTTACAGGGCGCTCGATCATGAACGGGTGGCGGTATTCCGGGTTGGCGTTGGCCAGATGACCGATCACCTGGCGGATACGCTCCGCGTAAGGACGGCTAGCAGCCATGCGCATTTGTGCCTTGCGCATTTTGCTGACCGCCACTTTCTCCATGGCGCTGGTAATTTTTTGCGTGCTTTTGATGCTCGCAATCTTACTGCGAATCTCTTTTGCGCCTGCCATGTATCACCTATCAGGTTAGCAAGCGGGGGCCTGAGCCCCCGCTGCGGCTTACCAGGTCTGGGTGGCCTTGAACTTCTCGATACCGGCTTTCAGGCCTGCGTCGATTTCGTCGTTGAAGTCACCCTTCACGTTGATCTTCGCCATCAGTTCAGCGTGATCACGGTTGAAGAAGGCGATCAGCGCTTGCTCGAAGCTGCCGACCTTGGAGACTTCTACGTCAGTCAGGAAACCACGCTCAGCGGCGTACAGCGACAGCGCCATGTCCGCGATGGACATCGGTGCGTACTGCTTCTGCTTCATCAGCTCGGTTACGCGCTGACCATGCTCCAGCTGCTTGCGGGTCGCTTCGTCCAGATCGGAAGCGAACTGGGCGAATGCAGCCAGCTCACGGTACTGAGCCAGAGCGGTACGGATACCACCGGACAGTTTCTTGATGATCTTGGTCTGAGCGGCACCACCTACGCGGGATACCGAAACACCGGCGTTCACTGCAGGGCGGATGCCCGAGTTGAACATGGCCGACTCCAGGAAGATCTGACCGTCGGTGATGGAAATCACGTTGGTCGGAACGAACGCGGAAACGTCGCCAGCCTGGGTTTCGATGATCGGCAGAGCGGTCAGGGAACCGGTTTTGCCAGTCACTGCGCCATTGGTGAACTTCTCGACGTACTCTTCCGAAACGCGCGATGCACGCTCCAGCAGACGGGAGTGGAGATAGAACACGTCGCCTGGGTACGCTTCACGTCCTGGTGGACGGCGCAGCAGCAGGGAGATCTGACGGTAAGCAACGGCTTGCTTGGACAGGTCATCGTAAACGATCAGTGCGTCTTCGCCGCGGTCACGGAAGAATTCGCCCATGGTGCAACCGGCGTAAGGCGCCAGGAATTGCAGTGCGGCGGATTCCGAGGCGCTGGCAACCACCACGATGGTGTTTTTCAGTGCGTCGTTTTCTTCCAGCTTGCGAACGATGTTGGCAACGGTCGAACGCTTCTGGCCGACAGCCACATAAACACAGAAAATACCGGAGTCTTTCTGGTTGATGATGGCGTCGATGGCCATGGCGGTCTTGCCGATCTGACGGTCACCGATGATCAGCTCACGCTGACCACGGCCGACAGGGATCATGGCGTCGACGGACTTGTAGCCAGTCTGTACAGGCTGGTCTACCGACTTACGCCAGATCACGCCTGGAGCAACTTTCTCGACCGCATCGGTCTCGGTGTTGCCCAGCGGGCCTTTGCCGTCGATCGGGTTACCCAGTGCGTCGACGACGCGACCCAGCAGTTCCTTACCAACCGGAACTTCCAGGATGCGGCCGGTGCACTTGGCGCTCATGCCTTCGGCGAGGGTGTCATAGGCACCCAGGATCACTGCACCCACGGAGTCTTGCTCCAGGTTCAGTGCCATACCGTAGACGCCGCCAGGGAACTCGATCATTTCGCCGTACATGACGTCGGCCAGACCGTGGATCCGCACGATACCGTCGGAAACCGAAACGACGGTACCTTCGTTACGGGCTTGGGAGCTCACATCGAGGTTGTCGATGCGGCCCTTGATGATTTCACTAATTTCGGAAGGATTGAGTTGCTGCATTGCTCTGCTGCCCCTTCAAACTCAAGATTTCAATGCTTCGGCCAGTTTCGCGATTTTGCCGCGAACAGAGCCATCGATTACCAGGTCACCGGCGCGGATGACGACGCCGCCAATCAGGCTGGCATCCTCCGACGCGTGCAGGCGCACTTCCTGGCCTAACCGTGCACTGAGAACCTTGGCGAGTTTGTCTTGCTGTTCTTGGTTCAACGCGAAGGCACTGGTGACTTCCACGTCCACGGATTTCTCTTGCTCGGCCTTGTACAGGTCGAACAGAGCGGCAATCTCCGGCAGAAGCAGGAGACGGTCGTTTTCCGCGGCAACATGAATGAAATTCTGTGCCTGTGCATTGAACTTGTCACCGCACACGTCAATGAACGTGGCGGCCTTTTCTGCGCTCGTCAGTCGCGGGGCCTTGAGCAGGCGCTGCATGGTGTCGTCTTGCGACACCGCAGCAGCCAGGCCGAGCATGGCTGACCAATTGGCCAGTTGCTGATGGGCCTGGGCATGCTCAAAGGCAGCCTTAGCGTAAGGTCGGGCCAACGTGGTCAGTTCTGCCATGATCGCCCTCGCTTAAATTTCAGCGGCCAGTTTGTTAACCAGCTCCGCATGCGCGTTTTGATCGATTGTGGCGCCAAGGATCTTTTCAGCACCGCCAACGGCCAGGGCACCCACTTGGGCACGCAGGGCGTCTTTAGCGCTGTTCAGTTCCTGTTCGATCTCGGCCAGAGCCTGAGCCTTCACACGGTCAGCTTCGACGCGGGCCTGATCACGGGCTTCCTCGACAAGCTGAGCAGCGCGTTTCTTGCTTTGCTCAATGATTTCGGCTGCCTGTGCTTTAGCGTCGCGCAGTTGCTGACCCGCTTTTTCTTGGGCCAGCTCCAGGTCACGAGCTGCGCGGTTGGCAGCGTCCAAGCCGTCGGCAATCTTCTTTTGGCGCTCTTGCAGAGCAGTGATGACCGGAGGCCATACGTACTTCATGCAGAAGAGTACAAAAATCAGAAAAGCAACGGATTGGCCAATCAGGGTTGCATTAATGTTCACGCCAACACCTCGCTCGGTCTTAATTCATACAGCCATCAACTCGTGAAGACGAGTGATTAGCCGGCGATCTGACCAACGAACGGATTCGCGAAGGTGAAGAACAGAGCGATACCCACACCGATCATGGTGACGGCGTCGAGCAGACCGGCAACGATGAACATTTTGACCTGCAGCATCGGAACCATTTCAGGCTGACGAGCAGCGCCTTCCAGGAACTTGCCGCCCAGCAGGCCGAAACCAATGGCGGTACCCAGAGCACCCAGGCCGATCAGCAGAGCAACAGCGATAGCGGTCAGACCAACTACAGTTTCCATCTTTCCTCCCGACTTTTACGTCGTATTGGTTAGGTTTTTAGTTTGAAGCGGTAAAACAAATCGTTTGGTACAGCATGCCCTTGCGGACTTTTTAAGCCCTCCCCCCAAACGAGCGGGGAAGGCTATCAGACACGCCAGGCGGTCTTAATGGTTATCTTCGTGCGCCATCGACAGGTAGACGATGGTGAGCATCATGAAGATGAAGGCTTGCAGGGTGATGATCAGGATGTGGAACACAGCCCACGCCCATTGCAGCACGATGCCGAGGCCGCTGAGCCACAGCAGGCCCGAGCCGAACATGACCGCGATCAGGATGAACACCAGTTCGCCGGCGTACATGTTACCGAACAGTCGCAGGGCCAGAGAGATTGGCTTGGCGATCAGGGTGACGAATTCCAGCAGGAAGTTCACCGGGATCAGCAGGATCTGCACGAAGATGTTCTTGCTGCCGAACGGGTGCAGGGTCAGCTCACCAATGAAGCCGCCCAGGCCCTTGACCTTGATGCTGTAGAAGATGATCAGGGCGAACACGCAGAAGGCCATGGCCAGGGTCGCGTTCGGGTCGGTAGTGGACACGGCACGGAACGGAATGTGCGGGTCACCGGAAATCAGGATGGCCAGCTGAGGAATCCAGTCGACCGGTACCAGGTCGACGGCGTTCATCAGGAACACCCAGACGAAGATGGTCAGCGCCAGCGGGGCGATCACCGGGCTACGGCCATGGAAGGAGTCCTTCACGCTGCCGTTGACGAAGTCCACCATCACTTCCACGAAGTTCTGCAGGCCGCCGGGTTGGCCGGAAGTCGCCTTCTTGGCCGCCATGCGGAAGATGAACAGGAAGATCAGACCCAGCGCGACGGACCAACCCAGGGTGTCCAGGTGGAACGCCCAGAAGCCCATTGCCTTGGCTTCTGCAGCCGAATGGGCGAAGCCCCAGCTGCCGTCTGGTAGTTGACCGTAGGTCAGGTTCTGCAAGTGGTGCTGGATATAGCCCGAAGCGGTTTCTGCTGCCATGGTTGCCTCAAACGCCCTAAGGTCTCGAAAGTCTTTTATTCATCAGCAGGGGCGCGAACCAGCTGACCAAAAGGGTCAGCACGAAGACGCCGAATACTGCTAACGGCGCCAATGGCTTCACTCCTGCAAAGGTCAGTGCAAACAGCACTGCCGTTAAAATCATCTTGCCTGCCTCGCCCGCGTAAAACGACTTGACGATGGCTTGTGCCGCCCGTGCCCCGCTGAAGCGAAAAGCCTTCCAGGCGAAATACACATTGGGTAGCCACGCGATCAGGCCTCCACAAAGGCCCGAATAACCGCTGACCGCCCCTCCCCACTGCCACAACACCAACGCTGCCAGCAGCAGTACAACAAATTGAGCCAGCAGTACCGGAAAAACCGCCCAGCGATGGAAAGGCAAGCGGTTTGGCGTGCGTATTTCCATCACAACTGCTCCCCGAAAGTCGACCAACCCGTCAGCTATGACTTGGCATAATTTGTGCCGACAAAATGCGCGCAGAGTATAGGGGTGGATTAACCCCTATTCAACTCTTCGTAGTGATTTACGGCCGCACGCTACAACGGGAATTGTTTCAGCGGATGTGAGCAAGCACGCCCTGCAACTCGTCCAGCGAGTTATAACGAATGACCAGCTGCCCTTTGCCCTTGTTGCCATGGCGAATCTGCACCGCAGAGCCCAGCCGCTCTGCCAGCCGCTGTTCAAGGCGTGCGATGTCCGGATCAGGTTTGCCCGGTTCTACCGGATCAGGTTTGTCACTCAGCCACTGACGCACCAGCGCCTCGGTTTGGCGCACGGTCAGCCCACGTGCGACAACATGACGCGCCCCCTCCTCCTGACGATGCTCTTCCAGGCCGAGCAGGGCACGGGCGTGGCCCATTTCCAGATCACCGTGAGCGAGCATGGTCTTGATCGCGTCGGGCAAGGTAATCAGGCGCAGCAGGTTGGCCACGGTCACCCGCGACTTACCCACGGCGTCGGCCACCTGTTGCTGGGTCAGCTCGAACTCCTGCTGCAGGCGCTGCAAGGCGAGTGCCTCCTCCAGCGGGTTAAGGTCCTCGCGCTGGATGTTCTCGATCAGCGCCATGGCGATGGCGGTTTCGTCGGGCACCTCGCGGACCATGGCAGGGATGGTGTCCAGGCCGGCCTGCTGGGTGGCGCGCCAGCGGCGCTCACCGGCGATGATCTCGTAGCGGTTGTCGCCGATCGGCCGCACCACAATGGGCTGCATCACCCCGTGGCTGCGTATCGAATGGGCGAGTTCCTCGAGCGCCTGTGGATCCATGTCGCGGCGCGGCTGGTACTTGCCCCGCTGAATCAACTCCACGGGCAGGTGTTGCAGTTCCTTCTGGTCGATCTTTACAGCCTGCTCTTCGAGCGCGCTGACGGAAGGACCGCTGAGCAGCGCATCCAACCCACGTCCGAGACCTCGTTTCTTGACGGCCATGCGGATTCCTTAAGTTGTTTGTGCAGTGCGGGTTTGACGACGCTGACGGCGAACCAGTTCGCCAGCCAGGGCCAGGTAGGCCAGCGCGCCACGCGATTGCTTGTCGTACGCCAGCGCCGGCATGCCGAAACTGGGCGCTTCGGCCAGGCGGATATTGCGTGGGATCACGGTGTCGTACAGCTGCTGGCCAAAGTGCTCCTTCAGCTGCGCAGAAACATCGTTGTTCAGGCTGAGGCGCGGGTCGTACATGGTCCGCAACAGGCCCTCGATCTTGAGCTCGGGGTTGAGCCGTGCAGCGATGCGCTTGATGTTATCCACAAGGTCGCTCAGGCCTTCCAGCGCGTAGTACTCGCACTGCATGGGGATGATCACGCCATCGGACGCAACCAGGGCGTTGAGCGTGAGCATCGACAGCGACGGCGGGCAGTCGATCAGAATGAAATCGTAATTGTCACGGATGGGCGCCAGTGCATTGCGCAGGCGGCTCTCCTTGACCTGCATCTCCAGCAGCACCACTTCGGCTGCGGTCAGGTCACGGTTGGCCGGCAGCAACTGGAAACCACCATGCTCGGAATAGTGCATGGCCTGGGCCAGGTCACATTCGCCGATCAGCAGGTCGTACACCGAGTGCTCGAGCTCGTGCTTGTCCACCCCGCTGCCCATGGTGGCGTTGCCCTGCGGATCGAGGTCGATCAGCAGCACACGGCGCTTGGTCGCAGCCAGCGAGGCCGCGAGATTGATACAGGTGGTGGTCTTGCCTACACCACCTTTCTGGTTCGCGATTGCGAATACCTTAGCCATTGTTGCGTGTGTTCCCAGTCAAGCCTTGCGGCGCAGTATCAGCAGATGGCGCTGGCCCTGGCAACCCGGAACGGTCAGGGCCTGCTCGCTTTCCACTGTGAAGTCTGCGGGCAATGCTACCAGTTCATCGGCAGGATGCAGCCCCTTCATTGCAAGCCATTGCGTCCCGGTGTCGCCCAGGTGGCGGGTCCAGTTGGTGAAGTTCTCCATGCTGCTGAACGCACGGGAGACGATGCCATCGAACGGACGTGCAGGCTCGAACGCCTCCACGCGGCTGTGGATAACCGTGAGGTTGTCCAGCTTGAGCTCCATTTTCACCTGGGTCAGAAAGCGCGTTTTCTTGCCATTGGCATCCAGCACCGTCACACGCTTGTGCGGATGCAGAATAGCCAATGGCACCCCAGGCATGCCACCGCCGCTGCCCACGTCCAGCCATTCATGGCGTTCGCTGTGGATAAACGGCATCACGCTGAGGCTGTCGAGCAAGTGGCGCGAAACCATCTCATCGGGGTCGCGCACAGCGGTGAGGTTGTAGGCTTTGTTCCATTTGATCAACAGAGCGAGGTAGCCAAGCAGCTTGTCGTGTTGCTCCGGGCTCAGTGGCACCCCCAGTTCGCGGGCACCTGTGGACAACTCTTCGGCATGTTGCGGGGTGACCAGGGCACTCAAGCGCTTTGCTCCAACTCGCGGCCGGCGCCGCGTTTTTTCAGGTGAATGAGCAACAGGGAGATCGCGGCCGGTGTAACACCGGGGATGCGCGAAGCCTGGCCCAGGGTTTCGGGGCGCGTCTGGCCCAGCTTGCCCTGAATCTCCTTGGACAAGCCAGAAATGCTCGAATAGTCGATATCCACAGGCAGGCGCGTGTCCTCGCTGGCCCGCAGGCGAGCGATCTCGTCCTGCTGGCGGTCGATGTAACCGGCGTACTTGGTGCGGATTTCCACCTGTTCGGCAACCTGTGGGTCAATCGGCTCACCGTTGGTGGCCTCAATCAGGCCGGCATAGTCGATTTCAGGGCGCGCCAGCAGGTTGAGCAGGCTGTATTCATGGCTAAGCGGCGTGCCGAACTTATCCACAATGGCCTGGCCTTGTTCAGTGTTCGGCCGCACCCAGGTGGTTTTAAGGCGCTGCTCTTCACGCTCGATACCGTCGCGCTTGGTGCAGAACGCTGCCCAGCGCTGGTCATCGATCAGGCCCAGTTCGCGGCCTTTTTCGGTAAGCCGCAGGTCGGCGTTGTCTTCGCGCAGAATCAGGCGGTACTCGGCACGGGAGGTGAACATGCGGTACGGCTCCTGGGTACCCAGGGTAATCAGGTCGTCGACCAGCACACCGATGTACGCCTCGTCGCGCCGCGGGCACCAGCTGTCGCGGCCCTGGGCACGCAGTGCGGCGTTGGTCCCGGCCAGCAGGCCCTGGGCGCCGGCTTCCTCGTAACCCGTGGTGCCGTTGATCTGGCCGGCGAAGAACAAACCGCCGATAACCTTGGTTTCAAGGCTGTACTTCAGGTCGCGTGGGTCGAAGTAGTCGTACTCGATGGCGTAACCGGGGCGAACGATGTGGGCATTTTCCATACCGCGAATCGACCGTACCAGCTCCAGCTGCACGTCAAACGGCAGCGAAGTGGAGATGCCGTTTGGGTAAAGCTCATGGGTGTTCAGGCCTTCCGGCTCGATGAATACCTGATGGCTTTCCTTGTCAGCGAAGCGGTGGATCTTGTCTTCGATCGACGGGCAGTAGCGCGGCCCAACCCCCTCGATAACCCCTGAATACATGGGCGAGCGGTCGAGGTTGGAAGCGATGATGTCGTGGGTCCGCGCATTGGTGTGGGTGATCCAGCAACTGACCTGGCGCGGGTGCATGTCCGCATTACCCATGAACGACATCACCGGAATCGGGGTATCGCCGGGCTGCTCGGTCATCACCGAAAAGTCCACGGAGCGGCCATCGATACGCGGCGGCGTACCGGTTTTCAGGCGACCCACCCGCAGCGGGAGTTCACGCATGCGGTGTGCCAGGGCGATCGAGGGTGGGTCACCGGCGCGACCGCCGGAATGGTTTTGCATGCCGATATGGATCAGCCCGCCGAGGAACGTACCAGTGGTCAGTACCACGGCATCGGCGAAGAAACGCAGGCCCATCTGGGTGACCACACCCTTGACCTCGTCCTGCTCGACGATCAGGTCATCGCAGGACTGCTGGAATATCCACAGGTTCGGCTGGTTTTCCAGGATCTCGCGGACCACTGCCTTGTAGATGGCGCGGTCTGCCTGTGCCCGGGTTGCCCGAACGGCTGGGCCTTTGCGGTTGTTCAGTACACGGAACTGGATACCGCTCTTGTCGGTAGCCAGGGCCATGGCGCCGCCCAGGGCATCGATCTCTTTGACCAAATGGCTCTTGCCAATACCGCCAATAGCGGGGTTGCAGCTCATGTGACCGAGGGTTTCCACGTTGTGGGTCAGCAGCAGGGTTTTTACACCCATGCGTGCAGACGCAAGCGCAGCCTCGGTACCGGCATGGCCGCCGCCGATGACGATCACTTCAAAACGGGAAGGGAAATCCACCACGCACCTCGTGCCTGTTTTTGCGAATAGAGAAGGTAAGCCGACAAGTATAGGGACTTCACCCCCCTTAAAGGAACCGCCTGAGCAAATTTTGACCAGTCTGTGGATGAATGGCAGACAACAGAAATCAAAGAAGAGAAATTTATAAAAGCTTTGTTTTTATGTTTATTCTTATGCACAGCCTTATCTGTGGATAAGGTTCTGCACGCCTTTCAAATAGCCATGTACAGAGAAATTAAACCCTGTGGCCTAGTACCCATGAGGGCTATGGATAAGCGGTTTTAGCCTGTGCATAAAAGGTCTTTTTACCCACAGGGCAATTTACCCTCAACAAAAACGCCTGCTTATCAACTGAGCTCATTGAGGGTTTTCCACAGGGCTCCTGTTACCCAATTGAGCCCGAGACGGTCAAAAAAAGCGCAAAAAAAAGCCGCTCCATGTGGAGCGGCTGTGCCCGAGGCTGCGGTGAACTACTTGCCGATGCAAAAGCTCGAGAAAATTCGGCCCAACAGGTCGTCCGAACTGAAGGCACCTGTGATCTCGCCCAACGCTTGCTGCGCCTGGCGCAGGTCTTCGGCCAACAACTCACCGGCACCCGCCAGTGTCAGTTGTGCCCGCCCATGCTCCAGGTGCTCACTGGCCTGGCGCAATGCATCAAGGTGTCGACGGCGGGCGCTAAACCCGCTTTCGGCAGTTTGCTCGTACCCCATGCAGGCCTTGAGGTGATCACGCAGCAACTGCAGGCCGCCATCGTTGCCTTTGGCACTGAGGGTGAGGGTGACGTGGCCATCCGCGCTCTGCTCAAGCGCAATAGGCTCACCACTCAGGTCTGCCTTGTTGCGGATGAGTGTGACCTTGGACGGGTCAGGCCGCTGGTCGAGAAACTCCGGCCACAGCGCGAACGGGTCACTGGCTTCAGGTGCGGTGGAGTCCACCACCAACAGCACACGGTCCGCTTCACCAATGGCCTTGAGCGCACGTTCAACGCCAATTTTTTCTACCTGGTCTTCGGTTGCTCGCAACCCTGCGGTATCCACAACATGCAGGGGCATCCCGTCGATGTGGATATGTTCACGCAGGATGTCCCGGGTGGTGCCGGCGATATCAGTGACGATTGCCGCTTCACGCCCCGCCAGCTGGTTTAGCAAGCTCGATTTGCCGGCGTTGGGCCGACCCGCAATTACCACAGTCATGCCATCACGTAGCAAGGCGCCCTGCCCGGCTTCGCGCTGGACTGTGGATAACGTTGCTCGCACAGCATCCAGCATCGACAGCACGTGGCCATCGGCAAGGAAATCAATCTCTTCCTCAGGGAAGTCGATTGCAGCCTCCACGTAGATGCGCAATGCAATCAGGGCTTCGGTCAGGCTGTGGACACGTTTCGAGAATTCCCCTTGAAGCGACCGCAGGGCATTGCGCGCGGCCTGGCTGGAACTGGCCTCGATCAGGTCGGCGATCGCCTCTGCCTGCGCCAGGTCCAGTTTGTCATTGAGAAATGCGCGTTCGCTGAATTCCCCTGGCCGGGCCAGACGGCAACCCAGTTGTACGCAACGCTGCAGCAACATATCCAGCACCACCGGGCCACCGTGGCCCTGCAGCTCCAGCACGTCCTCCCCGGTGAACGAGTTAGGGCCCGGAAAGAACAAGGCAATGCCCTCGTCCAGCACCAGCCCATCCTCACCTCGAAACGCGCCGTAATGGGCGTGGCGCGGGGTCAAGTGACGGCCGGTGATCCATTCGCCGGCCCTGCCTGCCAGAGGCCCTGACAGCCTGACGATGCCCACCCCACCACGCCCTTGGGCGGTGGCAATGGCGACGATGGTTTCACGCACAGTATTCATGCTCGAAAGCCTCTACGACAAAAACGACAGATAGCAAAAACGCCCCACTGAGGGGCGTTTTTATTCACAGGCTAGCGCAGTAGCCCGTCAGGCAGCAGCTTTTTTGCTGGCTGCTTCGATGCTGCGGGTGATGTACCACTGCTGAGTGATGGACAGGCAGTTGTTCACAACCCAGTACAGCACCAGGCCAGCCGGGAACCACAGGAAGAAGAAGGTGAAGATGATCGGCATCATCTTCATCACTTTGGCCTGCATCGGGTCCGGCGGGGTCGGGTTCAGACGCTGCTGGATGAACATGGTGGCGCCCATGATGATCGGCAGGATGAAGAACGGATCCTTGATCGACAGGTCGGTAATCCACAGCATCCAGGGGGCCTGGCGCATCTCGACGCTTTCCAGCAGCACCCAGTACAGGGCCAGGAATACCGGCATCTGCACCAGGATCGGCAAGCAGCCGCCCAGCGGGTTGATCTTCTCTTTCTTGTACAGCTCCATCATCGCCTGGGACATCTTCTGGCGATCGTCACCGAAGCGTTCTTTCAGCGCGGCCAGCTTGGGCGAAACGGCACGCATGCGCGCCATGGAACGGTAGCTGGCAGCCGACAACGGGAAGAACAAGCCTTTGATCAGCATGGTCAGCACGATGATCGACCAGCCCCAGTTACCCAGCAGGCTGTGGATATGTTGCAGCAGCCAGAAAATCGGTTGGGCAATGAACCACAGGAAGCCGTAGTCCACCGTCAGTTCCAAGCCTGGGGACAACTCCTTGAGCTTGGACTGGATCTTCGGACCGGCATACAGCATGGCACTGGTTTCGGCCTTGCCGCCCGCAGGCACGCTGAGTGCCGGGCCGGTGTAGCCGATGATGTAGTTGCCCTGGCTGTCCTTGCGGGTCTGGACAACGTTGTTGTCCGACTTGGCAGGGATCCACGCGGTTACGAAGTAGTGCTGCAGCCAGGCGACCCAGCCTCCAGACACATTTTCTTTCAAACTACCTTTGTCGATGTCCTTCATCGAGACCTTTTTGTAGGGCTCGGAAGGTGTCCACAGGGCTGCGCCCAGGTAAGTGGCGGTACCGGTAGCGGTGCTCGACGAAGGATCGGAGCTGGCATCCCGCTTGAGCTGGGCAAACATGTTGCCGCTCCAGGCCTGGCTGCTCTGGTTGTCGATCAGGTAGCTGACAGTGAGGTCGTATTCACCGCGCTTGAAGCTGAAGCGCTTGATGTAGTTGACGCCGTTATCGCTGAACTTCAGGTCGACGACCAGTTGCTCCTGGCCGTCGGCCAGCTGATAGCTCTTCTGCTCGGCCGCATAGAGTGGGCGACCGGCCGAACGTGCATCAGGTCCGTTGGCGCCTGTCAGGCCGCTCTGTGCCAGGTAGACGCGTTCGCCACCGTTGTCGAACAGCTGGAACGGAATGTCCGGGTGATCCTGACGGCGCGGGTACTGCGGCAGGTTCAGCTGGACGATGTCACCACCGACCGGATCGATAGCCAGGTTCAGGACGTCGGTCTTGACCCGGATCAGGTCCTTGCTGACAGCGACCGGTGCGAGCTCGGCCTGGCTGGTCTCGGCGTTGGCACTAGGCACATCGGCGCTGGCGCCGGCGTTACCCGCCGGTACACCGTCAGGCAAGCCCGGGTTGGCAGTGCTGGCAGCAGTATTCTGAGTCGGCAGGGCAGCCTGGCCGTAGTCCTGGTTCCACTTGAGGACCATGACGTAGGACACGATTGCCAGGGCGACGATCAGGATCGTGCGTTTAATATCCATGATTACTCGGCTATCGAAGAAGTTCGGGAGGAAGGAGCGGGAGGAACGGGATCGAAACCGCCGTCGTTCCACGGATGACAACGCCCCAGGCGACGAACGGCTAGCCACCCACCACGCCAGAGGCCGTGGTTTTCGATGGCTTCATAGGCATAACAGGAGCAGCTGGGGAAGAAACGACAGTGGCTGGCCATCAGAGGACTAATGGCATAACGGTAAAACTGGATCGGAACGAGTGCCAGTTTACGCATCTTGGCTGTCTACCCCTACGGAATTGGCGGTGGCTGCTGGTGCCGGTCGGCTGCGCGCCAGGCGTTTCCAGAGCTTGCCAAAGTGTTGGTGCAATTCCGGGTTTTCCACTTCACCCAATCCCTTGCGCGCGACGATCACGATGTCCAGGCCGGCAAGCGTTTGCTGGTTAAGACGAAAGGAATCGCGCATCAAGCGCTTGAGGCGGTTGCGTTGAACGGCGAGCTTGACACTCTTCTTGCCGATCACCAGGCCAAGGCGCGGGTGATCCAGCCCGTTCTCGCGAGCAAGGATCAGCAGGTTTTTCCCTGGAACCTTGCCGGTTGGGGAGTCGAAGACCGCTTTGAAATGCCGGGGTGTAAGCAGTCGCTTTTCCCGACTGAAGTCCTGACTCACCACCTGTGCCGAAAAATCAAATGGCCAGACGCTTACGGCCTTTGGCACGACGACGCGACAGTACGGCGCGGCCGTTCTTGGTAGCCATACGAGCACGGAAACCGTGAGTGCGCGCGCGCTTGATGGTGCTTGGTTGGAAAGTACGTTTCATGGCGTGTTACCTGGGTTTGTCGACGACGGGCCGGGATGGCCCCCTTTTAAGAGACCGGCGATTCTAGAGAAAGCAAGCCCGTAGGTCAATTTCCAACCAGCCTTTCCTTATGTACGGCGGGATGAGTGGCAGCGCGCGGTGGGCCAGCATCGGCTTGATTGAGCAGTCAGATCACGTTCAACATGAAAAAAAGAAGAGACATATAAAAAGCTTTTCTGAAGAACTTATAACGCTTAGGTGGATAACCTTCTGTGGATAACCATTCGAAGGCCTTGTAAAACGGTCCTTTCAGCGATTCAAAAGTCTGTTTCAAACCGGTGCTGCGCCTGTTTCGGGCCTGGAGAGAACGTGTGGATAAAATAGGTCGTTATCCACAGTGGAGTTATCAACAGATTTCGACCCAGGGTTGTGCATAGCCCTCAGGTTGCGTTATCCACAGGGTTTATTCACAGCTGCGTCAGGTCGTTTTAGTCGGTAAATGGCTGTTTTGCCATGGCTACCGTGGTGTCCACATGTGGATAAGTTGACGCTCGATCGGTACAATGGCGGTTTGTTTCGGCCTTGTCCGGCTTTCAAACTCAGGGGATATCCGTGTCAGTGGAACTTTGGCAGCAGTGCGTAGAGCTTCTGCGCGACGAACTGCCTGCCCAACAATTCAACACCTGGATCCGTCCGTTACAGGTCGAAGCCGAAGGCGACGAGTTGCGCGTCTACGCGCCCAACCGTTTCGTCCTTGATTGGGTCAATGAAAAGTACCTGGGGCGTTTGCTGGAACTGTTGGGGGAAAATGGCAGTGGCATTGCGCCTGCCCTTTCGTTGCTGATTGGCAGCCGTCGCAGCTCAGCACCCCGTGCTGCACCCAACGCCCCGGTGAGTGCAGCTATCGCCGCCTCGCAGGCCCAGACCCAGGCGCAAAAAGCCGTGCCTGTTGCTGTGGCCCCCGAGCTTGCTGCGGTGGCCCCGGCCGAAGCTTCCACTGTTGAACAATCCGCTCAGCAGTCTTCAAGGGACAGCTTCGACGCCATGGCCGAACCTCCCTCGGCCCCTGTCGTCAATGGCCGGGCCGAGCAACGCACCGTGCAGGTAGAGGGCGCGCTCAAGCACACCAGCTACCTGAACCGCACGTTCACGTTCGATACCTTTGTAGAGGGCAAGTCCAACCAGCTGGCCAGGGCAGCGGCATGGCAGGTGGCCGACAACCCCAAGCACGGGTACAACCCGCTGTTCCTTTATGGCGGCGTGGGCCTGGGCAAGACTCACCTGATGCACGCTGTGGGTAACCACCTGCTGAAGAAGAACCCGAATGCCAAGGTGGTCTACCTGCATTCGGAGCGCTTTGTCGCGGACATGGTCAAGGCCCTTCAGCTGAACGCCATCAACGAGTTCAAGCGTTTCTACCGCTCTGTGGATGCATTGCTGATCGACGATATTCAGTTCTTCGCCCGCAAGGAGCGCTCCCAGGAAGAATTCTTCCACACCTTCAACGCCCTGCTTGAAGGTGGCCAGCAAGTCATCCTGACGTCCGACCGCTATCCCAAGGAAATCGAAGGCCTTGAAGAGCGACTGAAGTCGCGCTTCGGTTGGGGCCTGACCGTGGCAGTAGAGCCGCCAGAGCTGGAAACCCGTGTCGCGATCCTGATGAAGAAGGCCGACCAGGCCAAGGTCGAGCTGCCGCATGATGCCGCGTTCTTCATCGCCCAACGCATACGCTCCAACGTTCGTGAGCTGGAAGGTGCGCTGAAACGGGTAATCGCCCACTCCCACTTCATGGGGCGCGATATCACCATCGAGCTGATCCGTGAGTCTCTCAAAGACCTGCTGGCCCTGCAGGACAAGCTGGTGAGTGTGGATAACATCCAGCGCACGGTGGCTGAGTACTACAAGATCAAGATCTCCGATCTGTTGTCCAAGCGGCGTTCGCGCTCGGTGGCGCGCCCGCGGCAGGTGGCCATGGCCCTGTCCAAGGAGCTGACCAACCACAGCTTGCCAGAGATCGGCGACATGTTCGGTGGTCGGGACCATACGACCGTGCTGCATGCCTGCCGCAAGATCAACGAACTTAAGGAATCCGACGCGGACATCCGCGAGGACTACAAGAACCTGCTGCGTACGCTGACGACCTGATGGCCGTTGGCGCAGCTAGCTAATTGAAGGCAAGGGACTAGACCATGCATTTCACCATTCAACGCGAAGCCCTGTTGAAACCCCTGCAACTGGTCGCCGGTGTCGTCGAGCGCCGCCAGACCTTGCCGGTGCTGTCCAACGTATTGCTGGTTGTACAGGGCCAGCAATTGTCGTTGACCGGTACCGACCTGGAGGTCGAACTGGTAGGGCGCGTGCAACTCGAAGAGCCAGCCGAGCCTGGCGAAATCACCGTCCCGGCGCGTAAGCTGATGGACATCTGCAAGAGCCTGCCTAGCGATGTGCTTATCGACATCAAGGTGGACGAGCAGAAACTGCTGGTCAAAGCTGGCCGTAGCCGCTTTACCCTGTCGACGCTGCCAGCCAATGATTTCCCCACTGTGGAAGAAGGCCCAGGTTCGCTGACCTGCAACCTGGAACAGAGCAAGCTGCGCCGTCTGATCGAGCGCACCAGCTTCGCCATGGCCCAGCAGGATGTGCGCTACTACCTGAACGGTATGTTGCTTGAAGTCTCGCGCAACACGCTGCGGGCTGTTTCCACCGATGGTCACCGCCTGGCCCTTTGCGCCATGAGTGCACCTATCGAGCAGGACGATCGCCACCAGGTGATCGTGCCACGCAAAGGTATTCTGGAACTGGCCCGCCTGCTGACCGACCCTGAGGGCATGGTCAGCATCGTTTTGGGTCAGCATCACATCCGCGCCACTACCGGTGAGTTCACATTCACCTCCAAGTTGGTGGACGGCAAATTCCCAGACTACGAGCGCGTGCTGCCTAAGGGCGGTGACAAGTTGGTAGTGGGCGACCGTCAAGCCCTGCGCGAGGCCTTTAGCCGTACCGCGATTTTGTCCAACGAAAAGTACCGTGGCATCCGTCTGCAGTTGGCTGCCGGGCAGCTGAAAATTCAGGCCAACAACCCTGAGCAGGAAGAAGCTGAGGAAGAGATCAGCGTGGACTATGAAGGCAGCTCCTTGGAGATCGGCTTCAACGTCAGCTACCTGCTGGATGTGCTGGGGGTTATGACCACTGAACAGGTTCGCCTGATCTTGTCGGACTCCAACAGCAGCGCGCTGCTGCAGGAGGCAGGCAACGACGACTCTTCGTATGTTGTCATGCCGATGCGTTTGTAACCCGTAGCAGGCGACATGTCCCTTCGACGTATCATGGTCACCGCGGTGCGCAATTTGCACCCGGTGACACTCTCCCCCTCCCCCCGCATCAATATCCTGTATGGCGACAATGGCAGCGGCAAGACCAGTGTGCTGGAAGCCGTGCATCTGCTTGGGCTCGCTCGGTCGTTCCGCAGCACCCGCTTGAACCCGGTCATCCAGTATGAGCAGGCCGCCTGTACCGTGTTCGGTGAGGTGGAGCTTGCTGAAGGTGGGGCTTGCAACCTTGGGGTATCCCGTGAGCGGCAAGGGGACTTCACCATACGCATAGATGGGCAGAACGCGAGGAGTGCCGCTCAACTCGCGGAGCTGTTGCCCCTTCAGCTGATAAACCCCGACAGTTTCCGTTTACTGGAAGGTGCTCCAAAAATCCGTAGACAGTTTCTGGATTGGGGAGTGTTCCACGTGGAACCTAGGTTCATGCCTGCGTGGCAGCGTCTGCAGAAGGCGCTACGGCAGCGGAACTCATGGTTGCGGCATGGTACACTTGACACTGCTTCGCAAGCCGCCTGGGACCGGGAATTATGCCTGGCCAGCGCGGAGATAGATGAATACCGTCGCAACTATATCAAGGCCTTGAAGCCCGTCTTCGAGCACACCCTGAGCGAGCTGGTTGAGTTGGACGGGTTGACCCTTAGCTACTATCGAGGCTGGGACAAGGACCGGGAACTCCAAGAAGTGCTCGCCTCCTCTCTCCTTCGCGATCAGCAGATGGGCCATACCCAGGCCGGCCCACAACGTGCTGATCTGCGTCTTCGCCTGGCTGCCAATAACGCAGCCGATATCCTGTCGCGTGGTCAGCAAAAGCTGGTGGTATGCGCTTTGCGCATTGCCCAAGGTCACCTGGTCAGCCAGGCGCGGCGGGGTAACTGCATCTATCTCGTGGATGACTTGCCATCCGAACTGGACGACCAGCATCGCCGCGCGTTGTGCCGCTTGCTTGAAGAATTACGCTGCCAGGTATTCATCACCTGTGTAGATCAAGAATTACTGAGGGAAGGCTGGCAGACGGAAACGCCAGTTGCTTTGTTCCACGTGGAACAAGGCCGTATCACCCAGACCCACGACCATCGGGAGTGAAGGCATGAGCGAAAATCAAACGTACGACTCCTCCAGCATCAAGGTGCTGAAAGGTTTGGATGCCGTGCGCAAGCGCCCCGGCATGTACATTGGCGACACCGATGATGGTAGCGGCCTGCACCACATGGTCTTCGAGGTGGTCGACAACTCGATCGACGAAGCCCTCGCAGGTCACTGCGACGACATCACCGTCATCATCCATCCGGACGAGTCCATCAGTGTCCGCGACAACGGTCGCGGTATTCCGGTTGATGTACACAAAGAGGAAGGCGTGTCCGCTGCTGAGGTCATCATGACCGTGCTGCACGCTGGCGGTAAGTTCGATGACAACTCCTACAAGGTATCCGGCGGTCTGCACGGTGTAGGGGTATCGGTAGTGAATGCGCTTTCCGAGAAATTGGTGCTGACCGTTCGCCGTAGCGGGAAAATCTGGGAACAGACCTACGTGCACGGCGTACCCCAAGCGCCAATGGAAATCGTCGGTGACAGCGAAACCACCGGTACGCATATCCACTTCAAGCCGTCTGCCGACACGTTCAAGAATATCCACTTCAGCTGGGACATCCTGGCCAAACGTATCCGTGAGTTGTCGTTCCTCAACTCGGGCGTTGGTATCCTGCTGAAAGATGAGCGCAGCGGTAAGGAAGAGTTCTTCAAGTACGAAGGCGGCCTTCGTGCATTTGTTGAATATCTGAACACCAACAAAACCCCCGTGAACAGCCAGGTATTCCACTTCAGCGTGCAGCGCGAGGATGGTGTGGGTGTTGAAGTCGCCCTGCAGTGGAACGACAGCTTCAACGAAAACCTGCTGTGCTTCACCAACAACATTCCGCAGCGCGACGGTGGCACACATCTGGTTGGCTTCCGTTCTTCCCTCACCCGTAGCCTGAACAGCTACATCGAGCAGGAAGGCCTGGCCAAGAAGAACAAGGTTTCTACTACTGGCGACGACGCCCGTGAAGGCCTGACCGCAATCATTTCGGTGAAGGTTCCGGACCCCAAGTTCAGCTCGCAGACCAAAGACAAGTTGGTTTCTTCGGAGGTGAAAACCGCCGTGGAGCAGGAGATGAACAAGTACTTCTCCGACTTCCTGCTGGAAAACCCCAACGAGGCCAAGGCCGTCGTCGGCAAGATGATCGACGCCGCGCGTGCCCGTGAAGCTGCCCGTAAAGCGCGCGAGATGACCCGCCGCAAAGGTGCGCTGGACATTGCCGGCTTGCCGGGCAAACTGGCTGACTGCCAGGAGAAGGACCCTGCCCTCTCCGAACTGTACCTGGTGGAGGGTGACTCTGCAGGTGGCTCGGCCAAGCAAGGCCGTAACCGTCGTACTCAGGCCATTCTGCCGCTGAAGGGCAAGATCCTGAACGTCGAGAAGGCGCGTTTCGACAAGATGATCTCGTCCCAGGAAGTGGGTACGCTGATCACCGCGCTGGGCTGTGGTATCGGCCGCGATGAGTACAACATCGAGAAGCTGCGTTACCACAACATCATCATCATGACCGATGCTGACGTCGACGGTTCGCACATCCGTACCCTGCTGCTGACCTTCTTCTTCCGCCAATTGCCAGAGTTGGTAGAGCGTGGCTACATCTACATCGCTCAACCACCGCTGTACAAGGTGAAGCGTGGCAAGCAAGAGCAGTACATCAAGGACGACGAGGCCATGGAAGAATACATGACCCAGTCTGCCCTTGAAGACGCCAGCCTGCACCTGGACGAATCCGCGCCTGCGGTATCGGGTGTGCAGCTTGAGGCACTGGTCAATGAGTTCCGCAGTGTCATGAAGACGCTCAAGCGCCTGTCGCGCCTGTACCCGGAAGAGCTGACCGAGCACTTCATCTACCTGCCGGAAGTTACCCTGGAACAGCTGGGTGATCACGCCGTCATGCAGGCTTGGCTGGCCCAGTTCCAGGCGCGTATGGATAACACGCAGAAGTCTGGCCTTGCCTACAAAGCTAGCCTGCGCGAAGACAAGGAGCGCAATGTGTGGCTGCCGGAAGTGGAAATCATCTCCCACGGCCTGGCCAGCTATATCACCTTCAACCGCGACTTCTTCGGTAGCAATGACTACCGCACGGTGGTCAACGTGGGTAGCAAGTTGTCCAGCTTGCTGGGTGAAGGCGCCTACGTGCAGCGTGGCGAACGCCGCAAAGCCATCGTCGAGTTCAAGGAAGGCCTGGACTGGCTGATGAACGAGACCACCAAGCGTCATACCATCCAGCGATACAAAGGGCTGGGTGAAATGAATCCGGACCAGCTGTGGGAAACCACAATGGACCCAACGGTGCGCCGTATGCTGAAGGTCACCATCGAAGATGCCATTGCGGCTGACCAGATCTTCAACACCCTGATGGGTGATGCGGTCGAGCCACGCCGTGACTTCATCGAGAGCAACGCGCTTTCGGTTTCCAACCTGGACTTCTGATCGGGTGTAGATTCACAGAATAGTTGCACGTTTTCACAAATAGTTGACCGGCCGGGCCCAAACCTTGGTCTCCGCTGGTCACCATCAAGCCCGCTTTAGCGGGCTTTTTTTGATTCAAATTCCTGCGTCCACCCTCCTCCAACGGCTCGTCTGGGTCCGGTCGCGTGCCTATGGATTTGGAAAGGAAGATCAGGCCGAAGGGCTCGGCGAATCGATCTAGATGGAAGTAGCAATCCAGCAAGTTTGTATAAGTTCGCAGCAACAGATAAAACAGATTATTTAAATCTACTTGTATTGATTCAATACAGATAACAGGAAACTGTAAGAAACTTCAAAATGGCCATTTGGATTAAATGTAGATTTCAATGGAGTGTTGGAATAAGATCTATGACCGGATTTTTTGGCTTCCCGATTGGATGTCTGCGCCAATCAGACATTTGAAGCTAAAACCTAAGATCAAATCGAAATTGCTGGTGCAGTGACAAGCATCTTGCTTAGAAAGAAATAGATCAAGCCGTTCTCTGGAAATTCCGATCAGTCATGAAATCCAGGCCCTTCCAGCAGAAAAAGGGGCTCAAATGTAGAAAAACGCGACCAAAACCGAGAGGTTCTGACCGCGCTTAGCGAAACGGACTTGCGACGTGAGAAACCGCAATGTCTGCTTTTTCGAAGCCCCTGTCAATCCTCTCCCATCTTTTCGAACTTAGCGAGGCCACTCGACGGCATAGTGTTGCCTGTCGAAAGGCCTCCCTTAACCTGCCCTGCGTCTCTGATTTTTGGCGCAGCGGCGCTCGTTTCGAGATTTTTGGAGGTGTTTCATGACGGTGAGAAAGGTAGTCACACGTCGGTCTAACGATCGTGTCCCGAGAAGTGGTGTAACTGAACCAACCGAAGGCGCCCTGTGGGCGAAAGAGAGTGGTCATCGTGGTTCTTGGCTAACGTTGAGTTTGCGAAGACCTAACACTCACCAGGGAAACCACGATGACCAAGCCCACTATCGCACTGACCGAGTTGGTTGAGAAAGGGGCAGACGCTGATCTGCTTAAGCAAATGATCCAGTTCGTTGCCCAACGCATGATGGAATTCGATGTCGAAAGCCTGTGCGGCGCCGGCTTCGACGTTAAAAGCCCTGACCGGATCAACAGCCGCAACGGCTACCGGGATCGCCTCTGGCAAACCCGCGCTGGCGATGTCGATCTAAAGATCCCGAAACTGCGTCAGGGCAGCTATTTCCCCGGCTTTCTTGAGCCTCGTCGTACTGCCGAGCAGGCCATGGCGGCGGTGATCCAGGAAGCCTATATCCAGGGCGTTTCAACGCGTTCGGTGGACGAGCTGGTCAAGGCCATGGGCATGACCGGCATTTCCAAGAGCCAGGTGTCACGGCTGGCTGGCGAGATCGATGAACGCGTCCACGCCTTCCTTGATCGCCCTTTGGAAGGCGACTGGCCTTACCTGTGGATCGACGCCACGTACGTCAAGGTGCGGGAGGCCGGGCGCATCGTCTCGGTCGCCGTAATAATTGCCGTGGCCGTGAACACTGATGGTGGCCGCGAAGTCTTGGGCATGCGGGTTGGGCCGTCGGAGGCCGAGCCGTTCTGGACGGACTTCCTGCGAAGCCTTATGCGGCGGGGCCTGCGTGGCGTGAAGTTGGTCATCTCCGATGCCCACGAGGGTTTGAAGGCTGCGGTTTCCAAGGTCTTCAACGCGACCTGGCAGCGCTGCCGCGTGCATTTCATGCGCAACGCCATGGCCCATGTCGGCAAGGGCCAGCGCACCATGGTAGCGGCACTTCTGCGCACGGTTTTCGCCCAGGATAGCCGCGCTGAATGCCACCAACAGTGGCTCTTGGTTGCAGACCAACTGCGCGAAAAGTACCCCAAGATCGCAACACTCATGGACGGGTGCGAGGACGAGGTGCTGGCGCACATGGCGTTTCCCAAAGCGCATCGACAGCAACTGCACAGCACCAATCCACTGGAGCGGCTCAACGCAGAGATCAAGCGCCGCACCGACGTCGTGGGCATCTTCGCCAACGATCCTGCGATCACAAGGCTGGTAGGGGCGATGCTGCTGGAGCAGAACGACGAGTGGTGCCTGCAACGGCGATATATGCAGTTGGAGGCCTTTGAATCCGTCAGCGATAATCCACAGGCCAAGCTGTCGGCCGTGATCAACTAAACGGCAAACTCAGTGGCCAGAGCCATGATGAGTTACACCACTTCCTGGGACACGATCACAATACGTATGGTCTCGAAGCAAGAAATTGGTTGACTACCTTCTGTGGTGGACCACTCACGGCAGTGACCCAGATGCCGCATGGGCGCCTGTCCACGCCTAATAGCTAAGGCAATGAGAAGGATGCCAATGGACCTATTTAGATAATCCTCAAGTCCCAGTTTGGGACTTGAGCATCGTTTTTTCTGAAAAATGGTCAGTATTTAATGCAGCTAGTAAAGATGGCTAATACTGGATCTTTTCTATTAAGGAAGCGCATGCTTCACTATGTTTGTTGAGCCAAACTTGGAATGCGCACTGAAGTATCAGGAATTCATGAACCCCCGACCTTTTGGATAGTTCAACAAAGTAGTCATGATGATTAGTGCCGTTAACAGATTCTAGGTTGTCTTGGACTTTTCTCCTTAAGCGCTCAGGGAAGGCCTCAAGAAACTCTGCTAGCGATGAGCTTACAGCCTCAATTAAATCTTCTTCGGGCGCTTTTTTTCCAGGGAGAACTAATGAATATTTTTTTTCATCGGCATTAAATGTAATTCCTTTTTCAGTGATGTCGGCATCATAAATTAGGAATATTTTACTATCGCCTTTGTCGATAATGCGGCTATATATTTCGGAAAGATCAGATTCCCCATTTTTGCAAGAAAAGACGATTGTGTCATGCTTCCATGCAGGAAGGAAATTATCAAGAATAGACTCTAAAACAAATTTAGCCTTAGCATCTTCAACGAGCAAGATTTTTTTTTGCTCGTGCGTTATGCCGATATTGTTGAGAATAGATTTGTTCGCTCGTTCAATACTCAGCTTTCCTCCGCCTTTACTCACTGTGAATGAGTGGTCATATCCAATCGCATCTAGTATATAAGGAGAGTGGGTGGCAGTAATGACTTGAATGTTGTTTTTTTTCGAGCTGGCGGAAAACTCGATGAAAACATGTGAAAGTCTAGTTTGGGCAAGAGGACTGAGAAAAGTTTCAGGCTCGTCAATTAGAAATACGTTGAGATCTTCAGCGGTTGCCATAATCCAAACGATAAGTATCGCGTAGATTTCTCCGTGAGAGAGATTGAGAGTGTCCCAGGTTCCATCGTTTTTCTCAGCTAAAATGTACTGAAAGGTTGCTTCCTCGTTTGCATGCTGACCCTCTGTGTTCTCTAGAGTCAAGATAGATATTTTTTTAAAATTCGAGTGGATTATATAATTGACGCTGTCAATCAGGCCTTGTGTAAATTCGAAGGGCTCAAACGCCTGGATCAGATCATCAAAGCTTCCTTGTGACTTAAGTTGGATTGTTTTTCTTATGCTTTGCGAGACCAATTCAGCCGGACTAATATAAATCGATTTTGGGTCAAGTTTGTGTATTTCGAATCCGTCTAATGTAGAGATTGATTCAGTAGTCTCTATTGACTTCAAAAGCCTAGTTTTTCCAGAGCCATTCAGCCCGCAAAAGGCATTTATCAAGTGAAACTTTAGCTCTCTTCCATCAGATGTACATAAAGCGTGCGTCGCGCCTTCATTGGGGTTCGCAAAGACTAATTTTCTTCGCATGTCACCTAGTGATGCCAATTTCATGCGATAGTACCCCAGTGATTATTTATTAAGATATCGTATGCTTCGTCCGTTTGGAGTTCGTTTAGCTTGAAGCTCAACTCGCTAATAGTTTCATGAACGTCCTTGGTTATGGCGCTTGATAGAATTTGTGCGTTGAAAGCTGTGTAATATAAGAAGAATCTTCGAATAATTAAAGATTTTGAATCGTTGACGCTGGTGCTTAAGCGATAGGTATATTCTTTTAGGAGCCACGCATCCAAAACTGACGAAGTACTTAGTATTTGCTCTCTTAATGAAAGTGCGCTTTTGTATTTATTTAGGAGTGCTTCTACCTCAATGTGAGTGAAGCTGTTCGAGTGTTCAGATATAAATTCAATTATTGAAAATAAAGAAGGTTTGCTTAGTTTCAGCTTCCCTGTTCTGTGGATTGCATTTATTAGTAGCTCCAGTGACGTGGCAATTCTTGATTCGATGTCATGGCTAAATGAAATATGTGACCGGTACCGATCAGTAATTTCCGCATCAGTCATTTTGCGAGATAATGACTTTGTCTCTAGCGCTAACATTACTCGAACAATCACGTCGTGATAGGAAAGGCGAGTATTGGAAAAGCCAATAGTGTCTCGGCTATAATTTAGATCTTCCATTAGTAAAACAAGTTTCTTAACCTGTTCTCTAACTTTTCCGTAAAAAGTGTTCCTTCTTTCGGCTGAAGTTAGTTTTACGCTTTGATTTAGCCGGAAAAATAATTCAAATGGTTCCGACTCATTGTAGTCGGTTATATCAAACATTCTTATCGAGTAGTTTTGAAACCTTTTTTTAATTTGTTCGGGAAGATCTTTGTAGTAGAGGTTGTGTAAGCTCTCAATCTCGGTGCTAATTGGTTGTATAAGTCCATCAACTTTATATTTGTTGTTGTAGAAGTCCATGACTGACGTTAGTCGTTGATGGCCGTCTAATACTGCTTTGTCTAAGCCGTTTTCACTAGATACCACAAATACAGGGGGCATTTGCCAGTTTCTTAAAATTGTATCAATGAGCATCTGTTTTTTTGCGGTGTTCCAAACTTCGCCTCTTTGGAAGTCTGGCTCTAAATCAATCTCATTTTCTTCTACTTGAGAAATTATGGTCCTAATTATTGGATCTTTTGACTCTAGCTTCATTTTAGTAGTAAACCTTTATCTCACAATGATGAGGATGGCATTGTGCCTTGACTTTGTCGTCGAATGCTAGGCCCGTTCGATATCGATCTGAAATCAATGTTGACGTTAATGAGTACTGAGGGTATGTACAGTGCGAGTTCATCGCAGGCTGGGGGATGATTTAGCGGTACGAAAATTCTGATGCAGCTTGGGAGCTTGTTGACCTCTTGGAACGGCCTTCGCGCAGTGGTTGAACGTGACTAGGTGACCGCTTGACGCTCAATATGCTGTAGATACTTTGATCACAGGCTCAGTCTTGCTTTTTCGTCGCCTCTTCGGAGCATCTTAGGACAGACGCGCTGGAGAACGAGGAGCGGACATCTTGGGTGAAATGGAGATCACGGAGCGCTTGATGATCACTGGCGGCGAGCATAAGGATGATGCTCGGCCCACGCAGGCTAGTCGCTTGGCATTCAACACTAAGTCATCGCAAAGCCGGGCAAGGAGTTCCTATAAAACAGACGTTGCTCACTCACCTTCGGTATCGCGGGGTCATCTCGACAGCAGGAAATAGTTCTATGAGTATGCAATGCTGCGTGATAAAGAAAGTGACTACAACTGGGACCGAACAGGCGAGCCGGTTGTGGAGGTCATTGGCGAGATCTTGGAATGTGATGAAGAGATCGCCAAGGATGTGCAAAGCATCCTGAGCGAAAAGCACGATCGGTACAGTCCAAGAGATGGCTACGATGGTGAGTGTGAGTTTTCTTCCGAATCCCTCTATGAGTTAAAAAGTAAGCGATCCATAAACCCCACCCGTTACTCGAAGGATGGGGAAATCAGGTATTCGAGTCGGGCACCTGCCCCGCTTGAGTCTTTAACCCGAACCACTGGTCAGCTAGCTGTCGGCCTCGCTCCAGCCCCTCCGCCGTCAACCAGATGGATTTGTTTCTATTAACTGGATCACTGATGAAACCCCGTTCATGCAGTCGATTCATGATCTCGAAGTCAAATCCTTTCCACGCGTTACCTTTGTCGGAACTATAGGCTGCTAACAAGGCAAGCACTGCGTCTTCAATCAGTTTTTCGTCGTATTCCATGGTCGTTACCCCGCTCTTGTCCTTCAAGCGCTTCGTAGGCCCCATCTGACCCACGATGGGGGAGCACTTAACTATGTACTTTAGGCGTGCAATTCCACGGCAGCAGCGCTTCGTAGTCTTCCACGGAGGACGCCTGCGGCAGGCGTTCCAGTGCGTGGCGCAGCCACGCATAGGGCTCTTGGCCGTTGGCTTTGGCCGTCTCGACCAGGCTGTAAAGTTGCGCACTGGCCGTCGCCCCTCTGGGCGTGTCACTGAACAACCAGTTCTTTCTGCCGATGACAAACGGGCGGATCGCACGCTCGGCTGCGTTGTTGTCGATCGGTAAGCAGCCATGCTCGATGTAGCGTTCCAACTTGCTCCAGTTGCTGGCCAAGTAGCCGATGGCCTTGCCCAAGGCATTCTGCGTCGTGACCTGAAGTTGCGTTTTCTCTACCCAGCTTTTCAGCTGAGCCAGCAATGGCAGGCTGCGCTCCATGCGGGCAGCCTTACGACCTTCATCGCTGCCGTCCTTAAGGTCGCGCTCGATGCCATACAGCTTGTTGATCAAATTCAGGGCGATGTCTGCGCGCCCGGTTTTACCCTTGGGCTGCACTTTCTGCGCTTCGACGAACTTGCGGCGTGCGTGCGCCCAGCAACCCAACCGCTCCACGCCGTCCTGTGCAGCCAGCGCGTTGTAACCGGCGTAGTCGTCGGTCATGACATAGCCGCGATAGCCATCCAGCAGGCGCGTCGGCACCTCCTGCGCTCGGCTGGAGGCGTAGTCGAAAAGGATCACTGGCCGATCAGGTGGGCCGCCGGTTTGTACCCACATCCAGGATTGGCTACTGGGCTCACGACCAGGCTCTTTCAACACCTGCACACGTGTTTCATCACAGTGGATGATCCAACTGCTCAACAGGCTTTCGCGCATCAGATTCAGCAGCGGTTGGAAGTGCTCGCTGCATTGAATCACCCAGCGTGCCAGGGTTTGGCGCGGGATATCGATACCGTGGCGCCCCAACACTTTTTCGAAGCGATGAAGCGGTAAGCCGTCGACATATTTGGTGGTGAGCAGCATGGCCAGCACACTTGGGCTAGCCATGCTCTTCTCGATCACCTGGGCAGGCTTTTCCGCCGTTACGGGCGCTGACTCGCAGTCGCGGCAGCCATACACCTTGCGAACATGTTTGATGACGCGAATCTGCATCGGGACGATTTCAAGCTGTTCGCTGACCTCTTCACCAATGGCATGTTTGCGGCAGCCACAAGCGCACGTCAGCTCATGCTCGGGCAGTTCGTGGACAACCTCGATACGCGGCAAATCAGCCGGCAGTGGTTTGCGTTTACCACGGCGCTTGGTCGGTGCAACGACTTCTTCGTCGCCGGCCTCATCCAAGGGTTCTGCCAGGCTTTCCGCTTCGTCGAAGAGCGGCAACTGTGGCGTCGCCGCATCGCCTGTCTGCTCGGTCTTGCGCCCGAACAGGCGCTGGCGCAACAGCGTAACTTCCTCTTCGAGATGAACGATCTTGCCCTTGTCCGATGCGCGCTCGCTGATCATCTGCTCGAGCAATTGCTTGAGCAGAACAGGATCGTCAGGGAGGGTTTCGGGCATGGAAATCATGCCACGGATTATACCGAATCAGGCAACGAAGCGAGGGGTCAAAACCTGATGCGGACGGTTACGCCAGAGATCGAAACCGTCGAGCAGCCAGTTCAGTTCCTGGACGGTCAGGACAATGACTTCGTCAGTGACATCGGGCGAGGTATTGAAACGTTCGGACTCCAAGCGTTTGAGCCAGAGGCAGAAGCCGTTGCGTTCCCAGTACAAGATCTTCACGCGGTTGCGCGGCTTGTTGAGGAAGACGAAAAGCACCGGGTCGAACACCACCACTTTGATATCGAGCTCGACCAGCGCGGCCAGGCCATCGATGGACTTTCGGAAGTCGACGGGCTTGGGATAGAGGTAAACTTTTTCGACTTTGGCGTCGGGTCGCATGATGGTGAGCGAGCTCCACACAGAAATCGGGAGCACAGCATCGGGGATCAGGTAAGCGCTTTGTCGTGGTCAACTCATTCCGGACACAGTTTTGAGTTTTTCTTCCGCTTTTGCCGGAGCCAGCCCATCGTTGAACTGGTGGGGCCGTGTCCAGTTGTAATGGCTCATCAGGTACTGGCTGATGTCTCGTTGAGCTTGCTGCCCAGTCAGGTACCCCGTGGTCGGTATCCACTCTGATTTCAAGCTACGAAATACTCGCTCCATCGGCGCGTTATCCCAGCAGTTGCCTCGGCGGCTCATGCTCTGGCGCATGCGGTAGCGCCACAGTCTCTGGCGGAACTGACGGCTGCCATATTGCGACCCCTGGTCGGAGTGGAACAGCAGCCCTTGAGGTTTGCCGCGTTGTTCGTAAGCCACGTCCAGCGCTTTGACCACGAGGTCTGCGTCCGGCTTGTCTGATAGGGCCCAGCCCACTACTCGGCGTGCGTAGAGATCCAAGACAACTGCCAGATAGTGCCATTTGCCCTGCGCCCAAACGTAAGTGATGTCGCCACACCAGACCGGATTTGGCGCTTCGACATCAAACGCACGGTTCAAAATATTCGGAATATCTGGCCGCTCTACCGTCG
>NZ_BBIU01000005.1 GCF_000730645.1 Pseudomonas parafulva NBRC 16636 = DSM 17004 | reverse complement strand
TACATGAGCTGAAAACAGGTTATGTAGCGGCCCCTTCGAACCAAGCCAGCTTGTCCCGCAGTTGCACCACCTCACCGACGATCACCAGGGTCGGCGCGTGCACCTCGTGCCGGGCCACCAGGTCAGGCAGGTCTGCCAGTGTGCCGGTGAACACCCGCTGGTTGCGGGTGGTGCCCTGCTGAACCAACGCCGCAGGCGTACTGGCCGCACGGCCATGACGGATCAGTTCGGCGCAAATTGTCGGCAAGCCTACCAGGCCCATGTAGAACACCAGGGTCTGGCCTGGCGCTACCAGGTCGGTCCACGGCAGGTTGCTGGTGCCGTCCTTCAGGTGACCGGTGACGAACCGCACTGATTGCGCATAGTCGCGATGGGTGAGCGGAATGCCGCCGTAGGCGGAGCAGCCGCTGGCAGCCGTGATGCCTGGCACCACTTGGAATGGGATGCCGTGCTCGGCCAGCTCTTCGATTTCCTCACCGCCACGGCCAAAGATGAACGGGTCGCCCCCCTTCAACCGCAACACGCGCTTGCCTTGCTGGGCCAGGTCCACCAACAGGCGGTTGATCTGGTCCTGGGGCACGGCATGATCGGCGCGGCGCTTGCCCACGTAAATGCGCTCGGCGTCGCGGCGGCACATGTCGATGATCGCCGGGGCCACCAGCCGGTCATACAGCACCACGTCCGCCTGCTGCATCAGGCGCAAGGCACGGAAGGTGAGCAGATCCGGGTCGCCCGGCCCTGCCCCCACCAGGTACACCTCGCCGCCCTGTTGAACCGGAGCACCGTCGACCATGGCCTGCAACAACCGCTCGGCCTCGGCGCCCTGCCCGGCCAACTGGCGCTCGGCAATCGGGCCCTGGAACACGGTTTCCCAGAACCCGCGACGCTGGTTGACGTCCGGGTACAGGGATTTGACCCTGTGCCGGAAGCGCGCTGCCAAACCGGCCAGCTCGCCGTAGGCGGCAGGTATCCAGGCCTCCAGCTTGGCGCGGATCAGACGCGCCAGCACCGGCGCATCGCCACCGCTGGACACGGCGATCACCAATGGCGAGCGGTCGACGATGGCGGGGAAAATCACCGTGCACAAGGCCGGCGCGTCCACCACGTTCACCGGCAGGCTCAATGCCTGCGCATCCGCCGACACCTGGGCATTGAGGCCAGGGTCGTCGGTGGCAGCGATCACCAGGCGGCATTCGGCAAGGTCGGCTGCCTGGTAACCACGCACCCGCACTTCACCGCCGCCTTCCCGGGCCATGGCGGCCAGCTGGCCATCCACCTCCGGTGCGACTACGCGCAGCGCGGCGCCGGCATCGGCCAGCAGCCGCGCCTTGCGCAAGGCAATTTCGCCACCGCCGACGACCAGCACCAGGGCGCCCTGCAGCTTGTGAAACAGCGGCAGGTAATCCATTTAGCGAATGACCTCGACGCCGCCCATGTACGGCTTCAGCACATCCGGTACGCGGATCGAACCATCGGCCTGCTGGTAGTTTTCCAGCACAGCCACCAAGGTGCGGCCAACAGCCAGGCCGGACCCGTTGAGGGTGTGCACCAGCTCAGGCTTGCCGGTTTCCGGGTTGCGCCAGCGCGCCTGCATGCGGCGCGCCTGGAAGTCGCCACAGTTGGAGCACGAGCTGATTTCACGGTACTTGTCCTGGCTGGGCACCCACACTTCCAGGTCGTAGGTTTTCACTGCGCCAAAGCCCATGTCGCCTGTGCACAGGGCCAGTACGCGGTAAGGCAGTTCCAGCAACTGCAGCACACGTTCGGCGTTGGCGGTGAGGCCTTCCAGGGCTTCCATCGACTTGGCCGGCTCTACCACCTGCACCATCTCGACTTTGTCGAACTGGTGCTGACGGATCATGCCGCGGGTGTCGCGGCCAGACGCACCGGCCTCACTGCGGAAACACGGCGTGTGTGCGACCAGCTTGAGCGGCAGTTGCTTGGCATCGAGAATTTCCCCGGCCACCAGGTTGGTCAGCGACACTTCAGCGGTCGGGATCAGATAGAAATCAGCCTCACCCTCACGGGTGATCTTGAACAGGTCTTCCTCGAACTTCGGCAACTGGCCGGTGCCCTGCAACGCCGGGGCCTGAACCAGGTAAGGGGTGTAGTGCTCTTCGTAGCCATGTTCACCGGTGTGCAGGTTGATCATGAACTGCGCCAGCGCACGGTGCAGGCGGGCGATGGGGCCACGCAGCACGGCAAAGCGGGCGCCGGACAGCTTGGCAGCCGCCTCGAAGTCCAGGCCGCCGCTCACTTCACCCAGGGCAACGTGGTCCTTGATCACGAAATCGAAGGCTGTCGGCGTGCCCCAGCGGCGCACTTCGACGTTGTCGTCTTCGCTGGCGCCCACCGGTACGCTGGCGTCCGGCAGGTTGGGGAGGGTCAACAGAATGCCGTCCAGCTCAGCCTGAATACCGTCCAGCTCGGCCTTGCCAGCAGCCAGCTCGTTGGCCATGCGCTCGACGTCGGCCATCAGCGGTGCAATGTCCTCGCCCTTGGCCTTGGCCTGGCCGATGGACTTGGAGCGGGCGTTACGCTCGGCCTGCAGCTGTTCAGTGCGGGTCTGCACCGCCTTGCGGCGCTCTTCCAGTGATTCGATGCGCGCGACATCCAGGCTGAAGCCACGGGAGGCCAGGCGTTCTGCCACTTCCTGAAGTTGGCCGCGTAACAGTTTGGAATCGAGCATATCGTTCTCTCGTTATAGGTAGGTGTTGGTTCAGAAACGGGTAAGGCACAACCCGGCCCAGGTCGCGAGCAGGCCGCCCACCACACTGATACCGGTATAGCCCAATGCCAGGGGTACCTGCCCGCTTTCCAGCAAGCGCACGGTATCCAGCGAAAAGGAAGAAAAGGTGGTCAGGCCGCCCAGAAAACCCACGATCAGGCCGGCACGCAGCTCCACCGGCACCATGGGTTTGTGCAAGAACAGCCCGTACAAAAGACCGATGAGCAGGCAGCCGACCAGGTTCACGGCCAGCGTACCCAGATAGAAGTGCCGTGGCCAGTGGGCGACCACCCAATTGCCGGTGGCAAAGCGTAGCAGGGTGCCGGCGATGCCACCCGCCGTCACCGCAGCGATCAACGCAATCATGGTTTTCTCCGCTGGCGGGGGCTGTTGCGGTCTAGGTCGGCCAGGTGCCGCAGCTTTTCGCCGATCTTCAATTCAAGGCCGCGAGGTACAGGCTGGTAATAGGGGCGCGGCTCAAGTGCATCGGGGAAGTAGTCTTCACCTGCTGCGTAGGCATCTGGCTCGTCGTGGGCGTAACGGTACTCGTCGCCGTAGCCCAACTGCTTCATTAGCTTGGTCGGGGCGTTGCGCAGGTGCAGCGGCACTTCCAGCGAGCCATGCTCGGCGGCTTCGCGCAGGGCCGTCTTGAAGCCTACGTAAACGGCATTGCTCTTGGGGGCGCACGCGATGTAGGTGATGGCTTGGGCCACGGCGAGCTCGCCTTCCGGGCTACCCAGGCGCTCCTGCACATCCCAGGCCGCCAGGCACAGGCTGAGCGCACGGGGGTCGGCGTTGCCGATGTCTTCGCTGGCCATGCGCACCACACGACGGGCGATATACAGCGGGTCGCAGCCACCATCGAGCATGCGCGCGAACCAGTACAGGGCCGCATTCGGATCAGAGCCACGCACCGACTTGTGCAGCGCCGAAATCTGGTCGTAGAACGCTTCGCCACCCTTGTCGAACCGGCGGCGGCTGTCGCCCAGCAGGCTCTGCAGCAGTTCTACATTGATTTCGCTGCCGTCCTCGGCCAGGTCGGCGGCGTTTTCCAGAAAGTTGAGCATGCGCCGGCCATCGCCGTCGGCGGCGGCCATCAGCATCTTGAACGCCTCATCGCCAACGTGCAGGTGGCGCTTGCCCAGGCCACGTTCTTCGGTCAGTGCACGGTTCACCAGCTTACGCAGGGCCGCTTCGTCCAGGCTCTTGAGCACGTACACCCGTGCCCGTGAAAGCAAGGCGTTGTTGAGTTCAAACGATGGGTTTTCGGTGGTCGCGCCGATGAACAGCAGGGTGCCGTCTTCCACAAACGGCAGAAAGGCGTCCTGCTGCGACTTGTTGAAGCGGTGAACTTCATCGACGAACAGGATGGTGCGCCGGCCGTATTGCCCGGCCTGCTGCTTGGCCACCTCCACCGCTTGGCGGATCTCCTTCACCCCGGCCAGTACCGCCGACACGGTTTCGAAATGCGCATCGCAGAACTGGGCCAACAGCCGCGCCAGGGTGGTCTTGCCCACCCCAGGCGGCCCCCAGAAAATCATCGAATGCAATGCGCCCTGCTCCAGCGCCTCACGCAGCGGCTTGCCGCGGGCCAGCAGGTGCTCCTGGCCCACGTACTCGTCCAGGTTGGACGGGCGCAGCCGCGCCGCGAGGGGCTGGGCGACAGGTTCGCTTCGAAACAGGTCCATGACGGGCTCTGGTTACTCCTTGATCACATCCGCGCCTTTGGGGATGTCGAACTTGAAGCGGCTATCGGCCACTGCCTGGTTGGCCTTGACGCCGTTGAACAGGATGTTGGTGCGCTGGCCGACACTGTCGATCAGCTGCATGTCGTTGATCAGGCCCTTGCGGAACGAAACGCGCAGCGAATCGAACAAGGTGTCCTTGGTTTTGGGCTTGAGGGTGAAGTCCATCACGTCGCCCTGCTGCTTCGACGTAATGTCGAAGCTCTGGCTGATCTTCGAGACGTCACCGGACAACAACAGCGCCGGGGTCTGGTTCAGGCGCACGTCGAGCTTCTTGATGGTGGCCTGTTCCAGGTCAGGGTCCCACAGGGTGACGTTGATGCCGTCGGACACCACCACCTGCTCCTGGGGCGCATCGGTGTGCCAGTAGAACAGGCCTGGCCGTTTCACGGTCATCTTGCCAGACGTTTCCTGCAGGCTGGTGCCACCGGCATCCAGGGTCAGCTGGGAGAAATTGGCCTCGATAGTTTGCGACTTCTCCAGCAACTGGGTCAGGCGTTGTACGTCTTGCTCGCCGGCAAAGGCTGCAACAGGGCCCAGGGCAAGGGCAGAAACCAACAGCATGCGAATTGCGCGCATGGGAATCCTCATTGAGCATTAATAATGCCGGGCGCCATGGTTGGCGACCGGCAGGGTGATCATCAGTCGCGCGGGCCGCCTGGGGCAATCACTTCGCGCGAGCCGTTGCTGTTCATGGGGGTGACCACACCGGCCATCTCCATGGCTTCGATCATGCGGGCAGCGCGGTTGTAGCCGATCTTGAGCTTGCGCTGCACGGCCGAGATGGACGCACGGCGGCTCTCGAGCACGAACTGTACGGCTTCATCGTACAAGGCGTCGCTTTCGGAGTCGTCGCCATCACCACCGCCGCCGCCACCTTCGAAGCCGCTGCCGGCTTCCTCGACACCGTTGAGGATGTCGTCGTTGTAGTCCGGGGCGCCGCGCTGCTTCCACGCTTCCACCACGCGGTGCACTTCATCGTCGGACACGAACGCGCCGTGTACGCGGATAGGCAGGCTGGTACCGGGCGGCATGTACAGCATGTCACCATGGCCCAGCAACTGCTCGGCACCGCCCTGGTCGATGATGGTACGCGAGTCGATCTTGCTCGATACCTGGAAGGCCATGCGGGTCGGGATGTTGGCCTTGATCAGGCCGGTGATCACGTCCACCGACGGGCGCTGGGTAGCGAGAATCAGGTGGATACCCGCCGCACGTGCCTTTTGCGCGATCCGGGCGATCAGCTCTTCGACCTTCTTGCCGACGATCATCATCATGTCGGCAAACTCGTCCACCACCACCACGATGGTGGGCAGGGTTTTCAGTGCTGGCGGCTCGTCGTCCATGCTTTCGCGACGGTACAGCGGGTCGTGAATGATTTCACCCGCTTCCTGGGCGTCCTTCACCTTGCGGTTGAAGCCCGCCAGGTTACGCACGCCCATGGCCGCCATCAGCTTGTAGCGGCGTTCCATTTCGGCCACGCTCCAGCGCAGCGCATTGGCGGCGTCCTTCATGTCGGTGACCACCGGGCACAGCAGGTGCGGGATGCCTTCGTAAATGGACAGCTCAAGCATTTTCGGGTCGATCATGATCAGCCGCGCGTCTTCCGGGCTGGACTTGAACAGGATCGACAGAATCATGGCGTTCACACCCACCGACTTACCGGAGCCGGTGGTACCGGCCACCAGCAGGTGGGGCATCTTGGCGAGGTCGGTGATCACCGGTTTGCCACCGATGTCATGGCCCAGCGCCAGCGTCACCGGGGACTTCTGGTCATCGTACTGCGGCGTGGCCAGCACCTCGGAGAAGCGCACCATCTGCCGGTTTTCGTTGGGGATCTCGATACCGACGGTGGTCTTGCCCGGGATCACTTCCACCACGCGCACGCTGGTCACGGCCAGCGAGCGCGCCAGGTCCTTGGCGAGGTTGGCGATACGGCTGACCTTCACACCGGCCGCAGGCTGGATTTCATAGCGGGTGATCACGGGGCCCGGATGGATGGAATCCACCGTCACTTCGACGCCGAACTCCTTGAGTTTGATCTCCAGCAACTGACCTACGCCCGCCAACGATTCAGGCGAATACTCGATCTTTTTCTGTTCGGCCGGGTCCAGGATGGAAATGGACGGCAAGGTGCCCTCCACGGCGCTGTCGATGAACAGTGGCGCCTGCTTCTCTTTCATCACCCGCTTGCTGGGCTCGGGCGCCTTGGCGGCGGAAGGCGGCACGATCGTTGGCATGGCTGCCTGCGGCCGCGGTACCACGGGCTCGCGCTCCACCACCGGTTCGCGGGCCAATACAGGTTCACGCCCCAGGGTAGGCTCACGCGGCTCTGCCGCCTGGGCAGGGGGTTCTTCGCGCTTGAACAGGCGCTCGCGCAGCGGTGTTTTGGCCGGTTCGCGTTTTTCAGGCGTAACGGGCGCGGCCTTGGCCGCAGGCACAACCGGTTCATCGTCGCGCAGCTGCGCCTCCAGGCGCTTGCGCTCGTTGCGCGCCTCCCACCAGCGCGACGCGGCGCCTTGCACCAGTTCCAGCAGGTCGAGGGTGATCTTGCCGGTAAGGTCCATCACCTTGAACCACGACAGGTCTGTGAATACGGTCAGGCCGAACAGGAACAGGGCGATGAACATCAGGGTGCTGCCCTGCACGTTCAAGAAGTTGCGGGCCAGCTCGCCGAGGCTTTCGCCCAACGCCCCGCCAGCCGAGAACGGCATGCTGGCCGGGGGGTGGAAATGAATGTGCGCCAGGGCCGCGCCCGACAGCACCAGGAACACCAGGCCGATCAGCCGCCAGGAGAACAGCCAGCCGCTCCAGTCCCAGGGCTGGTGACGCTGACGGAAGATCTGCCAGGTCTTGAGCGCCAGCAGCAGCGGGAAGATGTAGGCGAAATAGCCGAGCACCATGAACAGGATGTCGGCGAAGTACGCCCCGGCACGCCCGGCGGCATTCTGCACCTGGTCGACCGTGGCCGTGTGGCTGAAGGCCGGGTCCGAGGTGTCGTAGGTGAGCAGCGCCATCCACAGGTACAGGCACAGGGCGCCGACAGCGATCAACGCGCCTTCCTTCAGGCGATAGTGCAGCTGCTGCCGCCACAGGGGCACAGGCAAGGGAGCTGGGGTTGCGGTGGATTTCTTCAAAACGCGTCTATTCCTGCGCGTGGTGCGCGTCCAGTAGTGACCGGCCAGGCCTGGGCCAACGGATCACTACTTTTAACATTACTGCCCGCCAGCCGCCATGGCGCTTAGCCATAAGGGGTCTGACCGGGGGCGACTTTCCAATAGCTGCAATTTGAGCACGCATTGCCTTCTGTGACAAAGGCTTATGCTGTGTTTTTGCACAGGTGTGACAGCAAATGTGGCAGATGGTGCCGACGCTTTCATGAATGCGTGGGAATTTGCCTATTCGGTTGTGAGGCGCCGCCGCACATCAGCACCGTCGGCAT
This sequence comes from Pseudomonas parafulva NBRC 16636 = DSM 17004, assembly GCF_000730645.1. Taxonomy (GTDB): domain Bacteria; phylum Pseudomonadota; class Gammaproteobacteria; order Pseudomonadales; family Pseudomonadaceae; genus Aquipseudomonas; species Aquipseudomonas parafulva. Next base: position 331,946 of record NZ_BBIU01000005.1, on the reverse strand, counting down.
TGACCCTGGCAAGTACCCGCGCCATGCTGCCCCTCTCCCCTCCCCCACCGTTAGGCAGACCATGCTGACCTGGCTCACCCGCGACGCCCTCACCTTCCCGCCACTGGAAAAGGCCCTGCAAGAACCCAACGGCCTGCTGGCCGCCGGCGGCGACCTGAGCCCCGAGCGCCTGGTGCAGGCGTATCGGCATGGCTGCTTTCCGTGGTACCAGGGCGGCCAGCCGATCATGTGGTGGTCGCCCGACCCACGCACGGTGCTGCTGCCCGGCCAGCTACATGTCTCGCGCTCCTTGGCCAAGCTGATGCGCCAGGGCCGCTACCAGGTCAGCTTCGACACGGACTTTGCCGGCGTGATCGCGGCCTGCGCCGCGCCGCGCAGCTACGCCGACGGCACCTGGATCACTGACAGCATGTGCGCTGCGTATTGCGAGCTGCATCGCCGCGGCATCGCTCACTCGGTGGAGGTACGCCAGGATGGCGAGCTGGTGGGCGGCCTGTATGGCCTGGCCATGGGCCAGCTGTTTTTCGGGGAGTCGATGTTCAGCCACGCCGACAACGCCTCCAAGGTAGGCTTTGTAACCCTGGTGAACCACTTGCGCGAGGCCGGCTTCGTGCTGGTCGACTGCCAGATGCCCACCAACCACCTGCACAGCCTGGGCGCGCACGCCATCAGCCGCGCCGAGTTCGCCCGCTACCTCGACCGCCATCTGGACCAACCCAACAGTGCCAGCTGGGTCGCCTAGGCGAGTTTCTACAGCTGGCTTACACTTAAGGCAACGTCTTACCGAGGGGGTTGATCATGACAGAGCTGGCGCGGTTGAAGTTTTATGCCACTCAACCCCACTCCTGCAGCTACCTGCCAGACGAGCAGGCCACCACCCTGTTTCTGGACCCCAGCCAGCCGATGGACGTGCACGTGTACGCCGATCTGTCGGAAATGGGCTTCCGTCGCAGCGGCGATCACCTGTATCGCCCCCATTGCCAGAACTGCAATGCCTGCGTGCCGGCACGCATCCCGGCTGCACGCTTCGCCCCCAGCCGCCAGCAGCGGCGCATTCTCAAGCGCAACACCGACATGACGGTGACCGCAGCACGCCCCGCCTTCAAAGAAGAATATTTCGAGCTGTACCGGCGCTACATCGAGGCCCGGCATGCCGACGGCGACATGTACCCACCCAGCCGTGACCAGTTTTCCACCTTTCTGGTACGTGACCTGCCGTTTTGCTGGTTCTACGAGTTCCGTGCCGGCGGGCGCCTGCTGGCGGTAGCAGTGTGCGACCTGCTGCCCAACGGCCTGTCTGCCGTCTACACCTTTTACGAGCCCGACGAAGAGCGACGCAGCCTGGGCCGCTTCGCCATTTTGTGGCAGATCGGCGAGGCGTTGCGCCAGGGCCTGGAGGCGGTTTACCTGGGTTACTGGATCAAGAACTGCAAGAAGATGAACTACAAGACGCAGTACCGGCCCATCGAATTGCTGATAAACCAGCGCTGGGTCACCCTCAATTGAAAGCATTGGCTTGAAACACAGTTTTCCGGCATAATCCACGCCACTTTTTTGCCCGGTGCGGTTATGCGTCGGGCCAACACTGGATCCGAGGGCTCAACTGCATGTCGAAAGAAGACAGCTTCGAAATGGAAGGTACTGTCGTCGACACCCTGCCCAACACCATGTTCCGCGTGGAGTTGGAAAACGGGCACGTCGTAACCGCGCACATCTCCGGAAAGATGCGCAAAAACTACATCCGTATTCTCACTGGCGACAAGGTTCGCGTCGAGCTGACGCCATACGACCTGAGCAAGGGCCGCATCACCTACCGTGCGCGCTAAGCTCCAGCCATGAAAAAGCCCGGCCATGTGCCGGGCTTTTTTGTGGGCGACAGAGGGGCCGCAAGGCGGCCCCAACACCCTTACGCCACCTCGGCGGTGGTCTCGAAGTCGAACACCAGCTCGCCGTCGCGCAAGTCGACATGCACCACACCGCCATGCTCGGCCAGCTCCCCGAACAGGATCTCCTCGGCCAGCGGCCGCTTGATCTTGTCCTGGATCAACCGCGCCATCGGCCGTGCGCCCATCTGCACGTCGTAGCCCGATACCGCCAGCCAGCCGCGCGCGGCATCGCTGACTTCCAACAGCACGCGCTTGTCCTCCAGCTGCGCCTGCAGCTCGATAAGGAACTTGTCGACGATGCTCTTGATGGTCTCGGTGCTCAGGCGGCCAAACTGGATGATGGTATCCAGGCGGTTTCTGAACTCCGGCGTAAAGCTTTTGCGGATGACTTCCATGGCATCGGACGCATGGTCCTGGTGAGTGAAGCCGATCGAGGCCCGCGCTGCCGTTTCTGCCCCGGCGTTGGTGGTCATGATCAGGATCACGTTACGGAAGTCCGCCTTGCGCCCGTTGTTGTCGGTGAGGGTACCGTGGTCCATCACCTGCAACAGCAGGTTGAAGACTTCCGGGTGGGCCTTCTCGATTTCGTCGAGCAGCAACACGCAGTGAGGTTGCTTGGTGATGGCTTCGGTCAGCAGACCGCCTTGGTCGAAGCCCACATACCCGGGTGGCGCACCGATCAGGCGGGACACGGTGTGGCGCTCCATGTATTCCGACATGTCGAAGCGTACAAGCTCCACACCCAGGGCCTTGGCCAACTGCCGTGCCGCCTCGGTCTTGCCCACGCCGGTAGGGCCGGCGAACAGGAACGAACCGACAGGTTTGTCGGGCGATTTGAGCCCGGCGCGAGACAGCTTGATCGCGGTAGCCAACGAGTCGATGGCAGCATCCTGGCCGAACACCGTCAGCTTCAGGTCACGCTCCAGGTTACGCAGCAGTTCCTTGTCGGAGCTGGTGACATGCTTTGGCGGAATGCGCGCGATCTTGGCGACGATGTCTTCAACCTGCGGCACATCGATACGCTTCACACGGTTGGCTTCTGGCTGCAGGCGCTGGTAAGCACCCGCTTCGTCGATCACGTCAATGGCCTTGTCAGGCATGTGGCGATCGTTGATGTACCGCGAAGCGAGTTCCGCAGCGGCACGCAGCGCCTCATCGCTGTACTCGATGTTGTGGTGGCTCTCGAAGCGGCCTTTCAGGCCACGCAGGATGCCCACGGTGTCTTCCACCGACGGCTCGCTTACATCCACCTTCTGGAAGCGGCGGGCCAAGGCCCGGTCTTTCTCGAAGATGCCGCGGAATTCCTGGAACGTGGTAGAGCCGATGCAACGGATTTCACCCGACGACAGCAGCGGCTTGAGCAGGTTGGAGGCATCCATCACCCCGCCCGACGCCGCACCGGCACCGATGATGGTGTGAATCTCGTCGATGAACAGGATGGCCTGCGGGCGTTTGCGCAATTCGCCAAGCAGCGCCTTGAAGCGCTTCTCGAAGTCGCCGCGGTACTTGGTACCGGCCAGCAACGCGCCGAGGTCCAGGGAGTAGACCACGCTTTGGGCCAGCAGGTCGGGCACCTGGCCATCAACGATACGCTTGGCCAGGCCTTCGGCGATGGCGGTTTTGCCCACCCCCGCCTCACCCACCAGCAGCGGGTTGTTCTTGCGGCGACGCGCCAGAATCTGCGCCACGCGCTCCACTTCCTGTTCGCGGCCCACCAGCGGGTCGATGCGCCCGGCACGGGCCAGCTCGTTCAGGTTGCTGGCGTAGGCATCCAGCGGGTTGCTGGAGGATGTGGTTTCGCCGCCGTCCTCGTCCTGCATTTCCTGGTCGCTTTCGGAATGCGGGCCGTGGCCAGGCACCTTGGAGATGCCATGGGCGATGAAGTTGACCACGTCGATACGGGCCACGCTCTGCTGCTTGAGCAGGAACACGGCCTGGCTTTCCTGTTCGCTGAAAATGGCCACCAGCACGTTGGCACCGGTGACTTCGCGCTTGCCGGAGCTTTGCACGTGGAACACGGCACGCTGCAGCACGCGCTGGAAGCCCAGGGTTGGCTGGGTTTCACGGTCTTCGTCGCTGACCGGGATCAGCGGCGTGGTTGAATCGATGAACTCTTGCAGGTCGTGCTTGAGCTTGTCGAGATTGGCGCCACAGGCGCGCAGAACGGTCGCGGCAGCCTCATTGTCAAGGAGTGCCAGCAGCAGATGTTCGACGGTCATGAACTCATGACGCTTCGAACGGGCCTCCTTGAAGGCAAGATTGAGGGTGACTTCGAGCTCGCGGTTTAACATAGCTTCACCTCATACCCAAGTGGTCGGCGATTAACCGTCCTTCTCGATTTCACAGAGTAGCGGATGCTGGCTTTCCCTGGCGTATTGGTTGACCTGCATGGCCTTTGTTTCGGCGATGTCGCGGGTAAACAATCCGCACACTGCCCGCCCCTCGGTATGGACGGTCAGCATGATCTTGGTCGCCAGCTCGCGGTTCAGATTAAAGAACGTTTCGAGCACTTCGACGACGAAATCCATCGGCGTGTAGTCATCGTTGAATAAAACCACCTTGTACATCGGTGGGGCCTGCAGGATCGGCTTGGCTTCCTGAACCGCCAGACCAGCGCCATCGTCCTCGTTGGATTGAGGGCGATCCTGATTGAATGTTAGTCGAATCTGGCTGTGTGCATGCATGGAAAGAATTTCATCACATCGACAGGATAAGGTTATGGGTTGACCCTGCAGCAGGCCGTTGGTGCAGCCGCCGCATGACCTTGACTATCGGCAAAACGGTGTTACAACCAATAAGAACCCACCGTGGTCAATAAAGATCCGCGCAGTCAACCCGATTTTTTCGCAGGTTCGTATGCGGATGACGTGGATGATACTCCAGTGATGGAGTCCTTTGCAGAGGGACATAGGGATGGCAAGCGGCAAAGTCAAGTGGTTCAACAATGCCAAGGGCTATGGGTTCGTCCTTGAAGATGGCAAGGATGAAGACCTTTTCGCCCACTTTTCAGCCATCCAGATGGACGGATACAAAACCCTGAAGGCCGGGCAGGCCGTGACGTTCGATATCATCCAGGGACCCAAGGGGCTGCATGCGGTGAACATCACGAGCGCTGTCACCCAGGCCCAGGCTAGCACGGCTGCAGCCAGCAACACCGCCGACGCCTGACAGGGCTGGGCGCCCTTGTTTGGCCAGTGACCGGCCGCTTGCCTGCAAGGCAGCGGCCGGCTTGCCGTGCGGTTACATGTGCTTGATCATTGCCTCGCCAAAGCCTGAGCTGCCCACCAGGGTGGCACCGTCCATCAGCCTTTCGAAATCATAGGTCACCGTCTTGGCGGCGATGGCCCCATTGGTGCCCTTGATGATCAGGTCGGCTGCTTCGGTCCAGCCCATGTGCCTGAGCATCATTTCTGCAGACAGAATCACCGACCCCGGGTTGACCTTGTCCTGCCCCGCATATTTGGGCGCCGTGCCGTGGGTGGCCTCGAACATGGCGACCGTATCGGACAGGTTGGCGCCCGGCGCGATGCCGATACCCCCGACCTCGGCGGCCAGCGCATCGGACAGGTAGTCACCGTTGAGGTTGAGGGTGGCGATCACATCGTATTCGGCCGGGCGCAGCAGGATCTGCTGCAGCATGGCATCGGCGATGGCGTCCTTGACGATGACCTCGCGGCCGGACTTCGGGTTCTTGAAGCGCATCCACGGGCCGCCATCGAGCAATTCGGCGCCGAACTCGTCACGCGCCACCTCGTAGCCCCAGTCTTTGAAGGCGCCCTCGGTGAACTTCATGATGTTGCCCTTGTGCACCAACGTCAGCGATTCGCGGTCGTTGTCCACCACGTATTGCAAGGCCTTGCGCACCAGGCGCTTAGTGCCCTCGCGCGACACCGGCTTGATGCCGATGCCGCAGTCCTGGTCGAAGCGGATCTTGGTGACCCCCATCTCTTCTTTCAGGAACTTGATCACCTTGTCGGCTTCAGGGGAGCCCGCCTTCCATTCGATGCCGGCATAGATGTCCTCGGAGTTCTCGCGGAAGATCACCATGTCCACGTCACCCGGCTTCTTGACCGGGCTGGGCACCCCCTGGAACCACAATACCGGGCGCAGGCAGACGTACAGGTCAAGCTGCTGGCGCAGCGCCACGTTCAGCGAACGGATGCCACCCCCCACCGGCGTGGTCAGCGGCCCCTTGATGGACACCACGTAGTCGCGCACAGCATCCAGGGTTTCCTGAGGCAGCCAGGTGTCCTGGTCATAGACCTGGGTGGCCTTCTCCCCGGCGTACACCTCCATCCAGGCGATCTTGCGCTTGCCGCCGTAGGCCTTGTGCACCGCAGCGTCGACCACCTTGATCATGACCGGCGAGACATCGATGCCGATGCCGTCCCCTTCGATGTAGGGGATGATGGGGTTGTCAGGCACATTGAGCGAATGGTCGGCATTGACGGTGATCTTGGCGCCATCGGCTGGCACCTTGATTTTCTGGTATCCCATGCTTGCACTACTCCGCGGTCGGGTGTGGGTTGGACATCATGCGATCCACACAGCCTAATCCAGCTTTCACACCCTGCAAGTTAGAAGCAGCAAGTTACAAAATGCCGAGCCTCGGCCGGCGCCCGGTAGCTGCGACAACCGGCCACATTGCCGCTACGTCTTTCGTCTTATAAATGGGCTGATATCACCTGGCCTTGCTGATTAGTCCGATTGGTTTGATATACTGCCCCGCGACCGTAGGGTCATCGGGGCGATCCCTTGGAAAAATGCGGACCGCCCTTGGCCATCGAAGGCCACGAAGCCCGGGTTGTTACCGCAGCTCGGCACTTGACGCTCGACTGATGCATCCACCATCACCGCTCGCAGCCTCTCGACTTTCCGCTCATGGCGCTGCCAGGGCGATGCGCCTACCCTGCGCAGCACGAGACTCGAGCACGCTCAGCACACAGAGAGTTAACCCGCATGCCCACCCGTTCCAAGATCATCTATACCTTCACCGACGAAGCCCCCGCCCTCGCCACCTACTCGCTGCTGCCGATCATCGAAGCCTTCACCGCTTGCGCTGACATCGCCGTCGAAACCCGCGATATCTCCCTGGCCGGTCGCATCCTCGCCGCCTTCCCGGAGCAACTGGGCGCAGAGAAGCAAGTAGGCGATCACCTGGCGGAACTGGGCCAACTGGCTACCACCCCTGAAGCCAACATCATCAAGCTGCCTAACATCAGCGCCTCGGTACCGCAGCTCAAGGCCGCGATCAAGGAACTGCAAACCAAGGGCTACAACATCCCTGACTACGCTGACGAGCCGGCCACCGCGCAAGAGAAAGAATCCCGCGCCCGTTACGACCGCATCAAGGGTTCGGCGGTAAACCCGGTACTGCGCGAAGGCAACTCCGACCGCCGCGCCCCGCTGTCGGTCAAGAACTACGCACGCAAGCACCCGCACAAGATGGGCGCCTGGGCCGCCGACTCCAAGTCGCATGTGGCCCACATGACCCAAGGCGACTTCTACGGCAGCGAAAAGGCCGCCCTGATCGAAGCTGACGACAGCCTGCGCATCGAACTGGTCGGCAAGGATGGCACCACCACCGTCCTGAAAGACAAAACCGCCGTCAAGGCAGCTGAAGTCATCGACTGCGCCACCATGAGCCGCAAGGCCCTGAAAGCCTTCATCGCCGAGCAGATCGCCGATGCCAAGGCGTCTGGCGTGCTGCTGTCGGTGCACCTGAAAGCCACCATGATGAAGGTGTCCGACCCGATCATGTTCGGCGTGATCGTCGAAGAGTTCTACAACGATGTGCTGGCCAAGCATGCCGCAGCGCTGGCCGAAGTCGGCTTCAACGCCAACAACGGCATCGGCGACCTGTACGCCCGCATCAAGGACCTGCCAGCCGACAAGCAGGCCGAGATCGAAGCCGACATCCAGGCCCTGTATGCCCAGCGGCCGGCCCTGGCCATGGTCAACTCCGACAAGGGCATCACCAACCTGCACGTGCCAAGCGACGTGATCGTCGACGCCTCGATGCCGGCCATGATCCGTGACTCGGGCAAGATGTGGAACACCGCAGGTGAGCTGCAGGACGCCAAGGCCATCATCCCGGACCGCTGCTACGCCGGCATCTACCAGGCCACCATCGAAGACTGCAAGGCCAACGGCGCCTTCGACCCGACCACCATGGGCAGCGTACCGAACGTTGGCCTGATGGCGCAGAAAGCCGAAGAGTACGGCTCCCACGACAAGACCTTCCAGATCCAGGCCGACGGCGTGGTACGGGTGGTCGACAGCAAGGGCACCGTGGTGCTGGAGCAGAACGTCGAAGCCGGTGACATCTTCCGTATGTGCCAGGTGAAAGACGCGCCGATCCAGGACTGGGTCAAGCTGGCCGTCAACCGTGCCCGCCTCAGCAACACCCCTGCGGTGTTCTGGCTGGACCCGGCCCGCGCCCACGACGGCGTCATGATCGAGAAGGTGCAGAAGTACCTGAAAGACCACGACACGTCCGGCCTGGACATCCGCATCCTGGCCCCGGTAGAGGCCATCAAGTTCTCCCTGGCCCGCATCCGCGAAGGCAAGGACACCATCTCGGTGACCGGCAACGTGCTGCGCGACTACCTCACCGACCTGTTCCCGATCATGGAACTGGGCACCAGCGCCAAGATGCTGTCCATTGTCCCGCTGATGAGCGGCGGTGGCCTGTTCGAAACCGGCGCTGGCGGCTCGGCACCCAAGCACGTACAGCAACTGGTGGAAGAGAACTTCCTGCGCTGGGACTCGCTGGGTGAATTCCTGGCCCTGGCCGCATCGCTGGAGCACCTGGGCAACACCTACGACAACCCACGTGCAAAAGTGCTGGCCAGCACCCTGGACCAGGCCACTGGCAAGTTCCTCGACACCAACAAGTCGCCTTCGCGCAAGGTCGGCGGTATCGACAACCGTGGCAGCCACTTCTACCTGACCCTGTACTGGGCCCAGGCACTGGCCGCACAGAACGACGACGCCGCCTTGCAGGCTCGCTTCGCGCCACTGGCCAAGGCCCTGGGTGATAACGAAGAGGCCATCGTTGCCGAACTGAATGCGGTCCAAGGCAAGCCAGTCGACATCGGTGGCTACTACGCCCCGGATGCCGAACTGACCGCCAAGGTGATGCGCCCGAGCCAGACCCTGAACAGCGCTATTGCAGCCCTGTAAGCTTGGCTTGAAGTAACAGCAAAAACCCCGGCCACGCACCGGGGTTTTTTTTAAGCTGCAAGCTTGAAGCTGCAAGCTACAAGTAAAAGCAGTCCGCGCACGCCTTGGCTTGCAGCTTGCAGCTTGCAGCTTGCAGCTCCTAAGGAGTATTGATCGTGTCCTGGCAACCCCATATCACCGTCGCCACCGTCATTGAGCAAGACGGCAAATTTCTCTTTGTCGAGGAGTTCAAGGCTGGTAAAGCCGTATTCAACCAACCTGCTGGCCACCTGGAACCTGATGAAAGCTTGGCCCAGGCCGCCTTGCGCGAAACCCTGGAAGAAACCGCCTGGGAGGTCGAGTTAACCGGCCTGGTGGGTATCTACCTGTACACCGCACCCAGCAACGGTGTGACCTACCAGCGCATCTGCTTTGCCGCACGCCCCGTGCGACATCATGCCGACCTGGCCCTGGACAGCGACATTACCCGTGCACTGTGGCTGACCCGCGCCGAGCTGCTGGCCGACCCGGCGCGCTGGCGCAGCGAACTGGTACCGCGCTGCCTTGACGACTACCTGGCCGGCCCCTTGCACAGCCTTGCCCTGCTGCGCGACTGACGCGCCGCTGCGGGTTTGATAGAATCGGCGTTTTTCCCCCTTGATACACACCGGTAACCATGACCAGCCCAGTACTTAAAGACCCCGCCAAGACCCGCGTCATCGTCGGCATGTCCGGCGGCGTGGACTCTTCCGTCTCCGCCCTTCTGCTCATCGAGCAGGGCTACCAGGTGGAAGGGCTGTTCATGAAAAACTGGGAAGAGGACGACGGCACCGAATACTGCACCGCCCGCGAAGACCTGGCAGACGCCCAGGCCGTGTGCGACCGCATTGGCATAAAGCTGCACACGGCCAACTTCGCCGCCGAGTACTGGGACCATGTGTTCGAGCACTTCCTGGAAGAGTACAAGGCGGGCCGCACGCCCAACCCCGACATCCTCTGCAACCGCGAAATCAAGTTCAAGGCGTTCCTCGATTACGCCCTGTCGCTGGGTGCCGACCTGATCGCCACCGGCCACTACGTACGCCGCCGCGACACCGGCGCTGTCACCGAGCTGCTCAAGGGCCTGGACCCGAACAAGGACCAGAGCTACTTCCTGCATGCCGTGGGCGGCAAGGAAATCGCCCGCACCCTGTTCCCGGTGGGTGAGCTGGAAAAGCCCGAGGTGCGTGCCATTGCCGAGAAACATGGCCTGGCCACCGCCAAGAAGAAAGACTCCACGGGCATCTGCTTCATTGGCGAGCGCCGCTTCAGTGACTTCCTCAAGCAGTACCTGCCGGCGCAGCCAGGCGACATCGAAACCACGGACGGTGAAGTGATTGGCCGCCACCACGGCCTGATGTACCACACCATCGGCCAGCGCCAGGGCCTGGGTATCGGCGGTCTGAAAGACGCCGGTGACGAGCCGTGGTACGTGCTGCACAAGGACCTGGAGCGCAACGTGCTGGTGGTCGGCCAAGGCAACGAACACCCCTGGCTGTTCTCCCGTGCCCTGCTCGCCTCGGAGATTTTCTGGGTCAACCCGGTTGACCTCAGCGGCCCACGCAACCTCACCGCCAAGGTGCGTTACCGCCAGAGCGACCAGCCCTGCACGCTGGAGCGCACCGCCAGTGGCTACCGCGCCGTATTCGACGAGCCGCAACGGGCCGTTACCCCTGGCCAGTCGGTGGTGTTCTACGACGGCGAGGTGTGCCTGGGTGGCGGCGTCATCGAAACCGCAGAGCCCTGGAGCCCGCGCTCATGACCAACCTGCAGGAGCAACTGGTAGCGCTGGGCGGGGTGTTCCAGGCTGCGGTGCTGGTCGACCGCATTGCCCGTACCGGCCAGGCCAGCGAGGCCAACATCGGCTGCATGCTGGGCAGCCTGCTGGTGCGTGACCCCAAGGACACCCTGGAGGTGTTCGGTGGCGACGACCTCAACCTGCGCGACGGCTACCGTGCACTGGTAGGCGCCCTGGAGCGCGACCCCAGCAGCCTGCAGCGCGAACCCCTGCGTTATGCCCTGTCGATGCTGGGCCTGGAGCGCCAGCTGAACAAGCGCGGCGACTTGTTGGACACCATCGGCAACCGCTTGCCGCAAATTCAGTCCCAGGCCGACCATTTCGGCCTGGTTCATGAAAACGTCATCGCTTCCAGTGGAGCCTTGTACCAGGACACGCTCAGCACCTTGCGCCAACGTATTCAGGTGCACGGCGACATGCGTTTCCTGCAGCAGGCCAGCAACGCCTCGAAAATCCGCGCCCTGCTGCTGGCCGGCATCCGCGCCGCCCGCCTGTGGCGCCAGCTGGGCGGCCACCGCTGGCAACTGGTATTCAGCCGCCGCAAACTGCTCAACGAACTTTACGACATGGTTAGGTAGCTTCAAGCGGTAAGCTGCAAGCTGCAAGTAGAAGCAGTTCGCCTTTAGCTTGTGGCTTATGGCTTATGGCTTGAAGCTTGAAGCTTGAAGCTTGCAGCTTGCAGCTTGCAGCTTGCAGCTTGCAGCTTCGTGGATTGTGGCTGCCTTTTAATGTATGATATGCGCCCTCCAAAAGCCTGACTGTCCGAGAACACCCCATGCAGCTTTCTTCGCTCACTGCGGTTTCCCCTGTTGACGGCCGTTACGCCGGCAAAACCCAGGCCTTGCGCCCCATCTTCAGCGAATTCGGCCTGATCCGTTTCCGCGCCCTGGTCGAAGTGCGCTGGTTGCAGCGCCTGGCGGCCCACCCGCAAATCGGCGAAGTGCCGGCGTTCTCGGCCGAGGCCAACGCCGTGCTCGACAGCCTGGCCACCGATTTCAAGCTTGAACACGCCGAACGCGTCAAGGAAATCGAGCGCACCACCAACCACGACGTCAAGGCTATCGAGTACCTGCTCAAGGAGCAGGCTGCCCAGTTGCCAGAACTGGCCAAAGTCAGCGAGTTCATCCACTTCGCCTGCACCAGCGAGGACATCAACAACCTGTCCCACGCCCTGATGCTGCGCGCTGGCCGTGATGACGTGCTGCTGCCGCTGATGCGCCAGATCGCCGAGGCCATCCGTGCCCTGGCCCATGCCCACGCCGAGGTGCCGATGCTGTCGCGCACCCACGGCCAGCCAGCCTCGCCAACCACCCTCGGCAAGGAACTGGCCAACGTCGTGTACCGCCTGGAGCGCCAGATCGCCCAGGTGGCTGCCGTACCGCTGCTGGGCAAGATCAACGGTGCCGTGGGCAACTACAACGCCCACCTGTCGGCCTACTCGCAGGTCGACTGGGAGCAGAACGCCCGCGCCTTCATCGAAGACGAGCTGGGCCTGCAGTTCAACCCCTACACCACGCAAATCGAGCCGCACGACTACATCGCCGAGCTGTTCGATGCCATTGCCCGCTTCAACACCATCCTCATCGACTTCGACCGGGATGTGTGGGGCTACATTTCGCTGGGTTACTTCAAGCAGAAGACCGTGGCTGGCGAAATCGGCTCATCGACCATGCCGCACAAGGTCAACCCGATCGACTTCGAGAACTCCGAAGGCAACCTGGGCATCGCCAACGCGCTGTTCCAGCACTTGGCCAGCAAGCTGCCGATCTCGCGCTGGCAGCGCGACCTCACCGACTCCACCGTGCTGCGCAACCTGGGCGTGGGTTTTGCCCACAGCGTCATCGCCTACGAAGCCAGCCTGAAGGGCATCGGCAAGCTGGAAGTGAACGAAGCCCGCATCGCGGCCGACCTCGACGCCTGCTGGGAAGTACTCGCCGAGCCGATCCAGACCGTCATGCGTCGCTTCAACATCGAGAACCCCTACGAGAAGCTCAAGGAGCTGACCCGTGGCAAGGGCATCACCCCTGATGCACTGCTGACCTTCATCGACGGCCTGGACATGCCAGCCGACGCCAAGGCCGAGCTCAAGCAGCTGACCCCCGCGACCTACATCGGTAACGCGGCAGCCCAGGCCAAGCGCGTCTAAAGCAACCGTCGCGCCCAACGCCCGGCCTGGCCGGGCGTTTTTATTCCCGTACGAAAATTACGATTTTTCAATAGGTTGAACATGAATCCTGATACTCCACTGCAGCTGCTGGGCGGCATTTCTGCCCGTGAATTCATGCGCGACTACTGGCAGAAGAAGCCGCTGCTGGTGCGCCAGGCGTTCCCCGATTTCATCAGCCCGATCGACCCCGACGAACTCGCGGGCCTGGCGCTGGAAGAAGAAGTCGAGTCGCGGATCGTGCTGGAGCACGGCGCCCACCCCTGGGAACTGCGTCGCGGCCCGTTCAACGAAGACACCTTCGCCGAGCTGCCAGAAAAAGACTGGACCCTGCTGGTTCAGGCGGTGGACCAGTTTGTGCCGGAAGTGGCCGAGCTGCTGGAAAACTTCCGTTTTCTGCCCAGCTGGCGCATTGATGACGTGATGATCAGCTTCGCGGCCCCAGGTGGCAGCGTTGGCCCGCACTTCGACAACTATGACGTGTTCCTGCTGCAAGGCCACGGCCAGCGCAACTGGAAAGTGGGCCAGATGTGCAGCAGCGACAGCGCGCTGCTGGAACACAGCGACCTGCGCATCCTGGCCGAATTCGAGCAGAGCGGTGAGTGGACCCTGGAGCCCGGCGACATGCTCTACCTGCCACCGCGCCTGGCCCACTATGGCGTGGCGGTGGACGACTGCCTTACCTACTCTGTCGGCTTCCGCGCGCCGAGCGCCGCCGAAGTACTGACCCACTTCACCGACTTCCTCGGCCAGTTCCTGCCGGACGAAGAGCGCTACAGCGACGCCGACGCGCAGCCCGCCAGCGACCCTCACCAGATCCAGCACGATGCCCTCGACCGCCTCAAGGCGCTGCTCGAGAAGCACATGGGTGACAAGGACCTGCTGCTGACCTGGTTCGGCCAGTTCATGACCGAGCCGCGCTACCCCGAGCAAATCGTCGGCGAAGAGCTGTCGGAAGAAGAACTGATCAATGCCCTCGAGCAGGGTGCGATCCTGATCCGCAACCCGAGCGCGCGCATGGCCTGGTCGGAGTTCGAACAAGACCTGTTGCTGTTCGCCAGCGGTCGCAGCTGCCCGCTGCCTGGCAAGTTGCGCGAATTGCTGAAGCTGGTGTGCGCAGCCGATGCCCTGCACATCGACAACCTCGGCCAATGGCTGCAGGATGAAGACGCACTGATGCTGGTGCAGCAACTGGTCAAGCAAGGAAGCCTGGGATTCGCCAATGAATAAAATTCGTGTGCGCCTCGCCGATTGGCACAAGGACAACGCCGACATCCGCCGCATCCGTGAAGCGGTGTTCATCGCCGAGCAACACGTGCCGCCTGAACTTGAATGGGACTCCGACGACCCGACGGCGGTGCACTTCCTGGCCGTTGAAGGTGACTATGCGATCGGTACGGCCAGGCTGCTGTCTGACGGCACCATCGGCCGTGTGTCGGTGCTCAAGGACTGGCGGGGTTTGAAGGTGGGCGATGCCTTGATGAATGCGGTGATCGCCGAAGCGCAGCACCGTGATCTGAAAACGCAGCGCCTGAGTGCCCAGGTGCATGCCACACCGTTTTACGAACGGCTGGGCTTTCGCGTGGTGAGTGAGGAGTTCTTGGAGGCGGGTATTCCGCACGTGGACATGTTGCGCGACGCTCAAGGCTGACCCGCAGGGCCGCGCTGCGGCCCTTTCACGCGGTGCGCTCGCGCCTACCGAATGGGTAAACGAGCGAGCGCATGCCGTGATGACAGAACATAAACCCTCACAAAAACCTGTACATCCATCCAGATAAAACTTGCCTCCCGGCGCCTGCTTGCGCATCCTAGTGCCCATCTACCTGATGAAGCGTCTGCGGCCATGCGCCTGTTCCTCTGTGAAAAGCCCTCCCAGGCAAAAGACATCGCCAAGGTGCTCGGCGCCCATCGCAAGGCCGACGGCTGTTGGCAGGGTACCGACGTCTGCGTAACCTGGTGCATCGGCCACCTGCTGGAAACCGCTCCGCCAGACAGCTACGACGAGCGCTACAAGCGCTGGAACCTCGCCGACCTGCCGATCATCCCGGCGCAGTGGAAGATGCAGGTCAAACCCAAAACGGCCAGTCAGTTCAAGGCGGTCAAGCGCCTGCTGGGCGAAGCCCGCGAGCTCGTCATCGCCACCGATGCGGACCGCGAAGGCGAAATGATCGCCCGCGAGCTGGTCGAGCATTGCCGTTACCGTGGCCCGGTACAGCGGTTGTGGCTGTCGGCCCTGGACGATGCGTCCATTCGCAAGGCCCTGGCCCGCCTGCTCCCCGGCCACGAAACCTTCAACCTGTACCATTCGGCCCTGGGCCGCTCCCGTGCCGACTGGCTGATCGGCATGAACATGAGCCGGCTGTTCACGCTGCTGGGCCGGCAATCGGGCTATCAGGGGGTGCTGCCAGTAGGCCGGGTACAAACCCCTACCCTGCGCCTGGTGGTCGACCGCGACCGTAGCATCGCCGATTTCGTGCCTGTCCCCTTCTGGGCTATCGATGTGCAACTGGCCCATGCCGGCCAGGCCTTCAACGCCCAGTGGCGGGCACCGGACGACACCTGCGACGAGCAGGGCCGCTGCCTGAACCAGGCACTGGCGCAACAGGCCGCAGCAGACATCAGCAATGCCAGGGTCGCACAGGCTACGCGGGTGAGCACAGAGCGCGTGCGCGAAGCCGCCCCCCTACCCTTTGATCTCGGCACCTTGCAGGAGCTGTGCTCGAAAAAGTTCGGCCTGGGTGCCCAGGAAACCCTGGACATCGCCCAGGCCCTGTACGAAACACACAAACTGATCACCTACCCACGCAGCGACTGCGGCTACCTGCCGCTCAGCCAGCACAGTGAGGCGCCTGGCATTCTGGCTGCACTGCAGCGGGCCGATGCCAGCCTTGCACCGCTGCAGCCACACCTGGAGCCCCAGCGCCGCTCCCGGGCGTGGAACGACGCCAAGGTCAGCGCGCACCACGGCATCATCCCCACGGCTGCAGCCAGCGACCCGGCGCGGCTACCGGCCAAGCACAAGGCTGTGTATACCCTGATCCGCGCCCGCTACCTGGCGCAGTTTCTGCCAAACCACGAATACGACCGCACCCAGGCCGACTTCGATTGCGCCGGCCACGCCCTGCGGGCCGTCGGCAAACAGATTGTCGAGCCGGGCTGGCGACGCGCCCTGCCCGAAGCCCTCACACCCGCCAAGGGCCGTGAAGCCGCCCCGCCTCAGGTACTGCCGGCGCTGAGCCAGGGCCAGAGCTGCGCCGTACAGGCGGTGCAACTGAAGGACCTGTGGACCCAGCCACCCAAGCCGTTCACCGAGGGTGATCTGATCAAGGCCATGAAGAACGTGGCCAAGCTGGTGGACGACCCGCGGTTGAAACAGAAGCTGAAAGAAACCACCGGCATCGGCACCGAGGCCACCCGCGCCAGTATCATCCAGGGCCTGCTCGACCGCGGCTACCTGGTCAAGAACGGCAAGGCGCTGTCTGCCACCCCTGCGGCGTTCAGCTTGATCGATGCAGTGCCCCGCGCCATCGCCGACCCAGGCACTACCGCTATCTGGGAACAGGCATTGGACATGGTGCAAAGCGGCGAGATGAGCCTGGACGAATTCGTCACCCGCCAGTCGGCCTGGATGGGCAAGCTGGTAGAACGCTGCAGCGGATTGCGCATGACCATCAGCGGGCCGGCAGCCGGCGCAGCCCCACCATGGAAAAAGAAGCGCAGAAGCGGCGGCAAAACCAAGGCCGCCGCAGGCAAAACGGCAACCGGCAAGGCTGCAGGGGGCAAAGCGAGGGTAACCCGCAGAAGGGCCAGCCCCTGACCCAGGCCAAGGGTGCAGCACGCGGGCCTGGCACCGGGTAGGGCTTCTGCTAGATTGGATTGAAACAATCTTGGATACGTTTCATGAGCTCAGGCTTGGACACCACGGCCAACATCGCAACCGACTTCCCCGACCTGCCCAGCGAAGTGCGCGCATTCAGGACGCGCTACCCTGAGGTGCGGTATGTCGATCTGCTGTGCCTCGACATCCCTGGCCACTTCTACGGCAAGCGCTACCCCATCGACATGCTGGAAAAGGTTGCTGCAGGCAGCCCCCTGAAGCTGCCACAAAATGCCGTGCTGCTAGGGGCACAAGGCGGCTTGTTCCCCATCAGTGACTACTGTTTCAGCGATGGCGACCCGGATGCCGTACGCCGGCTGATACCCGGCACACTCAAACCGGTGACCTGGGAGCAGCAACCGCTGGGGCAGATGCTGATCACCACCGACGGCACCCCCGCGCCCATCGAGTTCGAACCCCGTGAAGTACTGGCCAGGGTGCTGCAACGCCTGACGCGGCGCGGTATCCACCCGGTAGTCGCATTCGAATTGGAGTTCTACCTGTTCGACCGAGCACTGAAAGACGGCTTGCCGCAGTGCCCCCGCGACAGCCTGACAGGCGATGCGGATAACCAGCCGAACATGCACATGGAGCGGCTGTCGCGCTTTGGCGACGTGCTGCGCGACATGGTCGACACCGCCAACCTGCAAGGCGTGGACGCCAACGTGATCAGCGCGGAGCTGGGGCCCGGCCAGTTCGAGATCAACTTTGGCCACTGCGATGATGGCCTGCGTGCGGCAGACTGGGCCGCACTGTTCTGCCGCAGCACCCGTGGCGTCGCGCTCAAACACGGCCACCGCGCCTCGTTCATGAGCAAACCCTACCTGCAGGCACCTGGCAGCGGCATGCATGTGCACGTCAGCCTGTACGATGCAGCGGGCAGCAACCTGCTGGCAGCGGGCGGCCAGCGCCCGCTTCGCCACGCTGTGGCCGGCTGCCTGGCACTGCTGCCCCACTGCATGCCGATATTTGCTGCCAACCACAACGCCTTCCGCCGCTACGGCGCCATGGTCAATGCGGCCAGCCGCGCCAGTTGGGGCTTCGAAGACCGCGACGCATGCATTCGCATCCCGGAGTCAGACCCGGCCAATTTACGCATCGAACACCGGCTTGCCGGTGCCGATGCCAACCCTTACCTGGTACTGGCGGCCATCCTGTGCGGCATGGAACAAGGGCTCGATGCCAGGCAGGCACCGATCGCCCCGCTGAATGAGGACCGCAGCAGCGGCATCGATTTCCCCACGGACATGCTCAGCGCCGTGGCCGCCATGCGGCACCACCCGGCGGCCAAACAAGGCCTGGGGGAGGAGTTCGTGATGGTGTACTGCGAAAACAAGCGCCAGGACCACCTGGCGTTCATGCAAGAGGTGAGCGCCCGGGAATACCGCTGGTTCCTATGACGAGGCAACCAAACGACGTGCTGTGCGTGCTGCAAAGCACTCGGCACTGGCACCGGCCCCTTCACGGCATTACCATGGGCTGCTTCGCACGCGGCTTGTTGTCGCACCCAGCCTCCCTGCCTGCCAGAACGCCATGCCCTTCGAGCTCACCGTTGAACCCCTCACCCTACTGATCCTGGTCCTGGTTGCCTTTGTCGCCGGTTTCATCGATGCCATCGCTGGCGGTGGCGGCCTGCTGACCACCCCCGCCCTGCTGACGGCTGGCATGCCGCCGCACCTGGTGCTGGGCACCAACAAGCTCAGTTCCACATTCGGCTCTGCCACGGCGGGGTTCACCTACTACCGGCGCAAGCTGTTCCACCCGGTGCAATGGCGGCGGGCATTGCTCGGCACCTTGGTCGGGGCGCTGCTGGGCGCAGTGGTGGCCCACTACATGCCGGCCGAATGGCTGAACAAGATGCTGCCCGTGATTGTGTTTGCCTGCGGCATCTACCTGCTGTTCGGCGGCACGCCCAAGGCGCCGCTGGATGCCGAAGCGCCGATCAGCAAGAAGTGGCAGGCGCCGCAGGGCCTGGCCCTGGGCTTCTACGACGGCGTTGCCGGCCCCGGCACCGGGGCATTCTGGACGGTGAGTACACTGCTGCTGTACCCCATCGACCTGGTGCGTGCCAGCGGCGTGGCCCGCAGCATGAACTTCGTCAGCAACATCGCAGCGCTGACGGTGTTCGTGTTGTCCGGGCAGGTGGATTACATCGTGGGCCTGTGCATGGGCCTGTCGGTGATGGTCGGCGCGTTCTTTGGTGCGCGCACCGCCATCAGCGGGGGCAGCAAGTTCATCCGCCCCGTGTTCATCACCGTGGTGCTGGCGCTGACCGTGCGCCTAGCGTGGCAGCACTGGTTCGGGCAGGCCTAACCGCCGCGCCACGTACAGGTCGATGAGGTGGCGAGCGATGGAGCGGCCCGCCGGCAGCGGCGGCAGGTGGTGCACGCTGAACCACTGCGCATCCTCGATTTCATCGGGCTGCATCACGATGTCGCCACCGGCGTACTCGGCATGAAAACCCAGCATCATCGAGTGTGGAAATGGCCAGCACTGGCTGCCCACGTACTGGATGTTCTTCACCTGCACCGCCACTTCTTCATGTACCTCGCGCACCAGGCAATCCTCGGCAGACTCGCCAGGCTCGGCAAAGCCTGCCAGGGTGCTGTATACGCCGGCCACAAAGCGCGGAGAGCGTGCCAGCAGGATCTCATCGCCGCGGGTCACCAGCACGATCATGCTCGGTGAAATACGCGGGTAGCTGCGCAGGTCGCAGGCCGTACAGTGCATGGCCCGCTCCCAGCGGATTTGCGTCATGGCCTGGCCGCAGCTGCCGCAGAACCGGTGTTCCCGCGCCCAGGTGCCAATCTGTGCGGCATAGCCCAGCACCTTGTAGGTGTCGAAATCACCCTCCAGCATGAACGCGCGCAAGCCGCGCCAGCTGCAGCCTGGCAGGGCCGCTGCGCTGTGCAGCTCCAGCAGGAACACTGGCTGGCCGTCGAAATGGCCGATGCCGTGTTCACACAGCACGTCCAGGCCCTGGCGTTTCAGCCAGTCCCGTGGGAACATTGCCCCCTCGTCGGCCACCAGAAACCCTTCCGGGCTACGGGCCACTGCCAGGCCGCCGGTGATCTGGGGGTCGAGTACTGCAGTGGTCCAGCGTGCTGACATATCAGGGTTCCTGTAAGACGCGTCCCCGGGGTTGTCAGTCGGTGAACGTCGGTTTCTGTTTGCTCATGTGCGCTGCCATCGCCAGCCGAAGGTCTTCGGACTGCAGCATCGCAGCGTTCCAGGTAGCGATGTAGTCGAGGCCGTCATCAATGCGGTGGTCGCGCATGTAGCTGAGCAGGTGCTTGGTACCGGCCACGGCAATGGGCGATTTTGCGGCAATGTCGCGGGCCATGGCAAAAACCCCGTCCAGCAGGGTAGCAGCGTCATCGTACACGCGGTTCACCAGGCCGATGCGCAGCGCCTCGTCAGCCTCCACATTGCGCCCGGTGTAGGCCAGCTCCCGCATCATGCCGTCGCTGATGATACGTGGCAAACGTTGCAGCGTGCCGACATCGGCCGCCATGCCCATGTCGATTTCCTTGATGGAAAACTGCGCGTCAGCGCTGCAATAGCGCATGTCGCAGGCTGATATCAGGTCGATGGCCCCGCCGATGCAGTAGCCCTGCACCGCCGCCAGCACTGGCTTGCGGCATTGATCCACCGCATTGAACGAAGCCTGCATGCGCAGGATGGTCTTGCGCAACAGCCGCGCATTGCGCCCCACATCCTTGCCCAGCTGGCCCGCCACCGACGCCAGTAGCGCCAGGTCGATGCCGGCAGAAAAATGCTTGCCGGCGCCACTGATGACCACCACCCGTATGGCATCGGTGTCGTCCACCCACTGGAAGATGTCGATGATCTCCTCCCAGAATGCCGCATTCATGGCATTGAGCTTTTCAGGCCGGTTGATCTGGACGTGTGCGATGTTGTCGATCAGTTCGACCTTGAACGCGCTGTACTCGGCCATGGGCGATACTCCTATGGGTAAAAGGCAATGTCATCGATGGTAACCCAGGCAGGTGGCTGCACGTCTGCCAAAACCGGGACTGGTGCATCGTGCGATTGCGCACAACTTTTGCTCGCGCCTGGCATCGAAACATTCAGGCACCCAACTTTCGGGAGAAACGCAATGGCGATACGCAAGGCATTGATGCTTTCCTGCATGGCCCTGGCCCTTTACGGCTGCGCCGGCAACGATCACCCCGCCCCGCCGCGCACTCAGCAAGTGGACCTGCAACGCTACCAGGGCACCTGGTACGAACTGGCGCGCCTGCCAATGTTCTTCCAGCGCAACTGCGTGCAGTCCGAGGCCCACTATGCCCTGCGCACCGACGGCCGCATCGACGTCACCAACCGCTGCAAGGAGAAGGACGGCGAGTGGAACGAGGCCAATGGCATTGCCGAGGCCCAGCAGGCTGGCAGTACCGACAAGCTGTGGGTACGCTTCGACAACTGGTTCAGCCGCCTGGCACCGGACCTGACCAAAGGCGAGTACTGGGTGCTGTACCACGACAAGGACTACCGCGTCGCGCTGGTAGGCCACCCGAACCGGGAATACCTGTGGCTGCTGTCACGCACCCCCGCCATCCCCGACCAGACCCGCGACCAGTTGCTGGGCATCGCCCGTGATCAGGGTTACGACACCAGCAAGCTGGTGTGGCGCCAGGCTGATACCAAAGCCATGAACTGAACACCGCCCCGGCATAAGCCGGCCATTACAGGAGTAAGAATGGACCTGCTGTTTCTCGGCACTTCGGCCGGAGTGCCGACCAAGGCCCGCAATGTCAGTGCCACAGCGCTGCTCGAAACCACGGGCAGAGGCTGGTACCTGGTGGACTGTGGTGAAGGTACCCAGCACCGCCTGTTGCACACGCCGTTGTCCGCCCAGGACCTGGCGGGCATTTTCATCACCCATGTGCATGGCGATCATTGCCTGGGCCTGCCCGGCCTGTTGTCCAGTGCAAGCATGAATGGCCGGCGCGATCCCCTGGACGTGGTGTTGCCTGAGGCGTTGCACCCTTGGCTGCGCCTGAGCCTTGCGGCTACCGACAGCCACCTGTCTTTCGAGCTGCGGCTACTGGCGGTGGAAGGTTTCGAGGGTTGGCAGAACGGCACGGTCAGGGTCACCACCGTCGCGCTCTCCCATCGAGTCCCCAGCGTGGGGTATGTATTCGACGAAGTGTGTCCGCAGCCGCGCCTGAACACCGACCGCCTGGACGCCGAAGGCATCCCGCGCGGCCCGCTGTGGGGGGATTTGGCAAAGGGCCTGCCTGTGCAGCATGGTGAACGTGCGCTGGATGCCGCCGATTACCTGAGCCCGGGCCGTGCGCCGCGCCGGGTCATTATCTGCGGGGATAACGATACCCCCGACTTGCTGGCAGGGGTGGCAGCCGATGCCGACGTATTGGTGCACGAGGCCACGTTTACCCAGCCGGCGGTGGAACGCACAGGGGTTACCTACGGCCACAGCACCGCCGCTGATGTCGCGCACATGGCCGAGAGCGCCGGGGTACGAAACCTGGTGCTGACGCACTTCAGCGCCCGCTACCAGGCAGACCCGCAACGCAGCCCCTCCATCGACGACGTACGCCACGAAGCCCAGGCGCATTATCGCGGCAACCTGACCTTGGCCGCCGACCTGCAGCGCTACCACCTGGGGCGCGATGGCTTGCTGGTGCCAGCATCCTGACTAGGCCGCCAGCTGCGCCTTGGCCACCGCCTGGGAAGCCGCCAGCATCGCTCGCAGCAACACCGCACAGCCCGCAGCCAAGTCCTCCGCCGTGGCGTTCTCGATCTCGTTATGGCTGATGCCATTCTCGCAGGGCACGAAGATCATCCCTGCCGGGCCCAGCTCTGCCAGGAAGATCGCGTCGTGCCCTGCCCCGCTGACGATGTCCATGTGCGGCAAACCCAGCGCCTCGGCCGACTGGCGCACCGCGTCGACACAACCTTTGTCGAAGTACAAGGCCGGGAAGTCTGCCGTAGGCACCAGCTCATGGGCCAGGCCATGGGTGGCACAGGTGGCCTCGATCACCCCGCGCACTTCAGCAATCATCGCATCCAGCCGTTCACCCTCAAGGTGCCGGAAGTCCAGGGTCATGCGCACCTCCCCGGGTATCACGTTGCGCGAGCCGGGGTACGCTTGCAGGCAACCCACTGTGCCACAGGCGTGGGGCTGGTGAGCCAGCGCGGTATGGTTTACCGCCTGTACCACGGCCGCCGCACCTACCAGGGCGTCCTTGCGCAGGTGCATGGGGGTGGGGCCGGCATGCGCTTCGACCCCACGCAAGGTCAGGTCGAACCACTTCTGGCCCAGTGCCCCCAGCACCACCCCGATGGTTTTGGCCTGGTCTTCCAGAATCGGGCCTTGTTCGATATGTGCCTCGAAGTACGCACCCACCGGGTGGCCAGTCACGCTGCGGGGCCCGGCATAGCCTATGGCACCCAGGGCCTCGCCGACGCTTGTGCCCTGGGCATCACGCTTGGCCAACGTGTCAGCCAGGCTGAATTTACCGGCGAACACGCCTGAGCCCATCATGCACGGCGCAAAACGCGAGCCCTCTTCGTTGGTCCACACCACCACCTCCAGCGGCGCCTCGGTTTCAACGCCCAGGTCGTTGAGGGTGCGGATCACCTCCAGGCCAGCCATCACCCCAAAGCAGCCATCGAACTTGCCACCCGTGGGCTGCGTATCGATGTGGCTGCCCGTCATCACCGGTGGCAGCGCCGGGTTGCGCCCGGGGCGGCGGGCAAACAGGTTGCCTACACCATCGATGCTGACCGTGCACCCGGCCTCTTCGCACCACTGCACGAACAGGTCACGGGCCTGGCGGTCCAGGTCGGTCAGGGCCAGGCGGCAGACACCGCCTTTTGCAGTGGCCCCCAGGCGGGCCAGGTCCATCAGCGATTGCCACAGGCGTGCGCTGTCGACGTGCTGGTCAGTGCTTTGCAGAATGTCTTGGGCTGGGTTCACGGGTTCATCCTCAGGCATTGTTGTGATCGTGGCGCACGGCGTGTGTGCCGGCTTCAAGGCAACGGCTTGGCCACCCGCGCAGGGCTGCGGGCGGCCAGCCCGGCGAACAGGTAATACAAGGCGGCCCCGAGCAACGACCCGGTGAACCAGCCATAGTCGTAGAACCAGCTGAAGCGGCTGCTGCCGATGGCCATAACGGTCAATGCCACCGGCACGCCGAAGGCGGCAAACCCGGCCCAGTTCCAGGCCGGGTAAACGTCGTCACGGTACAGCCCGGCCAGGTCCAGCTGCTGGCGACGCACCAGGAAGTAGTCCACCACCATGATGCCGGCAATCGGCCCCAGCAGGCTGGAGTAGCCCAGCAGCCAATTGGAATACACGCTTTCAAGGCTGAGGTCGGACACAATCAAGCCCAGCTTCTTCAGCAACTCGTGGCCCATCAGGGCCAAGCCGATGAACCCGGTAAGCCATACCGCCCGGCTGCGGCCAATCAAACGCGGGGCAATGTTCTGGAAATCGTTGGTGGGCGAGACGATGTTCGCCGCCGTGTTGGTCGACAGAGTGGCTATCACGATCAGCGCCATGGCCAGGGCCACCCAGAACGGGCTGTGGATCTTGCCGATCAGGCTGACCGGGTCCGACACGGTTTCGCCCACCAGCGACGCGGAAGCCGCCGTGAGTACCACGCCCAATGACGCAAACAGGAACATGGTCAACGGCAAACCGAAAATCTGCCCCAGAATCTGGTCCTTCTGGCTGCGTGCATAGCGGCTGAAGTCCGGTATGTTCAGCGACAGCGTGGCCCAGAAACCGACCATGGCGGTAAGCCCGGCGCAGAAGTAGCCGACCATGCTTGCCCCCTCGGGGCGCTTGGGCGGCTGGGCCAGCAGTTCGGTCATCGACATGTGCGGCAGTGCCCATACCAGCAGGCCCAGGCCCACCGCCACCAGCAACGGCGCCGAAAGGGTTTCGAGCCACTTGATGGACTCGGCACCGCGCAGCACCACCCACAGGTTCAGGCACCAGAAAATCATGAAGCCGATCACCTCGCCGGTGCCGCCCAGGGCCTTCCAGCCCTCGAACACCGAGCCCAGGAACAGGTGGATGGCCAGCCCGCCGAACAAGGTCTGGATGCCGAACCAGCCGCAGGCCACCACCGCCCGCACCAGGCACGGTACATTCGAACCCAACACACCAAACGACGAGCGCAGCAGTACCGGGAACGGGATACCGTACTTTGTCCCGGGGAACGCATTGAGCGTCAGCGGAATCAGCACGATCAGGTTGGCCAACAGGATGGCCATCAACGCTTCGCCCACGCTCAGGCCAAAATAGGCCGTGAGCACGCCCCCGAGGGTGTAGGTGGGCACACACACCGACATGCCGACCCACAGTGCAGTGATGTGCCATTTGTTCCAGGTGCGCTGGTGCACCTTGGTAGGTGCGATGTCGGCGTTGTAGCGCGGGCTGTCGAGTACATCGCTGCCCTCGCACAGCTCGAACAGGCCATTTTGCTCGACCACTTGAGATCTGCTCTGTTGCATGGGGCCTTCTCCAGATTTGTTGTAGTTGTTTGCTCATCGGGCTAACGCGATGGCCGGAGTACACACGCTGAATGTGGTTAAAATCTTGACCAGATCTGTATCTTGTCAAGTCAGTCAATGTCCTCTGAAACCCGCATGCTAGACCGCGAAATAATTATTTGTTGTTTATTTTCAATAACTTAAAAACCACAAAATTCGTGGGAATTATTTCTTGCTGAATGCGCAATCAGCATCTAGCCTCGATTCTTGTCAGGCCTGACAGGATCAAAACCTGCCAGGCCTGCCCCGACAATTCCAAGAACCGGCCAAGACCGGTCAGCCTGCGAGGAAGACGGTATGCCCCTGTTGATCCGTGGCGCCACCGTGGTCACCCACGAAGAAAGCTACCCCGCCGATGTGCTGTGTGCCGGGGGCCTGATCCAGGCCATCGGCCAGAACCTTGAAGCACCCACCGACTGCGAAATACTCGATGGCAGCGGCCAATACCTGATGCCTGGCGGCATCGACCCGCACACCCACATGCAACTGCCGTTCATGGGCACGGTGGCCAGCGAAGACTTCTTCAGCGGCACCGCTGCCGGGCTCGCGGGCGGTACCACGTCCATCATTGATTTCGTCATCCCCAACCCTCAGCAATCGCTGCTGGAGGCTTTCCACACCTGGCGCGGCTGGGCACAGAAAAGCGCCAGCGACTATGGCTTCCACGTCGCTATCACCTGGTGGAGCGAGCAGGTGGCCGAAGAAATGGGCGAACTGGTGAGCCAGCATGGGGTAAACAGCTTCAAGCACTTCATGGCGTACAAGAACGCGATCATGGCCGCCGACGACACCTTGGTGGCCAGCTTCGAGCGCTGCCTGCAACTGGGCGCGGTGCCCACCGTGCATGCCGAAAACGGCGAGCTGGTGTACCACCTGCAGAAAAAACTGCTGGCCCAGGGCATGACCGGGCCCGAAGCGCACCCGCTGTCGCGCCCCTCCCAAGTTGAGGGAGAAGCGGCAAGCCGAGCCATCCGCATCGCCGAAACCCTGGGCACCCCGCTGTACCTCGTGCATATCTCCAGCCGCGAGGCCCTGGACGAAATCACCTATGCGCGCAGCAAGGGCCAACCGGTCTACGGTGAAGTGCTGCCGGGGCATCTGCTGCTGGATGACAGTGTGTACCGCGACCCCGACTGGGCGACCGCCGCCGGCTACGTGATGAGCCCGCCGTTCCGCCCACGCGAACACCAGGAGGCCCTGTGGCACGGCCTGCAGTCTGGCAACCTGCACACCACGGCCACCGACCATTGCTGCTTCTGCGCCGAGCAGAAAGCCATGGGGCGGGATGACTTCAGCCGCATCCCCAATGGCACTGCGGGCATCGAGGACCGCATGGCCGTGTTGTGGGATGCCGGGGTGAACAGCGGGCGCCTGTCCATGCACGAGTTCGTCGCGCTGACCTCCACCAACACGGCGAAAATCTTCAACCTGTTCCCCCGCAAGGGCGCCGTGCGCGTGGGGGCAGACGCCGACCTGGTGCTGTGGGACCCGCACGGCACCCGCACCCTCTCGGCCAAGACCCACCACCAGCGCGTGGACTTCAACATCTTCGAAGGGCGCACGGTACGTGGCATACCCAGCCACACCATCAGCCAGGGCAAGGTGGTGTGGGCCGATGGTGACCTGCGCGCCGAAGCCGGGGCGGGCCGTTACGTGCAGCGCCCAGCGTACCCGTCGGTGTACGAGGTACTGGAGCGCCGGGCCGAGCACCAGCGCCCTACACCTGTGCAGCGCTGAGCACCTGCCACGCAACCCTCGCGTTGTCTGCACTCATAAAAAAAAGAGGCTACCACCGTGACCGATCCCCTGAACCATCTGCCGCGCCCCCAGGCCCGCGCAGACCAGTTGGCCGAGCGCTTCAGCGACCTGGCCCCACCCCTCACCGCCCGCCAGGCCGCCGTAGAAAGCGCGCGCTGCCTGTACTGCTATGACGCACCGTGCATCAATGCCTGCCCCAGTGAAATCGACATCCCGTCGTTCATCCACCGTATCAGCGACGAAAACCTTCAGGGGGCGGCCCAGCGCATTCTCTCGGCCAACATCCTCGGCGGCAGCTGCGCCCGCGTATGCCCTACCGAAATTCTCTGCCAGCAGGCCTGCGTGCGGAACAATGCCCAGGAATGCGCACCCGTATTGATCGGCCAGTTGCAACGCTATGCACTGGATAACGCGCACTTTACAGAACACCCGTTTCGGCGCTCACCGGCCACCGGCAAACGTATCGCCGTGGTCGGTGCCGGCCCGGCCGGGCTGTCGTGCGCCCACCGCCTGGCACTGCATGGGCACGAGGTGGTGGTGTTCGAAGCCAGTGACAAGCCAGGCGGCCTGAACGAATACGGCATCGCCCGCTACAAGCTGGTGGACGACTATGCCCAGCGTGAAGTGGCGTTTCTGCTGGGCATTGGCGGTATCGAAATCCGCCACGGCCAGCGCCTGGGCGGCAACCTCAGCCTGGCCAGCCTGCGGGAGCAGTACGACGCGGTGTTCCTGGGCCTGGGCCTGAATGCCGTGCGCGCCTTGGGCCTGCCGGATGAACATGCCCCGGGGCTGCTGCCGGCTACCCACTACATCCGCGAACTGCGTCAGGCCGATGACCTGAGCCAGTTGCCCCTGGCCGACCGCTGCCTGGTGATCGGCGCCGGCAACACTGCCATCGACATGGCCGTGCAGATGAGCCGCCTGGGTGCACGCGACGTCAACCTGGTGTACCGCCGCGGCCACGCCGACATGGGCGCCACGGACCACGAGCAGGCCATCGCCAAGGCCAACCAGGTGCGCCTGCATACCTGGGCACGCCCCGACACCGTGCTGCTGAACGAAGCCGGGCAGGTGCGCGGCATGCGCTTTGCCCGCACCACCCTGGCAGAGGGCCGCCTGAGCGACACGGGCGAAACCTTCGAACTGGCCGCCGACGCCATTTTCAAGGCCATCGGCCAGGGCTTCGACGATGCCAGCCTGGCCGACCCGGCCGCCGCCCAGCTGGCGCGCGAGGGGGAGCGCATTCGGGTAGACGCGCACATGCGCACCAGCCTGCCGGGCGTGTATGCCGGCGGCGACTGCACCGCGCTGGGCCAGGACCTCACCGTGCAGGCAGTGCAACACGGCAAGCTGGCGGCTGAAGCCATCCATGCCCAACTGATGACCAACGTGGAGGCTGCGTAATGGCTGACCTGTCGATCGAATTTGCCGGCATCAAGGCACCCAACCCCTTCTGGCTGGCGTCAGCGCCGCCTACCGACAAAGCCTACAACGTGGTACGGGCCTTCGAGGCGGGCTGGGGCGGCGTGGTGTGGAAGACCCTGGGCGAAGACCCGGCTGCGGTGAACGTGTCGTCGCGCTACTCGGCGCACTACGGCGCCAACCGCGTGGTGCAAGGCATCAACAATATCGAGCTGATCACCGACCGCTCGCTGGAAATCAACCTGCGTGAAATCACCCAGGTAAAGCGCGACTGGCCTGACCGGGCGCTGATCGTGTCGCTGATGGTGCCGTGCGAAGAAAACGCCTGGAAATTCATTTTGCCCCTGGTGGAAGCCACCGGTGCAGATGGGATCGAGCTGAACTTCGGCTGCCCCCACGGCATGCCCGAACGCGGCATGGGCGCCGCAGTGGGCCAGGTGCCGGAGTACGTGGAAATGGTCACGCGCTGGTGCAAGGCCTACTGCTCGCTCCCCGTGATCGTCAAGCTCACGCCCAACATCACCGACATTCGCCAGTCGGCACGCGCCGCTCACCGGGGCGGGGCCGATGCGGTGTCGTTGATCAACACCATCAACTCCATCACCAGCGTCGACCTGGAGCGCATGGTGGCCCACCCCATCGTCGGCGACCAGAGCACCCACGGCGGCTATTGCGGGTCGGCGGTAAAACCGATTGCCCTGAACATGGTGGCAGAGATCGCCCGCGACCCGGCGACGCACGGCCTGCCCATCTGCGGCATTGGGGGCATTGGCAGTTGGCGGGATGCCGCCGAGTTCATCGCCCTGGGCAGCGGTGCGGTGCAAGTGTGCACGGCGGCGATGCTGCATGGCTTTCGCATCGTGGAAGACATGAAGGACGGGCTGGCGCGCTGGATGGACCAGCACGGGCATCGCAGCCTGGAAGCATTCCGTGGCCAGGCGGTGGAGCACACCACTGACTGGAAGTACCTGGACATCAACTACAAGTCCATCGCCCACATCGATCCGCAAACCTGCATTGGCTGTGGCCGCTGCCACATCGCCTGCGAAGACACATCACACCAGGCGATCGCCAGCACCCCTGCAGCCGATGGCACCCATGTTTACCAGGTGATCGAGGAAGAATGCGTGGGCTGCAACCTGTGCCAGATCACCTGCCCGGTGCAGGACTGCATCGAGATGGTGGCCCAGGACACCGGCAAGCCCTACCTGAACTGGACCCAGGACCCACGCAACCCCTACCGCGAGGCCAGTTGAGGCCAAGCCTGCGCATCAGGGCTCCAGGCCGATGCCCCGTAGGATCACGCAGGTCACTGTCTGCACCGCGCGCTCGAAGGCGCGGTCAGACAGCGGCTGGCCGCCGTTGAGCAGGGTTACCTGGAAACCGAAGTCCGCGTAGTGCTGGGTGGAAGCCCAGATCATGTACAGCAGCGCAGACGGCTCCACCGGCTGAATGCGCCCCTCTTCTACCCAACGGCGGATCTTGGCCTCCTTCAGCCGGGCCCAGGGCACCAGGCTTTCGCTGAGGTTGATGCCCAGCACCGGGGCACCGTGCAGCATCTCCTCGGCCCAGATCCGCGAACCCAGCGGCCGCGACCGGGAATGGCCCATCTTCGCCCGTATGTAGCTGGTCAGCACCACACGCGGGTCATCGAAATGCTCGAAGCACTGGGCGTCCTGCTTCCATTCCTCCAGCAAGTCTTGCAGCACGGCACGGAACAGCTCGTCCTTGGTGGTGAAGTAGTAGTGCAGGTTGGAACGCGGCAGCCCGGCCTGCTCGGCGATGTCGCCCATGGACGTGCCGCCGTAGCCCTGCTCGGCGAACACTTTTTCCGCAGCTTGCAGAATTTTTTGCACGTTACGCCGGCGTATCTCGATCTTGTGGTTGGCCATCAGCCCACTGCCATCAGAAGGTAATACGCAAGGTTACCCCATGTAGGACGATAGGCCGCAAAGCGGCCCCGCCTCCTACCCACACCTCGCCCTGTCCCGCGCCGGACACTGTGCCCGGTGCAAGTTGATGGCCGTATTGATAATGCCGATATGGCTGAACGCCTGCGGGAAGTTGCCCAGCATGCGCTGGTCGGCCGGGTCGTACTGCTCGGCCAGCAGCCCCACGTCATTGCACAGGCCGGTCAGCCGCTCATACAGCGCCTGCGCTTCGGCCTGGCGCCCTAACAGCACATACACATCTGCCAGCCAGAACGAACACACCAGGAACGTGCCCTCGCCTGCAGTCAGGCCGTCACCGCAGCTGTCGGTGTCATAGCGCAGCAGCAGGCCGTTTTTCAGCAGGCGCTGCTCGATCTGCTCCAGCGTGCGCAGAAAACGTGGGTCCTCTGCGGGCAGGAAGCCGGTCAGGGCAATGTGCAGCAGGCTGGCATCCATCTCCGCAGAACCATACGCCTGGACGAAGTGACTGCCCCCGGCATCCAGGCCCTGCTCGCATACCTCCTGGTGGATCTGGTCGGCCACCTGGCGGTAATGGCGGGCCTGTTCGCGGCCTTCTTCCGTGGTTTCGGCAAGCCCGGCGGCACGGTCGAACGCCACCCAGGCCATGACCTTGGAGTGCACGAAGTGCTGCCGACCGCCACGCACTTCCCAGATGCCTTCATCCGGGTCACGCCAAATGCTTTCGAGGTACGGCAGGATCAGCCGGGCGATGGCGGCACTGCGTGGGTGCCGAGGCAGCCCGCCGCGAATGGCCTGGCTCATGGCATCGGCGAGCTCGCCGTAGATGTCCAGCTGGGTCTGCGCCGATGCCGCGTTGCCTACGCGCACCGGCTGGGAGTGCTCGTAACCGGCCAGCCACGGCAGGGTGTACTCCTGCAAGTCCCGTTCACCGGCCAGGCCGTACATGATCTGCATCTGCTCGGGGTTGCCGGCGACCGAGCGCAGCAACCATTCGCGCCACGCCTGCGCCTCTTCGAAGTAACCCAGGTTCATGAACGCCAGCAAGGTCATGGTGGCATCGCGCAGCCAGCAGAAGCGGTAGTCCCAGTTACGCTCACCCCCCAGGCGCTCGGGCAGCGAGGTGGTCACTGCGGCGACGATGCCCCCGGTAGGTGCGTAGGTCATGGCCTTGAGCACCAGCAACGAGCGGCGCACCAGCGCCGTGTACGGCCCCACCTCCGGGCAACGGAAAGCAAAGGTTTCCCACTGGTCCACAGTGTCCTTGAGCGAGGCGTCGACATCCTGGTCGGGCTGCACCGGCAGGTGCGACAGCTGGTGGCGCAGGCTGAAGACCTGCCGCTCGCCAGCGCCCACCCGGAACCGCGCACCGGTGTGGTGATCGCGGGCGTGGGGCGGCACGCTGGTCGCCAGAATCAACCGGTCCGGCCCCGCCACGGCGCTGAGGGTAAGGGGCGCCAGGCGCTCGACCCAGGGCACCGTGCGCCCGTAGTCGAAGCGCATCACCAGGTCCATCTCGAAGTTGATTTCGCCGCTGATGCCCTCGACGATGCGCACCACCGAATTGACCTCACCCAGCGGCATGAAATCCAGCACACGGGCACGCCCGGTGGCCGTTACCCAGGTGGTTTCCAGCACCAGCGTGTCGTCCAGGTAGCGCCGGCTGCAGTGCTCCACTGGGTCGCACGGCGCCAGGCGCCACCGGCCGTTTTCTTCGTTGCCCAGCAGCGCCGCGAACACCGCAGGGGCATCGAAACGCGGCAGGCACAGCCAGTCGATCGAGCCGTCCTTGCTGACCAGGGCAGCACTGCGGCAGTTGCCCAGCAGGGCGTAGTCTTCAATATGAGCAGGCATTGAGGTTCCTGTGTGTGATTGCTGTCGGGCTCAACCCAAGCGGTGCCACTCGCGCTTGTCGCGGGCGAGCAACGCATTGCCCGCTTCGGGCCCATCTTCCCCTGCCGCGTAATCGTGCACCTCGCCGCCTGTTGCCCAGGCATCCAGAAACGGCTGCACCGCCCGCCAGCCGTTCTCGATGTTGTCGGCGCGCTGGAACAACGTCTGGTCGCCGGTGAGGCAGTCGTAGATCAAGGTCTCGTACCCGGTGGCAGGGGTCATCTTGAAGTAGTCCTTGTAGGCAAAGCCCAGCTCCACGTTTTCCATCACCAGCTCGGGGCCAGGGCGTTTGGCCTGCAGGTCGAACCACATGCCCTCGTTGGGCTGGATCTGGATTTTCAGGTAGTTGGGCTTGGGCCGCTCCAGCTCCGACTCGCGGAACTGGGCATAAGGCGCAGGCTTGAAGCAGATGGCGATTTCGGTGTCACGCACGCTCATCCGTTTGCCCGTGCGCAGGTAGAACGGCACGCCGGCCCAGCGCCAGTTGTCGATCATCACCTTCAGCGCGACGAAGGTCTCGGTCTGGCTGTCCTCGGCAACGTTCTCTTCCTGGCGGTACCCGGCAATCTGCTTGCGCCCCTGCTTGCCAGTCACGTACTGGCCACGCACGGAGTTCTTCAATGCCATCTTGGTGGACCAAGGCCGGATGGCACCGATGACCTTGGCTTTTTCGCCCCGCACGGCATCGGCGGCAAACGCGGCAGGCGGCTCCATGGCCACCATTGCCAGCAGCTGGAACAGGTGGTTGGGCACCATGTCGCGCAACGCGCCAGTGCTGTCGTAGAAGGCACCCCGGGTTTCTACGCCCACGGTTTCAGCTGCCGTGATCTGGATGTGATCGATGTAGTGGTTGTTCCAGAACGATTCGAACAGGCCGTTGGAGAACCGGCTGACCATGATGTTCTGCACCGTTTCCTTGCCCAGGAAGTGGTCGATGCGGTAGATCTGCCGCTCGTCCATCACCTTCAACAGGCAGGCATTGAGCGCCTGGGCGCTGGCCAGGTCGGTGCCGAAGGGTTTTTCCACCACCAGGCGGCGAAAGCCACCGCCCGATTCATCCAGCAAGCCCGCCTCACCCAGCCGCTGGGCCACCTCGGGGAAAAAGCGCGGTGAGGTGGCGAGGTAGAAAATGGCGTTGCCATGGCGGGTCTTGTTGACCCGTTCGGCAATGGCCTGGTACGTGGCCGGGTCCATGAAATCGCCGGTCTGGTAGTCCAGGCGTTTGGCCAGGCCGGCCCAGAGGGTTTCGTCCAGGCTGGCAGGCGCACCTTCGCCGCCCTTGTCGCGCTCGGCGATGAAGGTGTGCAGGCGTTCGGCAAATTCCTCGGCGGTGGCAGTGTTGTGGTCCACACCCACAATGCGCAGGTTGCGGTCCAACAGGCCATCACGGCTGAGGTTGTAAAGCGCCGGCATCAGCAGGCGCTTTACCAGGTCGCCATTGGCGCCAAACAGAAACAGGGTGCACGGTGGGGCAGCGGGGGTTTTCTGTTTTTTGCTCATTCAGGTTTTTTCTCGACGTGGCCACCAAACCCCAGGCGCATGGCCGAGAGCACTTTGTCACCGTAGGTACCCTGTTGCTGCCGGGAGCGGAACCGTGCGAACAGCGCGCTGGACAGCACCGGCACCGGCACCGCCTGCTCCACTGCGGCATCTACCGTCCAGCGCCCTTCGCCGCTGTCCGACACCGAGCCGCTGAACTGGGCAAGCTGAGGGTCGGCGGCCAGCGCGTCGGCGGTGAGGTCCAAC
The DNA here is from genome assembly GCF_000730645.1 of Pseudomonas parafulva NBRC 16636 = DSM 17004. Lineage (GTDB taxonomy): Bacteria > Pseudomonadota > Gammaproteobacteria > Pseudomonadales > Pseudomonadaceae > Aquipseudomonas > Aquipseudomonas parafulva. The sequence goes on along the minus strand of NZ_BBIU01000005.1, from coordinate 297,742 downwards.
AGCCAGGACGTCACCACGCTGCCGCGTCGCCACACTTCGGCAATTTCCGCCACATTCAGGTCGAAGCGCTGGTCTTCGGGCAATTCGGTACCGCCCTTGCTGCGCAGCAGGTCGAAGCCTTCGGCATAGGCCTGCATCAGCCCGTATTCGATGCCGTTATGCACCATCTTCACGTAGTGCCCGGCGCCAGGCGGGCCGGCGTGAATGTACCCGTGCTCGGCACGCTGGTGTTCACCGCTCAGGCCATGGGTACGCGGGATTTCACCCACGCCAGGGGCGAGTGCCAGAAACAGCGGTTCCAGCCGCTCGAACACGTCCTTTTCGCCGCCAATCATCATGCAGTAGCCACGCTCCAGCCCCCACACGCCACCGGACGTGCCCACGTCCAGGTAATGCAGCCCGCGCGTGGCCAGCTCGGCGGCGCGGCGCATGTCGTCCTTGTAGAAGGTGTTGCCGCCGTCGATGATCGCATCCCCCGGTTCCAGCAGGTCGGCAAGCTGGGCGATGGTCTGTTCGGTAGGCTCACCTGCCGGCAACATCACCCACACCGCACGGGGTGCCTGCAGCTGTGCCACCAATGCGCCCAGGTCCTGGGCAGGTTGGCTGCCCTCACCTTCCAGCGCGGTAACGGCATCCAGGTTGCGGTCGTGCACCACGGTGTGGTGGCCGGCGCGCATCAGCCGCCTTGCGATATTGCCGCCCATGCGGCCAAGCCCGACGATTCCCAATTGCATGAGCCGATGCTCCCCTTCTGGATTCTGGAATGGATGACGACAGTTCAGCCTTTCAGGTTAGTCCAGCGCGCTGCGCGAGGGTTCAGCGACGAACGGCACAAGGCTAAGCGCCGCTTCATAGACCACGCTGCATCATCACGCACCATCACAGTGCAGCCATGATGGTCAGTGCCCCGCAGCTTGCCCTCGGATGTGCCCCACCCGGGCCCGCTTGCGCTGGCGGCGCAAGCGCCAACGTTTGCGTCTGGCACGGGGCCTGACAATAGTGACCAGCGGGTCACATTTGTCACATTTTCTACCCTACACTCGATTGTCGGCCCAGCTTTTGCTGGGGGTGTAAGTGACGAAAATAAGTCGAACTTTCACGAAAGCCGGCAGGTCAGGACATAAGTAGGCCAACGCAATGGGAAATCTGCCCAATCGGCCCACCCACCCCAGACAGTCCATTTGCCTTTCGGCCGGAATGCCGATTGAGCCGCGCTCGTGCGCATGACCCAGGGGCATGGAACGCAGTAAGCAGAATTCGGAAACAGAGAGAACCACATATACGTAATACGGCCGCGTTATCAGCACCCGGCCAAGCTTAGGGATGGAGAGAAAGAATGATCAGTGCCGCTGTCGAGCCTCATGTAGCTACCTTGTTCACCACAGACCATCGCGAACCGCTCATCCCGGAGCTCCCCCCGGCAGGCAAGGCACCCGGCGCCCAGCGCCAGAACAACCCGAACAAGCGCAAGGTGCTGTTCGTGACTTCGGAAATCGCTGACCTGGTCAAGACCGGCGGCCTGGGTGACGTCTCCGCCGCCCTGCCCCGCGCCCTGGCGCACCTGCATGATGTACGGGTGCTGATCCCCGGCTACACCCAGGTGATGGACAGCGACAACCCCATTCACATCGTGGGTGAACTGGGCGGCCACGCGGCCCTGCCCCCCTGCAAGATCGGGCGCATGGACCTGCCCGACGGATTGGTGATCTATGTGCTGATCTGCCCTGAGCTGTACCAGCGCCCCGGTACCCCGTACGCTGCCGAAAACGGCCGCGACTGGCCGGACAACCATATCCGTTTCGCCCGCCTGGGCCTGGCCGCCGCCGAAATTGCGGCCGGTGAAGGCATGATCCACTGGAAGCCCGAGCTGGTACATGCCCACGACTGGCCTGCCGGTTTGGCGCCTGCCTACATGCACTGGCGCGGCCTGAGCACCCCTACCCTGTTCACCATCCACAACCTGGCCTACCAGGGCGTGTACAGCCGTGCCTGCAGCCCGGAACTGGCGATCCCCGACCACGCCATGCAGCAGGAAGGCATGGAGTTCTACGGCAAGCTGTCGTTCCTCAAGGCAGGCCTGGCTTATTCCAGCCACATCACCACCGTCAGCGCCACCTATGCCCAGGAGATCACCACGCCGGAGTTTGGCTGCGGCCTGGATGGCTTCCTGGCCAGCAAGGCCCAGCAGGGGCTGCTGGGGGGTATCCCCAACGGTATCGATGACAGCTGGGATGCCGCCACCGACACCTACCTGCAGCACAATTTCAGCCTCAATGACTGGGACGGCAAGGCGCGCAACGCCGAGGCGGTGCGTGAACTGTTCGAACTGGAACCGTCCGAAGGGCCGTTGTTTGCCGTGGTGTCGCGCCTGGTCTACCAGAAAGGCCTGGACCTGACCTTGGGTGTTGCCGAATACATTGTCGAGCAAGGCGGCCAGATCGGGATCATCGGCCGCGGCGAGCCCGAAGAAGAGCAGGCCATGCGCGAGCTGGCCCTGCGCCACCCTGGCCGTATCGGAGTACGCATCGGCTTCAACGAAACCGATGCTCGGCGGATGTTCGCCGGCAGCGACTTCTTGCTCATGCCATCGCGCTACGAGCCCTGCGGCCTGAGCCAGATGTATGCCCAGCGCTTTGGCTCGCTGCCGGTAGCCCGTAACACCGGCGGCCTGGCCGACACCATCGAGAACGGTGTCACTGGCTTCCTGTTCAATGAATCGACCGTCGAAAGCTACCGCGAAGCGCTGAGCCGCGCCTTCTACATCTACCAGAAAAAGGACCTGCTCAACGCCATGCGCTGCCTGTCGATGACGCAGCCATTCAACTGGTGCCAAGCCGTTGAACCCTATGCGCGCCTTTACGAGGACCTGGTCAAGCAGGCTCACCTGGCTTATTACTGAAAAAGGGGTCGAAGATGCACAGGCATGGCGCACACTCACTGGACGCCACGTCGGCGCGCTTCGCCCTCTGGGCACCCGACGCGCGCAGCGTGAGCTTGGAATTGCAGCAACAACCTGGGGTTGAATTAAAGGCAGAGGGTGACGGCTGGTTTAGCGTTGATGCATCTGCCAAGCCCGGGGACCGCTACACCTATCGCATTGACGGCAAGCTGCAAGTGGCCGACCCGGCATCGCGCTTTCAGCCTGAGGGCGTTCACGGCCCAAGCCAGCTGGTGGATCTGGCTGGCCATGCCTGGCAACACACCTGGCAGGGCCGGCCTTGGCATGAAGCAGTCATTCAGGAGGTGCACGTCGGCGTACTGGGTGGCTATGAAGGCGTGGCACGCCAGTTGCCACGCATGGCCGCAACCGGCATCACCGCTATCGAACTGATGCCCGTTGGCGAGTTCCCGGGCACCCGCAACTGGGGCTACGATGGCGTGCTGCCCTACGCGGCGCAGCACACCTATGGCACCCCCGAGCAGCTGTGCAGCCTGATCGACCAGGCCCACGGCCATGGCCTGATGGTGATGCTGGACGTTGTGTACAACCACTTCGGCCCGGACGGCAACTTCCTGCATGCCTACGCTGGCCCCTTCTTCCGGGAAGACCGCCAGACCCCTTGGGGCGCGGCCATTGACTTCCGCCGCCCGGAAGTGCGCGAGTACTTCATCCAGAACGCCCTGATGTGGCTGTGCGACTACCGCTTCGACGGGCTGCGCCTGGATGCCGTGCACGCCATCGACCAGCCCGACTTCCTGGTTGAACTGGCACGTCGCGTGCGCGAGGCGGTGGAGCCTGGCCGGCAGATTTGGCTGGTGCTGGAGAACGAGCACAACCAGGCGTTTCTGCTGGAACAAGGCTTTGATGCGCAGTGGAACGATGACGGCCACAACGCGCTGCATGTATTGCTCACAGGCGAGACCGAGGGCTATTACGAAGACTACAAGCACCAGCCGATCAACAAGCTGGCCCGGTGCCTGAGTGAGGGCTTTGTCTTCCAGGGCGAACCCAACCGCCATGGCCAACCCCGCGGCGAGCCGAGCGGACATCTACAGCCCAGCGCCTTTGTGCTGTTCCTGCAGAACCACGACCAGATCGGCAACCGGGCGATGGGCGAGCGCCTCACCCGCCTGGCACCGCCTGCCGCGCTGCGGGCAGCCACGGGTTTGCTGTTGCTGAGCCCGATGATTCCGCTGCTGTTCATGGGCGATGATGACGGCAGCCGTGCACCGTTCCTGTTCTTCACCGACTTCCACGATGAGTTGGCCGACGCGGTGCGCGAAGGCCGCCGGGGCGAGTTCGAGCACTTCGCCGCGTTTGCCGACCCGGAGCAACGGGCGCGCATCCCCGACCCCAACGCCCGGCAGACCTTCGATGACTCGCGGCCCGATGCACAGGATGTGCTGGCGGGCTGGCACGGGCTGTACCAGCAGTTGCTGGCGGTACGTAGGCAACAGTTGATGCCGCGCCTGCCTGGTACACGTGCTCTGGGTGCAGAAGTGTTGGCAGACAAGGCACTCAGCGCCCGTTGGCAGCTGGGTGATGGCAGCACGCTACGCATCGACCTCAACCTCTCCGAGCAGCCGCTCACGTTGCATGCGCCGCCTGCCGGTGCCTGCCTGTTCGACAGCGGCGACACGGCCCACCCGGGCTCTACCCTTTCCCCTTACAGCTGCGTGGTCACCTTGCTGCCCGCTGGCCAGGAGGCGCCATGAGCGAAACCTTGCTCCATAAACTGGCCAGCGCAGCCGGGTTGGCACGCGACTGGGTCGATGCCAACAACAAGCCGCAGCAAGTCAGTGATGACGTGTTGCGCCAGGTGCTTGAAGCGCTCGGCCATGCTGCGGCGGATGATGCGCAGGTTCGCGAAAGCCTGGCAGACCTCCAGCACAGCGACGATGCCGACCATGTGCCCCCGTTGTTGACTGCAGACCAAGGCGAGCCGCTCGACCTCTCACGCTATTTTGCCAGCGGCGCAGCAGTGCGCTGTGAGCTGGAGGACGGCAACCAGACGGAACTGGCGCTGGACGCCCATGCCCGGCTGCCCGGCACCCTGCCGGTGGGTTACCACCAGCTTGAGGTGTCGGGGCATGGGTTCACGCTGGCCGTGGCACCAGCCGGCTGCCTGTCGTTGCACGAGGTAGCCGAAGAAGCCCCCGCACGCTGCTGGGGCCTTTCAGCGCAGCTCTACAGCTTGCGCCGCCCCGGCGACGGGGGCTACGGCGACTGCCTGGCCCTGGAACAGCTGGCCCGCAGCGCCGCCGAGCGCGGCGCAGACGCACTGGCCATAAGCCCTATTCACGCGTTGTCCGCCTTCGAGCAGGAGCACTACAGCCCCTACTCACCCTCCAGCCGCCTGCTGCTGAACACCCTGTACGCCAGCCCAGCCGCCATCCTGGGGGAGCGCGCTGTAAGGACGGCCATCGTCAGCAGTGGGCTTGAGCAGGCACTCGAAGCGCTGGAGCAGGAACCGCTGGTGGACTGGCCGCGTGCAGCCGACTTCCGCTTCCAGCTGCTGCGTGCGCTGTACAAGGATTTTTGCCAGGGCGACCACCCCCTGCGCACCGATTTCGAAAGCTTCCGCGACGACGCCGGGGAAGCGCTGGAACATCACTGCCGCTTCGAGGTACTGCAAGCCAAGGCGGTGGATGAAGGCCTGGGCGCCGACTGGCGCAAATGGCCAGCCGAGTGGCGCGACCCGTATCACCCGAGCGTGCAGAGCCTTGCCGAAAGCTACCCGTCCAGCGTGGAATTCCATGCCTTCTGCCAGTGGCTGACCGAGCGCAGCGTGCGCCGTGCTCAACAGGCCGCCACAGGCAACGGCATGGGCATCGGGCTGATTGCAGACCTGGCGGTGGGGGCCGATGGCGCCGGTAGCCAGGCCTGGAGCCGCCAAGACGAATTGCTGGCCAACCTCACCGTGGGCGCGCCGCCCGATATCCTCAACCGCGCCGGCCAGGACTGGGGCATTTGCGGGTTCTCACCCGAGGGCCTGAAGCGCAACGGCTACCGCGCCTTCATCGAAATGCTCAGGGCCAACATGGCCAACGCCGGCGGCCTGCGCATCGACCACGTCATGGGCCTGCGCCGGTTGTGGGTGATCCCCCGTGGCGCCAAGCCCAGCGAAGGTGCCTACCTGAATTACCCGCTGGAAGACCTGCTGCGGCTGCTGGCGCTGGAGTCGGTGCGCAACCAGGCGGTCATCCTGGGAGAAGACCTGGGCACAGTGCCGGACGGGCTGCGCGAAGCCTTGGCGGCCAAGAATGTGTTGGGCATGCGTGTATTGCCGTTCGAGCAAGCCTCGCCCGGCAAATTCACACCCATCATGGACTGGCCCGACGACGCCCTGGCCACCACCGGCACCCACGACCTCGCCCCCGTGGCTGGTTGGCTGCAGAACCGCGATATCGACTGGAGCCACCGCCTGGGGCTGGTCGATGCCGCCACCGAGCAACACTGGCGCGCCGACCGCCAGAAGGAACACGACGGCCTGCGCCGTACGCTGGAAACCAACTATGGCCCGCTTGAGGACACCTCTGCCGTGATCGATGCCGCTATCCGTTATGTAGGCCATACCCGCGCACCCTTGGTACTGGTCCCGCTCGAAGACCTGCTCGGCCTGGACGAACAGCCCAACATGCCCGGCACCACCGATGGCCACCCCAACTGGCGCCGCCGCTTTGCCCTGCCCGCCGACCGCATGCTGGACGATGCAGACGCCGCACGGCGCCTGGAGCTGCTGGCCCAAGCCCGCGAGCAAGCCTGGGAGCGCGACCGATGAAGCCGCTTACCGCCACGCTGCGCCTGCAATTTCACAGCGACTTCACTCTCGACCACGCCCTGCCGCTGGTGCCCTACTTCGCCCAGCTGGGCATCAGCCACCTGTACGCATCGCCCCTGCTGAAAGCCCGCGCCGGGTCGCGGCACGGCTACGACGTGGTCGACCCTACACAGGTAAACCCGGAACTGGGCGGTGAGGCTGCCCTGGAGCGCCTGGTGGCCGCTTTGCGCCAGCACGGCATGGGGCTGATCGTAGACACGGTATCCAACCACATGGCCGTGGGCGGGGCCGACAACCCGTGGTGGCAGAGCCTGCTGGCCTGGGGCCGGCGCAGCCCCTATGCCGAATTCTTCGATATCCAGTGGCACTCGGCCGACCCATTGCTGGCTGGCCAGTTGCTGCTGCCGTTCCTGGGCAGCGACTACGGCGTGGCCCTGAAAGAGGGCGAGATCCCGCTTGAATTCGACAAGGCCAACGGCGTACTCCAGATTGCCCATTACGAGCACCGCTTCCCGATTTGCCCGGTGGACTATGGCTGGATCCTGGCGCTAAGCCCGGACCCGGCGCTGGCAGCCCTGGCTGAGCACTTCACCGCTTTGGGTGACTCGGCTGCACCCGTGGAGGAAGCCCTCCCCCTGCAAGCTGAATTGGCGCGCCTGGTGCGCGAAGGTGCCGATCTGGAGTCGGCATTGGTGGCCTTCGACAGCCGCAGCGAAGCGGGCTTCAAGCGCCTGCACCTGCTGCTGGAACGTCAGACCTATCGCCTGGCCAGCTGGCGCACGGCAGCGGACGACATCAACTGGCGGCGTTTCTTCGACATCAACGAACTGGGCGGCCTGCGGGTCGAACGCTCGGTGGTGTTCGAAGCCACCCATGCCAAGCTGTTCGAACTGATCGAGCGCGGCTTGGTGGACGGCCTGCGCATCGACCACATCGACGGCCTGGCCGACCCACGCGGCTACTGCCGCAAGCTACGCCGCCGCGTCACCAGCCTGATGGCCAGCCGCCCGCCGCAGGCGTCGCTTGAGCACTTCCCCATTTATGTGGAGAAGATCCTGGGCGTGGATGAGCACCTGCATCGCGACTGGCTCACCGACGGCACCACCGGCTACGAATTCATGAACCAGGTGTCGCTGTTGCAGCACGACCCCGCCGGCGAAGCGCCGCTGACGGAACTGTGGGCGAATGTGAGCGAGCGCCCGGATTACGCCGAAGAAATCCGCCTGGCGCGGCACCTGGTGCTCAACGCCAGCCTGGCTGGTGACTGCGAGTCGGTGGCCCAGGCATTGTTGCAGGTGGCGCGCAACGACCTGATGACCCGCGACCTGTCCCTGGGCGCTATCCGCCGAGCGTTGCAAGCACTGGTGGCGCAATACCCGGTGTACCGCACCTACTTCAACGCCTGCGGCAGGCCGGCTGAGGACGAGGGCTTTTTCCAGCAGGCTCTGGAAGGCGCCCGGCAAGACCTCAGCGAGGCAGACTGGCCCTTGCTGGAGCAAATGGAGAAGTGGCTGGGTGGCGAAGGCTGGCGCCAGCTGCCGCCAGGGCGGGCACGCAAGCAACTGCGCCATGCCTGTGTACGCTTCCAGCAACTGACTGCCCCCAGCGCCGCCAAGGCCGTGGAGGACACCGCCTTCTACCGCAGCGCACGCCTGCTGTCGCGCAACGATGTGGGCTTTGAAGCCGAGCGCTTTGGCGCACCACTGGACGACTTCCACAATGAGGCGCAGCGGCGCTTGCGGGACTTCCCCGATAACCTGCTGGCCACTGCCACCCACGACCACAAGCGCGGCGAGGATACCCGTGCCCGCCTGGCGGTGCTCAGCGAACGTGCGCCCTGGCTCGCCAGCCGCCTGGAGCACTGGCGCGAGCTGGCCGAGCCGCTGCGTGAGCCGCTGGACGACGGCGTGGCCCCCAGCCCCGGCGACGAGTACATGCTGCTGCAAACCCTGCTGGGCACCTGGCCCCTAGGCCTGGATGTAGATGACCACCAAGGCCTGGAGCAGTACGCCGAACGGGTTCGCCAATGGCAGCAGAAGGCCCTGCGCGAGGCCAAGCTGCGCAGCAGCTGGAACGCACCCAACGAAGCCTATGAAGCCAGCTGCGTACGCTATCTGGATGGCTTGCTGCTGAACGACGACCACCTGCAGTTGCGCAAGTCCGTGGCGGATGCCGCGCAGTTGATCAGTTGCCCCGGCGCGCTCAACAGCCTGGTGCAGGCCCTGATGCGCATGACCGTGCCTGGTGTGCCCGACCTGTACCAGGGCAACGAGTACTGGGATTTCAGCCTGGTCGACCCAGACAACCGCAGGCCGGTGGATTACCCGGCGCGGCGCGCCTCGCTGACCGACAATGCGCCGCTGCCCGAGCTGCTGGCTAACTGGCAGGACGCACGGGTCAAACAGGCATTGGTTGCGCGTGTGCTCGACTGCCGCATGGCCCACCCTGAGCTGTTCCGCCGTGGGGCCTACCTGCCCCTTGCCGTGCAAGGCAAGCACGCTGACAAGGTTGTGGCATTCGCCCGCCTGGGGGACAGCGAACGGGCGGTGATTGTTGCCCCACGCCTGGCCAGCTCGCTGCTGGGCGCGGCTGCGACGCCCCTGATCCCAGCTCAGAATTGGGACGATACGCGGGTAATTCTGCCGTTTGCCTTTTCCCCTGCCAACTCGACTGGACTTTTCGGTGCAAGCGTTGTCAGCCCTGTAAGAGAGTTGAAGTTAAGCGCCGTACTTTCCGAGTTTCCGGTCAACGTGTTGATCGAACACAACTAGCATTCAGGAGCGTCACGATGAGTGTCAACGATAAGCGGATACGCGAATTTGCCTACCAGATCTGGGAGTCGGAGGGGAAACCGGAAGGCCACGAAGAACGCCATTGGGAAATGGCGCGCAAGTTGGCCGAAGCGGAGGCCCTGGCCCCCGATGCGAAAGCCAAGGGCAAGGCCAAGCCTGCACCCAAGGCCAAACCCGGGGACAAACCCGCTGCCAAGCCCAAGGCAGCTGCGGCGCCCAAACCACCGGCCGACCCCAAGGTTGCAGCGCTGCCTGCAGGCGACAAGCCTGCCGCTGCCAAAAAACCTCGCGCGGTGAAAAAACCCACCGCGAGCTGAGCCTTCAACGGTTCTGCCGCTGGCAGGCAGCCACTGACCACGAGCGATTCGTGAACCAGGCCTGTCGGCGGCAGAGGCGTAGCAATACCCACACTATCCAGCCCTATACGGCCATTCGAGGATTGCCATGAGCCCGCGCACCCCAAAGAAAACCCGCTCCGTTGCACCATCGCGCATTCGCGAAGGCTTACCGTTCCCCCTCGGCGCCAACTGGGATGGCCTTGGCGTCAACTTCGCCATCTTCTCGGCCAATGCCACCAAGGTTGAACTGTGTATTTTTGACGCCTCTGGCGAGAAGGAACTCGAGCGCATCGAGTTGCCGGAATACACCGACGAGATCTACCACGGCTACCTGCCCGACGCTCACCCTGGGCTGGTTTACGGCTACCGCGTACACGGCCCCTACGAGCCGGAAAACGGTCACCGCTTCAACCCCAACAAGCTGCTGATCGACCCCTACGCCAAGCAGCTGGTGGGCGAACTGAAATGGTCCGAAGCCTTGTTCGGCTACACCATCGGCCACCCCGATGGCGACCTGTCGTTCGATGAGCGTGACAGTGCCCCCTTCGTGCCCAAGTGCAAGGTAATCGACCCGGCCTTCACCTGGGGCCGTGACCAGCGCGTGCAAACCCCGTGGGACCGCACCATCGTCTACGAGGCCCACGCCAAGGGCATCAGCATGCGCCACCCGGCAGTGCCCGAGAAGCTGCGCGGCACCTTCGCCGGCCTTGCCAATGACGAGCTGCTCAAACACATCAAGGACCTGGGCGTTTCCAGCATCGAACTGCTGCCCATTCATGCCTTCGTCAACGACCAGCACCTGCTGCAGAAAGGCCTGAACAACTACTGGGGCTACAACAGCATCGCCTTTTTCGCCCCGCACCCGGCGTACCTGGCCAGTGGCAAGATCGCCGAATTCAAGGAAATGGTCGCGCACCTGCATGATGCCGGCTTGGAGCTGATTCTGGATGTGGTGTACAACCACACCGCCGAAGGCAACGAGATGGGCCCCACGCTGTCGATGCGCGGCATCGACAACGCCTCGTACTACCGCCTGATGCCGGACAACAAGCGTTACTACATCAACGATTCCGGCACTGGCAACACCCTGGACCTGAGCCATTCCTGCGTGCTGCAGCTGGTCACCGATTCGCTGCGCTACTGGGCAGGCGAGATGCACGTCGACGGCTTCCGCTTCGACCTGGCGACCATTCTGGGCCGCTACCACGACGGCTACAGCGAACGCCACAGCTTCCTGGTAGCTTGCCGCCAGGACCCATTGCTGCGCCAGGTGAAGCTGATTGCCGAGCCCTGGGACTGCGGCCCTGGGGGCTACCAGGTGGGTAACTTCGCGCCGGGCTGGGCAGAATGGAACGACAAGTTCCGTGACACGGTGCGGGCCTTCTGGAAAGGTGACGAGGGGCAGTTGGCAGACTTTGCAGCGCGCATGACGGGCTCTGGCGACCTGTTCAACAACCGGGGGCGCAGGCCGTACTCGTCGGTGAACTTCATCACCGCCCACGACGGTTTCACCCTGCGCGACCTGGTGTCGTATAACGAGAAGCACAACGAAGACAACGACGAGAACAACCAGGACGGCACCAGCAACAACGTGTCGTGGAACTGCGGCGCCGAGGGCCCTACCGAGGACCCGGAAATCAACGCCCTGCGCATGCGCCAGATGCGCAACTTCTTCGCCACCCTGCTGTTCGCCCAAGGCACGCCGATGATCGTGGCGGGGGACGAGTTCAGCCGCACCCAGCATGGCAACAACAATGCCTATTGCCAGGACAGCGAGATTGGCTGGGTGAACTGGGACCTGGATGACGAGGGCCAGGCCCTGCTGACGTTCGTCCGCCGCCTGACCCGCCTGCGCCTTAAATACCCCGTGCTACGCCGCTCGAGCTTCCTGGTCGGTGATTACAACGAGGCCATTGGGGTGAAGGACGTCACCTGGCTGGCGCCGGACGGCAACGAGATGAGCGTGGAGCAGTGGGAAGACCCGAATGGCCGTTGCCTGGGCATGCTGATCGACGGCCGTGCCCAGGTCAGCGGCATTGCACGGCCGGGTGCCGAGGCGACGGTGCTGCTGATCGTCAACGCGCACCATGACACCGTGCAGTTCAAATTGCCGACCGTACCTGAGGGCAACCACTGGGGTTGCGTGATCGACACCGACCGGCCGGAGCTGCGTAAAGCGCAGCAGCTGGAATTCGACAGCACGTTCGATGTGACAGGGCGTTCGGTGGTGTTGATGGTGTTGGAGCGCGAAGAGGAGTAAGGCCTGGTCGCGGCTGGGGGGGGTTCGCCGTGGCGGATGCGGTGCTTGGGAAACCAAGCGCCGCATACGCCACGGCTATCACCTCCCGGCCCAAACCTGAATAACCTGCACCTACCGAGCAGGCCTCATGATCAACACCCCCAATGGCGGCAAGTTCAGCGCCAGCGACAGGGGTTGCCCGTGGCTAGGCGTTTCTACACTCTCCACCGCCCCCATGTTGCCTATGTTCGAACCCGCATAGGTCTCGGCATCACTGTTCAACAGCTCCTGCCAACGCTCGCCGAACGGCACGCCAACGCGGTAACCCTCACGCGGCACTGGCGTGAAGTTGGCTACCACCAACACGGGCTCCCCGTCACTGCTCCAGCGTAACCAGGCAAACACGCTGTTCTGCGCGTCATCACCGATCAACCACTGGAAGCCCTGCGGCTGGCAATCCTGCTCGTGCAGCGCCGGCACCTCGCGGTACAGGCGGTTAAGGTCGCTGACAAGGCGCTGCACCCCCTGGTGCTCCGGGTACTGCAGCAGGTACCAGTCCAGCTCGGCATCGTGGTTCCACTCCCGCCACTGGCCAAACTCACAGCCCATGAACAGCAGCTTCTTGCCCGGGTGTACCCACATGTAGGTCAGGTAGGCGCGCAGGTTGGCGAACTTCTGCCAACGGTCACCCGGCATCTTGTCGATCAGCGACCGCTTGCCGTGCACCACTTCGTCATGGGAGATCGGCAGCACAAAATGCTCGGAATAGGCATACACCAACCCGAAGCTCATTTCGTTGTGGTGGTGGGCGCGGTGGACCGGGTCGTTCTGGATGTAATGCAACGTGTCATGCATCCAGCCCATGTTCCACTTGTAACCGAAGCCCAAGCCGCCTTGTTCGATCGGCTGGCTAACCCCAGGCCAGGCAGTGGATTCTTCGGCGATGATCAACGCGCCGGGCGCTTCATGGGCCGCCACACCATTGAGGTGGCGGATGAAGTCGATGGCCTCCAGGTTCTCACGCCCGCCATGACGGTTGGGCACCCACTCCCCCGCCTTGCGCGAATAGTCGCGGTACAGCATCGACGCCACGGCATCCACCCGCAGGCCGTCGATATGGAAGTGCTTCAGCCAATGCAAGGCCGACGCCATCATGAAGCCGCGCACTTCGTTGCGCCCCAGGTTGTAGATGAGGGTGTTCCAGTCCTGGTGGTAGCCTTCCAGCGGGTTGTCGTACTCGTACAGCGCCGTGCCATCGAAGCGGGCCAAGCCATGTTCGTCGGTGGGGAAATGCGCAGGCACCCAATCCAGAATCACGCCGATGCTGGCCTGGTGGCAGGCATCGATGAACGCGGCAAAATCTTCAGCCGTGCCATACCGGGAGGTGGGCGCGAACATGGACAGCGGCTGATAGCCCCAGGACCCGCCAAACGGGTGTTCCATGATCGGCAGCAGCTCGATGTGGGTAAAACCCAACTGCTGCACATAGGGCACCAGGCGGTCGGCCAGCTCGCGCCAGTTGTAGTAGCGGCCTACCTCACCCGCCTCGTTCATCTCGCAGCGCCATGAACCGGGGTGCAGTTCATAGATGGACAGCGGCGCGCTGTAGGCATGGCGCTGGGCGCGCTCGTCCATCCACTGCTGGTCGCCCCACGCATGGCCCAACGGCCCTGCCACCTTGGACGCCGTGCTCGGTGGCAATTGCGTGGCGCGCGCCAGCGGGTCGGCCTTGAGCGGCAGGATGCCGCCCTTGCCCAACACTTCGAACTTGTACGTTTCGCCCACACCCAGGCGCGGGATGAACAACTCCCACACGCCGGCCTCGTGACGCAGCCGCATCAGGTGGCGGCGCCCGTCCCAGTTATTGAAGTCGCCCACCACGGACACACGCCGGGCATTGGGCGCCCACACCGAGAAGTTGACGCCGTCTACCCCGTCCACCTGGGTGGGCTGGGCACCGAAGCGCCCGGCGAGGTCGCGGTGGTTGCCCTCGGCGAACAGGTGCAAATCCATCTCGCCCAGTTGCGGGCCAAAGCTGTAGGGGTCTTCAGTGACCTGCTCGCCGCCGGCCCAGCCGATCTGCAACTGGTAGGGCTGTGCCTTTTCGAGGTGCGCGGTGAACAGGCCAGGCAGCGAACCTTGCACCATTTCGGCCAGCACCTGGCCGCCCTCGCGCGCCACCACACGGGCGCTGAGCGCGTCGGGCAGGTAGGCCCGCACGGTCAGCCCGCCTTGTGCATCGCCGTGAGGCCCAAGTACCGCAAAAGGGTCGGCGTGCTCGGCGCGAGCAAGGGCATCCAGGTCCCGTTGCCGAAGGCCACCGTTATCACGCGTTGAAACGTTCATTCTGACTCTCCCCAGGTACTGATCAGTCCATGCAGACCATGCAAAGGCACGGCCAGCCAGCTTGGACGGTTCTCGGCTTCATAAGTTATTTCGTAGGCAGCTTTTTCCAGGCAGAACAGCTCCAGCGCGGCACGCTCGCCGTCAGCCTGTTCCCAGGCATGGGGCATGGCTGCGGTCGCCAGCCCATAGGCTTCGATAAACGCATGCCGCGACTGATGCAGGTAGTGCCGTGCTACGCGCTGCCGGGCCTGCCGCGCCGCGTCGGAAAGGTCCACGCCAGAGGCGCTGCGCAAGATCATCGCAGCAGCATAGTCGAAGGATCGCAACACGCCGCTCACGTCCTTGTACGGGCTGTGCTTGGCACGGCGTTCTTCCAGTGGCCGGGACGGTTCACCCTCGAAGTCGATCAGGTAGGCGTCACCTTGCACCACCAGTACCTGGCCCAGGTGCAGGTCCCCGTGCACGCGCATCAGCAGGCCGCCCTGGGCCTTTTGCGTGAGCGCCTGAATATGCTGGGCCAGCCCGTCACGCTGCTGTTGCAGGTCGTCCACCAAGGCTTGGCTGTCGCTGTCCAGCTTGTCGCGGTGCTGGGCCAGCAGGTCCAGCGCGTGGGTCAGCTCGGCGCTTATCTGCGTGCTCCAGCGTGCGCTGTCCTGCCCGTCGCTGGGGCGTGGGGAGAAGGCTTCATCCGACGTTTGGGCGGCCAGCAGCAGGTGCATTTCGCCCAGGCGTTGGCCAAGCAGCGCAGCGAAGCCACTGAGTTCGGTCAGCGCGTCGGTGTGCGAGTCGGCCTCGTTACTGGTGGGCTGCATCTGGTCGCGAATGGCGCGCTCCAGCGTGTTCTGGGTCCAGGCCCAGGCATCGCCTTGGTTGCTGAGGTAGCCCTGGGCAATCATCAGCAAATGCGGCGCGCCCTGCTCGTCCACCCGGCTTACCCATGCCAGCAACGGGGAGATGTTGGCGAAGCCTGCAGCGGTGAGGTAGGCGCTCATTTCCAGCTCGGGGTGGATGCCGGCATTGACCCGCCGGATCAGTTTGAGCACCACTGAATCCCCCACCACCACCGAGCTGTTGGACTGCTCGGCACTGAGGTAGCGCACCGGGCTTTCATCGTTCAGGCCAAGGCCGGCCAGTTGCTGGGTGTGCTCGAAGCGCAGCTCCCCCTGGCCGCTGCCGCAGGGTAGGCGCACGCCGTCTGCGCAGGCTTTGAGCACTGCGCGGATGAACGGCTCCAACACGAACGCGTCGGTGATCAGCCCCACCTGATGGGCACGGCGTACCCGTGACAGCGCCAGTTGCTGGGGCAGTGCGCTGTTGATCTGGTCTTCGGGCAGCAGGCCGAACGGCAACTGGTAGCGGTGGGTGACGCCATCGCTGTCTACCTCGATTTCACTCAGCAGCACCGGCACGCTGGCGTTCGCCAGGCGTATGCCGTAGCTCAGGCAAATAGCATCGATGGGCCCTTCCTTGCCGGCGAACCAACGCCGCTTAGGCAGGTACTGGGGCAGGATCGACGTTTGCAGGGTGTCGCGGGAGGGGGCCTCGAGCAGCTCCTCCATGCGTTGGCGCAGCACTAAAGTAGTCAATTCGGGTAACCCCTCGGTGGGCTGTATGTGCCAGCTGGGCATGCGGTCGTGGGAGGCCAGCAGGAACCAATAAAAGCCATAAGGCGGCAGGGTGAGCAGAAACGGCAACTGGCCGATGGGCGGGAACGCGCTACCGCCCAGCATCTCCACCGGCACCATGCCCGCGTACTGGGCCAGCTCAAGCTCGGCCGCCTGGGCGGCGCGGGATACGTTGGCCACACACAGCACCACTTCGGCAGTGCCATCGGCGTCGGTGTATTCACGGATGTACGCGAGAATGCGCCGGTTGCTGGGCGTGAGGGTGCGGATGCTGCCGCGGCCAAACGCCCTCTGTTGCTTGCGCACGGCCAGCATGCGGCGCGTCCAGTTCAACAGCGAATGCGGGTCGTGGCTCTGGGCTTCCACGTTCACCGTCTGGTAACCGTACAGAGGGTCCATGATCGGTGGCAGCACCAGGCGCTGGGGGTCGGCGCGGGAGAAGCCGCCGTTGCGGTCGGGCGACCACTGCATGGGCGTACGCACGCCGTCACGGTCACCCAGGTAGATGTTGTCGCCCATGCCCAGCTCGTCGCCGTAATACAGCGTGGGTGTACCCGGCATCGACAACAGCAGGCTGGTGAGCAGCTCGATACGCCGGCGGTCGCGCTGCAGCAACGGCGCCAGGCGGCGCCGGATACCCAGGTTTATACGCGCTCGCCGGTCTTCAGCGTAGTAATTCCACAGGTAGTCCCGCTCGCGGTCGGTGACCATCTCCAGCGTCAGCTCATCGTGATTGCGCAGGAAGATTGCCCATTGGCAGTTGGCGGGGATTTCCGGCGTCTGGCGCAAAATATCGGTGATCGGAAAACGGTCTTCCATGGCCAGCGCCATGTACATGCGTGGCATCAGCGGAAAGTGGAACGCCATGTGGCATTCGTCGCCTTCACCCTCGCCAAAGTAGGGCCGCGTGTCCTCCGGCCATTGGTTGGCCTCGGCCAGCAGCATGCGGTCGGGGTAATTGGCATCGATCTCGGCACGGATCGCCTTCAGAACAGCATGGGTTTCCGGCAGGTTTTCGTTGTTGGTGCCGTCGCGCTCAATCAGGTACGGGATGGCGTCCAGGCGCAGGCCGTCTACGCCCATGTCCAGCCAGAAGCGCATTACCCCGATGACCGCCTTCATCACCTGCGGGTTGTCGAAATTCAGGTCGGGCTGGTGCGAGTAGAAGCGGTGCCAGAAGTACTGGCCGGCCACAGGGTCCCAGGTCCAGTTGGATTTTTCGGTATCGAGAAAGATGATGCGGGTGCCGTCGTACTTGTGCTCGTCATCCGACCACACGTAGAAGTCCCGCGCCTTGCTGCCGCGCTTGGCATGCCGGGCCCGCTGAAACCACGGGTGCTGGTCGCTGGTGTGGTTGATCACCAGTTCGGTGATCACCCGCAAGCCGCGCTTGTGGGCCTCGGCGATGAACCGCCGGGCGTCAGCCAAGGTGCCGTAATCCGGGTGCACCGCCTTGTACTCGGCGATATCGTAGCCATCGTCCCGCCGCGGCGAGGGGTAGAACGGCAACAGCCAGAGGGTGTTGACCCCTAGGTCGGCTATGTAGTCGAGCTTGCCGATCAAGCCGGCGAAATCACCGATGCCATCATTGTTGGCGTCGAAGAACGACTTGATGTGCAACTGGTAGATGACCGCGTCCTTGTACCACAGCGGATCATCGATGAACGCTTGCGGGCGTGCACGCTTGGCCATGTGCGGCTCCTGTCCCTGATCAGGCTTTGCTGATGCGCCAGATACCGAACGGCTGATGCGAAGGGTCGATGCGCATCCACTGGGTTTTGCCGTACCACGACCAGCGGTGGCCATTCATCAGGTCTTCGCCGTGGGTTTCTGCATCGTCGCCCAGGCCCAGCTCCCAAAGTGGCAGCTCGAAATGCGCCTCCTGGACGTTGTGCGGGTCCAGGCTGATGGCGACCAGAATATAGTTGTCGCGCTGGGGTGTGCGCTTGGCGAAGTACAGGATGTTGTCGTTCCAGCAATTGAAGAACGCCACACCCAGGTGGGTTTGCAACGCCGGGTTCTGCCGGCGAATGCGGTTCAGCCGGGCGATTTCCGGGATGATATTGCCAGGCTGGCTGAAGTCCCGCGGGCGAATCTGGTACTTCTCGGAATCCAGGTATTCCTCCTTGCCTGGCAAGCCGGCAGCTTCGCACAGCTCAAAACCCGAATACATGCCCCACAGCCCCGAGCCCATGGTCGCCAACGCTGCGCGGATAAGGAACCCCGCCCTGCCGTTCTGCTGCAGGAAAAACGGGTTGATGTCCGGCGTATTGACGAAGAAGTTGGGCCGGTAGCACTGGCTCCATGGCGGCTGGTTGAGCTCTTCGAAGTATTCGCGCAGTTCTTCCTTGGTGTTGCGCCAGGTGAAATAGGTGTAGCTCTGGGCATACCCCACCTTGCCCAGCCGCGCCATCATGGCCGGCTTGGTGAACGCTTCGGCCAGGAACAGCACGTCCGGGTATTGTCGCCGCACATCGGCGATCAGCCACTGCCAGAACGGCAGGGGCTTGGTGTGGGGGTTATCGACGCGGAAGGTTTTCACGCCCTCTTCCACCCAGCCGATGATTACATCGCGCAACGCCGTCCAAAGGCCAGGCACGGCGTCGGGCGCGTAGAAGTCGACGTTGACGATATCCTGGTATTTCTTCGGAGGGTTTTCCGCATAGCGGATGGTGCCGTCGGGGCGCCAGCTGAACCAGCCGGGATGTTGGGTGAGCCACGGGTGGTCCTGGGAGCACTGGATGGCAAAGTCCAGGGCGATTTCCAGGCCGTGCTGGGCAGCCGCCGAAACCAGCCTGCGGAAGTCTTCACGGGTACCCAGTTGCGGGTGGATAGCCTCGTGGCCACCGTCCGGGCTGCCAATGGCATACGGGCTGCCAGGGTCGCCGGGCAGCGCTTGCAGCGAGTTGTTACGACCTTTGCGGTGCTGTTTGCCGATGGGGTGAATGGGCGGGAAATACAGCACATCGAAGCCCATGTCGCGGATCATCGGCAACCGCTGATGCACATCGTCGAACGTGCCGTGGCGCTCCGGGTCGTCGGTGATCGACCGCGGGAACAGCTCATACCAGCTGGCGAACTGCGCTGCCGGGCGGTCCACGTCCAGCGGGTATTCACAGCTGCGGGTGAGGTAGCTGCGGTGCTCGGCAGCGGCCATCAGCTGGGTGGCCTCGTCACCCAGCAGCAGTGCCACCTGTTCGTCCTCCGGCAACCCTGGCAACCGGCCCTGCAACGCTTGCAACTGCTCGCGCAGCGCACCCGTGCTCAGCTCGATGCCTTTGCCCAGCAGTAACCTGCCCTCTTCAAGCTCCAGCTTGATGCCGACAGCTGCATTGAATTTTTTCTCGAGGTCGTAGCAAAAGGTGGCGTACGGGTCTATCCAGGCCTCGATGGTGAACACATGCGGGCCGATTTCAGTGGGGGTGAATTCTGCCAGCCACAGGTCGTTGCCAGGGGATGTCATGGGCACGCTGTGGATGCGTCGGCTGCCTGCCTGGCGCCAGTTCAGCACCACCGCCATGCGGTCGTGGCCGTCAGTGAACACCTTGCTGCTGACCGCAACGGGCTGGTTGCTGATGGCCTTGGCGGCAAATGCGCCGCCATCAAGCACCGGCTGGGTCGCCTCGATGGCGATACGCGGGGCCATCAACGCCTGGGACAAGCTGATGCCCTGGTCGTGTGGTTGATCGGCCGTGGACACGCTTTCGAAGGGCTCATTCAAAGACATCAGGCCTTGCTCCCCTGGGCTGTTGGCGGTAAGGGTTCAGAGCCGGGGCAGGCGTCGGGGTTCAAAAAAAGTGAGCCGATGCCAGGTGCCAGTGGTCGTAATAGGCAGCACGTGTTCGTTCACCCATGCGAGGTAGGCCATGAGCATTCCAACGCCACCGGAAACTCCGGACCCGAATATAGACGACCCGACGCTTCCACCGCCCGTACCTGAAGAAGACCCTGACGACCTACCGATCAAACCGACCGAGCCACCAACCGTAGGCGACCCGCCCGACCCGGAACCGCCAATGAAGGTTTAAGGCTAGCCCAGAATTGTTACATGCTGCGGGCCCCACAAGCGCGATTGCCGCGCCGGGGCCCAGCAGCCACTCCTACGCTTTGGGGCCGCCCCCTATCTCGGCCACGCTGATCTCTCGCATCTTGAACTTCTGCACCTTACCCGTCACCGTCATTGGGTATTCCTCCACAAAGCGGATATGGCGCGGCACCTTGTAGTGCGCAATGTGCGCCTTGCACCAGCTTTGCAGCTCTTGCGCCGTCGCGCTGTGCCCCGGGTGCAGCTTGATCCACGCCACAATTTCTTCGCCGTAACGGCTGCAGGGGATGCCGATGACCTGCGCGTCGGCCACGGCCGGGTGGGTGTAGAAGAACTCTTCCAGTTCACGCGGGTAGATGTTTTCGCCCCCGCGAATGATCATGTCCTTATTGCGCCCAACGATGCGCACATACCCCGCCTCGTCCATCACCGCCAGGTCGCCCGAATGCATCCAGCCGGCCGCGTCGATGGCATCTGCCGTGGCCTGGGGGTTTTCCCAATAGCCCAGCATCACGCTGTAGCCGCGGGTGCACAGCTCGCCGATTTCGCCACGGGGCACCACACAGCCTTCTGCGTCTATCAGCTTGTTTTCCAGCTGCGGCTGGGTGCGGCCAACGGTTGTCACGCGCAGTTCCAGTTCATCGTCCGGGCTGGTCTGCAGGGACACCGGGCTGGTTTCGGTCATGCCGTAGGCAATCTGCACCTCCCCCATGTGCATCTGGTCGATCACCCGGCGCATCACCTCGATCGGGCAGGTGGCGCCGGCCATGATGCCGCTGCGCAGGCTGGACAGGTCCATGCCTGGGCGGGCCGGGTGGTCGAGCATGGCGATGAACATGGTGGGTACGCCGTACAGGATGGTGCCCTGCTCTTCGGCCACGGCGCGCAGGGTAAGCTCGGCATCGAAGGCATCGCCGGGGTAGACCATGGTGCTGCCATGGGTGATGCAACCCAGGTTGCCCATGACCATGCCGAAACAGTGGTACAGCGGCACCGGGATCACCATGCGGTCCTGTTCGGTCAGGCCCAGGCTTTCGCCGACCATGAAACCGTTGTTCAGGATGTTGTAATGGCTGAGCGTGGCGCCCTTGGGTGCCCCGGTGGTGCCAGAGGTGTACTGGATATTCACCGGCTGGTCGAATTGCAGGCTTTGCTGGCGCGTCGTATACGCCTGGGCGGTGACCTGCTGCGACCAATCGGCCAAGGCATGCCAAGGCAGGAAGCCTGCTGGCGGGTTGCTGGCCAGGCTTACCACCCCACGCAGCTCCGGCAAACGCTCGCAGGCCAGCTGGCCCATAGGGGCATTGGCCAACTCCGGCGCCAGTGCCTGCACCATGGCGTGGTAGTCCGAGGTTTTGAACGCATCGGCACACACCAACCAGCGGCAGCCGGATTGGCGCAGCACGTATTCAAGTTCCGCCACCCGGTAAGCCGGGTTGACGTTGACCAGAATGGCCCCGACCTTGGCAGTGGCCACTTGCAGGATGTACCACTGCGCACAGTTGGGTGACCAGATGCCGACGCGGTCGCCGGTAGCCACGCCCAGCGCCATCAGGGCCCGTGCGTGTATGTCGACTTGCTCGGCCAGTTGCTGCCAGGTGTAACGCAGCCCCTGGTGACGCGAGACCAGCGCCTCCCGGCTAGCGCAGCGGGCGACCGTGGCATCGAAGGCCTGGCCGATGGTGTGGGTCAGCAGCGGGCGATCCTGGCGACCACGGGTGTAGCTGGGTTGGTTCATGGGTGTCCCTTCTTGTGGTTGTTCTGGGCACGGCGGATGAAGACGCCGATACTGTGGCGCAGATTTACGTTAACGTAAAGGTCACTCACGCATTGACAGCCAACATTACCAGGTTTACGTTAACGTAAAGGTGAAACAGCCACCTGGGCTGCAACAGTCAAACCCTCATTCAAGAACAAGAAGGTGCCCCAGCATGCATTACCCCACCCTGAACTTCGCCCTGGGCGAAACCATCGACATGCTCCGCGACCAGGTCAGCACCTTTGTCGCCGCAGAGCTGGCACCGCGCGCCGCCCAGATCGACCACGACAACCTGTTCCCGGCTGACATGTGGCGCAAGTTCGGCGACATGGGCCTGCTGGGCATCACCGTGCCCGAAGCGTACGGCGGATCCGGCCTGGGTTACCTGGCCCATGTGGTTGCAATGGAAGAAATCAGCCGGGGCTCGGCATCGGTGGCGCTGTCTTACGGCGCCCACTCCAACCTGTGCGTGAACCAGATCAACCGCAACGGCAACCCCGAACAGAAGGCCAAGTACCTGCCCAAGCTGGTGAGCGGGGAGCACATCGGCGCCCTGGCCATGAGCGAGCCCAACGCCGGCTCTGACGTGGTCTCGATGAAACTGCGCGCAGACAAGCGCGGCGACCACTACGTGCTCAACGGCAGCAAGACCTGGATCACCAACGGCCCAGACGCCAACACCTATGTGATCTACGCCAAGACCGACCTGGACAAGGGCGCCCACGGCATTACCGCATTCATCGTGGAGCGGGACTGGAAAGGCTTTAGCCGCAGCAACAAGTTCGACAAGCTGGGCATGCGCGGCTCCAACACCTGCGAGCTGTTCTTCGATGACGTGCAGGTGCCGGAAGAAAACATTCTGGGGCAGCTTAACGGTGGCGTGCGGGTGCTGATGAGCGGCCTGGACTACGAGCGCGTGGTGCTGTCGGGCGGGCCCACCGGCATCATGCAAAGCTGCATGGACCTGGTGGTGCCCTACATTCACGACCGCAAGCAGTTCGGCCAGAGCATCGGCGAATTCCAGCTGATCCAGGGCAAGGTCGCCGACATGTACACCCAGCTCAACGCCAGCCGCGCTTACCTGTATGCCGTGGCCCAGGCCTGCGACCGTGGCGAAACCACGCGCAAGGACGCTGCCGGCGTCATCCTTTACACCGCCGAGCGCGCCACGCAAATGGCCCTGGAAGCTATCCAGATTCTGGGCGGCAACGGCTACATCAACGAGTTCCCGGCCGGGCGCCTGCTGCGTGACGCCAAGCTGTACGAGATTGGCGCCGGCACCAGCGAGATCCGCCGCATGCTGATTGGCCGCGAGCTGTTCAACGAAACCCGCTGAGCATAAGGGACGAGCGTACATGGCTACCTTGAACACCCAGATCAACCCGCGTTCAGCGGAGTTTGCCGGTAACACCGCGGCCATGCTCGAGCAGGTAACAGCCCTGCGCAGCCTGCTGGCCCAGGTTGCCCAAGGCGGCGGCACGAAAGCCCAGGAGCGGCACACGTCGCGGGGCAAGTTGCTGCCGCGTGACCGTATCGACCGCCTGCTGGACCCGGGTTCACCGTTTCTCGAGATCGGCCAGTTGGCGGCCCATGAGGTGTATGGCGAGGACGTGCCGGCAGCAGGCGTGATCGCCGGCATCGGCCGCGTCGAAGGCGTTGAATGCATGATCGTGGCCAACGACGCCACGGTGAAAGGCGGTTCGTATTACCCGCTGACGGTAAAAAAGCACCTGCGTGCGCAAACCATCGCCCTGCAAAACCGCCTGCCGTGCATCTACCTGGTGGACTCGGGCGGCGCCAACCTGCCCCGCCAGGACGAAGTGTTCCCCGACCGCGAGCACTTTGGCCGTATCTTCTTCAACCAGGCCAACATGAGCGCCCAGGGCATCCCACAGATCGCCGTGGTGATGGGCAGCTGCACGGCAGGCGGTGCCTATGTGCCGGCCATGGCCGATGAAGCGATCATGGTGCGCCAGCAGGCCACCATCTTTCTCGCCGGCCCACCGCTGGTAAAGGCCGCCACCGGTGAGGTGGTGAGTGCTGAAGACCTGGGCGGCGCCGACGTGCATTGCCGCACCAGCGGCGTGGCCGACCATTACGCCGACAACGACGAGCACGCCCTGGCCCTGGCACGCCGCAGCGTGGCCAACCTCAACTGGCACAAGCTGGGCAAACTGCAGCGCCTGGCACCCGTGGCCCCCTTGTACGCGGCCGATGAGCTGTACGGGGTGGTGCCTGCCGATGCCAAGCAGCCCTTCGATGTACGTGAAGTGATCGCCCGACTGGTGGATGGCTCGGTATTCGACGAGTTCAAGGCCTTGTTCGGTACCACCCTGGTCTGCGGCTTCGCCCACCTGCACGGCTACCCGGTGGCGATACTGGCCAACAACGGCATCCTGTTCGCCGAAGCTGCGCAAAAAGGCGCGCACTTCATCGAACTGGCCTGCCAGCGGGGCATTCCGCTGCTGTTCCTGCAGAACATCACCGGGTTCATGGTGGGCAAAAAGTACGAAGAAGGCGGCATCGCCAAGCACGGTGCCAAGCTGGTAACTGCCGTGGCCTGTGCCCAGGTGCCCAAGTTCACGGTAATCATCGGCGGCAGCTTTGGGGCGGGCAACTATGGCATGTGTGGCCGCGCCTACGACCCACGCTTTTTGTGGATGTGGCCTAACGCACGCATTGGCGTGATGGGCGCCGAACAGGCCGCTGGGGTACTGGCGCAGGTGAAGCGCGAGCAGAGCGAGCGCAGCGGCCAGGCCTTTACGGCGGACGACGAAGCCAGGCTCAAACAGCCCATCCTGGACCAGTACGAGCACCAGGGCCACCCCTACTACTCCAGCGCCCGCCTGTGGGACGACGGGGTAATCGACCCGGCGCAAACCCGCGAGGTACTCGGCCTGGCGCTGTCGGCGGCTTTGAACGCCCCCATCGAACCGACCCGTTTCGGCATTTTCCGGATGTGACCCCATGCGCGAATTCAGCACCGTGGAAGTGCTCCACGACCCCCGTGGCTTCGCCACCCTGTGGCTCAGCCGCGAAGACAAGAACAACGCCTTCAATGCCCTGATGATCCAGGAGTTGATCGCGGCCCTTGGGCAGCTGGCCGAAGATGCCCGCCTGCGTTTTTTGCTTGTGCGTGGCCGTGGCCGGCACTTCAGCGCCGGTGCCGACCTGGCCTGGATGCAGCAGTCGGCGCAACTGGACTTCGACACCAACCTGCAGGACGCCCACCAGCTGGGTGAACTGATGTATGCCTTGCAACGCCTCAAAGTGCCGACCCTGGCGGTGGTACAAGGTGCTGCGTTTGGCGGTGCCCTGGGCCTGATCAGCTGCTGCGACATGGCAATCGGCGCTGAGGACGCCCAGCTGTGCCTTTCCGAGGTGCGCATTGGCCTGGCGCCGGCCGTTATCAGCCCGTTCGTGGTCAAGGCCATGGGCGAGCGTGCCACCCGCCGCTATGCGCTCACCGCCGAGCGCTTCAGCGGCGTTAGGGCCCGGGAGCTGGGCCTGTTGGCCGAGGTGTACCCCGCCGACGTACTGGATGCACAGGCTGAGGCCTGGGCCGGCAACCTGCTGCTGAACAGCCCCCAGGCCCTGCGCGCTACCAAAGACCTGCTGCAGGAAGTGGACGCCGGCCAGCTTACCCCTGCCCTGCGCCAATACTGTGAGAACACCATCGCCCGCATTCGCGTGAGCGCCGAAGGCCAGGAAGGCTTGCATGCCTTTCTGGAAAAACGCCGCCCCGCCTGGCACACCCATGACTCCAAGGAGCCGCGCCCATGAGCCGCCAAGCCTTGACCACCCTGCTGGTCGCCAACCGTGGCGAAATCGCCTGCCGGGTGATGCGCACCGCCAAGGCCATGGGCCTGACCACGGTCGCGGTGCACAGCGCCACCGACCGCAATGCCCGCCACAGCCGCGAGGCCGATATCAGCGTTGACCTGGGCGGTAGCAAGGCCGCCGACAGTTACCTGCAAATCGACAAGCTGCTGGCTGCGGCAAAAGCCAGCGGCGCCCAGGCCATCCACCCGGGCTACGGCTTCTTGTCCGAAAACGCAGGCTTTGCCCGGGCCATCGAAGAAGCCGGGCTGATCTTCCTGGGCCCACCGGCCAGCGCCATCGATGCCATGGGCAGCAAGTCTGCCGCCAAGGCGCTGATGGAAACCGCAGGCGTGCCCCTGGTGCCGGGATACCACGGCGAAGCCCAGGACCTGGACACCTTCCGCACCGCAGCCGAGCGCATCGGCTACCCGGTGCTGCTCAAGGCCAGTGCCGGGGGCGGTGGCAAGGGCATGAAGGTTGTAGAGGACCAAAGCCAGCTGGCAGACGCCTTGGCATCGGCGCAGCGTGAAGCCCAGTCGTCGTTCGGCGATGCCCGCATGCTGGTGGAAAAGTACGTGCTGAAACCCCGCCACGTCGAGATTCAGGTGTTCGCCGACCAGCACGGCAACTGCCTATACCTCAACGAGCGTGATTGCTCCATTCAGCGACGCCACCAGAAGGTGGTTGAGGAGGCCCCCGCCCCAGGCTTGCCCGCCGAGCTGCGCCGCGCCATGGGCGAAGCGGCCGTGCGCGCGGCCCAGGCCATCGGCTATGTGGGTGCCGGCACCGTGGAGTTTCTGCTCGATGCCCGTGGCGAGTTCTTCTTCATGGAGATGAACACCCGCTTGCAAGTAGAGCACCCGGTCACCGAGGCCATCACCGGGCTGGACCTGGTGGCCTGGCAAATTCGGGTAGCGTGCGGTGAACCATTGCCCATCACCCAGAGCGAGGTGCCGCTGATGGGCCATGCCATCGAGGTGCGGCTGTACGCCGAAGACCCGGCCAACGACTTCCTGCCTGCCACCGGCACCTTGGCGCTTTACCGCGAGTCCGCCCCCGGTCCGGGCCGGCGCGTGGACAGCGGCGTGAGCGAGGGCGATGACGTATCGCCGTTCTACGACCCGATGCTGGGCAAGCTGATCGCCTGGGGCGAAGACCGCGAGCAGGCCCGCTTGCGCCTGCTGGCCATGCTCGGCGAGTTTGCCATTGGCGGGGTCAAGACCAACATCGCCTTCCTGCAGCGCATCCTGGCTCACCCCGCGTTCGCTGCGGCGGAGCTGGACACTGGCTTCATTGGGCGGCACCAAGAGGTTCTACTCCCTGAGGCCACCGCGTTGCCTGAGGCCCTGTGGGAGGCGGCCGCTGAAGCCTGGTTGCTGAGCGATGCCGCCCGGGTTCGGGAGGACCACAGCCATTCCCCTTGGGCCGAACGCAGCGGCCTGCGCCTGGGCCTGCCGCCTTGCAGCACCCTGCACTTGTGCAGCGGCGGCCAGCGCCAGGCCGTAACGGTGCAGCACAGCGCGCCGTCTGCATGGCAGTTGCAGGGGGACCAATTGGTGCATGACCAGGCGGGGGTGCGTCGCCAGCACCTGGCTATCCGCCGCGGCAACACGCTGTACCTGCGGTGGGCGGGCGAGGTGCATACCGTGTCGGCCTTCGACGCCATTGCCGAAGCCGAGGCCAGCCACGGCCACCAGGGTGGGCTGGGCGCGCCCATGAACGGCAATATCGTGCGCGTACTGGTCACCCCCGGCCAGCAGGTCACGGCAGGTACCGCGCTGGTGGTGCTGGAGGCCATGAAGATGGAACACAGCATTCGCGCGCCCCATGACGGCACGGTGAAGGCGTTGTTCTGTGAGGAAGGCGAGATGGTGAGTGAGGGGGCGGTGCTGGTGGATCTGGAGGGTAGTGGCACGTAGGGTGAGTGGAGCCCGGTTTCTCACAGAGCTGCACTTGACGTGATGAATGAGCGGGCGTCCTTGGCCCCCCTTGCACACAATCTGCAAATCGGCGTAGCACCTGTGGGAGCGGGCTTGCCCGCGAACACGGGCGCAGCCCGTGCCATCCCCTGCAAAGCCAGGGAGCGTAGCCAGCTTGTTGAATCAGCTCACTGCGCGCCCGTCAAAACGACCCGTGCACACGCACCACCACACCCAGGAATTCGCAGCCGTCCTCGCATAACAGCGTTGGATAATTGCTGTTAAGTGCCTTGAGGTAACGTTGACCACCCTCGTCGGCCAGCTCGCGGAAAATAGCGGGCTTGCCCGGCTGCCGCGCGATGACCAAACGGCCCGCCTCAATTTCCACACCGGGATCCACCAGCATCCGCATACCCTGAGGGACGCTGCGCCCGGTGCTGGCGCTCATGGCGTCATTCTCTACCGTCAGCCAGAACGCTTTGCCCTGTGCCATGTAGTCGGTCTGTTCAAACACGCGAGGCTCATCGTCAGGTGGTACTTCCAACTGGCTCCAAGTCAGCACGGGATAGCGGAAGCACACAATGTATTGCATCAGGTCCAGCTGATCATCGCTGTCTTTGACCTGGTAAACGCCCCGCTCCTCACCAACCTGCCCCTGAATGCGCAATTGCAGGCTTACGTTGTAATGAGGCATGCCGATCTCGACGAATGTGCGGTTCATCGATTCGATTTTCGGCTGACGTCGCTTGTTGACCCAATGCCCGACGCTACCTTGTGAGACACCCACTCGCTCAGCGAGCTGTTCCTGGGTGAGCCCTAGCTCCTCCATCCGATCACGGACGAGGGCAATCCATTTATCCATATTCATCGCTGGCACGATACGGACTGCCTTCTACCGCTCAATAAACATTCAGTATTATTTATGTTAAAGCACAAAAATACTCTAGGTATTAGTATCGAGCTGACCCCTTTCACTACTGGCCCTAGCAGGTATCAGGATGAAACCATCGAAAAACGACGAAACAGATCTCGACAGCGAAGCAGCCCGCCGCGCCCTCGATTACTACCTGAACCCCAACCCTCCACGCCCCACGCTGGAGAACAAAATCTGGACGCTGCATGAAGGCGTTACCAGCGAGCAGGCCCAGGAGCACGCCATCGCTCTGCTGCGATGCGCCGCCGCAACCGCCCAGGAAACGGCCACGCACCAGCATGGCAGCCAGCGGGAGCTCACGTTTGCGTTGATGCATATGATGGACATGGCGCGCGCACTGCTGGAGCACAGGCGCGGGCTGGAAACAGACGGGTAGCAGGAAGGGAAACGTGGTGGCCGCGTCACGGCAATGGCCCCGATTGCCGGGACAAGGAAGCGCTCCGGTGATTTTTTTTACCGGATGAACAAAAAATCATTTGACTGGCAAATGATAACGATTATTATTGCACTCAGCTGATCGCGAGATCCGCTGGATAATCTGGAGCTTAGGTCGCTCTCAGATTATCTCTTCATCAGGCTAATCACGGTTTTTGACCCGGCTTTTTGCCGGGTCTTTTTTTTGGCTCTTCAGGCTAATGAAGATCGTGATGGCGCGGATGATAGCAAAGGTGTGTCAGAGCGTGAACGCTCATTACAAAACTTTGCTGAATCAGCACTTGAGAATCAATCTCGTTTCACCTACGCTCATTCCCATCACGGAAGACATCACGCCCCTCCCCTTATCAGCAAGGAGCTGTCCATGACCCGCCTGCTGCTGCGCCTTGAGGCCCCAACCCCCAGCACCGCCGATGGCGACACTGCGCTATTGCACGCATTGAAGCGGCTGCCCCGGCGGGTACAACAGGTGTTTTTGCTCAGCCGCCTGGACCAGCTCGACTTCACCCGTATCGCCGCCCGCCTCGACCTGCCCGTGCGCAGCATTGAGCGCCACATGGCCCAAGCCCTGCACGCCGGCCTGCCGCGCCGTGACGTGTTGGCGAGCGTTGCCGGCCAATGGTACGTACGCTTGCAAAGCCCAGACGTATCCGCCTGCGAACGCATCGACTTCCGCCGCTGGCTCGATGCACACCCCGCCAACCTGCAAGCATTCCACGATACCGAAATGCGCTGGCGGAGCCTGCTGGCACCGGCACGGCAACTGGGGCATGACGGCTGGTACCGCCAAGGCAAAGCCGCATTGTCTTTAGGGGGTTGTTCAGTGGCCGTTGGGCTGGGTGTGGCAGCGCTGGTGGTGCTGGGCCTCTGGGCCTGATCCACACACCCGGTACGTGCCTTGCCGCCGTGGAGCGTCGTCTGTGACTACTCCACCTTCGTCCCCAAGGCCGTTGCGATGCAAGACATGCTGCAAGAGATCCTAGACCAGGTCCGCCCCCTGCTAAGCCAAGGTCAGGTTGCGCAATACATCCCCGCCCTCGCCCAGGTCGACCCCAACCAGTTGGGCATCGCCGTGCACAGCCTCGACGGCCAGCTGCACTGCGCTGGCGACGCACATACGCCGTTCTCCATCCAGAGCATTTCCAAGGTGTTCAGCCTGGTCCAGGCGATCAACCACAGCGGTGAAGACATCTGGTCCCGCCTGGGCTACGAGCCCTCCGGCCAGGCGTTCAACTCGCTGGTACAGCTGGAGGTGGAGAAAGGCCGCCCGCGCAACCCTTTCATCAATGCCGGCGCCCTGGTGATCTGCGACATCAACCAGTCACGCTTCGCCACACCCGCCCTGTCGATGCGCGACTTCGTCCGCCGCCTGGCAGGCAACCCCCGCATCGTCAGCGACGCCGTGGTCGCCGAATCCGAATACCAGCACCGCGCCCGCAACGCGGCCATGGCCTGGCTGATGACAGCCTTCGGCAACTTCCACAACGACGTGGACGCCGTACTGGGCAGCTACTTCCACCACTGCGCGCTGTCCATGAACTGCGCAGACGTCGCCCGCGGCTTCGCCTTCCTGGCCAACAGCGGCTACTGCCCACACAGCGGCGAACACATCCTCACCCCCCGCCAGGCCCAGCAGGTAAACGCGATCATGGCCACCAGCGGCCTGTACGACGAGGCCGGCAACTTTGCCTACCGCGTCGGCCTGCCCGGCAAGAGTGGCGTGGGCGGCGGTATTGTCGCGGTGGTGCCGGGGCGTTACAGCATCTGCGTGTGGTCGCCGGCGTTGAATGCCTCGGGGAACTCGCTGGCGGGGATTCGGGCGTTGGAATTGTTGAGTGAGCGGATTACGGCTTCGGTGTTCTCGGCGGTGTTGTGAGGGAGTTGTGGTTACCACGTGATTGGCGGCGGCCAGAAGTGCATCGCTGGGTGCGGTGGTCAACCGCTGTAGGCTGGCAGAGCTTGAGCACCTGAAGCAACAGCCATCCAAGCATACAGAAAGCAAGAAACATGAAACCAAGGTTCATCGGCGTCACCGTCTTCATGGCTGCCATTAGTGTGCTTGCGAGTCCACCGACCGCAAACATGAGAGTAGTGTTCAGTGCCGACGCCGCCCCGGCGTGACGGGGGTGCCGTGACAACGCCTGAGTGGTAGCGGCAGGCCGTACCAGTGTCGTACCCGCTGTACAAACGATCATCGGAACCATCAGCCCCACCAAGGTCACTCCTTCTGTCATCTGCCAAAGCAGGAGCAAACAACTGGCAAACCCCACCAGCAGCAACCCTAATCCAACCTGGAACAATGGGTTGACCATACGATTAAACCAGCCAGCGATCACGCCCCCCAATACGTACGACAGCCCATAGCACATGAACACTAAAGAAAATTCATGTGCGGAGAGCTCCAGTGTCCCCATGAGTAAAATGGGGGCTGCGATAACGAATGAAAAATGGCAAGCAAAGGCGACGGCTGATAACAGGGACAAAGACATGTAGGCCCTGTCTAACAACATCTTCCTGTACACATGAAGGATGGGGTCGCGACTACCTGCCACCGTATGTTCGGGCGGGATGAATATAATCAGTACAAATGCAACTAGATTAAGCATTATAAAAACAAAAAAACTGGACTGCCACCCAAACGACGTCTCCAACATAACGCCAGCCACTGGGGATAAGCAGATGAACACCCCACTTGCAGTCGTCAGCATGATACGTACCGCGTTTAATTGCCGCCCGTCATACAGGTCTTGCACAAGTGCCTGGCTCAGCACAAAACTACCACACCCCAGCCCCTGAACGAACCGAAAGAACATGAAATCCGTATAGCGGTTCGCAAGCATGCAACCGACAGCGCCTAGTGTGGCTAATGTCAGTCCAGCCATGAGTAGCCGCTTACGACCGATCCTGTCGGAGAGTGGCCCTATCAATAGTTGTGACAGCGCGACCACGAGAGCAAAACCACTCGCTGAGTACGCTATGTGACTCACATCAACGTCAAACCTGTCCGCGAGCGATGGAAAAGAGGGCAGAATTACATCTATTGGGAACACACCCATCAAGGTCATCAACAATAACAGAGCGAGCAAATGGATACGCATCACAGGTTGATACACGCCCTTCACGAAAGTAAGCCTGCGGACTTGAACAATTGGTGATAATGTGTATTACGCAACATATCCGTCCGGCTAATTGCTTGAATTGTTGAAGCAGACAGAGACCTCATTCTTTCCACCCAGCCCCGCTTGAGGTCGGGAAGCACGTGAGACGCCACAGTGGGGTGCGAGGCGAAAAGCGAATTCACGAAACGCGCATCGGGCCGACTGAATACCGCCAGCACCTTAATTAAAGTTTCAACCACGTGATCACGCTCACCCGCCCCGAGCTGGCGCCAAAGAATGGGAAAACACTCAATAAAATATATTGAGTGACGCCCTTCATCATGCAGGTGATCCATAAACATATTTGCCACAGGCCTGACGAGGTCATCACGTGTCAGCTCAAGCAACTCGCGAACAATGACAGTTTCTGAAACGAACGCTATACAGAATCGGGTTAGCTCTTTGTAGACCTCTGCACTGCTTGAGATAAGGCTATGCATATTTAAGATTCGAGAAGAACTCACCCTATCAAGGGCATAGTGAGTCGCCAATTGATCTGCCAAATGAAGTGAAAAGAGCGCGTGATAGCCTTCATCCACATACAGTTGGATTCCCATTCTACGGTCCTCCGCACTAAAATACTCACTAAGCCCACCGACTGACATACACTGAACAGCCTCATTCACCTGACCCATCTCAAGTTGAGCCGTGTAATCCATGAAATACAATAGATAGTGAATATGGAGAATTTTCCTATTCTCAACCGGCAAGGCACATACAGCTGGATGGCTCAATGCAGGACCAAGCAGAGATGGGAACCACATTTCGGGGTCATTGATGGAAAAATCGTCTGGCGTTAGCTCATAGCAGTACGCTTTCGAGCGCACTGCACTTGATGAGTCCCACGCCTTGAAAACTCTTGACCTGCGATTTAATACACCCATCATTTTTGATCCGCCTCCCGAGACGTCAATAACTCACGCATGCAGTCGGGTATGGCAGCACCCTCGCTGTATCCGCAGGCCACGAAAAATAGGACGTGCTCAAAAGGGTTATCTAGCGCGATTCTTTGTTCAACGAGCGAGTCACTCAGAGCGCCGGTTAACCAAGTCTGCATACCCGTCGCAGTGGCCGAAAGTTGGAAAGTCTGCGCAACATGCCCAACCTCAATCAGGGCCATCCTGTAGGCTCTCGAGTGCTTGTACTTCCACCATAGCTTGTCGAAACGCGACGTCAGAAATAATCCGACAGGCACATTATTAACAAAGTGCTGACCGGCGACTAAATCGCCGAGCGTTGAAACCAGCTTACCACGCCAGTGTAGGCTATGGTGCTGGGGATCATAGTAATAGAAGCCAGGGTCTAGACCCGTTACGCTTGAGACATATACATACCCTTCCGTCGCGTTGAGTCCACCTGCAGACGGGCTCAAACGACGCTGGGCAAACGGGTTACTCGTCATCGTGCAGTCTGTCCGAGAACGGGTGACTGAGAAGCCTAGTGTTTGCTGAAGGATACGACCAAGATCAACCAAAGAGACAGGCGTGTCTTTAAAATTTCTAACCGTTATACGCTGCCCCATTACACGGCTGACTTCGTCGCTATCATCCCATCGAGGCAACAAAAACCCGTCACCCTCTGCCGGGCCTGATGAAAATCTCTCTTGTTGCAGAGCTTCATCACAGTGAGCAAGATAGTGGAGTGCCCACTCTGTTTCATTCGATGGCTGATCGTCCGTTATAAGATCTTTTGTTCCAATATGGAAGATCCGTGAAAGGATATCCCAGTCCCACGGATGGGTTTGCGCACCCTCCTCTGCAATGATCCCGACACCTTTAAGATCAGTTATAGCATCAACGCTGCCATCATGATCAGCGCCACCATAAATGTGATTGATCACTTCAATCGCATGCGCGCTGGACAGTTGGTACTGCTTATGCTGCTTGAAATCCCAGCACACTAATGAATCTTGGAAATCTATAAAAAAGCAATTTTTATTTATCATTTAACCTCCCAATTGAAGCGCAGGCCGGCCCTGCGCTTCAATTTTCAACGCTCAGGGGTTACTTGCACGCCTGAACCACAAGCGCAAAATTTGCCAACTGGGTAGTTTCCATGTGGATGACTTTCATTTTTCTATCTCCATTAATATGCCGCGTCATTGCGGCACTTCAGAGAGTAGTGCAGATGGAAAGATGTACAAGCTGGAGTGCCGTCGGAAACTTCCCAGGTAGTTGTAGGACTTTTTACCTGCGGGAATTTTATTAGCTAAAATCGTCACTTACATCGTCAGCAAATTCCCTAGTTGAAGCACTAAATGCTTCAGGTGGTCGCTGTTCAGCCGCAACTTCAAGCGCCGGTTCGGCCGGCCACCGTTGGCGGAAGTGGCACGGATGAAGCAGGCCTATGCGTTGCCGGCGCCGACCACACCCTCGCCGGTCGTGTCATCACACTAGCGCTCGCGACTATGCACCCAGCGCCCGTTTCAGCACTTCGTAGATCCTGGTGTCTTCCGCTTGGGCAACGTTGAACCGCAGGTAATCCCCCGCCGTCATGGACTGGCTGAACGCATTACCAGGCGCCAGCAATACGCCTTCCTTTAGGCAGGCCCGGGCCAAGGTTGCGGCATCCTTGCCTTCAGGCAGTTGGCACCAGACGTACATGCCTGCCCGGGGAATTATCCAGGGCTTGATACCGACGGCCTGAAGCCTCGCGACCGTGCTGTCCATGGCCTCGGCCAACCTGAGACGAACGCTCTCTAGGTGCTTTCGGTACCCGCTATCGGTTATCGCCTGATGGATGATGCCCGCGGCCAAGCGCCCAGCCCCGAAGGTGGTGGCAATCTTGAGGTCGACCAGGCTCTCGATCCAGTCGCCACGGGTGGCGATATAGCCACAGCGGATGGCAGCGGAGATGGTCTTGGAGAAGCTGCCTATCTGGATGACGCGATTGAGACCATCGAAGGCCGACAGCCGTGGCGCGGGGGTACGCTCGAAATCCGCGAAGATGTCGTCCTCCACGATCACCAGGTTTGAGGTGTCGGCCAGCTTCAGCAACCGGTGCGCCGTGACCGGAGACAAAGTGGCCCCGGTCGGGTTGTGAATGCCGGAATTGGTCATGTACAACCTGGGTGCGTGCTTGAGCAGAGCCGCGCCGAACGCATCGATGTCTGGGCCGTTCTGCGTGTACGGCACGCCTACGATGTTCACCCTGTGTGCTTTCAGTAGCGCGTGAAAGTTGAAATAGCAGGGGTCGTCAACCAGGACGGTGTCCCCCGGCTCCAGGAGAAAGCGGCAAATCAGGTCGATGGCCTGGGTGCCGGAGTCTGTGAGCATGATCTGCTCCAGAGGCACTTCAACGCCGCTCCCTGCCAGCCGTCTGGACAGGAATTGCCTGAGCGGCGGATGCCCCAGCGGCGAAGCGTACTCGGTGAGTTGCAGTGTGTCGGACCGGGCCGCTATTCGAAGCGCCTTGCGCACGCCGGCTTCGTGCATCCAGGACGCAGGTAGCCACCCGCACCCCGGTTTCAGCGCTTCGCTGGAGCTTTCAAGCGACTGGCGCGAAATCCACAGTGGATCGACTTCACGATCGAGCCTAGGGCCGAGCTCGGTCAGTGCCAACGGCGCAACGGGCCCGGCTACGTAGTAGCCCGAGCCAGGGCGTGAGCTGAGTACACCCTCGGCCATCAACCTTTCGTAGGCCTCGAGAACGGTGGAAACCGATACGTGCATGGCTTGCGCCATCGCCCGCATCGAAGGAATACGCGCACCTGGTGTGTAGGTTCGAGAGGCAATCCTGGACTGGACCTCGCCCATGACTGTCCGGATCAGCGTTGCACCGCGTTTCATCTCGCCCTCAACTGTGCTGGATTGATGTGCATAACAGTTCGACCAAACTGTACTGGATTGTACATGGCTCGGTTGTTCCCGTCAGTGATGTACTGAGCCCGCACTTACAGAGAGCTGGGCAATGCAAAGATCAACAAGCGGATGGATCAACGGCTTCATAGGCGTCGCAATCTTCGCGGGCTCCTTGCCGGCGACCCGTGTGGCAGTGACGGCCTTCGAACCAACGTTCCTGACCTCTGCCAGGGCAACGATTGCCGCCGTGTTGGGTGCGCTTCTCTTGCTGGTGCTGCGCCAGCCTCGACCTGAACGGCGTGACGTGTGGCCATTGGCTTTAACCGCGCTGGGCGTGGTTATCGGGTTTCCGCTGCTGACGGCCCTGGCCCTGCAGTACGTCACCTCTGCGCACTCCATAGTCTTCGTGGGGCTGCTGCCACTGTGTACCGCAGGGTTTGCCGTGCTGCGGGGCGGCGAGCGGCCCCGGCCCCTGTTCTGGTTGTTCTCGATGATGGGCGCCGGGATCGTGGCGGGTTATGCGTTGATGAATAGCGGTGAGGCTTCCGCGGTGGGCGACCTGCTGATGATGGCAGCGGTAGTCGTCTGTGGCTTGGGTTACGCGGAAGGGGCGCGTCTGTCGCGAACATTGGGGGGCTGGCAGGTGATCAGCTGGGCGTTGCTGGTGGCGTTGCCGCTGATGCTGTTGCTAACCATCGTTAATCTTCCAGCGCCAGATGCCTTCGCCAAGGTAAGCGCCCCTGCGTGGTTCAGCCTCGGCTACGTTTCACTGTTCAGCATGCTGATCGGGTTTGTGTTCTGGTACCGAGGGCTGGTCCAGGGTGGCATTGCAGCGGTGGGCCAACTGCAACTGTTTCAGCCGTTCATGGGGCTTGGGCTGGCAGCGTTGCTGCTGCACGAGCAGGTCAGCTGGGTGATGCTGGTGGTAACGCTGGGGGCTGTCATCTGTGTTGCCGGGGCCAAGAAATACGCGGCGTAGAGCAAGAAACGGAACAGGGAATCAAGCGTGGCCTATGCTTGGATGTGGACGGTTGCTCCATGTTCCTGTGCCTAGTGTGCGGGATACTGTGGGCGTCGCGATGGGTCGGTAGCGGTCAGTAGTGACCGGCAGCTTTCGACCCATTGCTGCCAGTGGCTACGGGCAGCAATCGACCAAAAGCGGTCATTTAGATGTATCTACTAACTTGGAGGCGATTTAAGAGTGTAAGCGCAAAACAGCACCACCTACCTATGATCAGACAGCTCAGGCTGAGATTGGCAACTCCACCGAAAAACTGAGCGTCAAGATTTTTGCAAGCCCAACTTTGGATAAAAATGGCGTACTATCATCAGCAGGAACAGTCAGTGAAGCTGACCTGACTGAGATGACATAGCACCGTGAGTAAGGTGCAATCAAAAACGCAGAATTTATCCTATGAATTCAACTTTCTACCTTCCGCGCAGCCTCTCCAGTAGAGAAAGAATTTACACTGAAGAAGCATTGCTTGCCGCTTCGAATTACGTTGTTGTCCTAGCAGAACCCGGAGGCGGAAAAACTGAACTTATGGGAAGCCTAGCCCGGCAGCTAGGAACCTCAACCGTTACCGCAAATAAGTTTAAACACTTGGGGGCCGACACCGAGAATTCCCCACTCGTGATCGATGCGTTTGATGAGTTGGCCAAAATCGATCAAACGGGCATTCACAGCCTTCTTGCTAACGCCAGAAAAGCTAAGCCAACGCACGTCATTATTTCGAGCCGATCCAGCGAGTGGGGTACTGCTGCCACCAATGCATTCGAAGACTATCTAGGATGCTCACCGCTAGTGGTTAGGCTTTGCGAGTTCGAAGAGGGGGAACAGCGAGAAATTTTTCATCATCATGTCCGTGGTGAGGAATTTTCAAAGTTTCAAGCAGAATTGGCTCGGTTCGACTTAGGAGCGTTACTCCCTAACCCCCAATTTCTCAAGATGTTTGCAGATGCCTATATTGAAAGCGGCAGACACTTTACTGATAAGCGAAATATATTTTCACAAGCGGTTGAGCGGCTGGCGAAGGAAGCTAACGTCAATGTGGCGCAAACGCTATCCATCAAACAAAGGGTTGCTCTGTCGTCCGAAGTGTTTGCCAAGCTTTTGCTGTCCGGAGCAGAAGGGATAGGGACGAGCGAGTTAACCGCAGATCGAATCTATCCACTGCTGGCATCACTTTTTGACAAGCAAACAGCTGCTGAGGGCATCT
Source organism: Pseudomonas parafulva NBRC 16636 = DSM 17004 (assembly GCF_000730645.1). Lineage (GTDB taxonomy): Bacteria > Pseudomonadota > Gammaproteobacteria > Pseudomonadales > Pseudomonadaceae > Aquipseudomonas > Aquipseudomonas parafulva. Next base: position 259,589 of record NZ_BBIU01000005.1, on the reverse strand, counting down.
TGGCAACTCGGCTTTTCAAACCTGGCGATAGTGCAGATCAGCATCGCCCCGTCCACAAGATAGTTGCTGAATACTGTGCGGCAGACTACCTTGCAAAGCGGATCGCTGATCCAGTTGACCCTCTGACATTACAAAAATGCCTACCTATCATCGCTCCTAACAATGCAGTTCGAGATGAACTCCGGGGGTTACTGGGTTGGCTCGCGGCGCTAGGCAACAGATCCGTTCAAGAGACTGCTATTGAGCTTGATCCCTATGCGGTACTTGCGAACGGTGATCCCTCTCAACTTGAGCACTCCTCAAAACGTCTACTTATATAGGGCCTGAAAGACGTCGAAACGAAGGACCCCTATTTCCGCCGAGGAGATGCTTGGCGCCGGTTTAGTGCTTCAGGTTTCTTCACCCAAGAGGTTATGACAGAGATTAAGCCCCTGCTAGCGAGCGGCAGTGATGGGCACTTGCGTGATCTAATTCTTGAACTGTTGACGGGATCACCAGCGATTGCGCATCTGACGCAAGAGTTGCGTCAACTAGTGTTAGACTCAAGCGAGAGCGAACACACTCGCTTGTTGGCTAGCAGATGTCTGCTCGACCTGTCCGACCACGACCATCGCGCCGATTTAGCACTCCTGGTCTCTGAGGCCAGTCATACTTCTCTGAAAATTGCGGCAACCATCCTAACGACTATCGGCGTAAAAGCTTTAGGTTTAGATTACCTCGCCAGCTTCTTTCGAGTCTGCTCAACCCTTTATCCTAGTCATCAAATGTCTTATAAGTCCACAGTCGGCAGTCGTTATTTCATAAAGCGTTTCGTTGGCGGACTTGATTTAAGAACAATCGAGTGGATGCTTGATGACTTAACCAAAGACCTTGCTTGCACATGCAAAAAAAAATATTATGAGTGCGACTGCCGAATAGGAATCAGCAAAATTGCAGGTCTAATGCTCGATCGATACTTTGACCTGGCAATGCCTCCTTTTTCCGCTAAAAAGGTTTGGCATTGGATCGAAAATCTGATTTATCATGAGCAAAAATCAAAAGATCAGAGCAAGTCAGTTCAAGTGCTTCAAAATGACGATGGATTGCGCCGAGAAATTATGGCGCAAGCACTTGGACCCCTTGCCAACAGCGACGATATTTTCGAGACCAAGATACAAAAATTTGATTTTCACGCTCACTCCGGCCTTCGCTTTCAATCCGATGATTACAAATTTATAGTCGACCTGGCATTTAAAATTGATAACTCAGCCCTGTGGGCGAGCCACATCGCAATGCATAGCTTCAATCAAAGCCAAGCACTGCGAGGCCCAAACAAATTGCGACGGCACATGCGTGAACAAGCATTGGAGAAGCCTTCTTTAATGCGCGAGTGGGCAAAGTTCAACAGAGCAATCGCGCAACTTGCACAATCCCAACAAAAAAGTATGTCTACCCATAGACGGAGGATGAGACGCCGCCACCGGGAACAAAGCGACATCAATAAGTGGAACATCCAATATTTGCGGGACAACCGAGAGCTTATTGAAAGCGGTCGGCATTGGAATTGTCTTGTGCGCTTTGCTGATCTAGTACTTAGCGCGCCCGATCAAATTGAGCAGGAATTCGGTGATGAAGTGCTCGTTCGTAAAGCTCTCAGAAACTGCTTGGATTTCATTGCTCCCAATGTACCTAATATGCTCAGGCTTGCGAATTTACAGTGTGCATCGCAGAGCGCGTACACTGAGCCTGTTCTTTTTGCAGCTTGCTTGGAAATCATGCGCAGCGCCGGAAACCTAGAAAATGTCGATCTGCCGTTACTGAATGCGCTACGAACTAATCTAGACATGGGCTACAGTGCAGTGTCGGATGAAGAACGTGATGCGCTGAAAGTTGAAGTCAACCGATTAGTTTTCGCAGGTACGGGAAGTGCCGAAACGTTTCTCCGGCAATACGTCGAGCCCCAACTCGCACAAAAGGGCTGTCAACACCCCGAAATTTGGTTGTTACGCGGTGACGAGGTCTTCAGCCACCTACGGGCAACAATCTCAGTAGAATGGCTTGACCGATTTTCTGATCTGGCGCTCGGGCCGCTTGATACGCTCTTTGAAATTGCGGCCGAATTCGGTGATCGCGATGCTCTTCGAAAAATCATCGCAGAACGTTGCTCAGCTTTCATGTCCGTGTGGCCCAGTCCGACTGGCGATGAAGAACTCGAAAATAGGCGAGTTTTCTGGCTAGTGCGTGCTTTTTATTTTTTAGAGGACGCGCCTGAAACAGATTGGGAATGGCTAAAAATCGAAAAGAATACCATATTTTCGCTTAGTGAGCGCTCAGGGCGATTTAATTATGGCGAACACTCCCATTGGCCCAAGCTCACATTAAGAAAATTGGCGGCGGTTCTAGAGGCCTTTATTGACAAGTGGCCAAAGGTAGACCTCCCGAGCCATTGGGATACGGGAAGCCCCGATGAAGAAAATGCGTACCGTTTTTTGAAAGAACTTGTCTGGTTAATCGATTTGGACGTTTCCGATGACGCCGTCCGTGTCATTGATCGTCTCCTTGCTGATCCGAAGTTCGCAGACATGTACAACGATCTCAGGAGCATACGCTCTCATAAAATCAGTCAGATTGCACTGAGGTCTTTCGAACCGCCAACGCCACAGGAAATCGTCGATCGACTGGATCGCGATATGGTGGTGAATGTTGAGGGTTTGCGCCAAGTCGTCCTCCAAGAGCTTCAAGATTTTCAGAAAGCAATAAATGGTGGTGAATTTAACTCTGCGGATCGCTTTTACGACAATGGTAAGCACTTGAACGAAGTACGAGCTACCGAGATCATTGCTGAACGTCTCAGTCTAATACTCAAGCCTCAAGGCATCACAATTACGACGGAGCACCAGCTAAAAAGCGCTAACCGCAGCGATTTCACGGCAACAAAATTGATTGGCGGCACAAGACGGCTGCTTGTGACTGAGGTAAAAGGTCAGTGGCATAGAGAGTTATATGCTGCCGCGGCGGCGCAGCTATATGCGCGCTACTCCATCCACCCCGATGCTGAACACCAAGGCATTTATCTTGTGATCTGGTTTGGCCGAGATGTGAACGTCGCAGGAATTAAAAACCGAAATATTCACACCTCTCAGGAGCTGAAAAGCAGCATCGAGAAAACGATGCCACCAGAGCTCGCTGGGCTAATCGACGTGTTTGTTCTGGACGTTTCTAAACCCTAAAAAATATAGCAAGGATGGATCATACAGAATGCTGAGCGCAGCAGGCCTAGAAGATGCCATATATTGCACTCCGCCACCCTAGTTTTGTAGGCAGGCGGAATGACCGCTTCTGGCCGAAAGCAGCCCATCGCGGCCGTCCGCAATGGTGCGCCATCATTGTAGGAGAAGGCTTGTCCCGCGAAGCCGGGCATGCAGGAAGATTTGCCGGAAGCGCTGGGGAGCGGCGGCGGGCCGCCCCTATAGCTTGTGGGGCACTCTGGCTTTTTCTTTTAGCGAGTGGTGAGGCACAAAAAGCATAAAAGGGTTGATCGGATGAAACAAAAGAAATTTGACATTGATGCATTTTTGGACGCTATGCAACTATCGGAAGACTTAAGAAAGGCTAGACCCCAGGATGCCTCTAAGATAGCGTTAGCATTGAGCCTAAAGCTGTGTCATCCGGGCTTTGCTTCGGAGCCTCTTGAAACTGCTGAGGAAATGCTTTATTCGCTTGATGATAGCGTTAATCAGAGGGTATGCGAACTAATTGGGGAAAAAGCAAGTAAGCATGAAGTTTCTGAAAGATTTGATTCCGATATTTATTTTAGAAATTTTATGAACTGCGTTGCGATCTCAAGAAGAAGTCTGGCTCAATTGATAGAGTATATTAAGAGCAATGAGCCTGATTCGTCAGCTTTTGACCTTGCTGGTCAAATTGTGGAGGTGGTAGAGGACTTCAACAATGTCGTGGTAGCCAACGATGTGCTGCCCCTAATTGAGCGCGGAATTTATTCGTCTGATATTGCGCTGGCACTGGAAGTTTGGTCAAAAAATCGAGATCTAATGAAGGGAGATGAGCGCTTTTGGCAGAAAGAATTTGAGGAGCGAAAAGGCGTGCTAGAACGCCTTCTTGGAGGGCATGCAGTACTGTTGCAAAGCGAATTTCATGTTGGGGGTACAAATACATCTGGTGCTGGAGATCTTAGGTCTGACTTTGCTTTTCTAAATAAAATTAACAATATTAGTTTGGTTGAGATCAAGGCGCCAGCTACAAAGCTGCTGGGCTCTAAGTATCGTGGAACCTACCCGCTCTCCAAGGACGTATCCGGTGCCATTTCTCAGGTTCTTATACAGCGCAGTGAGCTAATTAAATATTACTTCCAGAAGAGGTGTGACTCACCCGTGCCTTTTGAGGTTTTTTCACCTCGTTGCTTCTTGATTGTTGGGGATTTGAGTAGTCTTGGGTCTGACTCAGAAAAGTTAAAAGCATTTGAGGTTCAGCGCCAGGCAGTTGCGTCGCACGTGAGTGTTGTGACTTTTGATGAGCTTTACCAGCAATTTGCAACATTTCATCAGTTGTAATTGTAAGATGGTTTTTGTTATCAGTGAGATTGTGCTGGCGGGCGGAATAAGGGACCGATTTGCGTGTATTCAGTCGAGCGATGCGCACGATGACATAATGAGGGGCTGCATCAGTTTCGAGGTCGCCTCGACTGCCCATCCTGGCTCCTCTACCCGCTTGTGTCTTGAGGTTGAATTAGAATTTGGTGTGAGAGCGGTGAATGGCAAGCTGAGTGCCGCAGGTGCCATGAGCACGAGTGGGAGCACAAGCTGCCATTCACCGTTCCACTTTGCCGAGAGCCCGAACAGTTGGATGCGGCTCTGATCTCGAATCACAAGCGTGGGCCAAGCCAAAGGTGGCTATGAGCGTGATGTCATGCGTTTTTTGCAAGACGCGAGCTACAAGGTCATCCGCGTAAATCCCTTACGAGCCCGGAACTTCGCTGACTCGATGGGCGTCAAGGCCAAGACCGACGCTATCGACGCCGAAGTATTGGCCCATTACGCCGAGGTCATTCCAGACCAGCCTGCCTTGAAAATCAGCCCTGATAGAGCGCTTCTGCGAGAGCTGCTGCAACAGCGTGATCGGCTGGTCCAGCAGCGAGACGATGACCGGCGGCGCCTGAAACAAGCCCAGTCACTGGTCGTGGCCGATTTCCTTAAAGCCAATCTCCAGTACTTCCGGTCGCAGATTAAGTTGGTTGAGCAAGCGATCAGGCAGCAGGCCGAAAAGCTTAATGATGAGCGAGTCGCTCAGCTGACCCAAGTGAAGGGTATTGGGGTGGTGACAGCAAGCAAGCTGGTAGCGCTTCTGCCGGAACTGGGTCGCGTTGAGTCCAAGGAAATAGCCTCCCTGGTCGGTGTGGCGCCCTTTAACTACGACAGCGGAAAGTCCGTGGGCAAGCGCTCTATCTCAGGAGGCCGGTTTGAAGTCAGGCCGGCGCTGTACATGGCTCTGCTTGTGGCTGTGAGACACAACCCGGCCCTTAAGGACCGTTATGAGGCGCTGCGTGGTCGAGGCAAAGTGGCCAAAGTTGCTCTGGTGGCGTGTATGAGAACTTTCATCGTACGTCTGAATGCGATGCTCAAGACGGGTACACCCTGGCGAGATTTGATCTTGCCTCAGCCAGCAGATGCGACGCAGATCGGAAAAGCAGCGTGATCGGCGTCAGCACGGGCGGGCCCGCGAAGCAGGCTATGCAGAGGATGGCACGAGCTTCGCCCGTATTCGCGGGCAAGCCCGCTCCCACAGTGATTGCGCTAACTTGTAGGTTGTTGTGGAAGACAGTTGCTCCCACAAAGTCCGCTGTGAGGCGCAACATCCGTTATGGTCGAAAACGGACAATCCACGTGCGCACAGCTACTCACCACTGTGCGACGTGACACGGCTGCTCATCCAAGCCCGTTCCGTAAAACTACCGTCCTTTGGCTGCCTCCCATTTGGTCAGTGTTGCCGAATAACAGAGATAGGCTGGGAACGCCTGCCTGCCGGGCGATCTGGATATACTCACGCGTAATTTGAACCGGGCAACGAGTTGCGTCGGCCACAACTACCCCATGCTTTGCAAAGCAGCCCTTTGGCAATCCGACAATAATTCGAAGTGCTGTGCGTGCCCGTGCGAGCAGCATCGGGCGCTCTAAGCGCCTAGGCGGATCATGTATATCATGGGCCAATCGACCGTTGACCACAGGAAAGAACGGGGAAGAGAAACCGCAGGCCCCGTTAGCGCGATCTACTGCTGCGTCGATCAGGCAAGACCACAACGCCTGACTATTTCTGACCACCACCAGCCAGAAACAAAAAAAGACGCCTAAGCGTCTTTTTTCTTCAACCCACAAACCCAAAAGCCTGCAGATCTATATTTGGAGCGGGAAACGAGACTCGAACTCGCGACCCCGACCTTGGCAAGGTCGTGCTCTACCAACTGAGCTATTCCCGCGTCGTGATGGGTGCCATTTTAGCGATATCCAAAACGGCGTCAACCCCTTGATTCAAAAAAACTTTTATTTCTGCTCAGAGCCTTCGCGCAAGTGCGGCCAGGCGGCCAGCAGGTAATGCACCATCGACCACAGGGTGAGCCCCGCCGCCACCAGCAACAACCCGTAACCCAGAATCACCCAGAAGGTAACAGCCGGTGGGTTACCCAGCAGAATCACCAACGCCAGCATTTGTGCGGCAGTTTTCCACTTGCCCAGGTTAGACACGGCCACGTGCGCCCGCGCGCCCAGTTCGGCCATCCATTCACGCAGTGCCGACACCACGATTTCGCGGCCAATGATGACGGCCGCTGGCAGGGTGAGCCAGAAGTTGGCGTGGGTTTGCACCAGCAGCACCAGGGCCACAGCCACCATCAACTTGTCTGCCACCGGGTCCAGGAAGGCACCGAACGGGGTGCTCTGCTGCAACCGACGCGCCAGGTAGCCATCCAGCCAGTCGGTGGCGGCGGCTACGGCGAACACGCTGCTGGCCGCCATGTAACTCCAGTGGTACGGCATGTAGAACAGCAGGATGAAAATCGGGATGAGCAGAACGCGTAGAACGGTGAGCAGGTTTGGAATATTCATCGGTACGACTGGCCGCGGGTTGAACCCGGCATTCTACTCGCTATGCAGGCTGGCATAAATCGACTCGGCAAGCTTTTTACTGATACCCGGTGCCTTGGCAATCTCGTCGACACTGGCGCGGTTGAGCTCTTGCAGGCCGCCGAAATGTTTCAGCAAGTCACGCCGGCGCTTCGGGCCGACACCGGCCACATCTTCCAGGCTGGACACCCGCCGTGCCTTGCCGCGCCTGGCGCGGTGGCCGGTAATGGCAAAGCGGTGGGCTTCGTCACGGATCTGCTGAATGAGGTGCAACGCCGGGGAATCACCTTTGAGGGTGAATTCGTGGTGCACGTCGTTCAGGTACAGGGTTTCGAAGCCGGCCTTGCGGGTGACGCCCTTGGCAACGCCCAGCAGGGTCAGCTCGCTGAAGCCCAGCTCCTGCATCACGTCGCGGGCCATGTTCAGTTGGCCTTTGCCGCCGTCCACCAGCAGCACGTCTGGCAGCTTGCCTTCGCCGTCGCGGATGCGGCCATAGCGGCGGGTCAGCGCCTGGTGCATGGCGGCGTAGTCGTCGCCTGCGGTGACGCCTTCGATGTTGAAGCGGCGGTAGTCGGACTTCACCGGGCCTTCAGGGCCGAACACCACGCAACTGGCCACGGTGGCTTCGCCACTGGAGTGGCTGATGTCGTAGCACTCCAGGCGCTGGGGCACTTCGTCCAGGCCCAGCACTTCGGCCAGGGCGTCGAAACGGGCCGCCATGTGCTGGCGGTTGGCCAGGCGCGCGTTGAGCGCCTGTTCGGCATTGGTCACCGCCAGCTGCTGCCAGCGGGCGCGGGTGCCGCGCACCCGGTGGCTGATGGTGAGCTCGCGGCCGCGCAGGGCGTGCAGCGCCTCGGTGATGGTGACGAAGTCTTCGTGCACCACGTTGACGATCAGCTCGCCTGGCAGCTCGCGCTCGGGGTTGCCCACGTAGTACTGGGACAGGAACGCCGCCATCACCTCGGCCACGTCCTCCTCGATGCCCACCTGGGGGAAGAAGTTCTTGCTGCCCAGCACCCGCCCGCCGCGCACGCTGATCATGTGCACGCAGGCGCCGCCCGGGTTGACGAAGGCGGCGATGACGTCGACGTCGCCCGTGCCGCCCTCGATGTACTGCTGGTCCTGTACGCGGCGCAGCAGGCCGATCTGGTCGCGCAGCTCGGCGGCCTTTTCGAAATTCAGGGCCATGGCGGCCTTTTCCATTTCGGCGTTCAGTTCGTTCCCCAGTTGCTGGCTGCGCCCTTCCAGAAACATCACCGAGTGGCGCACGTCTTCGGCGTATTCCTCGGGGGTGACCAGGTTGGTGCAGGGGCCCTTGCAGCGTTTTATCTGGTACTGCAGGCAGGGCCGGGTGCGGTTGGCGTAGTAGCTGTCTTCGCACTGGCGCACCGAAAATGCCTTTTGCAGCAGGCTGAGGCTCTCGCGAATGGCGCCGGCACTGGGGTATGGGCCGAAGTAGCGGCCCTTGGCCTTTTTGGCGCCACGGTGGATGCCCAGGCGGGGGAATTCGCCATCGGACAGGAACACGTAGGGGTAGGACTTATCGTCGCGCAGCAGAATGTTGTACGGCGGCCGCCATTGCTTGATCAGGTTCTGCTCCAGCAGCAACGCCTCGGTTTCGTTGGCGGTGATGGTGGTTTCTACCTGGGCGATACGGCCTACCAGCGCAGACGTTTTGGGCGCCAAGCCGGTTTTGCGAAAATAGCTGGCCAGGCGCTTTTTGAGATTTTTGGCCTTGCCAACGTACAGCAGCCGGGCGTCGGCATCGAACATCCGGTAAACGCCCGGGCGACCGCTGCAGGTCGCCAGGAATGCGCTGGCATCAAAAACTTGGGACATGAGGTTTACAGGCTTGCGTCGACCATACCGTGGCGAACGGCCAGCAAGGTCAGTTCGACGTCGCTGGTGACCGAGAGTTTTTCAAAGATCCGATACCGGTAAGTATTGACGGTCTTGGGCGAGAGGCACAACTTGTCGGAGATGATCTGCACTTTCTGGCAGCCGACAATCATCAACGCGATCTGGATTTCGCGCTCAGACAGCGTATCGAACGGTGAGCCCTGGGGCTGGAACGATTTCAACGCCAACTGCTGGGCAATCTGGGGGCTGATGTAGCGCTGGCCGGCGAAGGCCAGGCGAATGGCCTGGACCATTTCGTCAAGGCCGGCGCCCTTGGTCAGGTACCCTGCTGCGCCGGCTTGCAGCAGGCGCGTGGGGAACGGGTCTTCTTCGCAGACGGTAACGGCAATTACCTTGATGTCCGGGTGGCTGCGCAGCAACTTGCGGGTAGCTTCGAGGCCGCCGATGCCGGGCATTTTCACGTCCATCAGCACCACGTCGGGCTTCAGCTCGCGGGCAAGCTTGAGCGCCGATTCGCCTGAATCACCCTCACCCACCACCTGCAGGCCGTCGATATCGGCCAGCATGCGCGTAATACCGGTTCGTACCAGATCGTGGTCATCGACCACCAAAACCCTAATCAAGCACACACCTCTTCAGCAGGGCGATTGGATCCCGCCACCTTAACAAAAAATTTCACAGCGGGCCTAGCGCATTGCTTCCGTCAGAAACGGCTGACGGGTGGTGCCTGATCGCCTGGTGCCCTGCTGCACTTGCCTGTCGTCCGCCAAACGCCCCAACAGGTGCCAGATCGCCGCCTGGTCGTCGCTCGGCAACTGGCGGAAGGCACTCAGCAGGCCGGTTTCGCCCGTGCTAAGGCCCGCCAGCGGGGGCGGTGTGCGCTGGCCACTGAGCACATAAAGCGCATCCACCCCGCTGGCTGCCACTGCTGCCAGGTAGTCCGCACGCGGCGTGCGTTCGCCGCTTTCGTACTTGCCCTGGGCGTTGGGTTCAACCCCGCCGATGTCACCGAATACTCGCTGGGTCATGCCCAGCCTTTCACGTTCTTCCCGCAGGCGCGGGCCGATTCCATTCATCCGGGCATCTCCTTATCCCTTGGCATGTGCATGGGGGCCAACCCCCACATGGGTCCATGGGGCCACTATGCCGATGCAACCCATCTACCACAAGCCACCCTGGCGTTATTGGTCGATCACGCGCTGCATGCGCACGAAGCATTCGTCCTCGCCCATTTCCACGAAACCGTGGCGCTGGTACAGGCCCCTGGCAGGGTTGCTGCGGAACACCATCAGCCGCAGCAAGCCCAGTTGCCGTTGGCGGCTCCACTGGGCCAGGGTTTCCAGTACCCAGGCACCCACGCCGCGGCCCCGGTGCGCTGGCAACAGGTGCAGCTCGCGAATGAACAGCGCCTGGCGGTCCTGGCTCAGGCTGCAAAAACCCAACACCGTATCGCCCTGGGTGACCAGCCACTGCTCGCGCCAGCCCCAGGCTTGGTCGAACGCCTGCTCCACCCACAGCAGGTCGTATTCCCGGTAATAGGGCAGCATGGCTTGCCGGGTGAGGTTACGGGCGAAATCCAGGTCGTGGTCTGTGGCGGGGGTCAATTGCAGCGCCATTCACTTGCCCTTTGTGAAAACCTGCAGGGTAAAAGGCCCGGTAGCCGAACCCTTCGTGCGGCCATCATTGTGCAGGCATCCTCAGATTCAACCTAGCACCACCTGCTACCTGCGGCCTGGGTATTTCATTGACCGAGGTCACGGTGACATCAGCGTATGTTTTTATGCTGGGGGCCATTCGGCACCTTCGCCCAATGCCAACTGGAGCCCCCATGGCAACCCCGTCACTGGCCATGCACCCGCAACTGGCCCAGCGTGATTCGCGCCCGCAACTGCAACATCGGCCTGGGCGCGCCGCTGTACTGCTGTTTTTCGGCATACTGCTTGCCTGCATTGCCTACACCGCCTGGAGCCTGAAGCAGGATGTGACCGCCAGCGGCACCGTGGTCACTACCTTCACCCCTTTTGTGCTGCTTGGGCTGGCGTTGCTGATCGCCCTGGGGTTCGAATTCGTCAATGGCTTCCATGACACCGCCAACGCGGTGGCGACGGTGATCTACACCCATGCCCTGCCGGCACCCGTTGCGGTGGTGTGGTCAGGGTTGTGCAACTTCCTCGGGGTGCTGCTATCAAGCGGCGCGGTCGCATTCGGCATCGTCGCCCTGCTGCCGGTAGAGCTTATTCTGCAGGTTGGCTCCACCACCGGTTTCGCCATGGTCTTCGCGCTGCTGCTGGCGGCCATTATCTGGAACCTTGGCACCTGGTGGCTTGGGCTGCCGGCCTCGTCGTCCCATACGTTGATCGGCTCGATCATCGGTGTGGGGGTGGCCAATGCCCTGATGCACGGGCGGGCAGGCACCAGTGGCGTGGATTGGGCGCAAGCCAGCAAGGTGGGCTACGCCCTGCTGTTCTCGCCGCTGATTGGTTTTGCCTGTGCCGCACTGCTGCTGGTGGCGCTGCGGGCGCTGGTGAAGCGCAAGGCCCTGTACCAGGCGCCCGAGGGCAACACGCCACCGCCCTGGTGGATTCGCGGCGTGCTCATCCTTACCTGCACCGGGGTGTCATTCGCTCATGGCTCCAACGATGGGCAAAAAGGCATGGGCCTGATCATGCTGATACTGGTGGGTACCTTGCCCATGGCCTATGCCCTCAACAAGACCATGCCGGATGACCAGGCACAAGGCTTTGCTGCTATAGCGCAGGGTACCCGGCAGGCGCTTGGCAGTGCCGCGCCCATCCAGGGCGACCCGCGCCAGGTGCTCACGGCGTTTCTGGTTCAGCCGCAGGCCAGCCCGCAACTGCTGCCAGCGCTGGCCGCGCTCAGCGGCATGATTGGCGAGCAGGTCGCAGGCTACGGCTCGCTGAAGCGGGTACCCGCCGAGGCCATGGCCAACATACGCAATGACATGTACCTGGCCAGCGAAAGCATCCGCCTGATCGACAAGAACCGGCTGGTAGCGCTGGATGCCACCACTGCCCAGCAACTGAAACAGTTCAAGGCGGCACTGGACGACGCTACCCGCTACATTCCGCTGTGGGTCAAGGTGGCGGTGGCCATCGCCCTGGGGCTGGGCACCCTGGTGGGCTGGCGACGCATTGTGGTTACCGTGGGCGAGAAGATCGGCAAGCAGCACCTCAGCTACGCCCAGGGCGCCTCGGCAGAGGTAGTGGCCATGTGCACCATCGGCGCGGCAGACATGTTCGGCTTGCCGGTATCCACCACCCACGTGCTGAGTTCGGGCGTGGCCGGCACCATGGTGGCCAGCGGCTCAGGGCTGCAGAAACGCACACTGCTGAACCTGCTGATGGCCTGGGTATTGACCCTGCCCGCCGCCATGTTGCTTGCCGGCTGCCTGTACTGGGTGTTGAGCCAGGTGTTCTGAACGCCTTCAGCTGTGCCCGTGGGCCTTGAGCCTGAGCTTGTCGGTGTCTACCCGTACGAAAACAGAATCGGCGGTAACGGTTAGCGTATCGCCGGCCCACACTTCGCAGACCACCCGGCTCTTGCGCCCCACTTCCCCCTCTACCCGGGCCTTGAGCAATAACTCGACGCCCATGGGCGTGGGCTTCAGGTAGTTCAGGCCGAGGCTGCCGGTCACGCAGTCGATGCGGGGCAGGCTGCCGGGCTCGCGCCCTTCGCAGCGGTAGTGGTAGGCCATGGCCGTCCAGTTGGAGTGGCAGTCCACCAGCATTGCCAGTAGGCCGCCGTAAACCAGGCCGGGCCAACCGGTAAATGTGCTGTCGGGGGTGTGGCGGCAGACCAGGTGAATACCGTCTGTATCCCAGTGGCTTTGCACGTGCAGGCCGCTGGGGTGGGCGCAACCGCAGCCGTAGCAGATACCGTCTGGTGCAGCCAGGGCCTGCAGGCAAGTGAGGGTGTGGTTCATACGCTTCCTGTGCTTGTTGAAATGGGGGCGCGCAACGCCCCCCATTAAAGCAGAAGCCTCAGGCCGTTTGGGCAAGCTGCGAGCCGCGCCGCTGGGTCAGCGACACCAGCAGAATGAACGCCGTCACCGCTGCCGTCATCAGCGTCTCGTAGCGGTAGGCGTCGCTGAACAGCATGTACCCCAGCACCATGACGATGGTGCCGATCACCAGCCAGGTCAGCCAGGGGAACAGCCACATCTTCAGCTCCAGCGGCCGCCCTTCCCGTTCGGCGCGGGACCGCATGCGCAACTGCGACACGGCGATTACCAGGTACACCAGCAAGGCGATCGCACCGGTGGTAGACAGCAGGAAGCCGAACACCTTGCCCGGGAACACATAGTTGACCAGGCACCCGGCAAAGCCGGCCAGGGTAGAGAACACCACCGCCACGGTCGGCACGCCGGAGCCGGCGATGCGCCGGGTAACGCTGAGCGCCTGGCCGCGGGCACCCAGCGAATAGAGCATGCGCGAGGCGGTATACAGGCCGGAGTTCATGCAACTGGTCACGGCCACCAGCACCACCACATCCACCAGCAGCTTGGCACCGGGCACATTCAACACCTCCAGTGCCCGCTGGAACGAACCCACCGCCTTCAGGCCGGGGTCGTTCCAGGCCACCAGCGACACCACCAGGAAGATCGATGCCAGGTAGAAGATGGCGATGCGGTACACCACCAGGTTGGTGGCACGGCGGATCTTATCCTTGGGGTTAGCCGTTTCGTCTGCAGCAATGGTGACGATTTCGGCACCGAAGAACGAGAAGATGGTAATCAGCACACCGCCCAGTACAGTGCCGAAACCGTTGGGCATGAAGCCGCCCTGGTCCCACAGGCGGCTGACCCCGGACACCTGCGCCAGCGGCCAGAAGCCGGTGACGGCCAAGGTGCACACCACGATGAAGGCGATGATCGCCACCACCTTCACCAGCGCGAACCAGTACTCGAAGGCCCCGAAGTTCTTGACGCTGACCAGGTTGGTGCCCGATAGCACCAGCATGATCACGAAAGCGAACAGCCAGGACGGCACCTGAGGGAAGTACGCATGCAAGATATCGGCGCCGGCAATGGCCTCCACCGGAATGATCAGCACCCAGAACCACCAGTACAGCCAACCGATGGTAAAACCGGCCCACGGCCCGATGGCTTCGCTGGCGTAGGTGGAGAACGAGCCACTGGTGGGGTTGGCAATGGCCATTTCCCCAAGCATGCGCATCACCAGCAGCACCAGCAGGCCGGTCATGGCATAGGAGATGAGAATCGCGGGGCCTGCCGTGGCAATCGCGTTGGACGAGCCGATGAACAGGCCGGCGCCGATGATGCCGGCGATCGAAATCATCGACACCTGGCGGGACGTAAGGCCATGTTGCAGTGAACGCTGTTTCTTATTGTTTGGGGAAGCCATGAGAACCCTCTACTGGATCGGCCATGCTTTTGATGGATCCGGGCCAGTATTCAACCTGCGACGGGGGGCAACAAACGACCTTTTAGAAGTATGTGATTCCGCTAGGGAATGATATGGGTACCCATGCCCTCATCACCGGCTAACAGAACCCCACTACATCAAAGAAGCCCGGCGCTCAGCTTGCCCTTCAGCTCAATTTTGCAGGAATACACGGAATGACCCCAATCGAATAATTCGTTTGCGCGGCTACCAGCCAAAAGGCTTGGATAAGCACCTGACCGACCACAGGTGCCCGTCCCCATGCTCCAGGAAAGTATCAGCCAGTCCATTGCCATCGTTCACCCCATCACCCTTTCCCATGGCCGTAACGCCGAAGTGTGGGGCACCGACGGCAAGCGCTACATCGACTTCGTCGGCGGCATCGGCGTGCTCAACCTGGGCCATTGCAACCCAGCGGTGGTGCAGGCCATCCAGGCACAGGCCGCCCAGCTGACCCACTACGCATTCAACGCCGCCCCGCACGGCCCCTACCTGGCATTGATGGAGCGCTTGAGCCAGTTCGTGCCGGTCAGCTACCCGGTGGCAGGCATGCTGACCAACAGCGGTGCCGAAGCGGCCGAAAACGCCCTGAAGGTAGCCCGCGCGGCCACCGGCAAGCGCGCGGTCATTGCGTTCGACGGCGGGTTCCACGGCCGCACCCTGGCCACCCTGAACCTCAATGGCAAGGTGGCGCCCTACAAGCAGCGGGTCGGTGAATTACCGGGCCCGGTGTACCACCTGCCCTACCCCAGCGCCGACACCGGCGTTAGCTGTGACCAGGCGCTGGCGGCCATGGAGCGCTTGTTCAGTGTGGAGCTGGCCGTAGAAGACGTGGCCGCGTTCATTTTCGAACCGGTACAGGGCGAAGGCGGGTTCCTGGCCATGGACCCTGGGTTTGCCCAGGCGCTGCGCCGCTTCTGTGATAGCCATGGCATTCTGCTGATCGTTGACGAGATCCAGTCCGGGTTTGGCCGCACCGGCCAGCGCTTCGGCTTTACCCGGCTGGGCATCGAGCCCGACCTCGTGCTGCTGGCCAAGAGCATTGCAGGCGGCATGCCGCTGGGGGCGTTGGTTGGCCGCCAGGCGCTACTGGCCGCGCTGCCCAAGGGGGGGCTGGGCGGCACCTACTCCGGCAACCCGATCGCCTGTGCGGCAGCGCTGGCCAGCCTGGCGCAAATGACCGACGCCAACATCGCGACCTGGGGGGAGCACCAGGCCCAGGCCATTGCGCAGCGGTTCGAGCAATGGAAGGCCAGCGGGCTGTGCCCGGCGCTTGGCCGGCTGACCGGCGTGGGGGCCATGCGTGGCATCGAGCTGGTGGACGCCGAGGGCAAGCCGGCGCCCGCCCAACTGACCAAGGTGCTGGAAACGGCGCGGGCCAAGGGGCTGCTGCTGATGCCCAGCGGCAAGGCCCGGCACATCATCCGCCTGCTGGCACCGCTGACCATCGAGGCCGAGGTGCTCGAAGAAGGCCTGGATATCCTCGAGCAGTGCCTGGCGGCGTTGAACTGAGGCTTACAGGCCCAGCTCTTCAGGGGTGAGCATGTCGGACTCGAACGCGATCCAGCCACCTTCGAGTTCGGCGTGGCCGTTCACGATCGGACCGTAGTAGGTGAGGCCATTCTCCAGGGTGACGCAGATGTGCGTGGCTGGCTTATCCGGGGCAGCGAGGGTGCCTACGAAATGCACCTTCTTCAAGGTTTCGGTCACTGCCTCCAGGCCCACGCGCATGGCCGTATTTTCTGACGCTTCGGCATCGCCGCCACGGTCTTCGGCGCTGATGGTGACGGTGGCGGTGTACGGGTACTTGCTGCTCAAACGGGTTACCTCAGGGGGTGGGTAGGGTTGTAGGGGCGTAGAGTACGGCAGGTGGTTGGGGTTGTCTCTAATGACCTGATCACGGGGCCAGCTACGTTGCAGCCAGCCCTGCAAAAGATGATCTGCCTGCCCCGATCTGTTAGGGTGCCCGCCGATGCACGCCACACCACACGAGGATACCGAGTGAGCGCCGAAGAACCCCTGATCGCCGACCTGTTCGATGTGGACAAACGCCTGTCCCTCAAGCCCGTGGTGGATTTCAACAGCTACCTGCGCAATGCCTTCGGCGAAGGGCCGTGCCGCTGCCACCGCTGCACCGAAGGCCAGGACCAGGCCAGCTACAGCCTTGCGCACAACTTTACCTTCGACAACCGCCAATGGCACCGGCGCTTCGCCAGCACCTGCGCCAGCGACGTGGCCCAGGTACTGAAAAAGGCCTGGCTGTCGTACACCAAGGCTGACCTGGGCCTGTTCGGCACGCTGGACCTGACCACCGTCAAAACCTTCACCGAGGCCAGCCTGCACCCACGCCTGCTGGCCCTGTTGCCCGCCAGTGGCCTGGCCCGCGACGTGGACGGCCAGTGGCAGTTGCAGGCCCCGGCCGACTGACAGCCAGGCGGTACGGCAGGATCCCCCGCGTCTGCTAACGTGGGGGGATCCGCCTCTGCGCAGGTAGTCTGTCATGGCCCGCACAACCCCCATCGAGCTGTACCGCAACATTGGCATCGTTGCCCACGTGGATGCCGGCAAAACCACCACCACCGAGCGAATCCTGTTCTACACCGGGGTCAACCACAAGATGGGCGAGGTGCATGACGGCGCCGCGACCATGGACTGGATGGCCCAGGAGCAAGAGCGCGGCATCACCATCACTTCAGCCGCTACCACGGCGTTCTGGCAGGGCTCGGCCAAGCAGTTCGCCCACAAGTACCGCTTCAATATCATCGACACCCCCGGCCACGTCGACTTCACCATCGAGGTGGAGCGTTCGCTGCGCGTGCTCGACGGCGCGGTGGTGGTGTTCAGCGGCGCCGACGGGGTAGAGCCACAGTCCGAAACGGTGTGGCGGCAGGCCAACAAGTACCAGGTGCCGCGCCTGGCCTACATCAACAAGATGGACCGCCAGGGCGCCGACTTTCTGCGGGTGGTCAAGCAGATCGACCAGCGCCTGGGCCATCACCCGGTGCCCATTCAGCTGGCCATTGGCAGCGAAGAACACTTTATGGGCCAGATCGACCTGGTGAAGATGAAAGCCATCTACTGGAACGACGCCGACCAGGGCACCAGCTACCGCGAAGAGGACATCCCCGCTGAGCTGCAGGCGCTGGCTGATGAGTGGCGTGCGCACCTGGTGGAGGCTGCTGCCGAAGCCGACGACGCACTCACCCTGAAGTTTCTGGAAGGCGAGCCGCTGACGACCGACGAAATCAAGGCCGGCCTGCGCAAGCGCACCCTGAACAACGAAATCGTGCCCACCGTGCTGGGCTCATCGTTCAAGAACAAGGGGGTGCCGCTGATGCTCGACGCGGTGATCGACTACCTCCCTGCCCCTTCCGAGATCCCGGCTATCCGTGGCACCCACCCGGACGACGACACCAAGCACCTGGAGCGCCACGCCGACGACAACGAGCCGTTCTCGGCCCTGGCGTTCAAGATTGCCACCGACCCCTTCGTCGGTACGCTGACCTTTGCCCGGGTCTATTCCGGCGTGCTCAGCTCTGGCAATGCCGTGCTCAACTCGGTGAAGGGCAAAAAGGAGCGCATTGGCCGCATGGTGCAGATGCACGCCAACCAGCGCGCAGAAATCAAGGACGTGTGCGCCGGTGACATTGCCGCGCTGATCGGCATGAAGGACGTGACCACCGGCGATACCCTGTGCGACCTGGACAAGCCCATTGTGCTGGAACGCATGGATTTCCCCGACCCGGTGATTTCCGTAGCGGTGGAACCCAAGACCAAGGCCGACCAGGAAAAAATGGGCATCGCCCTGGGCAAGCTGGCCCAGGAAGACCCGTCGTTTCGCGTACGCACCGATGAGGAGACCGGCCAGACCATCATCTCCGGCATGGGCGAGCTGCACCTGGACATCATCGTCGACCGCATGCGCCGCGAGTTCAACGTGGAGGCCAACATCGGCAAGCCGCAGGTGGCGTACCGCGAAAAAATTCGCAACACCTGCGAGATTGAAGGCCGCTTCGTTCGCCAGTCGGGTGGCCGTGGCCAGTATGGCCATTGCTGGATTCGCTTTGCGCCGGGTGACGAAGGCACCGAGGGGCTAACGTTCATCAACGAGATTGTGGGCGGCGTGGTGCCCAGGGAATACATCCCGGCCATTCAGAAAGGCATCGAAGAACAGATGAAGAACGGCGTGCTGGCCGGCTACCCGCTCATCAACCTGAAGGCTGCGGTGTATGACGGCTCCTATCACGACGTGGACTCCAACGAGATGGCCTACAAGATCGCCGCCTCCATGGCCACCAAGCAACTGGCGCAACACGGCGGCGCGGTATTGCTGGAGCCGGTGATGAAGGTAGAGGTGGTCACCCCAGAGGAATATCAGGGGGACATCCTGGGTGACCTCAGCAGGCGCCGGGGCATTATCCAGGATGGTGATGAAACGCCGGCCGGCAAGGTCATCCGCGCGGAAGTGCCGCTGGGCGAGATGTTCGGCTACGCCACGTCGATGCGCTCGATGAGCCAGGGCCGGGCGAGCTTCTCCATGGAGTTCACCCGCTATGCCGAGGCGCCGGCCAGCATCGCCGACACCCTCGTCAAGAAAAACCGCGGCGGGTAGGGGCGGTTTTAGCTGTAAACAGCCCGCCCTGAACCGTTAATGCTGCTCCCCTGCCCGCTTCAACAGCTTCTTGCACCGCTCAGACAGGTGCACCACCCGCAAATGCTTGCCGGCCTTTGCATAGCGTTCACGCAGGGTTTTCAAGGCGGCAATGGCCGAGTAATCGACAAAGCTCAGGTGCTGGCAGTCCAGCGTGACCTGGGCGGGGTCGTTGGGCGTGTCGAACTGGTTGAGAAACGACGTGGTGGAGGCAAAGAACAGCGTGCCATGCACCTGGTAACGCTTGCCGCCTTCCCCGTCATCATGGCTGTCGGCATACAACTCTCGGGCATGCTGCCAGGCAAAGTTCAGCGCCGCGACGATGATGCCGAACAGCACAGCCATGGCCAGGTCGGTCAGCACCGTGACGATGGTCACCGCAATGATTGCCAGCACGTCGCTGGCCGGCACTTTGTGCAACACCCGCAGCGATGCCCAGGCAAACGTCTGCTGGGCCACCACGAACATCACGCCCACCAGCGCGGCCAGCGGAATCCGCTCGATCAGTGGCGACAGGAACAACACGAACAGCAGAATCATCACCCCGGCGACCACCCCCGACAAACGCCCACGGCCACCGGAACTGAGGTTGATCACGGTTTGCCCGATCATCGCGCAGCCGCCCATGCCGCCGCACAGGCCAGACACCATGTTTGCCGCACCCAACGCCACGCACTCGCGGTCGGGGTAGCCGCGGCTCTCGGTGATTTCATCGGTAAGGTTCAGGGTAAGCAGGGTTTCCAGCAGGCCGACCATGGCCATCAGCACCGCATACGGGGCAATGATGCGCAGGGTTTCCAGGTTCCAGGGCACATCGGGCAGCGCCAGCGGCGGCAGGCCACCGGCAATGTGCGCCATGTCACCCAGGGTGCGGGTGGGCAGGTCGAGCAGGTACACCAACAGGCCCACGCCGAGGATCGCCACCAGCGCCGGGGGTACCGTGCGGGTCAGTTTAGGCAGCCCGTAGACCACCAGCATGGTCAGGCCCACCAGCCCGGCCATCAGGTACAACGGCGTGCCCGTCAACCATTGCTCGCCTTGCTTGAAGTGCTCCAGCTGGGCCATGGCGATAACGATGGCCAGGCCGTTGACGAAGCCCAGCATCACCGGGTAAGGCACCAGGCGCACCAGTTTGCCCAGGCGCAACACACCGAACAGGATCATCACCACACCGCCCAGCAATACTGTTGCGAGCAGGTATTGGGCGCCGTGCTGCACCACCAGCGCCACGATCACCACGGCCATCGAGCCCGCAGCACCGGAGATCATCCCCGGCCGGCCACCGAACAGCGCAGTCAGGGTGCAGATGATGAACGCGCCGTACAGGCCCATCAGCGGGTTGAGGTGGGCCACCAGGGCAAAGGCGATGCACTCAGGCACCAGCGCGAACGAAGTCGTCAGGCCGGCCAGCAGGTCGGCACGTAGGTTGGCAGGTTTCATGAGCATCCTGTGTTGCGGCCCGCGAAGGGCAGTGAAAAAGCAGGGGCGCGATGTTACGGAATTTGTCTGACAGCGGCCACCGTTCATCATCAGCGGCCTGCCCGGGGTGACACCTACGCCAAACTGCCTTTCACCAACCACTCGGCCATGGAAGCATCTTCCAGCGCGTACTCGCCACGGTTGGCCTTCCACACCAGTTCCTTTTCGCGCAACGCGTCCAGGGCTTTTTGTACGTTCGGCGTGCTGGCATTGGGTTCCGCCTGCTGGCGCTCAAGGGTGCGGTTTACGTCGGCCAGGGTCTGCTCGCTGAACGGCGTGAAAGGCTGGCCGGCCAGCGCCCGCCCAGCCATCACTGCCAACACCGCCTGCTGCAGCGGCGACAGGTCGTTCCAGGCACTTTCGTAGTCGCTCCACACGCCGGCTTGGTGGTTCAGCGCACCCGTACGCAACAGCGCCCCCAGGTTCCCCGCCGCGCCGAGCCCCACGCTTACCTCAGCCAGCAGCTTGCCGAGCATTTCTGGCCGCCGCCCTACCCGCTCGAAAGCATCCTCCAGGTCATCGACCTT
This sequence comes from Pseudomonas parafulva NBRC 16636 = DSM 17004, assembly GCF_000730645.1. Classification (GTDB taxonomy): domain Bacteria; phylum Pseudomonadota; class Gammaproteobacteria; order Pseudomonadales; family Pseudomonadaceae; genus Aquipseudomonas; species Aquipseudomonas parafulva. The sequence goes on along the minus strand of NZ_BBIU01000005.1, from coordinate 238,537 downwards.
GAACTGGTTGCTGTCTGCCAGCCGGCTGTTCCACACCTGGGTGATGAACTCGACAAAATCACGCCCCAGCAAGGGGAACGGGGTAATGCTGGCGCCGTAGAACGGCTGTTTGCTCTTCAGCACCAGGTTGGCCAGCTTGTCGCGGCTGGAACCTGTGAATACCAGGCGCAAGCCGTCTGGCCGGTCACCCCGGTTAAGCTGGTCGCGCGCAGCCTTCAGGGCAAACATTGCATTCAGCCCGCCTGCGCTGTTGAGTGCATGCTGGGCTTCGTCGATGATCAGGATGACCATTTGGCCAGCCACCTGGTGCAGCACGGCCAGTGCCTGTGCCAGGGTCGTGCCGGCAGGCAGTTGCGGCCGGGTAAAGTCCCAGCTCAAGGTACGCAGCAGGTTGATCTTGTCGATGCCGGCCTTCTTCGCCGTTTTGGCCAGCGTGCCCTCGAAGCCGGCCAGTGCCGTGCCGATGGCCCCGCTGATGAGTTCGGCCGGGTCTGTATCGCGGTCCGACCACAAGTCGACGTACACCGGCAACCAGCCGCGCTGCACGCACGCCGGCACAAGGTCGTTGTTGAGGAAGGTGCTCTTGCCGGTGCGCCTGGGCGCGGCCAGGAACATACCCGAGCTGTAATCCACCAGTGATTCACCGGCAAGGTCGCGCACCAGGGTCTCTGCCAGCGCGGTACGGCGGAAGATGGGGCGGGACGGGCTCATAGGTTTATCCTTGATTATCTAGCGAACTATATTTTATAGCTTAACGGATAAATATAGATAATGGGGCCTGGATCACTCAGGCTCAGCCACAGTGCTTTAGATTTGCCAACATGCCTATTCCACCATGCGGGGATCAACGCCATGCCGCTACGCCCTCTTGCCTTCGGCCTGCTGCTCATTGCCAGCTTTGCTGCCCACGCTGCCACCGAGGTACTGCCACTGCAACACCGCAGCAGCGCCGAACTGCTGCCTACCGCCAAGGCATTCATCGGCGGGGATGGAACGGTGACCGCCTTCGAGAACAAGCTGGTAGTGAACGCCAGCACGCAGCGCATCGATGATTTGCGCACCTTGTTGCAGCAGCTGGACACCGCCCCCAAACGCCTGCTCATCAGCGTGGACAACGACGACAGCAACTACCAGGATAACCGCGGCAACGGCCAGGTCATCCGCCACAGCACGCAGAACCGCGAAGGGGGCGTGCAACAAATCCAGGCCAGCGAGGGGCAACCGGCACTGATTCAACTGGGCCAGAGCATTCCTATTACCCAGGTGGGCACCGATGACTACGGGCGCCTGCGCAGTGATACCCAGTACCGCAATGTAACCCAAGGCTTTTACGTAACCCCAAGCCTGAGCGGCGACACCGTCAGGCTGCAAATAAGCACCAATAATGACCGAATGAGCAGCGAACGTGCTGATGTAGTGAAAGTACAGAGCACCGACACGACCATCACCGGCAAGCTCGGCGAATGGTTGCCCCTGGCAGGGTCCAACTCGCAAAGCATCGCAGGGCGTAGCGATTCAAGCCGCACTTACGGCACGCAGCGGGGGGATAGCATGACGCTGCGGGTGAAAGTGGAGCTTCTGGAGTGAATCCAGGCCACTCAAGGGCTCGACCAACGGCCTCGAAACTGACTGACGAGTCGTATTAGACCAAAGATGTAGTAGACCTAAAAAAGCACTACAAAACGTTTGACAGGCTCTTTTTACCAAGGGCATGATGGCCTCGCTCCCGCTAATCAGGGGCCCTGAACGGGGCCTTCGAGGTGCACTCCGCTCACCCCAGGGGTAACCTCGCGTCCACACGGCCCACAAGGCGGTTCGACAGGATTGCGACTGCAACGAAGAAGTTGTCCCGAGGGACGGAAGCGCATCACCGCAGTACTGGCAACCGCAGCGCTGGGCAGCAAGGCAACCACGAGCCGACCTGCCGAAGCACATGTTTGCCTGGCCTGCACACCCTTCCCCTTCGCGCCTTCACCTTCGTCGTCGCACGCCTGCATACAGGACAACCGCCTGGCCCCTGACCGGCCCCGAGCATCAGCACAATTACCCCAAGATCGATGCGACGAGGTTTATTTCCATGGCACTGACACGCGAACAGCAAATTGCAGCCCTCGAAAAAGACTGGGCCGAGAACCCGCGCTGGAAAGGCGTGACCCGTACCTACACCGCCGCCGATGTCGTTCGCCTGCGTGGCTCCCTGCAGCCGGAGCACACCCTGGCGCGCCAGGGTGCCGAAAAACTGTGGAAGCTGGTCACCCAAGGTGCCCACCCGTCCTTCCGCCCAGAAAAAGACTTCGTCAACTGCATGGGCGCCCTCACCGGCGGCCAGGCCGTGCAGCAGGTAAAAGCCGGCATCCAGGCCATCTACCTGTCGGGCTGGCAGGTTGCTGCCGACAACAACTCGGCCGAGTCGATGTACCCCGACCAGTCGCTGTACCCGGTTGACTCTGTACCCACCGTGGTCAAGCGCATCAACAACTCGTTCCGCCGCGCCGACCAGATCCAGTGGAAGGCCGGCAAGAACCCGGGTGACGATGGCTACATCGACTACTTCGCGCCGATCGTGGCCGACGCCGAAGCCGGCTTTGGCGGTGTGCTGAACGCCTACGAGCTGATGAAGAACATGATCGAGGCAGGCGCTGCCGGTGTGCACTTCGAAGACCAGCTGGCCTCGGTGAAAAAATGCGGCCACATGGGTGGCAAGGTACTGGTGCCTACCCAGGAAGCTGTTCAGAAGCTGGTGGCTGCGCGCCTGGCTGCCGACGTGGCGGGTGTGCCCACCATCATCCTGGCCCGGACCGACGCCAACGCTGCCGACTTGCTGACCAGCGACTGCGACCCGTACGACCAGCCATTCGTCATTGGCGAGCGTACCCGTGAAGGCTTCTACAAGGTGCGCGCCGGCCTTGACCAGGCCATCGCCCGCGGCCTGGCCTACGCGCCATATGCCGACCTGATCTGGTGCGAAACCGCCAAGCCAGACCTGGACGAAGCCCGCCGCTTCGCCGAAGCGATCAAGAAGGAGTACCCGGACCAGATCCTGTCGTACAACTGCTCGCCTTCCTTCAACTGGAAGAAAAACCTGGACGACGCGACCATCGCCAAGTTCCAGCGCGAGCTGTCGGCCATGGGCTACAAGCACCAGTTCATCACCCTGGCGGGTATTCACAACATGTGGCATGGCATGTTCAACCTGGCGCATGACTACGCCCGTAACGACATGACCGCCTACGTGAAGCTGCAGGAGCAGGAGTTCGCTGACGCCAGCAAGGGCTACACCTTCGTGGCGCACCAGCAGGAAGTGGGCACCGGCTACTTCGATGACATGACCACCGTGATCCAGGGTGGAGCGTCGTCGGTGACGGCGCTGACCGGCTCTACCGAGGAAGAGCAATTCCACTGATAGTGGGTTGCGGTTGAATGAAGGCCCGGGGCTTGCGAAAGCCTCGGGCCTTTTTTGCATGGCGCCAGATAGCCGTTATTTGCGCAGATGTGGCCGGTTTGGGTTGTGCGGCGGCGCTCGCTCTCACAAGCGCCACACCTCTTCCGCCAACCACATGCCAGCCCCACCCCAACAGCCATCCCCGGCAAAACCCAGGATCAGGTCTATGCTTGAGACAACACAACCTGACCCCTCAACCGACAAACCATTGACCTGGCGCGCTACCCGCCCGGTCAAAAACTGCTAGAACACGCGCTTTTCGCATTTGCAAGTAGGGGACTCGGCAGATGAACTTTACAAGGTGCAGAACAGCCAAATTACAGTGCACCAAGTCAAATGATATTAATTATCATTCCGGGATTTGTAATTCGTTACCACTCGCAAGAAACATAATTAACAAAACCGCTCGCAATCCCCGAATCTCAAGGCTTTCAGCCAGTTACAAAGGTGTTTTGTACTAAATCCTACGAATAAATTTGCCACAGAAATTTTACTTGCACCGGGTTTACCCATAAAATCAGCGCGATTGATTCAGCTGCGACATTTGGTCACTGCGTCTGCGACACCAGGTCGCCGTACTACTTAATTCAGACTGCAGAGCTGGGTCTCTGTATAAGGAACTCAAGCATGTCCGATTCGGCAGGACTCATCGCCCACAACTGGGGCTTTGCCATCTTCCTTCTGGGTGTCGTCGGCCTGTGTGCCTTCATGCTCGGCCTGTCCAGCCTGCTCGGTAGCAAGGCCTGGGGCCGCGCCAAGAACGAACCCTTCGAATCCGGCATGCTGCCCGTTGGCAGCGCCCGCCTGCGCCTGTCCGCCAAATTCTATCTGGTCGCGATGCTGTTCGTGATCTTCGATATCGAAGCCCTCTTTCTCTTTGCATGGTCTGTGTCCGTCCGCGAAAGCGGCTGGACCGGGTTCGTCGAAGCACTCGTTTTCATAGCAATTCTGTTGGCAGGTCTTGTCTACCTATGGCGCGTCGGGGCTCTTGATTGGGCTCCCGAAGGGCGTCGCAAGCGGCAAGCGAAGCTGAAACAATGAGGCTTTGGCATGCAATACAATCTCACCAGAATCGATCCGGATGCGCCCAACGAGCAGTACCCGGTCGGTGAACGGGAAACCGTCACCGATCAACTGCTGGAGGACCAGGTCCACAAGAACATCTACATGGGGAAACTCGAAGATGTGCTGCGTGGGGCGGTCAACTGGGGCCGCAAGAACTCCCTGTGGCCGTACAACTTCGGCCTGTCCTGCTGCTACGTGGAAATGACCACGGCCTTCACGGCACCCCACGACATCGCCCGCTTCGGCGCCGAAGTCATCCGGGCCTCGCCGCGTCAGGCCGACTTCATGGTCATCGCCGGTACCTGCTTCGTGAAGATGGCGCCGATCATCCAGCGCCTGTACGAACAGATGCTCGAACCCAAGTGGGTCATCTCCATGGGTTCGTGCGCCAACTCCGGCGGCATGTATGACATCTACTCGGTCGTTCAGGGGGTCGACAAGTTCCTCCCCGTGGATGTCTACGTGCCTGGCTGCCCGCCACGCCCTGAGGCGTTCCTGCAGGGCCTGATGCTGCTGCAGGAGTCGATCGGCCAGGAACGACGCCCGCTTTCCTGGGTAGTGGGTGATCAAGGCATTTACCGTGCCGAGATGCCCGCCCAGAAAGACCTGCGTCGTGAGCAGCGCATTGCCGTCACCAACCTGCGCAGCCCCGACGAAGTCTGATCCAGCGACCTGCCGCCCGCTCCTCAAGGAGCCGGCGGCCTGGCTTCATTCTTAACGCTGACCCAAAGCGACCGAGACCATGACAGCGGACAACGCTATTTTCATTCCGCCCTACAAGGCAGACGACCAGGATGTGGTCGTCGAATTGCACAACCGTTTTGGCGCCGAAGCATTCGTCGCCCAGGAAACCCGCACCGGCATGCCCGTGCTGTGGGTCAAGCGCGCCCAGCTCAAAGAGGTGCTCAGCTTCCTGCGCGGCGTCGCCAAACCGTACAGCATGCTGTACGACCTGCACGGCGTCGACGAACGCCTGCGCACCCAGCGCCGTGGCCTGCCGGCGGCCGACTTCAGCGTGTTCTACCACCTGCTGTCCATCGAACGAAACAGCGACGTGATGATCAAGGTGTCGCTCAGCGAAGGCGACCTGAACCTGCCTTCGGTCACCAGCATCTGGCCGAACGCCAACTGGTACGAACGCGAAGTGTGGGACATGTTCGGCATCGACTTTGCCGGCCACCCGCACCTGAGCCGCATCATGATGCCGCCCACCTGGGAAGGTCACCCGCTGCGCAAGGACTACCCTGCCCGCGCCACCGAGTTCGACCCCTACAGCCTGACCCTGGCCAAGCAGCAGCTTGAAGAAGAGTCGGCACGCTTTAACCCAGAGGCATGGGGCATGAAGCGCCAGGGCGCCAACGAGGACTACATGTTCCTCAACCTGGGCCCCAACCACCCTTCGGCCCACGGTGCCTTCCGCATCGTGCTGCAGCTGGACGGTGAAGAGATCGTCGACTGCGTACCGGACATCGGCTACCACCACCGTGGTGCCGAAAAAATGGCCGAGCGCCAGTCCTGGCACAGCTTCATCCCCTACACCGACCGCATCGACTACCTGGGCGGGGTGATGAACAACCTGCCTTACGTACTGGCGGTCGAGAAGCTGGCCGGCATCCAGGTGCCGCAGAAGGTCGATGTGATCCGCATCATGCTGGCCGAGTTCTTCCGTATCACCAGCCACCTGCTGTTCTTGGGTACCTACATCCAGGACGTAGGCGCCATGACCCCGGTGTTCTTCACCTTCACCGACCGCCAGCGCGCCTACACCGTGATCGAGGCGATCACCGGTTTCCGCCTGCACCCGGCCTGGTACCGCATCGGTGGCGTTGCCCACGACCTGCCGCGCGGCTGGGACAAACTGGTGAAGGACTTCGTCGAATGGCTGCCCAAGCGCCTGGACGAGTACACCAAGGCGGCCCTGCAAAACAGCATCCTCAAGGGCCGTACCATCGGCGTCGCTGCCTACAACACCCAGGAAGCCCTGGCGTGGGGCACCACCGGTGCCGGCCTGCGTTCCACCGGTTGCGACTTCGACCTGCGCAAAGCCCGCCCGTACTCCGGCTACGAGAACTTCGAGTTCGAAGTACCGCTGGCCCACAACGGCGACGCCTACGATCGTTGCATGGTCCGTGTGGAAGAGATGCGCCAGAGTATCCGCATCATCGACCAGTGCCTGCGCAACATGCCGGAGGGCCCGTACAAGGCGGACCACCCGCTGACCACACCGCCGCCCAAAGAGCGCACCCTGCAGCACATCGAAACCCTGATCACCCACTTCCTGCAAGTCTCGTGGGGCCCGGTGATGCCGGCCAACGAGTCGTTCCAGATGATCGAGGCGACCAAGGGCATCAACAGTTACTACCTGACGAGCGATGGCGGCACCATGAGCTACCGCACCCGCATCCGGACGCCGAGCTACCCGCACCTGCAGCAGATCCCTTCGGTGATCAAGGGCAGCATGGTCGCCGACCTCATTGCGTACCTGGGCAGTATCGACTTCGTTATGGCTGACGTGGACCGCTAAGCATGAACAGCACGCTTATCCAAACCGACCGTTTCGCCCTGAGCGAAACCGAGCGCTCGGCCATCGAGCACGAAATGCACCACTACGAGGACCCGCGTGCGGCGTCCATCGAAGCCTTGAAGATCGTGCAAAAGGCACGTGGCTGGGTGCCGGACGGCGCCATTCACGCCATCGGCGAAGTGCTGGGCATCCCGGCCAGCGACGTGGAAGGTGTGGCCACCTTCTATAGCCAGATCTTCCGCCAGCCCGTTGGCCGCCACATCATCCGCGTGTGCGACAGCATGGTCTGCTACATCGGCGGCCATGAATCGGTCGTCAGCCAGATCCAGAGCGAGCTGGGCATCGGCCTGGGCCAGACCACTGCCGACGGGCGCTTCACCCTGCTGCCGGTGTGCTGCCTGGGCAACTGCGACAAGGCCCCGGCCCTGATGATCGACGACGACACCTTTGGCGACGTGCAGCCTGCCGGTGTCACCAAGCTGCTGGAGGGTTACGTATGACCATTACTTCCTTCGGCCCGGCCAACCGCATTGCGCGTTCGGCCGAAACCCATCCGTTGACCTGGCGCCTGCGTGAAGACGGCGAACCGGTCTGGCTGGCCGAGTACGAGTCCAAGAACGGCTACGCCGGTGCCCGCAAGGCCTTGGCGCAGATGTCGCAGGACGACATCGTGCAGGCAGTCAAGGACTCCGGCCTCAAGGGCCGGGGTGGTGCTGGCTTCCCCACGGGCGTCAAGTGGGGCCTGATGCCCAAAGACGAATCCATGAACATCCGCTACCTGCTGTGCAACGCGGACGAAATGGAACCCAACACCTGGAAGGACCGCATGCTGATGGAGCAACAGCCCCATCTGCTGATCGAAGGCATGCTGATCAGTGCGCGGGCCCTGAAGGCCTACCGCGGCTATATCTTCCTGCGTGGCGAATACACCACCGCCGCCAAGAACCTTAACCGCGCCATCGATGAAGCCAAGGCCGCCGGCCTGCTGGGCAAGAACGTGCTGGGCAGCGGTTTTGACTTCGAGCTGTTTGTGCACACCGGTGCCGGGCGCTACATCTGCGGCGAAGAAACAGCACTGATCAACTCGCTGGAAGGCCGCCGCGCCAACCCGCGCTCCAAGCCGCCCTTCCCTGCCGCCGTGGGTGTGTGGGGCAAGCCGACCTGCGTGAACAACGTCGAGACCCTGTGCAACGTGCCGGCCATCGTCGCCAACGGCAACGACTGGTACAAGGCGCTGGCCCGTGAAGGCAGCGAGGACCACGGTACCAAGCTGATGGGTTTCTCCGGCAAGGTGAAAAACCCGGGCCTGTGGGAACTGCCATTCGGCGTGACTGCCCGCGAGCTGTTCGAGGACTACGCCGGTGGCATGCGCGACGGCTTCACGCTCAAGTGCTGGCAGCCGGGTGGCGCTGGTACGGGCTTCCTGCTGCCCGAGCACCTCGACGCACAGATGTACGCCGGTGGCATCGCCAAGGTGGGTACCCGCATGGGTACGGGCCTGGCCATGGCCGTGGACGACAGCGTCAGCATGGTTTCGCTGCTGCGCAACATGGAGGAGTTCTTCGCCCGCGAGTCGTGCGGCTGGTGCACCCCATGCCGTGATGGCCTGCCATGGAGCGTGAAGATGCTGCGCGCCCTGGAAAAAGGCCAGGGCCGCGCCGAAGACATCGAGACGCTGCTGGGCCTGGTCAACTTCCTCGGCCCAGGCCGTACCTTCTGTGCTCACGCACCGGGTGCCGTCGAGCCCTTGGGCAGTGCCATCAAATACTTCCGGTCCGAGTTCGAGGCCGGTGTCGCGCCAGCAAGCGCTGCCGACACCCTGCGCCCGAACCTGGGCCAGCCGATTACGGTTGGCGCATAACAAGATGAAACGCGGGTGGTCCGTGCCACCCGCCGGCCTTGCAGGCGCGCGCAGGTTTGACGCGAGCCGCGGGCCCACCGATTTCCATTAGCCACGCCCGCTCACGCGGGCCAACGAAGAACTTTGAACAATGGCCACTATCCACGTAGACGGCAAAGCGCTCGAAGTCAATGGTGCAGACAACCTGTTACAGGCCTGTCTGTCGCTCGGCCTCGACATCCCCTATTTCTGCTGGCACCCGGCGCTTGGTAGCGTTGGCGCTTGCCGGCAGTGCGCGGTCAAGCAGTACACCGACGAGAACGACACCCGTGGTCGTATCGTGATGTCCTGCATGACCCCTGCCTCCGACGGCACCTGGATCTCCATCGAAGACGAAGAGTCCAAGGCGTTCCGCGCCAGTGTCGTCGAATGGCTGATGACCAACCACCCGCACGACTGCCCGGTGTGCGAGGAAGGCGGTCACTGCCACCTGCAGGACATGACGGTAATGACCGGCCACAACGAGCGCCGCTACCGTTTCACCAAGCGTACCCACCAGAACCAGGACCTCGGCCCGTTCATCGCCCACGAGATGAACCGCTGCATCGCCTGCTATCGCTGCGTGCGTTATTACAAGGACTATGCCGGTGGTACCGACTTGGGCGTCTACGGCGCTCACGACAACGTGTACTTCGGCCGGGTCGAAGACGGCGTGCTGGAAAGCGAGTTCTCCGGCAACCTGACCGAGGTCTGCCCGACTGGCGTATTCACTGACAAGACCCACTCCGAGCGCTACAACCGCAAGTGGGACATGCAGTTCGCCCCGAGCATCTGCCATGGCTGCTCCAGCGGCTGCAACATCAGCCCCGGTGAGCGCTATGGCGAACTGCGCCGTATCGAGAACCGCTTCAACGGCTCGGTCAACCAGTACTTCCTGTGCGACCGCGGCCGCTTCGGCTACGGCTACGTCAACCGCACCGACCGCCCCCGTCAGCCGCTGCTGGCCGACGGCACCAAGTTGGGCCTGGATGCTGCACTGGACAAGGCCGCCGACCTGCTGCGTGGCCGTACCATCGTTGGCATCGGCTCGCCACGCGCCAGCCTCGAAAGCAACTATGGCCTGCGTGAGCTGGTGGGCGCCGAGTACTTCTACTCGGGTATGGAGGCCGGCGAGCTGGCCCGCGTACGCCTGGCGCTGAGCGTGCTGAACAACAGCCCGTTGCCGGTACCGACCCTGCGCGACATCGAAGACCATGACGCCGTGTTCGTGCTGGGTGAAGACCTCACTCAAACCGCCGCGCGCCTGGCCCTGTCGGTGCGCCAAGCCACAAAAGGCAAGGCCGAGGCCATGGCCGAGGCGATGAAAGTACAGCCTTGGCTGGACGCCGCCGTGAAGAACATCGGCCAGCACGCGCTGTACCCGCTGTTCATCGCATCCCTGGCTGAAACCAAGCTGGACGACGTGGCCGAAGAATGCGTACACGCCGCGCCAGCCGACCTGGCCCGCATCGGCTTTGCCGTGGCCAACGCCATCGACCCAAGCGCCCCGGCCGTTGCTGGCCTGGACAGCGAAGCCCAGGCCTTGGCCCAGCGCATCGCCGACGCACTCGTGGCTGCCAAGCGCCCACTGGTGGTCGCCGGTACCTCGCTGGCCGACCCGGCGTTGATCGAAGCGGCTGCCAACATCGCCAAGGCGCTGAAGCTGCGCGAGAAAAACGGCTCCCTGAGCCTGGTAGTGCCCGAGGCCAACAGCCTGGGCATGGCCATGCTCGGGGGCGAGTCGGTAGACGCTGCACTGGATGCAGTGATTGCCGGCAAGGCTGACGCCATCGTGGTGCTGGAAAACGACCTGTACGCCCGCGTACCGGCTGCCAAGGTCGATGCTGCCCTGGCGGCGGCCAAGGTGGTGATCGTGGCAGACCACACCAGAACCGCCACGGTCGAGCGTGCCCACCTGGTGCTGCCAGCTGCATCGTTCGCCGAAGGCGACGGTACCCTGGTGAGCCAGGAAGGCCGTGCCCAGCGCTTCTTCCAGGTGTTCGACCCGCAATACCTGGACAGCAGCATCCAGGTTCACGAAGGCTGGCGCTGGATGCACGCCCTGCGTGCCACCCTGCTGAACAAGCCCGTGGACTGGACCCAGCTGGACCACGTGACCAGCGCCTGCGCCGAAGCCGCCCCGCAACTGGCCGGCATCGTCAACGCTGCGCCAAGCGCCGCGTTCCGCATCAAGGGCATGAAGCTGGCCCGCGAACCGCTGCGTTATTCGGGCCGTACCGCCATGCGCGCCAACATCAGCGTGCACGAACCGCGTACCCCGCAAGACAAGGACACCGCGTTCGCGTTCTCGATGGAAGGCTACTCGGGCTCTGCCGAACCGCGCCAGCAAGTGCCGTTCGCCTGGTCGCCGGGCTGGAACTCCCCGCAGGCGTGGAACAAGTTCCAGGACGAGGTCGGTGGCCACCTGCGTGCCGGTGATCCGGGCGTGCGCCTGATCGAATCCCAGGGCGATGGCCTGAGCTGGTTCACTGCCATTCCGGGCGCCTTCAACCCGGCCCGTGGCAACTGGACAGCCGTGCCGTTCTTCCACCTGTTCGGCAGCGAAGAAAACTCGTCGCGCGCCGAACCGGTGCAAGCGCGCATCCCGGCTGCCTACGTGGCACTGGCCAAGTCCGAAGCGGACCGCCTGGGTGTCAACGAAGGCGCCCTGCTGAGCCTGAACGTGGCTGGCGTGGCCCTGCGCCTGCCGCTGCGTATCAATGAACAACTGGGCGCAGGCCTGGTGGCATTGCCCAAAGGCCTGGCCGGCATCCCGCCTGCCATCTTCGGGGCAACCGTCGACGGCCTGCAGGAGGCAGCACAATGAGCTGGTTCACCCCGGAAGTAATCGATGTGATCCTCAGCGTCTTGCGCGCCATCGTGGTGCTGCTGGCGGTGGTGGTGTGCGGCGCGCTGCTCAGCTTCGTCGAGCGCCGCCTGCTGGGCTGGTGGCAGGACCGTTACGGCCCGAACCGCGTCGGCCCCTTCGGCATGTTCCAGATCGCTGCCGACATGCTGAAGATGTTCTTCAAGGAAGACTGGAACCCACCCTTCGTCGACCGGGTGATCTTCACCCTGGCACCGGTGGTGGCCATGAGCGCCCTGCTGATCGCCTTCGTGGTCATCCCGATCACCCCGACCTGGGGCGTGGCCGACCTGAACATCGGCCTGCTGTTCTTCTTCGCCATGGCGGGCCTCTCGGTGTACGCCGTGCTATTCGCCGGCTGGTCGTCGAACAACAAGTACGCCCTGCTGGGCAGCTTGCGGGCATCGGCACAGACCGTCTCGTACGAGGTGTTCCTGGGCCTGGCGCTGATGGGCGTGGTGGTGCAGGTGGGCTCGTTCAACATGCGCGATATCGTCGAGTACCAGGCACAGAACCTGTGGTTCATCATTCCGCAGTTCTTCGGCTTCTGCACCTTCTTCATCGCTGGCGTCGCCGTGACTCACCGTCACCCGTTCGACCAGCCGGAAGCGGAACAGGAACTGGCCGACGGCTACCACATCGAGTATGCCGGCATGAAGTGGGGCATGTTCTTCGTCGGTGAGTACATCGGCATCATCCTCATCTCGGCGCTGCTGGTCACCCTGTTCTTCGGCGGCTGGCACGGCCCGTTCGGCATTCTGCCGCAACTGTCGTTCCTGTGGTTCGCGCTGAAGACCGCATTCTTCATCATGCTGTTCATCCTGCTGCGCGCCTCGATCCCGCGCCCACGCTATGACCAGGTGATGGACTTCAGCTGGAAGTTCTGCCTGCCGCTGACCCTGATCAATTTGCTGGTGACCGCTGCGATCGTGCTTTACAACACGCCAGCCGTCGCGGCCCAGTGAGGATTTGACCCATGTTCAAATATATCGGCGACATCGTTAAGGGCACCGGCACCCAGCTGCGCAGCCTGGCAATGGTGTTCTCCCACGGGTTCCGCAAGCGCGACACCCTGCAGTACCCCGAAGAACCCGTGTACCTGCCGCCGCGCTACCGCGGCCGCATCGTGCTCACCCGCGACCCCGACGGCGAAGAGCGCTGCGTGGCGTGCAACCTGTGTGCGGTCGCCTGCCCGGTGGGCTGCATCTCGTTGCAGAAGGCCGAGACCGAGGATGGACGCTGGTACCCGGAGTTCTTCCGCATCAACTTCTCGCGCTGCATTTTCTGCGGGCTGTGTGAAGAAGCGTGCCCGACCACCGCAATCCAGCTCACTCCGGATTTCGAAATGGCCGAGTTCAAGCGTCAGGACCTGGTGTACGAGAAAGAAGATCTGCTGATCTCCGGCCCCGGCAAGAACCCTGACTACAACTTCTACCGTGTTGCGGGCATGGCGATCGCTGGCAAGCCGAAAGGCGCTGCGCAGAACGAAGCCGAGCCGATCAACGTGAAGAGCTTGCTCCCATAAGGACAGAAAGATGGAATTCGCTTTCTACTTCGCATCCGGGATCGCCGTGGTTTCCACCCTCCGGGTGGTCACTGGCACCAACCCTGTGCACGCCCTGCTCTACCTGATCATTTCGCTGATTTCCGTGGCGATGATCTTCTTCTCCCTTGGCGCGCCGTTCGCGGGCGCCCTGGAAGTGATCGCCTATGCCGGCGCCATCATGGTGCTGTTCGTGTTCGTGGTGATGATGCTCAACCTGGGGCCGGCCTCGGTAGCCCAGGAACGTGGCTGGCTCAAGCCGGGCATCTGGGCCGGGCCGGTGATTCTTGGCGCCCTGCTGCTGCTCGAGCTGCTGTATGTGCTGTTCGTCGCCCCAAGCGGCGCCGCCATCAGCGGCACCACCGTGGGCCCGAAGGCCGTTGGCATCAGCCTGTTCGGCCCCTACCTGCTGGTGGTCGAACTGGCGTCGATGCTGCTGCTGGCGGCAGCGGTCACCGCCTTCCACCTGGGCCGCAATGAGGCGAAGGAGTAAATCATGGGTGCTATCCCTCTCGAACATGGTCTGGCGGTCGCCGGCATCCTGTTCTGCTTAGGTCTGGTTGGCCTGATGGTCCGCCGCAACATCCTCTTCGTGCTCATGAGCCTGGAAGTGATGATGAACGCCTCTGCCCTGGCGTTCGTCGTCGCCGGCGCCCGCTGGGTGCAGCCTGACGGCCAGGTGATGTTCATTCTGGTGATCAGCCTGGCAGCCGCCGAGGCCAGCATCGGCCTGGCCATCCTGCTGCAGCTGTATCGCCGCTTCCACACTCTCGACATCGATGCTGCCAGTGAGATGCGCGGATGAACCTTCTCTTTCTGACTTTCGTCTTTCCCCTCATCGGCTTCCTGCTGCTGTCGTTCTCGCGCGGGAGGTTCTCGGAAAACCTGTCGGCCGTGATCGGCGTGGGCTCGGTAGGCCTGTCGGCGGCCACCGCTGCCTATGTCATCTGGCAATTCAACGTCGCCCCGCCTGAGGGTGGCGCCTATAGCCAGCTGCTGTGGCAGTGGATGTCGGTGGACGGCTTCGCGCCGAATTTCACCCTGTACCTGGATGGCCTGTCGGTCACCATGCTGGGCGTGGTCACCGGTGTCGGCTTCCTGATCCACCTGTTCGCCTCCTGGTACATGCGCGGCGAAGCCGGTTATTCGCGCTTCTTCTCGTACACCAACCTGTTCATCGCCAGCATGCTGTTCCTGATCCTGGGCGATAACCTGCTGTTCATCTACTTCGGTTGGGAAGGCGTGGGCCTGTGCTCGTACCTGTTGATCGGTTTCTACTACAGCAACCGCAACAACGGTAATGCAGCGCTCAAGGCGTTCATCGTCACCCGTATCGGCGACGTGTTCATGGCCATCGGCCTGTTCATCCTGTTCGCCCAGCTGGGTACGCTGAATGTGCAGGAACTGCTGGTGCTGGCACCGCAGAAATTCCAGGCCGGTGACACCTGGATGGTGCTGGCAACGCTGATGCTGCTCGGTGGCGCGGTCGGTAAATCCGCCCAGCTGCCATTGCAAACCTGGCTGGCCGACGCCATGGCGGGCCCTACCCCGGTTTCGGCACTGATCCACGCCGCGACCATGGTAACCGCCGGCGTTTACCTGATTGCCCGCACCAACGGCCTGTTCCTGCTGGCGCCAGACATCCTGCACCTGGTAGGCGTGGTGGGCGGCGTGACCCTGGTGCTGGCCGGCTTCGCCGCGCTGGTGCAGACCGACATCAAGCGTATCCTCGCCTATTCGACCATGAGCCAGATCGGCTACATGTTCCTGGCCCTGGGCGTAGGTGCATGGGACGCCGCGATCTTCCACCTGATGACCCACGCGTTCTTCAAGGCCCTGCTGTTCCTGGCGTCCGGCGCGGTGATCGTTGCCTGCCACCACGAGCAGAACATCTTCAAGATGGGTGGCCTGTGGAAGAAACTGCCCCTGGCCTACGCCAGCTTCGTGGTTGGCGGCGCTGCGCTTGCGGCCCTGCCTATCGTGACCGTGGGCTTCTACTCCAAGGACGAGATCCTCTGGGAAGCCTTCGCCAGCGGTAACTCCGGGCTGCTGTACGCCGGCCTGGTGGGTGCGTTCATGACCTCGCTGTACACCTTCCGCCTGATCTTCATCGCCTTCCACGGCGAAGCCAAGACCGAAGCCCATGCGGGCCATGGCATCAGCCACTGGCTGCCACTGGGCGTGCTGATCGTGCTGTCGACCTTCGTCGGCGCCTGGATCACCCCGCCACTGGCTGATGTACTGCCGCAAAGTGCCGGCCATGCCGGTGGTGAAGCCAAGCATGCACTGGAGATCACCTCGGGCGCCATCGCCATTGCCGGTATCCTGCTGGCGGCGTTGCTGTTCCTGGGCAAGCGCAGCTTTGTCAGCGCAGTCGCCAACAGCAGCCTTGGCCGGGTGCTGTCGGCCTGGTGGTTCGCCGCCTGGGGCTTCGACTGGATCTACGACAAGCTGTTCGTCAAGCCTTACCTGCTGATCAGCCACCTTCTGCGCAAGGACCCGGTCGACCGTACCATCGGTTTGATCCCGCGCATGGCGCGCGGCGGCCACGTTGCCATGAGCAAGACCGAGACTGGCCAGCTGCGCTGGTACACCGCTTCCATCGCCGTAGGCGCAGTGCTGGTACTTGGCGCTGTGGTAGTGGCCGCGGTATGACCATGAACCTTGCGAACCTTGCGACCCTGCAAAAGGAAATGAACCCGTCATGATTTTGCCTTGGCTGATCCTGATCCCCTTCATCGGCGGCTTCCTGTGCTGGCTGGCTGAGCGCTTCGGCGCCACCCTGCCACGCTGGATCGCGCTGCTGACCATGTCCCTGCTGCTCGGCATCGGCCTGTGGCTGTGGGCTAACGGCGACTACACCCTGGCCCCCGCTCCGGGCGCCGAGCCTGCATGGGCCCTTGAATACAAGGTCCAGTGGATCCAGCGCTTCGGCATCAGCATCCACCTGGCGCTGGACGGCCTGTCGCTGCTGATGATCCTGTTGACCGGCCTGCTCGGCGTGCTGTCGGTGCTGTGCTCCTGGAAGGAAATCCAGCGCCATGTCGGCTTCTTCCACCTGAACCTGATGTGGATCCTGGGTGGTGTGGTCGGCGTATTCCTGGCCCTGGACCTGTTCCTGTTCTTCTTCTTCTGGGAAATGATGCTGGTGCCGATGTATTTCCTCATCGCGCTCTGGGGTCATAGCTCGGCAGACGGCAAGAAAACCCGCATCTACGCCGCCACCAAGTTCTTCATCTTCACCCAGGCCAGCGGCCTGATCATGTTGGTGGCGATCCTGGGCCTGGTGCTGGTCAACTACAGCAATACGGGTGTGATCACCTTCAACTACAGCGACCTGTTGAAGGCTGACCTGCCGGCCGGTACCGAGTACCTGCTGATGCTCGGCTTCTTCATTGCCTTCGCGGTGAAGCTGCCGGTGGTGCCCTTCCACTCCTGGCTGCCGGATGCCCACGCCCAGGCGCCCACCGCGGGCTCGGTGGACCTGGCCGGTATCCTGCTGAAAACCGCCGCCTACGGTTTGCTGCGTTTCGCCCTGCCGCTGTTCCCCAACGCCTCGGCCGAGTTTGCGCCCATCGCCATGACCCTGGGCCTGATCGGGATCTTCTACGGTGCCTTCCTGGCGTTCGCCCAGACTGACATCAAGCGCCTGATCGCCTTCTCCAGCGTTTCGCACATGGGCTTCGTGCTGATCGGGATCTACTCCGGCAGCCAGCAGGCCCTGCAGGGCGCCGTCATCCAGATGCTGGCCCACGGTGTTTCGGCTGCCGCGCTGTTCATTTTGTCGGGCCAGCTGTACGAACGCCTGCATACCCGTGACATGCGCCAAATGGGGGGCCTGTGGCACCGTATCGCCTACCTGCCGGCCATCAGTCTGTTCTTCGCCGCAGCTTCCCTGGGCCTGCCGGGCACCGGTAACTTCGTGGGCGAGTTCCTGATCCTGCTGGGTAGCTTCGTGCATGTACCGTGGATCACGGTCATTGCCACCACTGGCCTGGTGTTCGGCTCGGTCTACTCGCTGATCATGATCCACCGTGCCTACTTCGGCCCGAGCAAGGCCGACACCGTGCTGGCCGGCATGGACGCTCGCGAACTGATCATGGTCCTGGGCCTGGCAGTGCTGCTGATCCTGCTGGGCGTGTATCCGCAGCCGTTCCTCGACACCTCTGCCGCCACCATGAGTGGCGTGCAGCAGTGGCTCGGTTCCGCTTTCACTCAACTCGCTTCGGCCCGGTAAGAGCGCTATGGAATTCACCACTCAACACTTCATCGCATTGGCGCCGATGCTGATCACCACTATCACCACGGTGGTGGTGATGCTGGCGATCGCCTGGAAGCGCAACCACTCGCAAACCTTCCTGCTGTCCACCGTGGGCCTGAACCTGGCCCTGCTGTCGATCCTGCCGGCGCTGAAGGTAGCCCCCCTGGCGGTTACCTCGCTGGTGACCATCGACAAGTTCGCCTGCCTGTACATGGCGATCATCCTGGTGGCAACGCTGGCGTGCGTCACCCTCGCCCACGCCTACCTTGGCGATGGCGCCAAAGGCTTCCCGGGCAACCGCGAAGAGCTGTACCTGCTGCTGCTGATGTCGGCACTGGGTGGCCTGGTGCTGGTCAGCGCCAACCACCTGGCCGGCCTGTTCATCGGCCTGGAGCTGTTGTCGGTGCCGGTGTACGGCCTGGTGGCCTATGCCTTCTTCAACAAGCGGTCACTGGAAGCCGGCATCAAGTACATGGTGTTGTCGGCGGCAGGCTCGGCTTTCCTGCTGTTCGGCATGGCGTTGCTGTACGCCGACGCCGGCAGCCTCACCTTCGACCAGCTGGGCAAGGCCCTGGCCGCCACCAGCATGCCAAGCCTGCTGGCCCAGCTGGGCCTGGGCATGATGCTGGTCGGCCTGGCCTTCAAGCTGTCGCTGGTACCGTTCCACTTGTGGACCCCGGACGTGTATGAGGGCGCTCCTGCCCCGGTTGCCGCGTTCCTGGCCACGGCCAGCAAGGTGGCGGTATTCGCCGTGGTGGTACGCCTGTTCATGCTGTCGCCTGCTGCAAGCAGCGGTGTCTTGAGCACGGTGCTGGCCGTGATCGCGGTGGCATCGATTCTGGTCGGCAACCTGCTGGCGCTGACCCAGAGCAACCTCAAGCGCCTGCTGGGTTACTCGTCCATCGCCCACTTCGGCTACCTGGTGATCGCCCTGGTTGCCAGCAAGGGCCTGGCCATGGAAGCCATGGGCGTTTACCTGGTGACCTACGTGATCACCAGCCTGGGTGCCTTTGGCGTTATCACCCTGATGTCGTCGCCCTACGCTGGGCGTGATGCGGATGCGCTGTACGAGTACCGTGGCCTGTTCTGGCGCCGCCCGTACCTGACCGCCGTACTGACCGTGATGATGCTGTCGCTGGCGGGCATTCCGCTTACCGCAGGCTTCATCGGCAAGTTCTACATCATCGCCACAGGCGTCGAGTCGCAACTGTGGTGGCTGGTGGGTGCACTGGTGGTGGGTAGCGCCATTGGTGTGTACTACTACCTGCGCGTCATGGTGACCCTCTACCTGGTAGAGCCGAACCTGCGCCGTCACGATGCCCCGTTGAAGTGGGAGCAGCGCACCGGTGGCGTCATGCTGCTGGCCATCGCCGTGCTTGCGTTCGTGCTCGGCGTGTATCCGCAGCCGTTGTTGGACCTTGTTCAACAAGCCAGCCTGCAACTGATCGGCTGATCGGTCCGGCAACACGAAAACACCCCGCTTGTGCGGGGTGTTTTTGTATCTGCGCCATCAAGGTGGTGCGCCATCCATGGCCACATCGTTGCGCCTCACTCACCGTGGCAGCTCAGCGCTGTATCCGGTAACGCCGCCTTGCGCAAGTCGCCCTTGGCTGGCGGCAGGTAGACGCCGGGGTTTGGCATGCCGCTAGGGGACAACTCGTGGGTCATCTCGAACTCAGCGCGCACTGACCAGCCGCACGCCTCGGTGGTGCATTGCAAATAAGCAATTCGCAAGAAAATATGACGGCCTTCGCTGGTACGTATGCGCATGCGGCTATGGCAATGCGGGCAGACCAGTTTATAAGTACTCACGAGAAGTACCTGCTAGCATTGTCCATGCCCCTGCGATGCAGGCATGATCCGAACACCACGTAGGTTTTGGCTGAATGCAGGGCTGGGTGGCTCATCTTCAAGTTCCTCATGCGGGAATCCTCCTAAAAAAACACAGGGCTGTATTCATAACGAGTAGTTTGAGCCCATGGAATATCATTAAACCAGTGATGGATATTTGTTATGAGTACTCATGTACTTGCTGCAGTGATGGACCGCCTCAAGCAGCTGACCGGTGCCCAAACTGACGCGGAGCTTTCACGGGCGTTGTCGATCAGCCCGCAGACATTGAGCAGCTGGAAAGTACGCAACAGTATCCCGTACTCCCTTTGCATAAAAATGGCTACGCACTATGCGTGCTCTCTGGACTGGTTACTGCTGGGCAGAGACCAGGCCGGCTTTAGCCCTCAAGACGACGCTGCGTGGGAGTCGGATTTGCTGGGGCGATTGCGCAGCCTGTCCCCTACTGACCGGCAAGCCATCTTGCTGGTGATCAAGGACAAACAACGGATACAGATGCTGGAACAGCGGCTGACCGAACTGGGCATGCACCCTGGCAGCAGTGGCATCCCTTAACCCCGCCGCCGCCAGCGCTGAATCAGCTCGCGCGGGTCCAGTGAATCCAGCCAGACCATGACCTTCAGGCTGATGGGTATGACCACAACAGCCGCGACGAAGGCCGACATGCCAGGGGTCAGCAAAGGCGCCACGGATGAAACCAAGGGTTCGAACAGGTGCCCTACCCCCACTGTCACGAACACCAGCAGCATTTTCTTGCCCAATGTAAGCCGCTTGGCCGTGTTGGTGATGAGCCGATCCCGGGCTGCGCTGACCAGCAAAGCGCCAAGCAAGGCGGCGAACAACACATTGGCCTCCCCGCTCAGCAGCTGTATCACCGCCTGGGATAACCCCCCTGCATCGAGTCGTTCAGCCATGGTGAACACCCCGACGCGATGAGCGTACATAGGGCACTCCCAGGTAATGCATGATTGCCGCGTCCACGAAGCACAGGTAACACACCCGCAGCGCACGCCCATGGTCATGCCCGCACACATCATCCAGGCGTTTGTAGCCCAGGTTGCGCAACACGGCCCGCCAGTTGGCAAACTCGTGGGCGGCCTCGATCACGGCGCAACGAGCGGCCACCTCGATTGCTGCATCACCGGTGCTTCGCTGCAACCTAAGGCGCTTGCGGAGCTTATTGAGCTCAATGCGTGGCCAGAACGGGTCGTGGCAGTCGGCAACCCGTGCAGTGTCTTGATGATCCATGACCGTACCTCACGCTTCGGCCAACAGGCCGTAGCGAATGGCCTTGATCACTGCCCCTACCCGGGTAGGCACGTCGAATTTGCGCAGAATGTTGGACACGTGGAAATTCACCGTCGACTCCTTGCACCCCAGTATCTGCCCGATTTCCCACGAACTCTTGCCATAGGCGCACCACAGCAGTACCTGCTGTTCACGGGGTGTCAGGCGTGCCGGGGCGCTTATGGGTTCGCCGGTGGGCGCGCTTGTAGGGGTTGATGCGACGGATTGTTGCGGACCTCTTGCATCGGTAACCATGTTCGAACTCCAGGGTGGTTTGCGACCGGCGGTGCTGCCGACCTGTCGCCACCTTACGAAGCAAGTGCGCGCCCGCTCTAGCGACGGGCTTTGTAAAGAAACTTCGTACACTTGCGCGCTACCAAGTGTGCGAGAGATTTACTGGCTTTCGACGTGCTCCGAGCGCCATTTCGCTCGTCTCAACGCAGTTGTTCACCCGCTATCTACCTGGAGCCCTACAATGCGTCGCGTTTTGTCCCTACCCCCCTGCGTGGGCCTGCTGGGTGCGTTCATGGCTGCCCAGCCCGCGCAGGCAGCTGCACCGGTCGAACTGGGCCAGGTGTTGATCACCGAGGAGGAGCAGGACGACCTGAGCGCCGCAGGTGAACGCTTGCGGGCCATACCGGGCGCCAGCAACCTGGTGGACATGCACGGCGTTGGGCAGGGCCGCGTGGCCAGCAACCAGGACGTACTGGCCTACCAGCCGGGGGTATTCGCCCAGTCGGCAGGCAACGATGGGATCAAGCTGTCGATCCGTGGTTCGGGCATCAACCGGGCGCCAGGTGCTCACGGCTCGGGCGTGTACACGATGTTCGATGGCCTGCCCTTGACTGGCCCAGGCGGCACCCCCTATGAGCTGTTCGAACCCTTGTGGTTGAGCCGCGCCGAAGTGCTGCGAGGCGCCAATGGCTTCGACCAGGGTGCCTTGGCCCTTGGCGGTGCGATCAACTATGTCACACACACGGGCCGCGACGCCGCGCCGTTACAGGTGCGCTACGAAGTGGGCAGCCGCGGCTACCAGCATCGGCATGTCAGCTCGGGCCAGGTGCTGGGTGACCTCGATTACTACGTAGCCCTGACTGACGTTGAGTACAACGGCTACCAGCGGCACAGCAGTGGCAGTGCCAAAGGGGTTGCCGCCAATGTTGGCTACCGCTTCAACCCGAACCTGGAAACGCGGTTCTACCTGCGTTACCGGGAAACCGAAAACGAACTGGCCGGCCGCCTGACCAAAGACCAGACCAAGCACCACCCGCGGGCAGCCAACCCGGGCTACCTGGCACGCGATGACAGCCGCCCGCAACCGGGCAGCACCTGGCTGGGCAACAAAACCACCTTCTACCTCGATGACGACGCCAGCCTTGAGGCTGGCCTGGTGTACCACGACTACCCCATGGACCTTCGCGAAGGGCCCATGCGCCTGAAGGTCGCCTACACCGATGTCAGCGGCACGCTCAGCTACAAGCGCCGCGACACGGTGTTCGGGCGTGAAAGCAAGTCCACCATCGGCTGGCGCACCACCAAGCACCTGCCCAACAGCGGCGCATCGCAGTTTGCACGCAATGGCCATGTGTTCGGCGACCGCACGCGGGACTTCACCTATCAAGGGTCGGATACCGTGCTGCACCTGGGCAACGACCTGGAGCTGATACCCAACGTATGGCTGACCACCGGGCTTGCCGCCATCTATACCCGCCGCGAGAGTGACGTAACCTACCCCGCCCAAGGCGGCAAGGTGTCGATGCACGACTGGGACTACGCGCCACGTGTGGGCCTGCGCTACGACATACGCCCCGACCTGCAGGTGTACGGCAACCTCAGCCGGTCGGTAGAGCCGCCGCACCCGTGGTCATTGATCTGGAGTTCGCCAAGCGTCGGCGGCAAGCAGATCCAGCCGATCAAGATGCAGAACCAGACCGCGACCACCCTGGAGCTGGGTGCCCGTGGCGACTCCGCACTCGGTCGCTGGGACCTCGCCTGGTATTACTCGCGGGTCCGCCATGAGCTGCTGGCAGTTGAAGTGGTGCCCAATTTCACGTCCGAATTCAACGCCAGCGCTACGGTACACCAAGGTGTGGAAGCCGGCCTGCAGAGCACGTTGTGGGAAAGGCCAGGCACTGGCAAGCTCAGCGCGCGCCAGGCCTACACGTTCAGTGATTTCCACTACCGTGACGACGACCGCTTCGGCGACAACCGCCTGCCCGGCATCCCCATGCACTACTACCAGGCCGAGCTTCGCTACGACTGGCCAAGCGGGTTCTATGCCGGCGTGAACACCCAGCTGGCGTCGAAAGTGCAGGTGGACTACGCCAACAGCAACTATGCCGATGCCTACGCGATCATGGGGGCGCGGCTGGGCTGGGACTCGCCAAAGCAGGACTGGCAGGCCTGGCTGGACCTGCGCAACCTGGCCAACAAACGCTACGCCGCCACGGTAACCCCGGCGTACAACGATGCAGGCAGGGACAACCCCCGCTCCACGCCCGGCGAAGGTTTTGGGGTGTATGCAGGGGTTTCTTACAGCTTCCGCTAACAGGCCTTTAACCCGGGAGCGCCGCCATGCGGCCCTCCTGGGCGTCAACAGCTATCAAACAGCGCGGTTCAGCTTCACCCAAGAGGCGAACTTGTCGATGAACGCCTGCAAGAATGGCCGGGTCTTGTCATTGAGCTTGCCTGACTCGTCGAACAGGTTGGCCGCGCCGCCGATGTAGGCCTCTGGCATCTGCATACAAGGCATGTCGAGGAATACCAACGCCTGGCGCACGGCGTGGTTGGCGCCAAAGCCGCCTATGGCACCCGGCGATACACTGACGACCGCCGTGGGCTTACCCGCCCAGGCGCTTTGCCCATAGGGCCGGGAGCCGACGTCGATGGCGTTTTTCAGGCAGCCCGGTATCGAGCGGTTGTACTCCGGGGTGACGAACAGCACTGCATCGCTGTGGCGGATATCATCGCGGAAACGGGTCCAGGCCTGGGGTGCAGCTTCAGCCTCGACATCTTCGTTGTACATAGGCAGGTCGCCGATTTCGACGATTTTCAAGGCCAGGCTTGAGGGGGCCAGTTCCGACAAGGCGCGGGCGACCTTACGGTTGTAGGACTCCTTGCGCAAGCTACCGACAACGACAGCAACCGAATACACCTGGGTCATGGCGATCTCCATACTTCACGGGTTCAAGGGACGATGTAGTTATAGATGACCCTTTTCAGGCGCTTTGGTTTTTTTTCGGGCGCACGAAAACTTCCCTGACCGTTCCACGGTCTATTACTCCATACATTTCTTACGCAATTCAGAGGGTTCCACCCAAATGGCAGCAGTAATGGTCGGCCAATTCCATGCCCGTGACGCCGAAGGCCGCATCTACCCCGTGCACGAGTTTCAGGAATCGACCCTGCAACTGGACGGCAGCACGACGGGCGCCCCTATCACCACCTATCGCCTTGCCATCGGCGACCGGGTCAATCACCTGGGTGAGAACCGCTTCGAGCTGGTGCGTACGGGTATCGAGATCATTCGTATTCCGTAAGGCGTGCGATGTGCAGGGACTGCCTTACCCCTGTCCCTGTGGGAGCGGGTTTAACCGCGAAGCAGGCAGCGCGGGGCTTGGCACCGGCTTCGCCGGTGTTCGCGGGTAAACCCGCTCCCACCGTGATGGCGCCAACTTTGAGATCTTGTGGAAGACAGTTGCCCCCACAGGCCCCCTCACTACCCGGCTGTCGCCTCATTCAAGGCCTGCCACAACGATGGGCCACCCGCCGACTTGGCGATGGCCGCCAGGCGTTCGGCATGGGCCTCCAGTTCTTCGGCGCTAGCTATCACCACCCGCCCTGGTGCGCGACCGGTGATGCGGCGGATTTCACTGCCGCCACTACCCTGCCCGTCTCCATCAGCGTCAGTACCATGACCCGCCAGCGACAGGCTGGTCTGGCCCCCGGTCATCGCCAGGTAAACGTCGGCCAGCAGTTCGGAGTCGAGCAACGCGCCGTGCAACTCACGGCCGGAGTTGTCGATGTCGTAGCGTTTGCACAGGGCATCCAGGCTATTGCGCTGCCCCGGGTGGCGCGCCCGCGCCAGCAACAGGGTGTCGAGAATGGCGCAGTGCTGCGAGATGTCCGCCCGGTCCTGCTGGCCCAGCAAGGCATACTCGTTATTGATGAACCCGACGTCGAACGCCGCGTTATGGATGACCAGGGTGGCGCCGCGGATGAAGTCGAAGAACTCTTCGGCCACATCGCCAAACCGGGGCTTGCCGATCAGGAAGGCGTCAGTGATGCCGTGAACGTTGATCGCCCCCTCGTCGCTCTCGCGGTCCGGCTGCAGGTACACATGAAAATGCCGCCCCGTCAGCCGCCGGCCAATCACCTCGACACAGCCGATCTCGATGATGCGGTGCCCCTCGCTCACCGGCATGCCCGTGGTTTCGGTATCGAGAATGACGAACCGTTTGTCTTGCTGCTGCTCCACGTGGCGTGCTCCAAGTTGCATCAGTTACAGGGGCGCGCAGTATACCAGCAAGCGCCAGGCACCACGTGCCAGCCTGTCGATCAGCGCCCGGCGCGGACCTCGTCGACACCGCGGTTGGCCAACTGATCGGCGCGTTCGTTACCGGGGTGGCCGATGTGGCCACGCACCCACTTCCAGGTCACGCGGTGGCGGTTGACCTGTTCGTCAAGCTGCTGCCACAGGTCGGCGTTTTTGACCGGTTCCTTGGCGGCGGTTTTCCAGCCGCGCTTCTTCCAGTTCACCATCCACTCGTTGATGCCTTTCATCACGTATTGCGAGTCGGTGGTCAGCACCACGTCGCACTCACGCTTGAGGGCCATCAGCCCCTGGATGGCGGCCATGAGCTCCATGCGGTTGTTGGTGGTTTCACGCTCACCACCCCACAGTTCCTTCTCCACGCCCTTGAAAATCATCAGGACGCCCCAGCCGCCCGGGCCAGGGTTGCCCTTGCAGGCACCATCGGTATACATCTCGACGCTTTCGCTCATGCACCACTCATGTTCAGTTCTGTTCGGTATCGGTACTGGCCGCAGCGCGGTTCACCTTGGCCAGCGGCAACGGCAGCAGCTTGCCCATCGGCTCGCGCCGTTCGGGCCGCAATGGGCGCAGGCCCACCACCATCTTGCGCGCCACCAGCAGGTAGACACCGCCGCCTGCACTTTGCCAGCCACCAGCGATGCGCTCCCAACCTTGCAGGCGTTGCTGCCAGGCGGGTGAAGCGAGCGGCGGACGATAGCACCCGAAGCGGCGTTTCTCCAGCGCGAAGCCCAGCAGGTTCAGCCAGTCCCCTACCCTGGATGCAGGGATGCAGCGGGCCTTGCGCAAGGCCCCCTGGCTGAAGCAATGGCGGATGCCCCAACTGCTCCACGGGTTGATGCCGATGATCAACAGATGCCCGCCTGGGCGCACGGCGCTGGCAGCCTCGCGCAGCAGGCCGTGGGGTGAAAGGCTGAAATCCAGGCCATGCTGCAGCACCACCACGTCGGCGGCGTGTTCGCTCAATGGCCAGGCCTGCTCTTCGCAGACGATTTCAACCCCCGGCAAAGGCGCGCCCAGGCGCACGTTGCGTTGCACCTTGGGCGCACTGGGCGGCGCCTCGGCGCACGGGCCATAGTGCACGAGATAGCCACCAAAGAAGCGCCCCAGTTCCTCCTCGAGCAGCTTCTGTTCCTCCTGGAGCATCAACCGGCCCACCGGGCCGTTGAACCACTCACGGGCCAGGCTGGTCAGCGAGACCCACTCCGGGTCGGCCTGGGCAAAGGCTTGGTCGGTCATTGTGCTCTCCCTCGAAGGTTCTCGCGCCGCGCCATCGCGGCTAAGATGCCTTCATATGCCAAGCTAGGCGAATCGGATCCGCACCATGATACAGATCGATGCTCTCCCCGCTTTCTCCGATAACTACATCTGGTTGTTACAGGATAATGCCAAACGCCAGTGCGCGGTGGTCGACCCGGGCGATGCCGGCCCGGTGCAGCGCTGGCTGGCCGCGCACCCGGAGTGGACGCTGACGGACATCCTGATCACCCACCACCACAATGACCATGTGGGCGGAGTTGAACAGCTCAAGCGGCAGACCGGCGCACGGGTCTACGGGCCGGCCAGCGAAGCGATCCCGTGCCGCGATGTGGCCCTGGGCGAGGGTGACCAGGTCACCGTACTGGGCCAGACCTACCAGGTACTGGCCGTACCCGGCCATACCCTGGGGCATATCGCCTTCTTCAGCGACCAACCCACACCCGCGGTGCTGTTCAGTGGCGACACGCTGTTCGCGGCCGGATGCGGGCGCATGTTCGAGGGCACACCCGAGCAGATGCAGCCTGCCCTGGCCCGCTTGGCGGCGTTGCCGGAGCACACCCAGGTGTACTGCGCCCACGAATACACCCTGAGCAACCTGCGCTTCGCCAAGGCGGTGGAACCTGGCAACGCGGACATCCAGCAGCGCTTCGATGACGTCAGCCGCCTGCGTGCTGAGGATCGCATCACACTGCCTTCCACCATCGGCCTGGAACGGCGCACAAATCCATTTTTGCGCACCTCTGAAACATTAGTTAAACAAAAAGCAGACGAATGGAAGGGACATTCCAACACCACGCATGTCGCTGTTTTTGCTGCCTTGAGGTCTTGGAAAGACCAGTTCTGATAACCCCAAGATATATCGCAAGTGGTGGGGAAAGGTTGACCCGGTAGGGTGCGGTTCCTAGAATCGCCGAAATTTTTCGCCCGGATACCCGTACCCGCCGATGTCTTCCCGTAGCCGCAGAACCTCTCATTCCGTCGCGCTGACGCGCCTGGCCCAGGTCAGTGCGCTGGCCCTGGCCGCCACCCTGGTGGGTTGCCAGAGCACCCGTCAGCTCGAAGAATCCGACAGCGTTCGCGCGCACAATTACCAGGCGCGAATCAAGCCAAAGCCCGCGCCGTTGCTGGCCAAACCCGTGGAACAGGCACCGCGCGACGTCTGGGAGCGCATGCGCCAGGGCTTCGTGCTGCAGGACTACATCGACGTCAACCCACGTATCGACCAGCAGCGCCTCTGGTTCGCCAGCAACCCCACTTTTATCGAGAGCGCGGGCGAGCGCGGCAGCCTGTACCTGCATTACATCGTCGAACGCCTGGAAGAACGCGGCATGCCGCTGGAACTGGCGCTGCTGCCAGCCATCGAAAGCGCCTACAACCCGATGGCCTACTCCCGCGCCAGTGCTGCCGGCATGTGGCAGTTCATGCCGGCCACCGGCCGCCATTTCAACCTGCGCCAGACCAACTTCTATGACGGGCGCCGCGACGTCACCGCCTCGACCAACGCGGCGCTGGACTACCTTACCCGCCTGCACGACATGTTCAACGGGGACTGGCTGCTGGCCCTGGCGGCCTACAACGCAGGCGAAGGCACGGTGAGCCGGGCCATGGAGCGCAACGAAAAGCTCGGCCTGCCCACCGACTACTGGAACCTGCCACTGCCTCAGGAAACCCGCGACTACGTGCCCAAGCTGCTGGCCCTGTCGCAGGTGGTGTCCACCCCTGAAGCCTACGGCGTCAACCTCACACCGATCGCCAACGAACCCTATTTCGAGGCGGTGGCCATC
Organism: Pseudomonas parafulva NBRC 16636 = DSM 17004; assembly: GCF_000730645.1. Taxonomy (GTDB): domain Bacteria; phylum Pseudomonadota; class Gammaproteobacteria; order Pseudomonadales; family Pseudomonadaceae; genus Aquipseudomonas; species Aquipseudomonas parafulva. Next base: position 210,223 of record NZ_BBIU01000005.1, on the reverse strand, counting down.
AATGACCGCCTCGACCTAACCCGCGTAGCGGCGTTCGCCAACATCGACGAAGACGAGCTGATCCAGCTCAACCCGGCATTCAAGAAGCGCATGACCGTCGACGGCCCCAAGCAACTGCTGGTGCCTACCGCCAAGGCGCAATTGCTCACCGCCAGCCTTTCCAACCTCAAACCCGAGCAACTGGTGACCCTGCAGCCGCCGCAGGCAGCCTTCGCCCGGGCCGTGGCAGAGGCCAAGGCACCTGCCGCAGCCCGCAGCTACCGCGTCAAGCGCGGAGACAACCTGGGTGCGATTGCCCAGGCCAACCGTGTATCGGTGCAGGACATCAAGCGCTGGAATCGCCTGAGTGGCAACAACCTGCGCGCCGGCCAGGTGCTGGCCCTGCGCGGCGGCAATGCGCCGAGTGCAGCGGCCAACCGGGTCGCCAGCGCTGCCCAGCGCTCTACTCAGTACAAGGTGCGTAAAGGCGACTCCCTGTACCTGGTGGCCAAGCGTTTCAATGTGGAGATGACCCACCTCAAGCGCTGGAACCCACGCAGCGGCCATGCCCTCAAACCCGGCCAGACCCTGACCGTCTACCTCGGCCACTGAAAGTGTGCAGCTTCGGGCATGCAGCCTGAAGCTTTTTCCTACACTGGCAAGCTGTTACTGTACCCCGATCAAAGCCCAATGCCTCTGGATCGGATGCCGACTTGATACGTCCCCTCCTGCTTACGCTCAGCCTGGCCTTGAGCTTTCCCACAGTCGCGATGGTGAGCGAAAGCCACGGATACGCGCAGTTCGGCACGCTCAAATACCCAGCCACCTTCACCCACTTCGACTGGGTCAACCCGCAAGCGCCCAAGGGTGGCACCTTGCGGGCCATGGCCTTCGGCACATTCGACACCCTCAACCCCTATACCTTCAAGGGGTCGAGCCCGGTCACCACACCCAACTTCCAGCAGTACGGCGTGAGCGAGCTGAACGAAACGCTGATGGTGGGCACCGGCCAGTACGACCCCTCTGGCGACGAGCCCACGTCCAGCTATGGCCTGATCGCGCGTTCGGTCGAATACAGCGAAGACCGCAGCTGGGTGGTGTTCAACCTGCGCCCCGAAGCCCGCTGGCACGATGGCAAGCCGATTACCTCGGCAGACGTTGCCTTCAGCTACCGCACGCTGCTCAAGGAAGGCCACCCCCTTTACCGCACCAACCTGCAGGAAGTGCAACGGGTGGACATCCTTGGGCCGTTGCGCATCCGTTTCGTGTTCAAACGGGCGGGCAACCCGTTGTTGATCCTGCGCCTTGGCGAAATGCCGGTGCTGCCCAAGCACTATTGGCAGAACCGCGATTTCAAGGCCACCACCTTCGAGCCACCGCTGGGCAGTGGCCCCTACCGCATCACCGAGGTCCAGCCGGGCCGCCGGCTGGTGTTCGAGCGCGTGAAGAACTACTGGGGCAAGGACTTGGCGGTGAACCGCGGCAAGTACAACTTCGACCGCGTCGAATACGAGTTCTACCGCGATGCAACGGTGGCCTTCGAGGCGTTCAAGGCGGGTGAGTTCGACATCTACATCGAGCACCAGGCCAAGAATTGGGCGAACGGCTACAACTTCCCCGCCGTGCGCCGGGGCGAGGTGATAAAGGCGCAGATCCCCCACCGCATACCCACGCAAACCCAGGGCCTGTTCATGAACAGCCGCCGCGCCACCTTCAGCGACCCGCGGGTGCGTGAGGCGCTGGGGCTGATGCTGGACTTCGAGTGGACCAACCGCGCGCTGTTCAGCAGCGCCTACCGCCGCTCTACCAGCTACTACCCCAACAGCGAATTCACCGCCGAGGGCCTGCCAAGTGGCAAGGAGTGGCTGCTGCTGGCGCCGTTTCGCGATCAACTGCCAGCCAAGCTGTTCACCGAACCCTACCAGGTGAGCCATACGGATGGCCGTGGCACTAGCCGCCAAACCCTGCGCAAAGCCCTGGGCCTGCTGGGTGAAGCCGGCTGGAAGCTGAACGGGCAGCGCCTGGTCGACGCCAAGGGCCAGCAGCTGCGCATGGAGGTGCTGCTGGTGAACCCCAACCTTGAACGCATCCTGCAACCTTATGTCGAAAATCTGTCCAGCATCGGTATCGACGCACACTTGCGCACCGTGGACCGCGCCCAGTACAAACAGCGGCTGGACCAGTTTGATTTCGACATGATCCTGATGACACTCAACCAGACCCTCAGCCCCGGCCTTGAACAGTGGCTGTACTTCCACTCCAGCCAGGCGGCAACCAAGGGCAGCAAGAACTACGCAGGCGTCAAGGACCCTGTGGTGGACCACCTGCTCGACACGCTGCTGGCCGCACGCACCCGCGATGACCAGGTTGCCGCTGCCCGTGCACTGGACCGGGTGCTTTCGTGGCAGTACTACATGATCCCCAACTGGTACCTGGACAACCATCGCCTGGCCTACCGCAACCGCTTCGCCTTCATCACCACGCCGCCCTACACCCTTGGGCTGAACAGCTGGTGGATCAAGACTTCGGAGAAAGCCCAATGACGCCAACCCACCGACTGCGCCGGTTGGCAGGCAGCCTTCTGCTGGCCTGCCTGAGCCTTCCCGCCCTGGCGGCCCCCCAGCATGCACTGACCCTGTATGACGAGCCGCCCAAGTACCCCGCCGACTTCAAGCACTTCGACTACGTGAACCCGGACGCCCCCAAGGGCGGCACCTTCCGCCAGTCCAGCTTCGGTGGCTTCGACAGCCTCAACCCGTTCATCAACAAAGGCGTGTCGGCCGAGAACATCAGCATCATCTACGACACGCTGATGCGCCAGAGCCTGGACGAGCCGTTTACCGAATACGGGCTGGTGGCCGGCAAGATCGAAAAAGCGCCGGACAACAGCTGGGTGCGCTTCTACCTGCGCCCCGAAGCGCGCTTCCATGACGGTACGCCGATGCGTGCCGAAGACGTGGTGTTCAGCTTCAATGCGCTGGTGAAGGACGGCGCGCCGCTGTACCGGCAGTACTACGCCGACGTCGAAGACGTAATCGCCGAAGACCCGCTCAGGGTGCTGTTCAAGTTCAAGCACAAGGGCAACCGCGAACTGCCGCTGATCCTCGGCCAGCTACCGGTGCTGCCCAAGCACTGGTACGCCACCCGCGACTTCAAGCGGGGCAACCTGGAAGTGCCCCTGGGCAGCGGCCCGTACAAGGTCGCCGAGGTCAAGGCCGGGCGCTCGGTGCGCTATGAGCGGGTAAAGGACTACTGGGCCAAGGACCTGCCGATCAACCGCGGGCTCTACAACTTCGATGCAATGACCTACGACTCCTACCGCGATACCACGGTCGCCCTGGAGGCGCTGAAGGCAGGTGCATTCGACTACGCGCTGGAAGTGAGCGCCAAGAACTGGGCCACCGCCTACAACGTGCCTGCCGTACGCGATGGCCGGCTGATCAAGGAAGAACTGCCCAACGGCAACCCTACCGGCATGCAGGGCTTCATCTTCAATATCCGTCGCCCGGTGTTCCAGGACGTGCGTGTACGCCAGGCACTGAGCCTGTTGCTGGACTACGAATGGACCAACAAGCAGCTGTTCAATGGCGCCTATACGCGCACGGGCAGTTACTTCGAGAACTCGGACATGGCGGCTCGCGGGCTGCCCAGCCCCAGCGAGCTGAGCATCCTCGAGCCATTGCGCGGCAAAGTGCCAGACCCTGTGTTCAACCAGGCTTTCCACAACCCGGTCAGCGACGGCAGCGGCATGATTCGCGACCAGCAGCGCCAGGCCTACAAACTGCTGCAGGAAGCCGGCTGGAAGATCGTCGACGACAAGATGGTCGACGCCCAGGGCAAGCCCGTGAGCATCGAGTTTTTGCTGGCGCAAACCGAGTTCGAACGGGTTCTGCTGCCCTTCAAGCGCAACCTGGCTGACCTGGGCATCGAGCTGAACATCCGCCGCGTCGACGTTTCCCAGTACATAACCCGCCTGCGTTCGCGGGACTTCGACATGATCGTGGGCGGTTACCCGCAGTCCAACTCGCCCGGCAACGAACAGCGCGAGTTCTGGTCCAGCAATGCCGCCGACAACCCCGGCAGCCGCAACTTCATCGGCCTGCGCGACCCTGCCATCGACCAACTGGTGGAAGCACTGATCAACGCCGATTCGCGCCAGAGCCTGATCGACCATTGCCGCGCCCTGGACCGGGTGTTGCTGTGGGGCTACTACGTGATCCCCAACTGGCACATCAAAACCTGGCGCGTGGCCTACTGGAACCACATAGGCCACCCCAAGGTTTCGCCCAAATATGACATCGGCATCGACACCTGGTGGATCAAGCCCGACGTTACCCCGGCCGTAAGCGCCGCCCCCGCGAACGAGGCCAACTGAGATGCTGGCCTACATCCTGCGGCGCCTGCTGCTGATCATCCCGACCCTGTTCGGCATCCTGGTCATCAACTTCATCATTGTCCAGGCTGCCCCTGGCGGCCCGGTGGAGCAGATGATCGCCAAGCTGGAGGGCTTTGAAGGCGCCACCAGCCGCATTGCCGGCGGCGGCGCCGAAGTGTCCGTGGCCGGCTCCAACTACCGGGGCGCCCAGGGCCTGGACCCGGCGTTGATCGCCGAAATCGAGCACATGTACGGTTTCGACAAATCACCGCCCGAGCGCCTGTGGATCATGATCAAGAACTACGCCCGGCTGGACTTCGGCGACAGCTTCTTCCGCGATGCCAAGGTGATCGACCTGATCATCGAGAAAATGCCGGTGTCGATCTCGCTGGGGTTGTGGAGCACCTTGATCATGTACCTGATCTCGATCCCCCTGGGCATCGCCAAGGCTGTGCGCCACGGCAGCCATTTCGATGTATGGACCAGCTCGGCGATCATCGTCGGCTACGCCATCCCGGCGTTCCTGTTCGCCATCCTGCTGATCGTGCTGTTTGCCGGTGGCAGCTACTTCGACTGGTTCCCACTGCGCGGCCTCACCTCGAACAACTTCGACGAGCTGAGCACCACCGGCAAGGTGCTCGACTACTTCTGGCACCTGGTGCTGCCCATCACCGCGCTGGTCATCGGCAACTTCGCCACCATGACCCTGCTCACCAAGAACAGCTTCCTGGACGAGATCAACAAGCAGTACGTGGTCACCGCCAAGGCCAAGGGCCTGAGCAGGCCGCGGGTGCTGTACGGGCATGTATTCCGTAATGCCATGCTGCTGGTGATCGCCGGTTTCCCGTCGGCGTTCATTGGCATCTTCTTCACCGGTTCCCTGCTGATCGAAGTGATTTTCAGCCTCGACGGCCTGGGGCTGATGAGTTTCGAGGCGGCCATCAACCGCGACTACCCGGTGGTCTTCGGCACCCTGTTCATCTTCACCCTGCTGGGGCTGGTGGTGAAACTGATCGGCGACCTGACCTACACCCTGGTCGATCCTCGCATCGACTTTGCCAGCCGGGAGCACTGACATGGCCTTGTCCCCTCTCAACCGCCGGCGCTTCGAGCGCTTCAAGGCCAACCGCCGTGGCTGGTGGTCGCTGTGGTTGTTCCTGATTCTGTTCGGCCTGAGCCTGGGCGCCGAGCTGATCGCCAACGACAAACCCATCGCCGTGCGCTACGACGGTGAGTGGTACTTCCCGGCGTTCAAGCGCTACCCGGAGACCACCTTCGGCGGTGAATTCCCGCTGGAAGCCAACTACAAGAGCCCGTACATACGCGACCTGCTGGCAAAGAAAGACAGCTTCGTGCTGTGGGCACCGATCCCGTTCAGCTACCAGAGCATTAACTACGACCTGCGCGTGCCGGCCCCCGCGCCGCCTTCGGCGGACAACTGGCTAGGCACCGATGACCAGGGCCGCGATGTGCTGGCCAGGGTCATCTACGGCTTCCGCATTTCCGTGCTGTTCGCCCTCACTCTCACCGTGCTCAGTTCCATCGTGGGGGTGATCGCCGGGGCCTTGCAGGGCTTCTACGGTGGCTGGGTAGACCTAGCCGGGCAGCGCTTTCTGGAGATCTGGTCGGGCCTGCCCGTGCTGTACCTGCTGATCATCCTGGCCAGTTTCGTGCAACCCAATTTCTGGTGGCTGCTGGGCATCATGTTGTTGTTTTCGTGGATGAGCCTGGTGGATGTGGTGCGCGCCGAGTTCCTGCGCGGGCGCAACCTGGAATACGTGCGCGCCGCCCGGGCACTGGGCATGCGCAATGGCGCCATCATGTACCGGCACATTCTGCCTAACGCCATGATTTCGACCATGACCTTCATGCCCTTCATCCTCACCGGGGCCATCGGCACGCTGACCGCCCTGGACTTCCTCGGCTTCGGCCTGCCGCCAGGGGCGCCGTCGCTGGGCGAGCTAGTGGCCCAGGGCAAGTCCAACCTCCAGGCGCCTTGGCTGGGTATCAGCGCTTTCGCCGTGCTGGCCCTGATGCTGAGCCTGCTGGTATTCATCGGCGAATCCGCCCGCGATGCCTTCGACCCGAGGAAGTGACATGAGTGAACAGAACCTGATCGAAGTGCGCGACCTGGCCGTGGAGTTCGTGACCGGCGAGCACGTCAACCGCGTGGTGGATGGCATCAGCTTCGATATCCGCAAGGGCGAAACCCTGGCGCTGGTGGGCGAGAGCGGGTCGGGCAAGTCCGTCACCGCGCACTCCATTCTGCGCTTGCTGCCCTACCCCCTGGCACGTCACCCGGCGGGTAGCATCCGCTACGAAGGCAAGGACCTGCTTCAGCAAAACGAAAAGAGCCTGCAGCGCATCCGTGGCGACCGCATTGCGATGATTTTCCAGGAGCCAATGACCTCGCTGAACCCTTTGCACAGCATCGAAAAGCAGATCAACGAGATCCTGCTGCTGCACAAGGGGCTGACCGGCAAGCAGGCCACTGCACGCACGCTGGAACTGCTGGACATGGTGGGCATACCGGAGCCGCACAAGCGCCTCAAGGCCCTGCCCCATGAGCTGTCCGGCGGCCAGCGCCAGCGGGTGATGATCGCCATGGCACTGGCCAACGAGCCCGAACTGCTGATTGCCGACGAACCCACCACGGCGCTGGACGTGACCGTGCAGTTGAAGATTCTCGACCTGCTCAAAGCGCTGCAGGCACGCCTGGGCATGGCGCTGCTGCTGATCAGCCATGACCTCAACTTGGTGCGGCGCATCGCACACCGGGTGTGCGTGATGCAGCGCGGCAAGATCGTCGAGCAGGCCGAGTGCGCGACGCTGTTCAGCGCACCGCAACACCCCTACACGCAGATGCTGATCAACGCCGAGCCCAGCGGGCTGCCGGCCCACAACCCGCAGGGTGCACCGCTGCTTGAGGTGGATGACCTGAAGGTCTGGTTCCCGATCAAGAAAGGCCTGCTGCGCCGCACCGTCGACCATGTAAAGGCCGTGGATGGGGTAAATTTCAGCCTGCCCCAGGGCCAGACACTGGGCATCGTCGGTGAGTCCGGGTCGGGCAAGTCCACATTGGGGCTGGCCATTTTGCGCCTGATAGCCAGCCGCGGCGCCATCCGGTTCAACGGGCAGGACCTGCAAGGGCTGAATCAGCAAGCGGTGCGCCCGCTGCGCCGGGAGATGCAGGTGGTGTTCCAGGACCCGTTCGGCAGCCTGAGCCCGCGCATGAGCGTGGCGGACATCGTCGGTGAGGGGCTACGCATTCACCGTATCGGCACCGCCGCAGAACAGGAGGTGGCGATCATCGCGGCGCTTGAAGAGGTCGGGCTCGACCCGCAAACCCGTCATCGCTACCCGCATGAGTTCTCTGGTGGCCAGCGTCAGCGCATCGCCATCGCCCGGGCACTGGTGCTCAAACCTGCCCTGATCCTGCTGGACGAACCCACCTCCGCGCTGGACCGCACCGTCCAACGCCAGGTGGTCGAGTTGCTGCGCAACCTTCAGCACAAGTACAACCTTACCTACCTGTTCATCAGCCACGACCTGGCCGTGGTCAAGGCGCTGAGCCACCAGTTGATGGTGATCAAGCATGGGCATGTGGTGGAGCAAGGCGATGCCCAGGCGATCTTCCAGGCCCCGCAGCATGCCTACACTCAGCAACTGCTGGAGGCGGCATTTCTGCAGGCTGACGTGTCATGACAGGCAGCAGCTGGCGCCTTCGCCACAGGCGCCAGCTGCGCAATCGCCCACAGCACTTCCAGCACCAGAATGCCCCACAGCAACGCGGAGGCCCCGTTGGCCAGCGCATACAACTGCCAGGCAGAAAACAGCACCCGGCCTGCGGCGTCGTAGCGGCCGAACAACACCTGCGGGTGACGGATCCGCAGCCACGCCCACACACACACGATCGAGCCCATCAGGTTGGCCATCATCACGTGCATGGGTTCGAACACGGGTATTTCCCCTGCAAGGCCGAGGGTGCCGTGTAGCGTGCTGAGCCAGCCATGCAGCCAGGCAAAGGTCCAGGGGGTGGCGAAGCCCACGGTGATCAGCAAGTCGTAGAGGCCGCTGGCCCGCACCAGCTGGCGATACTGGGTGTTGCTCCACATGTTCGATGCCTTCTGCAATTCAATGAAGGCAGCAGGCTAAAGCCTGGAGTATGCTCCAGGGTCAAGCCCATGTTCAGGAAAAACACAGTGCGTATTGGTCAACTGGCCCAGGCCTGCGGCGTCAGCCGTGACACCCTGCGCTTTTACGAGGAACGTGGGCTGATCCGCTCGCACCGGTTGGCCAATGGCTACCGCGACTACGATCAGGAAACCGCGCAACTGGTCGCGTTCATTCGCACTGCGCAGCAGTTGGGGTTCAGCCTGAACGAGATCGGCAGCAACGTGCAAGCGCTCTGGGCCGCCCCAGACCCGGACCGCGCAGTGGAGGCGCTGCTACGGGACAAACTGGCCTTGGTGGAACAGCGCCTGGCAGACCTGCAAGCCCTGCGTGCTGCCTTGCAGCAACGCCTGACCCTGGCCTGCCCGCTGCGCCCGGAGTTACCCGCCGCTAGCGCAGGTCCTCGCTGACCCGCTCCACCGCCGCCACCACCCGCTTGGCGCCTTCCTGTATACCCGTGATGACATGGCCGGCATGCCCGGCCAGTTGCAGCCCATTGGCGGCTTCGGTGCGGCTGCTTTGCACTTCGCCAACGGCCTGGCTGACCAGGGCCTGGTTGCGCGCTACCACGGCATCGATCTCGGCCGTGGCAGTGCTGGTGCGGCCGGCCAGCTTGCGCACTTCATCGGCCACCACCGCAAAGCCACGCCCCTGTTCACCCGCCCGGGCAGCCTCGATGGCGGCATTCAAGGCCAGCAGGTTGGTCTGCGAGGCAATGGCACCGATGGTCTGCACGATCGCGCTGATGACCGTGGACTGTTCACCCAGCGCACTGATGGTATCGCCAGCCGATTGCAACTGACGGGCCACACCCTGCATCGACTGCCCCACCTCGTGCATTACCAACACACCCTCGCTGGCGCCGCCGTCGGTACGCCGCGACACTTCCAGGGCCACCTGCGCGGCCTGGCGCACCGCCTCCTCGCGCTGCACCTGGTCAGTGACCACCGAGGCGAATTTCACCACCCTCACCAATTTGCCACTGGCGTCGCTGACAGGGTTGTAGCTGGCTTCCAGCCACACTTCATGGCCCTGTTTATCGAGGCGTTTGAAGCGGCCGGTCACATAACGGCCGGCATTGAGGGTGCGCCAGAAGGTGGTGTAGCCGTCCCCGGACACTTCCTCGGCGCTGCAGAACATGCGGTGGTGCTGGCCGACCACTTCTTCCAGCCGATACCCCAGGGCGTTGAGGAAGTTGGCGTTGGCCGAGAGCACCTTGCCGGTCAGGTCGAACTGGATCACTGCACTGGAGCGTAACAGGGCATCTACCAGCGCCTGGCTCTCCTGGGCAGGTTCGGCCAGCCACTGGGCCAACGGTTGCCCCACCATTTCGCCAGCCTCCACCCCCAGCGCCGCAGCAAAGGCCGGGCTGCAGGTGGCGACGCGGCGCTGGTCGTCCAGACGCAGGAAAACGCCGCTTTCCAATTGTTGAAGGCGCTGACGGAGTTCAGCGAGTTCGGCATCACGCGCGGCTAGCGTTGCTTTTAGTTGGCGATTGAACATGAATGTCACCTGCGGGTGGAGTGCGCCATTGTCATTAGCCGGCGACCTGATCGATCTGCCGGGTGTTGCAGAACCATTGCACGAAATCGGCGACCGGCATGGGCCGGGCGATATGGAACCCCTGGGCCTCGGCGCATCCCCAGGCCGACACCTGGGCGAGCTGTTGCGCCGTTTCAACCCCTTCTGCCAGTACCCGGTATTTCAGGTGGCTGGCAAGGTCGATCACCGACCGCACCAGCAATGCCTCTCTGCAGCCTGGCAGCGCGTGGTGCACCAGCGACCTGTCGAGCTTGACGATGCTGGCCGGTATCCGCGCCAGGTAAACCCAGTTGCAGTAGCCGGTGCCAAAGTCGTCAATGGCAATGTCGATGCCGGCTTGCTGGGCGCGTTGCAACTGCAACTGCAACGCCTCGGGCTGCTCGATCAGCACACTTTCGGTGAATTCCAGTTGCACCCGCCTGGGGGAGATGGCTGCGCCCTGCAATGTGCTCAACAGCGCATCCATGAAGGTCGGGCTCTCCAGGTCACGGGCCGTGACGTTCAGGCTGATGCTGAAATCCATGCCCCGGGTATTGTCCAGAATGCCCACCACAGCGCGCATCACCCAAAGGCTGAGGCTGGCCATGAGCGCAGTCTTCTCTGCCAAGGGGATGAATTCTGCCGGGGATACATTACCCAACTGGGGGTGGTGCCAGCGTAGCAGCGCCTCGGCCGACCGGCATTGGCCAGAAGGCAGTTCAATGCGCGGTTGCAGGTGCAGGCTGAGCTCACCTTCATTGAGCAAGGCGTGCCCCAGGGATGCCAGCAGCAGCAACGCACGGCGCTGGGCGGCATCGACCTCCGGCACATACCAGGCATAGCGCCTCACATTGCGCCGCGCCGAGTCCGCTGCAGCCACCGCCCTGCGTAACCATTCCAGGCTGTTGCGTTCGTCGGCCGGGGGTGTGATTGGCGCAATGCCGATGCCGGCATCCAGCAACACCGGCACCTGGTGGCACTGGGCAGGCGCCTGCAGTGCAGCCACGATGCGCTGGCACAAGGGCTGAACGTTGCCAACGTCTTCCAGCAAGACCGCAAAGCGCGTAGGGCTTATCTTGTACAGGCATAGCCCAGCGTCCAACTGCGCAGCAATGCGTGCCATGGCCTGCAGGGTCAGGTCGTGGGCGAAGTTGTAGCCCAACCCGCGGATGATGTCGTTGAGCGCCTCGGGGGGCATGATGTCTACCGCCAACAGTGTCAACGGCTGCCAACGGCCCAGCGCCGCGCTCACGTCGTATTCGAGCTTGAGGCGGTTGAACAGCCCAGTGTCCTGGTCCGTGAATACATTCCGGCGCAAGCCAGAGATGATCTGCATGGCGGTTTCGGCGAAGGCCACCAGCATGGCTTTTTGCGCGTCGTCCAGCGGTGGACGCGTGGTGGTGTCGATGATGCAGAAACTGCCAATCGCAATCCGCTGCCCGACCATCAGCGGCGCACCGCAGTAGTAGCGTACGCCGGGTTCGCCGGTGACCAGCGGGTTGCGCGCGAAGCGAATATCGGCAGTGGCGTCCAGCACTTCCATGGGCTGAGCCTGCAAAATGGTGTGGGCACAGAACGAAATGTCCCGGGGCATTGTCTGTGCATCCAGCCCGGCCCGTGCCGCAAACCACTGCTGGCACTCACCGACGATCGAAACCACGCAGGTGGGCACACTGAAGTAGCGGCGCGCCAGGTCGACCAGCGCCTTCAGCTCGGTACTGGGCTCATGGTGCAACACGCACCACTCGGCAACCTCGGCCAGGCGGTCCTGTTCGTTGATCGGAACGGGTGCAACCATCATCTTGTTTCACCAGTCCTACAAGGCAGTGGATCATCAGGGGGGAATAATGGCGCTACGCTACACCAAATACTTGTACAAACCTAACTACTTGTACAGGTTTTTTGAAAGATCTTGCCGAGTGGTTGATCTCCGTCAAGCTATCGGGGCTGCTGCTTTTCAGAAAAACTGAAAATGATCGTCTTTCGTTGTCTGGCAAAACCGGCATAAATACGGGCTGCCTCCACCTCGATGACGGTAGCCCCATGCACAACCTTCCAGCTGACGCCTCTACACCCTTAATAGAACAACTGGCTGCGCGGGCCAGCCTGGCAAGCCCGGTGCTCGGTGCCAGCCAGGCCGCCAGCCTGTTGCAAGCGCATTACGGCATCTCGGGTGAGCTGCAAGCGCTGGGCAGCCAGCAGGACTTCAACCTGCGCGTGGAGGCGGCGCAAGGGCGTTACGTGCTGAAGGCCTGCCACGGCAGCTATGCTGAAACCGAACTGCAGGCGCAACATGCCGCGCTGGATCATCTGAAGGCCCAAGGCCTGCCCGTGCCTGCAGTGATCGCGGCACACAGCGGCGACACCCTGCTGGCAGTGAACATCGGCGAGCAGCCGCTGCGCGTACGCTTGCTGGAGTATCTCGACGGCCAGCCGTTGACCCGTGTCGCCCACCTGTCACCCGATGTGGTGGGCCGCCTGGGCGCACTCTGTGCACAGGTCGACAGGGCGCTTGCCGGTTTCGACCACCCGGGGCTGGCCCGCACGCTCCAATGGGACCCCCGCCATGCCCGCACCCTGATCAACCACTTGCTGCCGTTGATTGAGGACGCCGGCCAGCGCGCCCGCCTGCACGAAGCCGCCCGGGTGGCAGGTGAGCGCCTGGCGCCGCTGGTCGATCGGCTGCCTACGCAGGCTGTGCACCTGGATATCACCGATGACAATACCGTGTGGGCCTTGGACCCACAGCGTCAATGGCGGCTGCAGGGCGTGATTGATTTCGGCGACCTCATCCGCACCTGGCGCATCGCCGACCTGTCCGTCACCTGTTCTGCCCTGCTGCACCATGCCGACGGCGACCCGTTCATGATCCTGCCCGCGGTGAGCGCTTACCAGGCAGTCAACCCGCTGACCGAGGCGGAGCTGTGCGCCCTTTGGCCGCTGGTGCTCAAGCGCGCCGCCGTGCTGGTGCTGAGCAGCGCCCAACAGCTGGCGGTCGACCCCGGCAACCAGTACACCCGTGACAATGTCGCGCATGAATGGGCCATCTTCGACACGGCCATGGCCGTGCCACTGGCCCTTATGGAAGCGGCCATTCTCCAGGCGGCGGGGCTGGAACCTGAAGGCCCTGCGCTGGACGGCTGCCTGGCGTTGCTGCCTGGTTTGGCCGGGCAACCTGTTACCCGGCTCGACCTGGGGGTGCTCAGCGTCCACTGCCAAGCCGGCAACTGGGAGCAACCCGGTTTCGACCAGCGCCTGCTGGCCGCCCAGGCGGCGCCTGCATGCACGCTGCACGGGCAGTATCGCCTGTCTCAAACCCATATTGACCGCGCTGAGGCGCCCGCCACCTGCGCCTTGGGCGTGGAGCTGCACCTGGCGCCAGGCAGCCCGGTGCAGGCACCCCAGGCCGGCACCTGGGAAGCCCACGGTGACGGCGCCGGCTGCTTGCGCACTGCCCGCTGGAGCCTGTGGCTGTACGGGCTGAGCGCAGGCCCGCTGGACGGGCAACGCGTGCATCAGGGCGAGCCCCTTGGCCAAACCGGTGACAGGCTGAGCGTACAGCTGTGCCTGGACAGCAACCTGCGGCCGCCATTCTTCGCCACGCCCGCCCAAGCCCCGGCCTGGCTGGCATTATGCCCCTCGCCGGCAGCATTGCTGGGCGTTGACTGCGACGCCGATCCCTTGCCAGACCCACAGGCGCTGCTGGCGCGGCGCGATGCCAGCTTTGCCCGCTCGCAGAAACACTATTACGCCCAACCGCCACACATCGAGCGGGGCTGGCGCAATTACCTGATCGACATGCAAGGCCGCTCATACCTGGACATGCTCAACAACGTGGCCGTGCTGGGCCATGGCCACCCACGCATGGTGGCCGAGTCGGCGCGGCAATGGTCGTTGCTCAACACCAATTCACGCTTCCACTATGCGGCCATCACCGAGTTCTCGGAGCGGCTGCTTGACCTGGCGCCCGACGGCTTCGACCGGGTGTTCATGGTCAATAGCGGTACCGAGGCCAACGACCTGGCAATCCGCCTGGCCTGGGCCTACAGCGGTGGGCGCGACATGCTCAGTGTGCTCGAGGCCTATCATGGCTGGTCGGTGGCCACCGATGCCATTTCCACCTCCATCGCCGATAACCCCAAAGCCCTGGAAACCCGCCCCGGCTGGGTGCACCCGGTGGAAGCGCCGAACACCTTCCGCGGGCGCTTTCGCGGTGCCGACAGCGCCGCCGACTACCTGCGCGACGTGGACGCCAAGCTGGCCAGCCTTGACGCCAGCGGCCGGCAGTTGGCGGGCATCATCTGCGAGCCAGTTTACGGAAATGCCGGTGGCATCGCCTTGCCGGCCGGCTACCTGAAAGCCGCCTACGCCAGCGTGCGGGCCCGTGGCGGGGTGTGCATCGCCGATGAAGTGCAGGTGGGGTACGGCCGCCTGGGTGAGTATTTCTGGGGTTTCGAAGAGCAGGGCGTGGTGCCGGATATCATCACCATGGCCAAAGGCATGGGCAACGGCCAGCCCCTCGGCGTGGTGATCACCCGCCGCGAAATTGCCGAAGCCCTCGAGGCCGAGGGTTACTTCTTCTCTTCGGCCGGCGGCAGCCCGGTGAGTTGCCGCATCGGCATGGCGGTGCTGGATGTGATGGAAGATGAAGGCCTGTGGGACAACGCCCGCGACACAGGCCGCTACTTCAAGGCCAGGCTACAGGCGCTGGTAGACCGACACCCACTGGTGGGCGCTGCCCATGGCTCAGGCTTCTACCTTGGGCTTGAGCTGGTGCGTGACCGCGACACCCTGGAACCGGCCACGGAGGAAACCATGGTGTTGTGCAATCGCTTGCGTGACCTGGGTATTTTCATGCAGCCCACGGGGGATTACCTGAATATCCTCAAGATCAAGCCACCGATGTGCACGACGCGGGCCAGCGTGGATTACTTTGTCGACAGCATTGACCGGGTGTTGGCTGAAGGGGTGTGATGGTTGGGTGTTCGCCTTGAAGCAGTTGGCGCTTGCAAGCGCGAGCGCCGAAGTGCTTTTTCATGCTGCATCCCCTACCCTCCAAGCCCTGCGTCTGTTCTTTCAAGGTAACCACCATGGCCTTCACCAGCGACTCCCTGGCAATCTTCCTGGCGGTGCTGGAAGCGGGCTCCTTTTCAGCTGCGGCACGCAAGCTGGGGCGGGTGCCATCGGCTGTCAGCATGGCGATCGCTCAGCTGGAGGCCGAGCTGGACCTTGCGCTGTTCGACCGCACCACGCGCAAGGCCCTGCCCACAAGCGCCGCGTTGGCGCTGGAGCCGCAGGCCAGGCAGGTAATCTGCCAGCTGAACCTGCTGGATGCCCAGGCGCTGCAGCTGCACAAGGGCCTGGAAAAACGCCTCACCATCGCCATGGCCCCCGAGTTGCAAACCGGCGCCTGGAGCCAGCCGCTGCAGGCCCTGGCGCAGGAGTTTCCCAGCCTGGAAGTGGAGATCCGCTCCGCCACCCAGACCGAGGCCATCCGCCTGCTGCATGACGGCAGTGTGCAACTGGCCCTGGTGTTCGAAAGGCCTGGCATCGACGAGCGCGAATCCTTCCTGGAAGCAGGCAGCCAGTTGCTGGTGGCCGTGGCTTCACCGCGCCATCCCGCAGGGCAGAACGGCGGCATGCCCCTGCCTGAAGAGGCCTTTGCCGAGCAGCGGCAGATCATCGTGGCATCCGGCAAGGCCACAGGCTCCGACCCGCGCATGGTGTTGTCACGGCGTATCTGGCTGACCGACAGTTACCTGGCCACGCTGGACCTGGTGCAGTCGGGGCTGGGCTGGGCTTACCTGCCGCAGCCATTGGTCGAACCGCTGATCGCCTCTGGCGCGCTGGCCGAAGTGCGCTTCGACAACATGGCCAGCCGGTTACGCCTGTGGGTGGACATCATCTGGGTCAAGCCGCGCCCGCTGGGGCTCGGCGCCCGGCGCTACCTGGAGATCATGCGCAAACTGTTCGAACAGGAGCCGCCCAGGGCATGAGGCCACTTGCCGGCCGGTTCAACCCGCCGGCGCCGCCAGCCGGTAGCCCACCCCGGGTTCGGTGATGATGTAGCGCGGCGCAGTCGGGTCGTCGCCAAGCTTTTGCCGCAGATGCCCGACCACGATGCGCAGGTAGTGGGTATCGTCCACATGGGTGGGCCCCCAGATATCCTTCAACAGCTGCTGCTGGGTGATGACCCGGCCTGGGTGGCGGGCCAGCTGCGCCAGCAGCGCATATTCCTTACGCGTCAGGGCCACCTCGACGCCGTCGAGGGTGACACGGCGAAACGCGAGGTCCACGGTCAGCGGCCCAAGGCGCAGTGCAACCTCGGCGCCCTCTGCTTGCGGCACCTGGCGCAACAGCGCCCGCACCCGCGCCAGAAACTCCTGGATGCCGAACGGCTTGGTCACGTAATCGTTGGCGCCACCGTCCAGGGCATCCACCTTCTGCAGTTCGCTGGCGCGCACCGACAACACCATCACCGGTACCGCACTCCATTCACGCAGCTCGCGCAGCACGTGCTGGCCGTCCATGTCTGGCAACCCCAGGTCGAGCACCACCAGGTCAGGCTTGCCCAAGGCGGCCTCGGCCAGGCCCTGGGCGCCGGTGGCCGCCTCGAGCACCTTGTACCCCTGGGATGCCAGGCTGATGCGCAGGAACTTGCGAATCTGCGGTTCGTCATCAATGACCAGCAAGGTGGCGGTGTGGCTCATGGCATTTCACTTTCGCTTTCAGGTTGGACGGGAAGCGGCAAGCATAGGGTGATGCAGGTGCCCTTACCATCAATGCCGTCGTCGACCAGAATCTGCCCCCCATGGGCACCAATCATGCCCTGGCAGATCGCCAGGCCCAGCCCGGTGCCCTGCCCGCCCCGGTCGCCACGGGCGGCGGTGTAGAACATGTCGAAGATCTTCGCCCGGTCAGCCAGGGGAATACCGGGCCCTTCGTCGCTGACGGCCATGCGCAATTGCGAGTGTTGCACGGTTACCTGCAACTGCAAACGGCCTGCAGGCGGCGAAAAGCGCGCGGCGTTTTCCAGCACGTTGACCAGTGCCTGCTCGATCAGCGCGGCGTGCACGAACAGCAGCGGCAATTGCGCAGGCACGTCAGTGTGCACCTGCAAGGGTGCCAGCACTGCACGCAGGCGCTGCAAGGCACTGCCGACAATGTCGGCCGGGGCTACCCAGTCACGGGCCAGCTTGAGGCTGCCGTGGCCCAGGCGGGTCATGTCCAGCAGGTTCTGGATGTAGCGGTCCAGGCGCTCCGCCTCGTTGCGGGTGCCCTCCAACAGCTCGCGGCGGTCGCTCACCGGGATCGCTTCGCCCAGTGCCAACAGGCTGTCGATACTGCCGCGCATGGCCGTCAGCGGCGTACGCAGGTCGTGGGACACCGATGCCAGCAAGGCACTGCGCAGTTGCTCCGTCTCACCTTGCAGGCGCGCCGCCTCCAGCTGTTCGGCCAGGTCCGCGCGGGCCAGGGCCTGGGCCAAGGGTTGCCCCAACGCCCGCAACAGGCGCCGGTGCGGGTCGCCCAGGGGCTGACCGGAGCGCAGGCAAACTCCCAGCAGCGCCAGGGGGGCTTCATCGACCACCAATGGCCACCACCACCAGCGGCCATCCGGCAGCGTATCACTGCCGCGGCCTGCCGCCTGGCGATGCTGCCAGGCCCACTGCGCCGCCGCCTGTTCAGTGGCGCTGAAGCGCGGCACCTCGCCACTGGCCACCTGCAACTGGCCCTCGGCATCGCGCTGTAGCAGGCACACCTGCAAGCCTTGCTGGCCATCGAGGTACTGGCTGGCGGCAGTGAGCACCGCCTGGCGGTCGGTCGCCACCGTCAGCCGGCGTGACAGGTCGAGCAACTGGCTGGTTTGCGCCTGGGTTTCACGCAGGGCCTGCAACTGGCGGCGCTGACGGGCCGCCAGGTTGCCGGTGAGTGCAGCCATCAGCAGGAAGAACACCAAGGTCAGCACGTCTTCTTCGCGCTGGATGCTCAACGAGAAATTCGGCGGGATGAACAGAAAGTCGTAGGCCAGAAACGACAACAGCGCGCACGCCAACGCAGGGCCCAGGCTGCTGCGCACTGCCACCAGCAGCACTGCCGCCAGAAACACCAGCGATATGTTGGGCAACGCCAGCACGCTGGCAACCGCCCAGGCCAGGCCGGCTGCCGTCACGGTAGCCAACAGCGCCAGCACGTAATGACGCCACACCCAGACCTGCCGCACCACTGGCCGTGGTGCCGGGCGCTGCGCGTCACGGGCCAGTACGTTGACCTCCAGGCCGTGGCTGGCACGCAGCAGCCGCGTGGCCACGCCCGCCCCGAACAGCCGCCGGCGCAGGCGCTGTCGGGTCTGCCCCACCAGCACCAGGCTGGCGCGCCGCTCGGCCGCGTGCTGAATCAACGTGTGCGCCACCTCCCCTGCCCGCAGCACCACCACCTCGCCGCCCAGGCGCTCGGCCAGCTGCTGCGCCGCTTGCAGGCGCTGGCGGCCTGCTTCGTCACGTACCCCGCCGTTGTTCACATGCACCAGGCTCCACGGCAGGTGCCGACGCTGCGCCACACGGCTGGCATGACGCACCAGCCGTTCAGCCTGATCGTCACCGTCAACACCCACCAGCAAGCGCCCACGCAAGGCAGGCGCCGCCTCACCGCGCTGTCGGTAACCTTGGGCAACATCCACGTCCACCTGGGTCGCTGCGGCCTGCATGGCCAGTTCCCGCAGGGCGTTGAGGTTGCTCGGCGAGAAGAATGCATCCACCGCCGCCCGCGCCTGCTCTGGTACGTAGACCTTGCCGGCACGCAGGCGCTCCAGCAGTTCGCGGGGCGGCAGGTCGATCAGCAGCAGTTCGAAGGCATCCTGCAGCACCCAGTCCGGTACGGTTTCGCGGACCCGCACGCCGGTAATGTCCTGCACCTTGTCATTGAGGCTCTCAAGGTGCTGGACATTGAGGGTGGTGTATACATCGATACCGGCGGCCAGCAGTTCCTGCACATCCTGCCAGCGTTTGGCATGGCGGCTGCCGGGGGCGTTGGTGTGGGCCAGCTCGTCGACCAGTACCAGGCCGGCTGCGCCCTGAAGCACGCCATCGAGGTCCATTTCCTCCAGGGTGACGCCGCGGTACTGGCTGCGCAGCAGGGGTTGCTGTTTCAAGCCTGCCAGCAGCGCCTCGGTTTCGGCGCGCCCGTGGGTTTCCACCACCGCCGCCAGCACCGCCTGGCCCTGGCGCTGGCGGGCGTGGGCGTCCTTGAGCATGGCGAAGGTCTTGCCGACACCGGGGGCAGCGCCGAGAAACACCTTCAAGCGGCCCCGGCCGGTACGCGGGAGCGTGGCCAGCAGGGCGTCGGCGCGGGCGGAATCGCTCATGTTTCGGTCCTTGGGTTCTGCTTGGGTGAGGTGCGTCGTTCGGGCCTGCTGGGCACGCCGTCGCGAGCTGCGCGCGTGCCTGGCATTGTCTCGACGGCTAGTCGCTCAGGCGTGCCAATGCTTGGTTGAGCGCCAGCACATTGACCACCGGCGGGCCAATCAACGGGTGCAGGGTGGCCTGTTCCAGCAGGCCTTGCAAGCGCGCCGGGGGCAGGTTTCGCGCTGCTGCCACGCGCGGGATCTGGTAGGCCACAGCCTCTGGCGGCAGGTGCGGGTCCAGGCCGCTGCCAGAGGTTGTGAGCAGCGCCAGCGGTACCGGCCCGAGTTGCGCCTGGTACAGCTGCGCAGCGTCGCCCTTCACCCGCTCGGCCAGGGCCGGGTTGCCCGGCGACAGGTTGCTGGCCGCACTGGCGACGGTGGCATAGGCGCCTGCCGAAGGCCGCGAATGGAACCACGCGTCGCCCGTGAACGCCTGGGCGATCAACGCCGAGCCGCGCACCTGGCCCTGCTCGTCACGCACCAGGCTGCCGTTGGCCTGGGTGGGGAACACAAGCTGGGCAATACCGGTCACGGCCAGGGGGTACAGCGCACCCGTCAACAGGGTCATCAACAGCACCAGGCTCAAGGCCGGGCGTAGGTAAGCATTCATGTTGGCCTCCTCAGACCAGGTGCAAGGCGTTGAGCAGCAAGTCGATCAGTTTGATCCCGGCGAACGGCACGACGATGCCGCCCAGCCCGTAGATCAGCAGGTTGCGCCGCAGCAGCTGCGCGGCGCTGGCGGCCTGCACCCGCACCCCGCGCAGCGCCAGCGGGATGAGCACCACGATGATCAATGCGTTGAACACGATGGCAGACAGGATCGCGCTCTGCGGGCTGGCCAGGTGCATCAGGTTCAGCGCCCCCAGTTGCGGGTAGATGGCGGCAAACAACGCCGGCAGGATGGCGAAGTACTTGGCCACATCGTTGGCAATGGAAAAGGTGGTGAGTGCGCCACGGGTCACCAGCAGCGCCTTGCCCACCTGCACCACGTCCAGCAGCTTGGTGGGGTCGCTGTCCAGGTCGACCATGTTGGCGGCCTCGCGAGCAGCCTGGGTGCCATCATTCATGGCCATGCCTACGTCCGCCTGGGCCAGCGCTGGGGCGTCGTTGGCCCCGTCGCCGCACATCGCGACCAGGCGCCCGTCGTTCTGCTCCTGGCGAATGCGGGCCAGCTTCTTCTCAGGCGTTGCTTCGGCCAGTACGTCGTCAACCCCCGCCTCAGCGGCGATGGCAGCGGCCGTCAGGGGGTTGTCACCGGTCACCATCACGGTGCGGATACCCAACTTGCGCAATTCGGCAAAACGCTCGCGGATACCCGGCTTGACCACGTCCTTGAGGTGGATCACCCCCAGCAGGCGCTTGTCGACACATACCAGCAATGGCGTGCCACCGCTTTGGGCAATGCGTTCTATCTCGCGGGCCAGCGCGGCTGGCACGTCCAGGCGCTGCATGCCAACGAAGGCCAGCACCGCGTCCACCGCGCCCTTGCGGTAGCGGCGCGGGCCCACATCAATGCCCGACAGCCGCGTCTGCGCGGTGAATGCCACCGGCTCGAACTGGCCAGCAGCTGGCTCGACGAAGCCGTGCAGCTGGCGCAGGTATTCCACGATCGATTTGCCTTCGGCCGTGTCATCGGCCAGCGACGCCAGCAAGGCGCCCTCCCCCAGCTCGCGCGGGGTAATGCCAGGTGCCGCATGCAAGGCACTGCAGCGGCGGTTGCCGAAGGTGATGGTGCCCGTCTTGTCGAGCATCAGCGTGTGCACGTCGCCGGCCGCCTCCACTGCGCGGCCCGAGCGGGCGATGACGTTCAGGCGTACCAGGCGGTCCATGCCGGCGATACCAATGGCGGAGAGCAGCCCGCCAATGGTGGTGGGGATCAGCGTGACCAGCAACGCGGCCAGGAAAATCAGCGGCAGGCTGCCACCGACGAAGTGGGCGAACGGCTGCAAGGTCACCACCACGATCAGAAATACCAGGGTGAGCCCGATCAGCAAGATATCCAGGGCAATCTCGTTCGGAGTTTTCTGCCGTCGGGCGCCTTCGACCAAGGCCACCATGCGGTCCAGGGTCGATTCACCGGGGTTGCTGACGATACGGATCATCAGCCAGTCAGACACCAACCGTGTGTTGCCGGTAACCGCCGAGCGATCCCCGCCCGACTCACGAATCACCGGGGCGGACTCACCGGTAATGGCGGCCTCGTTGACCGCGGCGATGCCGTCGATGACCTCGCCGTCGCCGGGGATCATCTCGCCAGCCTCCACCCGTACCACATCGCCTTTGCGCAGCGCACTGGCGGCGACCGTCTCGTAGCTGCCATCGCCCAGGCGCCGCCGGGCAGCCAGGCCTTGGCTGCCTGCTTTGAGGCTGTCGGCGCGGGCCCTGCCGCGGCCTTCGGCCAAGGCCTCGGCGAAATTGGCGAACAGCACGGTAAACCACAGCCACAGCGCGATCTGCACGGCGACGCCCGTGCTCACCCCGCTGTCGGGCGCCAGGCACAACAGCGTGGTCAGCAGCGCAGTGATGGCCACCACCAGCATGACCGGGGAGCGCTTGAGCTGGCGCGGGTCGAGCTTGATGAACGCCTGCACCAGGGCCGGGCGCCACAGGGCAGCCAGGCGGGTCTGGTCGACGGAGGCGTGCCGGGCCTTCACTTCAGGAATGGGCATGTTCATGGTGAGTCCTCAGTAGACCTGGCTCAGGTGTTCGGCGACCGGCCCAAGGGCCAGTGTGGGCAGGAAGGTCAGCCCCCCTACCAGCAGGATGGTCAGCAGCAGCAGGCCGGTGAACAGCGGCCCATGGGTCGGGAAACTGTTAAGCCCCTGCGCAGCGCTGCGCTTCGCCGCCAGGCTACCGGCCAGCGCCAGCACCGGGAGGATGTAGCCGAAGCGCCCGATCAGCATCGCCAGCGCGATCATCAGGTTGTGGAACACGGTGTTGGCGCCAAACCCGGCGAACGCCGAACCGTTGTTGGCAGCACCCGAGGTGTAGGCATACAGCAGTTGGCTGAAGCCGTGGGGCCCTGGGTTGCTGATGGCCGCTGCAGGGCCTGGCAGGCTGGCAGCGATGGCCCCGAGCACCAGCACGCCGACCGGCATCACCAGCAGGGTCGCCACCAGCAGTTGCACCTCACGGGCCTGCAGTTTCTTGCCCAGGTATTCGGGTGTGCGGCCAATCATCAGCCCGGCCAGAAACACCGCGATCAACACGAACAGCAGCATGCCGTAAAGGCCCGCCCCCACCCCGCCGAAGATCACCTCACCGACCATCATGTTGATCATGGCGACCATGCCGGTCAGTGGGTTGAGGCTGTCGTGCATGGCATTGACCGAACCATTGGAAGCGGCCGTGGTGGTAGCCGTCCACAGCACCGAGCCCGTTACGCCGAAGCGGCTTTCCTTGCCCTCCAGCGGTGCGGTCTGCTGCACCTGGCTGCTTTGCAGGGCCAGGTTGGGCTGGTGTTCGGACCACAGCGCGGTGGCGCCACCGATCAGGAACAGGGCCAGCATGCAGGCCAGAATCGCGCGGCTCTGGCGCAGGTCTTTTACGTAGTGGCCGAAGGTGAATACCAAGGCCACCGGGATGAGGATGATCGCGCCTACCTCCAGCAGGTTGCTCAACGCCGTGGGGTTCTCGAACGGGTGCGCCGAGTTGACGCCGAAGAAGCCACCGCCGTTGGTGCCCAGCTGCTTGATGGCGATCTGGCTGGCAGCAGGGCCCAGCGGGATGACCTGTTCGGCACCTTGCAGGGTCAAGGCATGAACATAGTCGGTGAAGGTTTGCGGTACGCCCTGCCAAACCAGCAGCAGTGCCAGGACCAGGCACAGGGGTAACAGGCCGTAAAGCGTGGCACGTGTCAGGTCGACCCAGAAATTACCCAACGTGGCCGACGTGCGCCGTGCAATGCCGCGGCACAGGGCAACCAGCACTGCCAGGCCTGTGGCGGCGCTGACGAAGTTCTGCACGGTCAGCCCGAGCATCTGGCTCAGGTAGCTGACGGAAGCCTCCCCGCTGTAGGCCTGCCAGTTGGTGTTGGTCACGAAGCTCACGGCCGTGTTGAGTGCCAGTGACCATTCCTGCCCTGGCAGGTGCTGGGGGTTCAGGGGCAAATGGCCTTGCAGCAACAAAACCCCGAACAGCAGCACGAACCCGGCCAGGTTGAACGCCAGAAGGGCCAGCGCATAGTGCCGCCAGCCCTGCTCATGCCCTGGTGATACCCCTGCCAGCCGGTAGCACGCCCGCTCGACCGGGCCCAGCACGGGGGTGAGCCAGGTGCGCTGGCCTTCCATGACGTTGTAGTAGAAGCGCCCGAGCCAGGGTGCAGGTAACAGGACGATGGCAAAAAATGCCAGCAGCAACGCGATGTCGTAACTGTGCATGGGCGCCACCTAGCTGCGGTCGGCGCACAACAGCGCCACCAGCAGGTAAACCGCCAATGCCACTGCCAGCAGCAGTGACAACCCGTCGAGTACGTTCATCAATGGTTCTCCCCTTGGTGCGGCAGTGGCCGCTTTGGGGGAATTGTCCGGTTCAGGCGCGTAAAGGGGCGAGATCGCTCAGGGGGGCTTGGTATAAAGAATGCGTAAAGATCTGACCTGGGCCTGGCTACGGGGCGTCAGGCAGACGGCGGCTGTTCGGCATTGCGGCTCCAGTCCAGCAGCAGGCTGTAGCCCACCGCCAGCAATGTCGGCCCGATGAATAGCCCAATGAAGCCAAAGGCCAACAGCCCGCCGAAGACGCCCAGCAGCACGATGACCAAGGGCAGGTCGCCACCGCGGCTGATCAGGTAGGGCTTGAGCACGTTGTCCACGCCGCTGATGACGAAGGTGCCCCAGATGCTCATGAAAACGGCCATGCCGTAATCCCCCTTCCACACCAGCCAGCCGGTGACCGGAATCCAGGCCAGCGGCGGGCCCATGGGGATCAGGCTGAGCATGAAGGTAACCAGGCCCAGCACGATGGCGCCGGGCACACCCGCAATCAGGAAGCCGATCATGGCCAGCAGGCCCTGCGCCGCGGCAGTGCCGATCACCCCGTTGACCACCCGTTGCACGGTGCCGGCGACCAGGTTGAGGTAATACTCGGCACGTTCGCCCATCAGCCGGTGCAGCAGGCGCAGCACGAACGCCGACAGGCGTGGGCCGTCACGGTAGAAGAAAAACACGAACACCAGGCTCAGGGTGAGCTCCAGCACCCCGCTGCCGATCTGCGCGCTGCGGGCCAGCAACCAGTTGCCCACCTGCCCCAGGTAGGGCTTGACCGACGCCAGCAGTGCAGCGCCCTGCTGGTCCAGGGACTGCCACCAACTCACCAGACGCTCACCGACAAAAGGCAGGCTGCCTACCCAGGCGGGGGCGTCTGGCAGGCCATCGACCTGCACATCCCGCACGAATGCCGTGGCGTCACGAATGTGGTCGGCCAGGTTGAAGCCCAGCCACACCAGCGGCAGGGCTACGATAAGAATCCAGGCGGTGGTCAGCAGGCTGGCTGCCAGGGTTTCGCGACCGCCCAATGCGCCGGTGAGCAGGCGCATCACCGGCCAACTGGCGAAGGCCAGGATCGCGCCCCACAACAGGGCCGAGATGAAAGGCGCCATGACCCACAGGCCAGCGCCCAGCAGTGCCAGCAGCAGGATCTGGACCAGCAGGCGGTCGTTGTTAAGCATGGTGTTGCTCGTTCAGCGGATCAGTTCGAGGTGCAGGCCATCGGTTGGCGCATCACCCGTTTCAAGGCGCGCACTGCGTACTCCGGCCTTTATCAGTGCCTGGCGCCAGTCTTCGGCCTTGGCACCGCTGAGGCTTGCCCGCAGCGTGCTGTCGAGGTTCAGGCTGCGCGCCAACAAGGTGGCCCAGGCAGCGTTAGGCGCTGCCAGGTCCGGGTAGTCGAGCTTGCCGGTGTCGCGCATTTCGCGCAGTACGGTGGCGGCGGTGGGCAACAGATCGCCAAGCGGGCTGGCTGCGACGAACTCTTCGACATGCAGGTAGGCACGGCGGTTGCCGCGGGTGACGCTGTACAGCGCGACCAGGGTGTCGGCTTGCTCTGCGGAGCGGCGCAGCAGGATAAATGCCTGCTGCTCGTCACCCCCATTGAGGCGGGCATTGGCGAACACGTCGTTGGCCCAGATGCTGGCCTCGCCACAATCGCGGCCCTGGCACCAGAACAGCGGGTAGCCGCCCGCCTGCTGCAGGGCCTCGCGGGCACTGGTGAACGCTTCGCGGGCGGTGCGTTCGACCGGCAGTTCGTAGGTAACCGAACTGACCTGGCCACGGCTCTCGACCTTGTTTTCAACCCGCAGGCGGCCGCTGATCTTGCGCAGCGGGCCCATGGGGTAAATGCGCTCCTGCTCCACCGATGGCCGCTGGTCGACCACCTTGGCATCTACCGGCACCGGCAGGCTGCTGGCCCACAGCAGCGGGCTGGCCAGCGCAAGCCCGGCCGCCAAGGCGCAACGCAGGGCAATGGGCGCGCTCATTGGCGAACCACGCGGCGCGCGGCGCCGAGGTGAAGCATGTGGATGTCTGGCAGTTGCATGGTTGTCTCCCTGATCAACCCGCCAAGCCTCGACACTTGTCCGGTGCAAGTCAAGCAAAGCCAAAGAAGCGATTGAAACAGTCTGCGACAAGCTGCGCCCCCTGCTCATCGTTCAGGTGCAGGTGATGGCCACCGGGCAGTGTCACCTGCTCGAAGGGTAGCTGCTCCAGCAGCCCCGTGTTGCGTGCCAGCATGCCACTCTGCGCAACCACCAGCCGCACCGGGCAACTGACCCGCATCACGTAGGCCATCGCCTGGGCTTCGCTGAGGCGCACCGGCGACGGCAGGGTCAAGCGGCTGTCACTGCGCCAGCTGTACCCCCCCGGCACAGGCATCAGGCCCCGCTGGGCCAGCAGCTCGGCGGCCTCGCGGCTGACGGCCACCATGCCTTTCATCCTGGCGTGCACGCCTTGCTCCTGGGTGGCATACACCGACTTGCGCTTGCCATCGAGCCGCAGTTGCGCCTGCAACGCCATGCCCAGTCGCTCGGCCGCATCCTGTTCACCGCCGGTGGGCGGTATTACGCCGTCGATCAGGGCAAGGTGGCTGACCCGGTCGGGCAAGGCAGCGGCCAGTTGCACGCAGATGATGGCCCCCAGCGAATGCCCAAGCAGCGCGAACCGCTGCCAACCCAGCTGCTCAGCCACCCGCAGCACGTCATGGGCATAGTCTGCCAGCGCATAACCGGCACCCGGCGGGCGATGCTGCGAGTACCCATGGCCTGCCAGGTCCAGCGCCACGATGCGCAGGCCCTTCAGCCGTGGGGCCAGGTGCGCGAAGCTGTTGGCGTTGTCGAGCCACCCATGCAGGGCAATGACCGGCAGGCCGTCCTCGGGGCCGAACAAATGGGCGGCCAGCTCGATATGGCCGAGGCTCAGGCGAACCTCTTCCACCGCCGCGCTCATGCCTGCCCCCAGCGGTCGAACAGCCCCTTCAACAGGCTGGCGGTGTCGGCGGGCCGCTCGAGCGGGAACATGTGCCCACCTGGCACGCTGTGAAACTCGCCCCGCGGCATGCCACGCACGGTGAAGGTATGGTGGCGGCGGATGACGTCGCTGCGCTCGCCGCACACCATCGCCAACGGCACCTGCAGCTGGCGAGCAGGCGCCGGGCTGGTATGGGGGATACTGCGGTAGATGCTGATTTCGGTGGCGGGGTCGAAGCGCAACTGCAGTTTCTGCTGCTGCTCAAGAAGCCCGTGCTCGATGTACGCGTCCAGGCACTCCGGGTCAAACTGGCGGAACAGCGACTTGCCGGCGAAATACTGCCGCGCGCTGTCCCGGTCCTCGAACTCCGAACGGCGGCCCAGTGTACGCCCTGCGGGGGTGATGCGGTCGATGAACCCCAGCCGCTTGGCGATGCGCAGCAGCCACTGATCGGCACGGGTAAGCACGGGTGAGTCAAGCATGACCACACCGCGGTACAGGTCGGGCCGGCGCAGGGCCGCGTGCAGGTGCAAAACGCCCCCCAGCGAGTGGCCCACCCCCCATACCGGTTGCGGTTGCAACGCCAGGTGATGCAACAGCTCGTCAACCAGGTTCTGCCAGTTGTCATCCACCGGAAAGCGCGGGTCGTGGCCATGCTGGGGCAAGTGCTGCACGTGGTAGTCCGGCGCCAGGGCAGCGAACAGCTTGCCGTAGGTGGCCGATGGAAAACCGTTGGCGTGGGCGAAGAAGATCGGCTGCGACATGGCGCGTATCCGGGCGATGGGTGATGGCCCATTGTCTGCACCCGCGCACGTTCAGGCAACGTTCGGATAGGTCATCGGCAAGGGCAATCAGGTCACGCCGAGCGGTCGAAGCTCGCCAGCGAGCGGCGCAGGCAAGCCTGAATGCAGGCCTGCTGGCTTTCCAGGGCCTCGCGGGCCAGGCGCTGTTCGGCGGCGTCGAGCCCCAGCCGACGCAGTGCCAGGCAGCTGATCTGCAGCAAATGGGCAACATGCAGGCAGGCCTCCTGCAGGGCCCGCAGGTCAGCTTCGATGAGCTCACGGGTGGCAGGCTCCAGGCTGGCGGCGCTGACCTTGCGCATCAGCTGGTAGAACCTGGCATCGGCCACCTCCCGCAGCAGCGTATGCTGGGCAAAATCAAGCGCAACGCCCTGCTCTACCTTGGCCACGGTGGACTGCAGGTCCAGCGAATTCAACAATTCCCAGATATCGCCTGTCATGCAAGCCGCCTTGAGCGCGAAGTGTGCGGCCAAGCTAGCAACAGGCCAGCACCCGGGGCAACTGACAGAAATGCCAGTTGCCCACTGAAGAACGTTCACCCATGGCGCCCGCTCACGCAGGCGAATGGATGCCCCTGAGCGTCATCAGCCCGGCCAGTGGCCAGTCGCCTTCCAGTTCAGCCAGGCTGGCGGTGCTCATGGCCGCAGGCCGCTGGTGAGCCCCCTGCTCGAGCATCGTGACCAGGTGGCCGACCAGGGGCTGGTGGCTGACCAGCAACACATGCTGCAAGCCCAGTTGCTCGATTTCGCCGATCACCTGCTGCACGTCGCTTTCAGGGGTCAGCCAAGGCACGGTGCGGACCGGTTCGGTAAAGCCGAGGGTGCCATGCACCAGCGCAGCGGTTTGCTGGGCCCGTACATACGGGCTGGCGATTATTGCCCGCAAGGGTTTGCCCAACAGGCGTGCAGCGCTGTGCAGCACCTGTTCGCGGCCATGGGCAGTCAGGCGCCGTTCGGCATCCGTGTTGGCCCGTGGTTCGGCTTCGCCGTGGCGCAATACCCACAGGTTCACAGCTTCGGTTCCTCATCGCGAACCGGGTGCGGAGCCGGTGGCACGCTGTGCGCGGCCTCACCTTCGGGGGCACGCGGGGCTGGCCAGTCAGCGAACGGCCAGGGCTTCTGATCGGTGTGGAAAGTGCCGAAACGGCCGATCTGGGCCAGGAACTGGCTGAGGCTGTCGCCGAAATTCATCAGGCTGGCGCTGGGGGCACCATAGATCAGGCGATAGACCAGCTGCACCAGCACCAGGCCGCCGAGCAGCAGCTCGGCCAGTTGCCACACCACTGCAAACACCAGCATCCACACCACCCGCAGGATGATGGACTCGCGCTGGGCGCGTTCGGGGGTATCGTTCATGTTTCGCTCCTTGCTGCGACGAAGGCCACCTGCGGCTCAGTTGAAGCCGCTGATGGAAATGAAATCGACATCGGTCTTGGGCTCGGCGCGCATCAGGTGCTCGATGACCTGATCCAGCGTACGGCCTTCGAACAGAATGGCGTGCAGGCCCGCCACCAGCGGCATGTAGATTTGCGCCTGCTGGGCCTTGGCCTTGAGCACCTTGAGGGTGTTGACGCCCTCGGCCACTTCGCCCAGGCGGTTGACCGCCTCTTCAAGGCTAAGGCCCTGGCCCAGGGCATGACCAACCTGGTAGTTACGGCTTTTGGGCGAGGAACAGGTGACGATCAGGTCACCGACACCCGCGAGCCCCAGGAAAGTCATGGGGTTCGCGCCCTGGCTTACCGCAAAACGGGTCATCTCGGCCAGGGCACGGGTAATCAGCATGCTCTTGGTGTTCTCGCCCATGCCCAGGGCCACCGCCATGCCGGCGATGATGGCGTAGACGTTCTTCAGCGCCCCGCCCAGTTCGACGCCAAACCGGTCGCCACTGGCGTAGACCCGGAAGGTACGCCCATGCAGCACCTCCTGTACCTGCTGGCACAGCAGCTCGTCTTCACTGGCCACCACCGTTGCGGTCAACGCATGCTCGGCGATTTCCCGGGCCAAATTGGGGCCGGACAGCACGCCGATACGTGCCTGAGGGGCGATTTCTTCGACGATCTGGCTCATCAGCTTGAACGTCTGCGCCTCGATGCCTTTGGTCAGGCTGACCAGGCCCTTGCCGCTGAGCAGCTCGGCATGGGGGGCCAGCACGCTGCGCAAGGCGCTGGACGGCAGTGCGACGAAGATCAGGTCGCAGGCCTGCAACGTAGCCAGCAGGTCATTGACCGGTTCAACGCCGTCCTGCAGGCGAATGCCCTTGAGGTAGCGCGGATTCTCGCGGTTGGCGCGCATGGCCTCGGCCTGGGCCGGGTCGCGCATCCACTGGCGCACGGGCACGCCATTTTCCGCCAGCAGGTTCGCCACGGCGGTGCCGAAGCTGCCGCCCCCCAGAACTGCAACAGGTTGCTGTTCAGTCATATCCAATCCGTTAAAGCCAAAAAGTAAGTGGCGACGGGCGCATTATACGGCTCGCCAGGCCCGCGCCAAGGCGGGTGGCGATAATCCCACAACCGGCGTGCAACCCGGCGCAGATCACTGGCAAAACGCCAAAGGTCAGTTACCATGCCTGTTTAATTCAACTCTGATACAAGGCCGCTCCGTGTTCCCTGGCTCGCCCCCGTACCCGCACCTGCTCGTACTGACCGCCCTCTTCGGTGCGCCAGCCGTGGCCGACGACCTGTTCATCGACAATACCGACCTGCCACAGGTTCTGACCGCGACGCGGCTGAAACAATCCCCCGCGGCGGTGCCAGGCAGCATGACCGTGCTGGACAGCGAACTGATCCGCGCCAGTGGTGCACGGGATATCCCCGAACTGCTGCGCCTGGTCCCGGGCATGATGGTGGGTTACGGCGCGGGCAACCAGCCCACGGTCAACTACCACGGCAGCAACGCCAACGAGGCGCGCCGCATGCAGGTGCTGATCGACGGGCGTTCGGTGTACCGGGCCGGGCTGGCCACGGTGGACTGGAGCGATATACCGCTGGCCATGGAAGACATCGAGCGCATCGAGGTGTTCCGCGGGCCCAACACCGTCAGCTATGGCGCCAACGCACTGATGGCCGTGGTCAACATTCTCACCCGCAACCCGGCAGACAGCCATGGCTCACGCCTGAAAATGACCCGTGGCCAGAACGGTATCAATGACTTCTATGCCAGTCACGGCTTCGGCTGGGACGGCGGCGACATGCGCCTGTCGCTGTCGGGGCAGCAGGATGATGGCTTCGACCACAACCAGTTCGGCCAGGACTACCGGGACAGCCGCCGCGCCACCCGCCTCAACCTCAGCGCCAGCCACACCCTGGCGCCCGACCAGACCCTGGAATGGCAACTGGCAGCCAAGGAGGGCAGCAACCAGCGGCCCTATACGTACCAGCCCGTGTTCCCCTACGTCACCCAGCGCGGCGACAATGCCGATGTCGACGCCAAGGATTACGCAGGGTCAGTCCGCTGGAACATCGACTTCAACCCGGACCACAGCCTGTACGTGCAAGGCTCGGCGCAGCACTTCGACCGCCAGCAAGTCTGGCGGGCGTGCGATGCGGCGCTGTCGTTCAGCCCCGAGCTCACGCGCCTGTGGCAGCTCAACCCCAACTACGCCGAGCAGGTGGCCCGTGGCGCCAACAACCCGCCCCCCAGCAGCAACCCGCAGGAGCAGGCGTTGGTCGAGGCCATCAAGGCGCAGTGGCAAACCGGCGGTGGCAAGAATGTGGTCTGCGGCGACGTCGACCAGAGCACCCGCGAAACCCGCTACGACCTGGAAATCCAGGACACCCTGAGCCTGACCGACAACCTGCGCCTGCTCAGTGGCATGAACTACCGGTATGATCGTGCCGACTCCCAGACCTACTTCAACGGCAGCGTCGATGACCAGACCTGGCGCCTGTTCGGGCAACTGGAATGGCGCGCCGACGAGCACTGGATCGTGCAGGGTGGCGCCATGCTGGAGGACTCGCGCCTGTCCGGCAGCTCGCTTACGCCGCGGGTGGCGGTCAATTACCTGATCACCCCGCGCCACGGCCTGCGGGCGGTGTACTCGGAGGCGGTGCGCTCGCCGGACATGTTCGAGAACAACGTCAACTGGAGCTACACAGTCACCAACCTCAGCCCGTATGCCTTTGGCCAGCAGCGCGGCCAATACTTCGTCAAGACGCGCGGGCCTGGCGACCTGGAGCAGGAGCGCATGCGCTCACGCGAGGTGGGCTACAACGGCTACTTCAGCGATATCGACCTGAGCATGGATGTGAAGCTGTTCTACGACGAGATCACCGGGATGATCAGCGAGCCGCTGAAGAATAACCAGTACATCGCCAGCAATGCCAACCGCGCCCGCTTCAGCGGTAGCGAGGCGCAGCTTGACTGGCGCCCTACCCTGCGCGACCGGCTGCGCCTGACCTATTCCCATGTGGACGCCTGGGCCAGCAACCCGGATGACCGCCGCCTGAGTGCGCACAACAGCGGGTCGGCTGGCTGGATGAGGAACTGGGGCGATGGCTGGTCCAGTGCGGTGTTCTATTATGGCGACGATGCGCTCAACCAATACCGCTACGAACGCCTGGACCTGCGCCTGGCCAAGCGTTGGCGGGTCTACGGCAACAGCCTCGAGCTGGCCGCACTGTGGCAACAGCGCCTGGACGACGAACCGACCACCGCCGTGCAGAACCGCTACGACAGCCGCCATCGGCTGAGCGTGAGCGCGGAGCTGGAGTTCTGATGGCCCTGCTGCTGCGCCTGGCGCTGCTGTGTCTATGGCCAATGGGGCCATTGTCTGCCGGCGAAATCCTGCTGGTCGGGGCCCAGGACCAGCCGGGTATTCGCAGTTTCATTGCGGCACTGGAAAGCCGCCGCCCCCATGACCATGTGCACTTTCAGTCGGCCACCGAGCTGCCGCGCCCAGGCAGCCTGAAGCCGGATCAGCGCTTGGTACTGCTGGATAACGATGCACTGGAATGGCGCTTGTCGGAGAGCGCCGGCCCGCCGGCACTGGCGATGCGCGTAGGGCGGGTACAGGTTGAACAGCGCCTGGGAAAGTCCCGCCCCGGGTTTCTCACCTTGCTGTGGAGCGACCCGCCGCTGGGCCGGCAACTGCGCCTGGCCCATTACCTGTTACCGCAGGCCCAGCGCGTTGGGGTGCTCTACGGTGAACACAGCCGCTTTTTGCTTGACGAACTGCGCCAGGCTGCCGGCCCTTTGGGGCTGGAGATCGTCGCCCAGGCGTGGCCAGACCCGCTCGACAGCCGCCCGCTTCAACACGTGCTGGCCAACAGTGATGTGCTGTTGGGGCTCGACGACCCTGACCTGTATAACTCCAAGACCGCGAAAAACCTACTGTTGAGCAGCTACGGCCGGCAAATGGCACTGATTGGCCCGAACGCCGCATTCGTGCGCGCCGGCGCCCTGGCCAGCACCTACAGCGACCAGGACGACTGGATCGCGGTACTGGACCACCTGCTCGACCAAGCGCCTGCACGGTGGCCGCGCAGCCTGTACCCCCACCAGTTCGGGGTCAGCGGCAACCAGCAGGTGGCACGCGCCCTCGGCCTTGAACCCATCGACGTCAACGTTGCCGCCAAGGCGCTGGCCGAAGGAGCCCCCACGCCATGAGCAAACGCCTGAGCTGGGACATCCACACCCGCACCCAGATCATCAGCCTCGGCCCTGCCCTGTTGCTGACCCTGCTGCTGATCAGTTTCTTCACGTTCGTGCGCATCCAGGACTTGCGCCAGGAGCTCAACCACACCGGCCAACTGATCGCCAACCAGTTGGCACCGGCGTCGGAGTACGGGGTGATTTCGGGTAACAACGAAGTGCTCGAAAGCCTCATGCGCGCCACGCTGACCATCCCGCACGTGCGCTTTCTGGAAGTGCAGGACAGCCGTAACCATATCCTGGTCTACGTTGAGCAGTCGGACGAAAGCATCAACCGCGCGCAGCGGGTGGAAGTGTTCCAGGCGCCCATCCGCCTGCAGCAAATCCGCCTGGAGAACGACTTCCTGCAGCAAGGCCCGAGCGCTGCACCGGCCATTGGGGATGATTACCTTGGCCGGGTGATCGTTGGCATGTCGGACGATGCCTTCAGCCAGCGGCAGCAGGAAATTGTCATAAAGGCCGCCGTACTGGCCCTGTTCGCCCTGCTGTTCACCTTCCTGCTGGCCCGGCGCCTGGCGCTGAACCTGGCCAAGCCGATCAGTGACATGGGCCATGCGGTGAAAGCCATTCAGCAGGGGCAGTACGACACGCCCGTGCCGGTGGTGGATGACAGCGAACTCGGCCACCTGGCCCGCCACATCAATAACCTGGCCCACGCCCTGGAACAGGCCAGCGCCGAGCAGAAACAGGCCATCGCCGAGCTGATCCAGGCACGGGAAGAAGCCGAGCAGGCCAACCGCGCCAAGTCGGACTTCCTGGCCATGATGAGCCACGAACTGCGCACACCCATGAATGGCGTACTGGGCATGCTGCAACTGCTGGAGACCACCCCGCTGAGCAATGAGCAGGCCGACTACACGGCGGTGGCCAGCGAATCCACCGGGCATCTGCTCAAGGTCATCAACGATATTCTCGATTTCTCGCGGATCGAGCGCGATGCGCTGCAACTGGAGCACATCGATTTCAACCTCGGCGAACTCATCAGCAGTTGCGTGCAGTCGTTCCAGCACACTGCCCAGCAACGGGGCTTGGGCCTGCAACTGGAACTGGCAGCCGATACCGCGCAGTTGCAGGTGAACGGTGACCCTACGCGCATCCGCCAGATCCTGCTGAACCTGATCGGCAACGCGCTGAAGTTTACCGAACATGGCCATGTGCAGGTGCAGGCGCGCTGGCAAGCCCTGGATGACCAGCTGATCTGGCTTACCTGTGATGTACGCGACACCGGTATCGGCATCGACAGCGAGCGCCTCGAGCTGATGTTCGTGGCGTTCCAGCAGGCCGACAGCTCGATCTCGCGCCGTTACGGTGGCACTGGGCTGGGCTTGTCCATCGCCCGAACGCTGGCCGAACGCATGGGGGGCAACCTGCGTGGCCAGAGCGGCGAGGGCCGCGGGTCCACCTTTACCCTGGAGATGCCCCTCACCCTCACTACCCGGCCTGCGGCGTCGGCAGCACCCGAACGGGGCCAACTGCAGTGGGTTGAAGGGCGCCAAGTGCTGCTGGTGGAGGACAACCTGGTCAACCAGAGCGTCACCGAGGCCATGCTGCGCAGCCTGGGCTTGAACGTAAGCACGGCCGACGACGGTCAACAAGCCGTCGCGCAGGTAGAACAGCAACGGTTCGATGCGATCCTGATGGATTGCGGCCTGCCGTTCATGGACGGTTTCGAGGCTACCCGCCGTATCCGCCTGCTGCCCAATGGCAAAGCCCTACCGATCATCGCCCTCACGGCCAATGCGCTACAGGGCGACCGCGAGCGATGCCTGGCTGCGGGCATGGACGATTACCTGAGCAAACCCTTGCGCCGCAGTGAACTGCAGCAGGTGTTGCAGCGTTGGCTGCCGGGGGAGGCAACCGCGACTGGCGATAAATGCTAAAGTGCGGCAGTCTTAAAGACTGGACAGGACGTTCTTCGGACCTGAAAATAGACGTTTCAGTGCACACCTGTACTTCTTTCGACAGGCGCACTGTGACTTTCACCACAACGCAATAGTCTACCTGTAGGCTGCCGCCCCGGACGCGATGCGTAACGGGCCGGCCGGGAAGATTCATCCCCTGCCGCAGGGGGTTATTGAGGAGCTCGCATGACCAAACAACACGCCTTTACTCGGGAAGACCTGCTGCGCTGCAGTCGCGGTGAGCTGTTCGGCCCAGGTAATGCGCAACTGCCCGCGCCGAACATGCTGATGGTCGATCGCATCACCCACATCAGTGAAGAAGGCGGCAAGTACGGCAAAGGTGAATTGGTCGCCGAGCTGGATATCACCCCGGACCTGTGGTTCTTCGCCTGCCACTTCGAAGGTGACCCCGTCATGCCAGGCTGCCTGGGCCTTGACGCCATGTGGCAGTTGGTCGGTTTCTTCCTCGGCTGGCAGGGCCTGCCAGGCCGCGGTCGTGCGCTGGGCTCGGGCGAGGTGAAATTCTTCGGCCAGGTGCTGCCCACCGCCAAGAAAGTCACGTACAACATTCACATCAAGCGCGTCCTGAAAGGCAAGCTGAACATGGCCATCGCCGATGGTTCTGTCAGCGTAGACGGCCGCGAGATCTACACAGCCGAAGGCCTGCGGGTCGGCGTGTTCACCTCCACTGACAATTTCTAAGGGTTATTCGCATGCGCCGCGTCGTTATCACTGGTCTGGGCATCGTATCGTGCCTGGGCAATGACAAAGCTACCGTCACCGAAAACCTGCGCAACAGCCGTTCGGGTATCCGTTCCAACCCGGAATACAAGGAAATGGGGCTGCGTAGCCAGGTTTCCGGGTCCATCGACCTCAACCTCGAAGAACTGATCGACCGCAAGGTCTTCCGCTTCGTCGGCCATGCCGCTGCCTATGCCTACCTGGCCATGCAGGACGCGATCAAGGATGCCGGCCTGACCGAAGAGCAGGTTTCCAACCCGCGTACCGGCCTGGTGGCAGGTTCGGGCGGTGCATCGACCCTGAACCAGATGGAAGCGCTGGACACCCTGCGCGAGAAAGGCGTCAAGCGTGTGGGCCCCTACCGGGTTACCCGCACCATGGGCAGCACCGTGTCGGCGTGCCTGGCCACCCCGTTCAAGATCAAGGGCCTGAACTACTCGATCTCGTCGGCGTGCGCCACGTCCGCGCACTGCATCGGCACCGCGCTGGAGCAGATCCAGTGGGGCAAGCAGGACATCGTGTTCGCCGGTGGCGGTGAAGAAGAGCACTGGAGCCAGTCGTTCCTGTTCGATGCCATGGGCGCCCTGTCGACCAAGCGCAACGACACCCCTGAACAGGCCTCCCGTGCCTACGACGCCGACCGTGACGGCTTCGTCATCGCCGGTGGCGGCGGCATGGTCGTGGTCGAGGAGCTGGAACACGCCCTCGCCCGTGGCGCCAAGATCTACGCCGAGATCGTCGGCTACGGCGCCACTTCCGATGGCTACGACATGGTCGCGCCAAGCGGTGAAGGCGCCATTCGCTGCATGCAGCAGGCACTGGCGACTGTCGACACCCCAATCGACTACCTGAACACCCACGGCACCTCCACCCCCGTAGGTGATGTTGCCGAGATCAAGGGCGTGCGGGAAGTGTTTGGCGGCAATGCGCCGAAAATCAGCTCGACCAAGAGCCTGTCGGGCCACTCTCTGGGTGCTGCCGGTGTACACGAGGCGATTTACTGCCTGCTGATGATGGAAAACAATTTCATCGCCGGCTCCGCCAACATCGACGAGCTGGACCCTGAGGTTGCCGACCTGCCAATCCTGCGCAAAACCGAAGAAAACGCCAAGGTCGATACGGTCATGAGCAACAGCTTCGGCTTCGGCGGCACCAACGCCACCCTGGTGCTCAAGCGCTGGGAAGGCAAGTAAGGCGCTGCTGCGGTAGATGCAAAACGCCCCGACTGGTTCGGGGCGTTTTTGTTTTCAGGCGTTTACTTGGGCTTGGGTAACACCGCCAGAAAGTTCTCGCGCGCGACCTTGTTGGCCACAGGTTCGGGCAAGGCGTCCAGAAACGGTTTGAACCCGTGCATCTGCTCGCCAAGGCTCCCGAAACGCCCGACTACATCCGACCCCAGCATGAACCGGTCGGGGTATTTCTGCACCAACTCCAGCCATGGCTGCTGTGGCTTGCCCTGCTCATCCAGCAGGTAAGGCTCAAGCACGCTCCAGGACAGGTCCACATAAAGGTTGGGGTAGTCCTCCAGCAGCCGGGTCAATACGGGGAGCAAGAAATCCATGCGGGTCTGGTGCCGGTGAATCTCCATGCTGCTGCCGGCATGGGCCCAGATGAAGCGTGTGTGGGGGTGCTCGCGCAGGGGCTCCTCGATCTCCGCCAGGTACAACGGGTTACGCTCGCGCTTGGAGGTGATATTCGAGTGCAGCAGTACCGGCAGATCGCGCTCGGCGGCCAGGTGATAGATGCGCGTCATGGCCTCGTTATTGGCCCGCGGCGTCTCGCCACTGGTCAGCGCGGTCAGGTCGTCATGGCGGGTGAACACTTCGCCGATGCCCTGCCACAGGCCTGGGTACAGGTCGAGCATGCGCTCGATGTGGCTCACGGCATTCTTGTCCACCGGGTTGATGCCGGTCAGAAAGGGATGAAAGCGCTGACGCTGTTCAGGGGGGAGTTTCTGGATGGCAGCCGCTACGTAGGTGTCCGTGGCACTGTACCAGTAGGCATCGGCGTCATCGCCGGCGTAATAGCGGGGCCGCTTGGGCTCGTCCTCGTGCCATTTCTTGGCAACCGGAATGCCGGAAATCATCGATTGGTCGATACCTGCGGCATCCATGGCCTTGAGCAGCGCCGGCATGCCCTCGGTTTCCTGGAAGAAATCCACATAATGCAGGTGAGCATCGCTGTAGCGGTACTCACGGGCCTGTGCTGCCTGGCATAGCCAGGCAACTACAACGGCGCAGGCCAGCGCTTTGGCGTTCATGGTCAGCTTCCTTGTACGGGGACGAACCGAATAGACCCGCCAGCAGGCGGGACGGTTCAGCGCGCCCCTATTACAAGCCCGTGCACTAGGGGTGGAACACTTCACTCAGCAGGTTATGCATCGACCGGAACGCCCGCTCGGCAGTGCGCCTGTCGTACTGCATCTTGCCTGGCACGTTGGCGCCCGGGTCAGTGAAGGAATGAACCGCACCGCCGTAGCTCAGCAGTTGCCAGTCCACCTTGGCTGCATTCATTTCCGCCTCGAACGCTGGCAGCTGGTCCTTCGGTACCAGCGGGTCGGACGCGCCATGCAACACCAGGACCGAGCCCTTGATATTCTTTGCGTCATCCGGGTTGGGGGTGTCGAGGGTGCCGTGGAACGACACCGCAGCACGCAAATCGGCGCCTGAGCGCGCCAACTCCAGCGCACAGCAACCGCCAAAACAGAAGCCGAATGTGGCGGCCTTGCCAGGTGCCAGCAACGCCTTGGATTGCCCGAGCAGCTGCGCCAATGCTTCCTGCATGCGTTTGCGCAGCTCAGCGCGGTCATTTTTTAGCGGCATCATTGCAGCCCCTGCCTCGTCGGCATTCGACGGGCGAATCGACTGGCCGTACAGGTCCGCGAGCAGCACCACGTAGCCCTGCTCAGCCACCTCCTTGGCGATGCGCTCAGCCCCTTCGGCAATGCCCATCCAGTTCGGCGCCATCACCAGCCCTGGGCGGCCCAGGGCGCCCGGCTCATACACCAGGCGGCTTTCGTAGGTTTTGCCGGCCAGGTGATACACCAGCGACTCGACGATTACCTTGCTCATCCTTTACTCCTCAGGCGTGCACCATGAAAAAAGCCCGCCGAAGCGGGCTTTGCCATGCATCAATTCAAGCAGACAATTCGACCAGCAGCTTGTTCAGGCGCCGTACATAGGCGGCAGGGTCCTTCAGGCTGTCACCCGCGGCAAGCGCGGCCTGATCGAACAGGATGTGCGACAACTCGGCGAAACGGTCCTCGCTCTGTTCGTGGTCGAGCTTCTCGATCAGCGGGTGTGTCGGGTTGAATTCGAAGATCGGCTTGGAATCTGGCACTTTCTGACCGCTGGCTTCCAGAATCTGGCGCATTTGCAGGCCCAGGTCCTGTTCTCCGATCGCCAGGATTGCCGGCGAGTCCGTCAGGCGGTGGGATACCCGCACCTCGGCCACGCTTTCACCCAGGGCAGCTTTCAAGCGCTCCACCAGGCCTTCCTTGTCCTTGGCGACTTCTTCCTGGGCCTTCTTGTCTTCTTCCGAATCCAGCTTGCCCAAGTCCAGGTCGCCACGGGCCACATCGACGAACGCCTTGCCATCGAATTCGGTGAGGTAGCTCATCAGCCACTCATCGATACGGTCGGTCAGCAGCAGCACTTCGATGCCTTTCTTGCGGAAGACCTCGAGGTGTGGGCTGTTCTTGACCTGCGCGTAGGATTCGCCGGTGAGGTAGTAGACTTTGTCCTGGCCTTCTTTGGCACGCGCCAGGTAATCGGCAAGGCTGACGCTCTGCTCGCCGCTTTCGTCATGGGTGGAGGCAAAGCGCAGCAGGCCGGCGATTTTCTCCTTGTTGGCGAAGTCTTCGGCCGGGCCTTCCTTGAGCACCTGCCCGAAGTTTTTCCAGAAGCCCTTGTACTGCTCAGGCTCGTTCTTGGCCAGTTTTTCCAGCATGTCCAACACGCGCTTGGTCAGCGCCGTCTTCATCGAGTCGATGATCGGGTCTTTCTGCAGAATTTCACGCGACACGTTCAGCGACAGGTCGTTGGAGTCGACCACGCCCTTGATGAAGCGCAGGTACAGCGGCAGGAACGATTCGGCCTGGTCCATGATGAACACACGCTGTACGTACAGTTTCAGGCCGCGGGGCGCTTCACGCTGGTACAGGTCGAACGGGGCACGGGCCGGCACGTACAGCAGCGAGTTATACTCGAGCTTGCCTTCAACCTTGTTGTGGCTCCAGGCCAGCGGGTTTTCGAAGTCGTGGCCGATGTGCTTGTAGAACTCCTGGTACTCCTCGTCCTTGATCTCGGTACGCGGACGGGTCCACAGGGCGCTGGCACGGTTGACGGTTTCCCACTCTTCAGCCGGCTGCTCTTCGCCTTCGGCCGCCGCCTGCTCCTTGGGCAGCTGGATGGGCAGCGCGATATGGTCAGAGTACTTCTTGACCACGTTGCGCAGGCGCCAGCCATCGGCGAACTCCTGCTCGTCCTTCTTCAGGTGCAGGACGATGCGGGTGCCGCGCTCTGGCTTGTCGACGGTGGCCACTTCGAAGTCGCCCTCGCCCTTCGACGACCAGTGCACACCTTCGCTGGCCGGTTGGCCAGCACGGCGGCTGTAGACATCGACCTGGTCGGCAACAATGAACGCCGAGTAGAAGCCAACGCCAAACTGACCGATCAGGTGCGAGTCCTTCTTCTGGTCACCGGTGAGGTTCTTCATGAAGTCGGCAGTGCCCGACTTGGCGATGGTGCCCAGGTGCGTGATGACATCCTCACGGCTCATGCCGATGCCGTTGTCCTCGAGGGTGACGGTGCCGGCATCTTTGTCGAAGGTCAGGCGGATCCTCAGGTCGGCATCGTTTTCGAACAGCTCGGGCTTGGCCAGTGCTTCGAAACGCAGCTTGTCGGCCGCATCGGAGGCGTTGGAGATCAATTCACGCAGGAAGATCTCCTTGTTCGAGTACAGGGAATGAATCATGAGGTGCAGCAGCTGCTTCACCTCGGTCTGGAAGCCCAGGGTTTCTTTTTGAGTCTCCACACTCATGGTCGTCACACTCCGATCTGATGGCAGTAGTCGCCAAGCGGCCCGGTTGGCTGCGTTGGCGGCGGATGACATGCAGATGGGGGCTGCCCGGATGATTTCAAGGGCTTTTGCGGTGCGAACCTTGAATGCACCTGCGCCAGGGTGAGCGAGGCGCCCCCCGATGCGCGATGGCAGGACCCTGCAGACAGTAGAAGTGCCTGCACCTCAAAAACATGTTTATACCTGTGAAATTACCGTGGAACTTATTTCAGGAGGCCCCACTCGAAGGAACAAGCCAACTTATTCCACCAAGGAGAAACACCCCCATGCGTAAACCATTTGCTTTTGCTCTGATGCTGGCTGCTGCCATGGGCCTGGCCGCTTGCGATAAAGCGAGCGAAGACAAAGCCCAGGACGCACAAGAACACCGTGAACAAGCCCAGGAAAAAATGGGTGATGCTCAGGACAAGATGAACGACGCTGCCAAGGAAAACGCCGAAGCCGCCAAAGACCAGGCCGAAGCCAACCAGAAGGCTGCTGAAGAGGCCGCCCCGGCCACGCCGGCGACCACTGTTCCGGCCGAACCTGCCAAGCAGTAATCGCGCCGCTAAAAAAACCCGACATTGTCGGGTTTTTTTATGCCTGAAATAATTAGGCTAGCCGTTTCAGTCATTCACATTTGAACGCTGCCCGGGTACTTCGGTCGCTGAACTTTCCGTGGGCGTAAATACCATCACGTCAAGTACATCGGAATGGAACTCGCGGCGATACAGAATTAACACTACCCCCACGCTAATGCCCATGAACAACCACGGGCTGATGAACCAGCTCAACATCGCCATGCCGAAATAATACGACCGCAGCCCGAAGTTGAATTGGTTGGCGGCCAACGACAGCACCCGCGCTGCACGCGCGGCAAACGCCTTGCGCTCCATTTCATTGACCTGGCGCTCGCCGATCATGGGTGCCGACCCCACCAGCACCGCGGCGAAGTTGTACTGCCGCATGCACCAGCTGAAGGTGAAAAAGGCGTACACGAACACCGTCGCCAGGCACAGCAGCTTGATTTCCGACATCCCTTGGGAGGCCTGCTGAACCAGAGGCAAGTCAGCGAGCAGCGACAAGGCTCGGTCGGACGCCCCCAGCACCGTCAGGATGCCGGCGAGGATGATCAGGGTGCTGGAGGCGAAGAACGAGGCGTTGCGCTCAAGGTTGCCGATCACGCTGGCATCGGCAATACGGTTGTCACGCAACAACATGCGGCGCATCCAGTCTTCACGGTACAGGTGCAACACACTGGCAAGGCACGCGGTGTCCCGACCCTTCCAGAGGGCATAGCGTGTGTAGCCGCCCCAGCACAGCACAAACCAGCAGGCCGCCAGGAGGTTGTTCAAATTGCTTGAAATGAAAGTCATACCAGGTTCCCGAAATGCCAGGTGCCAAAAGGATAGGGACCGCATTTCGACGCTGGCAAGCGGCAAAAGGCACAGGGCGACAGCGAAAAACACGCGCACTCACCCTATAGCCAAACAAAAGCCCCGCATCCTTGCGGATACGGGGCTTGGGTGTTTGATACCGAGGCGACAGGTTCAGGCTTTTGGCCCATGCCGCCAGCGGGCTTCAACACATCACGCCAGGGCCTCGCGAGGCTTGCCCAGCATGCGGTCGCACACCACGGCCCCCACCAGGGTGACGACCGAAGGTACCAGCCAGGCAAGGCCTTGATCGCTGAGTGGCAGGTTGGCCATGAAGTCGGGCAACACATGGGCCGCGCTGCTGCCCTTGATGGCATCGACCATACCGAACAGCAGCGATACCAGCATTACCGGCGCCAGGATACGCGTCGGCGAGTTCCACAGGTCCTTCACGAAGCTCAAGCCCACCACCACGATGCACGGCGGGTAGATGGCCGTGAGCACGGGGATGGAG
This sequence comes from Pseudomonas parafulva NBRC 16636 = DSM 17004, assembly GCF_000730645.1. Classification (GTDB taxonomy): domain Bacteria; phylum Pseudomonadota; class Gammaproteobacteria; order Pseudomonadales; family Pseudomonadaceae; genus Aquipseudomonas; species Aquipseudomonas parafulva. Next base: position 167,280 of record NZ_BBIU01000005.1, on the reverse strand, counting down.
AACATGATCAGCTTGGTCAGCCCCAGGTTCGACACCAGCAGCGAGAAACCAGCCAGAATCACCACCAGCGCACGGTACGACAACGGCAGCATCTGGCTGAAGTATTCGGCACACGCGCACGTCAGGCCGACGGCTGTCACCAGGCACGCCAGGGCGATCAGCACGGCAAGGAAGCCGCTGCCCAGCGAGCCGAAGGTGTGCTGTACGTAGGCATGCAGTACCGCCGCACCGTTGCTGGCGCCCGCGGCAATTTCATGGCTGCCGGCGCCCAGGCGGAACAGGCTGATGTACACCAGGGCCAGGCCGACACCGGCAATCAGGCCGGCGATGATGGCGTAGCGGGTGATCAGCTTCGGCGACTCGACGCCGCGTGAGCGGATGGCGTTGACGATGACGATGCCGAACACCAGAGCACCCAGGGTATCCATGGTCAGGTAACCATCAGAGAACCCCTTGGAGAACGCGGCGGCGGCGTAGGCCGGCTGCGCTTCACCGATGGTACCGGCTGGCAGCGCGAACGCGGCGATGCCCAGTACGGCCAGGGCAATGATCTTCAGTGGCGCAAGGAAACGCCCCACGGTATCAAGCAGCTTGCCCGGGTACATGGACACGGCCAGTACCACGGCGAAATACACCAGGCTGTAGATGAACAGGGCCAGCGGGCTTTCACCGGTCAACGGCGCAACGCCCACTTCGAACGACACGGTCGCGGTACGCGGCGTGGCGAACAACGGGCCGACCGACAGGTAGCAAACAGCGGCCAGCAGGCCGCCGAAGAACTTGCCGATCGGGCTGCTCAGGGCATCCATACCGCCGCCGACCTTGGCCAGCGCGACCACGGTGATGACCGGCAGGCCCACCGCCGTCACCAGGAAGCCCAAGGCGGCCATCCAGACGTGCGGGCCCGATTGCAGGCCGACGATAGGCGGGAAGATGATGTTGCCGGCGCCTACGAATAGCGCAAACGTCATAAAGCCAAGCGCCAGGATATCCTGGCCTTTGAGAACTTTCATTTAAGGTAGTACCACACTGCTGGAATCGGGGTTCGAGAGGGGACTTTCCAATGGGTGAGGAAAATGCTGCCCGGCGTGATAGGCCAGACCCGTTAAGCGTGTCGTTCCCTTTTGGGGACGGGCACAGAATAGGCGCGTAGATTAACCGTTTTGCCGCGCAAACGCACTGGAACAGTGCTGCTTGTCCGATGTGCGTACGTGTTTGTCGTCTGTGCGTCCGGGGACAGGAGGAATTATCCTCAGATTGAAATATTCGTCTGTAAGGTAATTCCTATGGGGACGATTGGGAGGCGTGTGCTGGCCTGGCAGTGATAAGGCCCGCCCCCAAAACGACAGAGGCCACCCGAAGGTGGCCTCTGTGCGCGTGGGGGGTGTTGCAGTATTACTTCTTGGCTTCCCAGCCAGTCAGCTCGGCCAGGGCCTTGCCGATGTCAGCCAGGGAACGCACGGTTTTCACGCCTGCGTCCTGCAGGGCTGCGAATTTCTCGTCCGCAGTACCCTTGCCGCCAGAAATGATGGCGCCAGCGTGGCCCATGCGCTTGCCAGCCGGCGCAGTCACGCCAGCGATGTAGGAAACGACAGGCTTGGTGACATTGGCCTTGATGTAGGCCGCAGCTTCTTCTTCAGCCGAACCGCCGATCTCGCCGATCATGACGATCGCTTCGGTCTTCGGGTCTTCCTGGAACAGCTTCAGGATGTCGATGAAGTTGGAGCCCGGGATCGGGTCGCCACCGATACCCACGCAGGTCGACTGGCCGAAGCCGGCGTCGGTGGTCTGCTTGACCGCTTCATACGTCAGGGTGCCGGAACGCGAAACGATACCGACCTTGCCTGGCAGGTGGATGTGGCCTGGCATGATGCCGATCTTGCACTCGCCCGGGGTGATGACACCTGGGCAGTTAGGGCCGATCAGGGTCACGCCCAGCTCGTCGCACTTGACCTTGGCATCGAGCATGTCGAGGGTAGGAATGCCCTCGGTGATGCAAACGATCAGCTTGATGCCACCGAAGGCTGCTTCCAGGATCGAGTCCTTGCAGAACGGTGCTGGCACGTAGATGACCGAAGCGTCAGCGCCGGTCGCTTCCACGGCTTCCTTCACGGTGTTGAACACCGGCAGGCCCAGGTGGGTGGTGCCACCCTTGCCCGGGGTAACGCCGCCGACCATCTTGGTGCCGTAGGCAATGGCTTGTTCGGAGTGGAAAGTACCCTGCGAGCCGGTGAAGCCCTGGCAGATGACTTTGGTGTCTTTATTGATCAGGACGCTCATTACTTGCCCTCCGCAGCTTTGACAACTTGTTGAGCAGCGTCGGTCAGGCTGGTTGCAGCAATGATGTTCAAACCGCTTTCTGCCAATACTTTAGCGCCCAGTTCGGCGTTGTTGCCTTCAAGGCGAACCACGACCGGAACCTTGACGCCGACTTCCTTCACTGCACCGATGATGCCTTCGGCAATCATGTCGCAGCGAACGATGCCGCCGAAGATGTTGACCAGAACGGCCGCGACATTGCTGTCGGACAGAATGATCTTGAACGCTTCGGTAACGCGCTCTTTGGTAGCACCACCGCCTACGTCGAGGAAGTTGGCTGGCTTGCCGCCGTGCAGGTTGACGATGTCCATGGTACCCATGGCCAGGCCAGCACCGTTGACCATGCAGCCGATGTTGCCTTCGAGGGCAACGTAGTTCAGTTCGAACTTGGCAGCGTGGGCTTCACGGGCGTCGTCCTGGGACGGGTCGTGGAAGGTCTTCAGCTTCGGCTGACGGTACATGGCGTTGGCGTCGATGTTGATCTTGGCATCGAGGCAGTGCAGGTCGCCGTCGGCCTTGATCACCAGCGGGTTCACTTCCAGCAGGGCCAGGTCATGGTCCTTGAACAGCTTGGCCAGGCCTACGAAGATCTTGGCGAACTGTTGAACTTGCTTGCCTTCCAGGCCCAGCTGGAACGCCAGCTCACGGCCCTGGAACGGCTGCGCGCCGACCAGCGGATCGATGGTGGCCTTGAGAATCTTCTCAGGCGTGTCGTGGGCGACTTTCTCGATGTCCACGCCACCTTCGGTGGAGGCCATGAACACGATACGGCGGCTCGAGCGATCGACTACAGCGCCCAGGTACAGCTCTTTGGCGATGTCAGTGCAGGATTCGACCAGAATCTTGGAGACGGGTTGACCGTTGGCATCGGTCTGGTAGGTAACCAGATTCTTGCCCAACCACTGTGCAGCGAACGCCTTGGCGTCTTCTTTGCTGCGAACCAGCTTGACGCCGCCCGCCTTGCCGCGACCACCCGCGTGAACCTGGGCTTTTACAACCCACTCGTTCCCGCCGATCTTGTCGCAGGCTTCTGCCGCTGCTTCAGGGGTGTCGACTGCGAAACCCTTGGAAACTGGCAGGCCGTACTCAGCGAACAGCTGCTTACCCTGATACTCGTGAAGATTCATGCTTTTTACCGTCTTCGTTAGGTACTGCGCTTCGGCGCTGCGCCATCACTGGCGCCGCACCACCTGTGACCGTTGACCCCGGGTTATCCCATGTGATCCGGTCCGGCGGACTTTCCGCGGTGAGTCATGCACGCAAGACTCACGACGGGCAGCCCGCCGTGGTTTCTTATGATTTAACGCTTCTTACGGTTGGCTACGTGAATGGCACCGCCATTCACGGCCAGCGCTGCTTCATGCAGCGCTTCGGACAGGGTCGGATGGCTGAAGACCATCATGCCCAGGTCCTCGGCACTGGTGCCGAATTCCATTGCGATAGCGCCCTGCTGCACCAGTTCGGCAGCCGACGGGCCAATCACGTGAACACCCAGTACGCGGTCGGTCTTGGCATCGGCGATGACCTTGACGAAACCACCGGTGTCGTTGGCAGCCATCGCACGGCCGCTGGCCGCGAACGGGAAGGTGCCCACGTTAACCTCAACGCCTTCGGCCTTCAAGGCCTGCTCGGTCTTGCCGACCCAGGCGATTTCCGGGTGGGTGTAGATCACCGAAGGGATCAGGTCGTAGTTCATCTGGGCTTTGTGGCCCTTGATGCGCTCAACCACCATGATGCCTTCTTCCGAAGCCTTGTGCGCCAGCATCAGGCCACGTACCACGTCGCCGATGGCGTAGACGCCCGGTACGCTGGTGGCGCAGTAGTCGTCGACATAGATGTAGCCACGCTCATCGATGTTCACGCCGCTGTCGGAGGCCAGCAGGTCGGTGGTCACCGGGCGACGGCCGACCGCAACGATCAGCTTGTCGAAGGTGATCTTCTGCTCGCCTTCGGCGTTGGTGTAGGTCACCTCGACTTCGTCGCCGTTCACCTTGGAACCGGTAACGCGGGCACCCAGCTTGATGTCCAGGCCTTGCTTGGTCAGGGTCTTCTGGGCTTCCTTGGACACCGCCGTGTCGGCAGCCATCAGGAAGGTGTCCAGGGCTTCCAGCACGGTGACTTCAGCACCCAGGCGGGCCCATACCGAACCCAGCTCCAGGCCGATCACACCGGCACCGATAACGCCCAGGCGCTTCGGTACGGCCTGGAATTCCAAGGCGCCGGTGGAGTCGACGATGACGTTCTGGTCAACCGGGGCTGGCGGAATGTCGATCGGGCGAGAACCGGAGGCCAGGATCACGTTATCGGCTTCGACGATTTCAGTGGTGCCGTCGGCCTTGGTCACTTCGACCTTTTTGCCAGCCAGCAGCTTGCCGTGGCCCTGGATGGAGGTGACGCCGTTGGCCTTGAACAGGGTGGCGACGCCACCGGTCAGGTTCTTCACGATGCCAGCCTTGCGGCCAACCATCGCAGCCACGTCCATCTTCACTTCACCAGTTGAGATACCGTGTACGTTGAAGCTCTCTTTGGCTTCCTTGTATTTCCAGGAGCTGTCCAGCAGCGCCTTGGAAGGAATGCACCCTACGTTCAGGCAGGTGCCGCCCAGGGCCAGCTTGCCCTCGGCATCGGTGTACTTCTCGATACAGGCAGTCTTCAGACCAAGCTGGGCGGCCTTGATCGCAGCCACGTAGCCGCCAGGACCTGCACCAATCACTACCACGTCGAATTTCTGGGTCATAAAAGATTCCTTGTTAGCTTCAAGCGGCACGCTGCAAGCCGCAAGACAGGCAGGCTTCGACTTGAAGCTTGCCGCTTGCAGCTTACAGCTGCGCGATTAGATGTCCAGCAGCAGGCGGGACGGATCTTCCAGCAGGTTCTTGATGGTCACCAGGAAGGTTACGGCTTCCTTGCCATCGATCAGGCGGTGGTCGTAGGACAGCGCCAGGTACATCATCGGGCGGATCACCACTTGGCCATTGACGGCCATCGGGCGCTGGATGATGTTGTGCATGCCCAGGATCGCAGCCTGCGGCGGGTTGACGATCGGGGTCGACATCATCGAGCCGAAGGTACCACCGTTGGTGATGGTGAAGGTGCCGCCGGTCATCTCTTCGATGGACAGCTTGCCGTCACGGGCCTTCTTGCCGAAGGTGGCGATGCCGTTTTCAATCTCTGCCAGGCTCATCGACTCGGCGTTGCGCAGTACCGGAACTACCAGGCCACGGTCGCTGGAAACCGCCACACCGACGTCGGCGTAACCGTGGTAGACGATATCGTTGCCGTCGATCGAGGCGTTCACGGCCGGGAAGCGTTTCAGCGCTTCGGTGGCCGCCTTGACGAAGAACGACATGAAGCCCAGGCGCACGCCGTTGTGGGTCTTCTCGAACAGGTCCTTGTACTTCGAACGCAGGGCCATGACTTCGGTCATGTCGACTTCGTTGAAGGTGGTCAGCATCGCCATGTTGGACTGGGCTTCGACCAGACGCTCGGCAATCTTGGCGCGCAGGCGGGTCATCGGCACGCGCTTCTCGGTGCGGTCGCCAGCAGCGGTCACCACCGGTGCCGGGGCGGCAGCAGGCTTGGCAGCCGGGGCTGCGGCCGGCGCAGACTTCTTGTTGGCGACGGCAGCAACGACGTCTTCCTTGGTCACGCGGCCGCCTTTGCCGGTACCGGCCACAGTGGCCAGGTCGATGCCGTTTTCTTCGGCCAGCTTGCGCGCAGCCGGGGCAGCAACCGGGTCGTCCTCACCGGCATCGGCAGCAACGGCGGCCGGTGCGGCGGCGGCCGGGGCAGCAGCAGGCGCTGCGGCAGCGGCGCCGCCTTCAACGATCGAACCCAGCACTTCGTCGGACAGAACGGTATCGCCCTCGCCCTTGACGATGGCACCCAGCACGCCGTCGGCGGTGGCCAGCACTTCGAGCACGACCTTGTCGGTCTCGATGTCGACGATCAGTTCGTCACGCTTGACGGCCTCGCCCGGCTGCTTGTGCCAAGTGGCAACGGTGCCGTCGGCAACCGATTCCGGGAAGGTTGGGGCTTTGATCTCGATAGCCATTATCAGTGTTTCCTTAAATTCGGTTTCAAGTGCGCGAAGGCGTTAAACAGTGAAGGCGTCTTGCAGCAGTTTCTCCTGCTGTTCGGCGTGCTTCGAAGCGTAACCACAGGCAGGTGCGGCAGAGGCATCGCGACCCGCGTACTCCAGGGCCAGTGCCTTGTTATGGCGACCGAGGATGCGACGCATATGGTGCTGGCTGCTGTACCAGGCGCCCTGGTTCATCGGTTCTTCCTGGCACCACACCGCATGCTTGAGGTTGGTGTAAGGCGCCAGGATCTCGACCAGGTCGTCTTCAGGGAACGGATACAGCTGCTCGATGCGCACGATCGCGATGTCTTCGCGGCCTTCGGCGCGGCGTTTTTCCAGCAGGTCGTAATAGACCTTGCCGCTGCACAGCACCAGGCGCTCCACCTTGGCAGGCTCGAGGGTGTCGATTTCCGGGATGACGGTCTGGAACGAACCGTCGGCCAGGTCTTCGAGGGTCGAGACGGCGAGTTTGTGGCGCAGCAACGACTTGGGCGTCAGCACGATCAGCGGCTTGCGCAGCGGACGGATGACCTGACGACGCAGCAGGTGGTAGATCTGGGCCGGCGTGGTCGGTACGCAGACCTGGATGTTCTGCTCGGCGCACAGTTGCAGGTAACGCTCCAGGCGCGCCGAGGAGTGCTCAGGCCCCTGCCCTTCGTAGCCATGCGGCAGCAGCATGGTCAGACCGCACAGGCGGCCCCACTTGTGCTCGCCACTGGTGATGAACTGGTCGATCACCACTTGCGCACCGTTGGCGAAGTCGCCGAACTGGGCTTCCCAGATCACCAGCGCGTTCGGCGTGGTGGTGGAGTAGCCGTATTCGAACGCCAGTACTGCTTCCTCGGACAGGAACGAATCGTACAGTTCGAAACGTGGCTGGCCCGGGTACAGGTTCATCAGCGGGATGTAGGTGCCCGCATCCTTCTGGTTGTGCAGCACCGCATGACGGTGCGAGAAGGTGCCGCGGCCGATGTCCTGGCCGGTCATGCGGATGGGGTGGCCCTCGAACTGCAGGGTGGCGTAGGCCATGGTCTCTGCATAACCCCAGTTGATCGGCAAGCCACCGGCCTGCATCTTCTGGCGGTCTTCGTAGATCTTGGCGACCTGGCGCTGCACCACGAAGCCTTCAGGCAGCTCCAGCAACTTGGCCGACAGCTCCTGCAGGGTCTTGAGGTCGAAGCGGGTGTCGTGGCGTGCGGTCCAGGCATGGCCCAGATAAGGGCGCCAGTCGACGAACAGCTCGCGGTTCGGCTCCTTGACCAGGCTCTTGACCACGTGCAGGCCGTTGTCCAGCGCACTGCGGTAGTCGTCGATCTTGGCCTGGGCGCGATCGGCATCGATACGGCCGGCCTGGATCAGCGCTTCGGCATACAGCTCACGGGTGGTGCGCTGCTTGCTGATCTGCTGGTACATCAGCGGCTGGGTGCCGTTCGGCTCGTCAGCCTCGTTGTGGCCGCGGCGACGGTAGCAGACCAGGTCGATGACCACGTCGCGCTTGAACTGCATGCGGTAGTCGACCGCCAGCTGGGTCACGAACAGTACCGCTTCCGGGTCGTCGCCGTTGACGTGCAGGATTGGCGCCTGAATCATCTTGGCCACGTCGGTGGCGTACTCGGTGGAGCGCGCATCCAGCGGGTTGCTGATGGTGAAACCCACCTGGTTGTTGATCACGATGTGCACGGTGCCGCCGGTCTTGAAACCGCGGGTCTGCGACATCTGGAAGGTTTCCATCACCACGCCCTGGCCTGCAAATGCAGCGTCGCCGTGGATGGAGATGGGCAGCACCTTGTCACCCACGCTGTCGTTGCGACGGTCCTGACGGGCACGCACCGAACCTTCGACAACCGGCGAGACGATTTCCAGGTGGGACGGGTTGAACGCCATGGCCAGGTGCACTTCGCCACCCGGGGTCATCACGTTCGAGGAGAAGCCCTGGTGATACTTCACGTCACCGGAGCCCAGCTCGTTCATCTTCTTGCCTTCGAACTCGTCGAACAGCTCGCGCGGGTTCTTGCCGAAGGTGTTGACCAGCACGTTCAGGCGGCCACGGTGGGCCATGCCGATGACCACTTCCTTGGTGCCGTAGGAACCGGAGCGCTGGATCATCTCGTCCAGCATCGGGATCAGGCTTTCGCCGCCTTCCAGGCCGAAACGCTTGGTGCCTGGGTACTTGGTGCCCAGGTATTTTTCCAGGCCCTCGCCAGCGGTCACACGCTCGAGCAGGTGGGACTGGATATCAGCGGAAAACTCGGGCCGGCCACGCACGCTTTCCAGACGCTGCTGGAACCAGCTGCGCTGCTCGGAATCGACGATGTGGGTGAACTCGGCGCCAATGGTGCGACAATATGTCTTCTGGAGCGCGTCGAGGATGTCGCGTAGGCTCGCCTCCTCTTTGCCGATGAACAGGTCGCCGGCACGGAAGGTCGTATCAAGATCGGCATTGGTCAAGCCGTAGTGATTGATCGACAGGTCTACAGGCACTGGACGCTGCCACAACCCCAAGGGGTCAAGCTTGGCAGCCTGATGGCCGCGCATCCGATAGGCCTGGATCAGTCGCAGCACTTCAACCTGCTTCTTCTCGTGTTCACTGCTCACGCTCCCGGCAGACACCGGCTGGGCGCGGCGCTGGTTCTTCGCCAGCAATACGAAATGGTCGCGAATCGTCGAGTGCGAGACATCGGTAGCGGTGCTGCCGTCGGCGGGCAACTTCTGGAAGTAGGTGCGCCACTCTTCTGGCACAGCGTTAGGGTCGTGCAGGTAGAGTTCGTAGAGCTCTTCCACATATGCAGCGTTACCACCTGAAAGGTGGGCGCTTTCCCACATGCGCTGCATCACGCTTTCTTGCATGCTTGGTCACCCTCGGTTAGGGGACTGATCGGCGAGAGCCACAGCAAACCTGGAAAAGTCCGAAAACAGCGACTGAACCACGCCACCTGGATCCTGCTGATTTTCCGGGTACCAGCCCGGAAAGCCCCTGCTGGTCTCATCTTCATAGGTAATGAACAAGGGCTTTGTGAGCCCCGGTTCGGGTTTTACCTCAGTGCGGGCTCAGCGCCCGCACCTCGGCATACTGCAGGTACAACGGGTATATCAGGTGCCGCTTTGCAGCAGCATGTTACGTACGTGACCGATTGCCTTGGTAGGGTTCAGACCCTTCGGGCAAACGTTTACGCAGTTCATGATCCCGCGGCAGCGGAATACGCTGAACGGGTCATCCAGGGACGCCAGGCGCTCCTGGGTCTTGGTATCACGGCTGTCGGCCAGGAAGCGGTAAGCCTGCAACAGCGCAGCTGGGCCCAGGAACTTGTCCGGGTTCCACCAGAACGACGGGCAGGACGTGGAGCAGCAGGCGCACAGGATGCACTCGTACAGGCCGTCGAGCTTCTCGCGCTGTTCTGGCGACTGCAGGCGCTCGATGGCCGGGGCCGGCGTGTCGTTCTGCAGGAACGGCTTCACCTTCTCGTACTGCTTGTAGAAGATGCTCATGTCGACGACCAGGTCACGAATGACCGGCAGGCCCGGCAGCGGGCGCAGCACCAGCTTGTTGCCCTTGACCACGCCCGACAGCGGGGTGATGCAGGCCAGGCCGTTTTTGCCGTTCATGTTCATGCCGTCGGAACCGCACACGCCTTCACGGCAGGAGCGACGGTACGAGAAGCCCTCGTCCTTTTCCTTGATCAGCGCCAGCACGTCCAGAACCATGAGGTCCTTGCCGCCGGTGTCGACGTCGAACGACTCCATCTTGGGGGCCGTGTCGGTGTCGGGGTTGTAACGATAAACTTCGACTTTCAACATAGCAGCCACCCTTAGTAAGTCCGGATTTTTGGTTCGAAGGCCGGTACGGTCTTCGGCGCAAAGTTGACGCCACGCTTGGCAACGCGCTTCACACCCGGGTAGTACAGGGTGTGGCACAGCCAGTTTTCGTCGTCACGGTCTTCGAAGTCTTCACGGGCGTGAGCGCCGCGGGACTCTTTACGGGCTTCGGCCGCGATGGCGGTAGCTTCGGCAACTTCCAGCAGGTTCTGCAGCTCCAGCGCTTCGATACGCGCGGTGTTGAAGGCCTGGGACTTGTCGTTGATCTTGACGTTGGCGATCCGCTCGCGCAGGCCGGCCAGCTGCTCGATACCCTTGAGCATGTATTCGCCAGTACGGAACACACCGAAGTAGTTCTGCATGCAGCTCTGCAGCTCGCGCTTGAGGCTGGCAACGTCTTCGCCAGTGGAGCGCTCGTTGAGCTTGTTCAGGCGGCTCAGGGCAACATCGATGTCGGTGTCGCTGGCGTCTAGGTGCTCGATACCGTCGCTCAGCGCCTTCTCCAGGTGCAGGCCGGCCGCACGGCCGAACACCACCAGGTCGAGCAGCGAGTTGCCGCCCAGGCGGTTGGCACCGTGAACCGATACGCACGCCACTTCACCTACGGCGAACAGGCCAGGAATGATGTGATCCTTGCCTTCGTCGTCCATGGTGATGGCCTGGCCATGAATGTTGGTGGCAACGCCGCCCATCATGTAGTGGCAGGTTGGAACGACCGGAACCGGCGCGACCACAGGGTCGACGTGGGCGAAGGTCTTGGACAGCTCGCAGATGCCTGGCAGGCGGCTGTGCAACACTTCCTCGCCCAGGTGGTCCAGCTTCAGCAGCACGTGGTCCTTGTTCGGGCCCACGCCGTTGCCGGCGATGATCTCTTTGACCATGGAACGGGCAACCACGTCACGGCCGGCCAGGTCTTTGGCGTTCGGCGCGTAACGCTCCATGAAGCGTTCGCCGTGGGCGTTGATCAGGTAGCCACCTTCACCGCGGCAACCCTCGGTGACCAGTACACCGGCGCCGGCGATGCCGGTTGGGTGGAACTGCCACATCTCGATGTCCTGCACCGGTACACCGGCACGCAGGGCCATGCCGATACCGTCGCCGGTATTGATCAGGGCGTTGGTGGTGGAGGCGTAGATACGGCCTGCACCGCCCGTGGCCAGTACGGTGGCCTTGGACTTGATGTACAGGGTTTCGCCGGTTTCGATGCAGATCGCGATCACACCAACGAAGGCGCCTTCCTGGTTTTTTACCAGGTCAACGGCGTAGTACTCGTTGAGGAAGGTGGTGCCGGCTTTCAGGTTGCCCTGGTACAGGGTGTGCAGCAGCGCGTGACCGGTACGGTCGGAAGCGGCGCAGGTACGGGCCGCCTGGCCACCTTTACCGAAGTCCTTGGACTGGCCACCGAACGGACGCTGGTAGATACGGCCGGTTTCGGTGCGCGAGAACGGCAGGCCCATGTGGTCCAGCTCGAAGACCGCAGCCGGGCCTTCCTGACACATGTATTCGATAGCGTCCTGGTCACCGATGTAGTCGGAACCCTTGACGGTATCGTACATGTGCCAGCGCCAGTCGTCGTTCGGGTCGGCCGAAGCGATGGCGCAGGTGATGCCGCCCTGGGCGGATACGGTGTGCGAACGGGTCGGGAACACCTTGGTGACCACGGCAGTCTTGTGACCGCCTTGTGCCAGCTGAAGCGCTGCGCGCATGCCGGCGCCGCCGCCACCGATGATGATGGCGTCGAAGGAAATGGTTGGAATGCTAGCCATGGATCAGATACCCCAGAGAATCTGCACACCCCAGACGAAGTAAGCGAACATCGCAACGCCGCATACCGCCTGGAACAGGAAACGAATCGCAGTTGCCGACTTGCCGAACGACATAGGCGTCAGGTAGTCGGTGGCAATGGTCCACATGCCGACCCAGGCGTGAGCGCCGAGGGCAACGAGGGCCAGCAGGCTGAAGATCCGCATCGCGTTGTTGGAGAACAGACCATGCCACTGGGCGTAGTCGATACCGGGGTGAGCGACCACGTAGCCGATCAGGAAGATGAAGTAAGCCGCGAGAACGACCGCAGAAACGCGCTGCGCCATCCAGTCGTAGAGGCCCGAACGCGACAGGTTCGTGACGTTGGTTACCATACCCAAACTCCCACCAGTACGATCACCACCACGGAGATGACAATCACGATTTTCGAGCCCAGTTTGCCGCCTTCCAGCGTCTCACCGATGCCCATGTCCATGATCAGGTGGCGCACACCGGCCACCAGGTGATACAGCAGGGCGGACAACAGGGCCCAGGTCACGAACTTGGCCAGCGGGCTGGTCAGACACGCCTTCACCTCGCCGAAGCCTTCCTCGGAACCCAGCGACTTGCCCAGTGCATACAGCATGATGGCAAGGCCGAGGAACAGGATGACGCCGGAGATACGGTGCAGAATGGACGTGTACGCAGTGACGGGGAGCTTGATGGTCCTTAGGTCTAGGTTTACAGGTCGTTGGCTTTTCACGGCTTTTTTCACACTGAAGAGCCCCTAGCGAATCAGGGCAAAGTTGTTGGTAAGTGTACTGGTCAGGTACCCACCACCCAGGGAACGGCGACCCCCAGCAGTTCGGGCTTGCAAGCCCCTGGCGGTCGGGTGCCGAGTATAGACAGTTAGGCTGCTCATGACAACGTGACGGGGTAGCCCGAATAGCGCATTGCCTTTGCCGCGCAAAAGGCGTAAATGGGCCGAAAATTCCCGAAAAATCAGGCTCCAGCCCTTGATTCAACAAGCCTTTAGGCAAATTGACATCTGAATTTATCCCTCTATAGTGGTGCGGGCCCTGCGTGGGGGGTCTGTCTGATGATTTCAAGCATTAATAGGAGGCCACATGGCTGACAAAAAAGCGCAGTTGGTCATCGAGGGCGCAGCCCCCGTCGAGCTGCCCATTTTAACCGGCACCGTTGGTCCTGATGTAATCGACGTCCGCGGGTTGGGGGCCACAGGTCACTTCACCTTCGACCCTGGTTTCATGGCGACCGCATCGTGCGAGTCGAAGATCACCTACATTGATGGCGACAAGGGCGTACTGCTGCACCGCGGCTACCCCATCGAGCAACTCGCCGAACAGTCCGACTACCTCGAAACCTGCTACCTGCTGCTCAATGGCGAACTGCCAAACGCCGAGCAGAAGGCCAAGTTCGTCAGCAACGTCAAGAACCACACCATGGTTCACGAACAGCTGAAAACCTTCTTCAACGGCTTCCGCCGCGACGCTCACCCGATGGCGGTGATGTGCGGCGTGGTCGGTGCCCTGTCGGCCTTCTACCACGACTCCCTGGACATCAATAACCCGCAACACCGCGAAATCTCTGCGGTGCGCCTGGTCGCCAAGATGCCGACCCTGGCCGCGATGGTTTACAAGTACTCCATGGGCCAGCCGATGATGTACCCGCGCAACGACCTGTCGTACGCGGAAAACTTCCTGCACATGATGTTCAACACCCCGTGCGAGATCAAACCGATCAGCCCGGTGCTGGCCAAAGCGATGGACCGGATCTTCATCCTCCACGCCGACCACGAACAGAACGCCTCCACCTCCACCGTGCGCCTGGCGGGCTCTTCGGGTGCCAACCCGTTCGCCTGTATCGCGGCCGGCATCGCCGCGCTGTGGGGCCCTGCCCACGGCGGCGCCAACGAAGCCGTACTGACCATGCTCGATGAAATTGGCGATGTCTCGAACATCGACACTTTCATTGCCAAGGCCAAGGACAAGAACGACCCGTTCAAGCTGATGGGCTTCGGTCACCGCGTTTACAAGAACCGCGACCCGCGCGCCACCGTGATGAAGCAGACCTGCGACGAAGTGCTGCGCGAGCTGGGCATCAAGAATGACCCGCAGCTGGAACTGGCCATGCGCCTGGAAGAGATCGCACTCACCGATCCATACTTCATCGAGCGCTCGCTGTACCCGAACGTCGACTTCTATTCGGGCATCATCCTGAAGGCGATCGGCATTCCGACCAGCATGTTCACCGTGATCTTCGCCCTGGCGCGCACCGTAGGCTGGATCTCGCACTGGAAAGAGATGCTCTCCAGCCCGTACAAGATCGGCCGCCCACGCCAGCTGTACACCGGCGAACCGAAACGCGACATCGTTGCACTGCAGGACCGCAAGTAAGCCCTACGGGCTGAAACCAAAAGGGCTGCCCATGGGCAGCCCTTTTTATTACACCGCCCCAACCTGATGCCCGAAACACATCGCACCCGGCCGGATTTGGCAGTCAGTTTTTCTCGGCGCGTTCGCGCAACGCCTTCAGGGTATTAAACGGCGCATCCACCACGAACTTGTTGGCCAACCATGACGGCACGCTGCCCCCTGGCTCGGTGTGCACCTGGTACGTCACCTCGGTACTGTTGCCCTGAGGCACCAGCTTCCAGAAGCCCTCGACCTGGGCCACCCGCACGAAGCCTTTTTCTTCGGGCACATAGGTCGGCTCCTCCTTGAGGTTGCGCAACAGGCTGCCATCGGCCTGCTTGACCGTGGTCACCTGCAGCACCGAGTCCCGCGGCGTCACCGGCCAGGGCGTATTGAACTGGGTGTAGGTCCAGGTCTTGTCACCCTCGTGCTTGAGCACCTTTTGCGCCTTGCATTCATGAATCCATGCGCAAGCCCCCGCCACGTCTTCCTGCAGCGCCTGCACCTTGGCCAGGGGCGCCTTGATGACGGTGACACCCCGGTAGGCCTTGTACTTGGAGCCAGGCACTTCACTCAGGGACACCTTGATCCCGTCCTCATCCTTGGCCACCTGCCAATTCTCGGCCCAGGCAACAGGCGACAGCAGGGCACTGACACCACACAGCAATGCAATACGCTTCAACGATCTCATCATGTTTATCCTTGTTGTCGAGGATCCAGCCTGTCACGCCGCCGTCATGCGCTCCCACCAGCCGAGAATTCTGATGGCCTCTTCACTGTCCCGGCCACACACCTCAGGGTCAGCCTTGAAACCGCCGCACACCGCTGGCCGCTCGGGCTTGCCGAACAAGTCGCAGAGGTTTGCAGCCGTCAGGTGCAGGCAACGCTGGCCAGCGGGCTTGCCGTCAGGCATGCGCGGCATGGCGGAGGTGATGGAGGGCGCGATGCAGCAGGCACCGCAGCCCTCACGACAGGTCATGGCTTGCAACACAATCAGAACTCCATGGCACACAACGGGGCGATCACCCCTGGATACTAGCGGCTCAAACGCACGTTTGAAATTGCTGGCTTGATGAAATCTGCAGTGACCGGGCAGTCAGCAGAGCTTACTGGCGGTACTGGAAGTCGATGGCCGCACCTTCCACATCCCGACGGCTGTCGTTGCGCAGCTGCAACTGCATCTCGTTGCTGATCAAGCGGCCATTGAGCTGGAACGGGCTGTCGGCTTCGGGCTTTTCAGCGAACATGGGCGGTAGCAAAGGCTTGCGCTTCTTGATCGGCGAGGGGTTGGTGCCCACGTTGGGCGTCAGGTTCTCCACCATCTCGGCAGGCAGGCTCAGGTCGAGGTTGGCCTTGGGCAGCGGCTTGGCCACGGTTTTGGCCTGCCTGGCCTTCTTACTGGCGGGCTTGCGCACAGCCTGTTTTTTCACCGCCTTGGACGGCGCCTGGGCCTTGCCAGCCTGCGCCTGGGCAGCCGGCTGGGCAGCCAGCACCACACCAGCAGGCCAGCACAACGGTGCAAGGCAGAAAACCAGGAAAAAACGGCGCAATGCAATCATGGCAAATGGACAGACCGACATGGTAAATGCGTATGCTCCCTGTTCCGCAGCCGCCTGACAAGCCTTACAAAAGTGTGGTTGCCGGCTCCCTGCACAATTGTTGTGCCAGCAGGCCCAGTGTGATGACTGCTCGCTCGGCTTCCTTGTTCCATGGGATGCCGCAGTTTAGCCGAATGCAGTGGTTGAACTGCTCGGTATTACTGAAGATGAGCCCCGGTGCAATGCTGATCCCCTGCTCCAGCGCACGTACGTGCAGGTCTTGGGTGTTTACCCGCCCAGGCAGGCTTACCCACAAAATGAAGCCACCGGTGGGCCGCGTCATCTGGGTGCCTTCGGGGAAATGCTGCTGCACCGCCAGCTGATAGGCACTGAGGTTCTTGCGGTACTCCTGACGAATGAACCGCAGGTGCCGGTCATAGCCACCGTTCTCCAGGTAGGCGGCCACAGCCATCTGCGTGACGCTGCAGGCCGAGTGCGTGGTAAAGGTCTGCAGCCGCTGGATTTCGTCCTGGTAACGCCCGGCAATCATCCAGCCAACGCGCACGCCGGGGGACAAGGTCTTGGAGAAGCTTGAGCAGTAGATCACCCGGTCAAGCCGATCATAGGCTTTGAGCGCCTTGGCCTTGCCCTGATCGAACATCAGCTCGCCATAGATATCGTCTTCGATGATCTGGATATCGAAATCCGACGCCAGGCGCAGCAACTGCTTTTGTCGCTCTTCCGGCACGGTGCCACCCAGTGGGTTACTCAGCCGCGCAGTGAGCACCAGCGCCTTGATCGACCACTGGTTGGCGGCCAGTTGCAAGGCCTCCAGGCTGATGCCGGTGGACGGATCACTGGGTATTTCGATCACTTTCAGGCCCAGCAGGTCAGCCAACTGCAGCAAACCGTAGTACGTGGGCGATTCGGCGGCAATCAGGTCACCTGGCCGTGTCAGCACACGCAGGGACATTTGCAGGGCGTCTACGCAACCGTGCGTGACGATGACCTCACGCGGGTCGACCAGCACACCCGCATCGCGCATGCGAATGGCAATTTGCCGGCGCAACGGCTCGAAACCTGGGCTGAACATGTAGCTGAACGCACGCGGGCTGTGGAAGCGGGTGACCTTGGCAATCTGCTGGTGCAATGCCCGCACCGGCAAATAATCGACATGGGGTACGGCAGCACCGAACGGAAACACGCCATCACGACGCGCCTCGGCCAGCACCTGCTGGATGATACTGGCGCGGGTGACCAACCCTGGGCGCTCCACCCGGGCAATGTCCGGGGTCTGCGCAGTCAGGGCCGGGGTCTGGTGCACATAGTAGCCAGACTGCGGCCGCGCACGGATCAAGCCCTGGTCTTCGAGGTTGGCGTAGGCCTGCAGCACCGTGGCATGGCTGACATTCAACTGGGCGCTCATCTTGCGCACCGAAGGCACACGCTCGCCCGGCTGGTACACACCACGGCGGATGTCTTCGGCCAGTTGCTGGGCGATACGCTGGTACAGCAGCAGGTTGGTCATGGCAACACGCTCATTGTTCTTGTACGACTGACGGTAGAGGATACCGTAACAGTTGCAAAGTGTACGGGGACAGAATGCAACTTAATCGACAATACAGCTTGTTGGGGCGAGTGAGCCCAAGCTGAGATCGGATGAGCGCTGCCAGCTGCTCGTCATGACCGGGAGGGCTGCTCTGCAACCCTTTACAAGCTCAATTAGCGCGCCGGCGCCAGCTTGCCCTTGTCGTCAGAAAACACGATCTCCACACGGCGGTTCTGCGCCCTGCCCCGCTCCGACGCGTTCACCTCAACGGGGTACTGGTCACCGTAGCCTTCCACCAGCAGGCGCTTTTCATCAATACCAAGGTCGGCAAGCATATCTGCCACGGCCTGGGCGCGGTCGCGGGAAAGTTTGAGGTTTTCTTCGGGCGTACCCGTGCTGTCGGTGTAGCCCTCGATGCGCACGACGCGGCGCGGGTTGAGCTGGAGGAACTGCACCAGCTTGAGCACCGTGCGGCTGGCGGAATTGCGCAGGTCGGCACTGCCCGTGTCGAACAGCACATCGCCCAGCGTCAACACCAAGCCACGGTCACCCTGCTCCGAGGCCAGTGCGGCGATCTGCGACTCCACCCATTGGCCCTGCTGCTGCACACTGGCCAACTTGGCCTCGCGCAATGCCAACTGCAGACGCTGGCGCTCCAGGTCAAGCTTGGCCAGGCGCTCCTGGTTCAACGCCAGTTTGGTGTGCTCGCGGGCGATCTGGCTGTAGCGCTGGCTCAGGTAGGCGTAATGGCGCACGTCCGAGCCACTGCCGATGTACGTGGACAAGCGCTCGGCGCGGGCCAGCGACTCACCCGCACGGATCACATCACGCGGGGCGCTGCGCAGCACATCGGAATCGTCCTTGACCTGCTGGAATGCCACGGTCGCCTCGTCCAGCGCAGAAGCACTGCGCTGGCTGGCGCACCCGGTAAGCCCTGCCGCCAGCATCAGCAGCGCCAACGTGGCCAATGGCTTGCGAGCGATCATGGCTGCACCTCCAGCTGTTTGCGCAAGCGCTTCACCCGAGTCTGCAACAACTGCAGCTGTTCATCGCTCTTGACGTTGAGCACCTGTGCTTCGGCCAGCCTGGCATCCAGCTCGGCTTGCTCGGCGCGCATGCGCGCGTCACGGAAGTCCTGGGTGAGCATGTTGGTGCGGGCTCGGCCCAGCTTGTCTTCAGCCAGCTTCAGGGATTCGACCTGGTCAGTAGCGCCCACGGCCTTGGCCTGTTCCAGCGCCTTTTCGGAAAGGCGCATCTGTTCTTCAGGGGCCGGATCATTGGCGCAGCCAGCCAGGCCCAACACGGCCATGGCGAGGATGAATGCTTGGGTTCTCACGCGATCTTCCTAGTGTTTGGGGGCGTCCGCAGGCACCTGCAATTGCGCTTTCCAGCGCTCGAGGTTGGCCTGCAGCACAGCGTCGGACTTACCGGAGATCGGCAATTCTGTCAGTTTTTTCGCCAATTGCCCACGTAACCAGCTGTCATTGCAGGCAGAATTGTGCGAAAGCGCCAGGTACAGGCCAGGCCTGTCCACCGGCAGGCCCCGTGCAATCAGGTGGTTGCTCATGCCCAGCCCCTGGGCCATGGCCATGCCGGAGTAACGACCGGCCAGCACATAGTCGACCTGGCCAAGCACCAGCTTCTGGAAAGCCTGGGTAAGGTTCTGAGCGGGCACCAGCCGCAACTGGGCCTTGGCGAACGCACTGAAAGCAGGTGTGAGGCGGGCCCGCTCCGACAAACTGCCCTGATACTTGGCCAGGTCAGCGGGGCCGTCGAAGGTGAGCTCGGCGTCATGGCGCGTCCACACCAGGTATTCGTTGAGCTGCAGTGGCGGGTGAATGTAGTCCAGCGCCGTCAGTTGCTCCACTTGCATGGGCGCGTCAAGCAGCAGGTCCATGCGCCCGCTGCGCACCTCTTCCAAGGCCTGATCGCGACGGCCCGCACTCAGCACTTCCACCTTCACCCCCAGCTCACCGGCCACCTGGCGCAGCAGGTCGACGTTGGTGCCGATCAGGTGCCGGGGGTCTTTCGGGTCCTGCCACGAATAAGGCGGCGCATCAGGGCTGCCGGTCGCCACCAGGCGCTCGCACTTGCCAGCCGCCATGGCCAGCGGCGTTATCAGTGCCGCCATGCAGGCCAGCCACCTGCCCTTCCACCGCCGTATCATCCGTTACTCCTCAACCCATAAAAAAACCCGGCCCCTCAACGGGGCCGGGTTCTTTATAAGTGAAGCCAGCGGATCAGACCAGCTTTTCCAGCTCCGGCACGGCTTCGAACAGGTCCGCGACCAGGCCGTAATCGGCCACCTGGAAGATGGGCGCCTCTTCGTCCTTGTTGATCGCAACGATCACCTTGGAGTCCTTCATACCGGCCAAGTGCTGGATGGCACCCGAAATACCGACGGCGATGTACAGCTGCGGCGCGACGATCTTGCCGGTCTGGCCGACCTGCATATCGTTAGGCACAAAGCCCGCATCGACCGCGGCGCGCGAGGCACCCACGGCAGCGCCCAGCTTGTCGGCAAGGCTGTACAGGTGGCTGAAGTTGTCACCGTTGCCCATGCCACGGCCGCCAGACACGACGATCTTGGCTGCAGTCAGCTCAGGGCGGTCGGACTTGGCCAGCTCTTCACCAACGAAGGTGGAGATACCAGCGTTGTGCGCAGCGCCAACAGCTTCAACAGCAGCGGAGCCACCTTCGGCAGCCACGGCGTCAAAGCCGGTGGTACGTACGGTGATGACCTTGATTGCGGCACTCGACTGCACGGTGGCAATGGCGTTGCCGGCGTAGATCGGGCGCTTGAAGGTGTCGGCGGATTCGACCGAGATGATCTCGGAGATCTGGTCGACGTCCAGCAACGCGGCAACGCGTGGCAGGATGTTCTTGCCGTTGGTGGTGGCAGGTGCCAGCACGTGGCTGTAGCCCTTGGCCAGGTCGACGATCAGCGGCGAGACGTTTTCCGGCAGGACGTGGGCGTAGGCTGCGTTATCAGCAACCAGAACCTTGGCAACGCCAGCGATCTTGGCAGCGGACTCGGCAACGCCGCCGACGTTCTGGCCTGCGACCAGCACATGCACATCACCACCAATCTTGGCGGCTGCAGCGACAGTGTTCAGGGTGGACGGGGCTACGGCACCGTTTTCGTATTCAGCGACAACCAGGATAGTCATTTAGATTACCTTCGCTTCGTTCTTCAGCTTCTCGACCAGTTCGGCCACCGATTTGACCTTGATGCCGGCGCTGCGGGCAGCCGGGGCTTCAACCTTCAGGGTCTTGTTGGTGGAGGCGAGGGAAACGCCCAGGGCGTCGGGCGTGACGGTTTCCAGTGGCTTTTTCTTGGCCTTCATGATGTTGGGCAGCGACGCATAGCGCGGCTCGTTCAAGCGCAGGTCGGTGGTGACAATGGCTGGCAGGTTCAGCGATACGGTCTGCAGGCCGCCATCGATTTCACGGGTGACGTTCAGCTTGTCGCCCGCCACTTCCACTTTGGAAGCGAAGGTGCCCTGGGCGTAGCCGGTGAGCGCCGCCAGCATCTGGCCAGTCTGGTTGTTGTCGCTGTCGATGGCCTGCTTGCCAAGGATAACCAACTGTGGCTGCTCCTTGTCGACAACGGCCTTGAGCGCCTTGGCCACAGCCAGGGAGTTCAGCTCGTCAGCAGCTTCCACCAGGATGGCGCGGTCAGCACCCAGTGCCAGGGCAGTACGCAGCTGCTCCTGGGCAGTGGTCGGGCCGACGGAGACGACGACGATCTCGGTCGCAACGCCCTTTTCCTTCAGGCGGACGGCTTCTTCCACGGCAATTTCGCAGAAGGGGTTCATGGACATCTTGACGTTGGCGAGGTCGACGCCGGAGTTGTCCGCCTTGACGCGAACCTTGACGTTGTAGTCGACCACTCGTTTGACAGCTACAAGAACCTTCATGGATTCCTCGTTACTCTCCGGTGAATAGATAGTCGCCTGGGGCTGAGCCCGGCGATGCGCGTGGGTACAAGGGCACCTCTAAAAACGTACCTGGGGGCAGCTTCTTCAGCGTGACCAAACAGTCGTATGCGGACCGCTGCGGCAAATACGCGCGGGTCATTTTCTGTCGTGGTGTGTAAACTGCACTACAAACCGCGCCAAAGTCTGAAAACCCTGCTCCACACCTGGTTTTTAGAGGTGTACCTGCGCCCGGCTGCAAGCCTACGGCGAACGTAAAACCGCTCGTATCTTGACCGTAACACCTAATCCGGTCAATACGGCAAACCGGTCACCTTCCAGCCGCTTACCTGTGATTTTACTGGCCTGCGGCAAATTCAAACAAACGTTTGTATTGGACCCGCCAAGTGGTGTAGATATAATGCGCGACCAAGACAAAACGGTGTAGTCCGCCATTTGCCCGGCTACCGCTGCGCGGTTGCCACCACTACAGCAAATGCCCTATGCACCCATAAGACCAAGCAACACACCCGCCTTGATGAGTAGGAGAGAACCAGTGGAACGCGAATACATGGAATTCGACGTGGTCATCGTCGGCGCTGGCCCGGCAGGCCTGTCCGCCGCCTGCCGCCTGAAGCAGAAGGCCGCCGAAGCCGGTAGCGAAATCAGCGTCTGCGTGGTGGAAAAAGGCTCCGAGGTCGGCGCCCATATTCTCTCCGGTGCCGTGTTCGAACCCCGCGCCCTGAACGAGCTTTTCCCGGACTGGAAAGCCATGGGCGCGCCGCTCAATACCGAAGTCAAGCGCGACGACATCTATGTGCTCAAGGATGCGGGCAGCTCGACCAAGGTGCCAGACCTGTTCGTGCCCAAGACCATGCACAACCATGGCAACTACATCATCTCCCTGGGCAACCTGTGCCGCTGGCTGGCCCAGCAGGCGGAGAACCTGGGTGTGGAGATCTACCCGGGGTTCGCCGCCCAGGAGGCGCTGTTCGACGAAAACGGCGTGGTGCGTGGCATCGTCACCGGCGACCTGGGCGTTGACCGTGAAGGCCAGCCCAAGGACGGCCTGTACACCCCTGGCATGGAACTGCGCGCCAAGTACACGCTGTTCGCCGAGGGCTGCCGCGGCCATATCGGCAAGCAACTGATCAAGCGCTTCGACCTGGACAACGCGTCGGACGTGCAGCATTACGGCATCGGCCTGAAAGAGCTGTGGGAAATCGACCCCGCCAAGCATGAGCAGGGCCTGGTGGTACACACCGCCGGCTGGCCGCTGGATGTAATGGCCAAGGACAACACCGGTGGCTCGTTCCTCTATCACCTGGAAAACAACCAGGTGGTGGTCGGGCTCATCGTTGACCTGTCCTACGCCAACCCGTACCTGTCCCCGTTCGACGAGTTCCAGCGCCTCAAGCATCACCCGGTCATCAGCCAGTACCTTGAAGGCGGCAAGCGCATCAGCTACGGCGCCCGCGCCCTGGCCAAGGGTGGCCTAAACTCGCTGCCGAAAATGGTCTTCAACGGCGGCGCCTTGATCGGCTGCGACCTGGGCACCATGAACGTGGCCAAGATCAAGGGCAGCCACACCGCGATGAAGTCCGGCATGCTTGCCGCCGAAGCGGTGGCCGACGCCTTGCTGGCCGGCAGCGAGGGTGGCGACCAGCTCAATGGCTACGTCAGCGCCTTCAAGGCCAGCTGGCTGTACGAAGAACTGTTCGCCAGCCGCAACTTCGGCCCTGCCATGCACAAGTTCGGCCCCCTGCTGGGCGCTGCCTTCAACTACGTCGACCAGAACTGGTTCGCCGGCAAGCTGCCGTTCACCCTGCGTGATACCAAGCCGGACTACGCCTGCCTGAAGCTTGCAGCCGATTCGCAAAAAATCGAGTACCCGAAACCCGATGGCAAGCTGAGCTTCGACAAGCTCAGCTCGGTGTTCCTCTCCAGCACCAACCACGAAGAGGAGCAACCCTGCCACCTGAAGCTGACCGACCCGAGCGTACCGATCGCCAGCAACCTGCCGTTGTACGATGAACCTGCCCAGCGTTACTGCCCGGCCGGCGTGTATGAGGTGGTCACCCAGGAAGACGGCAGCAAGCGCTTCCAGATCAACGCGCAGAACTGCGTGCACTGCAAAACCTGCGACATCAAGGACCCGGCCCAGAACATCACCTGGGTCACCCCTGAGGGTGCAGGCGGCCCCAACTACCCGAACATGTAACGTTCTTGGGGTGAAAAAAACCGGCTCTTGGGAGCCGGTTTTTTTATGTGCACAGGTGAGCGTTCAGCGCCTGCCTGATCGAGCGCCACACAAGACGGGCTTGGGTTCCGCGGCGAACGCCAGCGGCTCACGCGCCCCAAAATACAACGCCGTCAGCAGCCCCACCGCCCCCATTACGGCGCAGAACCCTACACACACCCATGGGCTCCACGGCATCAGCGCGATCAAGGCCAGGGGCGTGGTACTGGCCCACAACGCATACGCCACGTTGTAGGTAAACGAAATGCCCGACACGCGTATCTCAGCCGGGAACAACCCCACCATCACCGACGGGACCACCCCCACAACCCCGCAACCAAGGCCCGCCAGCCCATAGGCCAGCCAGGTCACGCCCCACTGCCCCACCAGGCTGGCGTACAAAGCGCCGATGCCCAAAGGCAGCACCAGGCTGTAGACCATCAAGGCACGCCAGGCCCCCACCCGGTCGACCAGCAGGCCGGCCAGCACGCACCCCACATTGAGGAAGACGATACCCACGCTGCTCAGGGCAAAGGTGTGCCCGGCCGTCATGCCGAACCGCTGCTGCATCACTGTCGGCGTAATCACCACCAGTACCACCACTGCGGACGTCAGTACGCAGGTGAGCAACGCCGCGGGGATCAACGCCTGCCGGTGCTCACCCAGTACCCGCCGCAGCGGGAACCTTACTGGCTGCGCCTGGCGCGCCCGCAGGGCCAGAAACACCGGTGTCTCGCTCAGCCAGCGGCGCAGCCACACGCCGACCACGCCAAACACACCGCCCAGCAGAAACGGGTAGCGCCAGGCGTAAGCAAGAATCTCTTCAGCTGTGAACACCTGCGCCAGCAGCGTCGCCGTCAGCGCCCCCAGCAAGTAGCCGAAGGTCAGCCCCGCCTGCAGGAAGCCCAGGGCATAACCGCGCCGGCCCGCGGGCGCATGTTCGGCAACGAACGTCCACGCACTGGGCACTTCGCCGCCCACCGCCGCCCCTTGCAGAATGCGCAGGGCCAGCAGCAGCAATGGCGCCGCATAGCCGATATCGGCATAGGTGGGCATCACGCCGATCAGCAGGCACGGCAGGGCCATCATCAGGATGCTCAGGCTGAACACCTTCTTGCGCCCCAGATGATCAGCAAAATGCGCCATCAGAATGCCGCCCAGCGGCCGCGCCAGGTAACCCGTGACAAAAATGCCGAAGCTTTGCAGCAGGCGCAGCCACTCGGGCATTTCAGGGGGAAAGAAAAGCTGGCTGAGGGTCAGGGCAAAGAACACGAAGATGATGAAATCGTAGATTTCCAACGCGCCGCCCAACGCAGCCAGGCCAAGGGTCCGGTGGTCGCCGCGGGTGAACCGGGGTGGGCGAGCGGTATAAAGGGCAGTCATGGCAGGTTTCGCAACAGGATGAAGGGCTGGAGGATACCAAATAGCGGCCCCGTTGCCCTGCCCTTGCCGGCTTCAGCGATGGAACACCGTCTGCGCGAAATTGCCCAGCGGTCTGCCCACCGGCGCCGGCACGCCACCCGGCAACCTGAGTGTGCCCACCACCTGGGGCGCGTCGATGATCGACATGAATGACAACAGCGCCTCGTTGTCCGGCACCTGGGGCAGGCTCAGGTTGATGGCCTGGCGTTCGGCCTGGGGCACAGCCGGCACTTTCATCTGGGTGGAGTGGTAGAGCAAGGCGTGCTGGATCTGCGTGCTCACCCGGCAGAACCGCGCCAGGTCCACACCGGCGTGGCTGGCCAGTTCGATGTTGCCCAACAGCAGGTGGAACGGCTGCAAGGCGCACTGCACCAGGCGCTGCAACTCTCCAAAATGCTCGACCGGGGCAATGCGGTAATAGCCCATGCCGTTGAGCAAGCGTTCCAGTTGCAGGCGCTGGTACGGGTGGGCGTCGGCGATGAGGATGCGCAGGGACTTGTTTGCCATGATCGGGCCTGGGGCAAGGGGGTAATGGTTGCATTCCAGACCTACTGCGCCAATCACGGCTACTGCGAGGGCCATACCTAACAGCGGTCTTCTTTGATAGAAGCCGGGAAAGCTGCATAAATCAAGTGATTGGCTGTTGGAATTTACATTTGCCTCTAACCCGGCGTTCAGCAATCCCACTGGCGCATGCGCACCCGGCAGTGCTTCATGGCGTTGACAATGTGCTTTTCCACCAGGCTGCGCGAGATGCCCAGGCTTTCAGCGATCTGTTGGTGGGACAGCCCTTCGAGCTTGCGCAGCAGGAAGCTGTCGCGGCAGGGCTTGCTCAACTCATCCAGCGCACGCTGCATCAATGCTAGGCGCTGATCGAGCTGCATGCCATGGGTCAGTGCAGGACTGTGCCAGCGCTCGTCGTTGTCCAGCACGTCCAACGGTTCGGCCTGGCGCACCTGATGCCTCCGATGACGGTCGACTACCAGGTTGAGTGCTGTGCGGTACAGAAACGCGCGTGGGTGCTCAATGCGCTCGGGGTCGGTGCGCTCCAGTACCCGCAGGTATGCATCGTGGGCAACGTCCTCTGCCGCCTGGCGACTACCAAGACGTGCGCAAAGGAAGCTCACCAATTCACGGTAATAATGTTCCACAACGACACCTGGCGCCGCCCTGCCTGGCCAACGGCAAGGTCGAGGGAAAATGTGATATCAGCGTGCAATCTTACAAATTATAATTATTCTCAGCAACACAGCCTCCCTCCACTTAACCGGGTAAATCCTGCTCCCCCAACTTCGTCTCACTGGGACCTCCCTGCGCGCCGCATTTAGCCGCGTGTAGCCAACATCCCTGGCTGGAAGCCCGCATGACACGCTCATCCAACACTCGCCGCCGCCTCTTCCTCGGTGGCCTGGGCCTGCTTGGCCTGGGCAGCCTGCTGGCCTGGAAGGCCCTGCCCTTCGACAATCAGCCGGTCAACACGGTCGCTGTTACCCGCGCCGACATCGAAAGCAGTGTAACGGCACTCGGCACGCTGCAACCACGCCGCTATGTGGACGTTGGCGCACAGGCCTCCGGGCAGATACGTCGCCTGCATGTAGAAGCGGGCGACCAGGTTCGCCAAGGCCAGTTGCTGGTGGAAATCGACCCTTCCACCCAGCAGGCCAGGCTCGATGCCGGCCGCTATTCGATCGAAAATCTCAAAGCCCAGCTGGCCGAACAGCGCGCCCAGTATCGCCTGGCCCAGCAGCAGCTCAAGCGCCAGCGCGACTTGGCCGCCGCCGGCGCCACCCGCGAGCAAGACCTGCAGACCGCCGATGCCCAGCTCAAGGTCACCCAGGCGCGCATCGACATGTACCAGGCGCAGATCCTTCAGGCCCAGGCCAGCCTGCGCAGCGACCAGGCCGAACTGGGCTACACGCGCATCTATGCACCCATGGACGGCACCGTAGTGGCCGTGGATGCCCGTGAAGGCCAGACCCTCAATGCCCAGCAACAGACCCCGCTAATACTGCGCATCGCCAGGCTTTCACCGATGACCGTCTGGGCGCAGGTTTCCGAAGCCGACATTGGCAAGGTCCAGCCCGGCATGATGGCCTACTTCACCACCCTCTCCGGCGGCAAGCGCCGCTGGACCAGCACCGTGCGGCAGATTCTGCCGATCCCGCCCAAACCGCTGGAACAGTCAAGTCAGGGCGGCGGCAGCCCAGTCAGCGCCACCGCCGGGACCACGGGTGCCCAAGTGGTCCAGTACACCGTGCTGCTCGATGTGGACAACCCGGATGGCGCCCTGATGGCCGAGATGACCACCCAGGTATTCTTCGTCGCCGGCCAGGCCAGCCAGGTCCTGACCGCACCGCTGGCGGCCCTCGACGACAGCAACGGCGACGGCCTGCGCCTGGCACAGGTGCTCACCCGCGACGGCAAAGTCGAAGCGCGCAAGGTGCGCACTGGGCTCAGTGACCGCCTGCGGGTACAGATTCTGGACGGCGTCAGCGAAGGCGAACGCCTTGTCATCGGCGCGCCTGCCGCCAGCGGAGGTTGAATGCCTGTTCCCCTGATCGAGCTCAACGATATCCGCAAAGTCTATGGCGGCCTCGACACCCCGAGAGTCGACGTGCTGCGCGGCATCAGCCTGACCGTGCACCCCGGCGAATTCCTCGCCATTGTCGGCGCCTCGGGCTCCGGCAAGTCGACCCTGATGAACATCCTTGGCTGCCTGGACCGCCCCTCCTCCGGCAGCTATCGCTTCGCTGGCAAGGACGTGGCCGAACTGGGCAGTGACGAACTGGCCTGGTTACGCCGCGAAGCGTTCGGCTTCGTGTTCCAGGGCTACCACCTGATTCCTTCCGGCTCGGCCCAGGAAAACGTCGAGATGCCAGCCATTTATGCTGGCACCCCCGCCAGCGAACGCCACGCCCGCGCGGCCGCCCTGCTCACTCGCCTGGGCTTGGCCAGCCGCACCGGCAATCGCCCGCACCAGCTGTCCGGCGGCCAGCAACAGCGAGTGTCGATTGCCCGGGCGTTGATGAACGGCGGCCACATCATCCTTGCCGACGAACCCACCGGTGCCCTGGACAGCCACAGCGGCACCGAGGTAATGGCGCTGCTCGACGAACTGGCCAGCCAAGGCCATGTGATCATCCTGATCACCCACGACCGCGAAGTGGCGGCGCGTGCGCAGCGGGTTATCGAGATTCGCGATGGCCTGATCATCAGCGACTCGGCAGCCGGGCTGCCCAGCCCCGAAACGCCAAAAGGGCTGCAGGCCGACACACTGCGCCAGCGCCTGGGCCACGGCGCAACCCTGCGCGGTGCCTGGAAAGGTGAGTTGCTGGAAGCCCTGCAGGCGGCCTGGCGGGTGATGTGGATCAATCGGTTCCGCACCGCCCTGACCCTGCTTGGCATCGTCATCGGCGTCGCTTCGGTGGTGGTCATGTTGGCCGTGGGCGAAGGCAGCAAGCGCCAGGTCATGGCACAGATGGCCGCCTTCGGTTCGAACATCCTTTACCTCAATGGCCGCCATGCCACGCTGCGCGAGCCCGCGGGGATAGTTACCCTCGACGATGTCGCAGCCATTGCGCAACTGCCCCAGGTCACCCGGGTCATGCCGGTCATCGGAAACGACGTGATGGTGCG
This sequence comes from Pseudomonas parafulva NBRC 16636 = DSM 17004, assembly GCF_000730645.1. Classification (GTDB taxonomy): domain Bacteria; phylum Pseudomonadota; class Gammaproteobacteria; order Pseudomonadales; family Pseudomonadaceae; genus Aquipseudomonas; species Aquipseudomonas parafulva. The sequence goes on along the minus strand of NZ_BBIU01000005.1, from coordinate 138,588 downwards.
CCACGGTAACAACAACCAGAAATTCTACGTGGGCGGCAACAACATCGAGTTCCCCCACATTCTCAACTGGCCGGTAGTGCGGGGCAGCTTCTTCAGCGATAGCGACGAACGCACCGGCGCCGCCGTGGCGGTCATTGGCCAGAAGGTACGCGACAAGCTGCTCGAACCCGGCAGCGACCCGATCGGCCAGTACCTGCTGCTCGGCAACGTGCCCTTCCAGATCGTCGGCGTGCTGGCTGAAAAGGGCGCCAGCTCCGGCGACCAGAACAGTGACGAACGTATCGTGGTGCCCTACTCGGCAGCGTCCATTCGCCTGTTCGGCACCCAGGACCCGGAGTACGTGATCATTGCCGCCCGCGACTCGGCCCGGGTGGCCGAGACCGAGGCGGCCATCGACCACCTGATGCGCCAGCGCCACCAAGGCAAGCAAGACTTCGAACTGACCAACGACGCTGCGCTGATCCAGGCCGAGGCGCGCACGCAGAACAGCCTGTCGCTGATGCTCGGTGCCATCGCCGCGATTTCCCTGCTGGTCGGCGGTATCGGCGTGATGAACATCATGCTCATGACGGTACGCGAACGCACCCGCGAAATCGGCATCCGCATGGCTACCGGCGCCCGCCAGCGCGACATCCTTCGCCAGTTCCTCAGCGAGGCGGTGATGCTGTCGATGGTCGGCGGCCTCACCGGCATCGTCCTGGCCCTTGGCATCGGCGCAGGCCTGATGCTTGGCGGCGTCGCCGTGGCCTTCGCCCTGCCCGCCATTCTTGGCGCCTTTGCCTGCGCCGTGGTGACCGGCATCGTGTTCGGCTTCATGCCTGCCCGCAAGGCGGCCCGTCTCGACCCGGTCAAAGCCCTTACCAGCGAATAATCCATGACATTGCCAAGCCGTATCAGCCTGTTGACCCTCAGCCTGGCCCTCGCCGCCTGCAGCACACCCGCGCCGCCCGCAAGCGGCATCGCCCCACCTGGCACCTGGCAGGGGGAAGCCGGTGATCCCTCGCTCGTCACGCCCCAGGCCCAATGGTGGCAAGCGTTCGCCAGTCGCGAACTGGACCGCCTGGTTGAACGCGCCCGCCTCAACAGCCACGACCTTGGCGCCGCCACTGCCAAGGTGCGCCAGGCCCAGGCTCGCGCCGTGATCGCAGGGGCACCGTTGCTGCCGGAACTGGCCCTCGGCATGAATGGCAGCCGCCAGCATTTGATGCGTGGTGAAGGCAGCGACCAACTTGACGCCAGCAGCAACGAACGCACTAGTACCTCGTTCGGTACCCAGTTGAGCGCGACCTACGAGATCGATTTCTGGGGCGGCCTGCGCGCAGCCCGCGACAGCGCCCGGCTAGGCCTCGACGCCAGCCGTTTCGACCGCCAGACAGTGGAGCTGACCCTGGTCAGCGCCGTGGCCGACAGCTACCTGCAAGGGTTGGCGCTGGACGAGCAACTGCGCATTGCCCACCTGAACCTGCGCAACGCCCGGGATGTGCTGGGGCTCGTCGAAGCACGCCAGCGTTCTGGTTCTGCCACGCGCCTGGAGCTGGCGCAGCAGCGCAGCCTGGTGGCGGCTCAGGAACGCCAGTTGCCGTTGCTGGAGCAACGTCGGCAGGACAACCGCGTGACCTTGGCCACCCTGCTTGGCGACCCGGTACAGAACCTGCCTGGTAGCAATGAACGTATCGAGGCCGTGCGCTGGCCTACCATCGGCAGCGGCATGCCCAGCGAGCTGCTGACCCGCCGCCCCGACATCGCCGCAGCCGAAGCAAGACTGGCAGCGGCCAGTGCCAACGTACAGGTGGCACGGGCGGCCATGCTGCCCAAGTTGACCCTCGGCGCCGAGCTTGGCACAGGGGCGCGCACCTTACCCCATGTCTTCGACAGCCCCTACTACACGCTGACTGCGGGCCTGGTCGCGCCGATATTCAACAACGGCCGGCTACGCGCCTCACGCGATCTGGCCAAGGCCGAGCAGGAGGAGTTGCTGGAGGCATATCGTAGTAGCATCCTGGCCGGTTTTGCCGATGTCGAGAAAGCGCTCAATGCCATCCAGGGTGTCGACCGCCAACGGCAGTGGCAGGACGAGGAAGTGCAGCAGGCACGCCTGGCCTTCGACCTGGCACAGCAGCGTTATGGTGCCGGGGCCGAGACGCTGCTGACAGTGCTGGAGACCCAACGCACCCTGTATGAAGCCCAGGATCAGCAGGCCCAGTTGCGGCTGGCACGGTTACAGGGGAGCGTGGCGCTGTACAAGGCGCTGGGTGGCGGCTGGCAGGTAGAGAAAGTACAAACGGGGGAATAAGCCCAGGGGCTGCCATGCAGCCCCGGTATGGTCGAACCGTCAGGCCAGCAACCCCTTCAACGACAGGTGCCGGGCATACCATGGCCGCTTCGGCACCTGGCGCATGAACCCTGCCAGCTTCCCTTCGTCTTCGCTGAAGATGATGCGCAAGGCCAGCTTCATGGTCTCGACATCCATTTCCACCGACTTGCCCGGCCTGAGGCCCGGCACCGTGCTGCAACCATGGGTATCCGGCCCCAGCCACGGATCGTCCACTTCCACCCAGCGCCCCGGTGCGAACCATGGCACGCCGTTGACCTGCAAGCGGCTGACTTCCCCTGGGTGGAAACGCTCGTGGGCCGCAAACCAGTCCTCCAGCCGATCATCAATCCAGCCATGGAAACGCCAGAACACCGGATGCACATGCGACGAGAACGGGTCGCCCAGAAAGTCGTTTTCCGCTGCATACCAACGTGGTGCAAAGTCGTCCAGCTCACGGGCCAGCGGCACCGGCGCGCCATTGGAGGGGTCGCGCGGCACCGACGCCCAGCGCATGTGCAGCCAGTCGTGCAGGCCCAGCTCCATCTCCGACCCCAACTGCCCCAAGGTCATTCGCGACAGGTAGCGCGGGTCGCGGTACTGAGACTCCCAGACCGCGAAGTTGCCATGGAACGTCTCGGCCCGCTTGATGCCGTTTACCCACTCGCTGAACGCGTCGTCCCCCGGAGCCAACCAGGTCGGCGGCACCGAACAGCCGTCGAGGTTGTCGAAATAGCGGGCAAATCCCAGGCGGTCGCGCTCGAGTTCCGGCTGCGGCAACGGAAAGCGCTGCCATGACGGCAGCGGCTGCAAGGCGCGGGCCGCAGCCAGCATGTGCCGGTGCATGAAGAAGAAGTCCTCGCCTGAACCGTTGCGGTCCTTGAGCTTCCCTCGGGCATCGCGCTCCTTGTCACGGGGGCCGGGCTGCCAGCCCAGCCCGCGCAAGGCATTGCGCTTGTCGTCCGGCAAGCTGTGCCATTTGTCCCGCGAGGCATGCCAGAGTTGGTGGAACAGACGGTGCTCCGGCGAAATCAGCCAAGCCAGCAGGGGCGGCTCCAAGGCGATGGTCTGGCGCGCCTCGGGGACGCGCTGGCGAATAGCGACGAAACGGTTGTCCTGCAGCGGCAGTGCCAGCGGCCGATCCAGCGCTGCGATGCGCCCACTCAAGGTCTCGCTGCCCGCATTGCCGAACCCGCCCCACACTTCGTCGAACGTGATCGCCATCTCGTAACCCGGGTGGCTGCCATCCTCGGGTTTGAGGCGCCAATACAGGCGGTTGGGTTCGGACTCGATCAAGTCACCTATCAACTGATAACGAGGCGGCTGCGCGCTGCGCAGGCGTTGCGCGCTGTCCAGGCAACCGCGTACCCCGCGACCACGCGCGGCAATGTCGATGAACAGTTCCAGCGCCTCGGAGGGCAAACCTGCCAGCCCGGCATCCGCGCCCTCAAGGCGCAAGCTCCAGATACCGCGCAAGCGGTTACCCAGGCGCTGACCGGCGGTGTCGGCAAGCTCCACGCTGGCCTCCCCGGGGGTCACCGGAAATTCCTCCCTGGTCAGCTCGCGGCGCCCGTAGTAGGCCGCTGGCAGGGCCGCGCCCGCCAAGGCCACACCGGCCATGAACCCTCGTCGAGAAATCGTCATTACCCTTCCCGTGTCCGCCATGAAGCAGGCGCTATCCCAGCAAGAACGTATGTTGCCCGGCAAAATTTAGCGGCGGCGCGATACCCCACCCCCGCCCCGGTAAATTTCCGCCCATGCTGCTCGTCCCTCCCAGATAGCCCAAGCCCCCGGCATTCGCGGACCTGAATCGAGATGGCAATGACAAGACCTCGCTGGAAGAAAACCTTGTACATCGGCGTGCCCCTGGCCCTGCTGCTCGGCGCCGGCGGCTATCTGGCCTGGAGCCAGTGGCTGAGCCCTGCGCCCCACTTTCCGCGCGAAGTGATCAAGCAAGCCGATGAATTGCAGGAGCGGCTGATTTCCTTCGACAGCCATATCACCCTGCCGATGGACTTCGGCACCTATGGCCAGGAAGCCGACAAGGATGGGGACGGCCAGTTCGACCTGGCGAAGGCCGCCAAGGGCAGGCTGTCGGGCGCGGCACTGACCATCTTCGGCTGGCCGGAAATCTGGAATGGCCCCAACGCACCGCATCGGCCGACCGCAGGCTTTCTCGATGAGGCCCGCAACCAGCAAGAAGTGCGTTACAAGATCATCTCCGGCCTCGTCCGTGATTTCCCCAACCAGGTTGGCATCGCCTACACCCCCGAAGACTTCCGCCGTCTGCACGGCGAAGGGAAGTTCGCCATTTTCATCAGCATGCTCAATGCCTACCCACTGGGGAACGACCTGAACCTGCTGGACAAGTGGGCAGCACGGGGCATGCGCATGTTCGGTTTCAGCTACATCGGCAACAACGACTGGGCCGACTCGTCGCGCCCGCTGCCGTTCTTCAATGACTCCCCCGATGCCCTGGGCGGCCTCTCACCTATCGGCAAGCAAGCCGTACAACGGCTCAACGACTTGGGGGTGATCATCGATGTCTCGCAAATGTCCACCCAGGCCCTGGAGCAGGTCAGCGCCCTGACCCGCGCGCCCATCGTCGCCTCGCACTCGGCGCCGCGGGCCATGGTCGACATTCCACGTAATCTCAGCGACCGCGAACTGCAACTGATCAAGAAAAGTGGCGGCGTAGTGCAGGTCGTCGGGTTCTCCGGCTACTTGCGGCCGCTCACGCAAAAGACCCAGGACAAGCTCAACGCGCTGCGCGCCAAGTTCGACCTGCCACCACTGCCCAACCTGGCGATGGCGCTGATGCCAGGTGACCCGATCATCGCTGCCTGGCCCGAGCAACGCTTCGGCAGCTATGCCAGCCAGCTCTACGCCATTCTCGATGAAGAGCCCAAGGCCAGCCTCAAGGACCTGGGCGATGCCATCGACTACACCGTGCGCAAGATTGGCATCGACCACGTCGGCATTGCCTCGGACTTCAACGAAGGTGGCGGCGTGCAGGGTTGGGACGATGTCAGCCAAGTACGCAACGTCACAGCCGAACTGATCCAGCGTGGCTATTCCGAAGCCGATATCGCCAAGCTCTGGGGCGGTAATTTCCTGCGTGTCTGGGCCCAGGTGGAAAAAGCCGCCAGCCCTTCCCTCTCCTCAACCCGGTAAGCGCAACCATGAGCGACCGCCGCACCTTCCTCAAACACGCCAGCCTGCTTGCCGTCGCCCTGCCCTTGGGCAGCAGCCTTGGCCAGGCCTTGGCCAGCCCCGCCAGCGCGCCGAAGGCAGGTGACCGATGGGCGCAATTGCGCCAGCTGTTCAACCAGGACCCGGCGTACCTGCATCTCTCCAATTTCCTGATCACATCCCACCCCAAGCCGGTGCAGGACGCCATCGACCGCTACCGTTTCAGCCTCGATCGCAACCCAGGCCTGGTAATGGACTGGGACCGCCAGGAACCCTGGCAGCACGAAGCACGTGTGCGCGAATGGGCCGGCAAGTACCTGCAGGCACGTCCCGGCCAGATCGCCCTGACCGGCAGTACCACCGAAGGCCTGGCAGTCATCTATGGCGGGCTGCACGTGCGTCCAGACCAGGAGATCCTGACCACCGAGCACGAGCATTCTGCTGCCGAAGCGATTCTCGACTTCCGCACCCAGCGCCAGGGCACCCAGGTTCGTCGAATCCGTCTGTTCAAGGCTCCGGCCAAAGTCAGCACCGACGAGATCGTCGGTAATATCGACCGCAACATCCGCCCCAACACCCGCATCCTGGGCATGACCTGGGTGCAATCGGGCAGCGGCGTGAAGCTGCCCCTGGCCGACATCGGGGCGGTAGTCGACCGGCATAACCGCGACCGTGCAGAAGCCGATCGCATTCTTTATGTCGTCGACGGTGTACATGGCTTTGGCGTGGAAAATGTGAGCTTCCCGCAGATGAACTGCGACTATTTCATCGCCGGTACCCACAAGTGGATGTTCGGCCCGCGCGGCACCGGCATCGTCTGCGCGCGCAGCGAGCAGCTCAAGAACATCACGCCTCTGATCCCAACCTTCTCACAGGACAACGACTTCGCCACCAGCCTCACCCCTGGCGGCTACCATGCCTTCGAACATCGCTGGGCACTGGACGAGGCTTTCAAACTGCACCTGCAACTGGGCAAGGCCGAAGTCCAAGGGCGTATTCACCAGCTCAACAGCTATCTCAAGCAACGCCTCAGCGAACACGCGCAGGTGGAACTGGTCACGCCACTGTCTCCCGAGCACAGCGCAGGCTTCACCTTCTTCCGCGTCAAGGGCCGCGACAGCGACAAAGTCGCCGCTGCCCTGCTTGAGCGCAAAGCGATCGTCGATGCGGTGTACCGCGATGTCGGCCCGGTTGTGCGTACCGCACCGGGCCTGCTCAATGACGAGTCCGAGATTGATCGCTTCATGACCCTGCTCAGCGCCCAGCTGTGACCTCCGATCACCTTGAACGAGAAGCCTCATGAATCCGACCCTGTCTACTTCCCCACATGGCCCGCTGTGCATCTTCGCCCCAATGACTTTACTCGCCCTGCTTTCCGTTGCCGTGCCGGCGCAAGCCGAAACACCCACGCCCGGCACTGTTTTCAAGGACTGTGCAAAGGGTTGCCCCGAGATGGTCGTGCTGCCAACCGGTTCATTCATGATGGGCTCCCCCGACGACGAAGTCGGTCGCCAGGACGATGAGGGCCCTGTGCACCAGGTCACCTTCAGCAAACCCTTCGCCATCAGCCGCTTCCAGATCACCTTTGGCGAATGGGATGCGTTCATCAAGGCCACCGGCTACATGATGCCCAGCGGCGACGACCGCCCTGGCCGCCTGTGCCAGGCCGGCACGTCGACCCAAGGCGGCCGGCCCACCTACGGTGGCAACCACCAGGTCACCAGCAAACACCCGGCCGTCTGCATGAACCTCAAGGAGGTCCAGGCCTACGTCGCCTGGCTGTCGAAAAAAACCGGCAAGCAGTACCGGCTGACCAGTGAATCGATCCGTGAGTATGCCGCCCGCGCTGGCAGCACCGGCCCGTTCCCGTTCCCCTTCGATGAGGGCAAGGAGTACAGCATCGCCAAGCACGCCAACACCTACGGCCCGACCGACGGCTACAGCTACACCGCGCCGGTGGGCAGCTTCCCGGCCAACGCCTTTGGTGTGTATGACATGCACGGCAACGTCTACGAATGGACTGCCGACTGCAAGCACGACAACTATGTCGGTGCGCCGACCGACGGCAGCCCCTGGGTGGAAAAAGACTGCAAGTTCCAGAGCATTCGTGGCAACGACTACGGTGAAGCCCCTGTGTTCTCCCGCTCCGCCAACCGCAACGACCTCTATCCCAACGAGCGCGGCGACTGGATCGGGTTTCGTGTAGTGCGCGATATCTAGCAGACGGCAGGCCACAGGGCGGCCTCGTGTCGCGAACGGGGCGCAAGGCGCCCCCAGGTTCCCGCTAAATTACCCCGCCCACCAGTCGTTCTACAGGGAGCCCAAAGCCAACTTCCTAAGCGGAACCCTGCCCCATGACTCAGCCAACCCGCGGCGTCCTCAGCGAACTGTTCGCCCTGCTCAGACCCTTCTGGCCCATCGTCGCTCTCTCCATCGTCCTGGGCATGGTCGGCGGCCTCAGCGTCACCGCCCTGCTCGCGAGTATCAATACCGCCCTGCACAGTGAAGGCAACATCACCAGCACCGCCATCGCCACCTTCGCCGGCCTGTGCCTGCTGGCCCTCGCCTGCTCGATCAGTTCCGACATCGGCACCAACTACGTCGGCCAGAACATCATCGCCAAACTGCGCAAGGAGCTGGGAGAGAAAACCCTTGCCGCTCCCATCGAGCAGATCGAACGCTACCGCAGCCATCGACTGATCCCGGTGCTTACCCACGATGTCGACACCATCAGCGACTTCGCCTTCGCCTTCGCTCCGTTGGCTATCTCAATGACCGTCACCCTTGGTTGCCTGGGTTACCTAGCCATGTTGTCCTGGCCGATGTTCCTGCTGATGGTGGTGGCCATCGCTATCGGCAGTGTCGCCCAGTTCGTCGCCCAGGCCAGCGGCGGCCGTGGCTTTGCCGCCGCGCGGGAAGCCGAAGACACTCTGCAGAAAAACTACAGCGCCATCGCCGAAGGCGCCAAGGAACTGCGTATCCACCGCCCGCGCCGCAACCGCATGTTCAGCCAGGGCGTACAGACCACCGCCGACTTCATCTGCAAGACCCAGATCAAGGCAATCAACACCTTCGTGGTGGCCAAGACCTTCGGTTCGATGTTGTTCTTCGTGGTCATTGGCTTGGCCCTGGTGCTGCAGTCGCTATGGCCCAGCAACGATAAGACGGTCATGAGCGGCTTCGTGCTGGTGCTGCTGTACATGAAAGGCCCGCTGGAACACCTCATCGGCACCCTGCCCATCGTCAGCCGCGCCAAGGTCGCCTTCGCCCGCATCGCCCAGCTGTCCGAGCAGTTCTCCTCGCCCGAGCCGCACCTGCTGCTCGACGCCAAGCACACCAAGCCCGCGCCGGTGCACAGCCTGGAACTGGTGAACGTGGGCTACGCCTTTCCACCAGTTGAAGGCAGCGAGCCGTTCCGCCTGGGCCCGGTCAACCTGCGCATCGAGCAAGGCGACATCATCTTCATCGTGGGCGAAAACGGCTGCGGCAAGACCACCCTGATCAAACTTCTGCTCGGCTTATACGCCCCGAACCAAGGTGAGATCCGCCTCAACGGCAACGCCATCGACCCCAGTAATCGCGACGAATACCGCCAGCTGTTCACCACCATCTTCGCCGACTACTACCTGTTCGACGACGTGGTCGAAGGCGACCTGCACATCCCCGACGACGCCAACCGCTACCTGCAACGGCTGGAAATAGGTCACAAGGTCAGCGTACGCGACGGCAGCTTCACCACCACCGACCTGTCGACCGGCCAGCGCAAGCGCTTGGCTTTGATCAACGCCTGGCTCGAAGAACGCCCTGTGCTGGTCTTCGACGAATGGGCAGCGGATCAAGACCCGACCTTCCGCCGCATTTTCTACACCGAGCTGCTGCCCGACCTGAAACGACTGGGCAAGACTATCATCGTTATCTCCCACGACGACCGCTACTTCGATGTGGCGGACCAATTGGTGAGGATGAATAGCGGCAAAGTGAGCTCATCCCCCGTACCGGCCTGAGATGACAAAAAACAGCGGCAAGTTCTTTCCGGAAATTGTCGACGAATGCGTCTTTTTATCAACAACCAAAAATTCTGCCGTTCACTTACATGAGCATTTGAAATGTTGCCTGTCCATAAGCCCTTGAGCCTTGCCGGCTTGATCATGCGCTGCACTCTTCGTCACAAGCCTCTGTCACGCTTTGGCCTGCTGCTGGCATTGCCCATCGCGGCCCAGGTACAGGCCCAGGAGGCCAGCTTCGATATCCCGGCCCAATCACTGGCCAGCGCGCTGCAAACCTTCGGCAGTCAAGCCGATATGCAGATCCTGTTTAACCCCGATGATGTCAGCGGCCTCACCAGCCAGGCCGTCAAGCAACGAACCGAACCGGCACGCGCGCTGGCCAAATTGCTCGGCGGCACCGGCATGACCTTCACCCTGCAGGGCGACCCGCAGGTGATTCTGCTGCGCAAAGGCAACAGTTCCGACATGGAATTGGCACCGACCAACATCAGCGGCGCTACCTTGGGCGGCACCACCGAAGGCACCCATTCCTATGCCACCGGTACCTCCAATACCGCTACGAAACTGCCCATGTCCCTGCGTGAAACACCGCAGTCGGTGACCGTGGTCACCCGTCAGCGCATGGACGACCAGAACATGCAGACCCTCGACGACGTCATGAATAACGCCACTGGCATCACCATCGTCAAGAATGGCGGCGAGCGCTCGATCTACCAGGCACGCGGCCAGTCGGTGGACAACCTGCAGATCGACGGAGTGCCAACCAACATCAGCAACCCCTACTCGATGGATGTCATTTCCAAGCCAAATACCGATATCTACGACCGGATTGAAATCGTGCGTGGCGCCACCGGCCTGATGGAAGGCGCGGGCAACCCTTCGGCCTCCATCAACATGGTCCGCAAGCGCCCCACTGCCGAGCCTCAGGCCCTGATCGAGACCTCGGTTGGTTCCTGGGACAACTACAAGACCATGGTCGATTTGTCCTCGCCACTGAACGAAGCCGGTACCGTGCGGGGTCGCTCGGTGATTTCGTACAACAATGCAAACAGCTACCTGGACACCGCCCAGAAAGAAAACCAGCTGTTCTACAGCATCCTCGAGGCCGACCTGAACGAGTCGACCCTGGCCACCTTCGGCTTCACTTACCAGAAAGAACGTAACTCCGGTTACGACTGGTCAGGCCTGCCAACTCAGGAAAACGGCGAGTTCTACCCGATTTCCCGTTCCACCTCACTGACCGGCGACTGGAACCATCTGGACAAGCGCAACACCACGCTATTCGCCGACATTCAGCACACCTTCGACAATGGCTGGAAAGGCGTCGTCGCCGTCAACCAAATGTGGTCCAAGTCGGACTTCCTGGGCAACTACACCTTCCCAGGGGGTGACACGGACCTGTTTACCCTGAACCCGCGCTTGTTTCGTTACGACGACACCCAGACCAGCATCGACGGGTACTTCACCGGCCCGTTCCAACTGTTCGGGCGCCAGCATGACCTGATCATCGGCGGTAACTGGAACAAAGATGATCACGATTACCATGGCGGCCGCGATGCTGCCTATCGCTACATCATCGACATGAACAACCTTGGCGCGTTCGACCCGCCCAAGCCGACCGGCCTGAACGCCAACCAGTGGAAATACAACCGCACCCAAGAACAAAAAGGCATCTATGTCGCCAGCCGCTTCAGCCTGACTGACACCACCAAGTTCATTCTCGGCAGCCGCATCAGCTGGTACAGCTTCGACTCCCTGACCGACACCAATGGAATCCGTGAAGACAGTGACCGTGGCCACTTCTCCAAAAGTGGCGAGGTCATCCCGTACGCCGGCCTGGTTCAGGATCTGAACGAAAACTGGTCGGCTTACGCCAGCTACACCGAAATCTTCAAGCCTCAAGATAACCAGTCCCTCGAAGGCAGCATGCTCAAGCCGATGACTGGCAGCAACTACGAGATCGGTTTGAAAGGCGAGTTCTTCGACAAGCGCCTGCAAACCTCCATCGCCGTGTTCCAAGCCGACCAGACCGGTCGTGCGGAGGCGATCTTCTGCGACAGGCCATGGTCGTGCTACCGCGCGTCCGACAAGGTGCGCAACAAGGGGATCGAGCTTGAGATGAACGGTGAGATCCTGCCGGACTGGAACCTGTCCGCAGGCTATACCTACACCCAGTCCAAGTACATCGGCGGCGAGCAGAAGGGCGATGACTTCAACGGCGCCTCGCCACGTCACCTGTTCAAAGTGGCGACCGACTACCGTCTGCCGGGCACGCTGAACCACCTGCGCGTGGGCGGCAGCTTCTACGCCCAAAGCAAGATGACCCAGACCGAAGTTGGCGAAGCCTACAAGATCCAGCAGGACGCCTACCACCTGACCAACCTGCATGCGATCTACGAGATCAACAAGAACCTCGAAGTCCAGTACAACCTGGATAACGTATTCAACAAGAAGTACTACCAGACCCTGGGCAACCCAAACTACTGGAACTTCTACGGCGAGCCGCGCAACTTTAACCTGGCGCTGCGCGCCAAGTTCTGACTTCACCTGCCTCCCCATCGTCGGCAAGCCGGCTCCTGTAGGAGCCGGCTTGCCGACGATGCAGACAAGAGGGTGCAGGGCGCCCGCAAGCTGACTCCTACAGCCGCCGTTGCAACGCCTCGGCAATCACTTCCAGCGCCTCTTGTGCTTCGTCCACCAATGCATCCATGCGCATGAAGTCATGGACCATGCCTTCGTAAATGCGCTCCTCCACCTCTACCCCCGCTGCACGCAGGTGCGCGGCATAGGCGCGCCCTTCATCGAACAGCGGGTCGCATTCGGCAACCACGAGAAGCGCTGGCACACGCAGGCGCTCGGGCGTTTCGAGCAACGGCGAGAATCTTGGGTCTGAGCGGTCTTCAACGCTACGCTGATAATGCTGGTAGAACCACTCCAAGGTGTCAGCCTCCAGCAAGTGTCCGGTGGCGTAGCGCTGGACTGAATCGTGCCAGCGGCTGGCATCAGTGACCGGGTAGATCATTACCTGCAGGCGCGGCGCCACCGCCGCGTGGTTCGCTACCACCGTGGCCAAGCTGCCACCGACACTGTCACCGGCAACCGCCAGGCGCCCGGCATCAATGCCGATGCCAGGGCCCTGGTCCTGTAGCCATTGCCAGGCATCCAGGGCGTCCTGCGCCGCGGTAGGAAAGCGCCACTGCGGCGCCAGCCGGTAGGCCACCGACAGCACCACGCAACCGGACAACGCAGCCAGGGTGCGGCACAGTGCATCGTGGGAGTCCAGGCTACCGACCACATAGCCACCCCCATGGAAGTACAGCACACCCGGCTGCAAGCGATCACGGTCGATGCCATGAGCGCTGTACAGCCGTGCGGGCAGCAGCGCGCCGTCACGGGCCGGAATCTCCAGTTCCTCAATGTGTTCAAGATCGTCGCCTCCCGCGCTCATCAGCAGCGACGATTGGTCGAACACTTCGCGGGCCAGTTCGGGGCTTGCGGCGTGCATGGCCAGGGTCTTGCCTTCGGCGCGGCCGGCTTCGACCAGCTGCAGGTAGGCAGCGATATCAGGGTTAAGGGACATGGTGCGAATGCTCCAGACCGGTCGGCGCTAGGCACGACCGGCGGTTGAGAGATTAAGGAAGGGTCAGCAGACGGTAACTGGCACGGTCAGGGTATCCAGGGCATTTTCAAGCGCCGCGAGCAGGGAGGCATCACGCGGAATTTCGAAGTGCCCGCATGACAGCACATCGCCGGCCAATGGCTGGCCGATCTGGTCCGCCAGGGCTCGGCGCCCGGCATCGCGACCCTGCACCCACCAACTGACGGGTTCGACCGCCACTTCGCGGCAGCGCGGCAACAGCACTGATAACTGCTTGAGCTTTCGGGCGACCACGAACACGTTAGCCAGTTCGTCACTGCTCAGTGCTGCGTAGGCCGAACGGGCAGCCTCACTGGTATCGCGCTCGACGACCATCTGCGCCATCAAACGGCGAATGGCGTCAGGGCTTTCCGGCCCGTTGACCGCCGGTACCGTGGTGCCCGGCAACATCACCCGGGAGAAGGACTGCAAGTCCTCCAGCCAGTCGTCCTCGACGCTGCAGCTGGCGGAGGGTACGAAGCTGTCGAGCAGGCCGACGAAGGCAACCTTCTGGCCCTGCGCTTCAAGCTCGGCGGCCATCAGCAGCGCCAGGGTCCCGCCCAGCGACCAGCCGGCCAGGTGGTACGGCCCCCGAGGCTGGCTCTGGCGCAGGTAGGTCACGTAGTCCCGCGCCATGCTCTCAAGCGAGTCGTCCTGCCACTGCGCGTCCAGCAGCATGCGGTTGCTGATGGCGATCAGCGTACGCTTACCATTCAGACGCCGGGCCAGTGGCTCGTAGTCGAATACGGTGCCAAACCCCGCATGCACGCAGAACAACGGCGGTACTTGCTCGACAACACGGTTGAGCGTCAGCAGCGGCGACACCGCGTCGCTGTCATCCACACCCGTCAGCTGGCCGATGGTCGGCTTCTGCACCAGGTCTCGCAGCTTCAGGTTCAGCCCCAGCGCTTTCAAACGACGCGCCTTGGCGATCACCTGCAGGCTGAGGATCGAGTCGCCGCCTAGGTCGTAGAAGTTATCTGTCAGGCCCACCCGCTCGACCTTCAGCACCGCCTGCCAAATCTCGGCTAATGCACGCTGCAGTTCGGTCTGTGGCGCGACGAAGTCATCACCCTGGGGTACGGCTTGCGGCGCTGGCAGCGCTTTGCGGTCGACCTTGCCGTTGGGGGTCAGTGGTAAGCTATCGAGCACAACCCATTGGGCAGGCACCATGTAGTCCGGCAGGCTTTGCTGCAGTTGCGCACGAAGTCCCTCGCACAGGCCCGTTGCCTGGCTGCTGGTCGCCACTACATAGGCCACCAGCTGCTTGCCGCTGCCGCCCTCGCGGGCCACCACCACGGCATCGGTTACGGTCGGCGCCTGGCGCAGGCTGGCCTCGATCTCGCCTAGCTCGATGCGGAAGCCGCGAATCTTCACCTGGTTGTCGATACGGCCCAGGTAGTCATAGATACCATCGATGCGCTTGCGCACCAGGTCGCCGGTGCGATACAGGCGGTCTCCCGGGCCGCCAAACGGGTCGGCCACGAAGCGCTCGGCGCTTTGCCCGGCGCGGTCCAGATAGCCACGTGCCAGGCCCTCACCGCCCAGGTAGAGCTCACCGGCAGCACCCACCGGCAATGGGTTGAGGTCCTGGTCGAGGACATACCCAACCCGCGTCCCGACGCAGCGCCCGATGGGCGCGTACGCCGCACCGCACATCTCGCCCTCGGCCGCCTTCCACAGCAGTGGCGTCACCACCGTTTCGGTCGGGCCGTAGCCGTTGATGATGTAGCGCGGCTGCAATGCCCGGCGCGCCTGGTCGTAACTGGCCTGCGGAACGGCATCGCCACCGAAGCAGTAGACCCGCACTGCAGGCGGGTTACCCGCCTGCTCGGCATGTTCGGCCAGCTGTTGCAGGTAAGCCGGCGGGAACGCAGCCACAGTCACGTCGTAGCGTTGCATGGCCTGGTAGGTCTGCTCCGCCGTCCACAGGCTGTCGTCGCGCAGCAACAGGCTGCCGCCGTGGGTCAGCGTGGTCAGCCAACGTTCGTGGGAACCGTCGAAGGCGAAAGACATGAAGTGCAGTTCGCAGTCTTGCGGGCTCATCTCGTACAGCTCGCCGATGGCCTGGCAATGCATGGCCAGCGGGCCATGGCTGACCACCACGCCCTTGGGTCGGCCGGTGGAGCCTGAGGTATAGATCACGTAGGCCAGGCTGTGAGCATGCAGCTCAACCAGCGGCGCGGTGTGCGGCTGGTCGTCCAGCACCAGGGTGTCGAGGCTCAGCACCTGCAAGGTGGCTGGCACCGGCAAGCGCGACAGCAGCGGCGACTCGGTCAGCAGCAAGGCGATGCCAGAATCCTGGATGAGGTACTCCAGCCGCTCACGGGGGTAGCTGCTGTCCAGCGGCACATAACCCGCGCCGGCCTTGAGCACCGCCAGCAAGGCAATCACCTGCCCGGCATTGCGCGGCATCGCCACGCCTACACGAATTTCCGGGCCAACGCCGCGGGCGATCAGCGCGTGGGCCAGGGCATTGGCTCGCGCGTCGAGTTCGGCGAAGTTTAGCACCTGCTCGCCGACCCGCACCGCAGGGCACCCGCCCTGGCTGAGGGCAAGCTGCGCGATGCGCTGGTGCACCGGCACGAAGGTCGGCTCGTTCAGCTGCGCTGGCAAGCGGGGTGCGTCGAGCTGGGCCAGGCCCTCAGGCAGGCCGATCTCGCCGAGCAGGCGGCCCGCGTCGCTGGCTAGCACCGCCAGCAAGCCTTGCATGTTGGTGCGGATCGACGCTACCGCAGCTTCGCTGAAGTGCTCGCGCATATACATGTATTCGATCACCAGGCCTTCTTCGACGGTGACCATCAGGTCCATCGGGAAGTTGGTCACACCGGAGCTTTCCAGGTCGCCGAAGCGCAGCGACTCACCGCTCCATTCACGCAGGGTGCGGTCCACTGGCTGGTTTTCGAAGACGATTATGCTGTCGAATAGCGACTGACCACTGCGGCCCGACCAGCGCTGGATATCACTGAGCGGCGTGTACTCGTGCTCGCGCATTTCCAGGTTGTAGTCCTGCAGTCTGCGCAGCCATTGGCCGACCGACTGGCCTGGGGCGATTTCCTGGATCACCGGCAATGTGTTGATGAACAGGCCAAGGATGCGCTCGCTGTGCACCAGGCTTGCCGGGCGGCCGGCCATGGTCGCCCCGAAGGCCACGGTACGCTGGCCGCTGTAACGGCTAAGCAGCAACAGCCATGCACCTTGCACCAGGGTGTTGAGGGTGACCTGCTCGGCCTTGGCGAAGGTCTTGAGCTGTTCGGTGGCCTGGGCGTCCAAGCGGGTGTACAGCGCATGGTGGCCCTGCCCAGCCGGTTGCGCCGGGAAGCCGTTGACCAGGTAGGTCGGCTCGTCCAGGCGCGCCAGCTGGCCGCGCCAGAAGCCTTCGGCGGCGTTCACGTCCTTGGCACGCAGCCAGGCGATGTAGTTGCCATAGGCGACTACCGGCTCCAGCGTCTGCCCAGCGTAGTGTGCCAGCACCTCGCCCATCAGTTGTGAAGTGCTCCAGCCGTCGATAAGGATGTGGTGGTAGGTCCAGATCAGCTGATGGCTGTCTTCGCCCGTGCGCACCAGCACCAGCCGCTGCAACGGCGGCGCCTCGAGGGCGAAGCCGCGCTGGCGTTCGGCCTCGGCCAGCGCTGACACCCGCGTCTCGACGTTCTGTTCGCCGCGCCAGTCATAGGAGGTCAGCGGTACCGGTAGCTCGGCCATGACGAACTGCAGTGGCTCATCCAGGTCCTGCCACAAGAAACCGGTACGCAGCACCGCATGGCGATGGCTGACGGCGGCCCAAGCGGCAGCGAAGCGCTCGCCATCCAGGCCGTGCACCGGAATGCTCAACTGGTTGACATAAAGATCGGCCTCCGGGGTGTTGAGGCCGAGGAACAGCATGCCCTTCTGCATCGGCGATAGGCTGTAAAGTGCCTCGACCCGCGCATGCTCGATCGGCAGGGCCAACACTTGCGCTTCGTTCAGGCCGTGCAACGGCACCACCGGCACGGGTGTGGCCGGCGCGCGATCATTGGTGTCACAGCACAGTGCCAGCTTCTCGATGGTCTGTTGCTGGAACAGATCTTTGGCGCTGAAGACGATGCCCACCTGGCGAGCGCGGCTGACCAACTGAATGGAGATGATCGAGTCACCGCCTAGGCCAAAGAAGTTGTCGGTAACACCCACCTGCTCCAGCCCCAGCACGTCCTGCCAGATCTGAACCAGGCTGGCTTCCAAGGCATTGCGCGGTGCCACCCTAGCAACGGCGCCTGGACCGGTGTGCGGCCGCGGCAGGGCCTTGCGGTCAAGCTTGCCGTTGGGGCTGAGCGGCATGCGCGCCAGTACCACTGTCTGGGTCGGCACCATGTAGTCCGGCAGCTCGCACAGCAGCGCCTGGCTCAATTCGTGGTGCAGTGCCTGCTGCGCAGCAGGCACATCGTCCAGCAGGCTGGCGTCGGTGGGCACCAGGTAGGTAACCAGGCGCTTGCTGCCATTGAGTTCAACGGCAAGCACCACGGCCTCGCGAACCTGCGGTTGTTCCAGTAGGCGCGACTCGATTTCACCCAGTTCGATGCGCAAGCCGCGTATTTTCACTTGGTGGTCGGAGCGGCCTAGATACTCGATCACCCCATCGGCACGCTGACGGCAGAGGTCGCCGGTACGGTACAGGCGCGTCCCAGGCACGAACGGGCTGGCCAAGAAGCGTTCGGCGGTCAGCGCCGGACGACGGTGGTAGCCACGGGCAAGGCCGGTACCGGCCAGGTACAGCTCGCCGGTGACGCCGACCGGCACCGGTGACAGTTCGCCGTCGAGCACATAGGTGGCCAGGTTGGCGATGGGCTGGCCGATCGGCACGGTATCGGCGCCTTCGTCACGACACGTCCAGTGGGTGACATCGATAGCCGCCTCGGTCGGGCCATAGAGGTTGTACAATCCCACCTGCGGCAGGCGCTCGAACACCTGCTGCTGGGTATCCACCTGCAATGCTTCGCCACTGCACATGATCTGCCGCAGGCTCGCGCAGCCCGAGAGTTCGGGGTGCTGCATGAAGGCCTGAAGCATGGACGGCACGAAGTGCAAGGTGGTGACCTGCTGCGCTTCGATTACCGCCACCAGGCGAGCCGGTTCGCGATGATCGCCAGGGGCCGCCATGACCAGGCGTGCGCCGGTCATCAGCGGCCAGAAGAACTCCCACACCGATACGTCGAAGCTGAAAGGCGTTTTCTGCAGCACGCAGTCGTGAGCAGCCAGCGGATAAGCCTGCTGCATCCAGTACAACCGATTGCTCAGGCCCCGATGCGGGTTGCCGGCGCCCTTGGGTTTGCCGGTGGAGCCCGAGGTGTAGATGACGTAGGCGAGGTTCTCCGGGTTGAGCTCGACGCACGGATCGGTCAGCAGGTCGCCATCGAACACCTCGGCGTAGCCATCCAAAGTCAGGATGCGAACAGCGTCACCCACCGGCAACGCGACACGCAGGTGAGCCTGGGTCAGCAGCAATTCGATGCCACTGTCCTCAATCATGTAGGCCAGCCGGTCCTGCGGGTACTCAGGGTCGAGCGGCACATAGGCGCCGCCGGCCTTGAGAATGGCCAACAGGGCAATGACCATTTCCAGGCTGCGCTCGGCAGCCACGCCGACCAGCACATCCGGCCCTACCCCGCGTTTCGCTAGGTCGAGAGCCAGGCGGTTGGCACACTGGTTGAGCGCCTTGTAGCTCAAGCTGCGCTCACCACTGATCAAGGCAATCGCTTCGGGCTGCGCGTGGGCGTGCCCCTCGAACAGGCGGTGCACGGCGACTTCGTCGGGGTAACGCATGTCGGTGGCGTTCCACTGCCGGATGATGCGGTCGTGCTCGTCGGCTTCCAGCACCTGGAAATCGCCCAAGGCACGCTCTGCATCGCCGCTCATCTGCAGCAACAGGCGCGCCATCTGGCCAAGCAGGCGCTCGACGCCGGCTTCATCGACGCAGGCGCGGTCATAGCTGATATTGAACGACAGGGTCTGGCCCAGGTTCACCGCCAAGGTCAGCGGGTAGTTGGTTTGCTCATGAACATCGACATCGCCGAACTCCAGGCTTTGCGGCGCCCCTTCCCGCAGGGCTTGCGAGACCGGATAATTCTCGAACACCAGCAGGTTGTCGAACAGCGCCTGCCCTTCAAGGCCTGCCCAGCGTTGCACATCGAACAGCGCAGTGTGCTCGTGTTCGCGCAGGACCAGGTTGTCGTTCTGCAGAGCCTGCAGCCAGGCGCCCAGGCGTAGCTCCGGACGAATCGGGGCAATTACTGGCAGGGTGTTGATGAACAAGCCGACCTGTTGCTCGACGCCCTTCAATTCAGCCGGCCGACCCGCTACGGTGGCACCGAACACTACGGTGTCGAGGCCGGTATAACGCTGCAACAGCAGCAACCAGGCAGCCTGCACCAGGGTGTTGAGAGTGATCCGCTGCTGGCGGGCGAAATCGGCCAGCCGCTGGGTGGTGGCCTGGTCCAGCAGGCGGGAGCAGTGGCCGTGGCCGCTCAGGCCAGGCAGCTTGCCAGCGGCCATGGCCGGCACCAGCCGGGTCGGCTCGCCCAGGTGGCGCAATTGCCCATCCCAGAAGGCCTTGCCGCACACCGCGTCACGTTGCTGCAGCCAGCCGATGTAGTCGCGGAACCGGCCCGGCTGACGCTGGGCGGGCTGGCCGGCGTAGTGCTGCAGCACCTCGCCCAGCAACTGTGAATTGCTCCAGCCGTCCATCAGCACATGGTGGTTGGTGTAGACCACTTGGTAGCAATCCTCGCCGGTACGCACCAGCACCAGGCGCAGCAATGGCGCCTGTGCGACATCGAAGCCGCGCTCGCGCTCGCTGACCAGTAATGCGGCCATGCTCGCCTGCTGGTCGGCCTTGTGGCGCCAGTCGTGTTCGGCGTACGGCAACTGCAGGTGCTTGCGCACCACCTGCACCGGTTGCTCAAACAGCCCGCCCCAGACAAAGCCGGTGCGCAGGATGTCGTGACGGTCGAGCATGGCCTGCCAGGCCTGCACGAAACGCTGTGGGTCAAGACCGCGCACTTCCAGGCACAACTGGTTGATGTAATGCCCGTCACCCTGCTCGTACAGACTGTGGAACAGCATGCCTTGCTGCATCGGGGACAGCGGGTAGATGTCTTCAATCTGGCCGGCCTCTAGGCCGAGGCTGTCCAGTTGCGCCTGGGTCAGGCGGGCCAATGGGAAGTCCGACGGGGTCACGCCCTGGCTGTCAGCCTGGCAGCAGTGCTCGACCACACGCCGCAGGGCAACGCCGTAAGCATCGGCCAGGGCTTGCATGGCCGCCTGCTCGAAACGTTCGCCACTGAATGTCCAGCTCAGGCTCAACTCGCCGTCATAGACGCGGCCATTGACGGTCAGCCAGTTGCCCAGCGGCGCCGACGGGCTTTGCTCCTCGCCCGCCGACTCCTGCGCCGGGGTGAACAGTGCCCCCTGCTCGGCATCAAAGCTGCCGTCGAACTGGCCGAGATAGTTGAACGTCACCCGCGGCACCGGCAACGCCTCGATGGCCTGCCGCACGTGCGCACCGGCCAGGTAGCGCAGCACGCCAAAGCCCAGGCCCTTGTTGGGCGCTGCGCGCAATTGTTCCTTGATGCGTTTGATCGAGCTGCCGATGTCAGCGGCCGGCGCGAGGTGCACCGGGAACACGCTGGTGAACCAGCCAACGGTGCGGGTCAGGTCAATCGCGTCATCCAGAGCTTCGCGGCCATGGCCTTCGAGCTGGACCAGCGCCGACCCATGCCCGCTCCAATCGCACAGCACCTGGGCCAGAGCGGTCAGCAGCAGGTCGTTGACCTGGGTGCGGTAGGCCGCCGGGGCACGTTGCAGCAACTGGCTGGTGAGGTCCTTGTCGAGTACGGTGTACACGCTCACGGCGTGGCGCTTTTCCTGGCTGGCGGCCGGGTTGTTGCATGGCACGCCTTCAGGGGCACCTCGCAGGCGTTGTTGCCAGCCTTCGAGCTCCTGCAGCAAAAGCGGGCTCTGGGCATGCGCCTGAAGCTGGGCGGCCCAGGCCTGGTAGGCACTGGTCTTGGCCGGCAGGCGCACGGTCTGGCCCTGGACGATCTGCTGGTAGGCGCTTTGCAGGTCCTCGAACAGGATGCGCCAGGACACACCATCGACCACCAGGTGATGCACGGCCAACAACAGCCGCTGGCTGCCATCGGGCAAGGTCGCCAGTACGGCACGCACCAGCTCGCTGCTGGCCAGGTCAAGGCTGGCCTGGGCCTGGTTGGCCAGCGCGTAGAGCGCCTCGAACGAGTCCGGGCTGGCCTGCCACAGCAGTTGCGGGCGCGGGCCCGTCTCGCCATGGCTGGCACTCCACACACCGTCCTGCTCGACGAAACGCAGGCGCAGGGCATCATGGTGCTCGAGCAGCGCATCCAACGCCTGGCCCAGCGCGGCAGCATCCAGTGCCTGCTGTGGTTGCAGCAGCACTGCCTGGTTCCAGTGATGGCGCTCGGCCATCGACTCGGCGAAGAACGCTTGCTGCACCGGCAGCAGCGTGATCGGGCCGGTCACCGGGCCCTGGTCGATCAGGGCGATGCCGTCATCGACCTGGGCCACCGTGGCCAGGCCTTCCACGGTCTGGTGCAGGAACAGGTCCTTGGGGGTGAAACGAATACCGATCTGACGTGCCCGGCTCACCACCTGGATGGAGATGATCGAATCGCCGCCCAGTTCGAAGAAGTTGTCGCTCAGGCCGACGCGTTCGAGCTTGAGCACGGTTTGCCAGATCTCGGCGATGCGCTGTTCCAACTCGGTGCGCGGCGCCACGTAACTGTGTTGCAGCAGGCTGGTGTCCGGCTTGGGCAACGCCTTGCGGTCGAGCTTGCCGTTGGGGGTGACCGGGAACCGCTCGACGAACAGGATGTGCGTGGGCACCATGTAATCGGGCAGCAGCGCTTTGAGCTGGCCGCGCAGGCGCTCGGCCAGGCCTTCGCGGGCCGTGCCAGATTGGGCGATCACATAGCCGATCAGCTGTTTGCCGGTGTTGCCGTCCTGAGCCGCGACCACAGCGTCGACAACCTCGACCAACCCTTGCAGACGGGCTTCGACCTCACCGAGCTCGATACGGAAACCACGGATCTTCACTTGGTTGTCAATCCGGCCGAGGTAGTCGAACACACCGTCCTGGCGCTGACTGACCAGGTCGCCGGTGCGGTACAGGCGACCGCCCCGGCCATCGAATGGGTCGGGCACGAAGCGCTCGGCTGTTAGCGAAGGCCGGTCCAGGTAACCACGGGCCAGCCCTTCCCCGCCCAGGTACAGCTCCCCCTTGGCGCCCGGCGGCAGCAGGTTCAGTTCAAGGTTGAGAATGCAGGTGCGGCGATGGCCAATACGCGTGCCGATCGGTGCGTAGGCGGCCGCGCAGACATCGCTGGTCGCGGCCTTCCATATTAGCGGCGTGACCACGGTTTCGGTGGGGCCGTACCCGTTGATGATGTACTGCGGGCGCAGCACCCGCTTGACCAGTTCGAAACTGGCCTGGGGCACCGCGTCGCCACCAAAGCAGTAGACACGCACTGCCGGCGGATTGCCCTCGCGCTCAGCATGCTCGGCCAGCTGTTGCAGGTACACCGGCGGGAACGCCGCCACGGTCACACCGTGTTCGTGCATCTGCCAGCAGGTCTGCTCCGGGGTCCACAGGCTGTCGTCGCGCACCAGCAGGCGCGCGCCGTGGGTCAGCGCAGTGAGCCAGCGCTCCTGGGCACCGTCAAAGGCGAACGACATGAACAGCAGCTCGCAATCGTCGGTACGCATCTCGTAGCGCTCACCGATAGCGCGGCAGTGCATGGCCAGAGGGCCGTGGCTGACCGCCACACCCTTGGGCAGGCCAGTGGAGCCGGAGGTGTAGATCACATAGGCCAGGTTGCGCGGGTCGACGTTCACCTCGGGCGCCTGATGCGGCAAGGCGCTCAGGTCGAGGCTGTCGAACAGCAACACGGCGACCTGCTCGGGTAACGGCAGTTGCGCTTGCAGACTGGTGTCGGTAAGCAACAAGCCAATGCCTGCGTCGCCCATCAGGTAGGCCAGGCGCTCGCGAGGGTATTGGCTATCCAGTGGGACGTAGGCCCCGCCGGCCTTGAGTACCGCGAGCAGGGCCACGATCATGTGTTCGCTGCGCGGCAAGGCCACCGCTACCCGGCTTTCCGGGCAGACTCCACGGGCGACGAGGGCGTGGGCCAGGCGGTTGGCCTGTTGGTCGAGCTGGGCGAAAGTCAGTGTGCGATCGCCACACAGCACCGCTGGAGCATCCGGGGTGAGCCGCGCCTGCTCGGCAATGCGCTGGTGTACCAGCGGCGCCTGGGCATCGCTTTGTGGCTGGCCATCGAGCAGCAAGGTGCGCTGTTCGGCGTCACTGAGCAGCGGCAACGCGCCCAGGGTCTGCGCAGGGTTGGCGGCGATGCCTCGCAGCAGGTTGAGCCAGTGGTCCACCAGACGCTGGGCGGTGGCCTCGCTGAACAAGTCGGTGGCGTAGACCAGCTTGGCCGACAGCCCCTCGGGGCCTTCGACAGTGTCCAGGGTCAGGTCCAGGTGGGCGCTACGGATCTCCCACTCCAGGCTCTCCACGCTCAGGCCCGGCAACTGGCCCAGCGACTGGCTGGCGCCCTTGCCTGCGCTCTGGTGGTTGTACATCACCTGGAATAGCGGGTTGTAGCTGAGGCTGCGTTCCGGCTGCAGGGCTTCCACCAGTTGCTCGAACGGCAGCTCTTGATGCTGCTGGGCTTGCAAGGTGGTGGCGCGTACCTGCGCGAGCAGGTCGAGAAAGTTCAACTCGCCATGCAGCTCGGCCTTGATGATCTGAGTGTTGACGAAGAAGCCGATCAGGCGCTCGGTCTCCACCCGGTTCCGGTTGGCCAGTGGCACACCGATGCGCAGATCCTGCTGGCCGCTGTAGCGGTACAACAGGGTGTGGAGTGAGGCCAGCAGCAACATGAACATGCTGGCACCCTGCTGCTGCGCCAGGGCTGAGAGCTGGTCGCTGAGCGCACGGCTGAACGGCACCTGTAGGCGAGCGCCCTGCATGCTCTGCACCGCTGGGCGTGGGTAGTCGGTGGGCAGCTCGAGTACCGGCTGGATCGCGCCGAGCTGTTCGCGCCAATAGCTCAACTGGCGCTCCTGCTCGCCTGCTTCCATCCAGTGGCGTTGCCAGATGGCGTAGTCGGCATACTGTATTGGCAACGCCGGCAAGTCGAGGGAGCCACCCGTACTGAGCGCGGCATACCCACGGATCAACTCGTCAACCATGATCTGCATCGACCAGCCATCGGAGACAATGTGGTGCTGGGTCAGCACCAGCACATGGTCGTCAGCAGCCAGGCGCAGCAGTTTGACCCGCAGCAACGGACCGCTGCCCAGGTCGAACGGGCGCTGGGTCTCCTCCTCCACCGCAGCACGAATCTGCTGATCGCGCTGCACTGGGTCGACCGAGCAGGCCAGCGGCTCGGCGACGATGTTCGGTGCGCTCGGCTCGGCAATCACTTGCACCGCCTGTCCGTCGTGCTCATGGAAGGTACTGCGCAGCGGCTCGTGGCGGGCGATCAGATGGGCGAAGGCGCCCTCGAGCGCCGCAAGATCCAGGGCGCCATGCAGGCGCAAGGCACGTGGAATGGCATAGGCACTGCTGTGCGGCGCCATCTGCCAGATGAACCACTGGCGCTGCTGGGCGAATGACAGTGGTACATGCTCGAACTGGGCACTGGTCCGGGGGATGGGCAGGTTGGCCGGGGAAATGCCTTCCTGAGCCATTTTCTGCAAATAGACCCGGCGTTTTTCCAGCGGTAGCAGGATGAAGCGCTCGGCGATCTTCAGTGCAGCTGCTTTATTTTCCATCATGCTTCATCCACCTCATCCAGCAAACTTTCCAGTCGATTCAAACGGTCCGCATCCAGCACTGCGACAGGCGGCTCCAGGTGATCGACAAATTCATTGAGTACAGGGAACTGGAACATCAACTGGGGAGCGGCGCCGATACCCAGTTCCAGTTGCAGGCGCGAGAGCACGCCCATGACCAGCAGCGAATGGCCGCCCAGTTCGAAGAAGTTGTCGCCCAGCCCTACGCGCTCGGCCTTGAGCACGTCCTGCCAGATCTGCGCGACCTGTTGCTGCAGCGAGGTCTGCGGTGCCTGATAGGTGGCGCGGGCGGCATCCAGGTCGGGGGCAGGCAGGGTCTGGCGGTCAAGCTTGCCGTTGGCGGTCAGCGGCAGGGCCGCGAGGCTCACCACGTGGGCCGGAATCATGTGTTCGGGCAAGTGCTGGCGCAGGTAGGCCCGCACTTGCTCACGCAGTACACCGACATCGGACGGCGCTACCACATAGGCCACCAGTTGCTTGCCCTGCTCGGTGTCACGGGCGACCACAGCGGCATCGACCAGTTCCGCCATGCCGCGCAGGCAGGCACTGATTTCACCGGGCTCGACCCGGTAACCGCGGACCTTCACCTGGTCATCGATACGGCCAAGGGTCTCGATCGTGCCGTGATGGATACGTACCCGGTCACCCGTGCGGTACAGGCGCTCGCCATGACTGGCCTGCGGGTCAGGAACGAAGCGTTCGGCGGTGAGCCCCGGGCGGCCCAGGTAGCCTCGGGCGAGGCTCGGCCCACCCACGTACAGTTCGCCGTGAACCCCTTCGACCACCGCTTGCAGGTTCGCATCCAGCAGTTGCAGACGCACGTTGAGCAGCGGGTGCCCCAAGGGCATGCCCGACAATTGCGCGGCCGCCGGCAGCTCGGTGGCCAGCACGCCAATGGTGGTTTCGCTCGGGCCATAGTGGTTGACCACCCGGCATGCCGGCGCCAGTTGCTGGACCTGGGCCAGTAACTCGACACCACTGGATTCGCCACCCAAAACCAGGCAGCGACGCGGCAGCATTTCGGCTGGCTCGGCCACCTTGAGCAATGATTGCAGGTGCGAAGGCACCAGCTTGATGAAGTCGATCGTCTCGCGGCTCATGTACTGCGCCATACCTTGGGCATCCATGGCCAGTTGCTCGTCGAGCAGGTGCAGGGTGCGGCCGCTGCACAGGGCCGAGAACAGGGTGGTGTAGCCCAGGTCGGCGGCCAGGGTGGAGGCCAGCGCCATGCGCTCTACCCCTTCCAATGGCAGCACCGCCAGCGCCGAAGCCAGGTAGTCGGCCAGCGCACCCTGGCTGACCAGCACACCTTTCGGCCGGCCTGTGGAGCCGGAGGTGAAGATCACGTATGCGGCCAGCTCGGCATCGCACGGTATGGCACTGAGCGAACCACCGTGCGGCAACTGGGCAAACGCTTCGAAGGCAAGGCCGTGCACAGCAGGCGACGTGGCGTGTTCGACCAGCCAGGAAGCCGGCCCCAGTAGCAGGCACGCCTGACTGTCTTCAAGCATCTGCCGGGTACGCGCAGGTTGTGCCCGCAGCTCCAGCGGCAGGAATGCTGCACCGGCCTTGAACACCGCCAGCAGGCCAACCACGAACTGCGCCGAACGCTCGGCGGCAATCGCCACCACACATTCCGGGCCGACACCGTTGGCTTGCAGGTGCACGGCCAGATCCCCGGCGCGCTGGTTCAACTCGCCATAGCTCAGGCGCTGCTCGCCACATACCAGCGCCAACTTGGACGGATTGGCCCGTGCCTGTTCTTCGAACAGCTGCAAGGCTTGCAGTGCCTGGCTGTCATCCCGCACATCGCCTTGGCACAGTTCAGCCATTGCCTGACGCGACGCCTCGCTGCCCATCTGTACGGCCCCGACCAGCTGGGCGGCATCGGCCACCATCGCTTGCAACAGGCGGCGCCAGTCGGCCAGCAGGCGCTCAGCGGTATCGCTGTCGAACTGGTCGGCGGCATACACCAGGGTGGCGATCACGCCCTCGGGGGTTTCGACAGTTTCCAGGTTGAGGTCGAACTTGGCCTCCTGAATGTCGGCGGCCAATAGCTCGATGTTCAGCCCGGATACCAGCGGCCCTTGAGCCTGGGTACCCTGGGCACGGTGGTTGTACAGCACCTGGAACAGCGGGGTATGGCTGAGGCTGCGCTCAGGCTGCAAGGCTTCGACCAGTTGCTCGAACGGCAGGTCCTGATGGTCTTGGGCCTGCAAGGTGGTCTGGCGCACCTGCTCGATCAACTGACTGAATGGCAAGCGGCCATCGACATTGGCACGCATAACCAACGTGTTGATGAATACCCCGAGCAGGCCTTCGGTTTCCTGGCGGTTGCGGTTGGCCACCGGCACACCGACGCGGATATCGTCCTGGCCGCTGTAGCGATGCAACAGCACCTGGAACCCGGCGAGCAAGACCATGAACAAGGTCGCCTGCTGACGCTGGGCGAGCTCACGCAAGCCTTCGCAAAGCGGCGCTTCCAGTTTCAGTTCAAGCTGCCCGCCACGGTGGCTGGGCTGGGCCGGGCGCGTACGGTCGCCGGGTAGTTGCAGCACGGGCTGCTGCTCGCCCAGCTGCGTACGCCAGTACTGCAATTGCCGCTCGCGCTCACCGCCGTCCATGCGCTGACGCTGCCACAGCGCGTAGTCGGCGTACTGGATCGGCAAGGCAGCAAAGTCCGGCTCACGGCCTTCGACCTGGGCGACATAGCTGCGCACCAGCTCATCGACCATTACCTGCATCGACCAGCCGTCGGAGACGATGTGATGCTGGGTTAGCACCAGCAGGTGGTCCTGATCTGCCAGCGGCAACAGGGCTACGCGCAATAATGGGCCATTGACCAGGTCGAACGGCTGGCGCACCTGCTCTTCGATGAAACGGGTAACGAGCGTGCTGTCATCGGCCTGGGCATGCACCTGAATCTGCACCGGCAGCGCGGCATGCACCACCTGGCGAACACCCTCTGCGTCATGGGCGAAGGTGGTGCGCAGCGGCTCGTGGCGGGCCACCAGGGTGCCGAAACTGACACGTAAGGCCTCGATATCCAACACGCCACGCAGGCGCAGGGCACGCGGCAGGTTGTAGGCAGCGCTGTAGGGCTGCATCTGCCAGAGGAACCACAAACGCTCCTGGGCGTAAGACAACGGCAATACACCTTCACGCGGCGCAGGGGTGATACGTGGCCCGCCGTCCGACGGCAAGGCTTCGAGCATCACCGCCTGGGCTTGCAGGGTGCTGTTTTCGAAGACCTGACGCAGGCGTGCCTCACGGCCCAACTCGTCACGAATGCGCGACACCAGCCGGGTGACCAGCAGCGAATGGCCGCCCAGGTCGAAGAAGTTGTCGTGCAAGCCAACCCGTTCGAGCTTGAGCAGCGTCTGCCAGATGACAGCCAGTTGCTGCTCCAGCACAGTACGTGGCGCCACATAGGCCTGTTGCCATTGGCTGGCATCCGGCTTGGGCAGGGCCTTGCGGTCCAGTTTGCCGTTAGGCGTCAGCGGCATGGCCGCTATGAACATCACGTGCGCCGGCACCATGTACTCCGGTAACTGTGCCTTGAGCCGGCCTTTGAGTTGCTCGCGAACGGCATTCTGGGTGACGCTGTCGGCCTGGGCCAACGCCGGGTCGTGCGCCACGACATAACCCACCAACTGGTCACCACCGATGCCCGGCTGGGCGACCACGACCACCTCGCGTACCACCTCGCAACCCAATAGGGCCGACTCGATCTCGCCCAATTCGATGCGAAAACCACGGATTTTCACTTGATGATCTGCGCGACTGATGTATTCGTACTCGCCGCCAACGTTCAGCCGCGCCACGTCACCGGTGCGGTACAGCCGCTCGCCCTGGTTGGAGAACGGGTTGGGCAAGAAGCGCTCGGCGGTGAGCGAGGCGCGGTAGAGGTAACCGCGGGCCAAGCCCTGGCCGCCGATCATCAGCTCACCCGCCACACCCTCTGGTACCGGGCCAAAGTCGGCACCGACCACATGCAGCTGAGTGTTGCCGATCGGCTGGCCGAGCAGCGGCCGTGGGTGCTCGATGTCCAGCCGGTAGCGCGCCGACCAGATGGTGGTTTCGGTCGGGCCATAGAGGTTCCAGACCGGGCCGATGGCCTCCAGCATGCGCGCGGCCAGGTCTGGCGCAAGGGCCTCCCCACCGCACAGGCATTTGCAGCCAGCAAGTGCCTGGGTGTCGCCGTGGTCGAGCAGCATGCGCCAGGTCGACGGCGTAGCCTGCAAGGCCGTGACGGACCAGCGCCGGGCCAGCGCCAACGCGGCCGACGGGTCCTGGGCGATGTCCTTGTCGGCCAGCACCACCTGGGCGCCGCAGGTCAACGGCACGTACAGCTCCAGGCCGAAGATGTCGAACGAGAAGGTGGTCAGCGACAACATTCGGTCAGCGGCGTCCAGGCCAGGTTGCTGCGCCATGCTCGCGACGAAGTTAGCTAGAGCATGGTGGCTGATCACCACCCCTTTGGGGTTGCCGGTAGAGCCGGAGGTATAGATCACATACGCCGCTGAGTCGGCGGGCAGGTTCGGCCGCGGGTCGTCCAGTGCTAGCGCTGCCTGGGGCAGACGGTCCAGGCACAACAACTGCGGGCCACGGCCTTCGAAGCGCGGAGCCAGGGCTTGGTGGGTCAGCAACAGGCCCATGTTGCTGGCCTCGATCATGTAGTCCAAGCGCGCCTGTGGGTAGGCTGGGTCCAGGGGAATGTAGGCACCGCCCGCCTTGAGGATGGCCAGCAGGCCCACTACCAGGTCAACCCCGCGCTCGACCGACAGGCCCACCATCACCTCAGGGCCAACGCCCAGGGCAATCAGCCGATGGGCCAACTGGTTCGCGCGTAGGTTCAGTTCGGCGTAGCTCAGCACCTGCTCGGCAAAGGCCAGTGCCGGGGCATCCGGGGTACGTGCCGCCAGGGCGGCGAACTGCTGGTGCACCGGCAACGCCGGTACCGCCATGGGCGTGGCGTTGTTACCGTGAACAAGCTGTTGCCAGTCGGCGGCGTCGAACAACGCCAAGGCGTCGACCCGTTCGGCAGGGTTGACCAGCAGGCCCTGCAGCAGGTTCTGCCAGTGGCGGCCGAGACGCTGAACCGTGGCGGGGCTGAACAGGTCGGTGGCAAACACCAGGGAGGCACCGATACCGCCGGGGGTTTCCACGGTTTCCAGGGTCAGGTCGAACTGCGCGGTGTGCTGGCGGGCGTCGTAGTTGCTCACCTCAAGGCCCGGCAAGCGGGTGACCGAGGCTTCACCGACTTCCTGGCCACGGTGGTTGTACATGACCTGGAACAACGGGCTATGGCTCATGCTGCGTTGTGGCTGCAGCAGCTCGACCAGCTGTTCGAACGGCAGGTCCTGGTATTCACGGGCTTGCAAGGTTGCCTCACGCACTTGGGCGAGCAACTCGGTGAAGGGTCGGCTGCCATCAACCACCGCGCGCAACACCTGGGTGTTGACGAAGAAGCCGATCAGGCCTTCGACCTCAGGGCGATTGCGCCCCGCCACTGGCACACCGACGCGCACATCTTCCTGGCCGCTGTAGCGGTACAAAAATGCTTGGAACGCGGCCAGCAGCAAGGTGTACAGCGTCACGCCTTCGCGCCGGGCCAGGTCTTTGAGACCTTGGGTCAACGCTTCTGAAAGCTGGAAGTCCAGCCGGTCGCCGCGATAGCTCATGGCCTGGGGTCGAGGGAAGTCGGCAGGCAGTTCCAGCACCGGCTGGGTGCCGCCGAGACGTTGCTTCCAGTAGGCCTGCTGGCGATCACGCTCCCCGGCGTCCATCCAGCTGCGCTGCCAAAGGGCGTAGTCGGCGTATTGCACCGGCAATGCCGCCAGCGCAGCTGTGCTGCCCGAGACACGGGCGCTATACAGTTTGATCAGCTCGTCGATCATGATGCGCATTGACCAGCCATCGGAAACGATATGGTGTTGCACCAATGACAACACGTGTTGCTGGTCACCCAGACGCAGCAACTTGACCCGTAGTAGTGGCCCCTCACGCAAGTCGAAGGGCTGTTGCTCATGGGCCTCGATCAGCTCGGCCAAACTTGCCGGGTCGCCCACTGCCTGCTGCTCGACCTGAATGCGGCCCTGAGCGTCGACGTGCTGCACTGCCTGGCCGTCGACCTCGGCAAAGCGGGTGCGCAGCGGCTCGTGCCGAGCGACCAGCTCGTCGAAGGCTGCCTGCAAGGCATCGCTGTCCAGAGAGCCTTGCAGGCGCAGTACCGACGACATGTTGTAGGCACTACCGTCAGGGTCCAACTGCCAGAGAAACCACAGACGTTCCTGCGCATAGGACAAAAGCAGCGGCTGGGAGGCATCACGCTTGAACATCGGCGCTATGCCGAACAGATTGATCCCTTTCCTCCCGAGCATCACGGCGAGGGCTTTCCTCTCGGTCAAGGACAGCCCTTCCACCGACTCGATCAACTTTTGCACGCGCACCCCCAAACTAGGAAATCAGACTTTCAAGCTCTTGTGCTGATAAACGTTTGAGGGCCTCCAAGGATTTAGCCAACTCGTCTTCAACGGGTTGGACGTCTGTTTGCAACTGCTGCACCTGCTCGACGAACTGTTCCAGGCTGGCGGTCTGAAACAGGGCTTTGAGCGGCACATCGACCCTCAGTTGCTGGCGGATCTGCATCATCATCTGGGTTGCCAGCAGCGAATGGCCGCCGAGGTCGAAGAAGTTGTCGTGCAAGCCGACCTGTTCGAGCTTGAGCACGGTTTGCCAGACTTGCGCCAACTGCGCCTGCAGTGGGGTTTGCGGCGCCACATATGCCTGCTGGCGCTGGCTGCTGTCAGGCGTCGGCAGGGCCTTGCGGTCAAGCTTGCCGTTGGGGCTCAGCGGCAGGCTGGCCAGCAGCACCACCTGGGTGGGCACCATGTAGGCGGGCAACAGCGTGCGCAGGCGAGCCTTGAGCTGCTCGCCTAGCTGCGCCGAATCTGGCTGGTGCGGCACTAAGTAGGCCGCCAGCTGCATGTCGGCGCCGGTACCGACCGCCAACACCGCCGCTTCACACACTTCGGCCTGCTCCAGCAGGCGCGCCTCGATTTCGCCCAGCTCGATACGCAGCCCGCGGATCTTCACCTGGTGGTCGATGCGACCCATGTACTCGATCACCCCGTCAGTGCGCTGACGCGCCAGGTCGCCGGTACGGTACAGCCGTTGGCCCACCCCGAACGGGCTGGCCACAAAGCGTTCGGCAGTCAACCCCGGGCGGCGGTGGTAACCCCGCGCCAGCCCTTCCCCGCCCAGGTACAGCTCGCCCACCACCCCGGCCGGCACCGGCGCCAGGTCGTGGCTCAGTACGTAGGTGCTCAGGTTGGCAATCGGCCGGCCAATCGGCACGCTGTCCTGCCCTTCTTCACGGCACGTCCAGTGGGTCACGTCGATGGCCGCCTCGGTCGGCCCGTACAGGTTGTACAGCCCCGCATTCGGCAGCTTGGCGAACACCTGCTGCTGGGCATCCACCTGCAACGCCTCACCGCTGCACACGATGCGTTTGAGGCTGGTGCAACCGGACACCCCAGGGTCTTGCAAAAACACCTGCAGCATCGACGGCACGAAGTGCAGCGTGCTGACCCGCTCACGCTCGATCAACGCCACCAGCCGCGCCGGGTCGCGGTGATCGCCCGGGGCGGCCACCACCAGGCGGGCACCGACCATCAGCGGCCAGAAGAACTCCCACACCGACACGTCGAAGCTGAACGGGGTTTTCTGCAACACCGTGTCTCTGGCCTCCAGGCCATAGGCCTGCTGCATCCAGCACAAGCGGTTGGTCAGCGCCTTGTGGCGGTTGCCCGCCCCCTTGGGTTTGCCGGTGGAGCCCGAGGTGTAGATCACGTAGGCCAGGTTCTCGGGCGCGGGCTGCACGGCGGGCGCCTGGGTCGGGAAGGCCAGGTGGCCCTGCCCGTCCAGGTTCAGCACGCGCACTGCATCCGGTACCGGCAGCTCGGCACACAGGTGCGACTGGGTCAGCAACAGTTCGATGCCGCTGTCTTCGAACATATAGGCCAGGCGGTCACGGGGGTATTCCGGGTCCAGCGGCACGTAGGCGCCACCGGCCTTGAGCACCGCCACCAGGCCCAGCACCATCTCCAGGCTGCGCTCCACGGCGATGCCCACCAGTACGTCGGGGCCCACACCCTGCTCGATCAACTGGTGCGCCAGCTGGTTGGCCTGCTGGTCCAGCTCGCGGTAGCTCAGCTGGCGCTCGCCGAACACGAGGGCCACGGCGTCCGGGGTCCTTTGCGCCTGGGCCTCGATCAGGGTGTGGACGCAGGCGTCCAGCGGGTAGGCGTCGGTCGCGGTGGCATTCCACTGCACGACGATGCGCTCCTGCTCAGCCGCGCCCAGCATCGGCAACTCGCCCACCGGTTGCCGGGGGTTGGCGACGATGGCCTGCAGCAGGTTCTCCCAGTGCTCGGCCAGGCGCTCGATGGTGGCACGGTCGAACAAATCGGTCGCGTAGGTCAGGCTGGCCGACAGGCCTTCGGCAGACTCGACAGTGTCCAGCGTCAGGTCCAATTGTGCGGTGTGGTTGTCCCACTGCAGTGCTTCCACCGCCAAGCCGTTACCTACCTGGCCCAGCCGGCGGCGGTCCTGGTGGTTGAACATCACCTGGAACAGTGGGTTATGGCTGAGGTTGCGCTCTGGCTGCAAGGCCTCCACCAGTTGCTCGAACGGCAGGTCCTGATGAGCCTGCGCATCCTGCCCGGTCAGGTGCACCGCACGCAGGAAGGCGTCAAACGGAAGCGGGCCATCGAGCAGGCCCTTGAAAACCTGGGTGTTGACGAACAGGCCGATGAGGCGCTCGGCCTCGGCTCGGTTGCGGTTGGCATTGGGTACGCCAACCCGGATATCGGCCTGACCGCTGTAGCGATGCAGCAAAACCTGGAAGCTGGCCAGCAGTACGGTGAACAACGATACATCCTGTTGCCGGGCCAATTGCCGCAGGCCGTCGCGCAGCGCTACGGGCAGGTGCACGCCCAGGCTCGCGCCGCGCAAGCTTTGTACAGCCGGGCGCGGGCGGTCCAGCGGCAGCGGTACCACTGTCTGTTCGCGCCCAAGTTGCGCTTGCCAGTAGGCCAGTTGCCGCTCACGCTCGCCGGCCTCCAGCCATTGGCGCTGCCACATGCCGTAGTCGGCATACTGGATCGACAATTCGGGCAACTGCGCCACGGTGCCCAGGCGGGCGGCTTGGTAGAGCGCCAGCAGTTCCTCGACCAGCACACCCATCGACCAGCCGTCGGTGATGATGTGGTGCAAGGTCAACACCAGCACATGATCGTCACTGGCCAACTGCAAAAGGCAGGCGCGAATCAACGGTTGCGCCGTGAGCTCGAACGGACGCTTGGCCTGTTCGGCCACACATGCCTCGATGGCCTGCGTCGGGTTTGCCTCGCCCGCCTTCCGATGCTGCACTGCAAAAGCCAGTTCCTGCGGCGTCAGAATGCGCTGCCAAGCCTGGCCATCCTCCTCGACGAAGCGGGTTCGCAAACTTGCCTGGCGTGCGATCAGACCCTGCAATGCCTGTTCCAGGGCGCCAGCCTCGCACTCACCCTTGAGCCGTAGCGCCGTACAGATGTTGTAGGCCGCCGATTGTGGTTCGAGCAGCCACAAGAACCACTGGCGCTGCTGTGCGTAGGAAAGCGGTAACAAGCCGCTTTCGCGCGCGGGCACGATCGGCAGGCGGGCGACGTTGACACCCGCCTGGTGCAGTTTGCGATACAGCTGCTGGCGCTTGTTGCCGTCCAGCCCCTGGATGCGTTCAATCAGTTCCTGGGAACGTGCTGGATCAGGCTTGAGCATTGTTTTCCTCCAGTTCATCGAGCGCGTCGAAGATCAGGTCGAGTTCGTCAGTGGATGCCTGCCCGGCCACGGCACCTTCAAGGTAATCCGCCAAATCGACGAGCTTGCGCAATCCTTGGAATGCCTTGATAGGCAGTTCGATGCCAAATGCGCTGCGAATACGCGACAGCAGCATGACTACCTGCAGCGAGTGCCCGCCGAGTTCGAAGAAGTCATCGTCCAGACCCACTTCGGGCACACCGAGCACCTCGCACCATAGGCCGGCCAACTGGCGCTGAGTCTCATCAACAGGTGGCCGATGGGCGACCCGCCCCTGACCTGGCGCCACGCTCGGCAGCGCTTTGCGTTCGAGTTTGCCGTTAGGGCTCAGTGGCAGGCGGTCGAGCAACAACAGGTAGGTAGGTACCATGTATTCGGGCAGCAGCGCCTTCAGGCGGGCCCTGAGTACGTCGCGTAACAGGGCCTGTGCGGCCTCATCGGCGCTGTCCAGCGCAGCAGGCACCACATAGCCCGCCAGTTGCACGTCGGCACCACTGCCGACGGCCAGCACTGCGGCTTCACGCACTTCTGGCTGCTCCAGCAGGCGCGCCTCAATCTCGCCCAGTTCGATACGCAGGCCGCGGATCTTCACCTGATGGTCGATACGCCCCATGTACTCGAGCACCCCATCGGCGCGCTGGCGGGCCAGGTCGCCGGTGCGGTACAGCCGCTGGCCATTACCGAACGGGCTGGCGACGAAGCGCTCGGCGGTCAGCCCCGGACGACGGTGGTAACCTCGCGCCAGGCCTTCACCGCCCAGGTACAACTCGCCCACCAACCCCGCCGGTAACGGCGACAGGTCGTCAGCCAGCACATAAGTGCCCAGGTTGGCGATGGGCTGCCCGATCGGCACGCTGTCCAGGCCTTCGTCGCGGCAGGTCCAGTGGGTGACGTCGATGGCAGCCTCGGTAGGGCCATAGAGGTTGTAGAGCCCGGCATTCGGCAACTTGGCGAACACCTGCTGCTGGGCATCCACCTGCAGCGCCTCACCGCTGCAGACGATGCGTGTAAGGCTGGTGCAACGCGACACGCCTTCATCCTGCAGGAACACCTGCAACATCGACGGTACGAAGTGCAGGGTGGTGATGCCCTGCTGCTCGATCAACCGCACCAGCCGTGCCGGCTCGCGATGATCGCCCGGCGCCGCGACCACCAGGCGGGCACCGGCCATCAGCGGCCAGAAGAACTCCCACACCGACACGTCGAAGCTGAACGGGGTTTTCTGCAACACCGCGTCCGTGGCATCCAGGCCGTAGGCCTGCTGCATCCAGCACAGCCGGTTGGTCAGCGCCTTGTGACGGTTGCCTGCGCCCTTGGGGTTACCGGTGGAGCCGGAGGTGTAGATCACATAAGCCAGGTTTTCCGGCTTAAGCTGTACCTGGGGCGCAGTCAGCGGGTAGTTCAGGTGAGCCTGCCGGTCGAGACACAGTGCACGCAAACCCGCTGGCAGCGGCAGTTGTGGCAGCACTTGGGTCTGGGTCAGCAACAATGCCATACGGCTGTCATCGAACATGTAGGCCAGGCGTTCGCGGGGGTATTCGGGGTCCAGCGGCACGTAGGCAGCACCGGCCTTGAGCACCGCCAACAGGCCAAGGACCATCTCCACGCTGCGCTGGGCGGCGATGCCGACCAATACGTCCGGGCCCGCGCCCTGCTCGATCAGTTGATGGGCCAGTTGGTTGGCCTGCTGATCCAGCTCGCGATAGCTCAGCTGACGCTCGCCGAACACCAGAGCCACGGCATCTGGCGTCTTGCGCGCCTGGGCTTCGATCAACGTATGTACACAGGTGTCCAGCGGGTAGTCGGCGACGGTGGCGTTCCACTGTTCGACCACCTGCTCCTGTTCGGGCGCAGTGAGCATGCCTAGCTCGCCAAGGGCGCGCTGTGGGTCTTGCGCCAGGGCGTCGAGCAGCTGTGCCATGTGGCCATTGATGCGGCGGATGCGCTCGGCGCTGAAGTATGCCAGGTCGAAGCTGTAGTGCAGCGCCAGGCGCTCACCCTGGGTCACGCCCAGGGTCAGTGGGTAGCTGGTCAGGTCACTGTGCCTGGCCGGACCGAACTGCAGGCCCTGTGGTGCTCCGCGCTCCAGCGCCTCGGAAACCGGGAAGTTTTCAAACACCAGGATGTTGTCGAACAGGGCCTCTCCGCTATGGCCGACCCAGCCCTGCACTTCGAACAGCGCGCTGTGTTCGTGCTCGCGCATGGCCAGGCTCAGGTCCTGCAGGGTATGCAGCCATTGCGCCACGGTTTGTTGCGGGTGCGGGCTGGCGGCCAGGGGCAGGGTATTGATGAACAACCCCAACTGGTTTTCCACCCCCGGCAGATCAGCCGGGCGACCGGCCACGGTGGTGCCAACGGTGACGCAATCCTGGCCGGTGTAACGCTGCAACAGCAACAGCCAGGCAGCTTGCACCAATGTGTTGAGGGTAACTTTCTGCTGCCGCGCGAAGGCGTTCAGGCGCTGGGTCGCGGGCATGTCGAAATCATGGTGCAACAGCTCGTGGCCGCTGCCACTGGCAGGCTCGGCGCCTGTCCGGGCCAGCAGCGTCGGCGCCTCGAACGCCGCCAGGCGCTCTTTCCAGAAGCGCTCGCTGCTCTGCGCATCGCGCTGCTGCAGCCACTGGATGTAGTCGCGATAACTCCCCAGCGGGCGCTCGGACGCCTTGCCGTGGTATCGCTGCATCACCTCACCCAGCAACTGCGAGCTGCTCCAGCCGTCCATGAGGATATGGTGGTGGGTGAACATCAGGTGATGACGATGTACGCCGGTACGCACCAGCGTCAGGCGCAGCAAGCCGGGGCGCGACAACTCGAAGCCACGGGCGCGGTCCTGCTCGGCCAGTGCCTGCAGGGCGCCGTCGAGGTCAGCGCTACCGCGCCAATCAAGGCAGGTGAAATCCAGCGGCAGGTGGCGATGGATGATCTGCAGCTGCTGGCCGCCGCCTTGCCAGACGAAGGCGCTGCGCAAGATGCCGTGGCTATCCATCGCCGCCTGCCATGCGCCGCGGAAACGTTCGACGTCAAGGCCATCCACATCTACGCACAACTGGTTGACGTACTCGCCGCTGCCCTGCTCCAGCAGGCTGTGGAACAACATGCCCTGCTGCATGGGCGACAGCGGGTAGATATCCTCGATCTGGCAGGCCGGCACCTCAAGCGCATCCAGCTGGGCCTGGTCGATGCCCGCCAGCGGGAAGTCGGACGGCGTGACACCCATGGCCCCGGGCTGGCAGCAATGCTCGACCAAGGCGCGTAGCTGCTCGTCGAAGCTGGCGGCCAGGTGGTCGATGGTAGCGGTGTCGAACTGTGCACCGCTGAAGGTCCAGCGCATCTCCAATTCACCGTCGTAGACCTGGCCTTCCACCTCCAGCCAGTTACCCAGCGGTGCATCTTCGCTCAATTCGGCACCCGCGCCTTCGTGGGCGGGCACCAGCAGCGCACCTTCGTCGAAACTAGCGTCGAACTGCCCCAGATAGTTGAAGGTCACGCGTGGCTGCGGCAGTGCCGCGAGGGTATCGCGCACCGGCTGTGGGCCAAGGTAGCGCAGCACGCCGAAGCCCAGGCCTTTGGCCGGCACCGCGCGCAGTTGTTCCTTGATGGCCTTGAGGCTGGCCGCCACGTCGTCGTGGGCTGTGAGGCGTACCGGGAACAGGCTGGTGAACCAGCCCACGCTACGGCTCAGGTCGATTGCGGCGAACAAGTCCTCACGGCCATGGCCTTCGAGCTGGATCAGGGCGTCGGCATGGCCGGTCCAGCCACACAGGGTCAGGGCCAGGGCGGTGAGCAGCAGGTCATTGACGTGGGTGCGGTAGGCGGCAGGCGCCTGCTGCAACAGTTGGAGGGTGGCCTGGCGATCAAGACGGCTGCGGACCACCTGGCGGTGACGGCTTCGCAGGCTGCCCTGCGGGCGATCGCACGGCAGGTCGAGGGGGGCATCGCGCAATGCGCCGGCCCAATAGCCCAGCTCGTCCTGCATGGCCTGGGTTTGTGCCCATGCGCTCAGGCGCTCGGCCCAAGCCTGGACCGAGCTGGTCTTGGCTGGCAGTTGCACCGGCAGGCCTTGCAGCGACTGGCTGTACGCCTGTTGCAGGTCCTCCAGCAGGATGCGCCAAGACACACCATCCACTACCAAATGGTGAATAGCCAGCAGCAGGCGCTGGCTACCATCGTCCAGCGTCGTCAGTACCGCACGCAACAGTGGACCCTGGGCAAGGTTCAAGCTGGCCTGCGCCTGGGCATTCACTTCGCCAAGCTGCCCAAGGGACACACCCTCGTGCACCCATAACAGGTCTTCATCGCCCGAGATCGGCTCGGCGATCCGTGCTTGCCAGCACCCCGCCTGTTCCAGGAAGCGCGAGCGCAACACGTCGTGATGGGTAACGATCGATCCCAGTGCCTGGCGCAAGGCATCAGCCTGCAAGGCTTGCTTCGGTTGCAACAGCAATGCCTGGTTCCAGTGGTGGCGCGCCACAATGGGCTGGGCAAAGAAATCGCACTGAATCGGCAACAACTCCAGCGGCCCGTGCACCGGGCCCTGGGCGATCACCACACCCGCCTCGCCCTGGCGAGCGACACTGGCCAGGCCCTGTACGGTCTGATGCTGGAACAGGTCCTTGGGGCTGAACAGCAAGCCGGCCTGACGGGCACGGCTGACCACCTGGATCGACATGATCGAGTCGCCGCCCAGCTCGAAGAAGTTGTCGGTGACACCGACCTGCTCGCGCTTGAGCACATCTTGCCAAATGGTCGCGATTCGCTGTTCCAGCGCAGTGCGTGGCGCCACATGGCTGCGCTGCATCTCGTTGGCATCGGGGCGTGGCAGGGCCTTGCGGTCGAGCTTGCCGTTGGGGCTGAGGGGGAACTGGGCCAGCAGCAGCAACTGCGCCGGCACCATGTAGTCGGGCAGATGCGCTTGCAAGCCGCTGCGAATGGTTTCGCGCAGGGCAACCTGGGTGGCCGGATCGGCGTCGACCAGGTCGCGCTCGGCCGGCACCACATAGCCCACCAGTTGCAGGCCATGGGCACCCGGTACCGCCAGTACCAAGGCATCAGCTACTTCATCGCGCTCCAGCAGACGCGCTTCGATCTCACCCAGCTCGATACGGAAACCTCGGATCTTCACCTGGTGGTCGATTCGACCGGCGTACTCGATCACCCCTTCGGCATTGAAACGGGCCAGGTCGCCCGTGCGGTACAGGCGTGCGCCAGCACCGCTGTACGGGTCAGGGATGAAACGCTCGGCGCTCAACCCTGGACGCTGGAAGTACCCACGCGCCAGCAACTCACCCCCGATCACCAGTTCGCCGACCACCCCTACCGGCGCCGGCAAGCCATTGTCGTCCAGCACCAGGATATCGCGCCCTGGTAGAACGGAGCCGATCGGCAGGGTCAGCGGGATCAGGCGCTTGCCTTGCACATAGTCGTCGCAATCGAGGGTAGTGGCGGTGACCGTCGCCTCGGTCGGGCCGTAGGTGTTGAGCAAGCGCACATGGCCCAGCCCGGCCTGACGCCAGGCCAGCAGGCCTTCCGGCGGCATCGCTTCGCCGCCCCCGTGCACCTGGCGCAGTACGCCATAGTCACGCGGGCCGACAGTGGCGAATTCCTTGGCCAGCATGTGCCAGTAGGCGGTGGTCAGGTCCATGACGCTGATGCGTTGCTCGACCAGTTGGCGATAGAGGGTTTCGGCGTCCCAGATCTCACTGCCGCGGATCACCACCGAGGCACCGCAGATCAATGCCGGGTAGAGCTGCTCGACGAAGCCGTCGAAGTTGAAGGTGGCGAACTGCAGCACCCGGTCGGCAGCGCTCAGCTCGAAGAAGCCCAGCGACACGTGGGCGTGGCGCACCAGCGCACGGTGGCTGATACCGACGCCTTTGGGCCGACCGGTGGAGCCGGAGGTGAACATGACGTAGGCCAGGTTACCGGGCAACGCGCGGTTGGCCAGGTCGCTGTCGTCGCTTTGTGCCCAGGCTTCCTGATGGTCCAGGCAGAGGGTTTGCACACCTTGGGGCAGCGGCAACCGCTGCAGCAGGCTGTCCTGGGTCAGGACCAGGCGGCTGCCGCTGTCTTCGATCATGCACTGCAGGCGGTCGGCCGGGTATTGAGGGTCGAGTGGCACGTATCCGCCACCGGCCTTGAGCACCGCCAGCAGGCCGATAACCATGTCCAGGCCGCGCTCCAGGGCGATGCCGACCAACACCTCACGGCCCACGCCACGGTCGACCAGGGTGCGGGCCAGGCGATTGACGCTGGCATTGAGTTTCCCGTAAGACAGCTGCCGGCCCTCGAAAATCAGCGCGACTGCCTCGGGCGCACGGGCGGCCTGGATCTCGAACAACTCATGCACCGTCAGCTCGTTGGGGTATCGAGCCTCGTTGCGGCCCCAGCCCTCCACCACCTGCTGGTATTCCTGCGGATCCAGCAGGGCAATGTCGCCGATGCGCTGGGCCGGGTTGGCGACCATCGCCCGCAACACGCTTTGCCAGTGCCGGGCCAGACGCTCGATGGTCGGCGCTTCGAACAGGTCACAGGCGTAGGTGAAGGCGGCATTCAAGCGGCCACCCTGCTCAAAGGTGTCCAGGCTCAGATCGAATTGGGTGGTGCGACTTTCCCACTCGATAACGCTTAGTTCCAAGTCCTTGCCCACCGTCAGGCGAGTGACGTCAGCCACTTCCGGCTGGTGGTTGTACATCACCTGGAACAACGGGTTGTAACTCAGGCTGCGTTCAAGCTTGAGGGCGTCCACCAGGCATTCGAACGGTAGGTCCTGATGATCCTGGGCGCCCATGCAGGTGTCTTTGATATCAGCCAGCATCTCGGCCACCGAGGTCATGCCATCAAGCTGACTACGTAATACCTGGGTGTTGACGAAAAAGCCGATCAGGCCCTCTGTCTCGTTGCGGTTGCGGTTGGCGACGGGTACGCCGATGCGCAGGTCGCCCTGGCCGCTGTAGCGGTGCAGGACAATGTTGAATGCCCCCAGCAGCAGCATGAACAGGGTCACCCCCTGCTGGCGGGCCAGTGCGCGCACCTGCTCGACCAGTTGCTCATCCAGGGCCAACTGGTGGCGGCGCCCCGCGTACGTCGGCTGCACCGGGCGCGGATGGTCACTGGGCAGTTCCAGCACGGGGTGTTCATCACCCAGCTGCGCCCTCCAGTAATCCAGTTGGCGCTGCTGCTCGCCCGCCTCCAGCCAACGGCGCTGCCATAAGGCATAGTCGCTGTACTGCACCGGCAGTGCCGCCAGTTGCGGCTGGTCACCTTGATCATGGGCGTCGTAGAAACGGCAGAATTCATCGATCAGCACAGTCATCGACCAGCCGTCAGACACAATGTGATGCAGGGTCAACAGCAGCACGTGCTCCTGTTCCGCCAAACGTAGCAGGCGTACCCGCAGCAGTGGGCCGTTAGCCAGGTCGAATGGCTGTTGCGCCTGGGCCTCGGCCTCGGCGGCCACTTCGGCTTCGCGCTGCTCGGGCGACAGCGCACCGAGGTCGCGCCAGGCTATGGTCAGCGCCTGCTCGCAGGGCACTTGGCACAGGCTGTCGTCCGGCAGTTGGCGAAATACCGTACGCAGGGTTTCGTGACGTTCGACCAGGCTGGCGAACGCCTGCTCCAGCGCCTGAGGGTTGAGTACCCCTTTCAAGCGCACCGCGGCGGGTAGGTTGTAGGCGCCGCTGTGCGGGTCCAGGTGCCAGAGAAACCACATCCGCTGCTGAGCATAGGACAGGGCCTGACGGTCCTGGGCCTCTATATCCCGAGGGATGGGGAACTGGGAGAAATCCACCCCTTCCTTGCGTAGCGCCGCCAGGAACACCTGGCGTTTTTCCGCGGGCAGGCCGATGAACCGGCGAGCGAGTTTCAGGGCGTCTTCAGCATTCATTTCTTGGCATCCGGAGCGTGGGTCGAATAACCCGATGACAGGTCGTCCCTATAGAACGAACCCAAGCCGGAAAAATTAGCGTTGGCCGGCCAGAGCCGGTCAACCGCGCCGGCGTGACGCTAAATTGGCCGGCGCAGGCTTCGTCCAATCGGTGAACCCGATGCCAAAGGACTTGCCATGTCCACCACTTCCACTCTCGCCACTGCCATGCAGCGCGGCCTGCGCAGGCTGGCCAGCGGCCTGGTGCAAAAGCCAAGCGCTTACCGGATGTTCGACCTGCAACTGGTCGACAAGGTCACGCTCAGCCCCTCGCTCTGCCGCTTGGTATTTACCGGGCCCGATGTCGGCAGCATGCAACGCACCGGGCCCGACCAGCGGGTCAAGTTGTTCTTCCCGGCTGCCGACGGCAGCCTGCCCACCCTGCCGCACGGCAGCCACTGGAACGAGGCGCGCAAAAAACTGCCGGAAGCCGCCCGCCCGCCCATGCGCACCTACACCATCCGCGCCCTGCGCCGGGAGGCGCTGGAGGTGGACGTGGACTTCGTCCTGCACGGCGTCAACGGCCCGGCCTCGGCCTGGGCCACCCAGGCGCAGGTGGGCGATTGCCTGCAAATGCTGGCGCCCAACCTGGCCTACGAAGGCGACCCTGGGGGTTACGAATGGAAGCCACCACAGGGTGTACGCACTGTTTTGCTGATAGGCGATGAAACCGCGCTGCCGGCGATTGCCGGCGTGCTCGAAGCGCTGGCCCTGACGCAACCCGACCTGGCGGTACAGGCGTTCATCGAGGTGCCGCTGGAGGCCGATTGCCTGGCACTTGTGCATGGCAGTGCCGTTCAATTGCACTGGCTGCCGCGCGACCTGCTGGGCTGTGCGCAAGGGCAGGCCATGCTGCATGCCGTGCGCGAACTGGCAAGCCTGCCGCACGGGCTGGCGGCAGCACCGGCAACGCTTGAAGACGTGGACATCGACACCCGCATCCTGTGGGAGCAGGCCAGCGGCAACCGCAGCGCATTCCACGCCTGGGTGGCAGGGGAGTCAGGCACGGTGATGGACATACGCCGCTACCTGATCAAGGAGCGCGGCCTGCCACGCGATTGCCTGACCTTGATGGGTTACTGGCGCGCCGGGCGAACCTTCGACTGACGCGCCACAACCGGGGGCGCATGGCCCCCGGTACAGGCTCAGACAGCCGCGACCAGGGCATCGGCAAAGCGCCGTGCCACTTCATCAATCTGCTCGCCACTGATGATCAGCGGCGGCAAGAAGCGCACCACCGCCCCATGGCGCCCGCCCAGCTCCAG
Source organism: Pseudomonas parafulva NBRC 16636 = DSM 17004 (assembly GCF_000730645.1). GTDB lineage: Bacteria > Pseudomonadota > Gammaproteobacteria > Pseudomonadales > Pseudomonadaceae > Aquipseudomonas > Aquipseudomonas parafulva. The sequence goes on along the minus strand of NZ_BBIU01000005.1, from coordinate 94,526 downwards.
AATCAGGCCACGCTTGAGGCACTCGCGCTGCACCCGGGGTGCCAGCGCCCGGTGGGCAGGCGGGTGCCCTTGGGCATCCCTTGCACCGTCAGGGTCGACCAACTCCACCCCCAGCATCAGCCCGCGGCCACGGATATCGCCCAGTTGCGGGTAATCCTTCTGCAAGGTGGTGAGGTGCCCGCGCAACCGCTGGCCCATGGCCTCGGCGTGGTCGGCCAGGCGATGCTCCACCAGGTAGTCGAGCACGGCCGAGCCGGCCGCCATGGCCATCTGGTTACCGCGGAAGGTGCCGGCATGGGCGCCTGGCTTCCAGGTGTCCAGCCAGTCGCGGTACACCACCACGGCCAGCGGCAAGCTGCCACCGATGGCCTTGGACAAGGTGACCACGTCCGGCAGGATGCCGGCGTGTTCGAACGCGAACATGCGCCCGGTGCGGGCAAAGCCGCTCTGGATTTCGTCGACGATCAGCGCCACCCCGGCCTGCTCGGTGATGCGGCGTACGCCCTTGAGCCATTCGATGTCCGCCGGGATCACCCCGCCTTCGCCCTGCACCACCTCAAGAATCACCGCTGCGGGCAGCGGTACACCGCTTTCAGGGTCGAGCAGCAGGTTTTCCAAGTAATGCAGGTTGGCCTTTACCCCCGCCTCGCCGCCCAGCCCGAACGGGCAGCGGTAATCGTAGGGGTACGGCATGAACTGCACGCCGCTGCCCAGCAGCGCACCCAGTGGCTGCTTGGGCCCCAGGCTGCCCATCAGGCTCAGCGCGCCCTGGCTCATGCCGTGGTAAGCGCCCTGGAACGTGATGATGGTGCTGCGGCCGGTGGCGCTGCGCACCAGCTTGAGCGCGGCCTCCACTGCATCTGTGCCGGTGGGCCCGCAGAACTGCACCTTGGCCTCGCGTCGCAAGGCTTCGGGCAGTACGCCGAACAGGTCCTGGACGAAGCGGTCCTTGACCGGTGTGGTCAAGTCCAGGGTGTGCAGGGGCAGTTCGTCGGCCAGCACGCGCTGGATCGCTTCGACCACCACCGGGTGGTTGTGCCCCAGCGCCAGGGTACCGGCCCCGGCCAGGCAGTCGATGAACTGGCGGCCTTCGACGTCTTCGACATAGATACCCCGCGCCCGCTTGAGCGCCAGCGGGATGCGCCGGGGGTAGCTGCGGGCGTTGGATTCCTGCTGCTGCTGGCGGTGCAGCAGCGGCGAGTCGGTGAATTCGTACAGGGGCTGCGGCACATTGGCCGGGGCGACCTGAGCAAGGCTGGTAGCGGTGGACATGGTGAATCCTCGCAAGCAAGCGAATGGGCAGTTGTCGCTTTGGAAACGCTTGGGTGCGAGGAGGATTTAGCTGTTGTTGCTGGATTTCTCGTCAGTGCCCGGCGCGCGCCGGTACCTGCAACAGCACCCGCAACCCATCGGCATGGCTGTCAAAGCGCAGGCTACCGGCGCAGCGCTGCACGATGGCCTGGACAATCGCCAGGCCCAACCCGCAGCCCCCACTCTGCCCATTGCGCCAGAAGCGCTCAGTGAGGTGCTCAAGGTCGGCTTCGGCAATGCCTGGGCCATGGTCGCGCACCATGAAGCCCACCTGCCCATCGGCCATCTGCACCTCCAGCTCTACGGCCTGATCGCCGCCATGGCGCAGGGCGTTGTCCAGCAGGTTGCGCAACGCGGCTACGGCCAACGGCGCCGGCATGCCCAGGTAGATCTGTGTGGCTTCCTCGGGCAAACGCAGCACGATCCGCCGGTTGTCGCCGCCACCTGCATCCTGCACCGCCTGGCGGGCCACCTGCTCGGCGCTGCACTGGATGCCGTCGTCAAACGACAGGCTGCCCTCCACCCGTGCCAGCATCAGCAGCTGCTCCAGGGTGCGGTGCATGCGGTCGGTGCCCTGCTCGGCATGCTCCAGCGCCTGCTCGCGCACGGCACCATCGGTCATGCGCGCCACCTGCAGGTGGGTCTTGATGGCCGTGAGCGGGCTGCGCAGCTCATGGGCGGCATCATCGGTGAGGCGCCGCTCGCGTTCGATGGTTTGGCCAATGCGCGCAAACAGCTGGTTCTGGGTTTCCAGCAGCGGCTGCAGCTCGCTGGGCATACCGGCTACCTGCAGCGGTTCGACGCTGTCGGGGCGCCGCCGCCGCAAGGCATCGCGCATGCGGTTCAGCGGCTCCAGCCCCTTGCCCAGGCCGATCCACAGCAGCCCCAGGCTACCGAGCAAGGCCATGAGCACCGGCGCCGAAGCGGCCAGCAGAATCGACTGGTTCAGGGCCTCGCGCTCCATGTGCCGGTCGGCGGTAGTGATGCGCACATCACCATGGTTGTAGGTAAAGGTGCGCCACGATGCGCCGTCGATGGTCTGGTCACGGAAGCCGCTGCGCTGGTCATCCATGGTACCGTCGTGCTTGTGGTTGGTCGCCAGGATTTCGCCGCGCAACGAGCTGACCTGGCAGGCCATGCCGTCCGGCACGCTGAGTTGGTCGGCCGCATAGTGGGTGCCCTCGCCCTTGACGCTGAGCGGTTGCGGCAACTGGTCGATGAGCCCGGCCACCATGCGCGCCGACGCCACCAGGCGCTGGTCGAGGGAAAACATCATCTGCTGGCGCAAATCACGCAGCATCCAGGCGGCCGCCAGCACCCAGATGACCACGAAGGCGCTGCCCAGAATGAGGCTGAGGCGGACCCGCAGGCTCATGATGCGGCCCCTTCCGGCGCCTGCGCCGGGCCCAGCCGGTAACCCAGGCCGCGCACCGTCTCGACAATGCCGTTGCCAAGCTTGCGCCGCAGGTGATGGATGTGCACGTTGAGGGCGTTGCTCTCGACCTCATCATTGAAACCGTACACGCAGTCCTTGAGCTGGTCGCTGGACAGCACGCGCCCGGGGTTCTGCAGCAATGCCTGCAGCAGTGCCTGCTCACGGCGCGACAGGTCCACCGCCTGGCCCGCCAGGGTGGCCTCGCAGCTGCTGGGGTCGTAGCGCAACGGGCCGTGCTCAATCACGTTCACCGCGCGGCCGGCCACCCGCCGCAGCAGGGTGTGCAGGCGCGCCGCCAGCTCGCGCAGGTCGAAGGGCTTGAGCAGGTAGTCATCGGCACCGGCCTGCAGGCCATCGACACGGTCGGTGACCGCATCGCGGGCGGTGAGCACCAGCACGGGCAGCGTCTCGCCCTGCTGACGCAGGCGGCGCAGCAGCTTCAGGCCGTCTTCGTCGGGCAGGCCAAGGTCCAGGATCATCACGTCGAACTGCGCAGCCTGCAGCATGGCGCGCGCCGCCCCGGCATTGCCCACACGGTCCACGGTCAGGCCCTGGGCAGTAAGGCCGGCGCAGATGCCAGCGGCGATCAGGTCATCGTCCTCGCAGAGCAGAACGTGCATGGTGGGGCTCCCGGATGGTGTAGCAGGCATTGCACCTTGGGCGGATTAAGGGGGGATTATGAACCCTTTGCGGCCCGCTGAGGTGTTTTGCCGGCTACTGCAGGGCGCCGGGTGTGTCGACATCGCGCAGCACACCTGCATCATCCAGGTGCAGCCGCACCTGGCGTGCGCCGTGGGCCTGCACGATCACCCGTGCGCCCTGGTCGCCGGCCAGTTGCTGCAGCGCCGGCCACAGGTCGCGGCCAAAGATCACCGGGTGGCCGCTATGCCCGTCATGGCAGGGTACAACGATGGTGCTGGGGCTGGCGGCCTGGGCAAGGCGACGCAAACTGGCCGTTGCAATCCACGGCATGTCGCCCAGCAAAATCGCTACGGCCTGTGCCGGGCTGTCTGCCAGCGAAGCCGCACCGGCGGCCAGGCTGTGCCCCATGCCACAGGCCGCTTCGGGGCTGATGACCACCCTGCAATCGGCCGAGAGGCCAAACGCTTCGGCCCGCTCACCCTCGCGCAGCACGACCCGCACGTCCTCGAACACTGCCCGGGCGTTATCCACAGTGTGCGCCAGCAGGCTCCGGCCGTCGGCCATGACCGCCAGCCGCTTGTCGCCGCCAAAGCGCACGCCACGCCCGGCCGCCAGTACCAGGGCGACCACCGTCACAGGGCAGCCCGCTGGATGCCGTTGCGCACGCGCAACACGTCGGCGAGCACCGCCAGGGCGATTTCCGCCGGGGTCTTGCTGCCCAGGTTCAGGCCAATGGGCGCATGAATACGGCCCAGCTCCGGTGCACCCAGGCCACCAATGCGCTGCAGGCGTTCCCGACGCTTGTCCGAGGTTGCCCGCGAGCCCATCACGCCGATGTAGAACGCGTCGGTGCGCACGGCCTCGAGCATGGCCAGGTCATCGATCTTGGGGTCGTGGGTGAGCGCCACCACCGCCGTGTCGGCATGGCAGCCACCATTGATGATGAATTCGGACGGCAGCTCGCGGCGCAGCTCGATGCCGTCGATGTGCACGCCAGCAAGCACCTCTTCGCGGGGTTCGCACAGCACCACCTCGAACCCCATGCCCCTGGCGAACTCGGCGCAGTACTGGGCGACGCTGGAATAACCCGCCAGCAGCAAGCGCTGGGCTGCGCCAATACGCAGTTGCACGCTGTTGCCTTCACGCTGTACCCGCGGGCCCTGGCTGAGATCGTCGGCCAAGCCTTGCAGGCCATCGGGCACCCTCACCTGCCGCAGTACCCGGCGCTGGCCCAGCAGCGCGCTTTCCAGTTGCCGCAGGTGGCCCTGCACCTCGCAGCTGGGGGCCAGGTTTTCGACCAGCACGTCCAGCACCCCGCCGCACGGCAGGCTCACCTGCGAGCGTGCATCACTGCCATCGCCATAACGCACGATGGCGGCCGGCTCAGGGAATTCGCCCAAGGCCACCCGCTCGAGAAAATCGTCTTCCACGCAGCCGCCGGACAACGAACCCAGCCACTGGCCAGCGGCATTCACCGCCAGCAGCGAACCCGGCGCACGAGGCGCCGAACCGTAGGTGGCCAGCACCGTGCACAGCCAGACACGCTGGCCGGCACCCGACCACTGCAACGCCTGGCGAACCACCTGTAGATCGAGATGCTGCACGCTTCACTCCGCCTTCAGCTCGGCCAGCTGTTGTTCACTAAAGTCACCGGGCAAGCCACCCCATGCCTGACGCAGATAGTTGACCATGTCGGTCACCTGGCGTTCATCATACGACCTCAAAGGATCGATTTGACCATGGGGCGTGGCTCGCACCAACCCAACGCGCTGATGCCTTGCACAACTGCAACCACGGGCAGTTGCCGCTTTCCAGCCGACAAGGGTTAACCTTGGGTTAATAAACCCGGGCCAGCATGGCCGCATTCGAAATTCTGCCAAGGCAAACACATGCGCGTTCTTCTGCTGTTTCTGACAGTGCTGCTGGCCGGGCCCCTGCAGGCCAACCCCTTCGCCGTCAAACCTGATTTCCTGCCCGTCGAGCAGGCGTTCGTACTCACCCAGGACCGCCAGGCCGACGGCCAGATGCACCTGTATTTTCAAATCAAGCCCGGCTATTACCTGTACCAGAAACGCCTGAAGTTCGACGGCCTGCCGGCTGAGCAGCACCCGCAGTTGCCGCCCGGGCTCAACCACAATGACGAGTTCTTTGGTGACAGCACGGTGTACCGTGAGCAGCTCGAGCTGGTGCTGCCGGCCAACGCCCGAGGCCAGCTGCGCCTAGGCTGGCAGGGCTGCGCGGACGCCGGCCTGTGCTACCCGCCGCAGACCACGTTGATCGACTTGGGTGGCAGCGCCGCAACGCCGGCGGGCGAACAGGCCAGCGACCAGGCGCTGGCCAGCAACCTGCAGGACGGCAACCTGGCCTGGGGCTTGCTGGCGTTCTTCGGCCTTGGCCTGCTGCTAGCGTTCACGCCCTGCTCGTTGCCGATGCTGCCGATACTGGCCGGGCTGGTGTTGGGCAATGGTGCCAGCGCGCGCCGGGGCTGGCTGCTGGCCGGGGCCTATGTGGTGAGCATGGCCCTGGTCTATGCCGCCTTGGGCGTGGTGGCCGCCCTGCTGGGCGCCAGCCTGCAGGCCTGGCTGCAACAGCCCTGGCTGCTGGGTAGCCTGGCCGCCTTGTTCGTGCTGCTGGCCCTGCCGATGTTCGGTGCCTTCGAGCTGCAACTGCCCGCTGCCCTGCGCGACCGCCTGGACCGTGCAGGCCAGGGCACCCGCGGTGGCAACCTGTACGGTGCGGCCCTGCTGGGTGCGTTGTCCGGCCTGCTGCTGGGCCCCTGCATGACGGCGCCCCTGGCCGGCGCGCTGCTGTACATCGCCCAGAGTGGCGACGTGGTGCAAGGCGGCCTGGTGCTATTCAGTCTGGGGCTGGGCATGGGCCTGCCCCTATTGCTGCTGGTGACCCTGGGCAACCGCTTCCTGCCGCGCCCAGGCGCCTGGATGAACCTGGTCAAGGGCGTGTTCGGTTTCGTGTTCCTGGCCATGGCCTTGTACATCTTGCGTACCCTGCTGCCGGCCAGCCTGCTGCTGGCGTTGAGCGGCGCCTGGCTGATCGCCCTGGCCTGGGCGGCGTGGCCGGCGCTGCAGCGCCTGCCGGCCCTGCGCGCCGTGCCGCTGCTGGGCGCGCTGTGGGGTGGGCTGCTGCTGGTAGGCGCGGCTGCCGGCGGCGATGACCTCTGGCAACCCTTGCGGCCGTTCACGGGTGGCGGAGGCGCGCCAGCGGCCAGCCAGGCTGGCGAAGACCACTTCGTCACGGTCAACACCCCAGAAGCCCTGCAACGCGAACTGGACGCTGCCAAGGGCCGTGGCCAGTGGGTGCTGGTGGACTACTATGCCGACTGGTGCGTGTCGTGCAAGGTCATGGAAAAACAGGTGTTCAATCGCCCTGACGTACAGGCCGAGCTGGCAGGTGTGCACCTGCTGCGCCTGGACGTCACCGCAGACACCCCCGCCAGCAAGGCCCTGCTGCAGCGCTACCAGGTGCCGGGGCCGCCGACGCTGATCTGGGTTGGCCCTGAAGGCGACGAGCGCCGCGCCAGGCGCATCACCGGCGAAGTGGATGCAGCGGCGTTCGTGCAACACTGGGCACACACCAGGAGCCAAGGCTGATGCTCACCGTCACCCTGGGGCCGCTCACCATGGCCCTCAACCACCTGCTGCTGCTGGCGGCGCTGGGCATTGCCAGCGTGGTTGGCTGGTGGGTGGCCCGCCGGGGTGGCGAAAGCCCCGAATCTGCATTGTTCAACCTGTTCCTGGTCGGCGTGGTGTGCGCCCGTATCGGCTTTGTCGTGGCCTACTGGCCGATGTACAAGGACGAGCCGTTGCAGGTGATCGACATCCGTGACGGCGGCTTTCTGTTCTGGTCCGGCCTGGTCGGCATGGTGCTGGCGGCTGGCTGGCAGGGCTGGCGCCAGCCCGGGTTGCGCCGGCCTCTGGGGTGGGCGCTGTTCAGCGGCGCCCTGTTCTGGGCGCTGGCCAGCTTGGGCGGCCACCTGTACAGCAAGGGCACCGAGCTGCCAGAACTGACCCTGCGCGATGCCAGTGATCAGCCGGTGGCGCTGCACAGCTACCGTGGCAAGCCGCTGGTCATCAATATCTGGGCCACCTGGTGCCCGCCGTGCCGCCGCGAAATGCCGGTGCTGCAGCAGGCCCAGGGTGAGTACCCGCAGGTGACCTTTCTGTTCGTCAACCAGGGCGAGACCCCGGAAAACGTCAGCACCTTTCTCGCAACCACGGGCTTGAGCCTGACCCACGTGCTGTTCGACGGCACCGGCCTGCTGGCCCAGCGCGTGGGCTCCATGGCGCTGCCCACCACCCTTTTCTATGACGCGGATGGCCGGCTGGTGGGCAGCCACCTGGGCGAACTGTCCCGGGCCAGCCTGCGTCATGCCCTTGAATCATTCGACCGGGCCCCTGCGCCCGGGCCTGCCGTACAAGGAAAATGACATGCGCATCACCCCACTGCTGCCCCTGACCCTGGCCCTGCTTGCCACCCCTGCCGTGTATGCCGAAGACCTGCCCAAAGCCGTTCAGCAGTTGCAGGCCAAGGGCGCTGTCATCAAAGGCAGCTTCGACGCCCCCAACGGCATGCGCGGCTATGCGGCCGAGTACCAGAACAACGGCCTGGCCTTGTATTTGACCCCGGACGGCAAGCATGTGCTGGTGGGTAACCTGTTCGACGAACAAGGCAAGGACCTCACCGCCGAGCCCCTGCAGAAACTGGTGTACGGGCCAATGACCAAGGCATTCTGGGGCAAGATGGAACAGTCTGCCTGGATCGCCGATGGCAAGGCCGACGCGCCGCGCACGGTCTACCTGTTCAGCGACCCGAACTGCCCGTACTGCAACATGTTCTGGGAGCAGGCGCGCCCGTGGGTAGAGGCTGGCAAGGTCCAGTTGCGCCACATCATGGTGGGCATCATCCGCGAAGACAGCCCCGGCAAATCGGCGGCCCTGCTCGCCGCCAAAGACCCTGCCAAGGCCCTGCAGCAGCATGAAAAAGCCGGCCGCGCGAGCACTCTCAAGGCCCTTGAGCAGGTGCCGGCTGCCGTGCAGCAGAAGTTGGCGGGGAACATGGCCTTGATGCAGGAGATGGGCCTGCAGGCCACACCGGCGATTTTCTACAAGGATGACCAAGGCAACATCCAGAGCCAGCAGGGTGCACCGCGGCCTGAGATGCTGGAGAAGATCTTGGGCAAGCGCTGAATTGGTGGAGGGCGCTGGGTGCTCGCCACAGCAAGGTCTGCGCCTGTGAGACCGAGCGCCGCCCGCGCGGCGCATCGCGAGCTTTGCTCGCTCCTACGCTTATTTCGGGCCAATTAGGCCTGCGCCATTTGCGCGCGGACGCCTTGGCGCATGACGCGATGTCGCGTGGAACAAACCAGGCGGTCGCGCGCGCCCGCCACAGGCATGACTGGCCCGAAATAAGCGTAGGAGCGAGCGCAGCTCGCGATGCGCCGCGCGGGCGGCGCTCGATTTCATAGGCGCTGCACCTGTAACGGCGAACACCTTCACGCCCTACCACAGCCTGGGGGGCATAAGCCGAGATACCAGGAAGGGCGCTGGGTGCTCGCCACAACAAGGTCTGCGCCTGTAAGACCGAGCGCCGCCCGCGCGGCGCATCGCGAGCTGCGCTCGCTTTTACGTTTTTTTCGGGCCAATTAGGGCTGCGCCATTTGCGCGCGGACACCTTGGCGTACGACACGATTTCGCGTGGAACAAACCTGGCGGTCGCGCGCGCCTGTAACAGGCGTGACTGGCCCGAAATAAGCGTAGGAGCGAGCAAAGCTCGCGATGCGCCGCGCGGGCGGCGCTCGATTTCACAGGCGCTGCACCTGTAACGACGAACACCTCGCAGCCCTCACTCGATTCGATACCGAGCCTGCAGCCATCGCGTGGCGCATCGCAAACAAGCTCCCCCTTACAACCCCTCCAACTCCGCCATCAATCACTCAGCCGATCAACCTTGTCCTCATTCAGCGCACTCTACCTCTCTCAGCTAAAGGCTTCCTAGGCTTTCATAGCAAAATTTTGAAACACTAATACTCATCTAATTCAAATATTAAATTTGCATTTAAGGCAAGTGTAAATCGGAAAATCATTGCACGAAATGAATATAAATCCCACTAAATTTAGAGCCCCACACCACAAGAAATCAGAAGCCTCTTACATCGAACAGCATTTTTAGAATATTTGTAATACCTATCTTTCATACGAATCCTACAACTTAAATTAATGGTAGCGTCTCTCCCACGCTGCTCGTTTGATGTGGCTGCCTGCACGCACTTGACGCCACCAAATTTTCTAACTAAACCGACATAGCCCCGAGTTCCGGAGCCCATTAAGGAGATTTAGATTGACAAGTTTTGGGCGAGACCAATGAATCTGACGCACGACAGTGATTGCGATGGAGAAGCCGAGTTCTTCGGCAGATCAGGCGGAGCAGGTGGTTGCGGCAGAAGCGCTGGCTTCGAGCGACTCCAACAAGAGGTGCCTTTCCCATGAGTACGATCAATGAACCGAACATGCCAGCTGCCCGCCCCATCTACCGCATCGCCACACTTCTGCTCAAAGAGCATCTCAGAGAACCCTCCAGCCTGCTATGGACTGCGATCGCCCCCTCCCTGTTGTATTTCCTGATGGCGCCTGCATCAGCCGAGAGTGAAAACGTCCGCCCTTATTTATCTTATGCAGCATGGTTCTATGCCTATCTATCAGCCAATGTAGCACTGTTCGGTTTCAGTTTTTACCTGATCGGCAGACGAGAAAGTGGTTTTGTGCGCTCATTCATCTATAAAAGAGCGTCCATTCGCCTATTTCTTTCAGCGCACATGTTAAGTTATACAGCCCTGGGTATGATATACGCCACGGCTTTCTACCTCATGACCAAACCCCTACACGGCGGCTACGCCTATCAAGAATACCTTCATATTCTGATTTGCTTTCTCGCGAGCTACATGGGTTTTATATGCTTGGGTCTCATCATTGTTGCACTTCCCATCCGGTTTGGCACCGCCAGCACGCTTTTCTCACTGCTGTCCTTCTTGATGCTCATCTCCAGCTACAGGGGGGCGAGCGCGGATCACGGTCAGGCTGGGCTATTCGCCCTTGTGAACCCGTTACAACTTAGCACTTTACTTTTTTTAAACCACAACCCGCCCCTTCAAGCTCTTTTGCTGATAGCGCCGTGCGCGCTATTGGCCTTCTACCTAATCGTGAAATATTTCAGAATCCAGCCAGTATGGAGCCGATACTAAATGAGCCTCGTCACTGTCAATGACCTGTCGTTCTCATACACAGGCAAGCCGCTCATTCGTAATATCAACCTGCGCCTGTCTGCCGGGGAGGCAGTGGGGATATTGGGTATCAATGGCGCAGGCAAAACGACACTCTTCGACCTCATCTGTCAACTTAGGCATCCGTGCGGAGGCGAGATTATCAATCGTTCCAAACATCCGACCTATTTGACGCAGATTTTGACACCGCCGCCTCAGTTGAAGATGTGCGAAGTTTTCGAACTCATCATGCACCTTAATGCACCCGCCCCGATGACGCTCTGCACAGCCCAAGCCCGGCTTTATACGTGGTCAAGCGCCCTGTCCAACCGGTATCGAGCAATTGCACACAAAAAAGCAGCCACCTGCAGCTATGGCGAGATCCGGAGTTTCTTCACATTGACCCTGCTGCTAATAGGCAGTGACCTGATCATGCTTGACGAACCGACGGCAGGCGTGGACCCCGGATTTCGACACTTCATATGGCTAGGCATAAAAAAAGCGTGTGCTGAAGGCGCCTGTGTTTTGGTTTCCTCCCACTACACAGAAGAAATCGCAGCCAACTGCAATCGGTTTTACATGCTCGCCCATCAGCACCTGGAAGCGTTCACGAGTGGTGATCAATTTCTCGCACGCTACGGTGCAAACTCTCTGACCGATGCATTTCTCAACGCCTCGCTGACATGAACCTCGTCAAATTAGCTTATCGCTAGCTAAAGGGGGGCACGAAGCCCCCCTCCCCCCTACAACCCCTCCAACTCCGCCATCAAATCACTCAGCCGATCAACCTTGTCCTCGTCCAGCGCACTGCCCTGCAGCCCCTCCACATACACCGCCAGTTCCTCCACCGTGCTGCACTCGAACATCGCCCGTAGCGGCACGTTCAGTTGCAACTGCTTCTGCACCCGGGAGGCGATCTGCGTAGCCAGCAGGGAATGCCCGCCCAGCTCGAAGAAATTGTCGTGCACACCCACCCGCTCGGCCTTGAGTACATCGGCCCAGATGCCGGCCAGGGTCTCCTCCAGCGCGGTACGGGGTGGCTGGTAGGCCTGGCTGTGCTGGCCGCCGATTTCGATGGCTGGCAGGGCCTTGCGGTCCAGCTTGCCGTTGGCGTTGTGCGGCAGGCTGTCGAACCAGGCCCAGTGCAACGGCACCATGTATTCCGGCAGTTCCGCGCGCAGCCGTTGCTTGATCTGCTCCAGCAGTGCGCCATCCCCGGTCACACCCTGATGGGCCACCAGGTAGCCCACCAGATGCTTGCCGTTGACGCCCTCCTGCACCGCCACCGCTGCATCACGCAGGGGTGGTTGTTCGTGCAGGCGCGCTTCGATTTCGCCCAGTTCGATGCGGTAACCGCGGATCTTCACCTGATGGTCGATACGCCCAACGTACTCCAGCACCCCGTCTGCACGCCGCCGCGCCAGGTCACCGGTGCGGTACAGCCGCTCACCCGGTGCCCCGTAGGGGTGCGGGATGAAGGCCAGGGCCGTGCGCACCGGGTCGCTGACGTAACCACGCCCCACACCGGTGCCGGCTACGCACAGTTCACCCACCGCCCCCAGCGGCACCAGGGTCTGTTCGTCGCCCAACAGGTACAGGCGGTTGTTGTCGGTCGGCGTGCCGATAGGCAGGTAGGTGCCACGGGTAGATGCGGCATCGACGCGGAAGAACGCCACGTCATCCGAACACTCAGCAGGGCCGTAGGCATTCACCAGCCCGATATGCGGGTAACGTTGCAGCCACTGCGCGGCCAGCTCCGGCGGCATGGCCTCGCCCGTCGGCAGCATCCAGCGCAGGCCGTCCAGGGCCTGGTGTTCGTTCGCCAGCATGCCTTGGATCAGCGACGGCACGCTCTCCAGCACCGTAATGCCGGTGGCTTGCACATGGGCCAAAAGGCCCTGGGGATCATGGGCGATCGCATTGGGCACGATCTGCACCGTGGCACCGAACAACGGGGCAGCGAGGAACTGCCACACCGAAATATCGAAGCTTTGCGACGCCGTCTGGGCGATTACGTCCTGCTGGCTCAGCTCAAGGTAAGGCACTTTGCTCAACTGGTTGTTGAGCATGCCGCGCTGCTCCACCATCACACCCTTCGGCAGCCCGGTGGAGCCAGAGGTGTAGATGACGTAGGCCAGGTTGTCCGGCCCGCTGTAGATACCCGGGTTATGGCTGGCTACCTGGCTGGCCTGGATGTCCTCCCACACCAGCAACTGCACCTGCCCTTGCAGGCCGCCCAGCAATTGCCGGGCCTGCTCGGCACAGCCCGCTGTGCACACCAGCACCGGGGTGCCGCTGAGCCCGATGATGCCTTGCAGGCGTGCGCTTGGCAGGCCCGGGTCGAGCGGTAGGTAACCGGCACCCGCCTTGAAGCTGCCGACGATCATGCCCAGCAGCGGCAACCCGCGCTCGGCCAGCAGGGCCACCGGCTGGTCCAGCTTCACCCCGGCTGCCACCAGGGCGTGGCCCAGGCGGTTGGCCGCCAGGTTGAGCCCGGCGTAGTCGTAGGAGGCCTCTTGGCAGCGGGCCACGGTACGCTGCGGGTGTGCGGCCACCTGGGCTTCGAACTGCGCGATGTAGCTGTGCTCCAGCGGGTAGTGGTGCGCAGTGCGGTTGCAGTCGTCCAGCAGGTAGCGCTGTTCTTCGGTGCCCAGCAGCGGCAGCTCGCTCACCTCACCGTCGAAGCCTTGCACCAGCGCCAGCAACAGGCGCTTGAACTCGGCCAGCAGGCGCTCGACAGTTGGGTAGTCGAAGTAACGCTGGTCGAACGACAGGTGCAGGCCCAGGTCGTCGCCCGGGTAGCACACCGCCGTCAGCGGGAAGTTGGTGTGGGTGCGGCCCGAATCGGAGCTGGCATTCAGGTGCTGGGCGTGGTCGAGCACGGCGGTTTCCACCGGGGCGTTCTCGAACACGAACAGGCTGTCGAACAACGGTTGGCCCTTGGGCAGCTCGCTGCATTCCTGGATCGCCACCAGCGGCAGGTACTCATATTCGCGCAGCTCCATGTTGCTTTGCAGCAGGCCCTGCAACCACTGGCGCACACTGCAGCGCTCACCCGGGAGCGGCAGGCACACCCGCAGGGCGACGCTGTTGATGAACAGGCCAACGGTGCGTTGCATCTGCGGCATGCTCACCGGCCGACCGGCAACGGTCACCCCGAAGGCCACGTCACGCTCGCCGCTGTAGCGCGCCAGCACCAGGGCCCAGGCCGCCTGGGCGAAGGTATTGACGGTAAGCTGGTGGGCCTGTGCCAGCTCACGCAGGCGCACACCCTCGGTGGCTTGCAGGCGGGTGTAGCAGTCGCCGACCACCATGCCGCTGCCGGCGTGGTCATGGCGCAGCGGGCGGTCGCTGGGGATGGCGGTTGCGCGCTCAAAGCCGGCCAGGTTCGCCTGCCACCAGATGCGGGCATCCTCCAGGCCCTGGCGTTGCAGCCAGCCAATGTAGTCGCGATAGCGCGGTGGCACCGGCAACTGCGCCGGGCGGCCTTCGCCCAGCGCCTGGTAGACCTCGAAGAAGTCGTTCATCAACAGCGAGCGGCACCAGGCATCGATGAGGATGTGGTGGTTGCTCATCATGAACCAGTAGCGCTCGTCCGCCACGCGCACCAGGCGCAGATGGAACGGCGCCTCACGCAACAGTTCGAAGCCAGCTTCGCGCTCCTGCTTGTGCAGTGCCTGCAGGCGGGCTTCCTGGGCGGTGTCGTCAAGGCCGCGCCAGTCCTGGTAATCGACGGGCAGGTTGCCCGGTTTATGGATGATCTGCAGCATGGCCTCGCCGCTGTTCCAGCTGAACGAAGCACGCAGCGCTTCGTGGCGCGCCACCACTGCCTGCCAGGCCAGGGCAAACCGCTGCGGGTCCAGGGCGCTGTTGATGCGGTAGCGGTCCTGCATGTAGTAAAGGCCGGTGCCGGGCTCCAGCAGGGTGTGCAGCAGCATGCCTTCCTGCATCGGGGTCAGGGGGTAGACGTCCTCGATCTGCGCAGCCGGTACCGGCAAGGCGTCGATCTGCTCCTGGGTCAGGTGCGCCAGGGGGAAGTCCGACGGGGTGAAGCTGCCATTGCCATCGACCAGGCAGTGGTCCACCAGTGCCAGCAGCTCCTGCCGATAGGCTTCGGCCAGGCGGGCAATGGTTGCCGGGTCATAGCGTTCGGCACTGAACGTCCAGCGCAGTTGCAGGGCGCCGCCATACACCTGTCCGTCCACGCTCAGCCAGTTGGGCAATGGCGCTTCCGGGTCATGGGCCTGGCCGGCCGGTGCCTGCAGTGGCTCGAACAGCGCCGCGCCGTCGAACTGCTGGTCGAACTGCCCCAGGTAGTTGAAGGTGATCCGCGCCTGCGGCAAGGCCGCCATCTGTTCACGCCCGGCCTCATCGCCCAGGTAACGCAGCACACCGTAGCCCAGGCCCTTGTGCGGCACTTGGCGCAGTTGCTCCTTGATACGCTTGATAGAACCGGCGCGCGCAGCGTCGTCATTTCCCGGCAACGGGCGTAGGCTCAGCGGGTAGGCATTGGTGAACCAGCCGACGCTGCGGGTCAGGTCCATGTCTTCGAACAGCCCGTCACGGCCATGGCCTTCGAGCTGCACCAGCACTTCCTGGTCGCCGCTCCAGCCGCACAGGGCCCGCGCCAGCGCCGTCAGCAGCAGGTCGTTGACCTGGGTGTGGTAGGCCGCCGGCGCTTGCTGCAGCAGTTGCCGGGTCTGTTCCACGTCAAGGCCGATGGCCAGCGTATGGGCGTGGCGGTGCAGGTTGCCCCCCTGCGGGTGATCGCAGGGCAGTTCGCGGCGCACGCCACCCAGTTGGCCTTGCCACCAGCCCAGCTCGTCGCGCAGCGAATCGCTGCCAGCGTAATTCGCCAGACGGGCCGCCCAGTCGCCCTGGGTGTGGGTCTTGGCCGGCAGCGGCTGGCTGCGGTACAGCGCCTGCAGGTCTTCGAGCACTACCCGCCACGACACGCCGTCGACCACCAGGTGGTGGATGGCCAGCAACAAGCGCTGAGCGCCCTGCCCGTCGCTGACCAGCAAGGCACGCAGCAACGGCCCGCGCTCTAGGTGCAGGCTACGCTGCACGTCGGTGTACAGTGCCTGGCAGTCGGCAAAATCAGCGACCGTGGCGGTCCACAGCAGTTGCTCAGCAGCAGGCGGGGCATACTCGGCCTGCACGCGGCCATGGGCCTGGACGAAGCGCAGGCGCAGGCTGTCGTGGTGCTGCACCAGGGCTTCCAGGGCCTGCCCCAGCACTGTTTGATCCAGCGGCTGACGCGCCTGTAGCAACACGGCCTGGTTCCAGTGCTGCGGCTGCGGCACATCGCTGTCGAAGAACCAGTGCTGGATGGGCGTGAGGCCGGTCTGGCCCGTGCGCTGACCCTGCTCGATGGCGCTGGCCGTATCGCTGCGCTGCACCACGGCAGCCAAGGTCTGGATGGTCTGGTGCTGGAACAGGTCACGCGGGCTGAACTGCAAACCGGCCTGACGGGCGCGGCTGACCACCTGGATCGACAGGATCGAGTCCCCACCCAGCTCGAAGAAGTTGTCGTTCACACCCACCTGGGCAAGGTTGAGCACATCGGCCCACACCTGCGCCAGCTGCGCTTCCACTTCGTTACTCGGGGCCTGGTAGTGCTGGCGGGCCTGCTCCAGGTCCGGCAGGGGCAAGGCGCGGCGGTCGAGCTTGCCGTTACCCATCAGCGGCAGGCTGCAGAGCAGCACCAGGTGCGCCGGGACCATGTAGTCGGGCAGGTGCTGGCGGGCATCGGCCTTCACCGCCTCGCGCAACCGGGCCTGGGCCTCGCTGGCGGCGCTTGCCTGCTGGCACACCAGGTAGCCAACCAGTTGCCGGCCACCCGGCAGGTCCAGTGCCAGCACCACGGCCTCTTCCACATCGGCATGGGCCTGCAGGCGGCTTTCGATTTCACCCAGTTCGATACGGAAGCCGCGAATCTTCACCTGCTGGTCGGCACGGCCAACGTACTCCACCAGGCCATCCACGCCCAGGCGCACCAGGTCGCCCGTACGATACAGGCGGCCACCTTCCGTGCTGAACGGGTCGGCGACAAAGCGCTCGGCGCTCAGGCCCGGGCGGTCGTGATAACCCTGGGCCAGGCCCGCCCCGCCCACATACAACTCGCCTATGCCGCCTTGGGGCAACAGGGCCAGGTCTTCGTCCAGGATGTAGGCGGTACGGTTACCGATGACGCGCCCGATCGGTACGCTGCCCAGGTCTGCCCCCAGCACCTCGGGCGCCAGGCAGGCCAGTGGCATGACCACGGTTTCGGTGGGGCCGTAGGCGTTGAAGCACTGCTGCGGCGCGAAGGCCTGGCGGATGCGCTGCAGGTGCTCGCCGGTCAGCGCTTCACCCCCGGTGATCACCAGCCGTACCGGCAGTTGCTCGCCCTGCGCACCCAGGTATTGGGCCAGCTGGCTGCCGTAGCTGGGGGTAAAGCCAAGAATGCTTACCTGCTGCTCGCGCACCAGCTGGCAGATCTCCTGCGCGCCCCATTGCCCCTGGGCCCGCAGCACCACGCGGGCCCCACACAGCAGCGGCACCCACAGGCGCTCGCTGGCCGCATCGAAGTTGATCGAATAGAAGTGCAGTTCGCAGTCATCACTGCGCATGCCGAACGCGGCGATCACCGCCTGGCAGTGCATGGCGAACTCGCCGTGGCTGACCACTACGCCCTTGGGCTTGCCGGTGGAGCCGGAGGTGTAGATCAGGTAGGCCTGGTGCTGCGGCAGGCTGACGTTATCCAGCGGCGCATCGCTGAAGGCAGCCAGGCTGGCGGCATCGTCCTCGAGGCACCAGCGTGCCACGCCCTCCGGCAGGTCGCCCAGTGTATTCAACAACGCCCGCTGGCTCAGCAGCAGGCCGATGCGGCTGTCCTCGATCATGTAGCGCAGGCGGTCGAGCGGGTACTCCGGGTCGAGGGGTACGTAGGCGCCGCCGGCCTTGAGGATGGCCAACAGGCCAATGACCATTTCCAGCGAACGCTCCAGGGCCAGGCCCACACGGACCTGCGGCCCCACGCCGCGCTCGCGCAGGGCGCGGGCCAGGCGGTTGGCACGCTGATCGAGTTCGGCATAGCTCAGGTGCTGGCCGGCGAAGGTCAGCGCGCCCGCCTGGGGCGTGCGCGCAGCCTGGGCGGCGAACAGGCCGTGCAGGGTCTGGCCCAGGTCGAAGCCCTGCTCGCCCTGCAACTCCCCGGTCAGCGCCTGTTGCTCGGCGCTGGTCAGCATCGGCAATTGGCACAGGCGTTGTTGCGGGTCGTCGAGCAGGCCCACCAGCAACTGCTGCCAGTGCTCGGCCATGCGCGCAATGCGCGGCTCATCGAACAGGTCGCGGCTGTAGGTGAGGCAGCAGCCCAGGCGGCCGTCCAGGTCGGTGACCTCCAGGTACAGGTCGAACTTGGTGGCACTGGCGTCGTTGACCAGGTAGTCCACTTGCATGCCCGCCAAGGTGCGGCTTTGCTGGAAGGCCCAGCGCTGCACGTTGCACATGACCTGGAACAACGGGTTGTAGGCGCTGCTGCGGGGCGGCTGCAAGGCCTCCACCAACTGGTCGAACGGCAGGTCCTGGTGCGACTGGCCCTCGACGGCGGCCTGGCGCACCTGCTCCAGCAGCGCACTGGCAGTCATCTGGCCATCCAGCTGGCAGCGCAGCACCTGGGTGTTGAGGAAGGCTCCGATCAGGCCTTCGCTTTCCGGGCGGATGCGGTTGGCCACCGGGGCACCGATGCGCAGGTCACGCTGGCCGCTGTAGCGGTGCAACAGGGCCGCCAGGGTGGCGGTCATGGTCATGAACAGGGTCAGGCCGCGCTGGGCATTGAAGGCATGCACGCGGCTTACCAGGGCCGGCGCCAGCTCGAAACGGTACAGCGCGCCCCGGTGGCTCTGCACAGCGGGCCGTGGGCGGTCGGCGGGCAGTGCCAGCACAGGGTGCTCGGCGCCCAGGCGCTGTTGCCAATAGGCGAGCTGACGGGCGCCCTCGCCGCTGTCCAGCCACTGGCGCTGCCACACGCTGTAGTCCAGGTACTGCACGGGCAGCGGTGCCAGTGGCGAGTCACGGTCATCGACAAAGGCCTCGTACAGCTCGCCCAGCTCGCGGGCGAAGATGTCCATGGCCCAGCCTTCGGTGACGATGTGGTGCAGGGTGAGCACGAAGAAATGCTCGCGCTCGCCGGCTTTCACCAGGCAGGCGCGCAGCAGCGGGCCGCGCTCCAGGTCGAACGGCTGGTGGGCTTGGTCATCGGCCAGTTGCTGCAGCCGTTGCTGGCGGGTCTCGGCGGGCCAGGCGCTGAGGTCCTGCCAGTGCAGCTGCAGACGGGTGTCTGCCGCCACGCATTGGTAGGGCACGCCATCAATGCTGGGGAAGGTGGTGCGCAAGGTTTCGTGGCGCACCAGCAGCGCCTGAAGCGCCCGTTCGAAAGCATCCACATGCAAGGTGCCGCGCAGGCGGGCCATGCCGCCGACGTTGTAGGCCGGGCTGCCCGGCTCCATCTGCCAGAGGAACCACATGCGCTGCTGGGAATACGACAGCGGCACGGCCTGGCGGCGGTCCACACGGGCGATTTGCCCTTGCAGGTTGCGTTCACCGGCTGCCTGGATGCGCGCGATTTCGGCGCAGAACGCCCCCAGTTCGCTGGCGTCGAACAACGCCTTGAGCGGCAGTTCCACATCGCAGGCCTGGCGCGTGCGCGACACGATCTGGGTGGCCAGCAGCGAGTGCCCGCCGAGGGCGAAGAAGTCGTCCTGCAGGCCAACGCGCGGCAGGTTCAGCACCTCGCGCCAGATGGCGGCGATGGTTTGCTGCAGCGCCGTCTGCGGCTCGACGTGTTCGCGCTGCTGCCACACCGGGGCCGGCAACGCCTTGCGGTCGACCTTGCCGCTAGGGCCCACGGGCATCTGTGCCAGGGGCACGAGCTGCGCCGGCACCATATAGGCGGGCAGTTGCGCTGCCAGCACGTTCAACAGGTCGGCTGGCTGCGCACTGCCGCTGTAGTAGCCCACCAGTTGCGCGCCGACGGCGTCCTGGTGAATGAGCACCAAGGCCTGCTCGACGCCGGCCTGCGCCAGCAGGCACGCCTGCACTTCCTCAGGCTCCACGCGGAAACCCCGCACCTTTACCTGGTGGTCCAGGCGGCCGAGGTATTCCAGCGCTTCGAGCTGCGGCTGCCAGCGGGCGCGGTCACCGCTGCGGTACAGCCGCTCGCCATGGCCATCAGGCTGGGGCACGAAGCGCTCGGCGGTCAGGCCTGGGCGGTTCAGGTAGCCACGGGCCAGGCCCGCGCCACCGAGGTACAGCTCACCCGGCACGCCGGGGGCGGTCAGTTCGAGTTCGTCGTCCAGTACCCGGCACAGCACATTGCCCAGCGGGCGACCGATGGGCGAGCGCTCGCCATCGGCCACCTGGCAGTGCCAGTGGGTGACGTTGATGGCGGTTTCGGTCGGGCCGTAGCGGTTGTGCAGTTGCACCTGCGGCAGCACCTGCAGCACGCGGTCACGCAATGCGGCCGGCAAGGCTTCACCACCGGAGAACACCCGGCGCAGGCTGGTGCAGCCGGCCGCCTGGGGCTCCTGGGCAAATACCTGCAGCAGGGGCGGTACGAAGTGCAGCGTGGTCACAGCATGAGCCTGGACCAGGGCAGCGATGCGCTGCGGGTCGCGGTGCTCACCGGGGCCGGCGAGCACCAGCCGGCAACCGGTGACCAGCGGCCAGAAGCACTCCCACACCGACACGTCGAAGCTGATCGGTGCTTTTTGCAGAAGCACGTCGCTGTCGTCCAGGCCGTAGGTAGCCTGCATCCACTGCAGCCGCTCGGCCAGCGCACCATGGGTATTGCCCACGCCTTTGGGCTGGCCGGTGGAGCCGGAGGTGTAGATCACATAGGCCAGGTTGTCGGCTTCCAGGTGCAGGCCCGGGGCCTGGCTGGGCCAGCTGTCGAGGTGCAGTTGATCAAGGGCGATCACACTCACGCCGTCGACCTGGGGCAGGTTGTGCAGTGTATTGCTGTGGCTGAGCAGCAGGCTGGCCTGGCAGTCCCTGAGCATGTAGTCCAGGCGCTCGGCCGGGTAGTCCACATCCAGCGGCACATAGGCACCACCGGCCTTGAGGATGGCCAGCAGGCCCACCAGCAACTGCGGCGAGCGCTCCACGGCAATGGCCACGCACGTATCGGGGCCCACACCCTTGTCGCGCAGGTAATGGGCCAGGCGGTTGGCCTGCTGGTGCAGTTCGGCATAGCCGAGGCTGCCACCCTCCCAGGCCAGCGCCACGCGCTGCGGGTGAAGCCGGGCCTGCTCGTTGAGCTGCTCCACCAGCAGGCGCTGGGGCGCAGGTGCCGGGGCCTGGCCCCAGCCCAGCAACTGCGCACGGGCCGCCTCGCTCAACAGCTGCACGTCGCCCACCGGGCATTGCGGGTTGGCACAAACCTGCTCGAACAGGGCCAGCAAATGCTCGGCCAGGCGCTGGACAGTGCTGGCCTCGAACAGCTCGCTGGCATAGTCGAACGCCAGGCTCAGGCGGCCCTGGTGGTCTTCCTCGCTGTGCAGCTGCAAGTCGAACTTGGCTTCACGGCTGTGCCAGGGCAGCTCCTCGGCCAGCAGCCCGGGCAGGCGGCGCAAGGCCGACAGGTCGCGTTGCTGGTGGTTGAACATGACCTGGAACAGGCCCTGCTCGCGGGCATCGGGCAACGCCTCCAGCAGCTGTTCGAACGGCAGGTCCTGGTTGGCCTGTGCCTCGACGCTGGCCTGGCGCACCTGGGCCAGCAACTGGGTGAACGGCAACCGCCCATCGACGTGCGCACGCAGTACCTGAGTGTTGATGAAGAACCCCACCAACCCCTGGGTTTCCAGGCGCGGGCGGTTGGCGTTGGGGATGCCCACGCGGATGTCAGCCTGGCCGCTGTAGCGGTACAGCAACGCCTGCCAGCCCGCGAGCAGCACCATGAACAGGCTGGCCTGCTGCTCACTGGCCAGGCGCTTGAGGGCTTCGGTGAGGCGCGTGGGCACCTTGACCTGCAAGCGCGCGGCAAGGTGCTCACGCTGGCGGCTGCGGGGGTGATCGGTGCACAGGTCCAGCGCGGGCAATTCGCCTGCCAGGTGCGCCTGCCAGTACGCCAGCTGGCGCTCGGCCACACCGCTGGCCAGCCACGCCCGCTGCCAGGTGCCGTAGTCGGCATAGCCCAGGGTCAGCGGCGCCAGCTTGGCCTCCAGGCCCTGGCAGCTGGCCGCGTACAAGCGGGCCAGTTCGTCCAGCAGAATGTTCAGCGACCAGCCGTCGGCGACGATGTGGTGCAGGGTTACCCAGAGCTGGTGGTGTTCATCGTCCAGACGCGCGAGGGTGACGCGCAGCAGCGGGCCCTGGGTCAGGTCGAACGGCTGGCGGGCTTCGGCTTCACGCTGCAGGGTGACCTGAGCGCCAGGCAGCCCATCAAGGTCAAGGTGCTGCAGGGCCAGCGGCTGGGCGGGCAGGATGTGCTGCAGCGGCTGGCCGCCTGCCTCGCTGAATACCGTGCGCAGGGACTCGTGGCGTTCCACCAGCGCCTGCAGTGCAGCCTGCAGTGCGTGCTCATCGAGCTCGCCGCGCAGCACCAGCCCGGCCGGAATGTTGTAGGCCGCCGATTGGGGTTGCAGCTGCCACAGCAGCCACAGGCGGTTCTGGGCCAGCGACTGGGGCAGCGGTTGTTCACGTTGCAAGGTGCCGATGGCAGCCGCCTGAGGCAGCCCTTGCGCGACAAGGGCTGCCACTGCGCGGGTGTAATCGGCCAGCACCGGCGCTTCGAACAGGGTACGAAGGCTCAGGTCGATGCCCAGCTCGTCGGCCAGCCGTGCAGTGGCCTGGGTGGCGGCGATGGAGTTGCCGCCCAGCAACAGGAAGTGGTCGTCGGCGGCCGCCGTCTCGACGTTGAGAACATCCCGCCATACCTGGGCGATACGCGCTTGCAGGGCATCGCCGCTGAGGGCTCGGGCGGCCTCTGGACGCTGCTGCGGGAAGCGGGCGTAGCAATCCAGGGTGCCCTCTTCCATGCGCAGGCGGCAGGCTGAGCGTTGCAGCTTGCCACTGGAGGTCTTGGGCAGCGCCCCGGGGTTCAGCAGCAACACCACGGCAGGTGCCTGACGGCAGGCATCGGCGATCACCTGGCGCAGGGTGGTGATCAGCGCCTGGGGGTCTATCGCCTTCTGCACATTGCGGCTGACCTCCACCGCCACACCAATGCCCTCTTCGCCCTGGTGCTCCACGCCGAACACCGCCACCCGGCCTTTGCGCAGCCCCTGAACCTCCTGTTCCAGGGTTTTTTCCAGGTCTTGCGGGTACAGGTTCTGACCGCGCACGATCAGCATGTCCTTCAGACGGCCGGTCACGAACACCTCACCGTCACGCATGAAACCCAGGTCGCCGGTACGCAGCCAGCGCTGGCCGCCCTGCTCGACGAAGGTGCGGGCAGTCGCCTCAGGGTTGCGCCAGTACCCCAGGGCGATACTCGGCCCTGCCGCCCAGATTTCACCCACCTGATTGTCGGCCAGTACCTGCAGGTGCTGGGGCTCGACAATGCGCACGGCATGCCCGGGCTGCGGCCAGCCGCAACTCATCAGCACGCTGCCTTCGCCAGGCTCGGCGCGGTGTTCGGCGAAGGCCTGGGCGTCCAGTTCCAGCGCCGCGATGCCTTGGCCACGGCGGCTGCCGCTGACGAACAGGGTGGCTTCGGCCAAGCCATAGCTGGCAAAGAAGCTTTGCGGGTCGAAACCACAGGCCTGGAAGCGCTCGGCGAAGGTGGCCAGGCTGTCCTGGCGGATCGGTTCGGAACCCGAATACGCCACGCGCCAGCGGCTGAGGTCGAGCCCTTCGAGGGCGCTTTCACTGACCCGCTCGCTGCACAACCGGTAGGCGAAGTCGGGGCCCCCGCTGATGGTGCCGCCGTATTCGCTGATTGCCTGTAGCCAGCGCAGGGGGCGTGCCAGGAAGTAGCCCGGCGACATCAGTACACACGGCACGCCGCTGAAAATCGGCTGCAGCAGCCCGCCAATCAGGCCCATGTCGTGGTAAAGCGGCAACCAGCTGACGATCACATCATCGGGGTTGAGGTCGATGCCGAAACCACCGCGGATCAGTTGTTCGTTGGCCACCAGGTTGCCGTGGCTGACCTGGACGCCCTTGGGCAGCGCAGTGGAGCCGGAGGTGTACTGCAGGAAGGCGATGTCGTCGGCCTTGAGCACGGGTTCGCGCCACGCATCCGCCAGTGCCAGGTCAAGGCCATCGACGGCCAGCAGCTCAGGGGCATCGGCGGCTGAAAGCGCGTCCAGGCCCTGCAGGCTGCCGTGCAAGGCGTCGACGGTCAGCAGCAGGCGCGGCTGTGCGTCGGCGATGATCGACAGCAACCGCTGCTGGTGATGCTGGCGGGCCGATTCTGGCGGGTAGGCAGGCACGGCGATGATGCCGGCGTACAGGCAGCCGAAGAACGCCGCTACGTAGTCTGGCCCGCTGGGGAACAGCAATACCGCGCGTTCGCCATAGCCGGCCCGCGCCTGCAGGGCGGCAGCGATGGCACGGGCGCGCTGGTCGAGGTCCCGGTAACTGAGCACCGCCTGCTCGCCCGGCGTGTCGGCCAGAAAGCGCAAGGCGACTTGGTCCGGGCTGAGCGCGGCACGCTGCGTCAGGGCCTGGACCAGCGTGAGCGGGAGTTCGAAGGCATGCGTCATGGGGTGTTCCTGCCGGTGTCTGGGTGGGCGGGCCGGTTGCACCGCCACCAGGGCGGGCAGCATGGGCGGCCGGGGATGTACACAGGGGAACGGATAGGCAGGGGCAGAAATTAGCGGGTGTTGCCCCGTGCGCGGGCCCGAGCAGGCGCCCCTCAGGCAGGGCCTGGCTTAGAACTGAAAAATACAGATACTAATTTCGTTTCGTATTTGACAATCATTATCATTCTGAATAGCTTGTCGCACGTCTTAGGACGCATCTGAAGTTTCAGTGCGCCCTTTCCCTTCTGTGACAAGGTGATTTCCATGGCGGAACAACTATCCACAAGTAAGTGCGATTCACCATTACTCCAGGCCTTCGTCGACAACCGCAACATCCTGCTGAAGATAGCTGCACGCATTACCGGCTGCCGTTCACGCGCCGAAGACGTGGTACAGGACGCGTTTTTCAGGCTTGGCAGCGCGCCACAGATCACCTCCTCGTTCAAGGCGCAGCTCAGCTACCTGTTCCAGATCGTGCGCAACCTGGCCATTGACCATTACCGCAAGCAGGCAATGGAGCTGAGGTATTCCGGCAGCGAGGAAGAGGGCCTGAACGTGGTCATCCAGAATGCCTCGCCCGAAGCCACCCATATCAACCGGGCAGCGCTCGACGACATCGCCCAGGCCTTGAACGAGCTGCCACAACGCACCCGCTATGCGTTCGAGATGTACCGCCTGCACGGTGTGCCGCAGAAGGACATCGCCAAGGAGCTGGGCGTCTCCCCTACCCTGGTCAATTTCATGATTCGCGACGCGTTGGTGCATTGCCGCAAAACGGCCAGCCGTCAAGGTTGAACGGGCGCCGCGCAGCGCATCGCGCTGCGCGCCCGCTCACTCAAACCAGGTCACAACGCTCAAAAAAACGCTCCCGCCCCAGAATCATCAGCGCGGCGCGCTTGTGCGGGAAGTCGAATTCCTTGTCGCAGTGGAAGCACTGGTCATGCATGTAGCCAATCATCCTGGCATTGTCGGCACGCGGCTCGGCCACTACCCGCTGGGTGCGGGGGTCGTCCAGGAACAGGTAGTGCACCAGCGCCGATAGCCAGCTGGCGACCTTGTGCGGGCCGCGGTGGCGCTGTTCGCCCACCAGCATGTGGATGCCGCGGTCGTAGTCATCGGCCGGGTAGAACGGCGCGATGCGGTCTTCCTTGGCCCAATAGGCTTCGAAGTAAGCGAACGGCTCGTCGTCGAAGCAGCCGATCAGCGTCAAGGTATGCGGGTCGGCGTCCAGCTTGCCCAGGTATTCGCGGTGCTGCGCCAGCGTGCCGCCTTCCTGCCAGAACGCCTCTACCCGCGGGTCGTTCTGCCAGCGGTTGAAGCGCTCCAGGTCGTGCTCGATTTCCAGGGTACGCAACGACACCCAACTGCCCAGCCGCGCATCGAAGCGCCGGTACACTTCCCCCCGCGGCTTAGGCGCGCGCTGGGGGTGGCGCTTGCCATCGGTGATGCGCAACTGCTGCGGGTACACCGGTGCCACCGACTCGCCCAGCCATGGCTGCGGCAATTGCCAAAACATCCCGCGCTCGCACACATAGTGGCCCGGCTGCTCTTGGCGCAACAGGCCGCTGGCAAGGGCCTGCACGGGCAATTCGGGGATCTGCCAGGCCAGCCGCTGGCAAGCCGGGTTGCGTGACAGCAACCAGTAGCATGCGGCCCACAGCGCCTGGTAGGGCCGCTCGGTGCATGCGTGTTCCAGCTGAACGGCAAGCGGCTCACCAGGCTGCACACGCAACTGAATCAATGGCAGCCCCTGTAGAGACAGGCTCAACCGGTTATCCCCCTCCTGGCCATCAAGGCTGCGCCAACGGGGGGGTGACAAGGGCTGCGAAGTGGCATCAAAAGGCATGGGCGTAGCTCGCTGAAGTGGAAAAGTGGGCTCACAGTCCAGAACGAGGGCGCCAAGGCCGAATTTAGTGGAGTTCGGGCGTGAGCTGTATGCCGTAGGGCTCGAAGATGCGGCCCAGTTGGCCATTGTCGCGCAGCACCTGCAGCAGCCCGGCAAACGATTGCGCCGGTATCGGCGCGCCGGGGCGCAGCAGCGCATAGTGGTGGTACAGCTGGTCGATGCGCTGCGAAGGCAGCAGTTGCGCGCGGCTGGCCGGGTTGCGGGCGATGAAGTCGTTGAAGAACGAGCGGGTCACCAGGGCAATGTCGGCCCGCCCCGCCTGCACCATCAGCAGGTTGCTGTCATGGGAGTAGGTGAGCGTGGCATTGAACGCATTGCGCAGGTAGCCGGGGTCGGGGTTGAACCCGGCGAATGCGTAGTGGTAGCCGTTGAACAAGGCCAGGCGTTTGCCCCGCAGGTCGTCGAAATAGCCAGGGCTTTGCGCGCTGCTGGTGCGGGCAACGAACACCTCCGCGTCTTCCAGGCCCATGTCCACGGCCTGGTGCGGCACCTGTGCCCAGCCCCATTGCGGGTTTTCGAAAATGGCCATGTCGGTGCGGCCCTGCTTGAGGTCGCTGAAGCGGCGCTGCACGGAGGTGGGCACCAGCACGAACCGATAGCCAGGCTGCAGGCGGTTGAGGGCGTCGATCAGTTGCACCAGCAGGCCGGCACCGGCGCCCTGCTCGGGGCGCACGGTATAAGGGGGAAAATGCGCAGCCCCGACCCTGACCTCGACCTGCTCGGCAGCCCATGCCGGTGCCGCCAGCCAGATCGCGGCAAACAGCAGCAAGGTCGACAGGGCCTTAAGGCCGGGCGCTGGAGTCAAGACGGACACTCATCACGTTGGATGCCTGGGTATGCCTAAGCTAGGCGCTTTCCAGGGGCGGCACAACTGCCGAAACCTGGCCTTTATGCCAAAGCAGGCGGCAAAATGCCAGGGGGTGCCTGAACGCCGGACTTTGGCTACGCTCTAGCAGGATCTGCAAGGGAGCCTGGTATGGGCCATTGGTTGGTGATCGACCTGGAAGCGACGACAGACGACGGCGGCTGGCCAGTCGCAGACATGGAAGTGATTGAAATCGGCGCAAGCCTGGTGACCCGTGAAGGCCGTGAGGTGGACCACTTCCAGCGCTTCGTGCGGCCCCGGCGCAGGCCGCAGCTGACACCGTTCTGCCGGCAGCTGACCCACATCAGCCAGGCCAACGTGGACACCGCGGCACCGTTCACCGAGGTATGGGCAAGCTTCGAGCGCTGGCTGGGGCATCACCGCGAGCAATTGCAGGCGTGGGTGAGCTGGGGTGACTACGACCGCCAGCAACTGGCCCAGGAGTGGCAGCAGCACGGCCTCGACAGCCTGCTGCGCGCCCTGCCGCACATCAACCTCAAGCAGCGCTTTGCCAAAGCTCGCCACCTGCAACGGCCCACGGGGCTCAACAGCGCCTTGCAGATGGCCGGCATGCACTTCTGCGGGCAGCAGCACCGGGCCCTGGAAGATGCGCGCAACACCGCACGGCTGCTGCCGTTGAGCCTGCCAGCCGGTTGACCTGCGCTGCCGTTCAAAGCAGATGACGGGGCCTTTGGCCTTGGGCATACTGGCCAGCCTTTTTGCCCACTTCTTTTTTCTGGAGTCGCCCATGTTCAAGGTCAACGAGTACTTCAACGGCACCGTCAAGTCGATCGCCTTCACGGGCGAGGAAGGCCCGGCCACCGTTGGGGTGATGGCGGCAGGCGAATACGAATTCGGTACGGCCAAGCGCGAAATCATGCACGTGGTGTCGGGCGCACTCACGGTCAAGCTGCCAGGCAGTGACAGCTGGGAAACCTTCAAGGCGGGCGACAAGTTCAATGTGCCGGCAGACAGCAAGTTCCAGTTGAAGGTAGCGGTAGATACCGCTTACCTGTGTGAATACCGCGACTGATCCAGCGCGTTCGCGGGGGCCTGCTGCGCAGGCCATCGCGACCTCCGGTCGCCCCTACGGGCGGATCAGGAATTCTGCGGTTAGCCGGGCGGCCGCCTGCAGGTGCTGGTCGTGGGTGAAGCCTGAGGCACGCAGGGGTTTCAGGTCGTGATCGGCAGCGGTCAGCCAGCTGACCTCGATGGCGGGCGATAACCTGTAACCGGCCACCGCCTCCCGGTTACCCAGCGCGTCCCGCTCGCCCTGCACGATCAGGGTCGGCGTCTTCAATGCGGCCAGATGCTCCACCCGCGGCTTCTCCGGTTTACCCGCCGCATAGAACGGGTAACCCAGGCACACCAACCTATCTGCACCCAGTTCATCGGCCACCAGGCTGGCCATGCGCCCGCCCATGGACTTGCCGCCAATGGCCAATGTTCCTGTGACTAATGGTCGCACCTGCGCATACACCTCACGCCAGCAATCAAGCAATACCTGTTGCGGGTTAGGCGGGCGCTTGCTGCCGCCCTGGCGCCGCTGCGCCATGTAGGGGAACTCGAAGCGCACTACCGCTACCCCAAGCGCCGCAAGCCTTTGCGCCATTTCGTCCATGAACCCGCTGTCCATCGGTGCGCCTGCACCGTGGGCAAGGATCAGGCAAGCCCGGTACCTGCCACTGCCCTGCAGCTGTGCAGGATCGCAGCGCAAGCCTGGGACATTTCCGACCTTCGCCCATTGATCCCCGTCAATGCAGGCATTTTGCCCATTAATCATGCTTGCCTCGCTGTATAGCCTGCCAATAACCGTGGATGGGAACCCATACATGAACACAACCAGCAGTACCGCCTATAACTACAAGGTGGTCCGCCAATTCGCCATCATGACGGTGGTTTGGGGAATCGTCGGGATGGGGCTCGGCGTCTTCATCGCCGCCCAGCTCGCCTGGCCTTTCTTCAACTTCGACCTCCCCTGGACCAGCTTCGGCCGCCTGCGCCCACTGCATACCAATGCGGTGATCTTCGCCTTCGGTGGCTGCGCCCTGTTCGCTACGTCGTATTATTCGGTGCAACGCACCTGCCAGACCACCCTGTTTTCTCCGCGACTGGCGGCGTTCACGTTCTGGGGCTGGCAACTGGTAATCCTGCTGGCGGCCATCAGCCTGCCGCTGGGCTACACCAGTTCCAAGGAATACGCTGAACTGGAATGGCCGATCGACATCCTGATCACCATTGTCTGGGTTGCCTACGCCATCGTGTTCTTCGGCACGCTGATGAAGCGCACCACCAAGCACATCTACGTGGGCAACTGGTTCTTCGGTGCGTTCATTCTCACCGTTGCCATCCTGCACATCGTCAACAACCTGGAACTGCCGGTCAGCTTGACCAAGTCCTACTCCGTGTATGCCGGGGCCACCGATGCCATGGTGCAGTGGTGGTACGGCCACAACGCGGTGGGCTTCTTCCTGACCGCAGGCTTCCTGGGCATGATGTACTACTACGTGCCCAAGCAGGCCGAGCGCCCGGTGTATTCCTACCGCTTGTCCATCGTGCACTTCTGGGCACTGATCACCCTGTACATCTGGGCCGGCCCACACCACCTGCACTACACCGCCCTGCCCGACTGGGCACAGTCGCTGGGCATGGTGATGTCGCTGATCCTGCTGGCACCCAGCTGGGGTGGCATGATCAACGGCATGATGACCCTGTCAGGCGCCTGGCACAAACTGCGCAGCGACCCGATCCTGCGCTTCCTGGTGGTGTCGCTGGCGTTCTACGGCATGTCCACCTTCGAAGGCCCGATGATGGCCATCAAGACGGTCAACGCCCTGTCCCACTACACCGACTGGACCATTGGCCACGTACACGCCGGCGCCCTCGGCTGGGTAGCGATGATCTCCATCGGCGCGATGTACCACACCATCCCGAAAGTGTTCGGCAAAGAGCGCATGTACAGCATCGGCCTGATCAACGCGCACTTTTGGCTGGCCACCATCGGCACCGTACTGTACATCGCCTCGATGTGGGTCAACGGCATCGCCCAGGGCCTGATGTGGCGCGCAGTCAACAGCGACGGCACGCTCACCTACTCGTTCGTGGAAACCCTGGTGGCCAGCCACCCAGGCTTCATCGTGCGCTTCGTCGGTGGTGCGATCTTCCTCAGCGGCATGTTCCTGATGGCCTGGAACACGTGGCGTACCGTGCGTTCGCCGGCGCTGGATACCGCCCCTGCGAATGCCCAGCTGGCTTGAGGAGACCTGCCTGATGAAACATGAAGTCATCGAGAAAAACGTTGGCCTGCTGGCCCTGCTGATGGTGTTCGCCGTCAGTATCGGCGGCCTTACCCAGATCGTCCCGCTGTTCTTCCAGGACGTCACCAACAAGCCGGTGGAAGGCATGAAGCCCTACACCGCCCTGCAGCTCGAAGGCCGCGACATCTACATCCGCGAGGGCTGCGTAGGTTGCCACTCGCAGATGATCCGCCCGTTCCGCGCCGAAACCGAACGCTATGGCCACTACTCGGTAGCCGGTGAAAGCGTCTGGGACCACCCGTTCCTGTGGGGCTCCAAGCGTACCGGGCCGGACCTGGCCCGCGTGGGCGGCCGCTACTCGGACGACTGGCACCGGGCGCACCTGTACAACCCGCGCAACGTGGTGCCGGAATCGAAGATGCCGGCCTACCCATGGCTGGTTGCCCAGCAGGTCGACAACAGCCACACCGATACCAAGATGCGCACCCTGCGCACCCTCGGCGTGCCCTACACCGACGACGACATCGCCGGCGCCCGCGAAGCGGTCAAGGGCAAGACCGAGATGGACGCCCTGGTCGCCTACCTGCAGGTGCTCGGCACCGCGATCAAGAACAAGAGGTAAGTGCGATGGAAATGGATATCGGCATGATCCGTGGCCTGGGCACCCTGGTGGTGATGATCGCCTTCATCGGCCTGAGCCTGTGGGTGTTCAACCGCAACCGCGACCGTGACTTCGCCGAGGCGCGCTTGCTGCCCTTCGTCGATGACGCCGTGCCTGCGGGCAGCCAGGAACCTGCAAAACGTGCAGCTGTGAGGAGCAACGCGCAATGACCGCCTTCTGGAGTACCTATATCAGCGTACTGACCATCGGCAGCCTGATCGGCCTGACCTGGCTGCTGCTCGGGACCCGCAAGGGCCAGAGCAGCGAGACCACCGACCAGACCATGGGGCACAGCTTCGATGGCATCGAGGAATACGACAACCCGCTGCCCAAATGGTGGTTCTGGCTGTTCGTCGGCACCTTGGTGTTCGGCGCCGGCTACCTGGTGCTGTACCCAGGCCTGGGCAACTGGAAAGGCATCCTGCCTGGCTATGAAGATGGCTGGACCGGTGTGAACGAGTGGCAGAAGGAGATGGACAAGGCTGACGCCAAGTTCGGCCCGATCTTCGCCAAGTATGCCGCCATGCCCGTGGAGGAAGTGGCCAAGGACCCGCAGGCACTGAAAATGGGCAGCCGCCTGTTCGCCTCCAACTGTTCGGTGTGCCATGGCTCCGACGCCAAGGGTGCCTATGGCTTCCCCAACCTGACCGACAAGGACTGGCGCTGGGGCGGCGAGCCGGAAACCATCAAGGCGTCGATCATGAATGGCCGCCACGGCGTGATGCCGGCCTGGGCTGAAGTGATCGGTGAGCAGGGCGTGGCGGATGTGGCTGCGTTCGTGCTGACCAACCTCGATGGCCGCAGCCTGCCGGAAGGCGTCAAGGCCGACGCTGCCAAGGGTAAGGAAATCTTTGCCGGCAACTGCGTGGCCTGCCACGGGCCTGAAGGCAAGGGCACCCCTGCCATGGGCGCGCCAGACCTGACCCACCCACAGGCGTTCATCTACGGCTCAAGCTTCGCCCAGTTGCAGCAAACCATCCGCTACGGCCGCCAAGGCCAGATGCCAGCCCAGGCTGACATCCAGGGCAACGACAAGGTGCACCTGCTGGCCGCCTACGTCTACAGCCTGTCCCAAGGCGAAACCGCCGCCCAGTAACCCTCCCCCTCGCTCCGCCGGCCCCCGCCTCGGCCGGCAGGAGCGACCCCAGGTCGCGATGCGTGGCCAACTCCGCACCACTCTCCCCCTCCTTGCACCCCCCACTATCCCAACTAGACTTGCTGCCACCTTGCACACGCCGCGCACGGCCTGGCGCTGGCGCACGCAAAAGGTTGACCGTTCGATCAGAAAAAAACGAAAAACGGTACACATAACAAATATTTGTTTGTGTACAATCTTCAGCATCCTGTTCCTTGCGTGCCACCTTCGAACAGGGCTGGACACGGGTCGGCGTACCAAAGTTGCGTTGCGATATCCCGGGTGGTTATCAATACTGGCGCCGATTTTCGACCAACAAGAACATAAAACCGTGGAACCTTAGAATGAGCACTGCAACCAGTCCGACTGCTTATAACTACAAGGTCGTCCGCCAGTTCGCCATCATGACGGTGGTGTGGGGGATACTTGGCATGGGCCTCGGCGTCTTCATCGCCTCGCAACTGGTCTGGCCGCAACTGAACCTGGACCTGCCCTGGACCAGCTTCGGCCGGCTGCGCCCCCTGCACACCAACCTGGTGATCTTCGCCTTCGGCGGTTGTGCGCTGTTCGGCACCAGCTACTACGTGGTGCAGCGCACCTGCCAGACGCGGCTGATTTCCGACAGCCTGGCGGCCTTTACCTTCTGGGGCTGGCAAGCCGTGATTGCCGGTGCGCTGATCACCCTGCCGATGGGCTACACCACCACCAAGGAATACGCCGAGCTGGAATGGCCGCTGGCGATTTTGCTGGCGATCGTCTGGGTGACCTACGCCGTGGTGTTCTTCGGCACCATCGTCAAGCGCAAAACCCGGCACATCTATGTGGGCAACTGGTTCTATGGCGCATTCATCGTGGTCACGGCCATGCTGCACATCGTCAACCACATTTCCCTGCCGGTGAGCCTGTTCAAGTCATATTCGGCCTACGCCGGTGCAACCGATGCCATGATCCAGTGGTGGTACGGGCACAACGCGGTGGGCTTCTTCCTCACCACGGGCTTCCTGGGCATGATGTATTACTTCGTGCCCAAGCAGGCGGAGCGGCCCATCTATTCGTACCGGCTGTCCATCGTGCACTTCTGGGCGCTGATTACCCTGTACATCTGGGCCGGCCCACACCACCTGCACTACACCGCCCTGCCCGACTGGGCCCAGTCGCTGGGCATGGTGATGTCGATCATCCTGCTGGCACCGAGCTGGGGCGGCATGATCAACGGCATGATGACCCTGTCGGGTGCCTGGCACAAACTGCGCACCGACCCGATCCTGCGCTTTCTGGTGGTCTCGCTGGCGTTCTACGGCATGTCCACCTTCGAAGGGCCGATGATGGCCATCAAGACGGTGAATGCGCTGTCCCACTACACCGACTGGACCATCGGCCACGTGCACGCCGGTGCCCTCGGCTGGGTCGCGATGATTTCCATCGGTGCCGTGTACCACATGATCCCGCGCTTGTATGGGCGCGAGCAGATGCACAGCGTCGGGCTGATCAACGCGCACTTCTGGCTGGCCACCATCGGCACCGTGCTGTACATCGCCTCGATGTGGGTCAACGGCATCACCCAGGGCCTGATGTGGCGTGCGATCAACGATGACGGCACCCTGACCTACTCGTTCGTCGAAGCCCTGCAAGCCAGCCACCCCGGCTACATCGTGCGGGCGCTGGGCGGCGCGTTCTTCGCCAGCGGCATGCTGCTGATGGCCTACAACGTCTGGCGCACGGTACGGGCCGCCAACCCGGTACAAGCCGAGGCAGCCGCCAAGATCGTCATCGTGGGAGCGCACTGATGAAGCACGAAGCCGTTGAGAAGAACATAGGCCTGCTGGCGTTCTTCATGGTCATCGCCGTGAGCATCGGTGGCCTTACCCAGATCGTCCCGCTGTTCTTCCAGGACGTCACGAACAAACCGGTGGAGGGCATGAAGCCGCGCACCGCGCTGGAACTGGAAGGGCGCGATATCTACATCCGCGAAGGCTGCGTAGGTTGCCATTCGCAGATGATCCGCCCGTTCCGCGCCGAAACCGAGCGCTATGGCCATTACTCGGTGGCCGGCGAGAGCGTGTGGGACCACCCGTTCCTGTGGGGCTCCAAGCGTACCGGGCCGGACCTGGCCCGTGTCGGCGGCCGCTACTCGGACGACTGGCACCGGGCGCACCTGTACAACCCGCGCAACGTGGTACCGGAATCGAAGATGCCGGCCTACCCGTGGCTGGTGGAGAACACACTCGACGGCCGTGATACGGCGAAGAAGATGGAGGTACTGCGCACCCTGGGCACGCCGTACACCGACGCGGATATCGCCGGCGCCCGCGACGCGGTCAAGGGTAAAACCGAGATGGACGCCCTGGTGGCCTACCTGCAAGGCCTTGGCACCCTCATCAAGAGCAAACGGTGACGCTGATGGATATCGGGATGATTCGCGGCCTGGGCACTGTGGTGGTGCTGGTGGCCTTTGTCGGGCTGGCGTTATGGGTGTTCAGCCCACGCCGCAAGAAGGATTTCGACGAAGCGACCCAGCTGCCATTCGCAGATGACCCCGAGGCCCGCCGCCACGTCGAGAAAGCGCAAGCAAACGCGTCTGGGAGAAAACAACAATGACAACCTTCTGGAGTGTGTACATCACGGTCCTGACCCTGGGTACCATCTTCGCGCTGACCTGGTTGCTGCTGTCCACCCGCAAAGGCCAGCGCGACGAAGTCACCAACGAAACCGTCGGCCATGCCTTCGACGGCATCGAGGAGTACGACAACCCCCTGCCCAAATGGTGGTTCTGGCTGTTCGTCGGCACCATCATCTTTGCCCTGGGCTACCTGGTGCTGTACCCGGGCCTGGGCAACTGGAAGGGCATGCTGCCGGGGTACAGCTACCTGGATAACGACAAGCAGACCGAGTTCGCC
This sequence comes from Pseudomonas parafulva NBRC 16636 = DSM 17004, assembly GCF_000730645.1. Classification (GTDB taxonomy): domain Bacteria; phylum Pseudomonadota; class Gammaproteobacteria; order Pseudomonadales; family Pseudomonadaceae; genus Aquipseudomonas; species Aquipseudomonas parafulva. The sequence continues at coordinate 59,414 of NZ_BBIU01000005.1, read as the reverse complement.
AACGGCGAGGCCGGCTGGACGGGCGCCCATGAGTGGGAAAAGGAAATGGCCAAGGCCGACGCCCGCTTCGGCCCGATTTTCGCCAAGTTCGCCGCCATGCCCATTGCGGACGTGGCCAAGGACCCGCAGGCCCTGAAAATGGGGGCCAGGTTGTTTGCCTCCAACTGTTCGGTGTGCCACGGCTCGGACGCCAAGGGTGCCTATGGCTTCCCCAACCTGACCGACAACGACTGGCGCTGGGGCGGTGAGCCGGACACCATCAAGGCAACCATCATGGGTGGCCGTCATGGGGTGATGCCGGCCTGGGCCGAGGTGATCGGCGAACAGGGCGTGGCCGACGTGGCCGCATTCGTGGTCAGCAAGCTCGATGGGCGCACGCTGCCCGAAGGCGTCAAGGCCGATGTGGAAAACGGCCAGAAGATCTTCGCGACCAATTGCGTGGCCTGCCACGGGCCCGAGGGTAAGGGTACGCCGGCCATGGGTGCGCCAAACCTGACGCACCCGCAGGCGTTCATCTACGGCTCGAGCTTTGCCCAGCTGCAGCAGACCATCCGCTATGGTCGCCAAGGGCAGATGCCGGCGCAGGAGCAGTTGCAGGGCAATGACAGGGTGCATTTGCTGGCCGCCTACGTGTACAGCCTGTCGCATCAGGATGCGCCGGCCGAGGCGGAGTAAGCAGGCCTGCCCCCGTCGCGGGCAAACCCGCCCCCACATCCCCCACCCTTTTTGCAGTGGGTGCGGGTATCCGTGGGAGCGGCTTCAGCCGCGAAGAGGCCAGTACAGCCACGCATTTCTCGCCGCCTGATGACATGGATCAATTGACACTCGCCATATCACGATTCAGGGCGTGAACCCAATGCGGCATAAGGTCGCAATGCGACCACTGCGTGCCATCACCGGCGTATCATGGCCCGCAGAGCGCTAGCAGATTGCGCGAGACTGCAGCCGGCATGCACTGGCCGCAGCGTTTCTCCACTGCCGTGGGACATGATGATGAGCAAGCACATTCCGGTACATGACGTAACCCCGCCTGCCAGCAAAGGGAAGGACTCCGTCGACCTCTACGCCTCGCGCGAAAAAATCTACACCCGCGCCTTCACCGGCCTGTTCCGGCGCCTGCGCATGGTGGGCGGCGCGGCGCTGTTTCTGCTGTATTTCGGCACCGTGTGGCTGAATTGGGGCGGCCACCAGGCAGTGTGGTGGGACCTGCCGGAGCGCAAGTTCTACATCTTTGGCGCCACCATCTGGCCCCAGGACTTCATCCTGCTGTCGGGCATTCTGATCGTTGCCGCCTTCGGCCTGTTCTTCATCACCGTGTACGCCGGGCGCGTCTGGTGCGGCTACACCTGCCCGCAGAGCGTGTGGACGTGGATCTTCATGTGGTGCGAGAAGGTCACCGAGGGCGACCGCAACCAGCGCATGAAGCTGGACAAGGCGCCCATGAGCGGCAACAAGTTCGTGCGCAAGCTGGCCAAGCACAGCCTGTGGCTGCTGATCGGCTTCGTCACCGGCATGACCTTCGTCGGCTACTTCGCGCCGATACGCGAACTGGTGATCGAATTTTTCACCGGCCAGGCGGATGGCTGGTCGTACTTCTGGGTCGGCTTCTTCACCCTCGCCACCTACGGCAATGCGGGCTGGCTGCGCGAGCAGGTGTGCGTGTACATGTGCCCCTATGCACGCTTCCAGAGCGTGATGTTCGACAAGGACACCCTGATTGTGTCCTACGACCCGCGCCGTGGCGAAACCCGTGGCCCGCGCAAGAAAGACGTGGACTACAAGGCCAAGGGCCTGGGCGACTGCATCGATTGCACCATGTGCGTGCAGGTGTGCCCCACCGGCATCGACATCCGTGACGGCCTGCAGATCGAGTGCATCGGCTGCGCGGCGTGCATCGATGCCTGTGACAGCATCATGGACAAGATGCACTACCCCAAAGGCTTGATCAGCTACACCACCGAGCACAACCTGTCAGGCCAGAAAACCCACATGCTGCGCCCACGGCTGATTGGCTACGCCATCGTGCTGCTGGTGATGATCGGCGCCTTGGCCACGGCCTTCGCCATCCGACCACTGGTAGGCCTGGACGTGAGCAAGGACCGCGTGCTGTACCGCGAGAACGCCCAGGGGCGGATCGAGAACGTGTACAGCCTCAAGGTGATGAACAAGGACCAGCGCGACCATGTTTACGTACTGGATGCCGCCGGCTTGCCGGACCTGAAACTGGACGGCCAACGCGAGATTCACGTGGCTGCCGGCGACATCGTCAGCCTGCCCGTGCAGTTGTCGGTGGCACCCGAGAAGCTGCCCTCGACCACCAACGAAGTCACCTTCATCCTCAAGAGCGCCGACGACAGCGACGCACAGGTTGAAGCCAAGAGCCGTTTCATCGGCCCCCAGATCCGCTAGGAGAGACGTACGACAATGCCTGCCACCGCTGCCAGCCCCTGGTACAAGCACCTTTGGCCCTGGATCATCATCGGCATCCTGACCACGTCGGTCTGCCTGAGCCTGACCATGGTCAGCATCGCCGTCCGCAACCCGGACAACCTGGTGAACGACAACTATTACGAGGCTGGCAAGGGCATCAACCGCTCCCTGGACCGCGAACTGCTGGCCCAGCAACTGGGCCTTAAAGCCAGCGTGCACCTGGATGAGCTGACCGGCGAGGTGGACCTTCGCCTGACCGGCAGCAGCCACCCGCAAACCCTGGAGCTGAACCTGATTTCGCCGACCCAGCCGCAGAAAGACCGCAGGGTACTGCTGAGCCAGGCCGAAGCGGGCCGGTACGTGGGGCAACTGGATGACAAGGTGGACGGCCGCCGCTTCGTCGAGTTGCTGGGCAACGAAGGCGGCCAGGTATGGCGCCTGTTCGAGGAAGAAAAGGTCGAGCACGGGGTGGACCTGCAATTGGGTGACGAAGCCCTGCAAGGTGCCGAGCGCCAGCAATGACCCAACCCACCCCCTGCTTTCACTGTGCCTTGCCCGTTCCTGCGGGCAGCCAGTTCAGCGCCGTCGTGCTGGGTGAGCCCCGACCCTTTTGTTGCCCAGGGTGCCAGGCGGTGGCCGAGTCGATCGTGGCAGGGGGGCTTGAGCACTATTACCAGCACCGCAGTGAAACCAGCGCCAACCCCGACGCCCTGCCCAGGCAGCTGCAGGATGAGCTGGCGCTGTACGACCGCAGCGATGTGCAGCAGGCTTTCGTGCGCCACGAAGGCCAACTGGCCGAAACCACGCTGCTGGTCGAAGGGGTAAGTTGCGCGGCGTGTGGCTGGCTGATCGACAAGCACCTGCGCAACCTGCCCGGCGTGGCCGAGGCACGCCTGAACCTGTCCAACCACCGCCTGCTGCTGAGCTGGGACGACCAGCAGTTGCCGCTCTCCGCGGTGCTGGCACAGTTGCGCCAGATCGGTTATGCCGCCCACCCCTACCAGCCGGACCAGGCCGCCGAGCAGTTGGCCCGGGAAAACCGCAGCGCTTTGCGCCGCCTGGGCGTGGCCGGGCTGCTGTGGTTCCAGGCGATGATGGCAACCATGGCCACCTGGCCTGAGTTCAACATCGACCTGTCGCCCGAGATGCACACCATCCTGCGCTGGGTGGCGTTGTTCCTGACCATCCCGATCGTGTTTTACAGCTGTGCGCCGTTTTTCAAAGGGGCTGCCCGCGACCTGCGCACGCGCCACCTGACCATGGACCTGTCGGTGTCACTGGCCATCGCCCTGGCCTTCGGTGCCGGCATCTGGACCGCCATCACCGGCAGCGGTGAGCTGTACTTCGACACGGTGGGCATGTTCGCGCTGTTCTTGCTGACCGGCCGCTACCTGGAACGCCGTGCCCGCGAGCGCACGGCTGCGGCCACGGCGCAGCTGGTCAACCTGCTGCCAGCCTCGTGCCTGCGCCTGGATGCACTGGGCCGCAGCGAGCGCATTCTGCTCAGCGAACTGCGCTGCGGCGATACCGTGCAGGTGCTGCCCGGGGCCGTGATCCCGGCCGACGGGTGCATCGTCGAGGGCCGCTCGAGTGTGGATGAGTCACTGCTGACAGGCGAATACCTGCCGCAGCCGCGCCGCGTTGGGGAGCGTGTGACGGGCGGCACGCTGAACGTCGAAAGCACCCTGCATGTAGCGGTCGAGGCCGTGGGCCATGACTCGCGCCTGTCGGCCATCGTGCGCCTGCTGGAGCGGGCACAAACCGAAAAGCCGCGCCTGGCGGAAATCGCCGACCGCGCCTCGCAATTGTTTCTGTTGTTTTCGCTGTTGGCCGCCGTCGCCATCGGCCTGTGGTGGTGGCAGCAAGCCCCTGACCGCGCGTTCTGGATCGTGCTGGCGATGCTGGTGGCAACCTGCCCATGCGCACTGTCGCTGGCCACCCCTACCGCGCTGACAGCCGCCACCGGCACCTTGCACAAGCTGGGTTTGCTGGTGACCCGGGGCCATGTGCTGGAAGGGCTGAACCAGATCGATACGGTGATTTTCGACAAGACCGGCACACTGACCGAAGGCCGCCTGACATTGCGCAGCATTCGCCCGCTGGGCAGCCTGGGGGCCGATGAATGCCTGAGCCTGGCCGCCGCCCTGGAAAACCGCTCCGAGCACCCCATTGCCAGGGCGTTTGGCCGCGTTGCCAGGGCTGCCGAGGATGTTCAGACGGTGCCCGGCCTGGGCCTTGAGGGGCAGGTCGACGGCCAACGCCTGCGCATCGGCCAGGCGGCGTTCGTGTGCGCCTTGAGTGGCACACCGGCACCTGCCATTCCCGAGCCCCGGGGCCAGTGGCTGTTGCTGGGCGGGCGCCAGGGGCCGCTGGCCTGGTTCGGCCTGGACGACCGCCTGCGGGACGACGCCCCTGCCCTGCTTGCCGCCTGCCGTGCCCGTGGCTGGCGCACGCTGCTGCTGTCGGGCGACAGCTCGCCGATGGTCACCGAAGTGGCCGCGCAACTGGGCATCGACGACGCCGTGGGCGGCCTGCGCCCGGACGACAAGCTGGAGCGGCTGAAGGCCTTGCAGCAGGCTGGGCGCAAAGTGCTGATGTTGGGTGATGGGGTGAATGACGTGCCGGTACTGGCTGCCGCCGACATCAGCATCGCCATGGGCAGCGCCACCGACCTTGCCAAGACCAGCGCCGACGCCGTGCTGTTGTCCAACCGCCTGCAGGCGCTGGTACAGGCGTTCGAGCTGGCCCGGCGTACGCGGCGCAATATCCTCCAGAACCTGCTGTGGGCAAGCCTGTACAATGGCCTGATGCTGCCCTTCGCGGCGGTTGGCTGGGTCACCCCCGTGTGGGCAGCCATCGGCATGTCGGTCAGCTCGCTGGTGGTGGTGCTCAACGCCCTGCGCCTGACCCGCCAGCCCGCCCTGGCATCAACGCCCACCCCTGCAACCTACCAGGTGAGGAAATCGCCATGCCCGCCCTCTATATCATGATCCCTGCGGCGTTGCTGCTGGTCGGCGTGGCCGTGTACATCTTCTTCTGGGCAGTGGACAGCGGGCAGTACGACGACCTGGAAAGCCCCGCCCACAGCATTCTGTTCGACGACCAGGACCCGCGCCACCAGGCAGCGGTGAAGGCGCCGCCGACCGACGTGCCCCCCTCACACGAACAACCCGAGGAACAACCACCCCGTGCATGACCTGCTCCCCCTGCTGGGTTCTGCCCTGGTGCTGGGCCTGCTGGGCGGTGGCCACTGCCTGGGCATGTGCGGCGGGCTGATGGGCGCACTGACCCTGGCCATCCCCCCCGAGCAACGCAGCAGGCGCCTGCGCCTGCTGCTGGCGTACAACCTCGGCCGCGTGTGCAGCTATGCCTGCGCCGGGCTGCTGCTGGGCCTGGCCGGCTGGGCCGTGGCCAGCGGCCCGGCAGCGGTGGTGCTGCGCACGGCGGCGGCGCTGCTGCTGATTGCCATGGGCCTGTATCTGGCCGGCTGGTGGAGCGGGCTGACGCGGGTGGAGGCCTTGGGGCGCGGGTTGTGGCGGCACATTCAGCCGCTGGCGACGCGCCTGCTGCCGGTGTCCAGCGTACCCCGGGCCATGCTGCTGGGGGCCCTGTGGGGGTGGCTGCCCTGCGGCCTGGTCTACAGCACCCTGTTGTGGGCGGCCAGCCAGGGTAATGCAGGCTACAGCGCGGCCCTGATGCTGGCCTTCGGCCTGGGTACCTGGCCGGTGCTGTTGGCCACCGGGCTGGCGGCAGAACGGGTAAACGCTTTGTTGAGACGGCGCAGCGTGCGCGTGGCAGGCGGGGTGCTGGTGATGCTGTTCGGCATCTGGACCCTGCCCGGCCCGCACCAGCACTGGCTTATGGGGCACTGAAACGGCCACGTGTCGCGGGCGGTTGATACAAATCAACACAGATTCCTACAGACGCCCCTAGACTCCGGAGCATTGCTGCTCTTTCCGGGGACCGCCCTCATGCTCGACGACCTACGTTGGGACACCGACCTGATCCGCCGCTACGATCTCGCCGGGCCACGCTACACCTCCTACCCGACCGCCGTGCAACTGCACAGCGAGGTGGGCTCGTTCGACCTGCTGCACGCCCTGCGCGAGAGCCGTCGGGCGGTGCGCCCCCTGTCGTTGTACGTGCACGTGCCGTTCTGCGCCAACATCTGCTACTACTGCGCCTGCAACAAGGTCATCACCAAGGACCGCGCCCGTGCGACGCCCTACCTGCAGCGCCTGGAGCAGGAAATCCAGCTGGTGGCCTGCCACCTCGATGGCAAACAGCGTGTGGAACAGCTGCATTTTGGCGGCGGTACGCCCACCTTCCTCAGCCACGTGGAGCTGCGCCAGCTGATGGCGACGCTGCGCCAGCACTTCAACCTGCTGGACGACGATTCCGGCGATTACGGCATCGAAATCGACCCCCGTGAAGCGGACTGGTCGACCATGGGGCTGCTGCGCGAGCTGGGCTTCAACCGCGTCAGCCTGGGTGTGCAGGACCTGGACCCCGCCGTACAGCGTGCGGTCAACCGCCTGCAAAGCCTGGAGCAGACACGCACGCTGATCGAAGCTGCCCGCACCCTGCAGTTCCGCTCGATCAACCTTGACCTGATCTACGGCCTGCCACGGCAAACCCCGGAAGGTTTCGCCCGCACCGTCGAAGAAGTGATCCGCCTGCAGCCTGACCGGCTGTCGGTGTTCAACTATGCCCACCTGCCCGAGCGCTTCATGCCGCAACGGCGCATCGAGGCCGGGGAGCTGCCCAGCGCAGCCGCCAAGCTGGAGATGCTGCATGCCACCATCGATCAGTTGACCGCCGCAGGGTATCGCTACATCGGCATGGACCACTTTGCCCTGCCAGACGACGAACTGGCCATCGCCCAGGAAGAAGGCACCCTGCAGCGCAACTTCCAGGGCTATACCACCCACGGGCACTGCGACCTGATCGGCCTGGGCGTTTCGGCCATCAGCCAGATCGGCGACCTGTACTGCCAAAACAGCAGCGACCTCAACACCTACCAGGACAGCCTCTCCAACGCCCAACTTGCCACCCAGCGCGGCCTGCTGTGCAACACCGACGACCGTATTCGCCGGGCCGTGATCCAGCAACTGATCTGCCACTTCGAACTGGATTTCGAGCCTATCGAAAAAGCCTTCACCATCGATTTTCGGGGGTACTTCAACGACCTTTGGCCCGAACTGCTGACCTTGCAGCGCGACGGCCTGATCCGCCTGGACGACAAGGGCATTCGGATCCTGCCAGCCGGCCGCCTGCTGGCGCGCTCGGTGTGCATGGTGTTCGACGCCTACCTGGCCATGCAGAACCGCCAGCGCTTCTCGCGGGTGATCTGACGGCCGAGGCGTTCAGCCGCATGGACAACCGCCCCAGCCAGGCGGACCATAAGCGCACAGGAACTCCGGCAGTTGCCTGCCGGGGGTTTCGCCGGGTCGTACCATAGTCGAGCACGCTGGCCTACACCCTCCTTCGTGGGTTACCCTTACGGCTTATGTGTGCTTTCCCACAAGGATCGAGTCAAAATGTCCGAGCCAGTCAAACTGCGCCCACACAACCAGGCCCATTGCAAGGATTGCAGCCTGGCCCCACTGTGCCTGCCTCTTTCGCTTAACCTGGAAGACATGGATGCATTGGATGAAATCGTCAAGCGGGGTCGCCCGCTGAAAAAAGGCGAGTTTCTGTTCCGCCAGGGTGACAATTTCGGCTCGGTCTACGCAGTTCGCTCCGGCGCCCTGAAAACCTTCAGCCTCAGCGACAGCGGCGAAGAGCAGATCACCGGCTTCCACTTGCCCAGCGAACTGGTGGGGCTGTCGGGCATGGACACCGAGGCCTACCCGGTGTCGGCCCAGGCCCAGGAAACCACGTCGGTGTGCGAGATCCCCTTCGAGCGCCTGGACGAGCTGTCGGTGCAACTGCCCCAACTGCGCCGCCAGCTGATGCGGGTGATGAGCCGTGAAATCCGCGACGACCAGCAGATGATGCTGCTGCTGTCGAAGAAAACCGCCGACGAGCGCATCGCCACCTTCCTGGTCAACCTGTCGGCGCGCTTCCGCGCCCGTGGGTACTCGGCCAACCAGTTCCGCCTGAGCATGTCGCGCAACGAAATCGGCAACTACCTGGGCCTGGCGGTGGAAACCGTGTCACGGGTGTTCACACGCTTCCAGCAGAACGGCCTGCTGCATGCCGAAGGCAAGGAAGTGCACATTCTGGACCCGATCCAGCTGTGCGCGCTGGCCGGTGGTGCAATCGAGGCCTGAGGCCCGCTTTAGCAGGTATACTTGGCCATTCGTTTTCCCAGGATACCTGCAACAATGCACAGCGACGCTTTCGACCTCAAAGCCCTGATCCGCCCGGTAGTGGACTTCCCCAAACCGGGTGTGATCTTCCGCGATATCACCCCGCTGTTCCAGTCGCCGCGCGGGCTGCGCTATGTAGCCGACCAGTTTATCGAACGCTACGTCGAGGCCGAGTTCACCCACATCGGCGCCATGGATGCGCGCGGCTTCCTGATCGGTTCGATCATCGCCCACCAGCTGAACAAGCCACTGATCCTGTTCCGCAAGCAGGGCAAGCTGCCCGCCGACGTGCTCAGCGAAGGCTATCAGACCGAATACGGCGAAGCGTTCCTTGAAGTGCACGCCGACAGCCTGTGCGAAGGGGATTCGGTGTTGATCTTCGATGACCTGATCGCAACGGGCGGCACACTGCTGGCAGCTGCCAATCTGGTACGCCGCACCGGTGCGCAAGTGTTCGAGGCCGCAGCCATCATCGACCTCCCTGAACTGGATGGCTCGCGCCGGCTGCAGGCAGCAGGCGTGCCCACCTTCTGCCTCACCGAGTTTTCCCTCAGCGAGCGCTGAGCGGCCAAGCGGCGTGCTGCAGGGTCGGCTCGCAGCGCGCCCGGTTACAACGAGATCGGCCGACGGCCCGCAAACGCGTGGGCCAGGGTGCCGCCATCGACCATTTCCAGCTCGCCGCCCAGGGGCACGCCGTGGGCAATGCGCGATGCCACGAGGCCTTTCTCGGCCAGCAACTGCGCGATGTAATGGGCTGTTGCCTCACCTTCCACCGTTGGGTTGGTGGCCAGGATCACCTCGCTGAAGGTGCCCTGTTCCTCGATGCGCGCCATCAGTTGGGGAATACCGATGGCCTCGGGCCCCAGGCCGTCCAGCGGGGACAGATGCCCCTTGAGCACGAAGTAGCGGCCACGGTAACCGGCCTGCTCCACGGCATAGACATCGGTGGGGCCCTCTACAACGCACAGCTGGGTATCGTCACGCCGTGGGTCGGCGCACTGCGGGCACAGGTCCTGCTCTGTGAGGGTGCGGCACTGACGGCAATGCCCTACCCCTTCCATGGCCTGGGTCAGCGCCTGGGCCAAGCGCATGCCGCCGCTGCGGTCGCGCTCAAGCAGCTGCAGGGCCATGCGTTGGGCGGTTTTCTGGCCAACGCCCGGCAGGATGCGCAGGCCATCGATCAGTTGGCGGATGAGAGGGCTGAAGCTCATGGGAAAGGCCTGACAAATCAATAAGAGGCGGTTTATACCCAGCGTGGGCAGTGGCGTCAAATCCGCCATTGTTCCTGCGCCTGGCTATTTCGACCGCAGCACGCCAGTAACAGCGCAAAAAAAACCGCCGCTGGTTTCAGCGGCGGCTTGTGAGCCTGAAAATGCCTTAGAACGGCATCTTGAAGCCCGGCGGCAGTTGCATGCCAGCGGTCATGCCGCCCATTTTTTCCTGGCTGCTCTGCTCGATCTTGCGCACAGCGTCGTTCAGGGCTGCGGCAATGAGGTCTTCCAGCACTTCCTTGTCGTCTTCCTCGGTCGACATCAGGCTCTGGTCGATGCTGACGCGCTTGACGTCATGCCGGCCAGTCATCACCACGCTGACCAGGCCACCACCGGACTGGCCGGTGACTTCCGCGTTGGCCAGCTCTTCCTGCATTTTCTGCATCTTCTCTTGCATCTGCTGGGCCTGCTTCATCAGGCCGGCCATGCCACCTTTCATCATGGGGAGATACCTCGATTTGGGTCATGTGATGCAGCCCGCCACGAAGCCGGCTGCATGGTTATCGGTTATTGGCCCTGACTGGCCAGGGCCTCTACAGGCTCAATAGTATCCTGACGCACCTTGGCGCCAAACAGCTTGATCATCTGCTGGATCAACGGGTCTTGCTCGATCGAGGTCACGGCTTCGTGCTGGCGCTCGATGCGTTTGCGTGAAGCCGCCTGGGCAGGGGTTTCCTGCTCCGGGAGGACCAGTTCGATGCGCAGGTTGAGGGTGCGACCCAGGTGCTGGTTGAGCGCCTCATTAAGCCGCCGCTGCTGGGTGGCGTTGAACAGCGCACCCTGGCCAGGGTCCAGGTGCAGCAGCCAGTCGTCACCCTCGGCCGCGATCAGCGTGCAGTTGGCTGCGATGTTGCCCGTCATGCCCGATACGGGCAACTGCGGGAATAATTCCAGCCATTGCAGGGCCAGGCCGGTGGCAGGCCTGGCTGCAGGCAATGGCTCGGCAGCAGGCTGGGCGGGCTCTTCCTGCACATGCTCGGCGAGCTCGTCCAGGTAGCTGAAGCCAACGGGGTCACTCTCGCCCACGTAATAGTCTTCGTCCAGCGGCGGCTCGTCGTCGCGGTCCATGCCCACGGCGGCATAGGCGCCGGGGTCGAACGGCGGGGCGTCGTCATGGGAGGCCACAGCCGGCTGTGCAACGGGCGGCGCAACGGGCTCAGGCTCGGGCGCAGTCGCCGGGGCAGCCACCTGGGCGACAGGCAGTGCAGGCTCTTCCCAGGGCAGGTCGACCACCTCGGCGACGGGCTCCGGCACCGAGATGGCCTCGATTTCGGCCTCTATCTCGGGGTCGCGTTGCGCCTCTGGCTCATGGTCAGCGGTGGCCGGTGGCGGCACTTCCACGTCCGGGGCAGCCGCCGCCGGCTCAAGCGACACGGCCTGCACTGCCGGCTGCGCCACGGGGGCCTGGGCTGCCACCGGCTTGGCGGAATCAGCTGTGGCCTGGCTGATCCCCACTGGCTTTAGCTGCGGCTTCGGGGCATCGTCCGTATCGGCCGGGCGGAATGCCAACATGCGCAGCAGCACCATCTCGAACCCACCGCGCGGCTCCGGCGCCAAAGGCAGGTCGCGGCGGCCGATCAGGCCCATCTGGTAATAAAACTGCACATCCTCGGCCGGCAGTGCCGCAGCCAGGGCCAGCACCCGCTCGCGATCACCCTGGCCGTTGTCCACGGCTTCTGGCAGCGCCTGGGCAATGGCCACGCGGTGCAGCACGTTGAGCATTTCGGCCAGCACACCTGCCCAGTCCGGGCCCTGCTCGGCCAGGTTGCGAATGGCCTCCAGCAAGGCCCGCGCGTCGCCCTCGAGCAGCGCCTGCAGCACATCGTAGACCTGGCCATGGTCCAGGCTGCCCAGCATGGCACGCACATCAGCCGCCAGCACCTTGCCCTCGCCAAAGGCGATGGCCTGGTCGGTGAGGCTCATGGCATCGCGCATCGAGCCATCTGCCGCACGGCCCAACAGCCACAGCGCATCGGGCTCGAAGGGTACGTTCTCGGCCTGCAGCACGTGGCTGAGGTGTTCCACCACCCGTTCCGGGCTCATGTTCTTCAGCGAGAACTGCAGGCAGCGCGACAGGATGGTAGCCGGCAGCTTCTGCGGGTCGGTGGTGGCCAGGATGAACTTGACGTAGGGCGGCGGCTCTTCCAGCGTCTTGAGCAAGGCGTTGAAGGAGTGGGTAGACAGCATGTGCACTTCGTCGATCAGGTAGACCTTGAAGCGACCACGGCTGGGGGCGTACTGCACGTTGTCCAGCAGCTCGCGGGTGTCTTCCACCTTGGTGCGGCTGGCGGCGTCGATCTCGATCAGGTCGACGAAGCGGCCTTCGTCGATTTCGCGGCACACCGAGCAGGTGCCACAGGGGGTGGAGGTGATGCCGGTTTCGCAGTTCAGGCACTTGGCTATGATGCGTGCGATGGTAGTCTTGCCCACACCACGGGTACCTGTGAACAGGTAGGCATGGTGCAGGCGCTGGTTGTCCAGCGCGTTGATCAAGGCCTTGAGCACATGGGCCTGGCCGACCATTTCGCGAAACGAGCGCGGACGCCATTTACGTGCAAGAACCTGATAACTCATCGAAAAACCATCGTAGCCTGATAGTGCGGAAGATCGCTAATGCTAGCGGAGCGGGGGCAAAATTGCACCCTGCCTGGTTGGTCTAGACTTGGCTATCACCTGTGCGGCTCACGGAGGAACTGCTTTGCGAACCTTGCTGGCCCTGTTGCTGTTATGGACGGCGCAATGCCTGGCGGATCAGCCGGTGCTGCGTTTTTCGGTGGCGGAGAGCTGGAGCATGCCACTGGTGCGCATCGAAGGCGATCAGCCGGTCGAAGGCCTTCTGTACGACCTGATGCAGGCGGCCGCCCAGGCGGCGGGTGCCCGTGCCGAATACCACGTGATGGCCAGGCTGAGGCTGGAAGAGGCCATGAACGGCGGCGACATCGATGTGCGCTGTTATGTCAGCACCCAGTGGCTGATCGACCGACCCAAGGATTTCATCTGGAGCATCCCGCTGATTCACCAGCGCGATGTGTTGGTAGCCCGCGCCGGGGAAGCCGGCCCTGGCCTCCCGGAGCAACTGCCGCCCCAGGCCATCGGCACGGTGCTGGGCTACACCTATGCCACCCTGCAACCGCTGCTGGCGCAGAACCGCGTGCACCGTGAAGACAGCCGTAACCAGTTGCTGGCCCTGCAGAAGCTGCAAGCCGGTCGCTATCGCTATGCGGTGAGCAACCAGCTGTCCTTGCAGTGGTTCAACCGCCAGGCGCCTGCGGGGCAGCAACTGCAGGCGCTGGCGGTGCTGGATGACCAGGACCTGGGGTGCATGGTGCGTAATGACCCCGACATCCCGGCACAGGCCTTTCTGCGGGCGCTGGTACGAATGAAGACCTCAGGGGAAATCAAGCGGCTGGTCGAACGCTATGGCGGCTAACCGCCCCTCCTTTCAAACCAACGCCACCAGAAACAACCCTACCCCAAACACCCCATGCGTCAGCACACTCTTCACGCAACCAAGCACCGGCGCCTCCGTCCTGGACGCAAAAAAACCGGCCCCCATTGCCGGCTGCATCACACACAACGGTGCCACGGCCGTACCGATACCAAATGCCAGCGCCGGCCACAGCGTAGGCGCCCGCAACCAGCCCTCGCCCGCCATCAAAACGAACGCCATCGCAAAGCAAACGCCGATCACATAATGAATCACCCACCCCCAGGCCCGCTCATGCCGCACCGGCCGCGCTTTGGCAATTGCCTCATGCCATACCCGCCCGCGTAGCAGATGCCCAGCCCAGCGCCCGACCATGGCGAAATTCAACGTGGTAACCCCAAGCCGCCTTAGCAGCAACGCCCACAAATCCATCACGACAGTTGCGCCTATACCTATGGGCAACGCCGCTGAAAGCAGTGCAGTTATCGTCATTTGAAAGTCTCCGGCATTGACGGTTATTACCCTGGCGAGCAGCATAGAAGTTGAAGTCAACTTCAAGTCAAGGGCCGAACATGGACATTGCCGACGTTGCCAAGCGCACAGGCGTACCCGCCTCGACACTGCGCTACTACGAGAAAAAAGGGTTGATCACCGCCTTGAGCGGCCCTGGCCAGCGACGCCAGTTCGGTGCAGAGGTAACAGACCGGCTAGCACTGATCGCACTGGGCCAGGCCGCAGGGTTTTCACTGGATGAGGTGGGTGCGATGCTGGTGGACCTGCAGGTTGATCGGCAGCTGCTCACCGCCAAGGCGGATGAACTGGACAGGCGCATCAAGCGCTTGCAGGCAATGAGCCGCGGTTTGCGGCATGCGGCGCAGTGCCCCGAGCAGGATCACCTGGCATGCCCGACCTTTCAGCGGCTGATGAAGCTGTCGGCGGCGGGTGGGCTGGGGGGTAGGCAGGGCAAGGCGAAAGCGTTTGCCGGGGACTGAAATTTATCAGGGGCAAAAATGGAGGCGGCCCCGTCAGCCACACCCCGGCACTCGATGTTCCCGCTATGGCTGCTCCCTTCCGGGCCTGACCAGGTTAACGGGTAATCAATGCGGGGGGACCGACAGGGCCACCACTACAAGTCTCGCTGAGCAGCGAGTGGCGCCATTGTACCGGGACTGGGCGCAGATACAACCTCTGAGGCAGAAAAAGTCATCGTTTCTCAATGACTTGTCTGGGGTGGCGGGAGTTTGGGGTGGTGCTGATCGCGAGCTGCGCTCGCTCCTACGGGAGCGGAGTGAGGCAGCTTGGGATTATCAGGCCGTTATACCGTGCCCGGCCAAAAACGCCACGAACGCCTCTTCATCCAGCACTTTGAGCCCCAACTCGCTGGCCTTGGCCAGTTTGGAGCCTGCGCCGGGCCCTGCGACCACGCAGTGGGTCTTGCCAGAGACGGAGCCTGCCACCTTCGCCCCCAGGCTCTCCAGCTTGTCCTTGGCAATGTCGCGGCTCATGCGCTCGAGGGAACCGGTGAGCACCCAGGTTTGACCGGCCAGCGGCAAGCCCTCTGCCACTTTCTTCTCGCTGTGCCAATGCATGCCGAAGGCCAGCAACTGGGCCTCGATATCGCGGGCCAATTGCTGATTGGCAGCATCACGGAAAAACTCACGTACAGCGTCAGCCTGTTTGGTATTGAGCGCCTGGCGCAGGTCGATACCGTCGGCGGCGATGATCTTGTCCAGGCTATCGAGCTTGGCCACCAGCTTTTCAGCCCCGGTTGGGCCGACGGAGGCGATGTCCAGTTTGGCGATCAGGCCGGCAAGTGTGGTGCTGGCGGCAAACTCGGCAGCCAACTCACCTTCATCCTGCAATTGCATGCCACTGTCCAGAAGTTGCTGAATAACCTTCTGGTTGTGCTCGTCTTCAAAGAAGTTGTGAATTTCATACGCCACCTCCAGGCCGATATCAGGCAGGTAGGTAAGCACCTGCGGCAAGGCCTGCTGCACACGCGCCAGGCTGCCCAGCGAACGGGCCAGCACCTTGGCGGTTTCCTCGCCCACATCCGGAATGCCCAGGGCGTAGATGAAGCGTGCCAGGGTGGGCTGCTTGCTGGCTGCAATGGCCTCCAGCAGCTTTTTGCTGGACACTTCGGCAAAGCCTTCCAGGCCCACCACTTGGTCGAACTCGAGCTTGTACAGGTCTGCAGGCGAGGCGATCAGGCCTTCGTCCACCAGTTGCTCGACGCTCTTCTCGCCCAGGCCGTCGATGTCCATGGCACGGCGCGACACGTAATGGATAATCGCCTGCTTGAGCTGGGCACCGCAGGCCAGGCGGCCGACACAGCGGTACACCGCACCTTCGCTGGTGGTTTCCTTGCCCTTGCTGCGCTTGACCAACTGGGTGCGCTCCACCTGCGACCCACACACCGGGCACTGGCTGGGCACCTGCACCGGGCGGGCGTGCTCGGGGCGGCGCTCCAGCACCACCTGCATCACCTGAGGGATCACGTCCCCGGCACGCCGGATGATGACGGTATCGCCGATGCGCAAGCCCAGGCGGGCGATCTCGTCCATGTTATGCAGGGTGGCGTTGGACACCGTCACGCCGGCCACCTTCACCGGTTTCAGGCGCGCTACCGGCGTCACCGCCCCCGTACGCCCCACCTGGAACTCGACGTCCAGCACCTCGGTGAGCTCCTCCATGGCCGGAAACTTGTGGGCGATGGCCCAGCGCGGCTCACGCGCGCGGAACCCCAGCTCGCGCTGGCTGGCCAGGCTGTTGACCTTGAACACCACGCCGTCGATTTCATAGGGCAGGCTGTTGCGCCGCTCACCGATGTCGCGGTAGTACTCAAGGCACTGCTCGATGCCTGCTGCATGGCGCAACTCGCGGCTGATGGGCAGGCCCCAGGCCTTGAGCTGCTGAAGCGTGCCGATATGGCTGTCGGCGATGGGCGCAGCCACCTGGCCAACGCCATAGCAGCAGAACTCCAGGGGCCGGCTGGCAGTGATTTTCGAATCCAGTTGGCGCAGGCTGCCGGCAGCGGCGTTGCGCGGGTTGGCGAAGGTCTTGCCCCCGGCCTCGGCCTGGGTCGCGTTCAGCCGGTCGAAACCGGCCTTGCTCATGAAGACCTCGCCACGCACCTCAAGCACGGCTGGCCAGCCTTGGCCCTGCAGCTTGAGGGGAATGTTGCGCACGGTGCGCACGTTGGCGCTGATATCCTCGCCGGTAGTGCCATCGCCCCGGGTTGCGCCCTGCACCAGGTGCCCATCCCGGTAAAGCAGGCTGACTGCCAGGCCGTCCAGCTTCGGTTCGCAGCTGTAATCCACCGCACCGGGCAGGTCGAGGCCCTCCACCACGCGGCGCCCGAATTCACGCAGGTCAGCCTCTTCGAAAGCGTTGCCCAGGCTGAGCATGGGCACTTCGTGACGCACCTGGCTGAATGCAGCCAGTGCCGCCCCACCGACGCGCTGGGTAGGCGAGTCGGGGGTAACCAGGTGCGGGTTATCGGCCTCAAGCGCCTTGAGCTCGTTGAACAGGCGGTCGTATTCGGCATCGGGAACGCTGGGCTCGTCGAGCACGTAATAGCGGTAGTTGTGCTGGTCGAGCTCGGCACGCAGTTCGTGGATACGGGTTTCGGCGGTCATTTTCAGGATCTCTTGCAAAGCAAAAGAGCAGCACTGGGCTGCTCTTGCACTTGAAACAGGGTGGACAGGGCTTGGCCAGACCTATCCACTTGGGCACATCAACGCTTCTGGGTCAGCGCCCGGCGCTCGAACTCGACAATGCGCTGGCGGTAGTGCTCGATGGTCTGGGCGGTCAGCACACTGCGCTGGTCGTCCTTGAGCTCGCCGTTGAGTTCGTGGGCCAGCTTGCGTGCTGCGGCCACCATCACGTCGAAGGCCTGCTTCGGGTGACGGGGGCCTGGCAGCCCCAGGAAGAAGCTGACGGCACGGGTGCTGAAGTGGTCGATGTCGTCCAGGTCGAACACGCCGGGCTTCACAGCGTTGGCCATGGAGAACAGCACTTCACCGTGACCGGCCATGCTTTCGTGGCGGTGGAAGATGTCCATTTCGCCGAAGCGCAGGCCGCTTTCCAGAATGTTCTGTAGCAATGCCGGGCCTTTGAAACCGCCGTCGTCGCGGGAGATAACGCTGATCACCAGCACTTCTTCGGCAGGCGGCAGCTCCTTCACGCTGCTGTTGGCAGGCGCGGTGGAGGTGTTGCGGGTATTGTCCGCGGCGAAGTCGTCATCGCTGTCGGCAAACAGGTCCGCTTCGCGGGGTTCGGCGGCAAGGCCCAGGTCGCCACGCGGGGCATCTGCCGCCGCAGCGGCACGCTTGGGACGTTTGCTGGCTTTGACCGGCTTCACTTCGCGTTCGCGGTCGCGGCCCGAAGCGCTGAGCGACGGCAGGTAGCTTTCGTCCAGCTCAGGCTCCTTGTGGTTATCCAGCACGCGGGAAGGGCCGAGCACCTCGGCGCTGCCACCCTCATCGTCCGCCACATTGGAGTAACTGCGGTCCAGACGGAATTTCAACTTGCCCTTGCCGCCGCGCATGCGGCGCCAGCCGTCGAAAAGAATACCGGCAATGACAATGATGCCGATGACGATCAGCCACTCGCGCAGACCGATTTCCATGTAATCCCGTGCCTCTAATAAAAATATGCTTGAAAACAAAGGCTTCAAAGGCCTTTAACACGTGGCGCCAACTCTATGTTCTGACAGGCGTTTTACCCACGCAAAAAACGAGTGACATTAAGCTAGCACGACCAAAGACAACTTTACACCGTCTGTCACACATGACAGGGGTATTTCACCGCACAATTCGCCCTCAGGGCTGCGTATCACCCGTCGACCATGGCCATGGCCGCCTCCACATCAACTGCAACAAGACGTGAACAACCCGGTTCATGCATGGTCACCCCCATCAGCTGATCGGCCATTTCCATGGCGATCTTGTTGTGGGTGATGTAGATGAACTGCACGCTCTCACTCATCTCCTTCACCAGCCGGGCATACCGCCCGACGTTGGCATCGTCCAGCGGTGCGTCGACTTCGTCGAGCATGCAGAACGGTGCCGGGTTCAACTTGAAAATGGCGAAAACCAGCGCCAGTGCGGTCAGTGCCTTCTCGCCGCCGGACAGCAAATGGATGGTGCTGTTCTTCTTGCCCGGGGGGCGCGCCATGATCGTCACCCCTGTATCGAGTAAATCTTCGCCCGTCAGTTCCAGATAAGCGCTGCCACCACCGAAAACTTTTGGGAAAAGTGCCTGTAATCCGGCATTTATCTGATCGAAGGTATCCTTGAAGCGGTTGCGGGTTTCCTTGTCGATCTTGCGGATGACGTTTTCCAGGGTTTCCAGCGCTTCGACCAGGTCGGCATCCTGGGCGTCGAGGTAGCGCTTGCGCTCAGACTGCTGTTCGTATTCTTCGATGGCCGCCAGGTTGATGGCGCCCAGGCGCTGGATGCGCGCGTCCAGTTGCTCCAATGCCTGCTCGGTGCCCGGCTCGGTGGCTTCTGGCTCAAGCGTAGCCAGCACGCCTTGCAGGTCATAACCGTCGGCGAGCAGTTGCTCCTGCAACGTGTTGCGGCGTACATCCAGGCCCTGGCACTCCAGGCGCAGCTGTTCAAGCTGGCCGCGCAGCAACTGGGCCTGTTGCTCGGCCTGGGTGCGGCGTTTTTCGGCATCGCGCAGTTCGCGGTCGGCCTCGTCCATGTGCAGGCGGGCCAGGCGCATTTCCTCGTCGACCCCCATGCGCCGTTCCAGCAGCCCTTCAAGTTTGAGGCGCAGCTCTTCGAGGGGTGCTTCACCCTCCTCCAGGTTCAGGCTCAATTGCTCCTGCCGCTCGCTCAGGCGTGCCGCCTGCAGCTCCAGGCGCTCCAGGGCCTGACGGGTGGAGTCATGCTGGGCCCGCAGCGAGCCCAGGCGCACGGCCAGCTGGTGAGCATGGTCCTTGTGCTGGCGCGCGTCCTGGCGCAGCCGGTCCAGGCCCTCACGCAGCCGGTCACGCGACGCCATCAACTGCTCGCGCTGCTCGGTGTCCTGTGCCATCAGCTCCAGGGCCTCCTCCAGCAGCAGCCGGGATTCGCCTAACTGCTCGTGCTCGAGGGCGCGCTGCTCTTCCAGCTCGGCCAGCTCTTCCTGCAACCGGCGACGCCGCAGTTCTACCTGTTCGGCGCGGGCGCGCCCCGCCGACAGGCTGGCCTTGAGCTCACCGAGCAAGCGGTTCTCTTCCTGGGCACGGCGGCGCAACTGCTCGCGCTGCGCCTCCAGCGCCTGCTGCTGTTCGCGCAGGGCCTGGGCCTGCTGCTCAAGCTGCTGCAAGGCGTCCGCCTGCTGCAGTTGCTGTTGTTGCAGTTGCTCGATTTCTTGCCCGCGGGCCAGCACCCCGCCTTCGCCGCTGCCACCGCGCCGTACCCGCAAGAAGCGCCGCCCTACCCAATAGCCGTCACGGCTCACCAGGCTCTGGCCCGGCGCCAGCGTGGCCCGCCGCCGCAGCGCCTCGGCCAGGTCCTCCACCGGTTGCACCTGCGCAAGCCAGGGGGACAGGTCGGCGTGCCCCTGTACTTTGGCCAGTAAACTCCCAGGTATGGGCGCCGCCTCACCTCCTGCCTCCAGCAGGCACAGTTCGCCTTGCTCGAGGCCGGCCAGGTCCAACTGGTCGAAATCCTCCACCAGCACAGCCTGCAAGTCGGCGCCCAGCACCGTTTCCACAGCCAGCTCCCAGCCCGGCTCTACCCGCACGCTTTCGGCCAGGCGCGGGAGGTTGGCCAGACCGCGCGCCTGCAGCCACTCGGTAGCCCCAGTGCCCGGTTCAAGGGCGGCCTGCTGCAACGCCTCCAGCGACGCCAGGCGGCCGCCCAGGCGCTGCTGGTCACCCTGGGCCTGCTGCTGGGCCTGGCCCGCTTGCTGCAATTGCTCGCGCACACGTTCCAGGTGTTCTACCAGCTGTTGTTCGTCGAGCTGCAGTTCGTCCAGCAGCAATTCACTGCTGGCCACTTGTTCGGCCCATTCGAGCATGGCCGCGCCCTGTGGGTCTTCACCCAACTGCGCACGTTCCTCGCCCAGCTTGCGCTGACGGTCTGCCAGGCGCTCCAGGCTGGTTTCAAGTTGCTGCAAGCGCGCCTGCTGCACTTCGGCCTGGCGCCGCGGCTCAGCAGAACGGCTGTTGAAGCTGTCCCATTGCTCCTGCCAACCCTGCATGCCGGCCTCGGCTTCTTCCAGGGCTGCGGCCGACAGTTCGGCGGCGGCAACCGTCATGTCCTGCTCAGGCTCGAGCATGGCCAGCTCTTCACCCAGGGTTGCGAGCAGCGTGCGGTCGTGGCCCAGGTGCGATTCGGTTTCCAGGCGCGTACGCTCGGCTTCCTTGAAGTCGTCCTGCAACTGGCGCAGGCGCTGCTGGCCATGCTGAATGCTCTGCTCCACTCGGGCAATGTCACCGGCCACCGAATAGAACCGCCCCTGCACCTGGTTGAAGCGCTCGGACAATTCATGATGGCCATCGCGCAGCCGCTCGATGCTGGCGTCAGCATTGCGTTGCTCGGCCACCAACGCCTCGTGGGACACGTCCTGGTCGCCGATCACCGCCTGTCGCTGGCGCACCCGCTCGTCCAGGTCGCGCCAGCGCAACGCCGACAACCGCGCCTTCAACTGCCGCTCCTGGGCCTTGAACTCACGGTACTTCTCTGCTGCCTGGGCTTGGCGCTGCAGGCGCTCCAGCTGGCGCTCCAGCTCTTCGCGCAGGTCGGTCAGGCGGGCGAGGTTTTCCTGGGTGCGGCGGATGCGGTTCTCGGTTTCGCGGCGGCGCTCCTTGTACTTGGAAATACCGGCAGCTTCTTCGATGAAGTTGCGCAGTTCCTCGGGCTTGGCCTCGATCAGCTTGGAGATCATGCCCTGCTCGATGATCGAGTAGCTGCGTGGGCCCAGGCCTGTGCCCAGGAAGATATCGGTGATATCCCGGCGCCTGCACTTGGTGCCGTTCAGGTAATAGCTGTTCTGCCCGTCGCGGGTGACCTTGCGGCGGATCGAGATTTCCGCATAGGCGGCGTATTCGCCCACCAGGGTGGTTTCGCTGTTGTCGAACACCAGTTCGATGCTGGCCTGGCTGACCGGCTTGCGGCCGCTGGAGCCGTTGAAGATGACATCGGTCATCGACTCGCCGCGCAAGTTCTTGGCCGAGCTCTCGCCCATCACCCAGCGCACCGCGTCAATGATGTTGGACTTGCCACAGCCATTGGGGCCCACCACTGCGGCCATGTTGCTGGGGAAATTCACCGTGGTCGGGTCGACGAACGACTTGAACCCCGCCAGCCGAATGCACTTCAGGCGCATCGGTCAGCCTCGGCCCAGCGCCGCCAGCACCAGCTCGCAACTGCGCTGGCCGTAGGCGGTTAGCACCTCGCGAATGCGCGGCAGGTCACGCACGACCACGGCGTCGAGTAGGCGGGCGAACAGGTCCAGGTAATCGTTCATGCTGGCCTGGCGCTGGTCCAACGACAGGTAGTAGGCGCGGCTCATGGCAGGCTGCAGGTTTTCGACCGTTTCCTGCAGGAAGGGGTTGTCGGCGAAGGGGTAAGCGGCGCGCATCACCGCAAAACTCTCGGCCACGAACGCTTCGATGTCCCGCTGCTCATGGGCCAGCTGCAAGCGCTGCTGGATGGCCAGAAAGGGGCGCAAGTCGGCCTCCAGGCGCCATTTTTGTGCAACGGCATTGCCCAGCAGAATATAGAACTCGCTCATCAGCGCACACAGGCTGCGCACGCTGCGCTCGTCCAGCTCGGTCACGTGGGCCCCGCGGCGCGGCAGAATGGCGATCAGATGGCGGCGTTCGAGGATTAGCAGCGCCTCGCGCACCGAGCCACGGCTGACGTTGAGGGCCTGGGTAACCTTCAGCTCCTGAATGCGCTCGCCCGGCGCCAGCTCGCCGCGAATGATGCGCTCGGCCAGGTAGTCGGCAATCTGCTCGGAGAGGCTGTCCGGGGCCTTGAACGTCATGGTTTTCCTTCAAAATCATTGAACTGGGCACAAGGGGCGAAGTGTAGCGTAATTGCATACGCGTAGCGCAGAGGGGGCGCCGGGTTTATTTGACCGATGGGACAGCTGCCAGGTCGGCGCGATCTATGCTTGTAACAAGCATGAAGCACCCGCTTGGGCTTGACCGCGCATCATTTCCTGACCTTTGAGTCAGAAAATTATTGACCCGAAACACGGGTGTTGCTTAGAGTCGGCCCAACAACAATAAAATCCTCTGCGAGGTCACCCCGTGATCCAGTTTCTCGTCAACCAGGTGCTGCGCAGCGAGCACGCCCTGGACCCGAACATGACCGTGCTTGAATACCTGCGCGGCCCGCTGGGCAAGACCGGTACCAAGGAAGGCTGCGCCAGTGGCGACTGCGGCGCCTGCACCGTGGTCGTCGGCGAACTCATCACCGGCCCCGATGGCACCGACAGCTTGCGCTACCGCAGCCTCAACGCCTGCCTTACGTTCGTTTCCAGCCTGCATGGCAAGCAACTGATCAGCGTCGAAGACCTCAAGCACCAGGGCCAGTTGCACAGCGTGCAGCAGGCCATGGCCGACTGCCACGGCTCGCAATGCGGCTTCTGCACCCCAGGCTTTGTGATGTCGCTGTTCGCGCTGCAAAAAAACAGCGACGGCCCCGACCTGCAGCGTGCCCAGGAAGCCCTGGCCGGTAACCTGTGCCGCTGCACCGGCTATCGGCCCATCCTCGATGCCGCCCAGGCGAGCTGCAGCCAACCGTGCCGCGATCAGTTCGATGAGCAGCAGGCCCACACCATCGCCCGCCTCAAGGCCATTGCCCCCACCCAGACCGGGGAGTTGAACAGCGGCGACAAGCGCTGCCTGGTGCCACTCACCGTGGCCGACCTGGCCGACCTGTACAGCTCGCACCCGGAGGCACGCCTGCTGGCTGGCGGCACCGACCTGGCGCTGGAAGTCACGCAGTTCCACAAGACGCTGCCGGTGATGATCTACGTGGGCCACGTGGCCGAACTCAAGCGCATCGAGAAAACCGCCACCCACCTGGAGATCGGCGCAGCCGCGAGCCTGACCGACTGCTATGGCGCCCTGCATGATGATTACCCGGACTTCGGTGCCCTGCTGCATCGGTTCGCCTCGCTGCAGATCCGCAACCAGGGCACGCTGGGCGGCAACATCGGCAATGCCTCGCCCATCGGTGACTCCCCACCCTTGCTGATCGCCCTGGATGCGCAGGTTGTGCTGCGCCAGGGCGAACGCCAGCGGACCTTGCCACTGGAGCAGTACTTCATCGACTACCGCGTCACCGCACGGCAGGAAAGCGAGTTCATCGAGAAGATCCTGGTGCCGCGGGCCAACCGTGAATGGGCATTCCGCGCCTACAAGGTTTCCAAGCGCCTGGACGACGATATCTCTGCGGTGTGCGCGGCCTTCAACCTGCGTATCGAAAACGGCGTGGTGCGTGAAGCCCGGGCTGCGTTCGGCGGCATGGCGGCCATCCCCAAGCGCGCCCATGCCTGCGAAGCCGCCCTATGCGGCGCTGCCTGGAACCAGGCCACTGTGGAGCGCGCCTGCCAGGCCCTGGCCGAGGACTTCACGCCACTCAGCGACTTCCGCGCCAGCCAGCAATACCGCTTGCTCGCCGCTCAAAACCTGTTGCGCAAATACTTCATCGAACAGCAATCGCCGCACATCGAAACCCGGGTGACCGCTTATGTCTAACCATCAGATCGCCAAGAGCCAGGCCGAGATGGCCGAGCTGTTCAGCCAGGACCTCACCACTGGTGTGGGGCGTAGCGTCAAGCACGACAGCGCCGACAAGCATGTGGCCGGCGAGGCGGTGTACATCGACGACCGCCTTGAGTTTCCCAACCAGTTGCATGTCTACGCCCGTACCGCCGACCGGGCCCACGCCCGCATCGTGCGAATAGACACCACGCCGTGCTACGCCTTCGAAGGGGTACGCATCGCCATCACCCACGAAGACATCCCAGGCCTCAAGGACATCGGCCCGGTGGTGGCAGGTGACCCGCTGCTGGCCATCGACAAGGTCGAGTTCTTCGGCCAGCCAGTATTGGCGGTGGCCGCGCGCGATCTGGACACTGCGCGCCGTGCGGCCCTGGCCGCCATCGTCGAGTACGAAGACCTGGAGCCGGTGCTGGACGTGGTGCAGGCACTGCGCAACAAGCATTTTGTGCTCGACAGCCACACCCACCAGCGCGGCGACAGCGCAGCGGCACTGGCCAGTGCCCCGCACCGGCTGCAAGGCACCCTGCACATCGGCGGCCAGGAGCACTTCTACCTCGAAACGCAGATCTCATCGGTAATGCCCAGCGAAGACGGCGGCATGATCGTCTACTGCTCCACCCAGAACCCTACCGAAGTGCAGAAGCTGGTGGCCGAAGTGCTGGACGTGCCCATGCACAAGGTGGTGCTGGACATGCGCCGCATGGGCGGCGGCTTCGGCGGCAAGGAAACCCAGGCCGCCAGCCCCGCCTGCCTGTGCGCCGTCATCGCCCGCCTGACCGGCCAGCCTACCAAAATGCGCCTGCCACGGGTCGAAGACATGACCATGACCGGCAAGCGCCACCCGTTCTACGTGGAATACGACGTGGGCTTCGACGCCAACGGCCGGCTGCACGGCATCAACCTCGACCTGGCCGGCAACTGCGGCTACTCGCCCGACCTGTCCGGCTCGATCGTGGACCGCGCCATGTTCCACTCCGACAACGCCTACTACCTGGGCGATGCCACCGTGCACGGGCACCGCTGCAAGACCAACACCGCCTCCAACACGGCCTACCGTGGTTTCGGCGGGCCGCAGGGGATGGTGGCCATCGAGCAGGTGATGGACCACATCGCCCGGTACCTGGGGCTGGACCCGCTGAGCGTGCGCAAGGCCAACTACTACGGCAAGACCGAGCGCAACGTCACCCATTACTACCAGACCGTCGAGCACAACATGCTCGAGGAGATGACGGCCGAGCTGGAAGCCAGCTGTGATTACGCCGAGCGGCGCGAGGCTATCCGCCGCTTCAACGCTGCCAGCCCGGTACTGAAAAAGGGCCTGGCGCTGACCCCGGTCAAATTCGGTATCTCGTTCACCGCCACGTTCCTCAACCAGGCCGGGGCGCTGATCCACATCTACACCGACGGCAGCATCCACCTGAACCACGGCGGCACCGAAATGGGCCAGGGGCTGAACACCAAGGTGGCGCAAGTGGTCGCGCAGGTGTTCCAGGTGGATATCAGCCGCATACAGATCACCGCCACCAACACGGACAAGGTGCCCAACACCTCGCCAACGGCCGCCTCCAGTGGGGCCGACCTGAACGGCAAGGCGGCGCAGAACGCAGCAGAAATTCTGAAAAAACGGCTGACCGAATTCGCCGCCCGCCATTACCAGGTCACCGAGGAAGACGTGGAATTTCGCAATGGCCACGTACGCGTGCGCGAACAGCTCGTGAGCTTCGAACAGCTGGTGCAACAGGCGTATTTCGGCCAGGTGTCGCTGTCCACCACGGGCTTTTATCGCACGCCGAAGATCTTCTACGACCGCAGCCAGGCACGTGGCCGGCCCTTCTATTACTACGCATTTGGTGCCGCCTGCGTGGAAGTGGTGATCGACACCCTGACCGGCGAGTACCGCATGTTGCGCGCCGACATTCTCCACGACGTAGGTGACTCGCTGAACCCAGCCATCGACATCGGCCAGGTGGAGGGCGGCTTCATCCAGGGCATGGGCTGGCTGACCACCGAGGAACTGGTGTGGAACAGCAAAGGCAAGCTGATGACCAATGGCCCGGCCAGCTACAAGATCCCGGCCGTGGCCGACATGCCGCTGGACCTGCGGGTGAAGCTGGTGGAAAACCGCAAGAACCCGGAGGACACGGTGTTCCATTCCAAGGCCGTGGGTGAGCCCCCCTTCATGCTCGGCATCGCTGCCTGGTGTGCGATCAAGGATGCCGTGGCCAGCATTGCCGATTACCGGGTACAGCCGCAGGTGGATGCACCGGCGACGCCGGAGCGGGTGTTGTGGGGCTGTGAACAGATGCGCAAGGCGGGGGCTGCCGTGCAACCGGCGGTGCTCGAACTGGACACTGTGAACCACTGAGGGCTGCATCATGCATCAATGGATCAATGCCCTCGCCGACCACCAGGCCCGTGGCGAGGCCTGCGTGCTGGTGACCATCATCGAGGAGCGCGGCTCCACCCCGCGCAATGCCGGCTCGAAGATGGTGGTCAGTGCCATCGGGCTGTTCGACACCATCGGTGGTGGCCACCTGGAATACAAGGCCCTGCACATCGCCCGGCAGATGCTCGACGAGCAGCGCACCTCGCCACACCTGGAGCGCTTCAGCCTGGGCGCCAGCCTGGGCCAGTGCTGCGGTGGCGTCACCGTGTTGCTGTTCGAGCCCATGGCCACGGTGCAGGCGCACATCGCCGTGTTCGGCGCGGGCCATGTGGGCCGCGCTCTGGTACCCTTGCTGGCTGCCCTGCCCTGCCGGGTGCGCTGGATCGATTCGCGTGCGCAGGAGTTTCCGGCTTTCATTCCTGACGGGGTTACCCAGGTTGTCAGTGAAGAGCCGGTAGACGAAGTGCAGCACCTGCCGCCGGGCAGCTACTGCATCGTGATGACCCACAACCACCCGCTTGACCTCGAACTGACCGCCGCCATCCTCAAGCGTAACGACTTCACCTGGTTCGGCCTGATTGGCTCGAAAACCAAGCGTGTGAAGTTCGAGCATCGCCTGCGCGAGCGCGGCCATGACCCTGCGGTGATCGCGCGCATGCGCTGCCCGATGGGCCTGGCCGAGGTCAAAGGCAAGCTGCCGATCGAGATTGCCGTGTCCATCGCCGGCGAAATCATCGCCACCTACAACGCCCGCTTCGGCCAGCACGACGCTGCCGCCAATGCCGGCCCCATTGCCCAGTTGCTGCCGCCCTCCCGGCGCAGCCAAGCTATTTGACGAGTGAGATATGACCGTTACCCGCAAAGCCTACCGTGCCGCCATCCTGCACAGCATCGCCGACCCCGCGGAGGTCGGCCTGGAGGCCTCCCACGCGTACTTCGAAGATGGCCTGCTGGTGGTCGACCAGGGGCGCATCAGCGCCGTGGGCCACGCTGCCGACCTGCTGCCGACCCTGCCGGCCGACATGCCGGTGGAGCACTACCCGGACGCGTTGATCACCCCGGGCTTCATCGATACCCATATCCACTTCCCGCAGACCGGCATGATCGGCTCCTACGGCGAGCAGCTGCTGGACTGGCTGAACACCTACACCTTCCCCTGTGAAAAGCAGTTCGCCGACAAGGGCCACGCCGATAACGTCGCGAAAATCTTCCTGAAGGAGCTGCTGCGTAATGGCACCACCACCGCGCTGGTGTTCGGCAGCGTGCACCCTGAATCGGTCAATGCCCTGTTCGAAGAAGCAGAACGCCTGGACCTGCGCCTGATTGCCGGCAAAGTGATGATGGACCGCAACGCACCGGACTACCTCACCGACACCGCCGAGTCGGGTTATGCCCAGAGCAAGGCACTGATCGAGCGCTGGCACGGCAAGGGCCGCCTGCACTACGCGGTTACCCCCCGCTTCGCGCCGACCAGCACGCCCGAGCAACTGGCCATGGCCGGGCGGCTGCTCAAGGAGCACCCTGGGGTGTACCTGCACACGCACCTGTCGGAAAACCTGAAGGAAATCGACTGGGTAAAATCGCTGTTCCCGGAACAGAAAGGCTACCTGGATGTGTACGACCACTTCGAGCTGCTGGGCGAGCGCTCGGTCTTTGCCCATGGCGTGCACCTGTGCGACGAAGAATGCCAGCGCCTGGCAGACACCGGCTCGGCATTGGCGTTCTGCCCAACCTCCAACCTGTTCCTGGGCAGCGGCCTGTTCAACCTGCCCCAGGCCGAGCGCTTCAAGGTCAACGTGGGGCTGGGTACCGACGTGGGTGCCGGCACCAGTTTCTCCCTGCTCAACACCCTGAATGAGGCCTACAAGGTGATGCAGCTGCAGGGCGCGCGCCTGCACCCGTACAAATCGCTGTACCTGGCCACCCTGGGCGGTGCCCGCGCGCTGCGCCTGGACGACCGGATCGGCAGCCTGCGCCCGGGTAACGACGCGGACTTCGTGGTGCTGGACTACAAGGCCACGCCACTGCTGGACTACCGGATCCAGCAGTCCAAGAGCATCGAGGAAACATTGTTCGTGCTCACCACCCTGGGCGATGACCGCACCATTCGCGAAACCTACGCAGCGGGGCGCTGCGTGCATCACCGCGATGCCTGATGCACCCGCAAGGTGTCAGCCTTTGGCTGCCACCTTGGGTTTCTTCAGCAAATGGGAGAACACCGCATGCAGGTCGTCCGAGGCGCTTTCTTCGTCCAGGTTCAGCTTGCTGTCGATGTGATCCATGTGGTGCATCATCAGGCTCACCACCTGGGCCGCATCGCGCGCCTCGATGGCATCGATCAGTTGCATGTGTTCGTCGTACGAACAATGCGAACGGTTGCCGCTTTCGTACTGGGCGATGATCAGCGAGGTTTGCGATACCAGGCTGCGCTGGAAGCTCACCAACGGCGCATTGCCTGCAGCTTCGGCCAGCTTGAGGTGGAATTCGCCGGACAGGCGAATACCTGCGCCGCGATCACCCCGGGAAAAGCTGTCGCGCTCTTCACGCACCATGTGGCGCAGCTCGGCCAGTTGTTCGGCGGTGGCGTGCTGTACCGCCAGTTCGGTGATGGCCCGTTCCACCATGCGCCGCGAGAAAAACACCTGGCGCGCCTCCTCCACCGTGGGGCTGGCCACCACTGCGCCGCGGTTGGGCCGTAGCAGCACCACGCTTTCGTGGGCCAGACGAGACAGGGCGCGGCGGATAATGGTGCGGCTGACGCCGAAGATTTCGCCCAGGGCTTCCTCGCTCAACTTGGTGCCCGGCGCCAGGCGCTGCTCCAGGATGGCCTCGAAAATGTGCGCGTAGACGATGTCGTCCTGGGTGCCACTGCGGCCGGCCTTGCCGGCACGCGCAGGTTTTTTCAGAGGTTGCAGCTGGTCGTTCATGGGCGCTCGAGCATGAAGGAAGGTATGGCGTCATTGTACACAGGCTGAGCCGTTTCTGCAGGTGGCCTTTTGCGCATATAGCGAATGTACGGCGCACTGCGCATACAAAATAAAAAACAGTATTTGCATTCTTTGTACACAAACGCATAATCGCCCTGTCAGTTTCCTGACCTATAGGTCAACAAAAAACCGGTGACTGCCACCCCTCTCGGAGCCGCCAAGTGCATTGCTCAGGACAACGGGCTCCATAACAACAAGAAAGACTTGAGGAGTACTCGCTGTGGAAAGCCGCAAATCCGAAGCCCCCCTGCTGGATGCTGCACCGCCCCGCGAAACGGGCTGGCTGGAGCGCATCTTCAAACTCAGGCAGCACGGCAGTACCGTCAGAACCGAGCTTATCGCCGGGGTGACCACGTTCATCACCATGGCCTACATCATCTTCGTCAACCCCAACATCATGGCCGACGCCGGCATCGACCACGGTGCGGCGTTTGTCGCCACCTGCATCGCCGCCGCATTGGGCTGCCTGCTGATGGGCCTGTACGCCAACTGGCCGGTTGGCCTGGCGCCTGGCATGGGCCTGAATGCCTTCTTCACCTACACCGTGGTCGGCACCATGGGCTACAACTGGGAAACGGCGCTGGGCGCGGTATTTGTGTCAGGCGTGCTGTTCATGTTCCTGACCCTGTCCAGGGTGCGCGAATGGCTGCTCAACAGCATTCCTGTGAGCCTGCGCCACGCCATGGGTGCGGGCGTGGGCCTGTTTCTCGGGCTGATCGGCCTGAAAACCGCCGGCATCATCGTTGCCAGCCCATCCACACTGATCAAGCTGGGCTCGTTGCACGAACCGGCGCCGCTGCTGGCGGCCGTGTGCTTCCTGCTGATCGCCATCCTCAGCTACAAGCGGGTGTTCGGCGCCATTCTGATCAGCATCATCGGCGTTACCTTGGCGGGCTGGGGCCTGGGCCTGGTGAAGTTTGGCGGCGTGGTCTCGATGCCGCCAAGCCTGGCCCCTACCTGGATGGCCATGGACGTGGCCGGTGTGTTCAACGTCAGCATGATCAGCGTAGTGCTGGCATTTCTGTTCGTGCACATGTTCGACACGGCGGGCACGCTGATGGGTGTGGCCCAGCGGGCCAACCTGGTGGCGCCGGACGGGCGTATCGAAAACCTGTCCAGAGCGCTGAAGGCGGACAGCGCCTCGAGCGTGTTCGGTGCCGTGGTCGGCGTACCGCCGGTGACCAGCTACGTTGAAAGCGCCGCCGGGGTAGCCGCCGGCGGCCGCACGGGCCTGACTGCCGTGGTGGTGGGCGTGCTGTTCATCGCCGCCATGTTCTTCGCCCCGCTGGCGGGCATGATCCCGGCCTACGCCACCGCCGGCGCCCTGATCTACGTGGCGATGCTGATGATGGGCAGCATGGCGCACATCAATTGGGACGAAGCCACCGACAGCATCCCGGCAATCGTCACGGTGATCATGATGCCGCTGACCTTCTCGGTGGCCGACGGCATTGCGCTGGGCTTTATCAGTTATGTGGCGTTGAAGGCCGGCACCGGCAAATACAAAGAGGTGTCCGCCAGCCTGTGGGTGCTGTGCGTGATCTTTATCGCCAAGTTCATATTCTTATAAAACTATTAGGTATAACCAAGGCGCCTGAGCGCCTTGGTTAACGCGTCAGCGCTACGCGACATTCGCAAAGGCAATCTTCAGGGCTAGACGAAAAAAAGCCCGCCAGTGTGAGGGCGGGCAAGGACCTACGAAGATGCGTCTAGCGACCTACTAGCTACCTCGATAAGTCGAATAACTGTACGGCGAAATCAGCAACGGCACATGGTAGTGCTCCTGCTGTTCATCAATGCCAAAACGCAGCACCACCACATCCAGAAACGCCTGGGCCGGCAATGGCGTGCCGCGGGCGCGGTAATAGTCACCGGCGCCGAACTGCAGCTGGTACACACCCGTGCGGTAGTTGTCGCCTTGCAGCAGCGGCGCATCGACGCGGCCATCACTGTTGGTCAGCGCTGTATTTACCAGCTCCAGCTCCTGGCCTTCAACGCGGTAGAGCTCCACCTTGATGGAGCTGCCCGGGCAGCCGTGGGCGGCATCGAGTACGTGCGTGGTCAAACGTCCCATCTGCTTGTGGCCTCTTGTTCATCAATGGGCAAAATGTACACAACCGCTGCACCGCAACAGCGCACGCAGTGTGCCTGACGAGTGCCATTAAGACAGTTGAAGCCAGAATTGTACACAATTTTCTACCTCATCCAGGAACCGATTGTCTCAGCTCAGGAAGCAGCTCGGTTGCAGCCGGCTCGCAGGGGCGTGCATTATTAACTGACCATTCAGGCAGGTTTCTTGCAAGTGTTCAGAACGCGACAAATGGGCAGAAATGCGGAAAAACAGGCTTACAAAAGATTTCATAAGTTGTATACAATCAGCCCATCCGGTGGTGCGACACAGCGACGCGGCCCGCCCACCCCCGCACAAACGCACAAGAAGGAAAACTGCAGTGAGCGCTGACTATCCTCGCGACCTGATCGGTTACGGTAACACCCCTCCTCACCCGCACTGGCCAGGCAACGCCCGTATTGCACTGTCTTTCGTGCTCAACTACGAAGAAGGCGGCGAGCGCAACATCCTGCACGGTGACAAGGAGTCCGAAGC
Source organism: Pseudomonas parafulva NBRC 16636 = DSM 17004 (assembly GCF_000730645.1). Lineage (GTDB taxonomy): Bacteria > Pseudomonadota > Gammaproteobacteria > Pseudomonadales > Pseudomonadaceae > Aquipseudomonas > Aquipseudomonas parafulva. The sequence goes on along the minus strand of NZ_BBIU01000005.1, from coordinate 27,256 downwards.
CTTCCTGTCGGAAATGGTCGCTGCCCAGCCGCTGCAGGGTGTGCGCAACCAGAGCATGGAGTCGCTTTACGAGTATGGCAGCCGCGCCGGGGTATGGCGCCTGCTCAAGTTGTTCAAGGACAGCGGCGTGCCGCTGACCATCTTCGCCGTGGCCATGGCAGCCCAGCGCCACCCTGACGTGATCCGCGCCATGGCCGAAGCCGGCCACGAGATCTGCAGCCACGGTTACCGCTGGATCGACTACCAGTACATGGACGAGGCCCAGGAACGCGAGCACATGCTCGAAGCCATCCGCATCCTCACCGAAATCACCGGCGAGCGCCCCCTGGGCTGGTACACCGGCCGTACCGGCCCCAATACCCGCCGCCTGGTAATGGAAGAAGGCGGCTTTTTGTACGACAGCGACACCTACGACGATGACCTGCCCTACTGGGAGCCCCGCAACCCAACCGGCAAACCGCACCTGGTGATCCCGTACACCCTGGACACCAACGACATGCGCTTCACCCAGGTGCAGGGGTTCAACTGCGGCGAACAGTTCTACCAGTACCTGAAAGATGCCTTCGACGTGCTGTACGCCGAGGGCGCCGAAGCGCCCAAGATGCTCTCCATCGGCCTGCACTGCCGCCTGGTAGGTCGCCCGGCAAGGCTGGCGGCGCTCAAGCGCTTCGTCGACTACGCCAAGCGCCATGAGCAGGTCTGGTTTGCCCGGCGCGTAGACATCGCACGCCACTGGCACGCCACCCACCCGTACCGCAAAGAGAACGCCTGATGACCGCTTTCAACACCCTGCAACCCTCCACCCTGGGCCGCGAAGCATTCGTCGAGGCATTTGCCGACATCTACGAACATTCGCCTTGGGTCGCTGAAAAGGCGTACGACCTGGGCCAGCCCCATGAGCTGGACCAGGTCGAAGCGCTGCACCAGCGCATGAGCACTATCCTGCTCGATGCACCGCACGCTGACCAACTGGCCTTGATCAACGCCCACCCGGATCTGGCCGGCAAGGCAGCCGTGCAAGGCGAGCTGACGGCATCGAGCACCAACGAACAGGCCGGTGCAGGCATCCACCAGTGCACTGCGGCAGAGTTCGCCCGCTTCACCGAGCTGAACGATGCCTACAAAGCCAAGTTCCAGTTCCCGTTCATCATGGCGGTGCGTGGCAGCAACCGGCACCAGATACTGGCCGCATTCGAGCAGCGTATTCACAACGACCCCGAAGCCGAGTTCCGCGAAGCGCTGACGCAAATCAACCAGATTGCCCTGTTCCGCCTGCAGCAGCTGTAACCCCCGACGATTCTTTAGAACAACGCACAATAGAAGAGATAACCGCATGCGCACCCTGATGATCGAGCCCCTGACCAAAGAAGCCTTCGCCCCCTTCGGTGACGTGATCGAAACCGATGGCAGCGATCACTTCATGATCAACAACGGCTCGACCATGCGCTTTCACAAGCTCGCCACGGTCGAAACCGCCGAGCCTGAAGACAACGCCATCATCAGCATCTTCCGCGCCGAAGCGCTGGACATGCCGCTGACCGTGCGCATGCTGGAACGCCATCCGCTGGGCAGCCAGGCTTTCATCCCGCTGCTCGGCAACCCCTTTCTGATCGTGGTCGCGCCCATTGGCGATGCACCTGTATCAGGTCTGGTCCGTGCCTTCCGCAGTAATGGCAGGCAGGGCGTCAATTACCATCGCGGCGTCTGGCACCACCCGGTGCTGACGATCGAAAAGCGGGATGACTTCCTGGTGGTTGATCGCAGTGGTGCAGGTAACAACTGCGATGAGCATTACTTCAGCGAGGAGCAGATGCTGATCCTCAATCCCCACCAATAAGAAAAGGTCGGTCATGCCCCGTCATCGTCCCGGGGCTGTGGTCGGCAAGAGGTACATACTGTGGAAGCACACCTTCACGAGTGGCTGAACCTGAGCATTCGCTGGGTTCACATGATCACCGGCGTGGCCTGGATCGGTGCATCGTTCTACTTCGTCTGGCTGGAAAACAACCTCAACCGCAGCAACCCGCGCGATGGGTTGTCGGGTGATTTGTGGGCCATACACGGGGGTGGTATCTACCACCTCGAAAAATACAAGCTGGCACCGCCGAAAATGCCCGAGAACCTGCACTGGTTCAAATGGGAAGCCTACTTCACCTGGATGTCCGGCATTGCCCTGCTGTGCGTGGTGTTCTACTGGAACCCAACGCTGTACCTGCTGGCCCCGGGCAGTACCCTGAGCGGCGCCGAGGGCGTGGCCATCGGTATCGGTTCGCTGGTGGCCGGCTGGTTCGTCTACGACTTCCTCTGCGACTCGCCGCTGGGTAAAAAGCCCATGCTGCTGGGTGCGGTGCTGTTCGTGCTGATCATCGCGGCCTGCTGGGGCTTCAGCCTGGTGTTCAGCGGCCGTGGCGCCTACCTGCACACAGGCGCCATCATCGGCACCATCATGGTCGGCAACGTGTTCCGCATCATCATGCCGGCCCAGCGCCAGCTGGTGGCGGCGATCGAGAACAACACCACGCCCGACCCGTTGCTGCCGGCCAAGGGGCTGCTGCGTTCGCGCCATAACAACTACTTCACCTTGCCGGTGCTGTTCATCATGATCAGCAACCACTTCCCCAGCACCTATGGCAGCCAGTACAACTGGCTGATCCTGGCCGGGATCGCCGTGGCCGCGGTGCTCATCCGCCACTATTTCAACACGCGCCACGACAGCAACAAGTATGCCTGGACCCTGCCCGCCGGCGCCCTGGCGATGATCTGCCTGGCCTACGTCACCGGCCCCCGGCCAATGGCCGTGAGCCCTGAGCAAGCTGCCGCGAAGGTGGAGTACCAGCCACTCCCAGCCACGGCAGTGGGCGGCAAGACTGCCGCCGAGCTGCGCGCCGAGCAGGCGGCCAAACCGGCTGAAGCCGCCGCCCCCGCGCAAGCGACTGCCCAGGCAGGTGGCGAGAGTTTCGACAAGATTCACAACGTCATCCAGGAACGCTGCACCGTGTGCCATTCGTCCAAACCGACCAGCCCACTGTTCAGCGCCGCCCCGGCCGGCGTGATGTTCGACACCCCGCAGCAGATCCAGGCCCAGGCTGCGCGCATCCAGGCGCAGGCCGTGGCCAGCCAGATCATGCCGCTGGGCAACATCACCCAGATGACCACCGAAGAGCGCAAGCTGGTGGGTGACTGGATCGCCAAAGGCGCCCCGGTCAACTGACCACACCCCGCCGGCCAACCCGCCCCCAAGGGCATTCCCTTGCCGGGGTGGGCTTGCCGAGCACCTGACTGGCGCATAGAGGCCGCTAGCCAAAGGCCTCGACGCGCCTGTGTTACGCAACAAGCAAGCATCGAGCGCCAGGTTTCATGGCGGTAACCCAGCATTCCGTGCTGGAACGTACCGCCTGATACCTGCTGCTTGGATCCGAGAATAAAAACAAAACTCGAGGTGCTGCATGTCCGAGTCACGCAAGGCCTACATTCCAGTAGCGCCACCCCGACAGCCATTGCCGCTGTTCCAACTCATCCTGGTGGGCCTGCAACATGTGCTGCTGATGTATGGGGGTGCCATCGCGGTGCCGCTGATCATTGGCCAGGCCGCAGGGCTGTCCCGCGAAGAGGTTGCCTTCCTGATCAACGCCGACCTGCTGGTGGCCGGTGTTGCAACCATCGTCCAGTCCTTCGGTATCGGCCCTGTCGGCATTCGCATGCCGGTGATGATGGGCGCCAGCTTTGCCGCCGTCGGCAGCATGGTGGCCATGGCCGGCATGCCCGGTGTGGGCCTGCAAGGCATTTTCGGCGCCACCATCGCCGCCGGGTTCTTCGGCATGCTGGTCGCACCGTTCATGTCCAAGGTGGTGCGGTTCTTCCCGCCCCTGGTCACCGGCACCGTGATCACGTCCATTGGCCTGTCGCTGTTCCCTGTGGCCGTGAACTGGGCAGGTGGGGGCCAGCAGGCCACCACCTTCGGCTCGCCGGTCTACCTGCTGGTGGCCGGCCTGGTGCTGGCGGTCATCCTGCTGATCAACCGCTTCATGCGCGGGTTCTGGGTGAATGTCTCGGTGCTGGTGGGCATGGGCCTCGGCTACCTGCTGGCCGGCGCCATCGGCATGGTCGACCTGTCAGGGCTGGGGGCTGCACCCTGGTTGCAGGTGGTAACGCCCCTGCACTTTGGCATGCCCACCTTCAGCCTGGCGCCCATCCTGTCCATGTGCCTGGTGGTAGTGATCATCTTCGTCGAGTCCACGGGCATGTTCCTGGCGTTGGGCAAGGTCACCGACCGGGAAGTCACCCCGGGGATGCTACGGCGCGGCCTGCTGTGCGATGCCGGCGCCTCGTTCATCGCCGGGTTTTTCAACACCTTCACCCATTCCTCGTTCGCCCAGAACATCGGCCTGGTGCAGATGACCGGCGTACGCTGCCGCTACGTCACCGTGGTTGCCGGTGCCCTGTTGGTGCTGCTCAGCCTGCTGCCCAAGGCGGCGTTCCTGATTGCCTCGATACCACCGGCCGTGCTGGGCGGCGCCTCCATCGCCATGTTCGGCATGGTCACCGCCACAGGGATCAAGATTCTTCAGGAAGCCGACATTGGTGACCGGCGCAACCAGTTGCTGGTGGCGGTCAGCGTGGGTTTCGGGCTCATCCCGGTGGTGCGCCCGGAATTCTTCGCCCAAATGCCCCAGTGGATGGAGCCGATCACCCACAGCGGCATTGCCATGGCCACGGTCAGTGCACTGGTGCTGAACGTGCTGTTCAACATTCTGGGCGGGGCTGACCGGGCGGCGCACAACGCGCCCTGCCACCCCCACTGAAGACCAGGGCGGCGCCATGCCGCCCCTGCCCGCCGCACCAACCAACAAGAACAATAAGGCCGGGAGCCCCCCATGAAACACATCACCTCGTCCCTGTTGCTGGGCGGCAGCCTGCTGGCCAACGCGCCCACCCACGCTGGCGAATGGCTGCAATGGCACGGCGAAAGCCTGACCTACCTGTATGGCAAGGATTTCAAGGTAAACCCTGATATCCAGCAAACCCTCACGTTCGAGCACGCCAACAAATGGAAGTACGGCGACACCTTTCTGTTCGTCGACAAGATCTTCTACAACGGCAAAGCCGACCCGGGCAAAGGCGTAACCACTTACTACGGCGAGTTCAGCCCGCGCCTGTCATTGGGCAAGATCCTAGACCGCAAGCTGGCCTTTGGGCCGATCAAGGACGTGCTGCTGGCCATGACCTACGAGCGCGGCGAAGGTGACAACGAGGCGTACCTGATCGGCCCGGGCTTTGACCTGGACGTGCCGGGTTTCAACTATTTCGTGCTCAATTTCTACGTGCGCAACACCGAGGGCAGCCGGCCGGGCGACAACGTCTGGCAAATCACCCCGGCCTGGTCATACACCGTGCCTGTCGGCAAATCCGACATTCTGATAGACGGCTACATGGACTGGGTCACGGACAACGACCGGAACCGCCGTGGCACCTACCACGCCAACCTGCACTTCAACCCACAGGTGAAATACGACCTGGGCAAGGTCCTGAATTTCGGCGCCCGGCAGTTGTACGTGGGCTTTGAATACAGCTACTGGAAAGACAAATACGGCATCGACAGCCGCGGCAGCCTGAGCACCAACCAGAGCGTGGCCAGCGCCTTGGTCAAGGTGCACTTCTAGGAAGCTGACCAAACGCACAAGTTTGTACCACGTGCGCCAGGAAGGAGCACTTGAGGCCAGGCGCGCAAGCCAGTAACCTGCGCGCCCCCTCGATCGGGGCAGAACGGATTCTGCCTGCGTTAACTGACCGCTCAGTCAATGAATTCGGGCGGTTGGCCGACGTGTTGCCAGCCTGAAAGACCCTTTTCATCCGTTCAGAACGACGTCGAGCAGGACGGTTCGGCCAACCTGGAAAAGTTGGCGCGACCCTTGCCAAACAGCTATGGCCAAACGAAAAAAGCTGACTAAAAAGACAGAAAAAGCGCCATCAACGAGCGCTGACAACTGACCAATCAAGGGAGCGACACACGCGATGCGTATCATCAAGAGCCTGATCCTGGCCGGCGGCCTGCTGGCGTGCGGCACCACCTTCGGTGGCGACCTGCTGCAGTGGCAGAGCAACAGCCTCACCTACCTGTGGGGCAAGAACTTCAAGGTCAACCCGCCGACCCAGCAAACCGTCACCTTCGAGCATGCCGATGGCTGGAAGTACGGCGACAACTTCATCTTCGTCGACAAGATTTTCTACCAAGGGCAGAAAGACAGCGGCAATGGCCCGAACACCTACTACGGCGAGATCACCCCGCGCCTGTCGTTCGGCAAGATCTTCGACCAGAAGTTTGAGTTCGGCCCCATCAAGGATGTGCTGTTGGCCATGACCTACGAGTTTGGCGAAGGTGATACCGAGGCATACCTGATCGGCCCAGGGTTCGACCTGGCGATCCCGGGCTTCGACTACTTCCAGCTGAACTTCTACCAGCGCACCACCGACGGCAGCCGCCCGGGTGACAACGTCTGGCAGATCACGCCTGTGTGGTCGTACACCATCCCGGTGGGCTCGTCGGATGTGCTGATCGATGGCTACATGGACTGGGTGGTGGACAACGACGAAAACCGCCGCGGCACCTACCAGGCCAACCTTCACTTCAACCCACAGATCAAGTATGACCTGGGCAAGGCCCTGAACCTGGGCGAAAAGCAGCTGTACGTGGGTGTGGAGTACGACTACTGGAAGAACAAGTACGGGATCAAGGACAGCGACGGCTTCACCACCGACCAGAACACCATGAGTTTCCTGGTCAAGGTGCTGTTCTAACCTGAGTGCGCGGCCGGCGCAGCAGCACCGGCCAGCCACCTCAGTGGGCGGGGCGCAATGCCTGCCACAGCTTGCTCGCCCCACTCACCACCGCCAGCACCACGGCACCGGCGACCACACCGGCCACGCCGTTGAGCAGCGCGCCCGTCAACGCCCCGCCACGGCCCTCGCTGAACGCCTCGACAGCATGGTGCAAAGGCGCGATGCCGTGTACCAAGATGCCACCACCGACCAGGAACATGGCCGCCGTGCCGACCACCGACAGAGCTTTCATCATGTAGGGCGCGGCCCGCAGGATGCCGTTGCCGATGGCCTGTACCAGGCGCGAAGCCTTGCGGCTCATCCACAGGCCCAGGTCGTCCAGCTTCACGATCCCGCCCACCACCCCGTACACACCGATGGTCATGACCACGGCGATGCCCGACAGCACGATGATCTGCTGGGTCAGTGGCGCATCGGCAACGATGCCCAAGGTGATGGCGATGATCTCAGCAGAGAGAATGAAGTCGGTGCGCACGGCCCCCTTGATCTTGGCCTTCTCGAACGCCACCAGGTCGGTGTTCTGGTCCGCCAGCGCCTCGCTGCGCTTGGCACGCCGGGCCTGTTCTTCGTCCTTGTCGTGGAAGAACGCATGCGCCAGCTTCTCGAAGCCCTCGAAGCACAGGTAGGCGCCCCCCACCATCAGCAACGGTGTGACCGCCCATGGGATGAACGCGCTGATCAACAGCGCCGCCGGCACCAGGATCGCCTTGTTCATCAGCGAGCCCTTGGCCACTGCCCACACCACGGGCAATTCGCGGTCGGCGCTCACGCCGGTCACCTGTTGCGCATTGAGTGCCAGGTCATCCCCCAGCACGCCAGCGGTTTTCTTTGCCGCGACCTTGGTCATCAGCGATACGTCGTCGAGCAGCGTGGCGATGTCGTCGATCAGTACCAGTAAACTGCTTGCTGCCATAATTATGCTGTTTCCAAGTGTGTGAATGAGCCGGAGTCTAGCCCAAGGCCGCTGCCTTGAGCGCCCGTCAGGCACGGTGCTACCATGCCCGATCCCTCTTAGAGGTGGCCAGACACGAGGAAGATCCCTGACCATGAGCACCATTCGCGAGCGCAACAAGGAACTGATCCTGCGCGCGGCCAGCGAGGAATTCGCCGACAAGGGCTTCGCGGCCACCAAGACCAGCGACATCGCGGCCAAGGCCGGGCTGCCCAAGCCCAACGTGTACTACTACTTCAAGTCCAAGGACAACCTGTACCGGGAAGTGCTCGAGAGCATCATCGCGCCGATCATGCAGGCCTCCACGCCGTTCAACGCCGATGGCGACCCCAAGGAAGTGCTCAGCGCGTACATTCGCTCGAAAATTCGCATTTCCCGTGACCTGCCCCATGCGTCCAAGGTGTTTGCCAGCGAGATCATGCACGGCGCACCGCACCTGTCACCCAGCCAGGTAGAACAGCTGAATGCGCAGGCACGGCACAATATCGAGTGCATCCAGCACTGGATCGACCATGGGCAGATCGCCCATGTGGATGCGCATCACCTGATGTTCAGCATCTGGGCAGCGACCCAGACCTATGCCGACTTCGATTGGCAGATTTCGGCCGTGACCGGCAAGGCCAAGCTGGCCGACAGCGACTACGATGCTGCTGCCGAAACCATCATCCGCATGGTGCTCAAAGGCTGCGAGCCTGAGGTAGCCTGAGTACTGCGCTGGCCCTTTCGCGGGTAAACCCACTTCCACAGGGGCATTCAGCCCTAGGGCAGAGGCTGTAGTGGGGCAGACGCTGGCTTGCACAAAACCCGAGCGCTGGCGCCATCATTGTGGGAGCGGGTTCACCCGCGAAAGGGCCAGCCCAGGCCAACCCTGGTCAGGCCACCACCCCCGCATCCGCCCGCAGCCCCACCGCCTCGATGGCACTGATGGCGCACTGCTCGTCAATGTCCGACGTATCGCCACTGATCCCCACCGCGCCCAACACCCTGCCCTCCTGATCACGTATCAGCACACCCCCCGGTGCCGGCACCACCGGTCGCTCGCCCAGCCCATTGAGCGCCGCAAAAAACGCCGGCCGCTGCTGGGCGTCCAGGGCCAGCAAGCGTGAGCCCTTGCCCAGCGCAATGGCGCCCCAAGCCTTGCCCGTGGCCAGCTCAGGCCGCAGCAGGCTGGCACCGTCTTCGCGCTGCAATACCAGCACATGCCCACCGGCATCCAGCACTGCCACGGTCAACGGCGCTGCGTTGACGGTTCGGCCTGCCGCCAGCGCAGCCTCTACCAGGCTGACCGCGACTTTCAGGTTCAAAGCGTTCATGCAAAGGTCCTCTTCTTATTGTGAGACGCCCTGGGGGGCAGTCGAAAACCGAGAATCAAATAGAACACAACCAAGAATATTTTTGTATACAATATTTTTGATCAATCGTAGGCACCGTTGCAAAGCCCTCTGTGCACGGGCGCTTCACGCAAAGCGTTCTCACCCGATGAAAACCCATTGACCTGGCGACTCAGGCATGAATACACTGAATCGCATAGAAAGTTGTATACAATTACAAAATCGATGAGGCACAAATCATGAGCAAAATGAGAGCAATCGATGCAGCCGTTCTGGTCATGCGCCGTGAAGGTGTAGAGACCGCGTTCGGCATCCCCGGGGCTGCCATCAACCCGCTGTATTCGGCCCTGAAGAAAGTCGGTGGCATCGATCATGTCCTCGCTCGCCACGTCGAAGGTGCCTCGCACATGGCCGAGGGCTACACCCGCGCCAACCCCGGCAACATCGGCGTATGCATCGGTACCTCCGGGCCTGCCGGCACCGACATGGTCACCGGCCTGTACAGCGCCAGCGCAGACTCCATCCCGATCCTGTGCATCACTGGCCAGGCCCCCCGCGCCCGCCTGCACAAGGAAGACTTCCAGGCCGTGGACATCACCAGCATCGTCAAGCCGGTGACCAAGTGGGCGACCACCGTGCTGGAGCCGGGCCAGGTGCCCTATGCGTTCCAGAAGGCGTTCTTCGAAATGCGCAGCGGCCGCCCGGGCCCGGTGCTGATCGACCTGCCGTTCGACGTGCAGATGGCCGAAATCGAATTCGATATCGATGCCTACGAACCCTTGCCAGTGCACAAGCCAGCGGCCACCCGCATACAGGCGGAAAAAGCCCTGGCCATGCTCAACGACGCTGAACGCCCGCTGCTGGTGGCTGGCGGCGGCATCATCAATGCTGATGCCAGCGACAAACTGGTGGCCTTCGCCGAGCTGACCGGCGTGCCGGTCATCCCCACCCTGATGGGCTGGGGCACCCTGCCCGACGACCACCCGCAAATGGTCGGCATGGTCGGCCTGCAGACCTCGCACCGCTATGGCAACGCCACGCTGCTGAAGTCCGACCTGGTGTTCGGTATCGGCAACCGCTGGGCCAACCGCCATACCGGTTCTGTGGACGTGTACACCGAAGGCCGCACCTTCATCCACGTCGACATCGAGCCGACCCAGATCGGCCGCGTATTCACGCCCGACCTGGGCATCGTCTCGGACGCAGGCCTGGCCCTGGACAAGCTGCTGGAGGTGGCGCGCGAATGGCAAGCCGCCGGCAAGCTCAAATGCCGCAAGGCCTGGCTTGAAGACTGCCAACAGCGCAAAGCCAGCCTGCAGCGCAAAACCCACTTCGACAACGTGCCGGTGAAGCCGCAGCGCGTTTACCAGGAAATGAACCAGGTATTCGGCAAGGACACCTGCTACGTCAGCACCATCGGCCTGTCGCAGATTGCCGGTGCGCAGTTTCTGCATGTGTACAAGCCGCGGCACTGGATCAATTGCGGCCAGGCCGGCCCGCTGGGCTGGACCATCCCTGCCGCGTTGGGCGTGGTCAAGGCCGACCCTCAGCGCAAGGTGGTGGCGCTGTCAGGCGACTACGACTTCCAGTTCATGATCGAGGAACTGGCCGTGGGCGCGCAGTTCAACCTGCCCTACGTCCACGTGCTGGTGAACAACGCCTACCTGGGGCTGATCCGCCAGGCGCAGCGTGGCTTCGACATGGATTACTGTGTACAACTGGCGTTCGAGAACATCAACGCCAGCGACGCCGCCACCTACGGCGTCGACCACGTCGCGGTGGTCGAAGGCCTGGGCTGCAAGGCACTGCGCGTATTCGAGCCGGGCGACATCGCCCCCGCTCTGCTCAAGGCGCAAAAAATGGCAGAAGAGTTCCGCGTGCCCGTGGTGGTGGAGGTGATTCTCGAGCGCGTGACCAATATTTCCATGGGCACCGAGATCAACGCGGTCAACGAATTCGAAGACCTGGCCCTGGTCGGCAATGACGCGCCCACCGCCATCTCGCTGCTGGACTGACTGTCGCACGCCCCCAGGCCGCTGCCGGGGGCCTTCTACGCAAGGAGACACACCATGCCGCGCTTCGCCGCCAACCTGTCCATGCTGTTCACCGAACAGGATTTTCTGGCCCGCTTCAAAGCCGCCGCCGACGCCGGCTTCAGCGGTGTCGAATACCTTTTTCCGTATGATTTCAGCGCTGCCGACATCAAGCAGCAACTGGACGCCAACGGCCTGACCCAGGTGCTGTTCAACCTGCCCGCCGGCGACTGGTCGCAAGGCGAGCGCGGCATTGCCTGCCATCCTGACCGGGTGGAGGAATTCCGGGCCGGTGTCGACAAGGCCATCGCGTACGCCAAGGTGCTGGGCAACACCCAGGTCAACGCCCTGGCCGGCATTCGCCCGCAAGGCACGGACTGCGCCACCGTGCGCAGCACCTTTGTGGGCAACCTGCGCTATGCCGCCGACACGCTCAAGGCCGCCGGTATTCGCCTGGTCATGGAAATGATCAACACCCGCGACATCCCGGGCTTCTACCTCAACACCACCCAGCAAGCGCTGGACATCCAGGCCGAGGTGGGCAGCGACAACCTGTTCCTGCAGTACGACATCTACCACATGCAGATCATGGAAGGTGACCTGGCGCGCACCGTCGAGGCCAACCTGCCCGTGATCAACCATATCCAGCTGGCCGACAACCCCGGCCGCCACGAGCCGGGCACCGGCGAGATCAACTACCGCTTCCTGTTCGAGCACCTGGACCGCATCGGTTACCAAGGCTGGGTGGGCGCGGAGTACAAGCCCAAAACCACAACCGAAGCCGGCCTGGGCTGGCTGAAAACCCATAACGCGATCTGAGGGCCGGGCATCAGCCTGTGTGAACCACCAGATTCTGTGGAAGACACCAGCCACTGTGGGAGCGGGTTCACCCGCGAACACCGGCGCAGCCGGTGCCATCCACCGCGGCGTCTGCTTCGCGGGTAAACCCGCTCCCACAGAAGGCCTGCACCGCGTGCTCTACCGAGATTCAATAAATACAAAAGAGGCAATTTCTCATGGCTAAAATCGGTTTCATCGGCACCGGCATCATGGGCAAGCCCATGGCCCAGAACCTGCAAAAAGCAGGGCACAGCCTGTTCGTTTCCACCCACCACGACGCCGCCCCGGCCGACCTGCTGGCAGCGGGCGCAGTGGCCCTGGCCAACCCCAAGGAAGTGGCCCAGGAAGCCGAGTTCATCATTGTGATGGTGCCTGACACCCCCCAGGTGGAGAGTGTGCTGTTCGGTGAAAACGGTGTAGCCGAAGGCGTGGGCCCGAACAAGGTGGTCATCGACATGAGCTCGATTTCTCCCACCGCCACCAAGGTATTCGCCGACAAGATCAAAGCCACGGGCGCCGCCTACCTGGACGCCCCGGTATCCGGCGGTGAAGTCGGCGCCAAGGCCGCCACCCTGAGCATCATGGTCGGGGGCTGCCCGAAAGCCTTCGAGCGCGCACTGCCGCTGTTCGAAGCCATGGGCAAGAACATCACCCGTGTCGGTGGCAACGGCGACGGCCAGACCGCCAAGGTGGCCAACCAGATCATCGTTGCCCTGAATATCCAGGCCGTCAGCGAAGCGCTGCTGTTCGCTGCCAAGAACGGTGCCGACCCGGCCAAGGTGCGTGAAGCGCTGATGGGCGGCTTTGCGTCGTCGAAGATCCTCGAGGTGCATGCCGAGCGGATGATCAAGGGCACCTTCGACCCGGGCTTCCGCATCAACCTGCACCAGAAAGACCTGAACCTGGCCCTGCAGGGCGCCAAGGAGCTGGGCATCAACCTGCCCAACACCTCCAATGCCCAGCAGGTGTTCAACACCTGCCAGGCCCTGGGCGGCGGCAACTGGGACCACTCGGCACTGATCAAGGGCCTGGAACACATGGCCAATTTCTCCATTCGCCAAGAACAGTGAGCGGCAAGTAAAGCGAGCTTCAAGCGGCAAGCTTCAAGCGGCAAGTAAAAGCAGATCTGCTTTTGCTTTAGCTTGCAGCTTGCAGCTCGCTTTTTCGGTCTTGCAAAACAATCAGAATTGGGAGCCTGCCATGTCGGTCGATCCGCAAAAAATTCTTCGCGAGCTGTTCGACACAGCCATCGCCGCCGCCCACCCTCGCCAGGTCCTTGAACCGTATCTGCCCGCTGACCGCAGCGGTCGGGTCATTGTCATCGGCGCCGGCAAGGCCGCAGCCGCCATGGCCGAAGTGGTCGAGCAGTGCTGGCAGGGCGAAGTCTGCGGCCTGGTGGTCACCCGCTACGGCCATGGGGCCAATTGCCAGAAAATCGAAGTGGTTGAAGCCGCCCACCCCGTTCCCGACGCTGCCGGCCTGGCCGTGGCCAAGCGCGTGCTGGACCTGGTCGGCAACCTCAACGAAGACGACCGCGTGATCTTCCTGCTGTCTGGCGGTGGCTCGGCACTGCTGGCCCTGCCTGCGCAGGGCCTGACGCTGGCCGACAAGCAGCAGGTCAACAAGGCGCTGCTCAAATCCGGCGCCACCATCGGCGAGATGAACTGCGTGCGCAAGCACCTCTCGGCGATCAAGGGCGGCCGCCTGGCCAAGGCCTGCTGGCCGGCCACGGTGTACACCTATGCCATTTCCGATGTGCCAGGCGACCTGGCCACGGTGATCGCTTCCGGCCCTACCGTGGCCGACCCGAGCACCCGCGCCGATGCCCTGGCCATCCTCAAGCGCTACGCCATCGATGCGCCCAAAGCCGTCATCGACTGGCTCAACAACCCCGCATCAGAAACCGTCAAGGCCGATGATCCGGCCCTGGCACGTAGCCATTTCCAACTGATCGCCAAGCCCCAGCAGTCGCTGGAAGCCGCGGCCGTCAAAGCCCGCCAGGCGGGCTTCAGCCCGCTGATCCTGGGCGACCTCGAAGGCGAGTCGCGTGAGGTGGCCAAGGTGCACGCGGGCATCGCCCGGCAGATCATCCAGCACGGCCAGCCGCTCAAAGCACCCTGCGTGATCCTGTCCGGTGGCGAAACCACCGTCACCGTACGGGGCAACGGCCGCGGCGGGCGCAACGCCGAGTTCCTGCTCAGCCTCACCGAAAGCCTGAAAGGCCTGCCGGGGGTGTATGCCCTGGCCGCCGATACCGATGGCATCGACGGGTCGGAAGAAAACGCCGGTGCGCTGATGACCCCCAGCAGCCATGCCCGCGCCCAGGCACTGGGCCTGTGCGGCAGCGACGAGCTGGACAACAACAACGGCTACGGCTACTTCGCCGCGCTGGATGCGTTGATCGTCACCGAGCCGACCCGCACCAACGTCAACGACTTCCGCGCCATCCTGATTCTCGAGAGCAACCCATCATGACGCCCGACAAGAAAGTTAAGGTACTGGCCACCCTCGGCCCGGCAATCAAGACCATCGACGACGTGCGCCAGCTGGTCGAGGCCGGGGTAAATATCTTCCGCCTGAATTTCAGCCACGGCGAACACGCCGACCACGCCTTGCGCTACCAGTGGATTCGCGATGTGGAGCAGCAGCTGAACTACCCGCTGGGCATCCTCATGGACCTGCAAGGGCCCAAGCTGCGGGTGGGTCGCTTCGCTGACGGCAAAGTGTACCTGCAGCGCGGCCAGGCCCTGCGCCTGGACCTGGACACCACACCCGGCAGCCCCCAGCGGGTGAACCTGCCGCACCCAGAGATCATTGCCGCGCTGGAACCCGGCATGGACCTGTTGCTGGACGACGGCAAGCTGCGCTTGCGGGTCACCGCCAAGCACCACGACGCCATCGACACCGAGGTGCTGGCCGGCGGGGAGCTGTCCGACCGCAAAGGGGTCAACGTGCCCCAGGCGCTGCTCGACCTCTCGCCACTGACCGAAAAGGACCGCCGCGACCTGGCCTTTGGCCTGGAGCTGGGCGTGGACTGGGTTGCGCTGTCGTTTGTGCAGCGCCCTCAGGACATCGCCGAAGCACGCGCCCTGATCGGCGACCGGGCTTACCTGATGGCCAAGATCGAAAAGCCGTCGGCGGTGGAACAGCTGCAAGCCATCGCCGAACTGGCCGACGCCATCATGGTGGCCCGAGGTGACCTGGGGGTGGAGGTACCGGCCGAGAGCGTGCCGCAGATCCAGAAGCGCATCATCAACACCTGCCGGCAGTTGGGCAAACCGGTGGTGGTGGCCACACAGATGCTTGAGTCCATGCGCTTTTCCCCGGCCCCTACCCGCGCCGAGGTCACCGACGTGGCCAACGCCGTGGCCGAAGGCGCCGATGCCGTGATGCTGTCAGCAGAAACCGCATCGGGCGACTACCCGCTGGAAGCCGTGCAGATGATGAGCAAAATCATCCGCCAGGTGGAAAACGGCCCCGACTACCAGGCCCAGCTCGACGTCGGCCGGCCCAAGGCCGAGGCCACGGTGTCGGACGCCATCAGCTGCGCCATCCGCCGCATCAGCGGCATCCTGCCGGTGGCGGTGCTGGTGAACTACAGCGAGTCGGGCGCCTCGACCCTGCGCGCTGCCCGCGAGCGACCCCGCGCCCCATTCTCAACCTCACCCCCAACCACGCCACCGCGCGCCGGCTGAGTGTGACGTGGGGCGTGCATTCGGTGGTCAATGACCGCTTGCGCCAAGTGGACGAGGTGGTGTCCACCGCCCTTGAAATCGCCCAGGCACAAGGCATGGCCAGCCGGGGTGATACGTTGCTGATCACGGCCGGGGTGCCGTTCGGCAAGCCCGGGTCGACCAACACGCTGCGGATCGAGAGCTTGATCTAGCCCACTGCACCTGACTGCGGACAAATCGAGGCCCGAAGAGGCCCGCCGCTTCTCTTTCAACCTTGCTGACTGCCCATGTACACAAAACATTTCGTCAACCCGTGCCCCGACTGGGCCACGGCGCTGCTCAACGGCTTCAGCCAGGTGCTGCTGCTGCGCAGCCCTGCCTGCGGCCTGTGCTGCCTGTTGGCCATTTTGCTCACCGCACCCGGGCTGGTCGGCGGCGCCCTGCTTGGCGCCCTGGCCGGCCTGATGACCGCACAGGCCCGTGGCTACGACCGTGCCGACCGGCAGGCCGGGTTGTACAGCTACAACGGCGTGCTCATCGGCATCTTGATCAGTGCGGTATTGCCCTGGTCGGTCATCCAGCCACCGCTGATCATCGCCGCGGCGGGCCTGTCCAGCATCATCACCCACCAATGGCGCAAGCGCGGCGGCAAGCTGCTGGTCGCCTACACCGCCCCGTTTGTGCTGCTGGGCTGGGCCGTGCTGTTGGTTGGCAGCCCTGCGCCAAGCGGCCCTGTCGAGGCCGGCCCGCTGTACGGGTTGGCGCGTGGCGTGGGCCAAATCTTTTTGCTCGACCAGCCATTGGCCGGGCTGCTGATCATCCTCGGCCTGTTCATCGCGCACCCCTACGCTGCCCTGTGGGCCGTGATCGGCTCGGCAATCGGCGGTGGCGTAGCACTGATCACCGAGCAGCAGGAGGCAGCCTGGCTGGGCCTTTATGGGTTCAATGCGGCGCTGGCGGCGCTGGCGTTCAGCCGCCAGGGGGAAAAGCCGTTGGCGACGCTGACGGCAATCGCCGTGGCGGTGATGCTGCAGTCACTGTGGAAACTATTGCCGACTGCTCCGCTGACCGCGCCTTTCGTCATGGCATGCTGGCTTATGCATGGGGGCTCTTCGATTAGACGATCTGCCCAAACTGCCAGCCCGTAGCTCGCGACAGGCTATTGGCGGATTTGCCTTACAACCTCATTGGCCAGGTCTTTATGAGATACCCGAAAGGTTGCATGATTCCAGGACACACGCTTTTCAGACTGCAGCACCAGCCCCACAGGCAGCGGTACAGCCACGGTGCCATCCGCGGGTTTCGTGGTTGCTGATGAGACGGCTGTCTTGACCGCATCCACGTGGGGGACGGTAACGGTGGTTTCCGTGAGAGAGATCCTAAGCGTGGAGTTTTCCGAGCCCTGCACCAGGCTCCCCAACGGCAACTCAAGGCGGGTCTTGCCTTCCGACTCGACCCATTTCCCTTTTTTCAACATATTCACAACATCGCCTAGGGCAATATTGACCTGAGGTCTGCCGTTCACAAGGCTGACACTGCCCTTTGATAATGGAACTGAGGAAGGCGCTGGTTTCTGTTGAGGGGTTCGGGTCCACAAGCCTTCATATTTCGATCTCACAGGCGCCTGCCCAGTTGGATCACTCAGAACCACAGGGTTACCTACGCAATATACATAGGCATTTAACCCGCCTTTACCAAATGGGCTATAGAAGTCGCTGCTGAAGAATCGCATCAAGGCGGGGCTGTAATAACGGTACCCAGCCCCCAGCGGGTAGCCATGTAGCCGGCGATCCAAGTATTGACCGGTGTAACCAAGCCATGTCCTGCCTGATGCCTGGCCCAGGTAACCATAGACGGTGTAGGCCCTGCCGAGCCGGGGTGAAATGCAAGCGTTGCCCATTGACGTGCTCCTGTGAACTCCGCAGGGCCATTAGTAACAGCTCACGCCCCGGTACAGAACTGGCATTTTTAGAGCGCCTCTGGGGCTGCGTTGCCGTGTATGGGGCAGATCCTCTACTCTTGGTGTTTGCTTTACGGACCCGCGCCTTATGCCCACCCCGCAACCCTGGCGTGAACGCCTCTACGTCATCGTCTTCCAGACCGACACGGTCGCCGGCAGGCGCTTCGACAAAACGCTCCTGTTGATCATCCTCGCCAGCCTCGTCACGGTGATCCTCGACAGTATCGACGAGGTGCACCGGGGTTACGGCGGCCTGCTGGCGGCCCTGGAGTGGGGCTTCACTGCGGTGTTTCTGTGCGAATACCTCACCCGCCTGTACTGCTCGCCCCGGCCCTTGCGCTATGCGTTCAGCTTCTACGGCCTGGTCGACCTGCTGGCGATCGTGCCAGGCATCATTGCGCTGTACTACAGCGACGCCCAGTACCTGCTGATCGTGCGGGTCATCCGTATGTTGCGGATCTTCCGCGTGCTCAAGCTGGGGCCCTACCTCAAGCAGGCCAATTACCTGCTTGCCGCCCTGCGCGGCAGCAAGCAGAAGATCATCGTGTTTCTGGTCAGTGTATCGACGCTGGTCACCGTGTTCGGCACGCTGATGTACGTGATCGAGGGGCCGGAGCATGGCTTTACCAGCATTCCCAAAGGCATCTACTGGGCCATTGTCACCCTCACCACGGTCGGCTTCGGCGATATCGTGCCGCGAACACCCCTGGGGCAGGTGCTGTCGTCGCTGGTGATGATCACCGGTTATTCGATCATTGCAGTGCCGACCGGCATCTTCACTGCGGAGCTTGCCAACGCCATGCGTGGCGAGCAGTTGCAGCACGATTGCCCTGCCTGCAGCAAACCCACCCACGAGCACAATGCAGCGTTCTGCTCGCGCTGTGGCAGCCAGCTGTTCACCCCGCGATAAAACCGTGCAGCCGGGCATAACCAAAGGCGTTTTTGTTCTTTAAAGGCAACATCGCCAGCCGCTATAGTCGCAGGCAATGTGCCAACACCCTACCGCCAACAAGGACGCCCTGTGAAAAAGCTCTTCACCGCCTCGCTGCTCGCCGCCGGCCTTGCCTTGGGCAACATTGCCCAGGCAGCACCGACCCTGCTCAACGTCTCCTACGACGTGATGCGCGACTTCTACAAGGACTACAACCCCGCCTTCCAGAAGCACTGGGAGGCCGAGCACAACGAGAAGGTCAACGTGCAGATGTCCTTCGGCGGTTCGAGCAAGCAGGCGCGTGCAGTGATCGACGGGCTGCCGGCCGATGTCATCACCATGAACATGGCTACCGACATCAATGCCCTGGTCGACAATGGCAAACTGGTACCCGACAACTGGGTAACCCGGCTGCCGAACAACAGCGCCCCGTTCACCTCTGCCACTGTGTTCATCGTGCGCAAGGGCAACCCCAAGGCACTGAAAGACTGGCCCGACCTGCTCAAGGATGGCGTGCAGGTGATCGTGCCCAACCCCAAAACCTCCGGGAATGGCCGCTACACCTACCTGTCGGCCTGGGGTTATGTGCTCAAGCAGGGCGGTGACGAGGCCAAGGCCCGTGACTTCGTGGGCAAGCTGTTCAAGCAGGCGCCAGTGCTCGACACCGGTGGTCGCGCGGCAACCACCACCTTCATGACCAACCAGATTGGCGATGTGCTGGTCACCTTCGAGAACGAGGCCGAGATGATCGCCCGCGAGTTCGGCCGCGACCAGTTCGAGGTGGTGTACCCCAGCGTTTCGGCTGAAGCCGAGCCACCGGTGAGCGTGGTTGACAAGGTGGTAGCCCGGAAGGGCACCCAAGCAGTGGCCGAGGAGTACCTGAAGTACCTGTGGTCACCTGCTGCGCAGGAAATCGCCGCACAGAACTACCTGCGCCCGCGCGATGCAACCGTGCTGGCCAAGTACACCGACCGGTTCCCGAAGGTGGATTTCCTGTCGGTTGAGAAAACCTTTGGTGACTGGCGCACAGTGCAGAAGACCCACTTCAATGATGGTGGGGTGTTTGACCAGATCTACACCAACCAGTAAGCGGCACCCTGGTCTCGCGAACAAGTTCGGCCTCGCCCGCACTTGCTCGCGATGCCCCACGGCGCCCCTCCCCGCGACTACGCCTGACGAAATACCAGGGCCTTCAGCCCGCCCGCCGAATCCGCATCAGGGAACTCAGGCGGGTTTTCCAGGCGTTCGACAAACGCCAGGCCAGGCGCCTGCTCCGCCATCCCGTCAATCAAGAACTCCGGCCCTATCGCCGGGTCGTTCACACAGGCCAGTACCGTCCCGCCCGGCGTCAGCAGCTCTGGCAACCGCCGTAGAATCTTCGCGTAATCCTGGGTCAGCACGAAACTGCCGCGCTGGAAGGTGGGCGGGTCGATGATCACCAGGTCGTAGGGGCCGTATTTGCGTACCTTGCCCCACGACTTGAACAGTTCGTGCCCCAGGTAAGCCACCCGCGAGGCATCGTGGCCGTTGAGCCGGTGGTTTTCCCGCCCTCGGGACAACGCCGACTTGGCCATGTCCAGGTTGACCACCTGCTCAGCCCCGCCGGCAACGGCCGCAACCGAGAAACCGCAGGTGTAGGCGAACAGGTTCAGCACACGCTTGCCACCGGCCTGCTCGCGCACCCATTGCCGCCCGTAGCGCATGTCCAGAAACAGGCCGTTGTTCTGGCGCACGCCCAGGTCCAGCAAGTAGGTGAGCCCGTCTTCGACCACCTCGCGCTGTTGGCAAGGCTCACCCACCAACCACTGGCCAGGGCTGTCAGGCAGGTAGCGATGCTGAACAAGAATGGCCTCACCGGCCCACTGCGGCCGCTTGGCAAGCGCCAGCAGCATGGCCTCCAGCTCTGCCAGCTGGCCATCGGGCGGCTCACGAAACAACGCCACCGAGAGCACGCCCTGCAGCCAGTCCACCGTGACCTGTTCCAGGCCCGGCCAGCAGCGCCCACGGCCATGGAACAGGCGGCGGGTTTCTTGTGGGGCTGGGTCGAGGGCGGCAAGCAGGTGTTGCTCAAGGGTGTGGATCGGCGAGGTCATTGAAAGTCACGAACAGGGAAAAACGCCATTCTACAGCCGCTGGCCTACTACGGGAAAATTGCCCCGGCGACCGCAGACTAAATTTTGTACACATAAACGTAACCATAAGTGCCATTTTTGTGTGCACTTAGTGTTTTGGCGCACCATTACGTTACAGGCAGAACCGCTTAAAATCTGACTGGATGATCAACTAGTTCAGCTCTGAGAAATTTAAGAATTGTCTATCCATATGAATATTTCTGAATAAATTCAGATAGTTAAAAAATTCATATCCGTACTGATGTCTTCGATCGTGGCTGACTCAACAAGGCTTGGCATGGAACTCGCTATTGTGTGTTCATGTTTTGTATACAAATTAGACAAAACATAAATACACAATAACCCGCGACGCCGACTCACCCTTGGCCGCCGCGCCCAGAACCCTGTGATGCCAACGCTGCACCGACGAGAAGGCCAGCCCGTGCGCATGCCCGCTCATCGCAGTCTGCGTGCATCAGGAGCCCGCCGGAATGAGTAGCAGCCTCAACCTTGCCCCTGAACTGTCCGTCGCCAGCACCCAACCCACCACCACACAGCCCGACCCCGCACTAGCCCTCGGCCTCAGCCCACGCCTGCACAACCGCGACCTGGCGCCCACCCGCATCGCCGGGCGCCGCTGGGGTGGCTACAGCATTTTCGCCCTGTGGACCAACGACGTGCACAACATCGCCAACTACTCCTTCGCCATGGGGCTGTTTGCGCTGGGCCTGGGGGGTTGGCAGATCCTGATGTCACTGGCCATTGGTGCGGCACTGGTGTACTTCTTCATGAACCTGTCGGGCTACATGGGGCAGAAGACAGGCGTCCCGTTCCCGGTCATCAGCCGGATTGCCTTCGGTATCCATGGTGCGCAGATACCCGCCCTCATACGCGCCGTGATCGCCATCGCCTGGTTCGGCATACAGACGTACCTGGCGTCAGTGGTGCTGCGGGTGCTGTTGAGCGCCGTGTGGCCGCAACTGGCAGCCTACGACCATGACAGTATTCTGGGGCTGTCGAGCCTGGGCTGGGTGTGCTTCGTGGCCATCTGGCTGGTGCAACTGGTCATTCTGGCCTACGGCATGGAGATGGTGCGCCGCTACGAGGGGTTCGCCGGGCCGGTGATTCTGCTCACGGTCGCTTCGCTGGCCGTGTTCATGTACATCAAGGCCGATGCCCGCATTGCCTGGTCGGTTGCCGAGCCGCTGACCGGCGTTGACATGTGGCGCAACATCTTTGCCGGCGGCGCGCTGTGGCTGGCCATCTACGGCACGCTGGTGCTCAACTTCTGCGACTTCGCCCGGTCTTCGCCCTGCCGCAAAACCATTCGCGTAGGCAACTTCTGGGGCCTGCCGGTCAACATTCTGGTGTTCGCCGTCATCACGGTGGTGCTGTGCGGTGCCCAGTTCCAGATCAACGGGCAGATCATCGACAGCCCCACCCAGATCGTGGCCGCCATCCCCAGCACCGCGTTCCTGGTACTCGGCTGCCTGGCATTCCTGATCGTCACCGTGGCGGTGAACATCATGGCCAATTTCGTGGCGCCGGCCTTCGTGCTCAGCAACCTGGCCCCGCGCCACCTCAACTTCCGCCGCGCCGGGCTGATCAGCGCCACTTTGGCGGTATTGATCCTGCCTTGGAACCTGTACAACAGCCCGCTGGTGATCGTGTACTTCCTGTCTGGCCTGGGCGCCCTGCTAGGGCCGCTGTACGGCGTGATCATGTCCGACTACTGGCTGCTGCGCAAAGGCTGCATCAACGTGCCGCAGCTCTACAGCGAAGACCCGGCCGGCGCTTATCACTACACGCGGGGCATCAACCTGCGTGCCATCGCGGCATTCCTGCCTGCCGCATTGCTGGCCATCGTGCTGGCCCTGGTACCCCATTTCCACAGCGTGGCACCGTTCTCCTGGCTGATCGGCGCAGGCATTGCCGCTGCCATCTACCTGCTGATCGCCCCGCGCAACCGTCACTATCACGATGT
This sequence comes from Pseudomonas parafulva NBRC 16636 = DSM 17004, assembly GCF_000730645.1. Lineage (GTDB taxonomy): Bacteria > Pseudomonadota > Gammaproteobacteria > Pseudomonadales > Pseudomonadaceae > Aquipseudomonas > Aquipseudomonas parafulva. Next base: position 4,603 of record NZ_BBIU01000005.1, on the reverse strand, counting down.
CAGCGGCGAATGCATCGCCGTCGACCACAGCAGCCACTGAACAGGGAGGACTGCCCATGCGCATTCTTATCGCCAACGTCAACACCACAGAAGCCATCACCGATGCCATCGCCGAGCAGGCTCGCGCGGTGGCCGCCCCCGGCACCGAGATCATCGGGCTCACCCCCTGGTTCGGCGCCGAATCGGTGGAAGGCAATTTCGAAAGCTACTTGGCCGCCATCGCGGTAATGGACCGGGTACTGGCCTACGAAGGCCCTTACGATGCGGTGATCCAGGCCGGCTACGGCGAGCACGGGCGTGAAGGGTTGCAGGAGTTGTTGAACGTGCCGGTGGTGGACATCACCGATGCGGCGGCCAGTACAGCCATGTACCTGGGGCATGCCTACTCAGTGGTCACCACGCTGGACCGCACGGTGCCGCTGATCGAAGACCGCCTCAAACTGTCGGGCCTGTACGACCGCTGCGCCTCGGTGCGCGCCAGCGGCATGGCGGTGCTGGAGCTGGAAGCCGACCCGCAGCGGGCCGTTGAGGCCATCGTCGAGCAGGCTGAACGTGCCGTGCGTGAAGACAAGGCCGAGGTCATCTGCCTGGGTTGTGGCGGCATGGCCGGGCTGGACGAGCAGATCCGCCAACGCACCGGGGTACCGGTGGTGGATGGCGTCAGTGCGGCAGTGACGGTCGCCGAGGCGTTGGTGCGCATGGGCTTGAGCACATCGAAAGTACGCACCTACGCCACGCCCAGGGCCAAGAAGGTAGTGGGCTGGCCGATGCGCCTGGGCCGCTGACCCCGTTGTGGTGCTGCCCTGGGCAATGAATCAGCTGGGGCAGCTTTCGGCGCCGTCGTTCAGGCCCTGGCGCACGTTACGGCTGAGCAGGCTGGCCTTGCCGTCGTGCCAGGTCAGGGTCAGCACATACAGTGTGTCGAAGTCGTCACCCTCCCAGTCTTCGGTGATCACCCGCTTTTCACCCAACGCCTTGCCGGCCACGGCATTGATCAGATCCGGCAGGTAGCCATGGGACCAGGCGGTATACACGGTCGCGTTGCGGTACTTGTCACGCAGCAGTTCGTCGGCAAGCTCGTCGGTGTCGTTGGCGCTGAAATCGATATTCACCGGCAAGCCCAGCCGAATGGCACTGGGGGTGATGGTCATCAGCGGGCGGATATAGCTGTAGCTCTTGTCCTGGCTGCCCTCCTCCACATGCCGCGTGGGGTTGGCGGCGAACACGTAATCGGCGTTACCGAAACGCGCAGGCAATACCGTGGCCAGGTCAAGCGCGCGGTTCAGCCCCTGGCAATTCAACTGGCCCAGGCCTTCACCGGGTTTTTCGGCATGCCGCAGAAACACCAGGGTCTGGGTACCGTCCACAGGTTCTGCCCTGCTGTCGAGCGCCTCCAGCGTCAACGGCACGGCCACTGCCGTGAGCAGCAGGCCAAGCAGCAACGGGTGGCGACGGCGACGGAAGAAAGCTGGCAATTTCATCAATTCAAGGCCTGTGTGGCAGAACAATCGGTTGCACCCGACACAGTACCCGGCCTGTTGCAGGCCGCCTTGAGCGTGATTGCCATCCTTGGCAACGGGTGAGGGTCAGAGTGCCCCGAACCCGTTTGGTTCCTCCCTGAGCGTGAATGCCGTTCCCTAGGCAAGGCCCAGACTAGCCCCCTGCTGTTGCGCATTTGTGTCTGGCAGGTGAACCTGTTGTTGCCTGCTGAGGCTCAGTCGTCCCGTGTGAGCACTTCCAGCAACTCGATCTCGAAGGTGAGGTCGGCGTGTGGCGGGATGGCGCCCAGGGTGCGTTCACCATAGGCCAGGTGGGCTGGCACTTGCAGCTTGCGCTTGCCGCCCACACGCATCCCCATCAACCCTTGGTCCCAGCCTTTGATGACACGCCCGGTGCCGATGACGCACTGAAACGGCTTGCCACGGGACCAGGAAGAATCGAACTCGCTGCCATCGGCCAACCAGCCGGTGTATTGAGTGGTGATGAGCGCGCCTTTGACGGCGACTTTGCCATCACCCTCTACCAGGTCGGTGATCTGCAGTTCTTGGCTCACGGGCATACTCCATCAGAAAGACAAAGCCGCCCTTTTCTCAGGATTGCAGCGCTTTGGCAAGCCCGCACGCCGGCATCAGCCCAGCTGTTCGAAGGCCTGCTGGCCGGTGAGGGATGTAGTCTGGTTGGCGAAGCAGTACCAACCGGGTTTCTGCTCGATGAAGATCTGCAGGCTGAACTGCCAGTTCAGCTCGCCATCCAGCAGGCCGATCGGCACCGCGTAGCTGTCGTTGGCCCTGAGCCTGTAGAACAGGTGTGTACCGCACTGGCTGCAGAACCCGCGCTGCGCCCAGTCTGACGAATCGTAAACACCGGGGGTGAGGCCCTCGAACGTCGGCGGCTGGTTGCAATGCACCACCAGCAGCGGGCCGCCGGTCCACTTGCGGCACATGCTGCAATGGCAGGCGCTGACATGGGCATGGTCAAACGAAACCTTCAACCGGGTGGCGCCGCACAAGCAGCTGCCGGACGTTTCCAAAGCCATGATGCACTCCCCGAAAAAGACAAAGAAGCCAGTATAGCCTCAGGCCCGGCAGCCCATCGCCGGCACGCGAATGCGCAGACGTGTCAGACAAACACCGTACCGCGCAGGTACAGCGCCGCCCGACCACTGATGATCACCCGGCCATTGCCCGGCACCTCACAGTGCAACTGGCCCTTTCGTGCCCCGCCCTGCTCGCAGGCCAGTCGCTGCTTGCCAAGGCGCTCGGCCCAGATCGGTGCCAGCGAGGTGTGCGCCGAGCCTGTCACCGGGTCCTCATTCACGCCCACCCGCGGCCCGAACCAACGGGTAACGAAGTCGAACCCCCGCCCCGCCGCAGTCACGGCAATGCCGCGCACATCGTAGCGCGAGAGCGCGGCGAAGTCGGGTTGCAGCGCGTCCAGCAGCAATGGGTCTTCGATCACCACCACGTAGTCATCGCTGCGGTACAGCGCCAGCGCCTGGTGCAGGCCCAGTGCCTCCAGCAACCCTGCAGGCATTTCTGCGGCTGCGGGCTGTTTGGCGGGGAAGTCCATGGCCAGCAGCCCATCGTCCCCCCGGGTGACCCGCAACTCGCCACTGCGGGTATTGAAGCGCAGCACCTGGGCGGGTTCACCCAGTTGTTCGAACAGCACATAGGCAGACGCCAGGGTGGCGTGGCCGCAAAGGTCCACTTCCACGGCGGGGGTAAACCAACGCAGGTCGAAGCCCTCGCCATTGCGTACGAAGTACGCCGTTTCCGACAGGTTGTTCTCTTCAGCGATACGCTGCAGCACCTGGTCTGGCAGCCAGTCTTCAAGGGGGATGACGGCCGCCGGGTTGCCCCCGAACGGTTCGGCACTGAAGGCATCGACCTGGAAGATTTCGAGTTGCATGGACACGCTCCTTATGGCCCGGCAGCTACCAGGCGGCTTTCTGTGTCAGGGTTACGGGCGAACGGGTGTCAACACGGGCTCACCGGCAAAGAATGCCTGCAGGTTACGCAGCACGAGGGCCACGGTGTCCCGCGCGGCCTCAGGCGACTGGCCTGCTACGTGGGGGGTGAGCACGGTGTTGTGCAGTGCCTTCAGGGCATCAGGCACCTGGGGCTCATCATCGAATACGTCCGTTGCAGCGCCTGCCAGCGCGCCGCTTTGCAGGGCAGTAACCAGCGCCTGGGTGTCGACCACACTGGCGCGGGCGATATTGACCAGGTAACCCTGCGGGCCCAGTGCCTTGAGCACGCTGGCATCGATCAGGTGATGGGTGTTGGCACCCCCTGGCGTGGCCACCACCAGAATATCGACGGCCTCTGCGAGGCGTTCGGGGCTGTCGAACCAGGTGTAGGGCTGATCAGCCTTGGGGCTGCGGCTGTGATAGCTGACCGGCATGGCAAACCCGAGTTGGGCACGCCTGGCGATGGCCTGCCCGACGGCGCCCAGGCCGACGATGCCGAGGCGCTTGCCGCTCACCGACGGGCTGATGACGCGCTGCCATTCGCCGCGGCGGGTGCTGGCGTCTGCCTGGGGAATATTGCGCAGCAGGGCCAGGAGCATGGCCATGGCATGGTCTGCAACGGCTTCTGCATTGGCGCCGGCGCCGTTGGTCACGGTGATGCCGCGGGCTGCGGCGGCGGGCAGGTCGACTTGCTCGTAGCCGGCGCCGATGACGCAGATAATCTGCAATTTGGGCAACGCGGCCATTTCACTGGCGGTGAGGCCGAGCGGGCCACGGGTGAGCACGGCGTCGATCTGCGCGCCCTGTTGCTCGATGGCTTGGACGCGGAGCTTGGGGGATTGAGCGCGGATCAGGTGATAACCGGACTGCTCCAGCAGGGGGAGGTAATCGTCGACGGTTTCTACCAGTACCAGGACTGTTTTGGGCATGCCACCTCCAAGGTTAATGGGGGGATTATGCGGAGTGAGTCGGCGGTACAGTCAATGGGAAAAATGAGGGGCAACTGTACTGTGCTGGTAGTTTCTGATTTGGGCTGTTGCTCTAGATCTTGATCTTGATCTTGATCTTGATCTTCGCGACTTCAGGAGGCCGAACGAAGGACTTGCGGAGGGAGGTGACGGGCATGGATGCCCG
>NZ_BBIU01000006.1 GCF_000730645.1 Pseudomonas parafulva NBRC 16636 = DSM 17004 | reverse complement strand
ACCTTCTTCACACACGCGGCATGGCTGGATCAGGCTTTCGCCCATTGTCCAATATTCCCCACTGCTGCCTCCCGTAGGAGTCTGGACCGTGTCTCAGTTCCAGTGTGACTGATCATCCTCTCAGACCAGTTACGGATCGTCGCCTTGGTGAGCCATTACCTCACCAACAAGCTAATCCGACCTAGGCTCATCTGATAGCGCAAGGCCCGAAGGTCCCCTGCTTTCTCCCGTAGGACGTATGCGGTATTAGCGTTCCTTTCGAAACGTTGTCCCCCACTACCAGGCAGATTCCTAGGCATTACTCACCCGTCCGCCGCTGAATCCAGGAGCAAGCTCCCGTCATCCGCTCGACTTGCATGTGTTAGGCCTGCCGCCAGCGTTCAATCTGAGCCATGATCAAACTCTTCAGTTCAATACTGCTTGGGTTTTTAAGAAACCCTAAACTTGGCTCAGCAATCTCAAATGACTATGTGATTTCTCGCATGGCCACTTGTGATGCTGATAATCTTTGTGACTATCAGTCCGTACTCACAAGCACCCACACGAATTGCTTGATTCGATTTGTTAAAGAGCGTTTGGCTACGAGTGTTTCGTCTCAACCGAGGCGCGCATTCTACGCTTTCCTCATTTGCTGTCAAGCGTTTATTTTGAAGTTTTTGCGAGAAACTCGTTTAGCTTCAAACACTTGACTCAACGGCTCAGCTTGCTTTGCCTTGCTGCATCGTTGGAGTGGTGCGCATTATAGGCTGTTATCTCAGGCGGTCAACCTTTAATTTCAACTTTTGAAAGGCCACCTTAATGCAAGGCACGCCTTGTCGAGCGAGCAGCAATTGCGCACTATACTGCGCAACCGCCCTTCCTTATGGAACACCCCCTCGCTATGAACACCTCGCCCCGCAGCCTGGCCGCTACGCTGTTCCCCATCGGCCTGCTGTTGATCGCCATGGCATCTATCCAATCCGGCGCATCATTGGCCAAAAGCATGTTCCCCATCATTGGCGCCCAAGGCACCACCACCCTTCGCCTGGTGTTCGCCAGCATCATCATGTTGCTGATATTGAGACCCTGGCGGGCCCGCCTCAATAGCCGAACCCTGCGCAACGTAGTCATCTACGGCCTGGCCCTGGGCGGTATGAACTTCCTCTTCTATATGGCATTGCAGACAGTGCCCATTGGTATCGCCGTGGCGCTCGAGTTTACCGGCCCGCTGGCGGTTGCAATTTTTTCCTCGCGCCGCGCCATCGACTTTCTATGGATTGCCCTGGCCCTGTTTGGCTTGCTGCTGCTTCTCCCCGCAGGCCACGACGGCCAGGCACTTGACCCGACAGGTGCCGCGTACGCCCTGGGCGCTGGCGTCTGCTGGGCGCTCTATATTCTGTTCGGCCAACGCGCCGGAGCCGAGCATGGCGTGCAAAGTGCAGCCCTGGGCGTGGTGGTCGCAGCCTTGTTCATTGCGCCCATCGGTATCGCCCACGCCGGCGCCACCTTGCTCACCCCAGCCGTGATCCCCATGGCGCTGGGTGTCGCGATACTGTCAACCGCCCTTCCCTATAGCCTGGAAATGGTCGCACTGACGCGCATTCCTGCACGCACCTTCGGCACGTTGATGAGCATCGAACCTGCCTTCGGCGCGCTGTCCGGCCTGCTGTTTCTCGGGGAAGTCCTGTCCATGACCCAATGGCTGGCCATCCTTGCGATCATCATTGCCTCGGTTGGCACCACGCTTTCCATGCGCAAAGCGCCCAGCCCAGCGATCGCCGCTGACTGATATGAGAAATATTTTCATTTGAGACAACGATAGTGATTGTGGCGACCGGCATCGCTGATTAAGCTGTCAAAGCACCATCATCTTCATGCTATCTAATGCATCGAACAGGGACGCTGGGAAATTTCAGGAAGAATCATAGCGATAACGACGGAACCAGCTTGCTGATCCGTCCTGCATTTAAGGACAGGAATGAAACGTACCTTGCTCATCCTGGCCATCTTGGCTATTGCTGGATGTGCCGCCACGGCGAAGACCGAGGTAAAAAGGGGCAAGAAAGGCCTGCATATCAATTGCTCCGGCCTTTCTTCTTCATGGGACAGCTGCTACAGCAAAGCAGCCACCGCCTGCAGCTCACGCGGATACCGCGTCATTGCACGCTCAGGCGACAGCGATGAAGAGGATGGGGATTACCTGTTCGGGATCAACCCTGCGGGCTATACCAGCCGCAGCATGATCGTCATTTGCAAGTAAATGGGGCTGCCGTTGCGCAGCCCCATTCGTATGCAACAACCGCTCTACAGCAAGGCAGTACGTGCGTGAAGCCAGGCCAGCGCTTCACCCTCCAGATACGGTGAGAGCCGTTCACGCACCATGGTGTGGTAACCATTCAACCATGCCCGTTCCTCGGCAGTGAGCCTTTCAGGCAACAAACAGCGGGTGTCGATAGGGCAGAGTGTCAGGGTTTCAAACGCCAGAAAGTCACCAAAGGCGCTTTTGCCTGCATTGCGGTTAGCCACCAGGTTCTCGATGCGAACCCCCCATTGCCCAGGCCGGTAAGTGCCTGGCTCAATCGAGCTGATCATGCCTGCCTGCATCGCTGTTTGCGGTGAGGGCGTTGCCTGGTAGGCAATTACCTGCGGTCCTTCGTGCACATTCATGAAGTAACCGACACCGTGGCCGGTGCCATGACCGTAGTCCACCTGGTCGGCCCACAGCGGTGCACGGGCGATGGCGTCGAGCAACGGCGACAACACGCCCTGGGGGAATGTAGCCCGGGACAGTGCAATCATGCCTTTGAGCACGCGCGTGCAATCCTGCTTTTGCAGCTCGCTGGGCTGGCCCACCGGCACCATGCGGGTGATATCGGTGGTACCGCCCAGGTACTGCCCGCCCGAATCGATAAGCAGCAGACCGTCGCCTTCGATCATTGAATGGGACTGCTCGGTTGCGCGGTAATGGGGCATGGCGCCGTTGGCATTGAAAGCCGCGATGGTGGCGAAACTCAGGGACACGAAACCTGGGCGGCGAGCCCTGGCGGCGCTCAGCTGCTCATCGATCGTCAGCTCGGTGATGGGCTCGCTGCCCAGCCGGGCCTCCAGCCAGGCAAAGAACTCGCAGAGTGCGGCGCCATCCTGCTCCATTACCTGGCGAACATGCCTCAGCTCTGGCTCCCCTTTGCACGCCTTGCTCAACGTGGTGGGGTTCGGGCCTTCGAGCAACTGCACCCCATCGCCCAGGTGGTCCATAAGCCCACACGTGACACGGGCAGGGTCGACCAACAAGCGGCTGCCACCGGGGATATCAGCCAGCGCCGCCCCTGCCTGGTCGTAATCGCGTACCTCTATACCGTCTGCCGCCAGAACAGCACGCAGGTTTTCGTCCAGCTTCCCGCTGCCGACAAACAGCAACGCCTGCTGCTGACTGATCAAGGCAAATGCGAGAAAGACAGGGTTATAGGACACATCGGTGCCGCGCAGATTGAACAGCCACGCAATGTCGTCCAGCGTGGCGAGAAAGTGCCAGTGCGCACCCTTCACCTGCATGACCTCGCGCAATGCGGCCAGTTTGTCCAACCTGGACACGGTGGCATAGGGCGGCAGGTGTTGGTAGACCGGATGGCCGGGCAACGCCGCACGCCCCTCCCACACCTGGCCAAGCACGTCTTTGTCAGTGACCAGGCGCACACCGCGACGGCCCAGGCGCTCACGCAATTGGCGCGCCGAGGCCAACGCCATTACCGCGCCATCCACCCCGACGCGACCATTGGCTGGCGCATGCTCGCCAAGCCAATCCAGCGCTCCGGGCTGACCAGGCGAGAGCTTCATCAATTCAATGCCGGTGCCCGCGAGCTCGCGCTCGGCCTGTTGCCAGTACCGGCTGTCTACCCACAACCCGGCAAACTCGGGCATGACCACCAGCGTACCTACCGACCCATGGAAACCCGACAGCCATCGACGGCCTTGCCAATGTTTGGGCAGGTACTCTGAAAGATGCGGGTCGGCCGATGGAACCAGCAAGGCATCCAGGCCTTCGGCGGCCATGGCCTGGCGCACGCGCGCCAAGCGCTCTGGCGTAGGTTGCTCATAGGTAGGCTGCGCGTTCATGGGCTCTCCTGCAGGTGCGTCTGGGTTGATTCGTGGCACCGATAATGAAACAGCTCCCAGAGGGCTGCAATCAACATCGGCACCGGCATGCCACTAGACCGCGCACATTTCAGCATTTCAGACGGGTCCTACAACCCTCAGGCGTTACCCACGCTGTGCGTCATGCTCACCCACTTGGCAGTAGAGGGCACCGTGTGGGCCACGCGCCAGGCTGCGTAGCGCCTGGTAGGCAGCGAAATGGGCCCCGCGCGCCTGGTAGCGCTCCAGCAATTGCACATACGACTCGTCGACAAAGTAGGCCGCAGCACCGACCCACGCCTGCCGGGACTCCCACTGCAGGTATTGCAGCACCCGGCTGCCGTCTTCGCTCGCCTGTATGCTGATCGTTTGCAACCCGCTGCATTGAAGTGCCAGCGCCTCACTGCGGTTCATCAACGCTTGCGCCAGCTCGCGCTGAAACAGGCTGGGTACTTGGTATTCGATCATCTGGGTGAACCAGATGGCAGTAGGGTTTGCCGACATTCACTCTCTCCTGGCCATTGGTGCTTGGTGCGCAATGCCGGAGAGGGTAAAACCTCAACTAAACTCGAGGTCAAGTGCCTGGCCGAGATATTCGGCTTTCAGATCACGACGTTGCGCACAAAAGTGACTGCGGTTTCGCCGTCGTTCCGGTAGGCATAGCGGCAGTTACTGGGGAACACATGAAACTGCCCTTGCTGCAGCCGGTGCTCGGTGGCTTCGATGATCAATGTGAGCTGCCCCTGCGTCACATACAACTGCTCACTCCAGCCCTCGGCATCGGCCTCGCTGCGATAGCACTCGCCGGGGGCCAAGGTCCACTCCCACAACTCCACCTCGCGCCGCGCCACGCTGCTGCCCAGCAGCACTGCACGGCTTTGCGGGTGTTCACCGGCCCAGGCCAGTTCCTCGATGCGGCCAGGGTCACGCAAGTTGGGCGCCTGGATCAGTGTACTGAACGCCACACCCAGGCTCTGGGCAATCAAGTCCAGCGTGGTGAGGCTGACATTCTTTTCACCCGCCTCGATCGCCACCAGCATGCGCCGGCTCACACCAGAGCGATCGGCGAGCACGGCCTGACTCATGCCTGCCGCGTGGCGCAGGTTGCGCACATTGAGGCTGACGTGCTGCAAAACCGAGGCGCGGTGTGAAGGGTCTTTGTGCACTATATTGCTCACTTACAAGGGTTGCGCAGTATACTGCCCAGTGTGCGGCGATTGTGCGCCGCCCCCTAAGAGCATGCAAGCCCATGACGCCAGCCAGCCAACAGCCCACCCCCACCGTCACGTTTCGCCTGAGCAAGGCGGAACTGGTGCTGATATTCATCACCATGTTATGGGGTGGCACCTTCCTGCTGGTGCACAACGTGATGACCGTCAGCGGCCCCCTGTTCTTCGTCGGCCTTCGCTTTGCCGCAGCTGCGCTGTTCGTGGGCATGGTTTCTGCGCGGGCGCTGGGCGGGCTCACACTCACCGAACTCAAGGCTGGGATGCTGATCGGCGTGACCATCATGCTGGGTTACGGTCTGCAAACCATGGGCCTGCAGACCATAAGCAGCAGCCAGTCGGCGTTCATCACCGCACTCTACGTACCCTTCGTGCCACTGCTGCAGTGGGTGGTACTGGGGCGCAGGCCCGGCCTGATGCCGAGCATTGGCATAGGCATCGCGTTCGTTGGGCTCATGCTGCTGGCAGGGCCGGACAGCGGCAGCTTGCACATGAGCGAAGGTGAAGTGGTCACCCTGGTCAGCGCCATCGCCATCGCCGCCGAAATCATCTTGATCAGCCGCTTCGCCGGCCAGGTCGATGTGCGACGGGTCACCGTGGTGCAACTGGCAACTGCCTCGGTGCTGGCGTTTCTGATGGTGGTCCCGACGCAGGAACGTATTCCGGACTTCTCCTGGCTGCTGCTCACTAGTGCAGTGGGTCTTGGGGCCATGAGCGCCGTGATCCAGGTTGCCATGAACTGGGCACAGAAATCCGTATCGCCCACCCGGGCCACCTTGATCTACGCGGGCGAGCCTGTGTGGGCAGGCCTGGTCGGGCGCGTGGCGGGGGAGCGCCTGCCCGGTGTGGCCCTGTTGGGCGGGCTGTTGATCGTGATCGCGGTGGTGGTCAGCGAGCTCAAGGTACGCCGCACGCAGCCACAGAATGAACGCGAACCCCAGGCCGACCTCTAACGCTGCGGCTATGCTTTGTAAAAAACTGTTATAAAAAAACAGCTTGTCACAGCGTATTTGTAGGATTCTGCGACAGCTTGCGGGTTGGTGATCGACCCCTCCGGCACGTATGATCCTTGGCAAACCTCTCAGAATAGAACTCTATGTCATTGATAGTGCTATTGCTTCTGCCGTTCGTGGGCAGTTTGCTGGCAGCCGCGCTGCCGCACAACGCACGGAACGCCGAGTCCATTCTTGCTGGGCTCGTGGCCTTGGTCGGTACCGTCCAGGTAGCACTGCTTTACCCTCAGATCGCCCACGGGGGCGTCATTCGCGAAGAGTTTTTGTGGCTGCCAAGCCTGGGGCTGAACCTGGTATTGCGCATGGACGGCTTTGCCTGGCTGTTCTCGCTGCTGGTACTGGGCATCGGCACCCTGGTGTCGCTGTACGCCCGCTACTACATGTCTCCACAAGACCCGGTTCCACGCTTCTTCGCGTTTTTCCTGGCCTTCATGGGGGCCATGCTTGGCCTGGTCATCTCGGGCAACCTCATACAGCTGGTGTTCTTCTGGGAACTGACCAGCCTGTTCTCGTTCCTGCTGATTGGCTACTGGCACCACCGCGCGGACGCGCGTCGCGGCGCCTACATGGCCCTGATGGTCACCGGTGCGGGGGGCCTATGCCTGCTGGTGGGGGCGCTACTGCTCGGCCATGTGGCAGGCAGCTATGACCTGGACAAGGTCCTGGCTGCAGGTGACACCATCCGCCAGCACGCACTGTACCCCGTGCTGCTGCCACTGATCCTCATCGGCGCACTCAGCAAGAGCGCGCAGTTCCCCTTCCAGTTCTGGCTGCCCCACGCCATGGCGGCCCCCACACCGGTCTCGGCCTATCTGCACTCGGCGACCATGGTCAAGGCCGGGGTCTTCTTGCTGGCAAGGCTGTGGCCAGTATTGTCCGGCAGCGAAGAATGGTTCTGGATCGTCGGCGGTGCCGGCGCCTTGACGTTGTTGCTCGGCGCCTTCGCCGCCATGTTCCAGAACGACCTCAAGGGCCTGCTGGCCTACTCCACCATCAGCCATCTTGGCCTGATCACCCTGCTGCTTGGGTTGAACAGTCCGCTGGCCGCGGTGGCTGCGGTGTTCCACATCCTCAACCACGCCACCTTCAAGGCGTCGCTGTTCATGGCCGCAGGCATCATCGACCATGAAAGCGGCACGCGCGACATACGCCGTCTCAGTGGGTTGATTCGCCTGGTGCCCTACACTGCCACACTGGCCATGGTCGCCAGCGCGTCGATGGCCGGGGTACCGCTGATGAACGGTTTCCTGTCCAAAGAGATGTTCTTTGCCGAAACCGTATTCATCACCTCCAGTGCCTGGATCGAAGCCTTGCTGCCGGTCATCGCCACCCTGGCAGGCACCTTCAGCGTGGCGTACGCCCTGCGTTTCACCGTGGACGTGTTCTTCGGCCCCACGGCGCAAGACCTGCCGCATACCCCGCACGAGCCGCCACGCTGGATGCGTGCGCCGGTCGAGTTGTTGGTCCTGACCTGCCTGGTGGTGGGCATCTTCCCTGCCCAGTCGGTTGGCCCACTGCTGGCGGCCGCAGCCCTGCCCGTGGTCGGCGGCACGCTGCCTGAATACAGCCTGGCGATCTGGCACGGCTGGAATGCCCCGTTGATCATGAGCCTGGTGGCCATGAGCGGCGGCGTAGTGCTGTACCTGATGCTTCGCAAGCAGATGCGCCGCGGGCGCTTCACGTACCCGCCGGTGATCGAACGCTTCAACGGCAAGCGCCTGTTCGAGCATGGGCAAATACAGTTGATGCTGCTGGCCCGGCACGTGGAGCGCCTGCTCACCAGCCGCCGCCTCCAGGCGCAACTGTTCATGATCGTGGTGGCAGCGTTCCTCGCCGGCCTTACGCCCATGGTCTACAGTGGCCTCACATGGGGCGATCGGCCGAAGATTCCAGGCTCCGGCGTGTTCGTCGCACTCTGGCTCATCGCGATTGCCTGCGCGATTGGCGCCGCCTACCAGGCCAAGTACCACCGCCTGGCCGCACTGATCATGGTCAGCGTCTGCGGCCTGATGACCTGCATCACCTTCGTCTGGTTCTCCGCCCCTGACCTGGCGCTGACCCAGCTGGTGGTGGAAGTGGTGACCACGGTATTGATACTGCTGGGCCTGCGCTGGCTGCCAAGGCGTATAGAAGGTGTATCACCACTGCCAGGCAAATTTGACCGGGCCCGCGCCCGACGGCTGCGCGACCTGCTGCTGGCGGTGCTGGTGGGCGGCGGCATGGCAGTGCTGTCCTATGCCATGCTCACGCGGCCAACCCCCAACGACATTTCCTCGTTCTACCTTAGCCGCGCACTGCCCCAGGGTGGTGGGACCAACGTGGTCAATGTGATGCTGGTGGACTTCCGCGGCTTCGACACCCTCGGTGAAATCACCGTGCTGGTCGCCGTGGCGCTTACCGTATTCGCATTGCTGCGGCGCTTCCGCCCACCCAAGGAGAGCATGCAACTGCCCACACAACAGCGCCAGCTGGCGCCCGATGTGGTGACCGACCTGGTCAACCCACGCCACGCCACAGACACCGCCATGGGCTTCATGATGGTGCCGGCCGTGCTGGTACGCTTGCTGCTGCCCATCGCCCTGCTGGTCTCGATGTACCTGTTCATGCGGGGTCACAACCAACCTGGCGGTGGCTTCGTGGCAGGCTTGGTCATGTCGGTGGCGTTCATCCTGCAGTACATGGTTGCCGGCACCCAATGGGTCGAGGCGCAGATGAGCCTGCGCCCACTGCGCTGGATGGGCATGGGCCTGCTGTGCGCGACCGTCACCGGTGCCGGGGCCATGCTGCTCGGCTACCCGTTCCTCACCACGCACACTGCCCACCTGCACCTGCCGATACTGGGTGATGTGCACGTGGCCAGCGCACTGTTCTTCGATGTCGGCGTGTACACGGTAGTGGTCGGGTCGACCCTGTTGATCCTTACCGCACTGGCCCACCAGTCAGTGCGCGCCTACCGTCCGGCCAACCCGGCCAAGAACCGACAGACAGGAGCCGCCTGATGGAAGAAGTCATTGCAGTCGCCATCGGCGTGCTGGCCGCATCCGGGGTGTGGCTGATTCTGCGTCCCCGTACCTACCAGGTGATCATGGGCCTGTGCCTGTTGTCGTACGGGGTCAACCTGTTCATCTTCAGCATGGGGAGCCTGTTCATCGGCAAAGAGCCGATCATCAAGGCGGGTGTGACGCAAGACTTGCTGCACTACACCGACCCGCTGCCTCAGGCGCTGGTGCTCACCGCCATCGTCATCAGCTTCGCCATGACCGCGTTGTTCCTGGTGGTGTTGCTGGCCTCCCGCGGGCTCACGGGCACCGACCATGTCGATGGCCGGGAGCGTGAGGAATGAGTGGCATGAGTCAACTGATCGTCGCCCCCATCCTGCTGCCCCTGATCACCGCAGCCATCATGCTGTTGCTTGGCGAAAAGCACCGGCAAATCAAGGCCCGCCTGAATTTGCTTTCCACCTTGGCAGGCCTGTGTGTGGCCGTAAGCCTGCTGTTATGGGTGCGCACTCAGGGCCAGGCAGAATCGATCGGCGTGTACCTGCCAGGCAACTGGCCAGCGCCGTTCGGGATCGTACTGGTACTCGATCACCTTTCTGCGCTGATGTTGACGCTGACCGGCATCATCGGTTTCTGCGCCCTGCTGTTCGCCCGAGCCCGCTGGGATGGGGCCGGCGCCAGCTTCCATGCATTGTTCCAGGTCCAGTTGATGGGCCTGTACGGCGCCTTTCTTACCGCCGACCTGTTCAACCTGTTCGTGTTCTTCGAAGTATTGCTGGCTGCCTCGTACGGGCTATTGCTACACGGCTCTGGCCGGGCACGGGTACGGGCGGGGCTGCACTATATCGCTGTAAACCTGTTCGCTTCGTCATTGTTCCTGATTGGCGCGGCGATGTTGTACGGCGTTACCGGCACCCTGAACATGGCCGACCTGGCCCTCAAGATTCCACTGGTGCCCGAGGCCGACCGCGGCCTGCTGCACGCAGGTGCGGCCATCCTCGCCATGGCGTTTCTGGTCAAGGCCGGTATATGGCCGCTGAACTTCTGGTTGGTGCCTGCCTACGCATCGGCCAGCGCCCCGGTGGCAGCGCTGTTCGCCATCATGACCAAAGTCGGCTTGTACGCCGTGCTGCGCCTGTGGACCTTGCTGTTCTCCGGCCAGGCCGGTGCATCGGCCTATTTTGGCGGGGAATGGCTGGTGTATGGCGGCCTGGCAACGTTGGCAGTGGCGGCAGTGTCGATCCTGGCTGCCCAGCGCCTGGAACGCATGGCAGCGCTCAGCATCCTGGTTTCAGCGGGCACCCTGCTGGGCGCTGTCGGCTTTGCCCAACTCGCCCTGACCGGTGCAGCCCTGTTCTACCTGGTCAACTCCACCCTGGCCATGTGTGCGCTGTTCTTGCTGGCCGAACTGGTCGAACGCTCGCGCTCGGCCAATGAATTGCCGCTGGACGAAGAAGAAGACGCCATGCCGTCGCCGCTGGAGTCGCTTCACCCCCCAAAAGGCATCAACCTCGATGACCAGCAAAAGGCGGTGATCGGCCAGATCATCCCCTGGACCATGGCGTTCCTCGGCCTCAGCTTCATCGCCTGCGCCCTGCTGATTATCGGCATGCCGCCGCTCTCGGGCTTTGTGGCCAAGGTGAACCTGATCAGCGCACTGTTCAACCCTAACAGCCTGGGTATGCCGGCCGAGCAGCCGCTAGGCGCGGCCGGGTGGGGCCTGGTGGCGCTGCTGGTGTTGTCGGGTATGGCTTCGCTGATTGCCTTTGGTCGCGTGGGTATCCAGCGTTTCTGGAAGCCAGACGAGCGCCCTTCACCGGTACTGCGCCGCTTCGAATGCCTGGCGGTCGTGCTGCTGCTGGCCTTGTGCATGGCACTCAGTTTCAAGGCCGAGCCATTGCTGCGCTATACCCAGGACACGGCGGCGAGCCTGCAGGCGCCGGATGCCTACATCGACGCGGTGATGGCGGCGCGGCCAATACCTGGCCCGACTTCGTTCGACGTGCAGGCTGAGGTGCAACCATGAGCCGCCTGTTCCCCGCGCCCCTGCTATCCCTGTCCTTGTTCGGCTTGTGGCTGCTGCTGAACCTTTCGGTGAGTGCCGGCAACCTGCTGCTGGCAGCCGCACTGGGTATCCTTGCACCGCTGCTGATGGCGCCCCTGCGCCCGCAGCACGCCCACGTGCGCCGCCCATGGGTGATCGTGAAACTGATCGGTCGCGTAGGCCTGGATGTAGTCCTGTCCAACCTGCAAGTGGCACGGGGCGTACTGCGCGCCGGCAAACGGCCGCCCCGTTCGGCCTTTGTTCACATACCGCTGGCCTTGCGTGACCCCCACGGCCTGGCGGCGCTGTCGATGATCACCACCGTGGTACCCGGCACTGTCTGGTCTGAACTGGCGCTGGACCGCAGCGTGCTGTTGCTCCATGTGTTCGATCTGGAGGACGAGGCGGCTTTTATCAAGCACTTCAAGGAAATCTACGAACGCCCGCTGATGGAGATCTTCCAATGACCGGCCTGCTCGCCAATGCTGTTCTTGCCAGCCTGTTCATCTTCGCACTGGCCATGGGGCTCACGCTGGTACGGCTATTCCGCGGTCCATCGGCCCAGGACAGGGTACTGGCGCTGGACTACCTGTACATCCTGGCCATGCTGACCATGCTGGTGCTGGGTATCCGCTATGCCAGTGACACCTATTTCGAAGGCGCGCTGCTGATTGCGCTCTTCGGTTTCGTCGGGTCGTTTGCCCTGGCCAAATTCCTGCTGCGCGGTGAGGTGATCGAATGACCGAATCTCTGACATTGCCCTTCTGGCTCGAGCTGGTCACAGCCCTGCTGCTGGTGACCGGCAGCCTGTTCGCCCTGGTTGGCGCAATAGGCCTGGTGCGCTTGAAAGACTACTTCCAGCGCATGCACCCCCCGGCACTGGCCTCGACCATCGGCGCCTGGTGCGTGGCGCTCGCGTCGATCATCTACTTCTCCTGGCTCAAGGAAGCTGCCGTACTGCACGCTTGGTTGATCCCGATTCTGCTGTCCATTACGGTGCCGGTCACCACGCTGTTGCTGGCGCGTGCCGGGCTGTTTCGCAAGCGCCAGGCCAAAGAGCCGGTACCCGAAGAAGTCAGCAGCGGCCTGGACAGCGGCAACTGAGCGTGGTTGCCGTCACGTTTGGCTGAGGCGCTGCAATTCGCGCCTGACCATGGCGGCATAGGGCGGCGGCCCCAGCTGATAAAGCTCGGCCGCTACCCAACTCAACCAGCCTGCTCGCAGCTCACAACGCCGGGCCAGCAACCGCTCAGCCTCGGCCACTGCCCGCGCATGGTGCTGGCGATGGAACGCTGCGCGGGTGCCAGTGCCATCCCCGGTCACTCACTGGCCTTGAAGGTAGTGAGCTCACCTTTACGCCATTTGGCAACCTTGCCCGTCACTGCCTTGAGCAGCTTGCCAAGGCCTTCCTGAACCTGCTGCTGGGCTGCGAACACCAGCATGACGCCCTGGCCTTCACGGAACACGATGCCCTCGCCTTCGGGCACCGACACGAATGCGTAATCGCCTACCCCGTACACATTCAACTTGATATCGCGAAAGCGTATTTCCAACTTGCCGCCCTCGCGGCTCGGTAGCACGGCAGCACGAAAGTGGTCGCCGACTTTCAGCTCCAATCGCTGTTTGTCATCCACCACCAACGCGCTTTCGGTATCGAGTTCGGCCATGTAAAGGCCATCGGGGTTCTGTTCGGTAACGTAGACAAAACGGCCTTGAAACAAATGAGCCAACTTGCCGCGCAGGTCGCCCAAGGCGAACAACGCATGCGTATCAAGAGTACTGACTGCCAATGAAGTAATCCTCAACCGGTTACTACCCGCGCCCGTCAACGCTCGACGAGGCACGGCCGTTTCTAATCGATAGGCGAAAAGACTAATAAAACACGCTGTGAAATGTCTGCCCCCGCTGGCGCTGCAGCGTGCAGGAATTTTTACTGTGGCTTGCCGGCTTCGCCGTCGTTAAAAGACTTGGGGCATGCTCCCACGACGATGAGCGTTTAGTCTGACACTCACTGCCTGTAAAAATGCGGTTCAGGAATGGGCCCGCACGATACGAGCCCTGACATCCACTTGCGCACTGCTGGCGGGGGAATATGCCCGAAAACGGTGAAACCCGTCGAGAGCCAATCCCTATTTAGCAGGCCGCAGGGACTTTGCGCAACTGCCACTGCTGTGCCCGGCGTATGTAACCGATCAACCCGCCAGAAAAGCAAAAAGCCCCAGGGATCGCTCCGTGGGGCTGTGCATCGCGTGCGGATCAGACCTGGCGCTGGTGGCGGTCCAGCTGCTCGTGGCGCTCCTGGGCTTCGATGCAGTACTTGGTGGTCGGGCTGATGAGCAGACGCTTCAGGCCGATGGGTTCACCGCTGTCGTCGCACCAGCCGAAGCTCTCGTCAGTGATGCGGTCCAACGCCATCTCCAACTGCGGCAGCAGGCGCTGATCACGGTCGATGGCGTTCACCAGCCAGCTGCGCTCTTCTTCGACCGACGCCACATCGGCAGGGTCCGACGGGGTGTCCAGGCCTTCGATGGTGGCGCGGCTCAGCTCGATGCGTTCATGGGTTTCGACTTTCATCGCTTGCAGCAGCTGTGTGAAGAAGGCCAGCTGATCAGCGTTCATGTAGTCATCGGCCGACATGGCCAGCAACTGTTCCTTGGTCATCGAATTCTCTATGAAAATATGTGCATTTGGGCGATTCGGTTGCCGCCGACGCCCAGGCATCGGCAGCGAAATTCTTCAAGCGCCAATCGGCACTCTTTTACAGGGGGCGGAAGTCTAAGGCGCCACGTCGCCTGGAGCAACAGCAATCGCGGGCGAATTTGCGTGAAGGGGGCAGATTCCGCTGGTCGGTGCGCACAAAGCGGGCCGCCACCGGCAAGTGCCCTTGCAGGTGGCGGCAGCATCCAGCAACTCAAGCAGGCAAGCGGCAAGGCTCAACGGTCCTTGAACTGCGCCTCGCGTTTGGCGATAAAGGCCGACATGCCTTCTTTCTGGTCTTCAGTGGCAAAGGCTGCGTGGAACACCCGGCGCTCGAAGCGCACCCCCTCGCTCAGCGTCACCTCGAAGGCGCGGTTCACGCTTTCCTTGACCATCATGCTCACCGGCACTGACTTGCTGGCAATGGTCGCCGCCACCTTGAGGGCTTCTTCCAGCAGTTCGGCCTGGGGCACCACACGCGCCACCAGCCCCGCCCGCTCCGCCTCTTCAGCCCCCATCAGGCGCCCGGTGAGGCACAGCTCCATGGCCTTGGCCTTGCCCACTGCACGCGTCAGGCGCTGGGTACCGCCCATACCGGGCAATACACCGAGGTTGATTTCCGGTTGGCCGAACCGGGCGTTGTCGCCCGCCAGGATGAAATCGCACATCATGGCCAGCTCGCAGCCGCCGCCCAGGGCAAAGCCAGACACCGCGGCAATGATCGGCTTTCGGCGGTTGGCGATGCGATCGGCGTCGGCGAACAGGTCATCGACGTAGATTTGCGGGTACTCAAGGCCGGCCATCTCCTTGATATCGGCGCCCGCGGCGAACGCCTTGGCAGAGCCTGTCAGCACGATGCAACCAATCGCCGGGTCGCGCTCCAGCTGGTCCAGGGCCTGATTGATCTCGCTGACGATCTGCGCGTTCAGTGCGTTCAGTGCCTGAGGGCGATTGAGCGTAATCAGCCCGACCTTGCCGTGGATGTCCAACAGGATGGTTTCGAATGCCATGCGGTCTGCTCCTTCAAAGATTGCGCGCAATGACCATGCGCTGAATATCGCTGGTGCCTTCGTAAATCTGGCAAACCCGTACGTCGCGGTAAATGCGCTCCAGCGGGAAGTCACTCAGATAGCCATAACCCCCCAATGTCTGCAAGGCATCCGAACAGACCTTTTCGGCCATTTCAGAGGCGAACAGCTTGGCCATCGACGCCTCCACCAGCGCCGGGCGCCCGGCGTCACGCAGGGCAGCGGCATGCAGCACCATCTGCCGGGCGACGGCAATTCGGGTAGCCATGTCTGCCAGCCTGAAGGCGACGGCCTGATGCTCCACCAACGCCTTGCCAAAGCTCTGCCGCTCGCGCGCATAGTCGCGGGCCACCTCGAACGCAGCCCGGGCCATGCCCACGGCCTGGGCTGCGATACCGATACGCCCGCCTTCGAGGTTGGCCAACGCGATGCGGTAGCCCTCGCCCTCTTCGCCCAGACGGTTGGCCACGGGTACGCGCACATGGTCGAACACGATCTGGCACGTGTCGGAGGCGTGCTGGCCCAGTTTGTCTTCGACCCGCGCTACCTGATAACCCTGCGAGTCGGTGGGGACGATGAAGGCACTGATACCGCGCTTGCCAGCATCGGGGTCGGTGACGGCGAATACGATCACCACGCCGGCATTCTGCCCGGAGGTGATGAACTGCTTGCTGCCGGTCAGCACGTAGTGGTTGCCTTCACGCCGCGCACGCGCCTTCAGGCTGCTGGCATCAGAGCCTGCCTGGGGTTCGGTGAGGGCGAACGCGCCCAACATCTCGCCTGTGGCCAACGGCGTGAGGAACTGTGCCTTCTGTTGGTCGCTGCCGAAACGCAGAATGGGCACACACCCTACCGAGTTATGTACGCTCATGATGGTCGAGCAGGCACCATCACCGGCGGCGATCTCCTCCAGGGCCATGGCATAGGCCACGTAGCCCGTGTCACTGCCGCCCCACTGCTCGGGCACCAACATGCCGAACAGGCCAAGCCCGGCCATTTCTTCGATGGCCTCCTTGGGAAACCGGTGGGCCTTGTCCCATTGCTCGGCAAAGGGTTTGAGCCGCTCCTGGGCGAAACTGCGCACCGCATCGGCGATCTGTTGTTGCTCGTCGTTAACCAGCATGCTTCACCTCAGTACAGGCATTCGATGGCCATGGCCGTAGCCTCGCCACCGCCAATGCAGATGGCCGCTACACCACGGCGCAGGTTGTTCTGGCGCAGCGCGTGCAGCAGCGTGACCAGAATGCGCGCCCCGGAAGCACCAATCGGGTGGCCCAGCGCACAGGCACCGCCATGGATGTTGACCTTGTCATGGGGCAGATCCAGCTGTTTCATCGCCGCCAGGGTCACCACAGCGAAGGCTTCGTTGATCTCGAACAGGTCGACCTCGCTCAGGCTCCAGCCGGTGCGCTTCATCAGCTTGTGCATGGCACCGATGGGCGCCGTGGGGAACAGTGCAGGGGCATCGGCGAACGCGGCATGCCCATGGATCACCGCCAGCGGTTGCAACCCGCGCTGGTCGGCCTGGGAGCGACGCATCAGCACCAATGCTGCGGCGCCATCGGAAATGGAACTGGCGTTGGCCGCGGTCACTGTCCCGCCTTCGCGGAAAGCCGGTTTGAGCTGGGCGATCTTGTCCAGGCGCGCCTTGGGTGGCTGCTCGTCATCCTTGATGACCCGCTGCTGCTTGCCCTCGACCACGTCCACCGGCACGATCTCCGCAGCGAAGCGGCCGGCCGCAATGGCCTGTTGGGCGCGGGTGAGCGAGGCCAGGGCGAACTGGTCCTGGGCTTCGCGGCTGAAGCCGTTGGCCTGCGCGCAGTCCTCGGCGAAGGTGCCCATCAGCCGGCCCTTGTCATAAGCGTCTTCCAGGCCGTCCATGAACATGTGGTCGATGACCTTGCCGTGGCCCATGCGGTAGCCCGCACGGGCCTTGTCCAGCAGGTAGGGCGCGTTGCTCATGCTCTCCATGCCGCCGGCCACCACCACATCGGCGGTGCCGGCCAGCAGCAGGTCATGGCCCATGATGGCCGCCTGCATGCCCGAGCCGCACATCTTGTTCAGGGTGGTGCAGGTGGTGTGCTTGCCCAGCCCTGCGCCCAACGCCGCCTGGCGTGCCGGTGCCTGGCCCTGGCCGGCCGGCAGCACGCAACCGAACAGCACCTGGTCGACACTGGCTGCATCCAGGCCGGCGCGCTCGACAGCCCCACGAATGGCGACGCTGCCAAGCTGCGCTGCAGTCAGGCTCTTGAGGTCGCCCTGCAACCCGCCCATGGGGGTGCGTGCAGCGCTGACGATTACCACCGGATCATTGCCCAGGTTCATGATGCTTCTCCTTACTTGGCCGCCATGCGCAGCGCACCGTCAAGGCGGATCACCTCGCCGTTGAGCATGCTGTTCTCGATGATATGCCGCGCCAGCGCGGCGTACTCCTGTGGGCGCCCGAGCCGTGGCGGGAACGGCACGCCGGCCGCCAGGGAAGCCCGCACGTCCTCGGTCATGCCAGCCATCATGGGGGTTTCGAAAATGCCCGGGGCGATGGTCATCACCCGGATGCCATGACGCGCCAGCTCGCGGGCAGCAGGCAGCGTCAGGCTGGCAATCGCCCCCTTCGACGCTGCGTAGGCCGCCTGGCCAATCTGCCCGTCATAGGCGGCTATGGAGGCCGTATTGATGATGACCCCGCGCTCGGCCCCCTCGTCGGCAACCCCTTCAGCCATGGCCTCGGCGGCGAGCCGCAGCATGTTGAAGCTGCCGATCAGGTTGACGTTGATGACCGCGGCAAAGCTGGCCAGGCGGTGCGGGCCCTGCTTGCCGAGCACCTTTTCAGCGCCAACGATGCCTGCGCAGTTGACCAGGCCGTGCAGGCTGCCAAATGCACTGACGGCAGCCGCTACGGCGGCCTTGGCTGCCGCTTCGTCGCTGATGTCTGCCACGCTGAACCTGGCCCGCTCGCCCAACGCCTGGGCTTTGGCCTCGACCGCCTCCGCGTTGAGGTCCACCAGCATCACCGAGGCACCGGCCTCGATCAGCATCTGCGCAGTGGCAGCCCCCAGGCCGGAGGCTGCGCCGGTGACGATGAACTGTTTGTTGGCTATCTGCATGTCGGGTTTCCTTTCAGGCGCCGGCGTTATTGGCTTGTTGCGCTTGTTGTCTGGCCACTTCCTGGTTACGCAGGATGAAGCGTTGCAGCTTGCCGCTCGGGGTCTTGGGCAGCTCGCTGACGAATTCGATTTCTCTTGGGTAGGCGTGGGCGTAGAGCCGTTGGCGAACATGCTGGCGCAATTGCTCTTCCAGTTCGTCACTGGCCGTGAAGCCATTGGCCAACACCACGAATGCCTTGATCAGCTCGGTGCGCTCAGGGTCCGGCTTGCCAACCACCGCCGCCTCCACCACCGCCGCATGCTCGATCAGCGCACTCTCCACGTCGAACGGCCCCACCCGGTAGCCCGACGTGGTGATCACATCATCG
Source organism: Pseudomonas parafulva NBRC 16636 = DSM 17004 (assembly GCF_000730645.1). Classification (GTDB taxonomy): domain Bacteria; phylum Pseudomonadota; class Gammaproteobacteria; order Pseudomonadales; family Pseudomonadaceae; genus Aquipseudomonas; species Aquipseudomonas parafulva. Next base: position 277,709 of record NZ_BBIU01000006.1, on the reverse strand, counting down.
CTACGCCCGACAAAGCTGATGCTGCCGTCCGGGTTCAATTCGACGGTGTCGCCGCTGAGGTAGTACTTGCCGGCAAATGCCTTGGTCGGCAGCGCGTGATAGCCCGCAAACCAGCACATCGGCGACTGCTCACGGTCAACGGCCAGAATGCCCGGCTGGCCCGGTGGCAACTCGCGACGCTGCTCGTCCAGCACCACGATGCGGTGCCCAGGCACGGCAAAACCCGCTGCGCCCAGGTGCACGGGATGAGCAAGGCCATGGTGGTTGCACAGCACCATCCCCAGTTCGGTTTGCCCGTAATGGTCATGGATGGTCACACCCAGTTCGTTGCCAAACCAGCGGATAACCTCGGGGTTCAGCGGCTCGCCGGCACTGCTGACCACCCGCAGGCAACCCTTGACCGGTGCAGAAAACTGCTCGCCCGCAGCGATGAGCAGGCGGTAGGCCGTCGGCGAACCGGCAAGGTTGGTGATACCCCGTGTGCGGATCACCCGTGCGCAGCTCTCCACGCTGAACGGCCCGTCATAGAAAGTGGTGGCATGCCCAAGCGACAACGGCCCGGTCACAGCGTAGTAAAGGCCATACGCCCAGCCGGGGTCAGCCAGGTTCCAGAACCTGTCCTCGCCGCGCAGGTCGATGGCGTCACGCATGTAGCCCTGAAACGCAACGATTGCCTTCAGGGGGACCTGCAAGGGTTTGGCAGGCCCGGTGGTGCCGGACGTAAACATCAGCAGAAACGGGTCGTCGCCCGTCAGCATCACCGGGTCGCACCCCTGTTGCGTCTGTTCCAGACACTGCTGGAAGTCCAGCTCACCGTTACGGGCATTGACCGTGATGATCAGCGGGCAAGCCTGGACATCGTCCAGCTTGAAGCGGTTATGGCTGTCGGTGACCACCACCCGGGCGTGCGACTGGTGCAGGCGGTGCTCGATGGCCGTCGGCCCGAAAGCGGTGAACAGCGGCTGGTAAACGGCGCCCAGGCGCCAGGTGGCCAAAATCGTCACCAGCAGTTGCGGAGTCCGCGGCAACAGCCCCGCCACCCGGTCACCGGCTACCACGCCCTGTGCTCTCAGCACGCTGGCAAACCGAGCGGCAAGCGCCTGCAGTTGCTCGAAACTCAACTGTTCGGTATTGCCATCGCGGTCTTCCCAATGCAGGGCCAGCTTGCCACTGCCGACATGGCGATCGCAGCACTCGACGCAGGCATTGAGCGCGTCGAGGCTGCCGTGCAGCGCAGCGCTTGCAGTGTCGAAATAATTGAACGAACGGGCAGCCTCGGCGTAATCACGCATCGTCGGACTCCTGGCTTGTTTTTGTTGGAGTGGTCCGACGATGTTCGCGCCGGCCAGGCGCTGGGGCAATGGCCAAAGCTGTCAATGTGGCTGACCGGTTTGGCCGCTGAGGGCGTCAGCCCAGGCCCCGCTCCCGGCCCAACAGCAACTGCCGCGTCAGTTCCTGAACAAGCATCTGTCGATTCCCAGCGTGCTCGATCTCAAGGTCGTCCCACTCCAACTGGTATTGATCAGCAGGCAACTCGCCTTGTCGCGCAGCCAAGGTAGCGCGTCGGGCGGCCAGATTTATATCGAGTGACGCGAAGGCCTGGGGATGCAGGGTTTCCATGCAACGCTCCCAGAACGCACGCTGGGCCAGGCTGACAGCCAGTGCGTCAGGCGGCTGCGCCGACAGCACCTCCTGACAGGCCTGGTCGAGCTGGGCCTGAGTCACGTTGGCGGCCTCCTCGTAGCGCATCGCCCGGGGCTGGCACGGCAGGTTCAGCCGCACCCGCAAACGCACGCGGTACTGCAGGCTGAGCGCGATCTGGTCGACCCATTCGCGAGCGGCCAACCGCTGCAGGATATCGCGCCTGACCACCTGCTCCAGCCGTTCCAGGCGAAACAACTGCTGGCCGAGCATGAGCAGGTCATTGGTTCGGTCCGGCAGCGTATAATGCTCGGCCGCCTCGGCCAGCACCCTCAGTTGCAGCTCACAGAACCGGTCAGCGACCGTGTTGGCACAGGTCAACGGCAATTCGGCCAGGCTGAAGACGCGCTGTCGCAATTGAGCGTTGCCATCAATCGCTTCAAGTACCGACCAGACTCGCTCGCCAAGGTAGAACGAGGCTTGCTGGTAGTCGCCAGTATCCTGCAGGCGGCTGAGCACTCTGAGCAGGCCGCCACTGCGCGGCATTGCCATGACGCGGTCCCACAGCGCCTGCCGGCCAGGCGTCTGCTGCAAATCGATGGCATCCAGCCAAAGCTGACGGGTAGCCGTCGGCTCGATGGCCCGCCGGGCCTCAGGCAAGTGGAAGTGCTCGGCGATGGTGTCGAGTGCGAAGAGCTGCTGAATGTCTGCCATGCTCAAGCGGTTACGGTCGACCATCAGGCCGAGCCGTTGCACGTGGGGCATTGAAAGGATTGCCTGCGGCACCAGACCCAACTGGTTGTCCCGCAGGTCTGCCCGTTCCAGGCCTGCACACAGCTCCAGCCCGGATGGCCATTCACCCAGTTGGCAATGGCGCAGGTTCAGCTCAACCAGGTGTGGCAACTGGTTGTAGCGCACATGGAAGGCCCCAAGCGGGTTGTAGCTCAAGTCCAGCGAGCGCAGGTGGGGCAGGCCATTCATTACATCCAGGGCATTGCGGTTCAGACGAATGCGGTTGTGCCCCAGACGCAGCGTGCGTAGCTCTACAAGGTAAGCGAGGCCGACCGGTACCTGCAACAGGCGGTTGTTGGAAAGGGTCAGCTCACGCAGGCCACTGAATGCACGAAGAAAATCTGTAGGCACATGGGTGATGGGTACGTCGCGGACCACCAGCGCCCTGATCTGGGGGAAATCGATGTGCCCGGGCAACTCCGGCAGGCTGGCCAGGTTCAGGTTGATCAGGCTCAGCCGCTGGCCCTGCCCGTCGCTGCCCCAGGGTTCCCCTTGCAGCCGCCATGCCCGGCGCAGCCGCGCCGCCACCTGCTGGCGCACAGCTTGGCGTGCAGGGTCGAACTCGAAGCTGGCCCATCGGTTCAGATGCCGTTCAAGGTCGGCAAAGTCCTCCTCCAGCTCAAGCAAAGCGTCGTAGACAGAGCGCTGCCCTTCCAGCAAGCGGTTCAGTTGCTCATCGATCTGGGTATCGTCCAACCCTGGGTACAGATTACGTAAACGCTCGCGCAGTACGCGCTGGGGGCTTGGGTACCGAGGCAAGCGCCCACTTAATGGGTAGCCGTCACGGCCGTCGGGCATGCGCCGACCAGGGTTGAACCAGCGGGCTTGGGGCGCCCACCCGAGCACGCGGGCGATCCCGTCGTGGCTGGCCGGAAGGTGCTTGATCAACTGCTTGCGCAACGCCGTGACCGGCTGGATGCCCGCAAGCCCCAGGCCTTCTGATTGCGCAGGCGTCAACACCGCCACCAGGCACTCGAACAGGCTGCCCGACTCATGCACCAACGCACCATAGCCTGGGGCCACCTCTTCGCGTAACTGGAAAAGCCCACCCCGGTGTACCACCCTCAGCACAGCTGCATTCCCCCTCGGCTCGCCCAACACAGCGATACGACGCCCTGGATCATCCATGCTCCAGAGTTCCAGGTATCGGGGCGGCCAACCTTCCTGCCGGGCCAACAATGCGAACACAAGCTCACCGGCCTCATCGCAATAGGCATGATCCAGATACAAGCCGCAGACAGCGCGATTCAGCCGAGCCACGCGCAACAGCGCTGCGCCCTGCCGCAGGCTACGCAACGGCAACTTGCCTTCGGCCAACGCAAGCTGTCGTTCAGCGGCGCCCATTTCATGGACCAATGCCTGGGCATAGGTTACGGGCAGCCCTGGCAAGTCTTGCGCCATCACCGCCAGCAGTGGGTCGCCGTCAGCCTCCTGGCGGCACAAATGATCGAACAGACGCCTGCGTAGCCGAGGTGCCGCGGCCAGCAGTTCATCACGGGCATCGGCCTCCAGCGATATGCCACGCTCGTTGAGGCACCACGCTAGAACCTGAGCATCATCGCGGGGTATCGAACCTGCCTGCAGCCCCGCGAAGAAATTGCCGATACGCCTGTCAGCGCTAAACCGCAGCAGGGTATCGTGCAGGTTTGCAGGCGTATCCCGGCACTCCACCTGCAGACCGCGCAGCTCATCCATGTCGACACCTGCTGCACGCAGAACGCGGGAGGCGTCCGTTTCATCCAGCGGGCTGTGCAAGGGCCACAGGCTGTTGAGCAACTCCCCAGGGTTCGGCTGCTCAAGCGGGCGTGTATCGGTCAATCGCCAACTGCGGCTGCCAAATGCCTCGATGCTCGGCCCATAGCCGCCTGGGCGTCGAGGGTGGCAAATACGCCAAGGGCCATCGCCTTGCGGGCGGTGCACGGGATAGTAGTGCTGGCCGACGCGAAGCAACCTGTGCCCCTGATCCCGGTACAGCCCATCCGCAGACAGTTGAGGATAATCTGGCGTCAGCGCATAAGGCTTCAGGTCATTGGCCCACAGCCGCTTGCGGCCGTCGCCGAGCACAACCGGTTCCAAGCCTTCAACAAATTCACTGGCGGCGAAACCGCGGGCCGTGATGTTCACGCCTGCTGCAACCGCTGCCGTCACCGCCAACGTTTCTGCTACGCCCAACATGTGTTCCAGTGCCTCATGCTGGTGCCCGTGGTACCAGTCGGCTGCGCCCTCGAAAACCTCAGCAAGCGTCTGAACCACCAGTTGCCCCAGCAACATGGCCCCGACCAGCGGGATGAACAGCCCTGCCAGGTTGGCGAGGCCCAGGCCGACAGATACCCACTGCTCGCGCAACCTTGCCGACGCCTGTTGATCGACCTGCGCGGTGGGCACCAGTAATAGCCGGGCATCGTCCTTTACCCGTTGTACCTGCTGCGTGACCAGCATGCTGAAAATATCCCCGACCTGAGGCACGCCCTCCATCGCCAGGTCTGGCACGGGGTCGGCCAGCCGTTTACCCAGCAACTGCAAAAATGCGGCGCGGTCCTGCACGGCCACCAACTGGCTGAGATAGCTACGGTACCCCGGCTCGCGCAAGGCATCGGCCAATGCGGCGTTCATCCGTGCAGCAGAGGAAAAGTAGCGTAAGGCCTGCGTGGGATCGCTGGGCAGGTACAAGACCAGACCCTGGTCGTTACCGCGTGCATCGCGCAGCTGGATCAGCAAGGCATCGGCCAAGGTGTGCCCCAGCACACTGAACAGGCCTGGATACCCATGAAGGTCCAGGCTGCCCGCATCGCTGCTGGCGATGTGCGCGAGTGCAAGCTGCTGAGGCGCGGTAAGGTCACCGCGCAGTGCGGCAATTTCGGTCGCCAGGCTCAGGGCTGCACGTTTGTCCTGGGCCAACGCTTCACAGGCCTGCTCGGTAAACACCTGCGTCAGCAGGCGTTGATAAAGCTCACCAGCATCCAGCCTGCGGCAGGCCAGCACCAAGGCCTCGGTATCCCCGGAAAGCGGGGTACTCTCGCCTTCCATCACCAAGCCACTGCCCTGATAAAAACTGGCCTTGTCTTCGAAATTCTGCATCAACCGCAACACCGCAGGTTCTCGCCACTCGATGACGGCTTGCACCGGCAGGGCGACCCCCGGTGGCACCGTGAACCTGCGACGGATTTCGAGCCACTGCAGTTTTTCCAGGCCCGGGCTGCCCGGCAGACCCTCGACCAGGCGTTGCATGTGCAGCTGGGCAAAGCTTTGTAACGGAATCAATCGGCGTGTGGCAGAGCGTACGTGCGCCTGGCTGGCGTGATGCGCCTTGAAACGATCGCGCAGGCGGTTGATCTGGGCTGGCGATGCCTGCTTCAGCCATGCGGGCAGGCGGGCGCCGATGAAATCATGGGCAGCACGTGCCATCTTGGCGTTGCGCTGTGCAGTGGAGAGCGGGGGCGTTGCGCGGTCGGTCATGAGGCTTGGTCCAGAAAGAGGGCTGACCACCCAACTCTGTCGCCCTTACCTACTGACCGGCAGCAGGAAACACCCCCTCACTCACCTCGTCATTACCCAGCACAAGGCTGCGGTAATGCCCTGGGTTGCAACCAAACCACTTGCGAAACGCCTTGTAGAACGAGCTGGCATCCGCGAAGCCCAGCCGCGCCGCAATTTCGAACATGTCCAACTGCCCTTCGGCCAGCCAGGCGATTGCCAGTTGCCGCCGCACGCTGTCCTTCAGCCCCTGGTAACTGTGGCCTTCGTCCGCCAACCGGCGACGTAGCGTGGAGGCAGACAGGCACAGTTGCCGCGCCAGTTCATCGGCATCTGGCCATGAAGACGGGTGCCTGGCCAGCAAGCCGTGGCGTACCCGTTGAGCCAGGCTGGCAGGGTCCCGGTATTTGACCAGAATGTTGCCTGGCGCCTGCGCAAGAAACCGCTGCAGCTCGCTTTCGCTTCGCCGTATGGGCTGGGCCAGGCAGTCTGCGGCAATGATCATGCGCGTTCGCGGGCGCCCGAACTGCAGGTTTTCAGAAAACATGACCCGGTAATCATCGCAGAACGGGGGCTCGGCACAGCGCAGTTCAATGGCCAGAATAGGGATGCGTCGCCCCGCCAACCAGCAAGCCACACCGTGCACGATCATCCAGAAGGTAAAGTAGGTGAAGGCCCGGCGCGGCTCATCACGGGGCTCGTTGATGACGATTTCGGCCAGGCTGTGCTGGCGAACCAGGCTTGGCTGCAGGTCCTCGAGCATCAGCGTGAGAAAGTCCAGGGCTGTGTCCAGCCCTGCCTCGACGGTGGGCTGGGCCATGCTCGCCCGGCACAAAAACGCCAGGCTACCGCTGCGCAGGCCGCGCGGGTCCATCGCAAAGAACTCGTCGTTACAGCGTCGTGCCAACAGACGCCACAGGCGCGCATAGGCCGTCGACGGCACCCGTGCATTCGCTTCATGCAGCAACTGCGGGTCAATCCCGGCTTTGCTCAGCAGCCCCGCAACCGGGCAACCTTGCGGGCAGGCCTGCAGCAGCGCCTCACGCACCAGTTGCATGGAAATGGTGTCTTTGTCGCTCATCGCTTGCCCAGATTGCTCGATGCCAGCCATCTTAAAGCGACGGCGAAAAAACACCACCCTGGCGCGTGAACCGGTGGTGGGCCGCAGCAGGCTCGCCAACGGTATCGCGCACATCAAATCAGCCCAACGAAGCCTCGGCCTGCCTGGCCAAGGCCTGGCGGGTAAGCTCCAGCATCTTGGCCTTGACTGCACTGTCACAGGCCTTGGCAATGGCTTTGGCGCGGCGATCGTATACCGCGTCGATCATGCTTTGCCGGTCGGCGTACAAGCGTTCCATCTGTTCGGCGAAGGGCTCGCGGATTGCTTCGAACACAGCGCCATGGCGCGCCTGCAAGTGATCGCTCCAGAAGCCTCGCTCGCTGATGTCCGTTACCAGCTGATCGCTGGCCTCGGCCTGCCGCACATGGGCCTCGGCAGCATCAAGATCCTGCTGGCTAACACCCGCGGTAGACTCGAACTCCATGGTCCGCGCCTGCCCCGGCAAGTCCAGTTTGCTGGCCAACCCTACCCGGTAGGCCAGGCTGACCTCGATCTGGTCGACATTCTCCCCACCGGTTTCGCGCTGGCTCATCGCCTGCCTTGCATACGCCTCGACCTGGTCAAGACGGAAAAAACGCCGGGCAAGGCTCAGCAGCTCTCCCTCGGCATCACCGCCAGCGGCCCCTTCCACTGCCGCGCTCAGCAACCTGACCTCCAGCAGCCCGAAGCTTGAGATCACGCTGTCCACACATGTGCGCGGCTCGCTGGCCAGGGTAAAGGTCTGCTCACGCAGGCCGGTGTGCTGCTCGATTGTGTCAAACATCGCCCACAGTCGCGCTTCCAGGTCTCCACGTGCCAGGCGGAAGTCGCTGGTGTCTGTGAGCTCACCCACCAAGGTAAAGAAATCACCACTGCCGGGCTCGGTCAGCAGGCGGTTCCACTGGGCCGTTCGCAGGGCTCGCGCCTCGGCGTCAAGGTGCTCCATCCAGCGGTTCAGGTGAAACGCATCCCCATCGCTGCTGGCTTCGCTGTCGGAGGTGCGGCTTGCATCGATCCACAGGTCTCGATAAATGTCCGGCAAAGGGTTGCCCGCCAGGGCGATTCGTTGCCGCCACTGTGCCCGCTGCGCATTCAGCGAGGCCGGCAGCTCAGTGATATGGTTGTCACGCAGGTCGACGTACTCAAGCGATACAGCGTGTTCCAGGTGCGACGGGACCTCCGTCAGGCCTGCCCCCCTCAGCCCCAGCTGTCGTAGGCGCGGCAAACGGTCCAGCGCCAGCCCGAAGCTGCCCAGGGGGTTCTCGCTGAGATCCAGCACACTCAACCTGGACATACCTGCCAGCACCTCGAAATGTGAGGCATCCAGATGCAGGTTGTTACGTGAAAGCATCAGCTCCTGCAGATGCAACAGCCGGCTGAGTGCTTGCGGCAATGTGGTCAGGGCATTGTTGTCCACGTTCAGCGCACGCACGTTGCGAAATGGATACATGAACCCGGCCGGCACTTCGCTCAGCTGCATGTTCGCCAGGCTGAGTTCACTGACATGAGTGAGGCCCCCTTGCCCGCTCAGGTCCGGTAGATCTCCGGCGCCTATCCCGGAAAGCACCAGGACCATGCCCGGGTCACCATTGGGTTGGCGTCTGCCTGCCAGGCCCTGGAAGCGCCAGCACCGGCGCAGCTCATCGGCGACCATGCGCCGCTGTGGGCGCCTGGCAGCGCCCGCCGTGTCGACCGTCCACCGGTCCAGCGCCTGGTCGAGTTGTGCGTATTCACGCTCCAGGTCCAGCAAAACCGTAAAGGGCGAGCCTGGTTGCTCATCAAGCACATTCAGAAACAGTTCCAGCTGGCGCTCGCTGAAGCCTGGGTAAAGGCTGCGCACACGGTCCTGCAGGGTACGCTCGGCGAGGTGGTTGCCCGTGCCCCGGCCACTGAGCAAGTACCCGAAGCGCCGATCGGGCAGCCGGTCGGGGGAGCGGAATGTGGGCTTGATCGCTTCGATACCCATCAGACGACGCAGTGCAGCGCGGTCCGTCGGCAGGCGCTGCTGCAAGCTGTCACGCAGCGCAGCCACACCGCCCTCGCCCGCCCAGCCCAGGCGCGCCCTGTCTGCTGCAGGCAAGCAGTCCAAAAGCGCCTGGAGCAATCCCCCACCGCCGCCCTGGCCAAGTTCCAGTGGCCGGCCGCTCTGATGCACCGTCATCTTGCCCGCACCCCATACCAGCACCTTGGGCGGGTTGGCCGAATCAGACGGGTGAAGCTCGGCGATCAACCGCCCACCGGCACCACCCTCGCGCACCTGAACGTTGACCTGCTGCGGCCAGCCCGGGCTCTTTCTCAGCAATGCGAACACCAGCGACGCCGTGTCTGGATGGTACGCGTTGTTCAGATAAAGCCCTTGCAATGCTCGACACACTCTGGCGTTCTGCAGGGCCAGGCGGGCAGCCTCCGCCATGGCCAGGTCCAACCGACCGGTGGCGCTCAGGCGTACCTGCTGGTCGGCACTGGCATTGAGCAGCAGATCGGCGGCATAAGCACGTGGCAAACCGGGGAAATCCCGCTGGATGACGTCCATGCCCGCCGTGCCCTGGCCTTTGTCGGTCAGGTGCAACATCAGTTTTTCACGTAGCGGCGGCGCCTGCTGGCGAATCGCCTGCACCTTGGCATCCTGGGTCGACGGGAGGGTGGCCAATTGCTCGGAGCACCATTGCAGCAGCTGTGTGTCAGGCACCTCCTGGCCAACCTGCAGGGAACGGAAGAATTCGTCGATGCGCCGGTCGGCAGCAAAACGCTCCAAGGTGTCACGTAAATGCACAGGCATGACACGCTGCTCACTGACCAACCGACGCAGCGCGGGCTCATCGACGTCAGCAATGCTCAGCACCTGGCTGATCCGCTCGGCATCGAAATCGTGGGAGATCGGCCACAAGCGCCCCAGCAGCGCTGCCTGACCATGCCACTCCTGAGGGTGTTGCCACGACAGGCGCCAACCGTACTCCCCATTCCATTGCAGGGTGGGCGCAAAACCTTTTTGCCTGTCAGTGCGCAACAGCCGCCACTGGCGCGAGAGCGGGTCCCTGTGAACCTCGTGGTAGTGGCCCTCGTTCAGCCACCAGCGCCGGTCACCGTAGTGGAACAGCCCGTCACGCCCACGCAAAGCCCGGCTGGGCACCTGTGCCGCCCGGAACGGCTTGATGTCTTGCGACCACAGGTTCGCCGTTTCAGCATTGGGTTCCACCGGTACCAGTTCATCGACGAACGCGCTGCGTTTGAACGAGCGAGCGACCGCGTGCCCGCCCGCAGCGCCCAACGCGTTGACCGCCACTACTTCGGCTACGCCCAGCATGTGCTCCAAGGCTTCATGCTGGTGGCCCCGGGACCAGTCGTTCACCCCCTGGTACACCTCCTCGATCACCTGCCCAACCGTCGCCGCGAGCATCAGAGTGCCCAGTTGCGGCACGAACATCGAGGCCATCTGCAGCAGGTTCAGGCCAACCGCTCCCAGGGTTTGCAGGCGATGGAGCCGTTGCTGCGCATCCACATCGGTCACCGGCACCAGGATGAACCGGGCGTCATCCTTGATGCGCTGCACGTGCAGGCCAGCCAGTTCCCTGAACAACGGCGTACCCGCTGGCTTGCCGGTGACTTCCAGGTCTGGCACGGGATCACTCAGGCGCTTTTTCAGCAGCCCCTCGAATGCAACCCGCTCGCTCAACGCAACCTGGGCGAGCAGCACCGGATAGTTGTGGGGGTTACGCAGCAGGGTGGCCATGTGCGCGTTCAAGGCGCCCAGGTCTGCAAACCGTTGCAGTGGCAGATGCGGCAGGTAGAGCAGCAAGCCTGCCGTGGGGCGGGCATGCTCGGGGGCGCCCGCGTCCGACAGCTCGATCAGCAGGCCATTGAGCATGGCATGGCCAAGCACATACAGGTGCTTGACCAAGACTGCGGGGTGCTTGGCGTTGGCGACGGGCAGTTCGCCAAGCGTGTGTTCGAGGTTGGCGACATCCGCTTCATCGATGCCTTGCTGCAACCCTGCCAGCTCCACTGCCAGGGCCAGGCGCTTGCGCTGGTCCTGCGCCATGAATGTGGTAACCGAGTTATCCAGAAAGCCGTCGAGGTACTGCTGGTAGCGCTTGCCCACATCCGCTTTGCGACACGCCACGGCCAGCTGCGCGGTGTCTACAAGTACCTCCGGGGGGTTGGCGGCAGTACGATGGGCAACAGAGACCAGGCCAGTTTTGGAATTGAAGCTGGCGCCTGACGGGAAGTTCTGCATCAAGTGGCTCATGGCCGGGTCGTAGGTATCATGGTTGCGCAGTGACTCGCCCCCCATGAGGCTGTAGTTTTCCCAGCGCTCGCGCCACAACGTGTGGGCAAGGTCGAGCTTGAGCTTGAATGTCTGCTCGAGCATTTCGGTCAGTGCTGCCCGGGCGAAGTGTTCCGGTGAGACCAGGCGGTTGAAGACCGTCTGAAGGCGCTGCTCGATGACGCGGTGGTCTTCGAAACGTGTACGCAGGGCGACGATCTGCTCGACCGAGGCAGCGTGCAACCAGTCGGGCAGGTGTTCGGCAATGAAGCCGTCGATGTGATCGGTGGTGGCGGCAGGGTTGGCCATGGTGGGCTCCAGATGGTTGATAGCCCGGCACCTTTGCCCATCCGCCACAACCTGGGCAGGCGGAACCGCGTCCTAGCCCGCCCGCTGTGCCTGCGACACGTCCATGAACACCTGGATCAAGCGCAGCCCCCGCCGCCGCTCCAGGCAGCCCACCCAATGCTGGTTGACCAACGCTGCACCGCTCAACGGGCGCACCACCACGCGCGGGTCGTGGGGGGCTTCGGTGGACGAGACGATACCGATGCCCAGCTCGGCGGCCACTGCCTCGACCACAGCTTCCCGGCTGCCCAATTCCAGCAGCACACGCGGTTGTAGCCGCGCCACGGCGCAAGCCTCGTCGAAGGTGCGGCGGGTAGTGGAACCCTGCTCGCGCAGCACCATGGCCTGCTGATCGAGCCTGCTGAGCGGCAGGTCGCCAGCGCTCGCAGCCCAGGCATGGCCGGCCGGCAGCAGGGCGCAAATACGGGACTGGCACAGCGGTTGGAGGTAGAGCGCCTTGTGCGGCTCGGTGTCTGTGAGCACTGCCACATCGACGTGCTCGCTGAGCAAGGCCGCCAGGGTTTCACGCGCATTGCCCAGGCGCAGGCTGACGGTGACACCCGGGTGAGCCTGGCGCAACTGCGCCAGAATCGGCATGACGCGGTGCGGGCTGTCGGCAGCCACCTCCAGGCGCCCACTCAGCAGTTGCTGGTTGGCTTCGAGCATGGCCTTCGCCTCGTCGGCCAGGCCGAACATCGCCCGTGTCACGGCTGCCAGCCGCACGCCCGCTTCGGTCAGTTCCACCCGCCTGGCAGTGCGGCGCAACAACGTGACCTGGTAGTGCTCTTCCAGTGCCTTCACATGCCCGGTAACGGCCGGCTGGCTGATGAACAGGCGCGCAGCGGCGCGGGTGAAGCTGCCCTCGCGGGCCACGGCGTCGAACGCGCGGAGCTGAAACAAATTCATGGATATCGGCCTGGCTTATGGCTGGCATCGGAACAAGCAATTTGATTGATGGCCGCACCGATTGCAACCTCATGCCACAACCACGGCCACTGCTGACGAGGCATCCCCCATGAGCACCGCGCCCACTCTTTTGACCCCCGGCCCCCTCACCACTTCCCTGCGCACCCGCCAGGCCATGCTGGTGGACTGGGGCTCCTGGGACGAGGATTTCAACCGCATCACCCACCGCGTGTGCGAACAACTGTTGGCCATCGCCAGCGCCAACGCCACCCATCACTGCGTACCGCTGCAAGGCAGCGGCACGTTCGCGGTAGAAGCGGCCATCGGTACCCTGGTACCCCGCGCAGGCAAGGTGCTGGTGCTGATCAATGGCGCCTACGGCCGCCGCATCGCCAACATCTGCCGGGTACTCGGGCGCACCTGCCTGCCGTTCGAAACCGCCGAAGACCAGGCTGTGAGCGCCGCGCAGGTCGATCGGCTGCTCACTGAGCACGCCGATGTCACCCATGTGGTGCTGGTTCACTGCGAAACCAGCACCGGCATCCGCAACCCGCTGGAGCTGATCGCACAGGTGGTGAGCAGGCATGGCAAGCGCCTGATCATCGATGCCATGAGCTCGTTCGGCGCCATCCCGATAGACGCCAGCAGCACACCCTTCGAAGCGCTGATCGCCGCCTCGGGAAAATGCCTGGAGGGGGTGCCGGGCATGGCGTTCGTGCTCGCCCAGAAGCACGCGCTGGCGGCCGCGGCAGGCAATGCCCACTCGCTGGCGCTGGACCTCTGCGACCAGCAGGCCTACATGGCCAGCACCGGCCAATGGCGCTTCACACCTCCCACCCACGTGGTGGCTGCCCTGCACGAAGCCCTGCAGCAGTATGCCGAGCAAGGCGGCCTGCCCGCACGGGCGCGCCGCTATGCCGAAAACTGCGAATGCCTGCTGCATGGTATGGCTGAGCTGGGGCTGCGCCGCTTTTTGCCCGCTGAAGTCCAGGCACCCATCATCGTCACCTTCCATGCGCCGCGCGATGCCCGCTATCGCTTCAAGGACTTCTACGAAGGGGTCAAGGCCAAGGGCTTCATTCTCTACCCAGGCAAGCTGACCGAGGTGGACACCTTCCGCGTCGGCTGCATCGGCGCGGTATCGCAGGACCGCATGCAGGCAGCGGTGAACGCCGTAGCAGAGGTACTTCGTGACCTGCACATCCGGTACATCTGACCCCCATCGACTATCTGGAAACAGCACCCATGAACTACAGCAACCCTGCGCAATTACAGGCCGCCATCCTCGACTGGGCCGGCACCGTAGTCGACTTCGGTTCTTTTGCCCCTACCCAGATTTTTGTCGAGGCCTTCGCCGAATTCGGCGTCAGCCTTACACTCGAAGAAGCCCGCGGCCCGATGGGCATGGGCAAATGGGACCACATCCGCACGTTGTGCAATGTGCCAACCATCGCCTCACAGTATTGCCAAGCCTTTGGCCGGCTACCTACTGATGAAGACGTCACGGCCATCTACCAACGCTTCATGCCCCTGCAGATCGACAAGATCGCACTGCACTCGGCGTTGGTTCCCGGCGCATTGCACACGCTCAAGCGCCTGCGCGCGAGCGGCCTCAAGATCGGCTCATGCTCTGGCTACCCCAAGCGCGTGATGGACAGGGTGGTCGCGCTGGCTGCCAGCAGCGGTTACGTGGCCGACCACGTGGTAGCCACGGATGAAACACCCAACGGCCGCCCCTGGCCGGCCCAGGCGCTGGCCAACGTGATCGCGCTGGGCATCGAGGACGTTGCAGCGTGCGTCAAGGTCGACGACACGCTGCCGGGTATTCTGGAAGGCCGGCGTGCCGGCATGTGGACCGTCGCCCTGATGTGCTCAGGCAACGCCCTGGGCCTGAGCTGGGAGGGCTACCAGGCACTGACCGGCGAACAACTGCAGCACCAGCGCATGCGCATCGCGGCCCTGTTCGAAGGGGCGCAACCCCACTACCTGGTCGATACGCTCAACGGGCTGCCGGCCGTAGTGGATGACATCAACCGCCGCCTGGCAGCCGGCGAAATGCCCCAGACGGCGCAGGCCAATGCCCTGCTCGGCAGCCTGGGGTGAAGGCTACTGGGGTAACTGCACCTGCGGCTTGTTGGACACGAAAATCGCCCAGCTGGAGATGAACAGCGCCGCGATCAATGGCCCGATCACGAAGCCGTTGAGCCCGAACACCGACAGCCCACCCAGGGTAGATACGAGGATCAGGTAGTCTGGCATGCGCGTGTCCTTGCCTACCAGAATCGGCCGCAACAGGTTATCCACCAGGCCGATCACCAATACCCCGAAGGCGGTCAATATCACCCCCTGAAGGATTGCACCGGTCATCAGGAAGTAGATCGCCACGGGGCCCCAGACAATGCCCGCGCCCACGGCAGGCAGCAACGACAGGAACGCCATCATCACCGCCCACACCAGCGCACTGGGAATACCCAGTACCCAGAAGATGAAGCCACCCAGCGCGCCCTGGGTAATCGCTACCAGTACGTTGCCCTTGACGGTGGCACGCACCACACGCTTGAACTTCAGCTGCAGGCGGCGCTTCTGGTGCTCAGGCAGCGGCACCGCCATGCGCACGCGCCGGGCCACCTCGGCGCCTTCGCGCAGGAAGAAGAACAGCAGGTACATCATGATGCCGAAGCCGACCACGAAATCGAACGTACCCTGGCCGAAGCTGAACGCCTGGCTGGCGAGAATCTGGCTGCCCTCGGAGGCCCAGGTGGTGATCTTGTCGCGCAAGGCCCCCAGGTTGCCCATGCCCATGTTGTCCAGGCCCGTCTGGGCGAAGGCCGGCAGCATCTCCTTGCCCCGCGCGACGTACCCGGCAATGTCCAGCTGCCCGCTCTGGATGCGCTGGTACAGCGACGCGCCTTCCTGCACCAGCAGGCCGCTGGTGACGATGACCGGCAGTACCGCCACCAGCAGGCAGATCAGCGTGGTCACGCCGGCGGCCACGTTGCGCCGCCGCCCGAAGCGGATCAACAGGTTGCGCTGCAAAGGCGCAAACAGGATGCCAAGAATCACCGCCCAGAAGATGGCGCCGTAATAGGGCAGCAAGATCCACACGAAGGCGATGGTCACCAGCGCCAGGAGCACTGCCAGGGCTTTGTTCTGCAAAGCGGTTTCGTTCATTTCCGGTCCTCGGAGGGTTACTGGCATATTAGTGCGCGCGGCACTGCCAAAAGTGCCGTTGTTCACTTGATTCAGATCAATAACCTACCCCGCGCCAGGCGCTAGCATCCGCGCCCTTTACCCGGTGCGCCCATGACCCCCACTGCCAAGCCCGAACTGCTGGCCCCAGCCGGTACCCTCAAGACCATGCGCTATGCGTTCGCCTATGGCGCCGACGCGGTCTACGCGGGCCAGCCACGCTACAGCTTGCGGGTGCGCAACAACGAGTTCGACCACGCCAACCTCGCCCTGGGCATCCAGGAGGCCCATGCCTTGGGCAAGCGCTTCTACGTCGTGGTCAACATCGCCCCGCACAACGCCAAGCTCAAGACCTTCCTCAAGGACCTGGCACCGGTGATTGCCATGGCCCCCGACGCGTTGATCATGTCCGACCCCGGCTTGATCATGCTGGTGCGCCAGCACTTCCCGCACATGCCGGTGCACCTGTCGGTGCAGGCCAACACCGTCAACTGGGCCAGCGTGCAGTTCTGGCAGTCGCTGGGGCTTACCCGGGTGATCCTCTCGCGGGAACTCTCGCTCGAAGAAATCGCCGAGATCCGCCAGCAGGTGCCCGACATGGAGCTGGAGGTGTTCGTGCATGGCGCCCTGTGCATGGCCTACTCTGGCCGGTGCCTGCTGTCTGGCTACCTGAACAAGCGCGATGCCAACCAAGGCACTTGCACCAACGCCTGCCGCTGGCAGTACGACGTGAAACCCGCCAGCGAAAACGCGACCGGCGACATCGTGCGCGAAGTGCAGCCCACGCTGGGCCTGGGGGCGCCCACCGACCAGGTGTTCCTGCTGCAGGAGAGCAACCGCCCGGGCACCGAAATGCCAGCGTTCGAAGACGAGCATGGTACCTACATCATGAACGCCAAGGACCTGCGTGCCATCCAGCACGTCGAGCGCCTGGCCGGCATGGGTGTGCACTCGCTGAAGATCGAGGGCCGCACCAAGTCGCACTTCTACTGCGCCCGTGCGGTGCAGTCCTACCGCAAGGCCATTGATGACGCCGTGAACGGGCGCCCCTTCGACCGCGCGTTGATGGGCAACCTTGAATCGCTGGCGCAGCGCGGTTACACCGAGGGCTTCCTGCGCCGCCACGTGCACGACGAATACCAGAACTACCAGCGCGGCAACTCGGTGTCCGACCGCCAGCAGTTCGTGGGCGAGCTGACCGGGCAGCGCATCGACGGCCTGGCCGAAGTCAAGGTCAAGAACCGTTTTGCCGTGGGTGATCACCTGGAGCTGATGACGCCGCGCGGCAACTATCACTTCGACCTGCACCAGCTGTGCAATCGCCAGCAGCAGGCCATTGCAGTGGCGCCAGGTGACGGCCACGTGGTGTACCTGCCGATTCCGGAACAGGTCGCGCTCGAGCACGGCCTGCTGATGCGTGACCTTGCCGATGACGGAGCTGCCAGCTGACAAAGCTGTAATGAATGCGTCAGCAGGCTGACAGGCGCTGCGGGCGAACATGCATCGCAAGCTGCCCCGCAACCGCGCCTGCGCTATGCTGCCGGCCCGGTCGGCGGTATTTCGCCCGCATCACTCAAGGAGCTTTGATCATGCTGCGCAAACACCTGCTCACGCTGGGCCTGCTGGCCGCCTCCGGCATCGCCCAGGCCGCCGACACCGTCGATGTCTACCGCGACCCGAACTGTGGCTGCTGCAAGGCCTGGATCAGCCACCTGCAGGAAAACGGCTTCACCGTGAATGACCACGTTGAACCGAACATGAGCGCAGTGAAACAGCGCCTCGGTGTGGCGCCACGCCTGGCTTCGTGCCACACCGGCGTGATCAACGGCAAGTTCGTCGAGGGCCATGTGCCCGCCGAGCAGGTGCGCCTGCTGGCCGGGCGCAGTGACCTCAAGGGGGTTGCGGTGCCGGGCATGCCTGTCGGGTCACCCGGCATGGAAATGGGTGAGCGCAAGGACGCCTATGAGGTGATCGGGGTCACCCAGCAAGGCGAGGACACCGTGGTCGCCCGCTACTGATGTTCAGCCTGTGGGCGCTGTTTCTCAGCGCCTTTGGCGCCGCTACCCTGCTGCCGCTGCAGTCGGAGGCCGTGCTGGTCGGCTTGCTGCTGCGCCAGCCCGAAGCCTGGGTAACCCTGCTGCTGGTCGCCACCTTGGGCAATGTGTTGGGTTCGGTGGTGAACTGGCTGCTGGGGCGCGCCATCGAGCGCCTGCGCGACAAGCGCTGGTTCCCCTTCAGCCCCGCGCAATTGGCGCGTGCGCAGCGCCGCTATCAGCGTTGGGGCCCTTGGTCTTTGCTGCTCAGCTGGGTGCCGGTGATCGGCGACCCGCTCACATTGATTGCCGGGATCATGGGTGAACCGCTGTGGCGCTTCCTGCTGCTGGTTACCCTGGCCAAGGCCGGCCGCTACGCCGTGCTGGTCATGCTCACCCTGGGCTGGTTTCACGCTTGGTAACACCTTCTCGACTACGCCGTGTCCAACGGCTGGTACAGTCGCCGTTTCCTACGTGATCTGACATGGAGTGCCACATGCTGCGCGCAACCGCCCTGGCCCTGACCTGCCTGGCCGGCAGTTCGGCCATTGCCGCTGAACCGCCCACCTACGGTGCCCAGCTCGAAGGGTTCACCTACCCTCACCCGCTCAAGCACTTTGAATTCGAATCCCAGCGCCAGGTGCTGCAGATGGGGTACATGGACGTACCCGCCCAAGGCCAGGCCAATGGCCGCAGCGTCGTGCTGATGCACGGCAAGAACTTCTGCGCCGCCACCTGGGAAACCACCATCGATGCCCTGAGCAAGGCAGGCTACCGGGTGATCGCGCCCGACCAGGTCGGCTTCTGTACCTCCAGCAAGCCCGCGCATTACCAGTACAGTTTCCAGCAACTGGCCGACAACACCCATGCATTGCTGCAGCACCTCGGCATCCAGCAGAGCGCCGTGCTTGGCCACTCCACCGGCGGCATGCTCGCCACCCGCTACGCGCTGATGTACCCACAGCAGGTCACACGCCTGGCCATGGTCAACCCCATCGGCCTCGAAGACTGGAAAGCTCTGGGGGTGCCTTATCGCACGGTAGACCAGTGGTATGCCCGCGAACTCAAGCTGGACGCAGCAGGCGTGCGCGACTATGAACGCAAGACCTACTATGCCGGCCGCTGGAAGCCGCAGTACGAGCGCTGGGTGCAGATGCTGGTGGGGCTCAACCAGGGGCCCGGGCATGAAGCGGTGGCATGGAACTCGGCGCTGATCTACGACATGATCTTCACCCAACCGGTGTATCACGAGTTCAAGCACCTGCAGATGCCGACGCTGCTGCTGATCGGTGACAAGGACACCACGGCCATTGGCAGCGATATCGCACCTGCGGACGTGAAGGCGAAGCTGGGCAAGTACGACGTGCTTGGCCCACGCGTCGCCAAGCTGATTCCCCAAGGGGAGCTGATCACCTTCGAAGGCATGGGGCATGCACCCCAGATCGAGGAACCTGTCCGGTTCAACCGCACCCTGATCGACTGGCTGGGGCGCTGAACACCGCGCCTGGCGTCGTCAGGCGAAACGTTGCAGCTGCATTTCCTTCAGCCGGCTGAGGGTACGCTGGTACGGGAAGGCCAGGTAGCCCTCGGTGTACAACTGGTCGAGCGGCACCTGTGCCTCCAGGTACAGGGCCACTCGGCGGTCGTAGCACTCGTCGACCAGGGCGATGAAGCGGCGCACCGCATCGTCCTTGGGCGACAGCGCCGGCAACTCCCGGTCACCCGCCGCTACCCGCGCAGCACCGTCTTCGGTACCGCGGGCGATACGGCCGGCCTGCTGCTGCCCGCCCAGGGCAGGAATACCCGAAAGCAAGATGGCCGTGAACCCATCGCACAGGGCCATGAACTCGGCGGTCGCGAACGGCTGTTCGCACAGGTTGGCGAATGGGCACCAGATCACGTGCTGGCTGCGACGCAACACCTGCAACCGCCTGCTGCCCATGGCCAAAGGCTGATCGGTACCGGGGTCGCCCGGGCTGAGCTGGCTGAACAGGGCCGCAAACTGGCTGACCTGCCCGGCGGGCACCACCCAATAGCGCTGCCGCTGCGCCCCGGGATGCAAGCGGTGATCCTGCTCGCCCGACACCGACAACACGTGCATGTGCTGCTCGATTGCCTTGATGGCCGGCAAGAACCGCTCGCGGTTGAAGCCGTCTCGGTAGAGCTGGTCGGGCGGCTGGTTGGAGGTAGCGACGATCACCACGCCGCGGTCGAACAATACCTGGAACAAACGCCCCAGGATGATCGCATCGGCAATGTCATTGACGAACAATTCATCGAAGCACAGCACGCGGATCTGGCCTGCCAGCTCGGCCGCCAGCGCGAGCAGAGGGTCTGGGGTGCCGTTGAGCTGGAACAGGCGCTGGTGTACCCAGGCCATGAAATGGTGAAAGTGCTGGCGCCGACTTGGCACCTGCAGGCAGCGGTGAAACTGGTCCATCAGCCAGGTCTTGCCACGCCCCACCGGGCCCCAAAGGTACAGCCCATCGGGAACGCGGCCGCGTTCGATCATCTCAAAGCAGGCCTGCAGGGCCTGAACGGCACAGGCCTGGGCGGGGTCGGCAACAAAGCCCTGGGTGCTCAGGGCTTGCTGGTAGAGGGTTTGGGGGTCGTTGGCCATGGCGCATTGTACACGCCCGCGTGCCCCATGCCGGCCAATGCCAACGGGTCAATTGTCGCGGGCTAGCCCCACTTTCAACAGCGCACCGTCCTTGGCATCGGTCAGCACATACAGGTAGCCGTCCGGGCCAACGCGCACGTCACGGATGCGCGCCTTCAGGTCGCCCAGCAAACGCTCTTCGTGCACCACCTTGTCTCCGTCCAGCTGGAGGCGGATCAGCTCCTCGGTGGCCAGGGCGCCAATGAACAGGTTGTGGTCCCAGGCGGTGAACACGGGGCTGTCGTAGAACGCCATGCCACTGACGCCCGGGGATTTCTCCCACACATGGTGGGGGTCGACCATGCCGTCCACATGTTTGCCCTTGGCTTCCGGAATCGGCAGCATCGAATAGTTGATGCCGTGAGTCGCGATCGGCCAGCCGTAGTTCTTGCCCGCCGCCGGAATATTGATTTCATCCCCGCCACGCGGGCCGTGTTCGTTGGTCCACAGCTTGCCCGTCCACGGGTTCAGGGCTGCGCCCTGCTGGTTGCGGTGGCCGTAGGACCAGATCTCGGGGCGCACGTTTTTCTGGCCAACAAAGGGGTTGTCCTTCGGCACCTCGCCGTCCGGTAAAATGCGCACAATCTTGCCTTGCAGCTTGTCCAGGTCCTGGGCGGTGGGGCGCTGGTTGTTTTCGCCCAGGGCAATGAACAGGTAACCGTCGCGGTCGAACACTAGGCGCGAGCCAAAGTGATTGCCCTCGGACAGCTTCGGTTGCTGGCGGAAGATAACGGTGAAGTTTTCCAGGCGGGCGCGGTCCTCGGACAGTTGCCCACGGCCCACCGCCGTCCCCCCCTTGCCGTCATCGCCTTGTTCGGCGTACGACAGGTACAGGGTGCGGTCCTTGGCGAACGTGGGTGACAGCACCACATCCAGCAGGCCACCCTGGCCCTCGGTCCAGACCTTCGGTACCCCGCTGATCGCCGGCCCCACTTTGCCTTCGGCGCTGATGACCCGCAGGTTGCCCATGCGCTCGGTCACCAGCAGGTCCTTGCCGCCCGGCAAGAATGCCAGCGCCCACGGGTTTCGCAGGCCATCGGCGACGGTGTCTACCGTCAGCGTGCCTTCTTCACTTTTGAACGTCTGCTGCGCGGCGGCGTGGGCCAGCAGCGGTGACAGTGCAGCGGCGGTGAGGGTGACTAGCCAGGTTGCTCGGGACATGCGGGGTTCCTTAGGGCAAGTGCTTGGTAGAGGGCTCAAGGCGCGCGCGGGTTGTCGCGCGGGGGCCGCGTGGGTTCGAGGTTGGGGGCTTGCTGTTGGCGGCGCAGGTTGTCACCGTTACCGATCCCGCGGTTGTCCAGCGTGGGCGGGCGTGGTGTGGGCTGCGTGGAAGGGCCACGTACCGCAGGCGTTGCCGGAACGCTGCCCTGGCGGCTATTGGGGTTGGCGCGCTGGATGGGGCTGTTGTAGGGGTTGTTGCTGCCTGCGACAGGCTGCAGCCCGGGTTGTGGGGCTGCCTGCACCGGCAGGCAAAGGGCTGCACCCAGCAATAGCATGGCAAATTGGGGTTTCATGCTCCACCTCCTGTACGAAACGCTGCGCCTGGGGGTTTGATAGCCTACGGCGCAAAGGGTTCGGGCCAAAAGGCAGAATGCGGGCGGAGATGATTCCTGATGTTTCTGGGGGCGGTTTTGGGGGGCGCCGCTTTTGCGGCGCATCGCGAGCTGGCGCTCGCTCCTACGAAAGCAGGAACGGGCACCGGCTCGGGGCGGGCGCCAACTCGCTAGGCGCCGCGAAGGTGGGTGCTCAGTACGCCAGGCTCCAGGTCAAGGTGTACGTTCGCCCGCGCCCCTGGTAGTCGTACAGGTAAGCCGGCCCGTAGGTAGGCGAATAGAACAATGCAGCCCGCTGCCCCCACACCGTGCTGTACTGTTTGTCCAGCAGGTTCTGAATACCGGCGCTGAATGTGCCAAAGCCTGTGTCCTGGCTGCCCAGCAGGTCGAAGGTGGTGTAGCCGTCGATCGTGTGCCCGGCATCGTCCTTCAGGCTGAACGCCCGGTTGGCCTGCAGCCGTGCGCTGCGGCCATCATCCTTCCAGCCAACGAATGCTGTGGCCTTGGACAGCGAGGCATAGCGGGCATCACGCTTGATCCAGCCGCCACCGGCCGCCTCTTCTTCGGAACGGGTCAGGTGCAAGGTGCCACCCGCCTCCCAGCCGCTCTGGAAATGACGGGTAAGCGCACCCTCGAAACCAAAATCACGGCTCTTCTGAGCCTCCACGTCAATGGTCAGCGTTTGCGAATCGACGTTGATGATCTTGTCCGACCAGATGTAATACAGCGCCGCCTGCGCATCCCATTGCAGGTCCGCGTAGCGCCAGCCCAGCTCCACCTGGCGGCTCTTGATACCGGCCAGGGGGTTGTCACCCACGCTCAGGCCAGGCTTGCCGTAATACTTGGCCGGGTCCGGCAGGTCGAAACCCTCGCCGTAGTTGGTCCACAGCTGATGGCCGTTCTTGAAGTCGTAGATGGCCCCGAGGT
Organism: Pseudomonas parafulva NBRC 16636 = DSM 17004; assembly: GCF_000730645.1. Lineage (GTDB taxonomy): Bacteria > Pseudomonadota > Gammaproteobacteria > Pseudomonadales > Pseudomonadaceae > Aquipseudomonas > Aquipseudomonas parafulva. Next base: position 254,824 of record NZ_BBIU01000006.1, on the reverse strand, counting down.
TGTACAGGTTGACCTGGTAATCGTTACTGCCCCCCGGCACCCCCTTGAAGTTGCTAACATCCACGTCCATCTGCTGACGCCGCGCGCCGCCGGAGAACGTGAGGTTGTCCGTGGCATGCCAGTCCAGCTGCCCGTAGAACGACACGCCGTCCACCCGGTAGCTGGGGTAGCGTGCCGCCTTGCCGGTCTTGTCCAGGTCCAGGCCACCGGTGGCGGACGAGGTGCGGGCGTCAAAGGTGGTCTGGTCGGCATTGAACCGCTCGCGGTCAACGTCCACGCCATAGGTGAGTTTCAACGTGTCCCACTGTTTGGCGAACAGTCCCTTCAGGCTGGTGACCTCGAAGTTCTGCTGGGACCCGGCAAAATACACCCCTCGTGAACCGGTCGGCGCACCGCGGTTGTAGTAAGGGAACGGGTAGAAATTGTCGGCTTCCTTGCGGTAGGACGCTTGCAGGTAGAAGTCCTGGCCCAGCACGTCGCTGTGGTGGTAGTTGGCGTTGAGCAACAGGCGCCGGGTGCGCGGGTTGAGGTCTGACGAATAGCCGCTGCGCAGTTCGGCGTCCTCCAGGTCCGACGGTGCGTTGTACTTGAGGTGGGGGAACCAGATGCCGGTGCTGCCGTGGTTGCCCGAATCGTAGTACTGCGCCAGCAGGTCCAGGCTTTGCTGGTCGTTGAACTGCATACCCACGGTACCCAGCAGGTCCAGGGTGCGGTTGTACTGCAGGTCGGTCTGGGTGTTGTCGATGAAAATCTGGTCGCCCGCACCGTCGTAGAACGCTTCGTTCTGCTCCCCGGACACGCCCAGCCGTGCGTTGAAGCGGTCGTTGCCGCCGCTGACCGACTGGGCGAAGCGGGTGGCGAGGTCGTCGCTGTTGTTGAAACCGCTGCTGGCGCCAAGCTGGGTTTCGAAGCGCGCCGGCCCGGGCTCGCCCTTCTTGGTCACGATGTTGATGATGCCGCCGGTAGCGCCGCCCCCGTAGATGGCGCTGGCGCCGGACAGCACTTCCACACGCTCCACGTTGAAGGGCGAAATGCTGTCGAACTGGCGCGACAGCCCACGGGAGCTGTTCTGGCTGACCCCATCGATCATCACCAGCACATTGCGCCCGCGCATGTTCTGGCCGTAGTTGGTCCGCCCTTCCGGGGCCAGGTCCAGGCCGGGGACCAGCTTGCCGATGGCCTCCTTGAGGCTTACGCCACTGTCGATCTGCTCGCGCAATTGCTGCTGGTCAACCACCCAGACGGTACCTGGGATTTCGGCGATGGCGGTGCTGGTGCGCGACGCCACGCTGACCTCTATGGGCTTGAGGCTCACAGCCTGCGGCGGGGCATCAGCCTTGCGCAAGGTGATGGTGCCGGCATCGGTGAACTGCCAGCGCAGGCCACTGCCTGCCAGCAGCACTTGCAGCGCCCGCTCCACACCGTACTGCCCCTGCAGGGCAGTACTGGTAAGGCCGGCGACGTCGGCCGTGGTGTACAGCAGGTGCACACCCGCCTGGTCGGCAAAGGCCGTCAGGGCCTGGTCCAGGGGCTGGGCGGGGACGTTCAGCTGCACCTGTGTGGCCTGCAGTGGCGCAGGCTGCGCAGCGCTGGCGGCCTGTAACTGCAGCGGGCCGACCAGCAAAGCCACAGCGCTGCAGGACATCAAAGCATGATGGAGGTAACCGCCGCGGCGGTTGATGGGCATGGGCTTCAAATGCACGATTGAGCTTCCAGGCAAGTCGTCAATGGGAAGAGGTTGCTGATCAGTCCCACTACGACGATCTGGCCTGGAAGAACTTGCAGTCCCCATTGAAAGTATTTTTCAGTTAGCCCGCACAGGCGGCTTAACGCACTACCGCCAACCATGGCAGGTAGGTGACTGTCAGGCCGTAGCGCTGTTCCAGGGTACGCAGCAACGCCTGAGGGTCATCGAGGTCGAACACCCCGCTGACCTCCATGGCTGCCAGCTGGCTGTTTGAAAGCACGATGCGGCCATGGCGGTAACGCTCCAGCTCTTCCAGCACCTGGCCCAGCGGCCTGCCATTGAAGATCAGCTTGCCCCGTTGCCAGGCCATCTGCGTGCTGGCATCACTGGCGACTGCCACAGGCTGCCCCCCGACCTGCGCAGTGCCTTGGGCCAGGACCACACCGCCATCGCGGCGCACACTGAAGCGTGCGGCATCGCCGCGCACCCGCTGCGCCGCCGTTTCGACCACAAAAGGCCGCGCCCCGGGCGCAGTCTCGAACAGCGCCTCGCCTGCCACCAGCACCACGCGCCGCTCGTGCTCGTCAAAGGCCACGTCAAGGGCGCTGGCGCTGTTCAATGTCACCCGCGTGCCATCGGCCAAGATAATGACCCGGCGCTCACCTATGCCCGTGTGGTAGTCGGCCAGCAGCGCGGGCGCCTGCTGCCAAACCACCAGCGCTGTCACCAGCGCGGCCACGGATGCAGCCACACCGGCCTGCTTCAACCATCCCCGACAGTGGCGCAGGGCATGCCCGATGTACTTGGCCACCATGCTTTCGGACACCCCCAGGCGCTGGGCTACCTGCCTTTGCGTCAGCCCTTCCACCCGGTTCAACAGCAATGCCTGACGCGCGTTGGCCGGCAGTTGCAACAGCGCCTGGTCAAGAATCTGCAAGCGTTCATGGGCCAGCAACGCCGCTTCCGGCGGGGGTGCCTGGCAGGCCACGTTCACAACGCCCTCACCTTCATCGTGGCACGCTGCGATCCGCCGCTCTCGCCGCAAGGCATCGATCGCCAGGTTGCCCGCCACCCGGAAGATGAAGCTGCGCGCATGCAACACCGGAACCGCCTGGGCGTCGATTTTAACCAGCTTCAGGTAGGTTTCCTGAGCCACATCCGCAGCACGCTGGCGATCGCTCATGCGCCGGGTCAGAAACCGCAGCAGGTCGTCATAATGCTCCTGGAAACTCGCCAGCAAGCCCGGCGCGGGGGAAGTCAGCATGGGTTCGGCCACTGCACGTTAGGAGTAATTATCGGGCGTTAATGAGAAACAGTATCTTTCATCTACGCTGTCACTTTCAACGCCGACGCGCATTTGCCACACTGCCCGCACTCCCCAAGGCAAGGTTTTTACCTCATGACTGCCCGCTTCTACCGTACAACCCGCTCGTTCATGGTACTGGTAATGGTCACCGCCCTTGGCGCCTGCGCCCTGCTGCAGCCGCGCGAGCCGGTTAATGTCAGCGTGATCGGCATAGACCCTTTACCCGGGCAAGACCTGGAGCTGCGCATGGCCGTGAAAATGCGGGTGCAAAACCCCAACGAAACACCCATCGACTACAACGGGGTTGCCCTCAACCTGGAAGTGAACGGCCAACCGCTGGCCGCAGGCGTCAGCGACCAGCACGGGCAGATCGGGCGTTATGGCGAAGCCGTGATCGAGGTACCGGTGAGCATCACTGCGTTTTCTTTCCTGCGCCAGGCCTACGGCCTGGGCAAGCTCGACGCGCTGCAAGGGCTGCCGTACAAGCTGCGCGGCAAGCTGGCCGGCGGGCCGCTGGGCACCGTACGCTTCACCGATGAAGGCAAGCTGGACCTGCCCAAGGGCACCGACTGGTAGGTACCGGTATGCCGGCTTAGCGGCCGGCGTTGGCTGCGGCCATCAGCTTGTTGACTTCGCTGCGCACCATGTTGCCGTACTCGGGCGGGGTCATGTTGTCGAGCTCGTTGCGCACCCACTCTGCCCACTTGCCCTTGCGCCTGGGCTTCTCGGCGATCAGGCGCGCCGCTTCACCCTTGGCCTTACCCAAGTTGGCCTGCCACATTTCGAACAGCCGCGCCTTCTCGGCCTCGATCTGCGCCCGTTCCTCGAAGCTCATGTTGGCGAGGTTGAAACTCATGGATCACCTGCTAGCTGTAAATGGCGGCTATCTTACACCAACGCGCCAACAGCGATTGGAAGCAACTTTTACGGCGCACGAGTATCCATTGTTCTAACAACCCATAGACGAGGAGCATGGCATGGCCCGTAAAAATGCCGCTGCAGCCGACAGCGACCAGATCAAAGACCAGGTATTCAGCGAGTTGCAGGCGCTGATCGAAGAATCGGAAAAACTGCTCAACGACAGCGCTGCCCTGGTGGGCGAGGAAGCGGAAACCCTGCGCGCCCAAGTGAGCCTGAAACTGCGCCAGGCCCGTGAAGCGGCCGGCAACGTGCGTGACAAGGCCCAGCCGATGGTAGACGCCACCCAGGACTACATCGGTGGGCACCCGTGGCAGACCGTTGCCATTTCTGCAGGCGTTGGCCTGGTGGTTGGCCTGTTGCTGGGCCGCCGTGACTGACCCACTGGCCGCCTGGCAACTGTCAGGCGGCTTGCGCCATGGGGATACCACTGTGGAAGCGCAGCTCCTGGTCGGGTGACTGGATAAGCTCCACTTCCGCGGCGCGTACCAACTCCACCCGGCGAGCAATATCCGCCTCATCACCGTAAAGGTGCGCCAGCTTCAGGTAGCCCTGGTAATGGCGTGCCTCACTCTTGAGCAGGCCGTGGTAAAAGCGGCCCAGCTCGTCATCCAGGTGCGGCACCAGGGCCGCGAAGCGCTCACAGCTGCGCGCTTCGATAAATGCCCCCACCACCAGCGTATCCACCAGCTTGACCGGTTCGTGGGCCCGCACCATGCGCCGCAGGCCAGACGCGTAGCGCCCTGCCGACACCGGCCGCAAGGGCACTCCACGGCGTTTCATCAAGCGCAGCACCTGTTCGTGATGCACCAGTTCCTCTCGCGCCAGGCGCGACATCATGTTGATCAGGTCCAGGTGGGTGTTGTACTTGGCGATCAGGCTGAGGGCCGTGCTGGCAGCCTTGAATTCGCAGTTCTTGTGGTCGATCAACAGCGTGTCCTGATCGGCCAGCGCCGCCTGGATCCAGGCGTCTGGCGTGGGGCAGCCGAGAAAGGCGTCGATTTCAGGGATCAGGGACATGAGCGGGCAACCACAGAGAACAGGCAGGGCCGGCGATTATAGCGGCGGCGGCGGCCTGCGTCAGTGGCTATGCTTGATATACGTCAAGCGCCCGCGGGGCAAGCGCCGACTATAGTCAGGCACCGGTTGCCAATCTCGAAGGGAGTCTACGCCCATGCAAGCCGTCCGCAGCATTCTCGTCGTGCTCGACCCTGAGCACGCCCACAGCCGGGCTTTGACCCGGGCCAAACTGATCGCCAGCGTCACGGGTGCGCGCCTGCACCTGCTGATGTGCGACAAGCGCCACGAACACAGCGCGGTGCTGAGCCTGCTGAGCAGCCAGCTGCACGATGACGGGTACGACAACGTTACCCACGAGGAGGCCTGGCGCGGCACGCTGCATGACACCATCATTCATGTGCAGCAAGCCGAGGGCTGCGAGCTGGTGATCAAGGAGCACCGACCCGACAACCCGCTCAAGCGCGCCCTGCTCACCCCCACCGACTGGAAGCTGTTGCGCCACTGCCCCTGCGCGGTGCTGATGGTGAAAAGCGAGCGGCCGTGGACCGAGGGCAAGATCCTGGCAGCGGTGGACGTCGGCAACCAGGATGACCACCACCGGCGGCTGCATGCCGCCATTGTCGACCACGGCTATGACATTGCGGCGCTGGCAAAGGGCGAGCTGCACGTCATCAGTGCCCACCCGTCGCCGATGCTCTCCGCGGCCGACCCGGCCTTCCAGCTGAGCGAAACCATCGAGCAGCGTTACCGGGATGCGTGCAAGGCCTTCCAGGCTGAATATGACATCAGCGAGGACCGTCTGCATGTGGCCGAAGGGCCAGCGGACGTGCTGATACCCCACGTGCAGAAAAAGCTCGACGCCGTGGTGACGGTGATCGGTACGGTGTGCCGAACGGGTATCAATGGCGCTTTGATCGGCAATACATCGGAGGTGGTGCTGGATACGCTGGAAAGCGATGTACTGGTGCTCAAGAGCGAGGAAGCCAGCGCGCACCTGGCGCAACTGGCACGCTCAGCATAACTGGACGGTGTGGGCTGCCTCCGTGCGTTACTGGAGGCAGCCCACTGACCGGTTTCAGCCCAACGCCTCCTTCACCTTCGGGTCCAGCCCCTCCCCGGCATGTTCGTCGATCCACGCCAGCAATTGCCTGCGCATCGACGGTGTCCAGAAGCTGTGCAGGTGCTGGCGTACCCCTTGCACGGCCAGCGCCCGGTTAGGTTCGCTGTCGAAATAATGGGCAATCTGGTTGGCCATCTTCACCAGGCTGTCATTGCTCATTGGCGCACCTCGGCTTTCTCCGCTTTGCGGCGCTCCTGCAGCAGGCGCCGCTGTTCGTCACTGAAGTCCTGATAACGCTTCTGCCACTGCGACGGTTGGAACACCTTCACCACTTCCACCGCCGTGACCTTGTATTCAGGGCAGTTGGTGGCCCAGTCGGAGTTGTCGGTGGTGATCACGTTGGCCCCAGATTCGGGGAAATGGAACGTGGTGTACACCACCCCCGGCGCTACCCGCCCGCTCACACGGGCGCGCAGCACCGTTTGCCCGGCCCGGCTGCCGATGCCCACCCAGTCACCGTCCTGGATACCCCGGCTCTCGGCATCGGTGGGGTGGATCTCCAGGCGGTCGGCGTCGTGCCAGGCCACGTTGCCGGTGCGCCGCGTCTGCGCGCCCACGTTGTACTGGCTAAGGATGCGCCCAGTGGTCAGCAGCAACGGGTAGCGCCCGTTGACCTTCTCGTCGGTAGGCACGTACCCGGTGAGCATGAACCGGCCCTTGCCGCGCACAAACTGGTCGATGTGCATGGTCGGCGTGCCATCGGGCGCGGCATCGTTGCAGGGCCACTGCAAGCTGCCGTGGCGTTCGATCTCGGCGTAGCTCACACGGTGGAACGACGGCGTCAGGCGGGCGATCTCGTCCATGATCTCGGACGGGTGGCGGTAGTTCATCGGGTAGCCCAAGGCGTTGGCCAAGGCCACGGTGGCCTCCCAGTCAGCCTTGCCGGCCAACGGTTCCATCACCTTGCGCACCCGCGAAATACGCCGTTCGGCATTGGTAAAGGTACCGTCCTTCTCAAGGAACGAGCTGCCGGGCAGGAACACGTGGGCGAACTTGGCGGTTTCGTTGAGGAAGATGTCCTGTACCACCACGCATTCCATGGCCAGCAAGGCTGCGGTCACGTGCTGGGTATTCGGGTCACTCTGGGCAATGTCTTCGCCCTGGCAGTACAGCGCTTTGAAACTACCGTCCAATGCGGCTTCGAACATGTTCGGGATACGCAGGCCCGGGTCGGGCTGCAGGGTCACGCCCCAGGCCTGTTCGAACTCGGCGCGCACGCTCTCGTTGGAAATATGCCGGTACCCGGGCAGCTCATGGGGGAACGAGCCCATGTCGCACGAACCCTGCACGTTGTTCTGCCCGCGCAGCGGGTTCACCCCTACCCCTTCGCGGCCGATGTTGCCGGTGGCCATGGCCAGGTTGGCGATCCCCATCACCGCCGTGCTGCCCTGGCTGTGCTCGGTCACCCCCAGGCCATAGTAGATGGCCGCGTTGCCGCCGGTGGCGTACAACCGGGCCGCCGCGCGGATCTCTGCGGCGGGTACGCCACAGACCGGGCCCAGTACCTCGGGGGCGTTTTCCGGCAGGCTGACAAAGTCGCGCCAGCGGGCGAAGTCCTCGGTTTCGCAACGGGCGTCGATAAAGCGCTGGGCCAGCAGGCCTTCGGTGACCACCACATGGGCCAGGGCGTTGAGCATGGCCACGTTGGTGCCTGGGCGCAGCTGCAAGTGCAACTCGGCGCGGGCATGGGGCGAGTCCACCAGGTCGATGCGCCGTGGGTCGATCACGATCAGCCGGGCACCCTGGCGCAAGCGGCGCTTGAGCTGCGAGCCGAACACCGGGTGCGCATCGGTTGGGTTGGCACCGATCACCAGCACCACGTCGGCCTTCATCACCGAGTCGAAGCTCTGTGTACCCGCCGATTCCCCCAGGGTCTGCTTGAGGCCATAGCCGGTGGGGGAATGGCACACCCGCGCGCAGGTGTCGACGTTGTTGTTGCCGAACGCCGTACGCACCAGTTTCTGTACCAAGTACGCCTCTTCGTTGGTGCAGCGGCTGGAGGTGATGCCCCCGATCGAATCACGCCCGTATTTGAGCTGGATGCGGCGCAGTTCGCTGGCGGCATAGGTGACCGCTTCTTCCCAGCTCACCTCCTGCCACGGGTCTTCCAGGCGCTTGCGGATCATGGGCTTGGTGATGCGGTCCGGGTGGGTGGCGTAACCCCAGGCAAAACGCCCTTTCACGCAGGCGTGGCCATGGTTGGCCCCGCCGTTCTTGTCCGGCACCATGCGCACCAGTTGGTCGCCTTTCATCTCGGCGCGGAACGAGCAGCCCACGCCGCAGTAGGCGCAGGTGGTGATCACCGTGCGTTCCGGCTGGCCCAGCTGCACCAGGCTCTTTTCGGTCAGGGTTGCCGTCGGGCAGGCCTGCACGCAGGCACCGCACGACACGCACTCGGAACTGAGGAAATCATCGCCACCGGCGGCCGCCACCCGGGACTCGAACCCACGGCCGGTGATGGTCAGTGCAAAGGTGCCCTGGATGTCCTCGCACGCCCGCACGCAGCGGCTGCACACGATGCACTTGCTGGGCTCGTAGTTGAAATACGGGTTGGAAAGGTCCTTCTTTTCGGCCAGGTGGTTGGCGCCGTCGTAGCCATAGCGCACCTCGCGCAAGCCGACCTGCCCGGCCACGGTCTGCAGCTCGCAGTTGCCATTGGCCGAACAGGTCAGACAGTCCAGCGGGTGGTCGGAAATGTACAGCTCCATCACATTGCGCCGCAGGCCCGCCAGGCGCGGCGTCTCGGTGCGCACCACCATGCCTTCGCTGACCGGGGTGGTGCAGGAGGCCGGGTAGCCGCGCATGCCTTCGATTTCCACCATGCACATGCGGCACGAACCGAACGCCTCCAGGCTGTCGGTGGCGCACAATTTGGGAATGCTGGTGCCCAGCATGGCCGCGGCGCGCATCACCGAAGTACCGGCCGGCACACTGATGGCACGGCCATCGATGTTCAGGCTGACCTGCACGTCGCTGTCACGGGCTGGGGTGCCCAGGTCGGTTTCCGGGTCGAAGTAGTTGATCATTGCGCGGCCTCCGTTTGGGTCAGCCCGAAATCGGCAGGGAAGTACTTGAGGGCGCTGGCCACCGGGTAGGCAGTCATGCCGCCCATGGCGCACAGCGAACCGTACTGCATGGTGTCGCACAGGTCGCGCAGCAGCAGCGCGTGGTCGTGGCGGTCGGTGATGTCCTGGCTGGCGATCAGCCGGTCTACCACCTCCATGCCACGGGTGGAACCGATGCGACACGGGGTGCACTTGCCACAGGACTCTTCGGCGCAGAACTGCAGGGCAAACCGCGCCATGCTGGCCATGTTCAGGGTATCGTCGGCCACCACCACCCCGCCGTGGCCGAGCATGGCGCCCATGGCGGCGAACGCTTCGTAGTCCAGCGGCGTGTCGAAGTGGCTGGGCGGCACCCAGGCGCCGAGCGGGCCACCCACCTGCGCGGCCTTCAGCGGCCGGCCGCTGGCAGTGCCGCCGCCGTAACCCTCCACCAGCTCACGCAGGGTCAGGCCGAAGGCCCGCTCCACCAACCCGCCGTGGCGGATATTGCCGGCCAGCTGGAACGGCATGGTCCCCAGCGAGCGCCCCATGCCGAAGTCGCGGTAGAACGCCGCGCCCTTGGCCAGGATGATCGGCACCGAGGCCAGGGTGAGCACGTTGTGCACCAGCGTCGGCAGGCCGAACAACCCCTCGAGCGCCGGCAGCGGCGGCTTGGCACGCACAATGCCGCGCTTGCCTTCTATGGATTCGAGCAGCGCGGTTTCTTCCCCGCAGATGTACGCACCGGCGCCTACCCGCACCTCCAGCTCGAAGGCCTTGCCACTGCCGGCGACGTTGGCACCCAGGTAGCCCGCCTCCCGCGCGACCACGAACGCCTGGTTCAGGGTCCTGATGGCATCGGGGTATTCGGAACGCACGTAGATGTAGCCCCTGTCGGCGCCCACGGCCAGGCCTGCGATGATCATGCCTTCGATCAGCAGGAAGGGGTCGCCTTCCATCAGCATGCGGTCGGCAAAGGTGCCGGAGTCGCCCTCGTCGGCATTGCACACCACATACTTCTGCCCACCGGTAGCGCCCCGCACGGTACGCCACTTGATGCCTGCCGGGAACGCAGCGCCACCGCGGCCGCGCAGGCCCGAGTCGAGCACGCTGGCGACCACGTCATCGCCCTTCATCGCTACCGCCGCTTCCAGGCCGGCAAAGCCGCCATGGGCGCGGTAATCCTCCACCGACAGTGGCCGGGTAATGCCAGCGCGGGCGAACAACAGGCGTTGCTGGGTTTTCAGGTAGGGGATGGCTTCCACCGGGCCGAGTGCCAGCGCATGGCCAACCGCCTCGCCAAGCAGTGCGTCGAACAACGACGGCACATCCTGCGGGGTCACCGGGCCAAAGCCGACGCGGCCCTGCACACTGTCACACTCAACCAAGGGCTCCAGCCAGTACAGGCCGCGGGCGCTGGTGCGTTGCACATCGAGCGGCAACTGCCGCTGCAGGGCCTCGCGCTGCAGCGCATCGACCACCTGGTCGGCCCCCACAGCACGGGCTACCGAATCACAAGGTACGTACACCGTCAGCATGCTGCGTCCTCCCGGCAACCGTTCACCAGCTCACGCAGGCGCTCAGGGGTGAGCCGCGCGTGCACCTGCCCGTCCAGCTCCAGGGCCGGCGAACAGGCGCATGCGCCCAGGCAGTACACAGGGCGCAGGCTGATGGCACCGTCTGCGCTGGTGCCATGGTCGTCCAGGGCCAACTGCTCGCGCAATTGTGCGGCCAAGGCTTCGGCACCGCGGCTCTGGCACGACTCGGCGCGGCAAAGGCGCAGGGTGTGGCGGGCTGGCGGTGTGGTGTGGAAGTCGTGGTAGAAGGTGATCACCCCGCGCACCTCGGCCTGGCTGAGGTTCAGCGCATGGGCGATTTCGGCGACGGCGGCGTCGGGGACAAAACCGATGTCCTGCTGGATGGCATGCAGGATCGGCAGCAACGCGCCAGGGGTGCCCTGGTGGCGTGCCAGAATACGTTCAACGGCGGGCAGGTGAAGCAGTTCATCAGGCATACAGCGGACCTCGGCATCACGGCCCCGCCCCTGTTGTTATGTTGGCGGGTGCCGGCGTGTTCTGCTGCGGCGCGCCGGCCACGTCACGGTTGCGTGGTACTGGCGGCCTCCGTGCCCCTGTTCATGTGTCTACGCACACTGATACGGGGGCATCCTGAAAGCATGGCACTTGTGGGCGCAAGCGGATGCGTACGAACGACCAGGCGCATCCTGAAACCGACGGATGGGGCAGCCGACCAGGGTGCAGCGTCCAGGGGGCCAAGCCTTAAGCCTCCAGACACTCGACGCCACTCACAACTGCGTTTAAGCTGTCGCGTTTCCTACGCACGGAACAGCGTATGCCAGGCACATTCCAGGGAAGCTGCCTTTGTGCTGCGGTTGGCTACCAACTGCTCTCCCCACCCAAGGCGATAAGCCACTGCCATTGCAGCCAATGCCGCAAAGCCCATGGCGCCGCATTTGCGTCCTACGGCAGTGTGCCCCGCACCCACCTGCGCATTCTGCGCGGCGCCGACCGCATTCACAGCTTTGCCTCTTCTGCCACCGTACAGCGCCAGTTCTGCGCAGCCTGCGGCTCAAACCTGTTCTGGTCGCGCAGCGAGGGTGAATTCGCCGAATGGGTTTCGGTCGCTCTGGGCACCCTGGACACACCGTTCCAGCCCGCAAAGCAAAAACACCTTCACACCGACAACGCACCCTCGTGGCACCTGCCATCAGGTTCCTCCACCCCCGACTCACCACCCGAAAAGGAAATCCCATGCGTACCCTGAAACTCGCCCTTGCAGCCCTGCCGTTTTTCGTTCTGGCCGGCTGCGGCAACGACGCCCTCGAAGGCACCTACGAACAGACCACCACCGTGATGGGCTTCGAAGCCCCCAAGCAAACCTGGGAGTTCTCCAAGGACTACATCATCGCCAATGGCAACAAGCTGAAAGTGGATGAGTGGGAGCGCAAGGATGACGTGGTCACCGCCCGCAACAAGGACGGCATGGCCCTGCTGAACGTTCGTGTACTGGAAGGCGGCAAGCGCCTGGAAGCCATTGGCGGCAGCGAAATGAACAAGAACGTGTTCGTGCGGGTCGACTGACCCGTTGCGGGCCCAGGCAAGGCACCTCAGTTGCGCCTTGCCTGCCCTGCCCCAACGCAGGTCAACCCGCCCGATCACGCATCACATTTTGAAGGTGTTGACCAGGGTATTGAACGAAATGGCCAGACGCGACAGTTCCTGACTGGAAGCGTTGGTCTGGTTGGCCCCTGCCGAGGTCTGGGTCGACAGGTCCTGAATGTTGATCAGGTTGCGGTCCACCTCTCGCGCCACATTGGCCTGCTCTTCCGACGCCGTGGCGATCAACAGGTTGCGGTCGTTGATCTGGGCGATGTTCTGGGCGATCCGCTCAAGCGACTCACCCGTGGCCTTGGCCAATGCCTCGGTGCTGTCTGCCAGGCTGCGGCTGTTGCCCATGGCCTTCACCGCATCGTCGGCACGCGACTGCACACTGGTGATCATGGCTTCGATCTCACCGGTAGACGCCTGGGTACGCGCCGCCAGTGCGCGCACTTCGTCGGCAACCACGGCAAAGCCACGCCCTTGTTCACCAGCACGTGCGGCCTCGATCGCCGCATTGAGCGCCAACAGGTTGGTCTGCTCGGCGATGCCACGGATCACATCCACCACCTTGGCGATATCACGCACGCTGCCCGCCAGCTCGTCGACAATCACGGTCGACTGGCCGATTTCGCTGTTGACGCTGGTAATGGCCTGCACCGCTTCACGGGCCTGGTCACGACCACTGGCCGCCTCCTGGCTGGTTTGGCGAGAGGCTTCGGAGGTGGACGTTGCGTTACGGGCCACTTCCTCGACCGCTGCGCTCATCTCGGTCACCGCAGTGGCCGCCAGCTGAATCTCGTCGTTCTGACGCACCAGCCCGCGGGTGCTCTCTTCGGTGACCGCATTCAGTTCTTCAGCGGCGGAGGCCAACTGGTCTGCCGCACTGGCGATCTGCTGAATTGTGGTTTTCAGGTTGTTCTGCATGCCACCCAGCGCGGTCAGCAGTTGGCCGGTTTCATCGGCATGGCCGCTTTCAACCGCCTGGGTGAGGTCGCCGCCCGCAATGCGTTCGGCGTTACGAACAGCCACCGCAATCGGTTTGCTGATCACCCGGCTGATGAACATGCCCAGCAGCAGTGCAGCCACGAAGGCGACACCAATGCCGATGTACAGGTTGAGCTTGGCAGCCGTCTCACTGTCCCTGGCGTCCTGCGCGCCCTCACCGATCTGGCGGTTGTTGGATTCGACCATGATGGTCAGTTCGTCGATCACGGTACGGAAGGCCTGGTGCAACTCGCCGGCCATCAGTTGCCTGGCAGCTGCAAGGTCGCCGCTCTGGATGGTCGCCACGGTCCGGTCGACGACCGCTTGGTAGGCGGGCCAGTCCTTTTCCATCTTGTCGCCGGCCGCACGCTCGTCATCAGCCAAGGGCGTTGCACGATAAACAGCGAAGGCTTTTTCGCTCGCCAGGCGATTCTCTTTCATGGAGGCGAGAATGGCACTGCGTTCCTCTTGCGGCGCATTGGTGGTAGTTGCCGCCAGGAAGCGATAAAGATCACGACTCTGCGCAATTGCACTGGAGCGGGTTTCGGCAGTTTTGGCCACCGACACCAGGTTATTGGAGAACACGAGTTGCAAACTCGAAGACAACGAGCCGATTCCTTGGCTACCGACAACTCCTACAATCAAGGTGATCAATGCGCAAAGCGCGAAGGCGAGGTACAGCTTGATTGCTAATCGGGCGTCGTAGAACCAATTCATTAGGGAGGCCTGCAATAAAAGGGATGGGCTGCAATTGCACTCAGGCGCTGGCATCAATGCTGTATCGGCGGCACCCGATTACCCTGAAGTGCCGTGCGATATTTTTCATCAACTCAAAAGCCAGGACGATCAGTACGCCCTTGAACGTAACTAATGGCCAATTGCCAAGACACTGACCCCACCCCGGCGCCAAGCGTTCCACTGGCCGATGACTTTAATGAAAAAAATGGCGCCACATCGTTGACGCATATAAAAAACGCCTGCGGTTCAGGCAGGCGTCCGGGCGCAGCAATGCCGCTTACCAGAAGGTGCCACGCAGCGTCAGCACAACGTTGCGCGGCTCGCCATAGTAATTTCCATACTCAGAAGTGCCGACACTGGCGTAATAACGGCGATCGAACAAATTGTTGCCGTTTAGCGCAACCGTCCAATGATTATCAATATCGTATTCAATCATCGCATCGTAGACCGCATAACCGCTCTGGCTGAAATCATAATCATTGCTGTCTGTCACATTGCCGTTGCCATCGAATCGGTAGGCTTTACCGGTGACGTAAGTGGGGCTCATGGCCGTTACCCCACCCCCCACGCGCCAGCCCTCCAGCGCCCCCTTGAAGTTGTAGACGCTCCACAGTTTCAACAGATGACGGGGCGTTACCGTGCTCGACAGCGTCTCTTCGCTGCTGTTGCGGATCACGTTGTAGGTATACCCCGCCATGATGTCCCACCCCGGCATGATCTCGCCGGTCGCCTCCAGGTCGATGCCTTTGCTGATGACCTTGTCCTGCGCCAGGAAGCAACATGAGCTGCTGTAGCTGAAGGGTGGGTTAGGGTAGGCTGGGTCGGTGGCCGCCTGGTGCTCACGGGTGGTGTAGAACAGCGCTGCACTGACATTGAGCGCGCCCTGGAACAGCTCCCCTTTGAGGCCGGTTTCATAGGTTTTACCGGTCATTGGCTCAAGGGGTGATGGCGAGGCCTCGGGGCCTTGCATTTTCTGCGACTGCGGCTTGAACACTTCCGAGTAACTGGCATAAGCAGACCACTGTTCGTCCAACGCATAGATCAGCCCACCATAGGGCACCAGCGTGGTCGCTTCGCGGTCGGTGACCCGGTCCTGCTCTTGCCACGGCCCGGTGCCGTCATTGTTGCGCAGGCTATAGGCCTGCTCGAACCTGTAACGCTGGGCGCGGGCGCCGGCCACGAGTTTCAGCGGGTCGGTCAACTGCAGGCGCAGCGTGGTATAGGCGCCGTACTGCTCTCGCGTATTGGGGTTGTAGTCCCGCCAGAAGCTCCGGTTGGAGCCCAACTCCGGCAAGGGCGTGGCACCAGGGTTCCACAGGTCGATCAACCCGCCTTTACCGTTGACACCCATGGCAGCGCGCCAGCGACTGGTCACCTTCTGGTAGTCGGCGCCCAGCAGCAATTCGTGCTGGCGGCCAAAGGCGTCGAAGGTGCCCGAGAGGTTGATGTCGAATACCGACTGGTTGCTCCAGCTTGAAACGTAGCTGCCCCACCAGTACGTGCCGGTGTTGGTGGTTTCGTCTACTGAGCCGTAAGGGTTTATCCCCTCGACGTTGGCGCTGTTATACGAGTGGGTATAGGAAGCGTTGAGCTTCCAGTCCGGGTTGAAGCTGTGGTCGATCTTGGCAAACCACTCCCGGGTGTAGCTGTCCGACCATGCCCGGTTGGAGGTGAACCAGGTGCTGCGCGGCAGTTTCAGGTCGCCACCTGTGCTGTAGCGCGGCAGGCCGTCCCCGGTACCGTTGTCCTTGACCTTGTCATAGCTGCCACCCACCGTCAGCATCGTGTCATCGGTAACGTCCGCTTCCAGAATGCCGTACAGGAAAGGCTTTTCGGTGCTGCGCTTGTCCATGAAGTATTGGCGGTCGGTGTAGGCCGCCACTACCCGGCCGCGCAGCTTGCCCTCCAGGCCCAGAGGGCCGGTGAGGTCCACTTCGCTGCGGTAATTGTCCCAGGAGCCTGCGGAAGTGTTCAGTTTCAGCTGGTAGCTGGCCATTGGCCGCTTGCGCACCAGGTTGACGATGCCACCCGGGTCCCCGGTGCCGCCCAACAACCCACTTGCACCGCGCAATACCTCAACGTGGTCATAGGGCGCCATGTCGTACAGCCGCTCACTGTAGAAGGTGCCCAGCCCGGTGCCGATGTCCATCGGTGACGTGCCGTCGATCTGCACGTTGTCGATACCGAAACCTCGGGAATAGAACTGCTGCGAACTGTAACTGTTGTTGCGCACGGTGATGCCCGGGGTACGCTTCATGGCTTCGGGCAGCGTGGTGATGCGCTGGTCCTCGATCATCTGCTGGCTGATGATGGAAACAGCCTGGGGGGTGTCCTTCAGGCTGGTGGGCGTCTTCGAACCCACGCTGACCAGGCCTGCCGTGTATGACTTGCTGTTTTCGGTCGCCTCACCCATCCCCTGCCCCTGAATGGTGATGGCCCCGAGGGTCAGCGCATTGTCGGCAGTGACCTGTTCGGCGATCACGTAGCTGCCCTCCGCCGTCTTCTCCACACTCAGGCTCGAACCCTGCAACAGCCGTTGCAGCGCCTGATCCACGCTCAAATGGCCAGCCAGCGAAGGTGCCTGCCGGCCCGCAGCAGTATCGGTGGCGAACAGGATGCGGCTGCCCGTCTGGCGGGCCAGGGCGTTGAGCGCCTGGTCCAGTTGCTGGGCAGGTACATTCACGTTGTACTGGGCTTCCTGGGCCTGCAGGCTGGAGGCCAGCAGCAGGCTTGCCGTCAGTGCCGACAGGCGGCCGACATGGATACGGCGCGGTGGTGTGTGGTTGTTCATGCAGCTCCCCAATGACGCGATCAAAAGTGACGTTCATTGGCAGTGGCGGATGAAAGTAGCGCAATGTTGAGGTGCGATGCGAAAAATTATCGTTAGCTTCTGATAACCGCCCCGGCGACAGCGCTATCGGCCGCTCACTGTAACGGTGCCGTTACCGGAGCGGGTCACTATCACGGGTAGAATCGCCGGCAGCAGGTCAATCAGCGATTCGATGGCCGCCGTGTCAAACTCCCCAGACACACGCAGGTGTGCCAAACGCGGGTCTGCCAGGTTGACCGGCGCCTGGCGGTAGCGACGGATATCGGCCAGCACCTCGCGCAGCGGTGTGCCATCAAAGCGCAGTTTGCCTTGCTGCCAGGCACTGGCCTGCGATGGCGCACGTGCTGTCACACGCCCGAGGTGTTGATTGCTCGCCAGCACCTGCTGGCCGCCCTCCAGGCGTCGTGGCGCAACCGAAGCGGTTGAAACCTCCACCGCGCCTTCCACCACCGCAACCGCGACACCGCGGGCGTCGCTGCGCACGTTGAATACGGTGCCAATATCCCGCACCGTCACCCCTTGGCTGCGAACGATGAACGGCCTGGCACCGTGCGCAACGGTGAAGGCGGCCTCCCCCTCCAGCAGTTCAAACTGGCGGCTACGCAAGCGGTGTTCGATACGCAGGTGGGTGGCGCTGTTGAGCACCGCGAGGCTGCCGTCGGGCAACTGCAGGCGCTGTCGCTGGGCATAACCGGTGCGCAGGTCATCCGTACGCCAGGCCGGGTCCAACATCCATAACGTGACTGCCAGGCACAGCACCGAAACCGTGGCGCCCAGCACTTTCTTGCGTGTGCGCTGCCGGGCGGTTTGCGCCTTGGCTTCAGCCAGCACGGCCTCACGCGAAGGCACCCGTTCGCGCACTGCACGTTCGAAGGCCGTAAGTGGGTCGCCCGGGTCGGGCCGACGGGGCTGTGCCATGGCTCAGCCCCGCCCCGCCAATGCCTGCCGCGCAGGCTCCCAGCGCTGGGCAATGCTGCGCATGGCCCGGGCAAAGTGCTGGGTGACCATGTTCACCGAGATCCCCAGTTCACACGCGATCTCCCGTTGCGGCATGTCGTGAATCCGATGCAGCAGGAACACCTGCCGGGCACGCGCCGGCAACGCGTCGATGATCGCCAGCAGCGCTTCCAACTGTTGCTCGAAGTCCAGCGCTGCGGCGCCATCGAGCTCATGCACATAGCAGTCAGGTACCGAGCCGGTGGGTTCGAAGTACGCCAGGCGCGTGTTGTCCGCGCGGCGGCGGTCGATGGCGCGGTTGAAGGATGTGCGGCGCAGAAACGCGAATGGCAGCTTGACCGCCTGTTGCGGCGGCTTCTCCAGCAATTGCAGGCACACGTCATGCACGACGTCTCGGGCGAACTGGCTGCCGTGAAAGCGCCTGCGGATATAGGCGACCAGGTCGTCATAATGCAGGGCCAGCGCACTGATCAGTTCGGCATCAGGGGAAGACTTGGTCATGACCAGACAGGGGCTAATTGGGAGTGAGTCGCATTATATATAAAATGCGACCCCTGCCTACTCTTCCCGATCGCCCAGGGTTCAGGTGCGCATCATGTCAGCCGCTTGCTCGGTGGCCTCGGTGGTGCGCGTGGCCAGCTTGCGCACTTCATCCGCCACCACCGCAAAGCCCCTGCCCGCCTCGCCTGCACGGGCCGCTTCAATGGCCGCGTTCAGTGCCAGCAGGTTGGTCTGGCTGGCAATGCTCTGGATGGTGCCGACAATCTGCGTAAGCTTGACGATGTTCGCTTCCAGCGTGCGCTGGTGGGCCGCCTCGGTATCGCGCATGGCGCTTTGCTGGTGCTCCAGGTCCACGTCCACCAGCGCCCCCACCACCCGCAGTGGCGCACCGTGGGCATCGCGCTTGGTCTGCCCGCGTGCGCGGAACCAGCGGTATTCGCCGCTTTTCATCTTCAACCGGTACTCAATGTCGAAGGGGGTCTTGCCGGAGCGGTCGTTCAGGTGGGCCTGGAACGCTTCCAGGCTGTAGGCCTTGTCTTGCGGATGCAGGCGCGAGGCCCAGCTGTCCAGCACGTCAGGGAATTCCTCCACCGTCTCGAAGCCCAGCAGGCGGCGGAACTGCGGCGACCACCAGAACGGGTTGTTCGGGTTGACCGGGTCACCCGCGATCACTTCCATGTCCCACAAGCCATCGGACAACATCTCCCGTGCCAGCTCGAAACGGGTGATGATCACATCGTGTTCCTGCTCGCGCTGCAGCTCGTCATGGATGTCCCGCAACGCACCGGCAACCCTCAGCGGCACGCCCCGGCTGTCACGCAGGGTTTCGCCCTGGGCGAAGAACCAGCGGTAGCTGCCGTCCTTCATGGCCAGGCGGTTGCGCACCCGGTACGGTGTCATGCCCGACTTGTCGTTCAGGTGGCGGGCAAACGCATCCAGAGTGGCGGCCCGGTCATCCGGGTGCAGGCGGTCGGCCCAGCTGGCCAGCACGTTGGGGAAGTCGCGCTCGTCGCGAAAGCCCAGCATCTCCCTGAATTGCTGCGACCACCAGAAGCGGTTACGTGGGTTGACTGGGTCGCCAGCCACCACTTCCATGTCCCACAGGCCTTCGCTGGAGGCGCGGTTGACCAGGTCGAAGCGGGTTTCCGAAGCACGGGCACTGGCATCGGCTTCGGCCAGCAACTGGCGCGCAGACTCCAGCTCGCGCTCCAGTTCGGCAATACGGTTGTCCCGCTCTGCCGCTTTCAGTTCGCGTGAAGTCCATTCACTTTGCACGTCTGCCCAGCTGGCCGAGCCACGGCCAGCCTCGGCCCTGGAGGAGGAAGGCAGCGCGGCAGCCAGTTGCCTGAGGACCTGAAGCTCATGGCGGTTACGAAATAGATGAAGCATGGGTTGATACTCGGAGGAAGACGAAGAATGCCGAATCCCTGGCTTGCATGGCACATTGCAGCGGTTACATAACGCAGCATCTGCGGTTGCGAGACGCAATCAGTGCATACTCCGACCGCTGCATTGCGCAAAAGGTTGCGTAGCACTGACATCATTACGATATCAGTTTTAAAGGCGCAGTCACTGCCTAGTGAACACTATTGCCGACAGAGCAACTACGGCTAGGCAACGCACCCGCTGAAGCGGGAATGATAGGCATACCGCAACGTTCAGAGACCCCATCGTTGACCGACCAGAAACTGCTCGCCAAGTACGCGAAACGGTTTGATGCCGTACTCGCCCACATTGATGGCCACCTCGACGGTGACCTCTCGGTCGAAACGCTGAGCCGCCTTGCGAATTTTTCGGCGTATCACTTTCACCGACAGTTCAGCGCGTTCATGGGCGTGCCGGTATCGCGCTACGTCCAGCTCACCCGGCTGCGCCGCGCGGCACATCAGCTGGCGGCGTCACCACAGGTCTCGGTCGTGCAGGCCGCGCTCGGTGCGGGCTTCGAAAGCCCCGAGGCGTTTTCCAGGGCATTCAGGCGCGCCTTCGGCATGCCCCCCAGCGCCTTTGCCAAGGCGCCCAACTGGAAGGCCTGGAGTGCGGTGTTCGTGGTTCCCCACCTTGCCAGGCGTATCAGCATGCAGATCCGTATCGTGAACTTCCCTGAAACCCGCGTTGCCGCGCTGGACCACCACGGGGCGCCCAACCGCGTGGGCGAAACCGTGGCGCGCTTTCGCCAGTGGCGAATGCAAACCGGCCAATCGCCCGTCGCCAGCTGCCGCACGTTCGGCATCCCCTACGACAACCCCGACACCACCCCCGCAGAGGATTTCCGCTTCGCCGTGTGCGGCGAGATGCGCGATGCCCTGCAGGCCAACACCTATGGCGTGCAAGCGCGGGTGATACCGGCAGGACGGTGTGCGGTGATCCGCCACGTCGGCTCGCTGGACTGCATTGGCGAAACGATCTACCCGGTGTACCGGGACTGGCTGCCCGCCAGCGGAGAGGAGCTGCGCGACCATCCGCTGATATTCGAATACCTGAGTGTGTATCCCGAAACACCGGTAGAGCGGTGGGAGACGGATGTTTATGTGCCGTTGAAATAGGCCGGCTTTGGCACTAGTCGGCCTGCTCGTCGGGTATTTGATTCAAGGTGGCCAACATGATCACTTCCGTGGCCGAATACAGGCCATCGATACTGGCCACCACCTTTGCGCCCAGCACTTTCGCGTAAAGCTGCTGGGCAGCGTTGTCGGCACGGGTTGAGACGAGGACCGACTTTATACGTTGGCCCTGGCTGCTGAACGCTTCGGTAACCAAGGCCAGTGACGCCCTGATCAGCTGCTCGCCGAAGCCGTGCCCGCGATGCCGGCCGGCCACCGCTATTTGATCGAGTTCCAGCGTGGCCTCGGGGCGAATGCCGGACTTCTGCGCCCAGAAGATATAGCCGGCGATTTCGCCTTCCAGGTCCAACACGAACGCCAGCATTCGCGGTGAGGCGGACAACGTGGCGTGTACCCAGGTGTCGGAGCCCATCTGGCGTGTGAAGGCCTCGCGGTGCAAGGTTGCGATTGGTAGGGTGTCGGCGAGGGTGGCGGGTCTTACTTGGGGGTGCATGGCGGGGCCTGGGTTGGGTCAGCGGGTGAGCCATCTGAGTGGGCGGATGGGTGGGTCGTTCAGCGAGTTCGCAGTCAAGCGCGGTGAAGGACTGGCACCTGGTGAAGCAGGATACTATTGGCGGCGGCTCATTAGGAGGCTCGGTGCAGAGATGAACCTGGAAGAATGGGATGAAGCGGTGCCCAATCCGCTCACTGCGCGTGAGGCCTGCCAAGTGCTGCGGGAAGCGCTTTTCGGGCGCCGGACGATGACAATTGTTCGTGGCCAGGTTTCAGAACAATTGGATTGCTTGCATTACGTAGTGGATGTCGATGGCTGGAAGATGCGCATCTGCGCCAACAGCGGCGAGCCTGAGTTTTGCGAGTGGTGTGTGAGCCCGGAGGGCAGGTGCTGGGCGTTCGACCCGGGTGCCCGTATTGATCCGATTGCGTTGCTGTCAGGGTGGGAATATCAGAATCTGCAGCGGTTGCTGACTACACTTTAAGCGGATGGCTGCGGTACCTGTGTTGCTTACTGAATAGGTGCAAGGGATATGCGCGATAAAAGACAGTTATGGCTGCTGCCAATCGTGGTGCTCTTCGTCGTGGTCTGGGCAACCGGAAAAAAGAGCCCGTCTGAAGTTAAGAAGCCGATTAGCCCCACGCCAGTGAGCACCCTTGCGGCCGAGTCGCCAGGTGTGGGGCAAAAACCCTCATCTTCAACCCTTGAGCATTTTGTGAACGCTGACAAGCTGAACCTGCGTGCCAGCCCAGGCGGCACGGTGGTTGGCAGCCTTAAACGGGGTGACACTGTGCGAGTTTACGAACAACGCGCGGATTGGGGTCGCATCAGCCTCGATGGCCAGGCTCCGCGCTGGCTTTCGTTAAAGAACCTCTGCACCACAGCAAATTGCTTTGTCCACGCCACGCAAAAAAGGCAGCGGGCGGTTCCGCAGCCTGCTCGCAACGCCGGACCTACGTATGGTATGTCGTGCCCCTGCTCTTCTGGCCGTGTTTGTATCGGGCCCCGCGGTGGTCGCTACTGCATTACCTCAGGGGGTAACAAGCGGTATGGCATTTGACGGGTTTTGTAGCGAGGCCGGGCTGGATGGTTTAGAGCCCAGCTGAAAGCCCCCCATCGGACAAAACCGGACGCGGGATTGCTTGGGTTGATAGACTATGCGCCTCCTCGAATACCACTTGGCCTGGCGCGGTGCGCCTGGTCATTCAGACACGTGACTTAGATGCCTCAAGACTTGAACAAACAACGCATTGAGCCGTCCCGCCGCTTCAGCGTTGCCCCGATGATGGATTGGGCCTATCTTGGCTCTAACGTGCGTGATTCAAAGGCTTGAGCAGAATTAAACTGAATACGTACCATTTTTGTACCAACTGCTCGTTAGCCTAGCTTCGTCACTACCCCATTGACGACAACCTCTAGTAGCGCTTTGTATTATGAGGTGTTAACTAACTCGAACGGTGAGAGCCTGCAAGAATGTCCAAGCCATTGCGGAAAATCATGCCCAGCCCCAGTAGCTAGCCACCAACTATGCATATTGATTCGCAATCCAAGTAACAGCGAGCCAATTGCACGAGCGTGATTTAAAAACGTCTGCTACCGTTCCTGCTTGTGTAGTCGAAACTGTATGTGGCCGCTCTCAAATATTGTGTTTGAGACGTACCGAGAGCTAAATAAATCTTTGTACTTCATTGTTATGACCTAAATGCCCCACGCGACTAAAACCTTAGGCAATTAATAATATCCGATGGCATTTTAGCAAAAAATTATTTTAACAACCTATAGCTCTTGCTTATAAAATTTCATTTTGATATACTGCTAAAATTTAGTATGGAGTTGAGACATGAGCAGCAAATCGCGTAATCGAAGCAAAGGATCTGTAATCGCCAGCGCAAATACGAACCGGGCAGATGCTCCAAAGTTCGCTAACTCTTTTTCCCTTAGCACACTTCATAATGAAGTCATATGCATTGACTTCGCTGACGTCGAGGAAGGTTACGAAAATATTTTCAGTTCTGTAGTGCTTACTAAAACTGCAGCAAAAAGCTTCAACCGACACTTGTCGGATCTGATCGACTCAATGGATCCTGTTGATGAGGAGCACGAATCGGAAGATGAAAACTGATACTAAGAGCGCAGCTCACTCTTTTACAATGGACACCCCAAACATCAAAAAAAAGGTGTTTTCCACGCCGGCTAAATCCCACTTTTTCTTTACCAATTTACCGCAAAAATATAAAAGTAATTCGTTCGAACCATTTAAATTCAATGAATCCGAAGTATTGCTTGATGATTGGTCGGTTTATATGGATCGGTTTTCCGCACCAAGCTTGAGCTTCATAAACTATAGCGCCACGCACGCTTTAAAAGAATTTATCAAAGCCCTTCCGAAAAAATTTAAAACCTCCCATTGGAGCTGGTATTTTTCAGATCTATCGAGAACAATTGACAGCTATATGAAAGAGCTTCACGAAGGTGATCGACCAATGTCGCAACCTTCAGGAGAGTCATTAAATTACTTCCTCCGCTATCTTCCTCATTTTGCTGACTCCAAGGGCAAGAGTTACATTGATAGAAGTACAGGTTGCTTCGGCGTGTTAGTATGCAAAAACTTGAACATACTTGACATCCAAGTCCGCA
This sequence comes from Pseudomonas parafulva NBRC 16636 = DSM 17004, assembly GCF_000730645.1. GTDB lineage: Bacteria > Pseudomonadota > Gammaproteobacteria > Pseudomonadales > Pseudomonadaceae > Aquipseudomonas > Aquipseudomonas parafulva. The sequence continues at coordinate 230,906 of NZ_BBIU01000006.1, read as the reverse complement.
CAGACTCTGACTTAATATTCTCATACGCTACACCTGGCACTCAAAAAAACTTTCCATCATTTAGCGGCGAGGCTACTATTATCGATAGCAGCGATGCCAAGCAAATACGAAAAATTCTGCGCATTGCATTTGATTGAGCAAAGGATATGACTCAAGTTGCCAACAACACAGTACCCGATTATCTTTATAGATTCATTAGATCGAACTGGCTAGAGAACACTCAAGACTGGCTCGTATTGAGACCTGGGCCTCCACCTGAAGATTTTATCTCTCTTTATGTAGGAGTTGGCGCAACATCGCAAATCAGGGTTTGTGACGCTGTCGCCAATTGCTCCCCACGATTTAACCTTTCAGCCGAAGGCAAAGCGTGGGAGCTTGACACTAACGCAATCTCAGAAAGAATTAATCGACGAAAAACAATAGTAAATTTTATTCCAGCTGGACCACCTCACTATGGAATGCAATACAAGACAACTATTGACCGTGAGATCCAGCAAGCAAATACGATTTTAATTGCGATGAGTCACGACAAACTGCATAGCTACAATCATTGCCAAAGTTACATAGAAAAAAAAGCAAAGCAGGCACAGCTAAACAAGGACAAAAAAAAGAAAAAGTAATCCCACACATGTTCTGGCTCGAAGTTCGTCTAATACCGCATATCAAGGCTATGCTGAATAGCCTTGATACCAGCCTTGAGACTCATACCAAAATTGAACCTCATTCTTTGGACTAAGTTAAGCTTTAAACAGCCACCACTCAAGTATCGCTGAAAAGCAGCTTAAACAACTTTCTCAATTCCTTCCCCGATCCACTACCATACCGCGATCAAGCTCGCACCGGCTCTCGAACCGACCCAGGGTGACATTGCACCGGCGCCAACCAGAGACAGGCATTTGTACCCGCCCGACACTTTCGATATTCTATCGCAGGATAGCATAACCAAGTACAATGACCTTGGCAAAGCGCCCGTTTAAGCTAGGCGCCTTTGTAATCTCCCTATGAGTTCCGAACCTGGAGCATGCTGATGGATGACCAAAACTCGACGACTGCGGACACGCTAGAACTGCTGCTTCTGAACCAAGTTGCCATCCGGGCGGCGCTGGAGGAGCTTTCACTTTGGGTAAGCCGTCGTGGCTCAGTCAACGTACATGAAAACGTCACTATTGCTCTAGCGACCCTTGATATTCATGCTGAAGCAATATTGGCTGGTATATCACAGCTCAGGAGTTAAGTCGTCACATAGTTGCAGCGGGCGAATTAGCCAAGCCGACTGAAACCAGACACGAGCATGGTTATGGATTGGTAGACGCTTTCTTCAAACCTTAGCACATTGATACCTACAGACAAAAGCACTTCCACGCCTATGAATTTATACCACTAATAGCTGCCCAATGAAAAGTCTCATCGCTTCGCGGATTGAAAAACTAATACCCCACCCAGTCAACTTCCCATCAACCAAAACAGTCTCGCCCAATTATTCCGATAATCATATATTAACGCAATACTTGGACGAGGAACTTGAAGCAGAACTAGAACTAGAACTAGAACTAGAACTAGAACTAGAACTAGAACTAGAACCAAGCCTAAATTTATACATTAAAAATATATCGACGCTTCAATTTTATTGATCAATCCGCCGCTGTTCTTCACGTTTAGCCACAAAGAAATCTGTCACAGCTTGCGAGCCAAACTCACAGCGAAGTCCATGTCGGGCAAGGCCAACATGCCTAAAGAAGACTGGAGTCCTATGCTTTTTAGTGTATTTTTTCTCCTCATCCATAATCTTGACATAGTGCCGCTTCATGACTTCTCTCAATCGCCCGACATTATCGATACCGAAGTTCACCAGATCTCCCAACAAATCGTTATAGTCTTCCGATTCACTTTTATTAGCGGACGGGAAAATCTTCGTGAGCACTGCCTCAACTAGATCGACATTCAGAAGCTCATCTGGATCACTTACTACAGACTCTGCCTCTAAATACTCATCACGAGCTATAAGCAAACGATCAAACTCGACATCCACAGTCTCCAAAAGTGCAGAAGCCCTATTAATAGCTCTACGCAAGGGCGGAGGCACGCCCGCCTCTTGTTTATATTGGAGCTTGTGTGAAACAGCTGCCCAAATATGTTGAGCCAATGTCCTTACTTGAATTTCAACTCGTAAACCGCCCAGATCACTCCATGTAGGTAGTTTTGTCCATTCGTCTGGGGCCTTTATAATAAAATGCTGAGACTGATAACCGAACTGTGACTCCCCTAGCTGAGCGGACTTGTCTTCAGACTGAATAACCGTGAGATTAGAATTCAGCATCTTAGACACCACAGCCAAATCCTTGCTGAAGAGCAGTATTAATCTTATGCCTATTAGATCATTCAATTTCGCTACACTGTCGAACTCTATAGACTTTCGCTCAGCCTTTTCAGCTATTGACTCCCACGCTTTGATTCGCGACTCAATCGGTACACCGAGAGCAACATTCTCTTTTTTGAGTAAGTGATCTAACTCAGCCAGCAAAGCGATTCTCAATCTTTCTGCTCGGGGCACTATTTTATGATAACTATCCGAGAGTGTGCTTGCACCCATCTTCACTACGATTATATCTCCGATCAAAGATAAACTATCATCCACAGCAGCACAGCTTCGCAGGCGCGAGGCATGGCGATATGACATTACCACGACACATACTGGTTGTGCTTGAGATATCAGACACGACCGCCGTTGGAGCGGTTTTTTTGTGTCCGCAGCATGGCTTCACCCGTTATGGGCGGGCCGTGCATGGGAGCCTTCGGGCTCGCCGGCCCTGCGTCCGGTACGCCAACCCGCACGGTTCCGCTCACCTAATTGGCGTTGGGGAGCGGCTCACAGAGCGAACGCAGGTATCCAACAATGAAGACCATCGTAACCGTTTCTCCTGTATCCATAGAGTTGATTGACGGCCATCCAACCACCACTAGTCTCGATGTCGCTGCCCACTTCGGCAAGCGCCATGACGACGTTCTCAAGCTTCTGCGTAACTTGGATTGCTCATCTGAATTCGCACTCCGCAATTTTGCGGCGTGTGCCCGTCCCGGCTCGAACAATAAGCCCGAGCCGTACTACCGCATGACCCGCGATGGCTTAACCTTCCTGTGCATGGGCTTCACTGGCAAAGAAGCGGCGAAGTGGAAAGAGGCATATATCAACGCCTTCAACCAGCTGGAGCAAGCGGCCACCGAGAAGAGCAGCTTGCCAGTTATACAGGATGCCGTGCTCGAGCACCGCGCGTTCCGTGGCCGCCACATCTTGATCGCTAAACTGAACGACACCTATTGGCTCAGCGCCGGCAACCTATGCACAGCACTATGCCTGGGCAGCTCTGATAGAATAGTCCGCAGCCTGCTGCCACAGCACAAGCGTAAGCTGCGTCGGGGTAATCGTGATCTGTGGATGATCGACACCATGGGTGCCGAGCGTGCAGCAGACTATTGCAAAGCCGAGCTGGGCAGCGAGTCCCGCATATGGCTTAATCGCCAGTTCACTCAGCTGCCAGCAGAAAAGCCTATTGAAGCGCCGACACTGACGGGCCGGCGCCGGTTGATATCGTTCGATCATACGGGCAAGGAACACATCCAACCTGTCCCGGAAGATGCTGTTGTGATGACGCTGAGGGAAATGATCAGCGCCGTTGCCACTGGCCACCTATTGCTATCCACCCCAGAGCTGTTTCAGCTCTCAGCCGCCCTGCATCATCGAATCGAACGGCGCACGGCAGATGAGGCTGAGCAGTTGAAAGAGCTGCAGCAACGAATCGCGATGGGCCGATAGCTCGCACATTGACAGAGCCAGGGTGGGGCACCTGCCCACCCTGCTCGACCAGCGTCAGAAAAGTTGCCCAAGCCCCGTCGGTTGCCAATTCATGATCACCAGTTCGCCGGTCACCTCCGCCTTACCTTGGCGCTGGTTAGTGTTGGTGTAGCGGATATCCAGGTATTCGAAGTGGAAGCCATCGAAGGCGCGCCTGATGTCCGGGTGGTCATTGATGCTGACCATCACCCTGCCCTTGCACCGGCGCATGAAGTCGGCCATGCGCTCGTATTCCTCGAAGGGAAAGTCAACGCCATAGCCAGCCGTCTGCCAGTAGGGCGGGTCCATGTAGAAGAACGTGTGCGCTCGATCATAGCGTTCGGCGCAGGCGAGCCAGTGCAGGTTCTCGACATAGGTGCCGGCGAGGCGTTGCCACGCGGCGGAAAGGTTCTCCTCGATGCGCAGCAGGTTGATGGCCGGCGCAGTAGTTGCGGTACCGAAGGTTTGCCCAGTTACCTTGCCGCCAAAGGTATGCTGCTGCAGGTAGAAGAACCGCGCCGCGCGCTGGATATCGGTCAGAGTTTCAGGACGCGTCATTTTTTGCCACTCGAAGATCTGCCGAGAGCTGAGCGCCCATTTGAACTGGCGCACAAATTCCTCCAGGTGGTTCTGTACCACGCGATAGAGGGTGACCAGCTCACCGTTCAGATCATTCAGCACCTCCACCGGGGCGGGCTGGGGACGCATGAAGAACAACGCGGCACCGCCGGCGAAGACTTCGACATAGCATTCATGAGGGGGAAAGAGAGGGATCAAGCGGTCGGCCAGGCGGCGTTTGCCACCCATCCAGGGGATGATTGGAGAGGTCATAGGTATGCAAGTCTTTACTGTATGGATAAACAGGTGTTAGGCTCGCCGCGCTTTGTGCACAAGGCAGGGGCCACGGCTGGACTTGCAGGAAGGGTCTGCGGGTTCGGTGGGCCGGGCTGGATGTTGACGCATCCTTCCCGGCTCGCCTCTTTTACTGCTTGGTGATTTCGCGGACGTAGGCCTGACAGGCCTGCAAGGCGATCAGTCCGCGGTCGCCTTCATCGGTGATGGCGATAATTCGTTGAGCATGCGCTCGGTCAAGTTGGGCGCGTACGGCGCTAGGTACCACGCCTCCGGTGCCGGCGGTTTCTCGCACCCCACCGCTACAACTCGAGCGGGCAACGGCTCCTGAGTCGACGAGGACTGACAGCCGCAGATCAGTGGTAGCAAGCCGGTCACGCAGGCGAGCTTGAGTTTGTTGCGCATCTTCCATCTCCTTCCAGTGGTTTTGTGCCTGGGCCTGCAGGCGAGCCTCCAGGGCGCTACGGGCTTGCTGCTGTGCAGCTAGATGATCGAGCGCGGCAGACGCCGCCCTCTCCCGCTCTAGGCCGTTGATGCGATCCTTCTCTGCCAGCTGCTTGCCGTAGTCGTCGGCCTGATCAGCGAGCTGCGCGTTGTATGCGTTAGCCTGCCAAACCCAAGCTGCTCGGGCGCCAACCGCACAGGCGAGCAGCAGCGCCGCGACAGCCAATAGGCGGGAGACCCACCCGTTCACTGCAGCACCTCAAGCGCTCGCACGTAGATGGCCTTTCGATCCTCCAGGCCATTGGTACCGCCATTGATGCGCTTGGTGATGGCCAGGAGGTCACCCTTGTCGGCCAGGCTGTTCAAGCCCTCTTTCTGCCAGAACCAGCCTGCCGACATGGATGCGTAGACCGGGTGCTCAAGCAGCTCTGGCGTGTTCAGCAGCCGACTATCTCCGAACAGGGCTTCGCTGCAGGCTTCATAGTTGGAGCGGCCAGTCACTTGAATCAGCCCTCGGCCGCGATAGAGCTGGCCATCCCCATCCGCCTCAGGCGTGTTACCAAGCCGCTGGGCCAAGCGACCGGTGTCGTACTTGGACAGGTACTTGTCATTACCGAGTTCGCGGACGTACTGCAGCTGGCCCGACTCATGGCCGATCTGAGCCAGGAACGCAGCCATGCGCAGTCGCGTAACGATGGCGTACTTACCCATGGTGGCGTTGAGGCCGGGAACAAAAACGCCGGCTTTGCGACCGGCGTTCGGGAGGATCTGTAACAACTGCTTTTCGTTGATTGGCATCGCTTGTCTCCAAAGAGTGATGGGTTACGCCGCAGACACGTCCACGATGCGCAGTGGTTTGGTCTGCTTCTTTTTCTTGCCCTTGGCTTTCGCCTTGCCCTGCTTGCCGCCGTTGCACTCGACCGTGGTCGACCAGCCCGAGGGCATAAACACCTGCTCCACGCTGTCCACCAAGTACTCGCCGTCGAGCCCGTTTTTGAAGCCCTGGGCGTTGATCGAGCGTTCGGCAAACAGGTCGGTGCGCCCGAGCATTTCCAGGCGCACGCCGGCGGTGCTGCGGTTGAACGCAGCCAAGCGGGCTTTGGCCGCCTGCTCGGCAGCGCCCTTGTCGGGGTAGATATGGCGGTCGGTGTGCACGGCGGGCAGGCCTTCGGGCGCTTCGTCGTTGCCCAGCTCCACGACCTTGAGCGCGCCGGTTTTCTTGTCCTGGTACTGCGTCTTCACGGCCTTCTGCGTGGTGCGGTCGCCCAGGCGGAAGCTGTAGCGGTTCACATCACTGCGCTGGATGGTGACGGCACCAAAGGCCTTGCCCCCGGGGGTGCTGCCACCCTGTCGCGGCATGACCAGCAGTTGCCCGTCACCCACCTTGGCCGTGCAGTCGTACTGCCTGGCCAGGCGGGTGATGAAGTTAAAATCGGACTCGTTGCGCTGGTCGACGCGGGCCACCTTGGTCTGCACGGTGCAGCCAGGTTTCCACCCGTTGCGCGCAGCCAGGTCACTGACGATCTGCGCGAGCGGCACGTTCTCCCAGCTGCCACTACGGGTGGTTTTGCCGCTACCGCGCATGTCGCTGGCCTTGCCGCGCAGGGTGATGGTGTCCGGCGGGCCAGTCACCTCGATTTCATCCACCCGGTAACTGCCCAGGCGCGCAAGCGGCTTGCCCTCATAGCCCAAAAAGGCCTCGATCAAGGCGCCGCGCTTGGGCAGCGTGACGGCTTGGTCGCGGTCATCAATGCGCAGTTCGAATTCGTCAGAGTCCATCCCGGGTTTGTCCAGGGTGCGCAGCAACAGCAGGCGGTCGTTAATCAGCAGGGTGATATCCCAGCCGTCAGCGACGATGCGGAACGTGGGTTTCATGGTGGCTCCAGAAAGTAAAAACCCCGCACAGGGCGGGGTTCGTTACGCGTAACGCGGGGTCAGTCCCACAGGGTGACGTGCTCGGCCTCAGCCTCAGCTGCAGGCAGATCGGGGAAGTGAATCAGCACGCCGGCGCGGAACGGCTGCGGTTCCTCGGCAAGGCCTTGGTTGGCTTCCATGACCGCCTCCACGGCGCCCATCAAATGGCCGTAGTAGGCCTGGCACAGCGTATCGAGCACGTCCCCGTCAGACGTTCTGCAGGTCGTCGCCATACTTGGTGAACTCCAGGGTAAAGGCTTGTTTGCGCGGGATACCGCCGGCAAGCAATGCCGATTGATCCTCTTCGACCTTGCGCAGGCACCAGTTGCCCAGCACGGCGCCGTAGCCGGTGGTCAGGCTCACGGGCAGCAACAGGCGGCCGATGGTGCGCAGCGTATCCAGCTGGCTGATACCGCCTCGGAACAACGGGAAAACGGCCCCTTTGATCGTCAGCGTGTCTTCGCCAGGCCCCACGGCCTGCTGGGCCATGTCGCGTGTCAAACGCTCCTGAGCGGCCCAGCGGTACGCGGTACGGCGCTGCAGCTCGTCAAACGCTGCAGTGTTGAGGTTGAAGTAAAAGGGCTGTGACCCTGCCTTGAGTGGCTGCAGGGTCAGCAGGTGGGGGAACGGCGTTACCGCTGCTGCTGCAGGTGTAGCGCTTGGAGCAAACGCACTGCTCGGCACAATGCCCGCCAAGGACGGGCTGAGCTTGCCGGCCATGCGGTTGATAGCCGACCCCGCCTTGCTGGCCTGCTCGCCCAGTGAGCCCAGGCGGTCGCGCACCTGGGTGGCGGCGGTGGTGACCTGGCTGTACTTCGACGCGACCATGCCCACGGTGGACTGCGCCGCGTTGATCGCGCGCATGGTGCGTTGCAGCTTGGCCCCTACCGCCGGCCCGATGATCGGCAGGCTTTCCAGCTCCGATGCGGCGCCGGTCATGTCACTGACGGCGCCATTAAGCGGTCCCAGCATGCCATCGATACTGGTACGGCCGGCCTCGCCGGCCGCCACCAGGGACGATAGCGTTGATTTCATCAAGTCCATGTAAGCCATGGCACCCCCTTAGACATGCGCCTCGTCGTAGAGCTGGGCACTGAACCGGGTACCCGCGAACTCACGCTGCAGGCGGTCAAACAAGCCGCGCAGCGGTGTTTCTAGACCGGCCACAACCTGATAGGGGTCTTTCACATCCCCTTGAATGGTGACCGGCATGCTCAGTGCGATTGAAAAGGTCTGTTCAACCTTGGGTGGCTCGGCCTTGGTGCGTTCGGCCGGCTTGGGCGGTTCCGGCGCCGGCGCTGCAGCACTGGGCGCAGTCACCTCAACCAGCGAACGCACCACGTCGCCCATAGAGTCGGCACGCTCCACCGCATGACGGCGCAGCCCGCGCGCGAACCCGGGGCGCTCCCGATCTGCTGGTTTGGGCGTGTCCTGAGCGGCCGGTACCGGCTCCTGCTTGGGCCTGGCCAGGCCCGTGGGCGAACCCGCCTCAACCTTCACCACGGGCACCGGCTGCTGCGAGCCAGGCGCCGTTACGGTAACGACCGGCGGTTGTACCGTCACCGGCGCCGACGGCGGCGTCACACCCTGGGCAACCGGCGCCGGCGGCTTGGCGATGGGCGCCGGCACAGTGGCCACCGGGGCCTGCGCCTTCGTCACCGGCTCAGGCTGCAGCACCACTGGGGGCTGCAGGGTCGGCTGCAGGGGCTTGGGCGCCTCGATCACCGGCGCTGGCATAACCGCCACGGGTGCTGCAGGTGCTGCAGGCGCAGCGGGTTGCGATTCCGCGCCGGCCTGGCCATCAGCCTGCGCCTGCTCCTGCTGCGGCTTGTCCTCACCGAACCAAGTACGGCCCAGCCAACCGCCCAGGGCATCGCCACCAAGCCCGCCCAGGGCCATGCCAATGGCACCCCCGATGGCGGTACCAATGATTGGCACCACCGAGCCGATGGCAGCGCCGGCGGCACCACCCGCCCAGGCCCCCGCCATGCCGCCCGCCAGGCCGCCATACCCCTCGGCCTTTTCGTCCCGGGTTTGCGCATTCAGCGCGATATCCAGCACCCCGGGGATAGCATCAGCGAGCTGGCCACCGGGCAACCTGCCGGCCGCTCGGGTCATACCGCGAACGCCATGCACCATCTGCCCGAAGCGGCTCAGCTCAGGGGCAACAGGCGCCCTTGGGGCCAGTGCCGATACATCCACCGCTGGCAGGGCCGGTTGTGGACGCCGGGGCATCGGCGCCGGTGCTGCAGCTGCCGCCGGTACCGGTGCCGTCACTTTCGCCGCCGGCGTAACCACAGGGGTCAGCCTAACCGGCGCCTTTGCTGCAGCCGGTACCGGCGCCGCCACTTTCGCTGCCGGCGCAACCACAGGTGTCAGCCGTACTGGCGCCTTGACTGCCGCCGGCACGGGCTTGGGTGGAGCACTGAGCGGACTGCGCGCGGCACCCAGCTGAGCGACCGGCCGGCGCCGGCGCACGCGGCGTGCTCGCTTCGGCCCTCCAGGGCCTGTATTAGGCGCGCCAGGCCCGTACCTGCCAAAGGCATCAGCATTGACCACAAACACGCGCTGCGGCTCGTTGCTGGGCGCCTGGCCAGGGTCATTGCTGGCCGGCACTCCCAGCACCTTGCCCAAGGCACCCAGGCCCGCATCCACCACCCGGTTACGGGCCTTCGGGGCTGCAGCCTCGCCCGGCTGGCCAGATTCCTTGCCTGGGCGCCTGTAGCCCCATGCTCGCCCCAGGGCCACGTTGAATGCACCGCGGCCGATCTTGGCCGCGCTACGGGCCGCCATGACCGCACCCACGGCCGCAGCCAGGCCTGTCAGCCCCATGGCCAACTGGGGCGCATGGTCCGACAGCTTGGTAATCCAGCGGGCAACGGTTGTTGCGCCGGTAGCAAACGCATCGGTCGCCGGCCGGATGGCATCCCCGATGCTGCGCATGGCGTCATCAGTGGACTGCACAAGCTCAGACCAACGCTGTGCCGACGTTTCGCGCCGCTCCGCCAGGTTCTTGTCGAGGATGCCGGTTGCCTTCATGGAATCGGCTTTCAGCTCGTTGTAGAGCCCACGGTTCTGACCATAAGCGGTCAGCGCCGCCTTAACCTGCATATCGGCAAACAAGTCGCCGGTACGCAGGGTCTTTTCCAGGGCTTCCAGCGCCGCTTTGGCCTTTTCCGGGTCGGCCTGCTTATCGATCTTGGATTGCGCATCCTTGATCTTTTTGGCCTTGGCCGGGTCGGTCGCCTCCACGTACTGCATGGCCAGGCCCATGGACGCCTCAATGACGTTCATGCCCTTCTGCAGGCCGGTGTTCAGCGAGGCCTGATAGTCGATGCCGGCATCTTTGTACGCCTTGACCACGTCGCCGGCGCCGATCTTCTCCATCCAGTTCTTGAAGTTGTTGGCCGCTTCGTCCGAGCTGCCGGCAGTCTTCATCTGCACCTGCAGCATCGAGCCCAGCGACGACACAGCGTCAAGGCCTGTGATGCCGTTCTTTTCCATGCCGGCCAGCAGCTGCGGGAACCACTTGGCCATGTCGCTGGCTTCGAAGCTCCCCGCCTGGCCCTGATAGGCGATGGCCTCCAGGGCCTGCTGCATGACCTTCGGGTCGGTGATCTTGGCGTTCTGCTGCAGCGCCATAATCATGCTGGCTGTGTCGACGCCAGAAGCCCCCTGCCCGACCGCGAACGCCGCCGCCGTCTTGGAGTAGGCCATGGCCTTGTCCAGCTCCATGCCGGCACCGACCAGTTGGTTAATCAGGTCGGCCACGTCATTGCGGCCCATCCCGGTAGCGTTCGAGGTCTGGATAACGGACCGGCTCAGCTGCACCTCTTCGGGCTTGTTGGCAGCGTCCGCCTTGATCGCAATGTCGCGAATGATCGCCTGATAGTCCGCGCTGATTTTGGTGGGTACGGCCGTCAGGCCAATGCCCACCGCTGCAGCACCTACCGTGGACTTGAGCGAAGCCCGGCCGGCGGCGATTCGCTCGTGCCCCTTCACCTGCAGGTCGGCGGCTTTGGCATCCCGGCCCAGGCGTTGATACTCCCGCCCCAGGCGGCCCACCTCCACGCCTTGCTTACGCAGGGCATCAAGGTTGCCATTGAGCTTTCGCAGCAGCTTGTCAGCACTGGCCGCGCCGGTGTCGTGGGCTTTCTTCCACTCCGCCTGCAGCTTCATGGTTTCGCCAATGGTGCTCTGCAGCACCTTGGCCTTGTCGCCCTTTTTCTTGAGCTTGTCGATGCCGCTTTCAACCGTGCGGAAAGCGGCCCCGACCGACGACGCGACGGCGCCGCCAATCACCAGCGATAGCGCCAGTTTGCTTGCCATCGGTAACCCCCTTAGCGGCTCAGTCCGTGAGCCACCAGACCATGTCGGACCACGGCATGGTCATGATTTCAGCTGAAGAAAAACCCAGCTCAGTGGCCAGCCGCTTGGCCAGCCCCTTTTGCACCGAGGGGTTAAACCTCGTCGTCTTGCACCAGACGAAAGTAACCCGTCTGCAGACGGGTGTAGTCCTTGAGTGCCAGCCCTTCCAAATCCTTGGAGCCGACTTCCGCCAGGCTGGCAAACAGGTTCAATTCGGCTTGCTCTTCGTCGCCGGCGGCCGTGGTCGACGCCGCACGAACGTCACGCACAGTCGGTGCACGCAGGTGGATAGAATCGGTTTGTACACCGTTCATTTCAGTGGGACAGCTCAGGCGCACGGTAATGCCGGCGTCGGTCAGGGCCAGGTATTTGGGCAGTGGCTTGGTCATGATTGTGGTTTCCTTGAAGTTATGAGGGGTTACAGGCCCAGGGCCTGGCGTTGCGCGGCCAGTTGGTCGACGCCGTCGATGACGCGGCGCATGCCCAGGGCGTCGATTTCGTACACGGTGCGGCCGTCTACTTCGAGCTTGTAGTAAGTCAGCGCTACGGCGTGCTTGATTTCGGCCTTGTCGCCGGCCTTCCAATCGCCCATGTCGATTTCTTTGAGCGAGCCGCGCAGCGTCACAGCCACCGGCTTTATCGCGCCTTTCAGGCCCTTGAAGGCGCCACGGAACGTGCCGTTGAAAGCGGTACCGTCAGCCAGGCCAAAGAATTTCAGCGCCTCGCGGCGCACGCCGGTGGTGGTGAAGTTCGCTTCTTGCTTCTCCATGCCCATGTCCAGCTCAACGGGCATATCCATACCGCCGGGGCGGTGCTCTTCCATCTTGAGCGTGAGCTTGGGCAGCGTCAGGCTGGGCACATCGCCCTGGAAGCTGATGCCGTCCACGAACAGGTTCAGGTTGGCCAGGGTTTCGGGAATCATTGCCATGGTGGTGCGCTCCTTAAGCGGCGGTGTCGAGGACTTCGGTCAGCCACTGGTCAGTGACTTCAACGCGGAAATTGGGGTTTTCGGCAGGCGGCACATCGGTAAGGCGGATGTTCCAATACACCTTGCCCTGCCCCAGCTGGCTGGCCGTGTTCAGCTCAGGGTCGGCGTACACTTCAAAGTTGATGATTGCGCCCTGGGCTTTCAGGTCGCGCATGAAGTTCTGCAGGCCCTCGGTTACGTCCTTGACGTAAGTGGCCGTGATCGAGCGGTCTACCGCCCATTTGTGCCCTGCCTGAATGGCGTCCATGACGATATCGAGCGTTCGCACGCGGGTGACAAAGGCCCATTTCGGATCGCTCGACAAGGTGCGGTTACCCCACAGGCGGTAACCGTCGTCGCGAATGATGGTCGCGATCTTCGCGTTGTTGAGCAGGTTGGCCCGGCACGTCTCGTCACCGTCGAGGAACTCGATAGGCCGGGTGGTACCGGTGATGCCGACCAACTCTTTGTTCGACGGCGAGGCCCAGAAGCCATATTCGCTGTCGGTCCAGGCGAACAGGCCAGCCACCCAGGCCGAACCCGGGGCGTCGACGGTGGCGTTTTTGGTGGTGTCCCAATACTGCACGCCGGGGTCGACCATGAACGCGCGCTTGGCACCAAACCCGGCGGCGTAAGCGATGGCCGCTTCGTCGGTGGTACCGGGACCGTCGATGATGGCGAGGCCGCGCAGCTTGTCCGCCAGGGCCACCAGGGCGGTGCCTACGGCCTGGGTCGCGCTGTGCTTGGGCGCAACCAGCAAACGGGGCTGGGCGTTGAAGCGGCTTTTACCATCGCGCAGCGCCTGCAGGCCGGTGCGGGTGCCGTTGGCCAGCACGCCGCCGATGATGGCCGATGTTTGCTCGGCGGGGTCGGTCAGCTTGGCCACGCCACAGGCGACAATCGCGGCCTTGGCGCGGGTAAAGATGGCGCGGCAGGCTTTGGTGATTGCCGCGTCGGCACCGAAAGCCGCGACTGCTTCACGCTCGCTGGTGATAAGCACCAGGTCGTTTGCCTTGGCGGTCGGGGTACCGGCCGCGCCAGGCCCTGGGGTGAAGGTGTCGACCAGGCCGATGATCGAGGACGACGGCAGGGCAATGCTGCGCGCGCCTGTGTCGACGTTCGTTACGGTAACGCCGTGAAAGAAACCACTCATAAAACCAATCTCCAGATGTGAGAAAGCCCCGCGTGCGGGGCTTGTGGTACTGCGGAAATGAAAACGCCCCGTCAGTGCGGGGCGTCTATTCGGTTAGCGAAGCCAGCCAGGTGGCCAGCGCTTCGTCGTTGGGGCTACTCGGCCAGTCGTCATCGGCCGGGGCGCTGCTGGTGATATCCAGGCGCCCCAGCTCGATGCGGTACACCTTCCACGCTTTGAGCGCGTCGGTTTCGGCCGGGCTGGCCATGTCCAGGTCAACCGCGTCCTGCAGGGTACTGATGCGCCCTGTGGCGTACTGATTGGCCAGCTGCTGCTTGCGGTAGGCCACACGGCGCGCCGCCTCAGCGATGGCCGCTTCGTCCGGCACCCACTTTTCATCCTCCCAGGTATCGAATGGCGTTTCTGGCTCCTGCAGGGTATAGCCCTCGGGCAGGCCCCCCAGGGCATGCCACTCACGAGCCTCGCCCGTCTCGGTGCTGTACACCGTCGCGCCGCGATGGTCTGCGACCACCTCCCAGCCGTTACCGTCACGGTTAATCAGTGCGGCAAACCCAGCTTCCAGCGCTGGCGGCTCGATCTGGTAACTGCAGGCTGGGAATAGCCACACATCCGGCTCCAGCGGGCTGGGGTCAGCTTCCGAAACCCCCAGGTACTCACCGGTACCGCGATGCACGTTGCACACCTTGGGCGCCTCAACCCCCTGTAGGTGCCACCAAGGCAGCTCGGGTTGTTCGGGCAGCTCTGTGGAATCCTGCAGTTCCTGCAGCTCAGTGACCTCTTCGCTCATAAATCCCTCAATACTTGATGCAGGCCAGATAGGCCCGGTTGGCCATACGGGTTTCGTTGCCGCCCGTCGCGCTGATGATTAGGGTGTGGTTGTGCGCCCCCCCAGTGCCGGTAGTCAGCGTTTGATACCCCTCTTCCACCTCGTCACCGAGTACAGCGTCTTTAGACATGGCACCAGACCCGCCGTAGTCGCCATTCACCAGGTCGCGAGGAACGCTCATGTTGTGAACGTGCGCGCCGGCGGTGCTGGTGATGCCACCGTGGGCGTGCGACTCGATTTGCCCGGCCTGCGCCGAGAACAACGCCCGCCCTGCGTCGGCCGCGTTAAGGCCATCGGTCCAGGCCCGGTCAATCAGCTCTCGGTCATCCGGCAGGTTGAACGTGGTTGATCCATCACCAGCACCGAACTGGGTACCAATCACGGCGAACAGCGCGGCGTAGGTCGTACGCGAGACTGCTGCACCGTTACGCTTTAGCCAGCCGCTGGGCGGACTGCTTAGGGCGAAGTGAGCGACCTGGCCGACCGGGGCAGCCATATCAACCTTTTTCTTGACCCAGGCACTGTTGACCGCACGCGTGCTGTTGTCGTCATCAGTCGGCGCGGCCACAGTCGCACCGCACGCAAACCGCAGCAGGCCTGTAGCAAAGTCCAGCTGGAACGGCCGCAGTGCGTTAAAGCTACCGTTTGGGTTTCCATTGTCAGTTAACAGCATGTAAAAGCTGCCGTTGTCCACACGGTTGAGAAGTCCGTATGACTCCGCATCGTTGATGTAACGCAGGACATTACCGCCCTTTACGGACACCTCACCCGTAAAGCTGGGCGACTCCAGCATGGCAAAAGTGGTCCAGCCGGTGTATGTGCCCGTACCTGTTGCGTAGCGAACAAATAGCTTTCTCGCGACGTAGTCGGCCGCAATCTGCGTTGGTCGGCTATCACGGGGCAGGTGCAGCAACGCGCCGGCTGCCTCAGTGGGCGCACCCGGCGTTTTCACTGCGTACATGTACAAGCCGCCTTTGGTCAGGCTGGCAATGTCGCTCACCGCCTCATTGGCAGGGTTAGCACTACCAATGCCAAACAGCCCCATTGCCGCCTGAACAAACGCAGTGTTCGCAAGGCTGGTGTCATTATCTCCAACAGGTGCGGTCGGTGCGGTTGGATTGCCAGTAAAGGCTGGGCTGGCCAGCGCGGCCTTTTTGGCCAACTCGTTGACCATGGTTGTAGAAAAGTTCGGGTCATTCCCTAACGCTGTTGCAAGCTCACTCAGTGTATCCAGCGCAGCCGGGGAGGCATTTATCAGCGCTGCAATGGCGTCTTGCACAAACGCGGTATTGGCGATCTGCGCCGTCTTGGTGCCCTTGGGTGCCGTCGGCGCCGTGGGAGTGCCGGTTAAGGCTGGACTGGCCAGATCTGCTTTCAATGCTGCAAGCGCGGCCACAAAGGCCGTGCTGGCTGCCTGGGTCGTGTTGCTGCCGGCCGGCGCAGTCGGCACCCGAGGGGTACCCGTAAGACTTGGCGAGTCGAGCGGGGCCAGCTCGATCGGGTCACGCCAACTGCCATCCTGATTACTGGCCCGCCCAAAAAACCGGTCCTTGTAGGGAATGTTGCCAATCTCAAACCCGCGATTACCGCCATATGTCATTCGCTGAACAAAGGCGTACTCAGGGTATGGCGAGATCGCTGACGGGTAGTAGTAGTTGCCCGATGGCATGGAGGCTAGGCCCGCCATGTTGTCCGGCAAGCCCTTGCCACCCTCTGTAGAGCCCACACCGAAACGTGCCAGCATATTTCGTGTACTGGCCATGGTTGCCAACGCGTTCGACGTATCGGCGGGGTCTTGATTTGGAGCGGTGGGGCTGCCTGTGAAAGCGGGCGAGTCAAGGCGCCCCACTTGCTGCCAATCGGACCACGCACCACCGGCTTTGGTACGCCAAAAAAGCCGGCCATTGCCAATGTTAGAACTACAGCTTGCCGCCAGCTGGAAGCATCCTGTCTGGTTGAACTGAATATGAAGCAACGCCATAGATGCATTCGGGAACGGTGAGCTTTTGGCGCTGCCTTCTGCTCGATAAAGGCCCGTTTCCGTGACGCCATCGAAATCGGCAATTGTGATGCCGATGGTCGTACCCAAGCCAAAGGCCTGGAGCGCTGCCAACACTGCCACCATGTTGGCGGCCTGCTTGGTAGTCGATCCAACAGGCGCGGTTGGAACCTCTGGCGTGCCGGTGAATACAGGCGAGTCCAGTTCGGCCACTTCTTTGAGCTTGCCACGCCCTACAACGAACCAGGCCGTGCCCGACGACGCCAGTTCAGCCCATTCAAAGGGTTTGAGGGGCATTTGCCCGATTGTCGACCCACCGTCAACGATAGAGCCAGATGATGCGACCACAACGGTCTGCGTGGCTGTGGCCGATGGATTGCGCAGCATCACCGAGGCACCATTGCCCACATCTGCCAGGGACGGTAAGGCGAGTGTCAGCGGGCCAGTATTGAACTGCACAGCGTTGCCCATCTGCGCGGCAGTCAACGTCAGGTTCGTGCTCACACCGATAACGGCCGTCTTGAACTGACGTGCGGACGCGGCCACGGCTGTAGCTAAGGCGCTCATGTTTGCGACCTGCAGCCCGGTGCTACTGGCAGCAGGTGTTGGCGTCTCAGGCGTTCCCGAGAACTTGGGCGACAGCAGCGGCGCCTTTTTGGCCAGCTCGTTGACCATGGTTGTGGCGAAGTTCGGGTCATTGCCGATGGCGGTGGCCAGCTCTTTGAGTGTGTCCAAGGCGCCCGGCGCTGAGTCCACCAGGCCATTCACTGCGCTAGTGACCGAATCGGCAATAGCCTTGGCGATTTCGCTCCGGTTGTAGGTTTCCGACTTGGTGTACACGTCGGTGATGCCATAGCCCCCAACGGTGGTCGGGTTGGTCGCGGCAACCACCCGGCCGTACTTGTCGACCTGCACGCTTTTGTACGTGCCGGCGTTCACGCCCGTGCGGCCAAAGGCCATTTCAAACGACAACGCCGTTACGCCCAGGGCAATCGGGGCATCGGTCACCAGCTGCCAGGCGCTGTCACCGTTGAGCGTGCCCGACTCCACCAGTACCAGCAGGCCTGGGGTTACCTTGGCGCTGCTGTCGGCATCGGTGGAGCGCTTCCAGGCGGCGCCCGAAACCACGGTGTAGATACCGTTTTCCTTGGCCGCTGCTTGGTTCTTGACCAGCACGCGTGCGCCTGCAGCCAAGGCCACACCGTCGATAGTCTGCTGGCCGCTCAGGCTGATGTTTGCCGTGGTGGCCACCAGCACCGAGTGCTTGAAGTCCTGCCGGCTCAGTTCCTCGGTAACCCACTCACGGGTGGCCAGCACCACGCTGGGGTCAATCTTGAGCTGCACGTTCGCCGCGCTGCTGACCACCAGGCTCATGCGCAGCACCTGGGTGCGGCCCGAGCCCTGCGACAGCACCGGTTTGTACGTCGGTGCGCAGTTGGCCACGGCCACCAGGTCGCCGTCTTCATCGTACAAACCGATCTCGCGAATCCACATGCCGCCGATATCGGCCGGGATGACCTGTTCGGCCACGATGATCGACGGGTCGTTGTCGTCCACCTTGAGCTGGTTGAGCGGCGCACGGCGCCACTCGTTAATGAGCGCCTTCTGTGTCGCGTTCGGGGTCGGGTCGGTGCCCTTGGCATCCCCCACGCCCATTTGCGTGATTTTCCACGCGATGCCCAGGGCGTCGGCGTTGGCCTGCTTGGCTGCGCCGACATTCGTCAGGATCGCGTAGAACTGGGTGTTCTTATCAACCATATCCAATTTCCAATGTGTCGATTGTGGTTTCACGGCCACCGCGCCCGATCACGCCGATGACTTCAATGGCGCGCTGTATGGGTGGGTACACGCTCAGAATGTCGCCCTCGCTCAGGCTCGCCCCGATGTAGCAGCGGCCCTTGGTTTCAAGGCTGATTTCCAGGCCGACCATGTGCCGGCTCACCGGCCGGGCGTCATCGAGCAACGCCGACAGCTCGCGGTAGGTGTCATCGCTGATACCCGAGTCCGACACCCCGACCTTGAGCGCGAAGGTGCCAGGCACACCCACAGGGGCCATCCGCCACCACTCGACCACCTCAATCAGGTAGCCGAACGGCTCCACCACACGGCGCAGCGCGCCGATGGTTCCTTTGTGCTTGTGGATGTAGAACGACGACTTGATAACCGAGCGCTTGACCGCCTCTGACCAGTTGTCATCCCAGCGGTCGACCGACCAGGCCCACGCCAGCTGGTACAGCAGGTGGGCCGGGCAGGTGTCGGGGTTGTAGAGGGTGCGCAGCGTGATTTCGGTTGACTCGGTCCCGGCACCCTCTACAGCGCGCTCCAGGGGCGTGCGGTTGTTGGGGAGTAGACTAGTCATCACGTCCCCCGCACTACACTGATTCCACTGCACCAGGCCGCCTGCGCCTTGGTGGGCTTGATATCTGCCCACCCAGTCAGCTCAACCCGGGAAACCCCGTTGATGTGCAGCTGAGCGTCAACCCCGGACCTGGCCACCTCCACCCCGAGGCGCCGCCGGGGGTTGACCCAGGCCTGCAGGCGCTCGCGGCAGGTGGCCAGAATCGCCTCATTCTCAGGGCCATTGCTGACCATGTAGACCTTGGCATTGACCTTGTACGGCAGAATCTGCGCGCTCTGTACGGTGACCCGGTCCGCCACCGGCCGCACGTCATCGTCGTTCAGCTGAGCTGCCACGGTATCGAGCAATTCAGCCGGCGCCGCCCCGGTGCCGTCCAGCGACAGCACAGTGACCACCACCACCGCCGGCGACGGGCTTTCGGCCGTAGCATCTGCCACCAGGCCCGAGGCGTTGCGCGCGTGCAGGATGTAGCTGTTGCGCGGCCCAGCCGTGGTCAGGCCTTCGTAGACCAGCTGCACCCGCTCGCGCAGCGCGTCATCTTCTTCCATCACCGCCGGCACCGGCGGTACCGCAGTCAAGTCCTCGGCCTGGATGACCAGGCGCTGCAGGTTGACGTTGGCGGCCAGTTGGTCAAGGTCGGTGCCCTTGGCATAGGCCAGCAACAGTGCCTTGCCGGCATCATTGACCCGCGCCCGGTTGAGCAAGCGCCGATAGCTGCCCAGCTCGATCAGCTTGGTGACCGGGTCGCTTTCCAGCGGCGCCGACCATTCCTGCCCGTCCTGCTCCATCAGCTGCCGGAAGGTGGCCAGCTCCCCCTGATACGTCTCTTCGAAGTCCAGCGTTTCCAGCACTGCCGGCGCGGGCAGCGCAGTTAAGTCAATCGTCATGCGCTTGCCTCCAGTACCACGTCGTCGCCCAGGTACTTGCCGGATAACTGCAGGGTGACTTTGCCGTCGATGACCGACACAACCTTCACCCGCTCCATCTGCAGGCGGGGCTCCCACCGCCCCAGGGCGCGGGCCACCTCAGCCTGTACGGCGCTTTTCCAGCCCTCGTTAACCGGCAGGTCGACGTAACGGCGCAGGGTGCTGCCGTACTCCGGGCGCATGCGCCGGGAGCCCAGTGGCGTAGTTAGAATGTCCTCTATGGACTGCCGCAGATGGGCCAGGCCCGACAGCGGCTTACCCGTTCGGCGGTCCATTCCGATCATGGGTTACCCCTCCTGGCTCAGCGCCTCGAAGTCGCCACGCGCATCGAGAAACTGGCGCGCCTCGTCGTCGTCGGCCGGCACCACCAGGCGGGCACACACCACCACCAGCTCGCGGCCGCTGGGCAAGAACAGCGAGCGCTGTGAATAGGCTTTGTCGCAATAGATCATGTCCGCCGGCGCACTGGGCGCGGCGCTGTCTTTCTTCGTCCCCATGGAATACTCCAGACGTAAAAAAGCCCGCAGAAGCGGGCTGTCAGTGTTTGTGGTTTGGCGTATTGCCGGCAGTGTCGATGATGCGTGCACCACCTAAGATGTCCCCCGTTACGCTCAACGTCCCGTTGATCGTCACAGGGCCTGTCAGTGTGATGGCACCGGCTTTGGCAGTGATCGCGCTATCGGTTACCACTACTTCGCTGCTGGCCACCTTTACAGTGACTGTGCCGCTTGGGAGCGTGATGGTGTAGCTCTTTGCCTTCCAGTCGTAGACCAGCGAGCCGCCATCATCGAAACGCCACACCTCGACGTGGTCACGGTTGTCTGGCTGCGCGCCGGCGTTGCCATAGAGCCCTGGAATAAACGTGCCCTGGGCAGGCTCACCACTCGGGCTGATAAGCGCGCCCTGCTCGTCCAGACTGGGCGCTCGCCAATGGCGGGCCTTGCCGGCCGCCTGGGCATGCCAGCGGACCCAGGCGCTGGTCCAGCCGCTGCCGTCGGATACACGCACCATGGCGGCTTGCAGATCAACGGCCACTACCCGGCAGGGAATCACCAGGCACGACAACATGCGGTCGTGCTGTGCGGTCGCGTAACTCACAGGTCCTCCGGCGCGACGTAGTGATGCTCATTGCCTGGGCCGGTGTCGGGATCGAACGCAACGACCAGCGGGCCGGGCTCTCGGGGCCAGGGCCATTCCTCTTCACCGAGGTAGATAACCTGCGTCCATTCGACAACCCATACGGCGAAGCTGTCCAGCTCAGGACGGCTCCAGTCCCGCTCTGCCCGCACGAACTCAGCGAACTCCACGGCTAGCCCCCAGGACTGCATGCGCAACAGAACAGTCAGCTGGGCCGCAACGAACGCCGCAACGTGCAGGCAGTTCTCTTCCTCTCCCGGAACAAGTACCCGCGCCTCGAATCGAGCTTCTACCGCAACCTCACCGGTACCGGGATCCTTGTCGGCATTCTCAAATCCGGCCAGCTCCAGCACCACAGCTGGCGGCGGCACCACCTCGATACCGCTCGGCATGGTTCCGACATACTGGAGGCCCGGAATGGCCTGCCTGATGTGCTCTTCCATGGCCGCGTAGACTTGAGCGAGCGGGATAGGATCATCAACCATTGCCGGATCTCCGTAAGTATTTTTGCAACTCGAAGTTCAACTCCTGCTCTATCACGATCACCAAACGCTGATGAGCGCGCCCGGTCCACTCTTCAAAGTGTGGTCGGACTTCCGCCAGGGAGATCTTGGCCTTGGCCACCGGGAAGCGGCTGTCGTTCTCGGAGATCCATCCTGATCGGTGACCGCCACGCCCGGATACCTCGCTATCCGGGTAGTCATCCGCGTCAAAGTGTTTACTTGCGGTGCGGATCCAAATATCCGGCTTGCCTCCATATACCGTTTTGAAGAACGCGCCTTCATATTTACGGCCCGCCACTGCCACGCCTGTGCGTGTTTGACGTGGCCGCCCCGCCCGGCTGGCCTCGATGGCATTGATACCAAACCACAACTTGCCGCGACCGCTTCCCGACACAGGAAACGCCCTGAGCCGTTGCCTCACTGCCGCAATAGCGATGCGCTGCTGCTGGCCAACCGCACGAGCGATATGCGTCCGCAGCCAGCGCAGTGTCTTGTTGATTGCCCTTCGCTGGGCTGCGTGAGCGGCTTTGGGGAATTGCCGGGTGAACTGTTCGAATGCATCAACCCCTGCGGGATCCAACTGCAGTGTTATCAAGCCGCTGTTGGATGACTGCTTGAAATAGCTGCCTACACTCATAGCGCTTTCCTCAAGATCAGCGTTACAAGTCCATCGCCACCAGGCTCACTGCCAGCGATGGTGTACTTCCCGCCACCGTCCTCGGCCGGCAGATCGATCACGACCCTTTGCTTGACCTCGACACCTGCGTTGTCGCCAACGCGGATAACCAGATGCGGCTCGCGAAGCGCTGTTCTGATCTGGCCGAGCTTGGGTTGCAACCAGGGCGCCGAGAACATCCCGAGAACCGGACGACCATCGATTTCAGCCGGATCGCCCAGCACGTCAAAGATCGCCTCATCCACGTCGTCGACCAGGTCACGGAAAGCCATGATCAGATCGTCAGGCGGATGACAGCACGCGGGCGGGTGCAGATGTGTAATGGGTTGGACTGTGCTTCGCCCTCAACCCCCTTGCCGAACTTCATTTCCTCGATCTTGCTGTAATACGGCAGCCCTTCGGTGTTGACCGTTTCCATGTAGTCCGCAGGGGCATAGATAGACAGGAATAGGTCTGAGACACCTTCTGGTACCAGACGAGCTTCGTCGTCAGGCACAAACGGAACACCCGATACCTTGCCCCGATAGCGCTCCCAGCTGATGCCACCGAAGTCGAACGTTTCGCGGCCATCACCACGCAACGCAGCGGCCTGCTGGCTGCCCTTGTAAGTCTCGACCACCGACTGATGGGCAATCAGCTTCTTCCAGTAGTTTTTGCCACAGAAGGCACGGGCGCCCGTGGTGGTAACGTTACCAAGCGCGTCTTCTTGCATGTCCAGCGCTTCAACGCACTGAACCTGGACATTCACATTCGCATCGTTCAGCCCCATCGCCAGCTTCTGCTGGGACACACCAAATACCTTGAAGATATCCAGCAGCACCAAGGAACCGTCAGCATCCAGCACTTTGCCGTTAATTGCCCCCATGCGATGGAACTCGTGGGTGGCATCCAGCTGACGCTTTGCTTTGGCCAGGCGTTTGTTCACCACATCCTGCACAGCCTGCAGCTCGGTCAGGCTGCCAAAAGCGCGAATACCCTGGATCTCGTCCGCCTTGATAGCAAAGCGCTGTGGCAAGTGGACCGTGTTGAACGGGATCAGAGTCCGTTTGCTGCCCCCGACTACCAGGCCGGAAGTGCCGCGCTCGCCGGCAGGCACCAGCGCAAGGGTGTCACCGTCCTTCTCGATCTGCACAGTCAGGGTAGCAACCCCCTCCTCTTGAAACAGACCAAGTGCGGCAAGGCGACCTGGGAGATATTCCTGATCGTTAATAGCTGCGGTGAGGGCCGCAACACTGAAAGCGTCGTCTTGAAAAATGGCAATGTCAGCCATGAGGTACTCCAGAAAGTAAGAACCCCGCTCGAGGCGGGGTTGAGAGAAATGACGTAACAGGATCAGCGCAATATGATGAAGTGCGCGGCTAAGGCTTGTTCGGCATCCGCGTCTACACCTGTCAGCAGAGCCTCATGCACCTCGGCAAGGCGAACCACTGCGCGGCCGCGCCTGGGAATGTCGGACTCGCCCAAGGATGAATAGAGAATGCAGACGGCCTTTTCACTGCCGTCTTCCGCAGCTGGGTTGTAGGCGGTGAATTCACCGGTTGCGGTGACCAGACCGAGCAGCTGGCCGGCCACCAGTGCCGAGCCAGCGGCTACGTTGATTGCTTCGCGGGAAATTTTGCCCGGTCCTTCGGAAAGCAGGAATTCCCCGGCGTGAACCGGTTCCTGTCGGATGCTGCTCATGGTCGTGCTCCTCTGTTGGCGGCCTGCCGGCGGGCAGCCCAAATGCTGGAGGGGTTGGGTAGTTGGGCTCTGACTTTCTCTGGCTCGTCATCGGCCGGGGGGAGGCTGTTGTCGATCTCGATTCCCTTGCCTGAGCCGACCACCTTCTCGAACAACCGCGCCCGCACCGCATCGGGCTCCAGCCCGGCCATCACGAACTCAGCGGTAAGCTCTGGCAACCGAGCTGCTACGCAGAGCCCGTGTACATCCTTGGCGCGATTCAAAGCGGCCTGCACCTCGCTCGGATTAGTCAGTTTTGTCGAGGCAATAAGAGGCTCAACCAGGTTGCTGATCCCCGCTTTCGCACAGGCTTGGGTGATCATCAATGCAAGCGCTGTGGCATCACCGGCACTTGGCGCTGGGGGTTCAAGCGGCGTTGCCGGATCGTCTGTGGGTGGTTCCAAGCTGCTTGCAAGCTGGTCCAGTAGCGCCTGGGGAGTATTTCGGTACCGTGCCATGGCATTGCCTTGGCCAAGGCAGGCCCGTACCTGAAGGCCATTTCCAACCTCATCAGCCAGCCCGAGTTCGAGCGCCTCCTGGGCGGTGAGCCAGGTTTCATCGTTGACCATACGGCGCAATTCAGCTTCATCGATATCAGGTGCTTTGGCCTTGTAGGCTGCGATGATCACTTCGAACGCCTGATCGAGCACATCGGCTACACGTCGCAATTCCTCTGCATCCCCACCCGCCCAGGTGTATGGGTTGTGGATCATCAGGATTGCGTTCGATGCCATCACCACCCGATGTGCGCCGCATACCGCTACGCTGCCAGCGCTTGCCGCCAGTGCATCGACTCGGCCCGTACAGCGTTCGCCCAGGCGGCTCAGCGCATTGTGGATGGCAAGCCCTTCAAAAAGGTCACCACCGTTGGTGTTGAAAGCCACCACAACCGGCGACACGCCATCGTCAACCGCTTTCAAGTCCTGAATAAATTGGTTGGCGGTAATCCCCCACCCGCCAATCTCGCCATAAACATAAACTTCGATGGGGGTGGGCTCAGCCCCATCCGCGCCCTCCTCCTTCACGGCTGCGGTGATCTTGTACCAATGCTGATCTTCGATTGACGGCACCGAGGGCGCCTTATTGAAGATGCGAAACGGCATCAACGGTTTCATGTCTTCCCCTTTTGGCCGGGCTCATCAGGATCATCCTCAATGACCGGCAGGCTGCTGTAGTTGAGGCCCAAGGCCTTGGCCCGGGCAATGTCGGCGGCGTTCTCTTCGTCCACCACCTCTGAGTCGGTCCCGTTGCGCAGGCAAACTTCGCTGCGCGATGCGAACCCCGCAGCGATTTCCATACTGCGTGACTGGACGTCTTGAACCGGGTGGATGTAGGCCCAACCCTGCGGCACCCAGCGGGTACGCTGATACTCACGTCGGCGCTGGGAGTAGTCCGGTAGCTCCAATGCCCCGGCGAGCACGGCCATGTCCAACCAGGCTTTGCGTACTGGGCGACACAGCTGGTGGACGTACACTTGGAACTGGAGCTGCTCCAGCCGCCGCCGGAACTCGTTCAGCACCACGCGGATTGCCCGGTCGTTCACGCCCTGCATGTCACCGGTCATCAGCTCGTAGGGAAGTCCCGAGCCGGCGGCTGCAGCCATCAGCTGCTGTCGCATGAAGTCGGGGTAGTTGTTGCCGGCATCAGGGGGGGCCGAGAACTCGACCTGCTCCCCAGGGAGCAGCTCCTGCATCGTCCCGGGCTCCAGGCCTACCATAGGCGTGAAGGCATCCCGGTCGAGCTTGACCGGCGCACCCGTGACCATGTCGAGTTGAGGTGCGCCATCGGGGGCCGGCTTGCGAACGAAGCCGGCGAACAGGTTGGCCACTTCCTGCCTGAACAGCACCGCATCATCGAAGTTGTCCAGGCTGCGCAGCCGCTTGAGGACTGGCGCCAAGCGCGGCACACCGCGCAGTTGCCCAGGTTCCATAGGCTCGAAGACATGCAGCATCTGCTCTGCCGGAATCCGTACCAGTTGGTTGTAGCCCACATTGAGCGATGATTTATCGCTGGGGTGGTTGCGGTAGCACCAGTACGCCACTCGACGGCCCATGCCATTGAATTCGATGCCCGCCCGGATCACATTGCCGGAACGGGTCAGCTCGAACTTGTCATGGGGGATGAATTCTGGTGCCAGGCACTGCAGCTGCAACGGTACCGCGTAGCCATCTTCAGGTCTGCGCGGGCGCAGGCGGATGAAGCATTCACCCGACTGCTCGACGGTACGCGCTACGAGTGCCTGCAAGCCGTAGAAGTCTGTAAGTTGATCGGCATCAGCTTCATCCACCCAGTCCTCCCACAATTCCTGCATGGCCTTGCGGACCGTCTTGTCCAGCAATCGCGGGTGCGGTGTGATACCGGTGCCGATCAGGTTGCTGACACGCTTATCAATGACGTTGGCGGCATAGGGATCATTGCGTACCGCACTGCGCGAGCGGGACCGCAAGTTCCTCAACGCGGGCATGATCAGGCTGTTTGCGCCAGTGTCCGGCGCATCCCACCCTGATGAACGCCGCCCCTCGGCAGCGCCTTCATAGCTGGCCTTGATACGCTCAGGCACCAAAATGCCCGAACGCCCAAGGGATAGGTATCGTCCGCTCAAAGCCCCTTACCCCCGTGATAAATGCGGATCACCCGGGACCGGGGCCCGGCAGCGGCAGTTAGCTCAGTGCGGATCAGGTCACGAGCCTTGATCAGCTCGTCAACCGTGCGGTACTCAACGGTGCGGTCGGTGTACCGAACGGTCTTTTCACCACGCGCAATCGCCCGCTCGACCGCGTCGAGGTGGGCCTTTGTATATGCCATGTCAGCGTCTCTTGAGATAGCCGCTGCTGGAGCTGCGGCGTTGCATGGATTGGGGTGCGGCTCGCGGAGCCGGCGGTGGTGGGGGATCGTTGCGCTCGGCTGGAACAGGCGCGGAACCCGGCGACTGGACTTCGTTGTCCACGTCGTCATCAGGCTCGCTGGCCTGGGGCCGGGCTGGCTCCGGTTCGCCTTGCTCGAACAAATTGGCCTGAGCGAGCGCCTGCCGCAGCCTGTCCCAGTCCTGCTCACCGTAGCGATGAAGGCCGAGAAAGTTGGCCATGGCCAAGTTGTACACCATCAGGTCGAGCGCCTCGTTGCGGTCGGCCTTGCCTTTTACCCACTCGATTCGCTTATAGCCTTTGACGTAGCGGGCGATCTTCCGCTCGGCCACGCACTGCTTGAAGAATTCATCCGGCAGGTCTTTGGCGAAGTGCAGCGCACCAGGCCCCTTTTCAAAGCTGTAACGGTTGTAAATCCAGTCCTTGGCCGTGTCGGTACCGACAATCCACAACTCCGCGCCGTTACGCTCCGTTTGCCCCTTCCAGGTGACATCCACCTGAGAGGGCCGCTGAGCGATCACCGGGCGCCCTGGTTTACTCGCGCCCTTGAGCGCGAACACGTTGCGCCAGCGCCGCACGCGGGTGAACTGATACACCTCATGCGTGTGATGACCGCCGGAGTCGATGCCAGTGGCCAGGATCCCCAGGCTCACACCACAGGGGTGCCGGTACCGGACCTTTAGACGTTCGTCCAGTAATTCCCAAGTACGCTCATCAGCCGGATCACCTGGGATAACCTGGTGATCAACCACCCAGCGCTCCATCCCGGCCCCCCAGGCCATTGTCATCAGTTCCAGGCGGTTGGCCTGTACGTCAACGGCGGCGGTCAGTGCAAGTGCCCCAACTGGCAAGGTGCCTAGAACGTAGTCCTCTTGCAGCGCCCTCGCCTGCAGCACCTCAGCTTTGGTCTGCTCGACCGCGCTGTCCCAAACCTTCGCCAGACGGGTGTTGTAGAACACCTGCATAGGTTCAAGGTCACCCCGGTCCTGGGCACGCTTGGCCTTCTCGAACTGCTTGGCCAGATCAGCCCATGAAGTCCAACCGAGCGGGGCATACAGAGCGTTGAGGTGGAAACCAACCGTTTCCCCATCGCCCTGGGTGGTCGAGCGCCACTCACCCTTGGCGAGCATTTCGCCCTTGTAGTGTTCCTCGATCAGCACATCACAATCGCCAGATGAACACCTGTAGTGGACTGTCTGGAAATCGGCTGAATAAAGCAGATTCTCCCACTCCAATACCTGCATGTGACCGCAGGTCGGGCACGGGACGTAGTAGTACCGCTGGTCACTTATCTCAAACAGGTCAGAGATCCGCGATGCACCTTTGATAGTGGGCGAACTGGAGAAATAGAACTTGGCATTCCGGCCAAAGGTACTTCCCCGGGTTTCAGCCAGGTCAACTGGGTCCCCCTCTTCATCGACGTCAACGTCCCACCGGTCGATCTCGTCGCCGTAGATGAATCGTGCGGCCAGTTCTGCAAGGTTGGAGGCCGAGCCAGCAGTGGTGGCGTACAGCGTGCCGCCTTCGAACTCCTTGGTATCCATGGTATTACGTGCATCCCGTGAACGGGAGGTCGCCACTCGCGCTTTCAGCTCTGGCGTAGCGGCGATGGTCTTCCCGATCCGTGCTGACACCCGCTTAGCCAGGGCGAGGCTTGGCAGTAACGTCAGGATGTTCGAGGGAGACATATGGATCAGCGCCCCAATCCAGTTCAAGGCGATCTGAGTTTTCATCAGCTGCGAGGCGACCATGGTTATGACGCGCTTGCAGGGATGCGCTGGTGATAGGCAGCGCATAGGTTCACGGGCATATGGCGTCCGCGCCGTGCGGTATTTGCCGGGCTCGGCTGCACCAGTATCACGCGGGATGCGCATGTACTCGTCAGCCCATTCGTCCACCCACAATTCAGGGTCGGGCTTCAGCCCACGGCCATACGCTTCGCGGTACACCTTGACACCGTCCGCGTATCCGGTGGGCATAGGCTCAGCTCTGTGTCATGGCTTGTTCAAGATCGGCGTCACTCATCTTCGCCGCGTCTTCGAAGACTTGGCGAAAGGCACCGGTGAGATGTTTCTCGATTTCCCAGGAATCGTTCATCCCGGTCAGCTCTGCAGCGAGCTGGGGTGCAAGGCCGAACACCAGGTCGCGAAGTGTGCGTCCAGCCGTAAAGGCTGCATCCTCCACACACTTGCGCTCGACTAGGTTGCCTTGCACCCTGTTGAATTCGGCCTCCGCCAGTTGGGCGAGATAGAACTCGCGGTGTGCCCTCGCCTTCTGAAAATCCAGCCCCTTGCCTGGTTGCTGAACCGCTGGCTGCACCGCAGGAGCGTCACTGGCCGGCACGAGTTGGCTGCGGACATCTCGGTCAATTCGGTTTTCCTCATGCCGGGCCGTGACGGCCGCTTTGCTAGGGTCCGCCGACTCGGCTAGCAGGGTCTCTGTCGCCTCGACATCAACTTTGCCACCTTCGGTGAGCACCAGGCGGTCCTGGCTGGCCAGCTTGGAAACATAGGATTTTGACCATCCGCGCCTGGCGGCGAATTCCGATTTCGTCAGGTATGTCATTGCTAAATGTCCAGTTCACCCAATGAATCCAAGGGGTTAACCAGTTCACCGCAGTTCACTAAGCTGGTGAACCTCCCGCTAACGAAGAACCGCGGGTTCCCAGTCCCGTACCCTGGCCAGGTTGCCAGGGTCCCCGGCACCACCGGGGCTGCCGGTCGCGTCACTGCCCCGGCTCGCCGGCCTGGGGCGGCGCCTGGTCGAGGCCCAAACGCTTGGCGGCCCACCGCTCATAGAGATTGATCGCCACATCGGCGCCGGCCATGGCGGTCAGGCATCCAACCGCTGCAGCCGCCCACACCGAAACACCCAACGCATACAGCAGCATGTTGGTCGACAGCCCACAGGTGACGCAGGCACCAGACCGCAGTGCCAACCGGCGAACCAGCCCCCACCCGCGAGCGCCCGCCTTGTCGGCCCGCCACATTTCTCCCGAAACACCGCCGACCAGGGACAGCACTATCACCATCCAGATCGGCAGTTCGGCTAACGCTTGTTGCTCGCTGTTCATTCAAGCCTCGTTGGCAAAGCAAAGTGCCGGAAAAAGAAAACCCCGCCGGTTGGCAGGGTTCTCGATGCACCGATAGGTCGGGGCCGGTTGCACAACACAGTGCTTGTGGGGGAAGCGCCTAAGCGCACTTTTGATATCGTGGGGACTTTTTACAGGTCACCGGAAAAACCGAAAAGGGTCTATTTTCGGTACGTCGCAATGTGGTGACTATCTGTCATCCATGTTGCACGCAAGTCGCATACCCACCCGACGAACGGTCTGTTGTCGGACGCGGCCTGCGCGGGCGGCAAGCACAGAGAAGACCTGCAGATGTAGCGCCTTCACCCAGTTCCGATAGGTACGGTCGGCGTGCTCCCCCAGTCCTACCTCCCGCATCTGCACCCTGATGGTGGCCAGCTCCATGTACCTCAGCTCGGCCAGCTTGGCCAGCGTTGCTCCTCGTTCGTCACGGCGGGCTAATTCAGCCACCGCCGCATCGACTTCGGCAGCGGCATGATCCAGGCCTGCCCCTGCTACCAGTATCCGCGCTCCAGAAGTACCGGTGCGTGGCGCCGAACCCTTCCATTCCATGATGGTACCCATCTGGCTGCCGATGCTTGCTTCAAGCCCAAGCTGCCTACGCTGCTCCCCCCAGTGTTGCATCAGACCGGCCACCAGGTGCAGCCGCTCGGTTTGGTCAATCAACTCGGCCATCTCCTTGATGTGCTGGGCCAACTGCATCTGGCGCTGAGGGCTCCCGCCTGCGTCCATGTTCACCGTTTTACCTCCAAATCCAGCACCCAACACACATTTGGCCAACCCAACACAGACCCAACACACTCGAAACTCAATGAATTCAAAGGATTAGAGATACCTGTGTGAAGTGTGTTGGGTGTGTTGGGTTTTTCAGGGCTCGCATGGAGATTTTTTCCCTCCGTGATTTCGGTGCTTGATAAAGATCGTATGCGCGCACGCGTGCGCGAACCCAACACACCCAACACAGGCTGACCGCAAGCCACGGATTCCGGGGGTTGCATGCGTGTTGGCTTGATAAAACCAACCCAACACCGACCCAACACACCCAACACACTTGCTGACGCGCTCATGCAGCCACCCTTTTTATGTGGTCCCAGGCTTCCACCGTCCAGCCTGCGAGCTTCGCTCGCTCACGCCATTCGCGAACATTCTTCCCCAGCACGGCCGCATTCAAGGATGGGGGCAGGGAAGGATCGCCATCTGTGGGCATGAAGAACGCTGCGAATCTACGGGTTGCACACTCTGTGGAGCAGTCTGACCAAGGGATAGCTCTCGTCTTCTCCACCTTCGCGCTCAGCATCAATGAGAACTTAGTCTGGCTCATGGCGTGTTCCTTGTTGTGAGCACACCATTCGATGAACATGGCGTATACGTCCGAGGTCAGGCAGCAGCCCCAAAGGCCGTACCCAAGCTCGCCGTTGCGCCAGAGGTAGTAGAAGGTTTGCCAAGATGTGCGACTCAGCTCGACCAGCCGCTGGCGGGCCTCCGTCTTCGGTGGGCGTGTTCGTTGATTGAAGTCCTCGAGGTCGACGCCTAGAAGCCATCCATACAGAGCAGCCACGCCACCCTTGGCCAGCTCTGCGGCAATGGCTTTCTGACGCTCAGGTGGCAGCGTTTCCAGAGGCCACATCACCAGCATTCGGCGGTCGTCTTCGCTGATCGGCCACGGCATGATCTCGTTGCTCAGGAATGCAGAGTTCATGTGGTTGGACTCTTCCCAGCCGTTAATGAACTTGGACTCCATGCGTACCGTCTTGCCGGTAATCATGTGCTTGATCTTACCGACCTGGTTGTAGCGCTGATCTCGGCTCACAACCTCTTCGAATACCGCCCACAACTTGCCGCTCTGCCAGGCGTTGAAGTTACCTTCCAACTGCGCCTGCCCTACCGTAGCGCTGTACCTGCCATACAGCTCGCCCATGATGTCTGCGAACAGCAAGCTCTTACCCGAGCCCTCCATGGTCGAATGGAACAGGATCGCCGTATCCATCTTCGCGCCCATGTGTTGCAGCGGGTAAGCAAGCCACTTGATCAGCCAATCCAAGGCTTCTTCGTCATTGTTACAAAGGAAGGCGATCAGCCAGCGCAGGTTCTCGCAGGCGGCGTCATTGCGCACCGGCGTAAGCGGCAGGCCCTCGAAGGTATTGATGTAGACCGCAGGGTCTTTCGTCATCGTCGGGTCGAACACAATATGGTCGACGTCCACTACCCGGCGATCCGGGCTGTTCAGCCAGAGCTGATAGGCATCACCCAAAGCCATTTTGACGCTGCCTTCGGGCAGGCGCCGCTTCTTCTCGCGGTCCCAGGCCTCTTTGGTACCGTCGATATAGATGTACCGATCCAGCGGCTCGAGTTTCAGCGCACCGCCTTTCTTGCTGGACATCTTCCGAGCCTGTTCAAGCTCAGTCACCTGCTCGGACCCGATCAACTTCTTGTCAGTGCGCTCTACCCACTCCTTAGCCAGCGGCTTCCCAACCAAGGCTTCGAACCCTGCCCGCTTCATCGCCCTGCCCTTATCCAAATCCCACACGCTGGTGGTTCCTTCCACCAGGGCGAACCGGCGCATCGCACCGTCGATATCCAGGGTGTCCCCCCCGTTCCCCCCTTTGGCCGAGGAGCCGGCCGGGCTGGGGGCTTCTTCATCCGATGGGGCGTGGGGAAGTTGCTCGGCATCACCGTTCCCGGGCGGAGGCTGTTCGGCCTTCTCAATCACAGATGGGGTGCGGGGAAGTTCGCCTAATGGCGGAGGGGCCGGCGGTCGAGGCTTCGCATCCAAACCGAGGATTTGAGCCGCTGCCCTAGTCGCCGCCCTTTGATCACCGTCGTGCATAAGGATGCAGAAGACATCGAACGCATCATTCTTGTGTCCGTTAGCCAACGGATCCGATGTGTGATGCGAATAGAGTTTGCCGTCCGTGATCGTCACCCCTGGCTGGCCTGAACTGCTGTGCGGGCTCAGCCACTTGCCATCGAGACGCTTGTAGCCATGGGCTTCGATCATGGTTGCAATGTCATGGACCCGATTGAACTCAGGAATCACCTCTGGAAGCCGGTCACCTGACCTAGCCGTTGAGGATGTTGGCCTAGCACTAGGCCGAGAAACCGATGGAGGCTTTGGCGCCTTCGGCTTCCACGGACATACGTTTTCTCCCTGCACCTTGAAGGCATCCCAGTCCTGCCAAATCTCTAACAGATCGGTCGGCAATTCAGGCAGCCCATCTGCAGCCGGCGGGGTCTTCCACGTGTAAGGCCTACCAGTACCTGGGTGTATGGATGGAGGCAAGACGTCCTGCACCAAACCGCCACGTAACTCGAACACGGTCACCTTTTTGAACGGTTCAGCCGCCATGCGGAACGCTGCTTCGCGGGCCGCGTCACCGCTTTCCATGGCAGCCTTTACTTGCGCCATCAACCCCTTGTAAATGGTGCCATCAGGGTCATTCCTGTTGGGCCACACCAGTGCGTGGCGGCTTAATTCCACGCCCTCAGGCACACGAAACATCACGCGGAAGCGTTCAGGGTTTCCGATAGAGGTGGGATATTCCTCAGCCAGGGCGTCAACATTGAGACCCAATGTTTGCTGAAGGACCAGCCGCGTTAGCTCGACGTCGTCAACATCGAGCGAACAGACACGACTCGGCCCAAGCACAACACCGAGGTTATGGCTCGGGTTCCCGGTCCAGAACGCCTCTGCCTTCGACGGGTCGGTGAAGTACCCGCCAGGCTTGTTCCAACCAGCGCCCTTTGGCCCTTTCTCACCTGGCTCAATCGGAACGAGTGCGAGATCGAAGGTTTCAATGTAACGCCGCGCCCAATCAGCGGTTGCGCGGGTTGGGCGCTCTCTCATCTCCGACGCTCCCGCAGGCTCTGGCAGTCGATGCAGGTTTCGCAACCTGCAACCGATTGCTGTCGGGCCAGAGGTATCGCTTCATCACAGTCCTCGCAGAACTGTGCGCTTGGCTTGTCGGGAAGTCGAGCAAGACGCCGCAAGGACAGCTGCAGGAAGTACTCGGCGTGGTCGTTTGCAAAATCAACGGCATCAGCCATGGGCTTCGTCCTCCATGGCTTGGCGGGCCCCGGCCATGATTGCCAGGACTTGGCGGATCACATCCATCCCCCGGTGCTCAAGGTCGAGCACTTCGGTTTCCGTCCAGACGTTGTCAGCAGCTCCGTCGTGCAGGCTACCGACAAATTCACCGGACTCTTCCAGCAGCTTGGCAACGGCAAGAAGAGCCGCATTCGTCGCAGGTACAGGTTCAGGCTGATACCAGACCACGCCAGCCGGCCGAACAAGGGCATCAAGCAGACGAGGGTCTGCGGTCCAGCGAACAATCTCCTCGATCTCGTCCGGGCTGGGCCAACGCCGCTCTTCAGTGGGGTGAAGTTTCTTCTGCAGGGTGTCCACATCCATGACCATGTCGAAGGCCAATTTTGTGATACCACCGTGATAGTCACGACCGGCGCGATAGAGCGCCTGACGCAATGCGAGAACCGGACCAGCGTCCGGCAAAAGATCGATGCGACTCATAACCGTAAATCCTCGGTTTACGGTGTAGCCACAAGAAGGGGTAACCCCTATCCTACAGCCACGACCGTTTTGCTTTGCGTAAATCCGCGCTGTGCTGTGCGTGTATTGCATGCGGTAACAGTCGTCCGGTCGCACTTGTGAGAGAGGCTGCCGGACGATGGGAGTGACGATGCGTAGCACTGTCATAGCTGGGCCGGGAGGTGAGAGTCCTGGCTCAGCGGTCCTACTTTTTTTCCTGTCTCAAGTACCCCCAATCAATGTCTGGACGGAGCGACTCGCATCGAATCTCCCCGCCTGTTTCCCGATCCAGGCTGACAGCCAAGCCCGCACTCGCCCGACGGTTCCCGTAGGCCACCTGCTTGAGCTGACCTACTGAAGTCCCGCAGTGCTGTGCGAGGGCATCCAGCCCCTCCTTGTTCATGGTCTTTAGGTACTCGCTGAGCGTCATAGGGCCTCCATTGGCAGGCAGATTAGCAATTGCTAATTATCTAAGCAATAGCAGATCGTAATTTACTGTTTGCTAACGGAAAGCAATCATCACGGCATGGACATAAATGAAAGGCGTATCGCCTCACTCCGTACGATCATGGGCAAGCTGAGCCAGAAGGAATTCGCTGAGGCTCACGACCTAGACGCGTCGTACCTTTCGCAGCTACTCAACGGCCACCGGAAGCTGGGCGAGAAAGCTGCGCGAAATCTGGAAGTCAAAATAGGACTTGCGGCAGGGATGCTGACATCTCCTCCTGCGGAGGAGCCCTCCAACGCAGCCCCCACAAACGTCGTTCGCCTGCCCACCCGGGCCACAAAGGACAAGAACTTCGTGTTGATTCCGTACCTCGATATCGCGGGATCAATGGGCCATGGCAAGGTAGCCCCAGAAATGCACATTGAAGTCATCCGCGACATGACGGTCCACCTCGACTGGCTGAGGATGCAGGGCCTCACCTTCTCCAAGGTTGAAAACCTGGCCATCATCACCGGCGATGGCGACAGCATGTCGGGTACATTCGCTGACGGCGACGCCCTGCTGGTGGATCGTGGAATTTCCGAAGTTCGAACCGACGCTATCTATGTCTTCACCTTGGAAGGTGATCTCTATATCAAGCGTCTGCAGCGCCTAACCGGTGGCCAGCTACGGATGATTTCCGACAACCCGATCTACCCCCCCATCACCATTGATGAGTCGATGATCGAGCGGATGCACATCCAAGCCCGCGTTCTGCTGGCCTGGAACGCCAAGAAGCTCTAACCGTTCCTCGTTGCCTCACACCGGAGATATTGCCGGGGAGCAACAACGCCCCGCTGATTTAGCATCTGCTATTGATATAAAAATTAGCTTTTGCTAATTTCTGTCTGTGCCCACTCTCACACCAAGGACACAGACAAATGAAAACAGCACAGCGAAGCGGACCAGCAGCGGTCCTGATTCATCCAACAGCTTGCAGTAGCCCTGCGAGAATCCAGGCGTTCCAGCGCAGCACTGGCTTGCAACTAATCGTCGCTCTGGACGGCAAAACTCAGGCTATCCCCGTCGACGGGGGTGCAGCATGAACGACTTCCAGATTCCTCTGCGTCAGATCATGTTGTTGCAGCGCACTCTGGATCACGGAGGCACGGCGACGTGCAGAATGCAGCGCCCTGAAATCACTGTCGATGCACACATCGAGATTGAAAACGACAGCACACACCATTGCATCAAAGTGTCCGTGGGCCCGCTCAGCAGCAGCCTCACCCTTCCACGTGCGCTGTCCACCAAGTGTCAATCCTTACGGGACTTCGTGCAGGACCTTGCGAATGGACGGGCTGACACCGGCGCCCAATCGGAACAAGCGCTGGCACTGATGGAGGCGCAGGTCTGCGTCGAAGAGGTGCTGCAGTCGGGTCAAACCGCCTACGTCATCGCCACCGTCAACCGCCAACTTCCCCTTGGCGCAGTCGTAACCAACGACCTGGGCGACGTCTGCGTTGCTGTGACTGGCTCTAGCAAAGAGCAACTCGCAGCAGCCGTGCACGCCAAGCTTCAGCCCGGCCCTGACGACTTCGGGAAATGCGCATGAGCACCTTGGAGCAACTACGCGCCGAGTTCTCCACGCCCTGCCCAACGCTGTCCGCTGTAAGGGAGCGCTACTTCTCTCACATCGGGTCAGACAGGCGCTTCAAAGAACTTATCAATAAAGGGCGGATTGGTCTTCGCGTGAGCAAGATTGACTGCTCTAAGAAAGCCTCATATGTGGTTTATCTGCACAACCTGGCCGATTACCTCGACCGTCAGGCAGAGCGCGATAAGCAATCCGCCTGAACCAGGCGGCCCCGGCCATCAGGGGCATCCAGCCCGCCGCCGACTCTCACCTTGCCCGGTGGCCGGCTAACTTGGAGCACAGCGCATGCAACCGCACCAACAAGTACTCGCTTTGGGGATCGTATGGCTAGTCAGCCTGATTGCCCTCACCTTCATCATTCCGAAGGTACGACACCGTGTCTTCCTCCACGGCGTCGACGCGGGCAGACAGCAGCAAAGGGCCGATCTGAAGCTGCAGATCAACGGTCTGCAGGCAGATCTGGACGAGGCACGCATTCAGGCTGAAGCAGCACAACGCAAGCACCATCTGACAG
This sequence comes from Pseudomonas parafulva NBRC 16636 = DSM 17004, assembly GCF_000730645.1. Taxonomy (GTDB): domain Bacteria; phylum Pseudomonadota; class Gammaproteobacteria; order Pseudomonadales; family Pseudomonadaceae; genus Aquipseudomonas; species Aquipseudomonas parafulva. The sequence goes on along the minus strand of NZ_BBIU01000006.1, from coordinate 194,141 downwards.
TGGCTAACCTCAAAGCCAGTATTGCTGAGCTTGAAGCCCGCGTCATGTCGTACACCGGTCTGGCCGTGACCAAGAAGGACTATGAGAGGCTTGTTAGCGCCTCGTCTACTATCCGCCTGGCCCAACGTACGTTCAAAGCGTTGAACATCGAATCAGAAGCCACCAAAGCAGGTGCACAGGTTGACTTGGTTGACGACTTGGCCAAGCGGATTCACGAACAACTTCGCGTCAACCGTGGTAGCGCCGCTACCTCAGGAGTTGCCGCATGATCGCTAACACTCCACGCAGCTGCATCGTCTACGGTCCAGCGGGATGCGGCAAATCCACCCATGCCTATGCCATCGCCAAAGCGCTTGGCTTGAGTCGCATTCACGATAACTGGACTGCAGGCGCCGTAGTGCCGCTGTTTGATACTTTAATCCTGACAGACGCGGACAATCCCTCCTGGTACTTCAACGGCCGGATGCTGACTTTCAACCAGGCGATGCGGCTGATCGAGAATGGAAAAGCCAATGACCCGGCTGCGCCCGAGGCAGAGCAGCGACCCGCGGCTTGGCTCGGCCAGGCCGGGCTGTACCGCATTCGGTTCGATGCCGTGCGCAATTTCGAGCAGTCTGTCACGCCGGTCTCCGCCGCCGAGCTCTTCAACCTTGCCAGCAAGCAGGTGCTCAACCAGGTAAATGAGGGCCGGCAATCCGCTCGACCAAGCAGCGCAAAACCGATTTCGCATGAGCAGGAGGGCCATGCATGAAGACAGCCTTTGTGTTGATGGCGCAGTACAACGGCGTAGCGATTATCTCGCTCGAACAGGTATGCGCTGACTACTTCACGCACCTCACGCCGCTCGTATTCCAGCGCAAGGTGCTGGCCGGGGAGATCCAGCTGCCAATCACCCGACTTGAATCGAGTCAGAAGAGCGCCCGAGGCATACACATTGCCGATCTAGCCCTGTATCTGGACCAGCAGCGAGATGCTGCGCGCAAAGAGTGTGCGCAATTGAATAAGAGGTGACGGGCGGGCAGATACGGAGAGTGCGCCCCATGGTAAATGTCAGTCGTTCACAGCGAACATCTGACTGCATCCGCCCCTCCTCCTAGTCGAACCCACTTTAGCCACTTTGCATCGATGGCCGCCTACGATCGGCGGCTATTGATCTGCTCCCTAAGTGGGCTGGATGGGAATAGCCAAACTGCCCTAGTCCCTTACACGATACTGGCCGCTTTCGACCAATTGCAGAAATTCAGGGGCTCTCCAAGATGTGGTGTTGCAGGTCGCATCGAGACTTATCTCCTAACAGACCACCCGTCAGCTTGACCCCGCGTGGAGCAGTGTTTCAATACCTGCTAGAACGTTTCGCGGATCGCGACTATGCATCGCGACATATACCCGCATAGTTCCCGAGTTCACCAAGGCCAGCACACATGAAGGTGTCCAAGTTCGAGAGTCACACAAGCAGTCAGCTCATCAAGGCCATTTTCCAGTAGTGAAAGGGCCAGCGCATCTGCCTTATGATCACCAGGCTACTGTGTGAACTCATACAGCGCCTCGCCAAACAAAATAGTCATTTAGGTGAAAAATTCGTCTAGCCGTTAGAGTCGCGCTCGGTGACAACCAATTTTGATTTATAGCTTAAACACCATCACCATAAATTTGGCGTCGTATCGCGTAATCAACCTCGCAATAGCCAGGATATAGTTTACCGCAGGAGAAGTCACGCTCGTCATAACCCGGGAAATACTCAACCCCATCCTCATCCTGCTTAAACTGAATGTACATTTGAGGCGAGCCATTCAGCACCCTGTTGTTTAATGATATAATATGGTTGGCGGCCTTAATTAATTGGTAAAACAAGCTTTGGAGTACACCTTTTCGATATGAAATGTATTTTTCTCGCTGGAAGTAATCAAGATGCTGGCAGCTTACCCAGTAAGCATATTCATCACCTTCAATATATTTGTTTTCGTGCAGACAACAAATGGTGACAAGATCGCGACATACAGAATTAAAGTTGCGAATGGCACTTATAAGTGCCGTGGAATTTATATCATTCTCGTGATCCTCTATTATCCACTCAACTTGAGATAAGTAGGATTGAATTCGAAGCAGGAACTGCTCTGAAATCCGAACATCATAATAAAAAAACGGCAGAAAACAGCAGTAGTAAACAAGGTTGCTCGGATCTATCTTATCGCACCAAAATCGGTAGATTCGCGATGTCGACAGGTCTCGACTGGATGTGTTTCGTGCGTAGAACAATTCAGAATCTAAGAAATCTACAATTGTTTTTAGCTTGGAAAGATCAGAGTTATTAACTATTTCCCTGACTAGATCGGCCACATCAAGCATGTCGCTTTTGGTATCGAATTCGTATTCAGCAGTGCCTATTTTGGCAATCCGATGATTAGATTTGCTCACAATATTTAGAATTATCAACCTATCATAATTTTTATAGAGGCCTTTTTCTATAAACTTGTCGACAGTGTGTTTCGTTTTGGTTAGGGCTGACGTGGACGTCACCTGAAAAGCAACTCGACTTTGGCTGTCACCTAAATCTATCGCAGCAGCATTATTGTTAATGATATTAATATTTTTAAGCTTGAGACCATAAATTAAATTCAGAAGACCGCAATAAAAATCTTCTGCACCATGATTTATATCCGTTAGCGCCATGCCGTTATGAATCTCGACCTGGGCTTTTAACCAAGCGAGCGCTGCTATTATTTCTTTGTGATAGTTAAGTCGATTCATTTCTTTGAGTGCTCCGAAAATTCATAAGTGGCTATGAGAAAGCAGCAGTCGTGACACTACCAAAAATTCGCAAGCCGGTGGCCAGTGATGGCCAAAAGCTACATTTAGTTATGATGGATGTCCACTCAATATTTTGGGTAGTCGCTTTGGGAATAACCCACCCGAATATCACGGACGCATGATAGAAGCACGCGATGATGCGCTCTGATGTCGTTCAGATTGACTGTTCAAGGCTTGAGGATGGGGGATTGTCAGCGTTGCTCAACTGAGCAGGAGCGCTTTAGGGAGGTTCACGCGGGAGCTTAAGGTGCATAGATCAAATTCGACAACAGGCCTTCTCAGTGCTTTGAATGGGAGTCGATAGCGTCCGCTTTCAAGTCAGGCTGTGTGAAAACGTTCGACGCGATCCGGCTGGTTAGAAAACGACCAGAATTCCGCGCTCCTGCGCGAAATCTGGGCTAGCTGAATAACCAAGCCATTACAGATTTCACGTACGCTCGCGCTCTTCAGCGATCCGTTTACGTTTTCACACAACCGGGGTCGAAAGCGGCCACCCTACAATTCAGATAGACCCAAAGCGGTGTTGAGCGCAGAGCAGATCATGGCCGCTTCGGGCCGCTCAAACCGTTCATTGGACTAATCAGGCCCGGTGCATAGAATCGTCAAGACAAGTGCAAGTGACGCTGAATCTGCGCATCCCTCAAACAACTACTCGGCACGTGTGCCTAGGTAGGCTGGCGCCTGGATGATCCGCTCTAACCAAATCCATTCCATATATCGATCCCCACGCCCCCTCAGATGGGTGTAACGCCGCAGCGAGTTCCAGTCACGATGACCGGAAACACTCGATACACGCGGGATGTCCCAATCCATTTCGAACAACCGGCTCACACCTTCATGGCGCAGATCATGAAAATGCAGGTCCTCCACGCCAACCATCTTGCACGCTCTGGACCAGGCTGTGCCGATTGAGTCGGTGTTGTAAGGAAAGATCTCAGCGCACTGACGCGGCATGCTTTGCACAATCGCCCACGCCTCATCCGGTAGATGGCACCACACATCGTTACCGATTTTCTGCCCTGGGTTCTTCATATCCCGCACTTTCACCGCCTGGCGGTGCTCATCCAGATCCTCCCACATGATGCGAGCGATCTCGTCCATACGCCGCGTAGAAAAGATGGCAAACGCCACGACCTTCGGCATGTGAATGACAGTCGGACGCCGTGCAAGCATCTCGAAAAAGTGCTCAAGCACCTTGTCGAGTTCTTCAAGCGTTGGCCTGCGATCCCGCTCCCGGCTTTTCATGTTGTAGCCCAGGCGTTTCAGGACAAGGCGTGCGTCGGGCATAGCCTGGGGGTTGATTTCGTACTCCCACGCTGCCCTGGCCAGCGACAACACTGAACCCAGGTGAGCCAGATCATTGCCGGCTGTCTGCGGCTGGATGCCACCGCCTGAGGGGCTCATACGCCATAGGGCATAGTCCACCAGCACCTGCTGGTTAATTTCGGAGTCGACCATCTCACCCAGGTAGCTGCTTTTGATGGCGTTCAACGTGCGTCGCTTGGTCTCGCCCAGTGGCCGGGCTTTTTCTGCCTCGACCAGGTAACGGTCGATCATCTGCTTGACCGTGTGCCCTACCCGCTTGGCGCGCTCGATAGCACCAGGCTCAGACAGCTCGGTTTCCCGTCGCTTCGCCCAGGCCACTGCAGCCTGTTTGCGGGCGAACGTTTGGCTCTCTTGGTAGACTGTCACCTTGTCGCGATTAATGCGGATCTGGACGAGGTAGCTGCTGCTGCCATCGGCTTTTTTACGCGTTCTGATCGTTGCCATCTGAGATTGGTACACGTCGTCTGTCGGTTGGTACATTGTACCAAGCGCTTGGTTAAAACGCCCCAAAATCCCGAAGATTGGTACAAAACACGTTGAACGAAACGACTGCAAAATCAGGCTATAAGCCAGAAACCACGCGCCCTGGGCCTTCCCGCCGCTTCAGCGTTGCACCTATGATGGACTGGACCGACCGCCACTGCCGGTTCTTCCTGCGCCTGCTATCCAAGCACACCCTGCTCTACACCGAAATGGTCACCACCGGTGCCCTGCTGCACAACGACGCCCAGCGCTTTCTACGTCACGATGCCAGCGAACACCCGCTGGCCCTGCAGCTGGGCGGCAGTGTGCCGGCAGACTTGGCTGCCTGCGCCAGGCTCGCCGAGCAGGATGGTTATGACGAGGTCAACCTGAATGTCGGTTGCCCCAGCGACCGGGTGCAGAACAACATGATCGGTGCCTGCCTGATGGCGCATCCGGCGCTGGTGGCTGATTGCGTGAAGGCCATGCGCGATGCGGTGTCGACCCCTGTGACGGTCAAGCACCGCATTGGCATCAATGGGCGCGACCGTTATGCCGAGCTGTGCGATTTTGTCGGCCAGGTGCGCGAGGCTGGGTGCCGCAGCTTCACTGTGCATGCGCGTATCGCCATTCTTGAAGGCTTGTCGCCGAAAGAGAACCGCGAGGTGCCGCCGCTGCGCTATGACGTGGCGGCGCAGCTGAAAGCGGATTTCCCAGACCTGGAAATCGTGCTCAACGGTGGTATCAAAACCCTGGCAGAGTGTGAAGCGCACCTGCAAACCTTTGATGGGGTGATGCTGGGGCGCGAGGCTTATCACAACCCTTACTTGCTGGCAGACGTGGACCAGCGGCTGTTTGCCAGCGCTGCGCCGGTGGTTACGCGCAGCGAGGTGATGATGCAGTTGCGGCCTTACATCGTGGCGCACATGGAAAGTGGCGGTGCGATGCACCATGTCACCCGGCATATTCTTGGACTCGCCCAGGGGTTCAAGGGGGCGCGGCGGTTCAGGCAGTTGCTGTCGGCGGATATTCACAAGGCGGCGGAGCCGCTGGTGGTGTTTGATCAGGCGTTGGAGTTGTTGCAGGGGCGGTGATTTTTGGTGGCCTTGGGGTTGGGGCTGCTTTGCAGCCCATCGCGAGCTTTGCTCGCTCCTACGCTGAATGGGGTATGGGGCGGGCAAGCGATTCCAGCCTGTTTATGCCGAGACGTTCTAAACAGCAGTCTGCCGTTCGGGGTCAAACGCCTGCGCCTTCGCGCTGCGCCCCACCCATGCGGGAACCTGGCCCCCAGCGCACACTCGAACAGTCACCTCTCGTAAAGCCTTGCCCTTGAGCGACCCTCGGGGCTGGGGTAATGTCGAGTCATTGCACAGGACAGAGCACGCCCATGACCTCCAAGCTGGAACAACTCAAGCAGTTCACCACCGTGGTCGCCGACACCGGGGACCTGGACGCCATTACCCGTCTGAAACCGGTCGATGCCACCACCAACCCGTCGCTGCTGCTCAAGGCAGCGGCCATCCCGGCTTATGCCGACTTGCTCAAGCAGGTTAAAGCCGAAGCCAAGGGTGACGTGGACCTGGCCTGCGATGCGTTCGCGGTGGCGGTGGGCTCCGGCATTCTCAAGGCGATCCCTGGGCGGATTTCCACCGAGGTGGATGCGCGTCTGTCGTTCGATGAGCCTGCACTGCTGGCCAAGGCACGCACCCTGATCGGCCTATACGACAAAGCCGGTGTTGGCCGTGACCGCGTGCTGATCAAGCTGGCGTCTACCTGGGAAGGCATCCGCGCCGCTGAGAAGCTCGAGCAGGAAGGCATCCAGACCAACCTCACCCTGCTGTTCTCCTTCGCTCAGGCCCAGGCCTGCGCCGATGCGGGTGTGTTCCTTATTTCACCCTTCGTAGGCCGTATCTACGACTGGTACAAGAAAAATACCGGCAAGGAATACACCGGCGCAGAAGACCCAGGCGTGCAGTCGGTTACGCGCATCTACAACTACTACAAGGCCAATGGCTACGACACCGTGGTGATGGGTGCCAGCTTCCGCAACGTTGGCCAGATCGAACACCTGGCGGGCTGCGACCGCCTCACCATCAGCCCTGAACTGTTGCAGCAACTCAGCGACGATCAGGGCGACCTGCCGCAGGTGCTCAAACCCGGCAATGCCGGTGAGCCAAAGCAAGCACTCAACGAAAGCCAGTTCCGCTGGGCCATGAACGAAGACGCCATGGCGACAGAGAAGCTCGCCGAAGGCATTCGCCAATTCGCCCGCGACCAGGAAAAGCTCGAGAAGGTGATGGCAGAAAAGGCCTGACACAGTTCGCGTTTGCCTAACGGGCGGGAAATGTTCAGCATTTCCCGCCCGTTTTGCTTCTGCCCCTGCAATCCTGACTAGGCCCGTGCGGCCGGCCCTCGCTCACATGACCACGCCTCCTGTACTACCCCTTGTCCTCGCCGGCCCGATACTTCGCCGGCTGGAGCCACAGCGCCTGGCTATCTGGCTGGCAGCCACACGACCGCTACAGCCCGACGTCGTGTTCCATTCGGCCGAAACCAAGGTGGAATGCCAGGTGGTTGCGGTGGGGCAGCATGCGTTCATTCACCTGCTGGAAGTTCGCTTCGAGCAGCCGCTGCCCTGCGATCAGTGGCTGGACTACGACGTGCTGATCAATGGCGAGGGTATCGCAAGCTGGGCGCCACACCTGCTCTACCCCGGCCAGCAGCGCCCCAACCTGGTGCTGCGCGGGCGGCTTGATCACCTGCTGCATGGCTCCTGCCGCAAACCGCACCACCCCGCGGCTGACGGCCTGCTGTGCGCTGATCGGTTGCTTGAGCGGTGCACACAACCCCAAGATCGCCCGGCAGTGCTGATGATGACAGGGGACCAGGTATACGCCGACGATGTGGCAGGCCCCATGCTGCGAGCCATTCATACCCTGATCGAACGGCTGGGGTTGCACGACGAGCAGCTAGATGGCGCAGTGGTGGCGGACAGCCAGGCTTTGTACCGCCACCCGGCCAGCTACTACCACCGCGCCCATCTGCTTCCTGCACAAGCCCGTAACGAAAACCTGCGGGCGCGCTTTTTCGGTGGCAAGCGCAAGCCGATCTTCTCGTCCAGCAACGCCGACAACCACCTGGTCACCTTCGCCGAAGTCATGGCCATGTACCTGTTGGTATGGTCGCCCGTGCCTTGGCAACTGGTGCATCTGGACATGCCCGAGAGCCTCGACCCTGCATGCCGCACGCGCTACCAGCGCGAATTACCGCTGGTGCAGGGGTTCGCCGAACGCCTGGGGCAAGTCGCTCGGGCAATGGCTCACCTGCCCAGCCTGATGATTTTTGACGACCACGACATCACCGACGACTGGAACCTCTCGGCGCAGTGGGAGCACACCGCCTACGGCCATCCACTTTCGCGACGCATCATCGGCAATGCCTTGATGGGATACCTGGTGTGCCAAGGCTGGGGTAACGACCCGGACGGGTGCGGGCCATTGATCAAACGCTGCCAATCAATGAACGCGCACAACCAGGATGCGCTGATCGGCGAACTGTTGCGCTTCCAGGGCTGGCAATTCAGCTTGCCTACCCACCCGCCGTTGCTGGTGCTCGACACCCGCACCCGCCGCTGGCGCAGTGAAGGTAACCCGGCCAGGCCCTCCGGCCTGATGGACTGGGAGGCCCTGAGCGAATTGCAGCAGGCATTGCTGGACCACCCCTCTGCGGTGGTCGTGTCGCCAGCGCCTATCTTTGGCGTGAAACTGATCGAGACCGTGCAAAAAGTATTCAGTACCCTGGGTTATCCCCTGCTGGTGGACGCCGAGAACTGGATGGCCCACCGCGAAGCCGCACAGGTCATCCTGAACATCTTCCGCCACTCGCGCACACCTGGGCATTACGTGGTGCTGTCAGGGGATGTGCACTACTCATTCGTCTACGAAGTGTTGATCCGCGACCGGCAGCACAGCCCACACCTGTGGCAGGTCACCAGCAGCGGGATCAAGAACGAATTCCCCAGGCGCCTGCTGGATGTGCTCGACCGCCTCAACCGGTGGCTCTACGCGCCAAGGTCACCTCTGAACTGGTTCACGTCGCGCCGTGAAATGCAGGTTGAGCCACGCACACCCAACCGCAGCCAGGCCGGCGAAAGGCTCTGGAACGGGGCAGGTTTGGGGCAGGTATTCTTTAACGAGCAAGGGCGCCCGGCGCGGGTTTCTCAGCTTGACGCGGGCGGTGGCGAGGCTACCGAGTTTGAGCGCCGGTAAAGGATCAGCTGCGTTCCAGCGCACTCACAAGGTCATGGAAGGCTTCACGGTTCGAGTCGTTCAGGCCCATGAGGATTTTGTGCGCCTCCAACACCTTGGAGCGCACCACTTCTTCGTTCTGGTCCTGCGAAGGCAAGTCGGCGAGGCATTCCGGGCAGGGTATCGGGCGGTCGACGATGTTGAACACCTGGTCGAAGCCCATCGACTGCAGCAGCCGGGAAATGTCCGGGTTGGTGGTTACCACGGTCGGCAACAAGCCCACTTTCTGGCGTGACAGGATCGACAGCTTGGCCAGCAGGCCCAGGGTGGTGCTGTCGATGCTCTCGGTTTCGGTGAGGTCGATGACAATGGTCGAGAAATTCAGCGCGGTGAAGATCTTCTCGATCGTTGCATCCAGCGCAGAACACAAGGTCAGGCGCACTTCACCGACGAATTTCAGTACGAAGGTACCGTTCTGCTCGGCGAACTGGATTCTACCGGTACTCATTGAAGGTTCCTGCTCAACACCAATAGGGCGATATCATCCGGCATCTCCCCAAGCGTAGCCAATCCAAAACGTTGACGCAGCCCATCCAGGCTACCACCTGCTGCCCTGACGATCTCCGGCAGGGCGGCTTCTTTATCTTTGAGCGTGGCACCCGGCAAAAGGTCCAGAATACCGTCGGACATCAGGCTGAGGCTGAACCGCGGTGGCAATTCGATCACCTGGTCCTGATAGCTCGCTTCGTCGAACAGCCCCACCGGTAAGCCACGGCCTTCGAGGTAGTGGGTGTGCTCCGGGGTGTGCAGCACCGGCATGGGCAGGTGCCCGCCAACTGCGTAGGTCAGCAGGCCGGTGTCCTCGTCGATCACCCCCCCCACCATCGTCACGTGCTTGCCGAGCTTGCAGTTGATCAACCCACGGTTGATATGGCTGAGCACTTCCGACGGTTTGAAGTCGGGCATCTTGCCGCCACGCTTGAATTCGAACAACAAACGCGTGGTCATGAACTTGAGCAGCACCGTGACGAACGCCGACGAAGCACCATGGCCAGACACATCGGCGAGATAGAACGCGATGCGGCGCTCATCCACGCGGAAGTAGTCGGCGAAATCGCCAGACAAGTACAGCGATGGAATGATCTGGTGCTCGAAAGCGAAGTCGCCCGCTACCCAAGGGCTTTCGGGCAGCATGTTCATCTGCACCTGGCGCCCGGCGGTCTGGTCCTCCTGCAACAGGTGCAGGCTGGCTTCCAGTTCGCGGTTGGCGGCTTCGAGCTTGCCACGGTAGCGCTGGTTTTCAAGCACCAGGTGCGCCCGATCGAGCGCGCGCCGTACCGACAGTTCAAGTACCGCCAAGTCTTCCAAAGGCTTGATGAGGTAATCGGCAGCCCCCAGCCGCAAGGCCTCGACTGCATCGGTCATGACCCCTGCACCCGACACAACGATCACCGGCAACTGCGGCGCGCGTGCACTGATCTGGCGGATCAGTTCGAGCCCGCCCATCTGCGGCATGCGCAGGTCGCAGATCACAAGATCAGGCTGGTGTTCTTCGAAGACCTGGAGCCCCTGCTGGCCGTTGCCAGCCTGGAGAACGCTGAAGCCACTGTCTTCAAGGTAGGCGGCGAGGCTTGCACGGACCACGTCGTCGTCATCGATGATCAGCAGCGTTGCACTGGTTTTCTGCATGTGGGCGAACGGCGCCGATTTGGGTTGGTGCAGCGGTGTCGGCAAGGCAGACGGCCAGCTACGGGAGTTCTATTTGTTCACACTCTACCTGAGTTGTAGGCCAAGAACACCTGCCCGGCAACTGTCAGAGCGACCTTGTAAGGCGCAGACGGTACTCCCATCCGCCAGGCGTTTCAAGCGTGTAACGGTCAGCCAGGGCGCTCTTTACAGGGCAAATCACCGGGAGTTATAAGAAAGCCGACCAGTGCAACCCTAACGGAAGGATGCAGCATGTCTAACACGTCCATTAGCCACAGCGAAAAACGCGATTTCATACGCATGCGCATCGATACCGAGGTGACCCTGCTGCACGAGGGCCAGGTCATTGCCGCCGTGTGCCTGGACCTGTCCAGCAGTGGCATGCAGGTGCAGGCGCCACAAAGCTTTCAGGTAGGTGATAAGTTGGAAGTGCGCATCGACTCCGACCACCCGTCACTCAAAGGCCTGCGTGCCAGCACGGAAGTGGTGTGGATTGCGGGCCAGCCAGACGGGCAACACACCTTCGGGCTGCGCATTCTGGCCATGCATTGACCCAAGGGGCCGCGGTGCGGCCCCCCTCTCCATCAGAAGTCGTCTTCGACCTCGCCGTCGCGCACCTTGAACTCGCGGTTCTGCAGGTAGGCGTTGCGGATGAAGATGTACTTGTCACCCTGAATCAGCTTCTCGGCAGACAGCAGGCTGGCGCGAGTATCCACCACGTCGAGGGCGAAGATGGAGTTGCGCGTTGGCACATGGTCGATATAGCGGTACGGCCTGGTGAACGTGTCCGGGTACTTGGCCACGCCGTCACGTACAGTGCTCGGCCCCAGTAGCGGGATGACCACGTACGGGCCACTTGGCACCCCCCAGTAGCCCAAGGTCTGGCCGAAGTCCTCATCACTGCGCTGCAGGCCCATCTTGGTACCCACGTCGAAGAAGCCGCCCAGCCCGAAGGTGGTGTTGACGATGATTCGCGCAGTATCCACGCCCGCCGCATGCGGCTTCAGTTGCAGCACGTTGTTGGCCAGGTTGGTGACATCCCCCAGGTTGCGGAAGATGTTGTGGATGCCGTCTTCAAGAAATTGCGGCGTGACAAACTGGTAGCCCTTGGCCAACGGCTTGAGCGCGTAGGTGTCGAGGGTATCGTTGAAACGGAAGATCGGGCGGTTGACCGCTTCCCAGGGATCTTCCTCGGTGGCGGCCTGGGTGGCTGCCACGGGTGCCAGCAACATGCCGGCACAGACACAGGCCTGGGTGACTCGTTCGATCACACTGGCACCGATCCTACGCATAGTGTTTCTCCATCGGGTTTTCGGCCGCAAGCGCAACCGGTCGCGCTGCTGTAAGGCGGCAGTATAGAGACTTGCGTGCCGATAAACAGCTTTGCAAGTGTATATGGAATTATTGTGACCAAGTGTTGCTCAAGACGTGCTGTCACAGCACGGCAACATTTTTTCAATAATCTGCCGGCTATTTGCGAGGACGTTGCCATGGATGCTGAACCGGCCTTCACAGCGGTACTGTTCGGCTTGCGCGGCTGCCTGGTACAAAGCGCCGAAACCGGCCCGTCGCCGGCCCCCGGCGCCCTGGCCACCCTCGCCCACCTGCGCGAACGCCAGGTGCCCTGCATCTGGCTGGATGACCTCACAGGCCAGCCCAGCCAGCCCTTTGCCAATGTGCTGCCAGGCTGGTTGCCTGGGCACCGGGAGCAAGGCGCCCGCTGGCCTGCCCCCAACGGTTGCTGGCAGGCACTGATGGCGCTGGGCAGCCAGCGCCTGGACGGCTGCGTACTGGTCAGCGGCGAACCTGGGCTGTTGCAAGCCGGCCTCAATGCAGGGCTATGGACGGTTGGCCTGGCCGCCTGCAGCCCGCACTGCGAGCGCAGCGCCCGTGAGTGGCAGGGCATGACTGCGCAGCAGCAGGGTGCGGCGCGCGGCAAAGCGACCCTGGAACTGTTCAGCCTGGGGGTGCATTCGGTGATCGACCACCTGGAAGCCCTGGACAACTGCCTGGCGCATATCGCCCAGCGCCGCAGCAAGGGTGAAAAACCCTGATACAGCACCCTTGACGCGGGTCATGCAAAGCCGCTGCAGGTGGATTACGCTTTACACAGGCCAGAACCTTTGCCGCTTCGCTGAGGTCCATGGCTTGCCAAGCCATTGATGGAGAAAAGCCAATGCCTGCCCGCGAACTGCAAGAGCGTCTGAACACCCTGCGCGAGCAACTGGACCGCAACGTTCCGCTCTCGGATGAAGAGCTGGCCGCGCTGCACGAAGAAGCGCGCCAGATCGAGGCGCAGCTGAAACTTGAGGAAGCCACCCCTGACAACAATGTGGTCGATGGTGTGAACCTGGCCATCGAACGGTTCGAGGCGGAGCACCCTGACCTTACGGCCACGCTGCGCAGTATTGCCAACTCGTTGCACAGCATGGGTATCTGAGGTTACCCGGGGGCCTTGGCCCCCGGTCGCAACCCGCGTTCGCCCGTGACTCGGGGCCGGGCTACTGGCGCACCAGGCGGCCGTTGGCTGGGGTGATGGTGGTGGTGCTGCGGTAGGGGTTGATGTCCAGCCCGCCACGGCGCACGTAACGTGCGTACACGGTCAAATGCTCCGGCTGGAGCAGGTTTTTCAGGTCCAGATAAATGCGTTCCACGCACTGTTCGTGGAAATCGGCATGTTGACGGAAGCTGATGAGGTAAGTCAGCAGGCTGGCATGGTCCAGCGCCCTGCCCTTGTACTCCACCACGACGCTCCCCCAATCGGGCTGACCGGTCACCGGGCAGTTGGACTTCAGCAAGTGGCTGTGCAGGGTTTCTTCGACCACCCGCTCGGTATCACAGCGCAGCAGTTCAGGCTGAGGCTGTTCGTAGTTGCTGATGGCAACGTCCAGCGCATCCACACACAGCCCTGGCAACGCCACCACGCCCTGCGCCTCGACCTCGGCCAGGGTGCGAACCCTGACCGCTACCGCCTTGCCGGCGGCGGCTGACAAGTCGTTTTCCAGGCACGCCTGCAACTGCTCGAACGACGCGAACACGGTCTGGTTCAGCGAGTTGAGATAGAGTTTGAACGACTTGGATTCAATGATGTTCGGCGAGTCGGCAGGGATCGCAAACTCACCGATCGCTACCACGGGCTTGCCCGATGGCAATAGCCAGGACAGCTCGAAACAGTTCCAGTAATCCACGCCCTGCCATGGCAAGGTCTGGGCAGTGACGCCCAGTTCCGCCCACTTGGCGGTGCGCGGAATCGGGAACAGCAACTGCGGCGAATAAGTGGCGATGTACTCGCTGGATTTACCCAGCGGTGAGTGTTCGGCGGCGGGGTGCATGGAAACTGACCTGCAAGTTCGAAATTGCCGCTAGTCTACCGGTTTTACACCCCGCCTTGCAGCGCCCGTCACTCGATGGTCAATGGGCCGACCATGCCGGCCTGGTAGTGCCCGGGTACATTGCAGGCGAACTCGATGGGCGCCGAGGTGCGGAAGGTCCAGGTGAGCTCGGCGCGCTGGCCGGGCATCACCAGCACCGTGTTGCCGCCACCGTGGGCATGCCCGCCCGCCTGCTCTGCGCCTTGCGCATGGCCCGCCATCTGCCCGTGATCCATGCCCTGATGCCCGCCAGTGGCGCTGTACAGCTTGCCCTGCATGGCCACCATCTCCTTCTGGTGCTCCTCGTGCATGGCCTTGGTGCCCAGGTTGAACTCATGGGGCAGCTGGCCCTCGTTCACCAGCACGAAACGCACGGTTTCACCTGCTTTTACCTGCAGGTTCTTGGGCTCAAAGGCAATGTCCTTGAGCAGCACCTCGACGGTGCGGGTTGCTTTCGCAGCCGGCGCAGGCTCACCGAAGGGGAAGCGTTGCGCAGGCTCTGCAAGCGCAGGCAGGCTGGCCAATGCAAGGGCAGATGCGATCAACAGGCGGTACATGGCGTCTCCACGGCTCAACGATCAGATGCCGCAAACCTTAAACTGCGGCGACTGCCAGCAAGCTGACCGCAACATTACAACTTTGTCAGTTTGGCTAGGATGATGCCAGGTCACGTATTATTTAAGACCTCGCAACGCCGGAGCCCAAGCCCGCAATGAAACTGCTGATCGTCGAAGACCAGGCCCGCACCGGCCAGTACCTGAGCCAGGGCCTGAACGAAGCCGGCTTCGCCACCGAGCTGGCCACCGACGGCGAAACCGGCCAGTTCCTGGCCCTGACCGGCGGCCACGACCTGTTGATTCTCGATGTGATGCTGCCAGGACGCGACGGCTGGCAGATCCTTCAGGCCGTGCGTCAGGCAGGCCTGGGTACACCGGTGTTGTTCCTGACCGCCCGTGACGCGGTGGCAGACCGGGTGCGGGGACTGGAACTGGGTGCCGATGACTATCTGGTGAAGCCGTTCGCATTCTCCGAATTGCTGGCCCGGGTGCGCAGCCTGCTGCGCCGGGGAGCCAGCCCGGCCAGCGAAACCTCACTGGGCCTGGCCGACCTGCGCCTGGACCTGATCCGCCGCCGCGCCGAACGGGCCGGCCTGCGCATCGACCTGACCGCCAAGGAATTCGGCCTGCTGGAACTGCTGCTGCGCCGCCAGGGCGAAGTGCTGCCCAAATCACTGATCGCCTCGCAGGTGTGGGACATGAACTTCGACAGCGACACCAATGTGATCGAAGTGGCGATCCGCCGGCTGCGCCTGAAAATCGACGACGCGCATGGCAACAAGCTGATCCACACCGTCCGCGGCATGGGCTACGTGCTTGAAGAGCGGGCACCGTGATGGGCAAGGTATCGCTGGTCAACCGCCTGGCGCTGCTGTTCGCCGCCTGCACAGCCGCCGTGTCGCTGGGGGCCGGCCTGCTGTTCAACCACGCCAGTGAGCAGCACTTCATCGAGCTGGACCAACAACTGCTGGAATCCCGGCTGTCCTTGCTGCGCGCGCAACTGGCCGGGGTCACCCGCGCCGAAGACCTGCGCGCCCGCCTGCCCGCCCTGAGGGCCGAACTGGGTCACCAGGCCGACCTGGGCCTGCGCATCATCGCCAGCGACGGCACACGCTGGTTCGAAAGCCGCAACGGGTTACCTGCACTGCCGGTGCCCGGCGGCCTTGCCACCTTGCACGCCCAGGGCACCGATTACCGCAGCCTGGCGCAACCGTTGCTGCCGGGCGCCCCGCAGTCGCCGCAAGTGGCGCTGTACCTGGATATCACTCACCACCAGCATTTTCTGCAGGGCATGCAACGGTTGATCTGGCTCACGGTGGGCCTGTCGGCGCTGGCCACTGCGCTGCTGGGCGCCTGGGCTGCACGCAGCAGCCTGCGGCCGTTACGGCAAATGGGCCAGGTGGCGGCCAGCGTGGGCGCAAGCTCGTTGACCACACGCCTGCCGGTGGCGCAGATGCCCGACGAGCTGGCAGAACTGGCCACCGCCATGAATGCCATGCTGCAACGCCTGGACGACGCCTTCCAGCGTCTGTCGGCGTTTTCGGCCGACATCGCCCATGAGCTGCGCACGCCATTGTCCAACATGCTCACCCACACCCAAGTCACCCTCACCCGCCCGCGCAGCCTGGAGGAATACCACGAGGCGCTGCATGGCAACCTTGAAGCACTGCAGGGCATGGCGCAGATGATCAACGACATGCTGTTCCTGGCCAAGGCCGACCATGGCCTGCTGGTACCTGGGCAGACGCCGCTGGCGCTGCATGATGAAGCAGATGCCTTGCTGGAGTTCTACGCGCCCCTGGCCGAAGACAACAGCGTGACCCTGCACCGCGAAGGGCAGGCCACGCTGAGCGGCGACCGGCCGATGTTGCGCCGGGCACTGTCCAACCTGCTGGACAACGCCCTGCGCTTCACCCCCGACGGTGGGCAGGTGCAGGTGACCTTGCAACCCGGGCCTGTCATCTGCGTGGCCAATACCGGCGCGGCCATCAGCCCGGCCGCCCTACCGCGGCTTTTCGACCGTTTCTATCGGGTAGACCCGGCCCGCCATGAAGGCAGCCGTGAGCATGCGGGGCTGGGCCTGGCGCTCACCAAGTCCATCGTGCAAGCCCATGGTGGGGACATTACGGTAGCGTGTGCAAACGGCTGGACACGCTTCGTGATCACGTTCTCAGAAGCGCACTGAGAGGGGCGCAGCACGCCCCTCCTGGGGTACCGGCTGTGGTTACACAGCCAGGCCGATCGCCGGCTGCACCTGCGAGGCGCGGTAGGCCGGGTAGAGGGTGGCAAGGAAGCTCATCACCAGGCCAGCCGCGCAGATGATCGCCACATCCCCCCACTGCAGCTCGGAGGGCAGGCTGCTGATGAAGTACACGTCCGAGGTAAAGATGTGCTGGCCGCTCACGCGCTCCAGCCAACCGACGATCTGGCTCACATTCAGCGCGGCAATCACACCCAATACGCCGCCGATGAGCGTGCCGACCACCCCGATCAGGCTGCCTTGCACCATGAACGTGCCCATGATCTGCGCAGGCGTGGCACCCAGGGTGCGCAAAATGGCGATGTCCGGGCCCTTGTCGTTCACCACCATCACCAAGGTGGCGATGATGTTGAATGCGGCCACGGCGATGATCATCATCAGCAACAGGCCGATCATGGTCTTTTCCATCTTCATGGCACTGAACAGGCTGCCCTGGGTGTGGGACCAATCATCGGCGCGGTAGCCGTCGCCCAGTTGCGCAGCAATGGCCTTGGACACCTGCGGCGCGGCGTACAGGTCATGCAGCTTCAGCCGTACGCCCTGCACCTGGCCCGGCGCCCAGCGTTGCATGGCTGCGGCATCGGCCATGTGAATGTAGGCCTGGGAACCGTCGAGTTCGGCGCCCACCTTGAAGATGCCCACCACGGTCAGGCGCTGCATGCGCGGCGTGATACCGCCTGGCTCGGTGCTGATTTCCGGCACGATCAGGGTTAGCTTGTCACCGGTATTGAGGCGAAAGCGCCGGGCGGTCAGCTCGCCGATCACCACCCCGTACTCGCCGGGCTGCAGGGCCTGCAATTGGCCCTGGACGATGTGCTGGCCAACGATAGAGACCTTGCTCTCCTGCGCTGGGTCGATGCCGCCTACCTGGATGGGCTGCATCGCGCCTTTGTAAGACAACATGCCTTCCATCTCGGTGATCGGCGCCGCCGCCATCACGGCCGGGTTCTGCAGGGCGGCGTCGGCCACCTTGTGCCAATTCTCCAGTGGCTGCTCGCCAAGGATGGCGGCATGGGGCACCAGGCCGAGGATGCGCGAGCTCATTTCGCGCTGGAAGCCGTTCATCACCGACAGCACCACGATCATTGCCAGCACGCCCAGCGACAGGCCGATCATCGAAGTCATCGAGATGAACGAGATGAAGTGGTTGCGGCGCTTGGCCCGGGTGTAGCGCGCGCCGATGAAAATGGGCAAGGGTCTGAACATGTGCAAGAACACCCAATGAAAAACGGAAAACGGGGCGGCAGTGCCGCCCCGGCAAATCGGTCAGATCGCCACCAGGTGGCCGTCTTCGAGCTTCAGCACGCGGTCCATCTGACGGGCCAGGTTCAGGTCATGGGTGACTACCAGGAATGCCGTGCGCGATGCACCCGACAGCTCCTGCATCAGCTCCTGTATGCCCTGGGCGGTGTGGTGGTCGAGGTTGCCGGTGGGCTCGTCGAGCATCACCAGCCCCGGGCGGTTGACCAGCGCCCGGGCAATGGCCACCCGCTGACGCTCACCGCCGGACAATTCTGCCGGCTTGTGGTTGAAGCGGTGGGCCAGGCCCACGCGCGTGAGCAGCGCTTCGGCACGCTCACGGGCCTCGGGGATGGGCGTACGGCCGATCAGCAGCGGCATGCACACGTTCTCGACGGCGGTGAACTCGGGCAGCAGATGGTGGAACTGGTAGACGAAACCCAGCGCCCGGTTGCGCAGCAAGCCGCGGGCACGCTCCCCCAACGCCGACAACTCTTCACCGGCCAGCCAGACGCTGCCCT
Source organism: Pseudomonas parafulva NBRC 16636 = DSM 17004 (assembly GCF_000730645.1). Lineage (GTDB taxonomy): Bacteria > Pseudomonadota > Gammaproteobacteria > Pseudomonadales > Pseudomonadaceae > Aquipseudomonas > Aquipseudomonas parafulva. The sequence goes on along the minus strand of NZ_BBIU01000006.1, from coordinate 175,643 downwards.
GGGTCGGCCGGTCGAGGCCGCCCAGCAGGTTGAGCAAGGTACTCTTGCCCGAGCCAGAACTGCCGACGATGGCCACACGCTCACCGGGGTGCAGCTCCAGGTTGAGCCCGGACAACACCTGCACCGATTCCGGCCCCTCGTCGTAGGCCTTGCCCAGGTTGCGGCAACTCAGAACGGCTTTATCACTCATGCGCGACTCACTCATAACGTAGCGCCTCTGCAGGCTGGGTGCGGGCGGCACGCCAGGCCGGGTACAGGGTGGCGAAGAAACTCAGGACCAGCGCCGCACCACAGACCATGTACACATCCTGGGCCTGGATCTGCGAGGGCAGGTAATCGATGAAATACACGTCGGCATTGAGGAACTTGTGCCCGATCAGTTTCTCGATGCCGGCGATGGCGGCGCTGACGTTAAGCGCCGCGAGGATGCCGACCACGGCACCGATCAGGGTGCCGATCACGCCAATCACCGTGCCCTGGACCATGAAGATGAGCATGATCTGGCCCGGGGTAGCCCCCAGTGTGCGCAGGATGGCGATGTCGCCGCGCTTGTCGTTCACCACCATCACCAGCGTGGAAATGATGTTGAACGCAGCCACTGCAACGATCAGCAGCAACAACAGGCCGATCATGGCCTTCTCCATGCGGATGGCCTGGTACAGGTTGCCGTGGGTACGGGTCCAGTCGCGGCTGTAGAATTCCTGGTCGCCCAGGCGCTGGGCGATGTCATAGGCCACCCGTGGCGCCTGGAACAGGTCATCGAACTTCAGCCGCAGGCCCTGCACCTGATCGGGTTTCCAGCGGTGCAGGCGCGACAGGTCGCTGATGTTGGTCAGCCCCAGGTAGCCGTCGATCTCACCCGCGCCAACGTGGAAAGTGCCCACTACGGTAAAGCGTTTCATGCGCGGGAACATGCCGGCAGGCGTCACACTGACCTCGGGGGCCACGAACGTGAGCTTGTCGCCAATGGCCACGCCCAGTTTGGCAGCGGCCTTGTCCCCGATCATGATGCCCCACTCGCCCGGCGCCAGCTGGTCCAGGCGGCCTTGCAGGAGGAACTTGTCGATGATCGACACCTCCCGCTCGCGCGCAGGGTCGATGCCGTTGAGCAGCACCTTCTGCACCTTGCCATCATGGGTCAGCAGGCCCTGCATCTGGGTGTAGGGCGCTACGGCCAGCACCTGAGGATTCTGCTTTACTTGTTGGGCAAGGGCCGGCCAGTCGGCGATGGGCTGGCCGCTCTCCAGGGTGGCATGCGGGATCATGCCCAACACCCGGGTGCGCATTTCGTGGTCAAAACCGTTCATGACCGATAGCACCACGATCATCACCACCACGCCCAGGGCGAGGCCGATCATCGAGGTCAGGGAAATGAACGAGACGAAGTGGTTACGGCGTTTGGCACGGGTGTAACGCGTGCCAATGAATGCGAAAAGAGGTCTGAACATGTCGGGGCTTGTTCGGATGAAAGGGAACGTCCTTGTGGCGAGGCGCCTGCGGCGGCTTTACACTCGGACCACTGCCGCTACCCAGGGTTCGCCATGACGACATTAGACGAAGAAGATCGCCGCGAATACTACCGCATCGCAGACCGCATCGCACTTCAATTAAGCCCCCTGAGCGCAGCGCAAGCCCTTGAGGCAGATGTGTTGCAGGATGAATCCCCACTGTTCAACCTGCTCAGCGAGCTGCATTTGTCCGACTTCGAGGCCCAGCACCTGCTGCGCCAGCTGAGCGACAAGGACCGCACCCTGGCCGCGTTCCTGCGGGCGCAGAACAAACGCCTGGACCTGCTCAGCGCAGTGGTGGCCCAGACCTTGCTCGGCGAAGTGGGCCAACCGCAACCGGTGGTCATCTCCGAGGGCGGCATCGAATGCGTGCAGGCCACCCCCGTGCCACCGGGCACCCGCGTGAAGGTGAAACTGGTGCTGATGCCGCGCGCCCATGGCCTGCTGCTGCGCGGCAAGGTCACCCACTGCGACCCGCGCAGCCAGGGCGGGTTCGACATTGGCACCGAATTTACCGACATGACCGACGCCCAGCGTCAATTGCTGGCCCGCTATATTCTGCAGCGCCAGCAACAACAGCGACGTGAGCAACTGGAACACAACGACCCTGCGTCCTGAATGCCTTTTCTCTCTGATTTGAAGGAACGAACGTGACCCTGATCTACGGCCATCGCGGCGCCAAGGGCGAAGCACCCGAGAACACCCTCAACAGTTTCCGACAGTGCCTGTCTCACGGCGTGATGCGCTGCGAGCTGGACCTGCACCTGTCGGCAGACAACCAGCTCATGGTCATCCACGACCCGAGCCTCAAACGCACCACAGGCAAACGCGGCAAGGTGGTCGAGCACCCGGCGGCAGACCTGGTCAAGATCGACGCACGCAACGGTGGCCCGGGCTGGGTGCAGCCCTGCCCTATTCCGCGGCTCGAGGAGTTGTTCGAGAAGTGCCCGTTCGAGCACTGGCAGCTGGAAGTGAAAAGCGCCTCGCGCACCCGCGCCGCCACCACGGTTCTGGCCATTCGCGAGCTGGCACAGCAATACGGCCTGCTGGACAAGGTGACCATCACGTCAAGTTCACGTGAAGTACTGGGCGCCGCCCAGGAACTGGTGCCAGACGTGCAGCGCGGCCTGGTGGCCGAGTACGCCTGGCTGGACCCGCTGAAAGTGGCCCAGAACTACGGCTGCCAGATGCTGGCGCTGAACTGGACACTGTGCACCCCCGAGCGCCTGCTCAAAGCGCAGGGCCAGGGTTTGCACGTGTCGGTGTGGACGGTCAACGAACCCGCGCTGATGCGAAGGCTCGCCGACTTCGGCGTGGACAGCCTGATTACAGACTTTCCCGGTTTGGCCAGGACCACCCTCGGGCAGGGTTGAATTCGGTCTCTCCGACCGGCTCAGGCCACCGGTCGGAGCCGCTCAAAAAAGCCGGTTCAGGCCGTCGTACGCCGCTACCCGATAGGCCTCGGCCATGGTCGGGTAGTTGAACGTGGTGTTGACGAAGTACTTCAGGTTGTTCAGTTCGCCAGGCTGGTTCATCACCGCCTGCCCGATGTGCACAATCTCCGAAGCCTGGTAGCCGAAGCAGTGCACGCCCAGCACCTGCAGGGTTTCCCGGTGGAACAGGATCTTCAGCATGCCCTGGGGCTCACCGGCAATCTGCGCCCGCGCCATGCTCTTGAAGAACGCCTTGCCCACCTCGTACGGCACCTTGGCCTGGGTGAGTTCCTGCTCGTTCTTGCCGATGGAGCTGATCTCGGGAATGGTGTAGATGCCGGTGGGCACATCGTTGACGAAGCGCCAGCTACCGTTGTCGACGATGCTGCCGGCGGCAGAACGGCCCTGGTCGTGGGCAGCACTGGCCAGGCTCGGCCAGCCGATCACGTCGCCCGCACCATAGATGTTCGGCACGCTGGTGCGGTAGGCCTCGTCCACTTCGATCTGGCCGCGGCTGTTGACCTTGATGCCGATGTTCTCCAGGCCCAGCTTGTCGGTGTTGCCGGTACGGCCATTGCACCACAGCAAGGCATCGGCCTTGATCTTCTTGCCCGACTTCAGGTGCAGGATCACACCGTTGTCCAGCCCTTCCACGCGCTCGTAATCTTCGTTATGGCGCACGGTGATGTTGTTATTGCTGAAGTGGTAGCTCAGCGCCTGGGAAATTTCCGAATCCAGGAAGCTGAGCAACTGCCCCCGGTTGTCCACCAGCTCCACCAGCACGCCCAGGCCGCTGAAGATGGAGGCATATTCGCAACCGATCACCCCGGCCCCGTATACGATCAACTTGCGCGGGGTGTGGCTGAGGCTGAGGATGGTGTCGCTGTCATACACCCGCGGGTGGTTGAAGTCGATGTCGGCAGGGCGATAGGGGCGCGAGCCGGTGGCGATGATGATGTGCTTGGCGTTGAGTTTTTCAACCACACCGTTGGGGCACACCACCTCGATGGTTTGTTCGTCAGCGAAGCTGCCCGTGCCGAAGAACAGGTCGACGCGGTTGCGCGCATAGTAGCCGGTGCGTGAAGCCACCTGCTTGGCGATGACCTTTTCGGCGCTTTTCAGCACATCAGGGAACGAGAACCAGCGCGGCTCACCGATGGCGCGGAACATGGTGTTGGTGTTGAACTGCATGATCTGCCGCACTGAGTGGCGCAGTGCCTTGGACGGAATGGTACCCAGGTGAGTGCAGTTACCCCCGACCTGGCGACGGCTGTCCACCATCGCCACCTTGCGCCCTGCTTTGGCGGCGTTCATCGCCGCACCCTCACCGGCCGGGCCGGAACCCAGCACCACTACGTCGTAGTTGTAGACAGCCATGCGTACTCCTTCAGAACTGGCCCGCAAGCCACGGTCGCTTGCGGGGCGCGATCATGTCGCCAGGGCGCCATGAGAAAATTCGGGTGCAGTCTAATCAAGCGTGAACGCCGCGCACATTAACCCTTGGTCGCGTCGTAGGCCAATTTTACCCGCACTACATAGGGTCACCGATTCCCTGGCGTTGATCATCCCTGCTGGTGCTTTCACTCGCCTTTCGACGCCTGCCGAATGCGGGGCAGTCACCCAGCCACTGCACAAAAGCGTCGGCCATTCTCCGTCAAATGCCGGATGGAGTCACCCGGGCACTCGCCGCCGGCCAGAACGAAAACGGGAACCCGAAGGTTCCCGTCTGCTCATGGCCTTGCAGGCGTATCAGTGCGGGAATGCTGGCGGGTTGACCCCGGCCATTTCTTCCATCACACGGACCACCTGGCAGCTGTAGCCAAACTCGTTGTCGTACCACACGTACAGCACGACACGGTTGTCGTTGCAGATGGTGGCCTCGGCGTCTACCACACCGGCGTGACGCGAACCGACGAAGTCGGTGGACACCACTTCCTGCGAGCTGACGTAGTCGATCTGCTTGTGCAGTTCCGAGTGCATGGCGGTCTGGCGCAGGTACTCGTTGATTTCTTCGCGGGTGGTGGCCTTGTCCAGGTTCAGGTTCAGGATGGCCATCGACACGTTCGGCGTCGGCACGCGAATGGCGTTGCCGGTCAGCTTGCCCTTGAGTACTGGCAAGGCCTTGGCGGCAGCGGTGGCAGCACCGGTTTCGGTGATGACCATGTTCAGCGGCGCGGCACGGCCACGACGGCTGCCCTTGTGGAAGTTGTCGATCAGGTTCTGGTCGTTGGTGAACGAGTGAACGGTTTCGACGTGACCATTGATGATGCCGTACTGGTCGTTGACAGCCTTGAGCACCGGCACGATGGCGTTGGTGGTGCAGGAGGCGGCCGAGATGATCTTGTCATCGGCAGCGATGTCGCCGTGGTTGATACCGTGCACGATGTTCTTCAGCGCGCCCTTGCCAGGTGCGGTAAGGATCACGCGACCGGCGCCCGGGCAGGCCAGGTGCTGGCCCAGGCCGTCGGCATCGCGCCATACGCCGGTGTTGTCGACGATCAGTGCGTTCTCGATGCCGTACTGGGTGTAGTCGACTTCGCTCGGGCTCTTGGCGTAGATGATCTGGATCAGGTTGCCGTTGGCGGTGAGGGTGTTGTTGGCTTCATCGATGGTGATGGTGCCATCGAACGGGCCGTGCACCGAGTCGCGACGCAGCAGGCTGGCGCGCTTGACCAGGTCGTTTTCAGCGCCTTTGCGCACGACGATGGCACGCAGGCGCAGGCCGTCGCCACCACCGGTTTTTTCGATCAGGATGCGTGCCAGCAGGCGGCCGATGCGACCGAAGCCATACAGCACCACGTCGGTGCCCTTGCGCGCAGCAGCGTTCTGCTGGCCAACCACTTCGGCCAGTTCTTCGCGGACGAACTGCTCGGCCGTACGGCCATTGCCTTCCTGCTTGAACTTGTTGGCCAGCTTGCCCAGGTCGACCGAAGCGGCGCCCAGCTTCAGCTCGCTCATGGCCTTGAGCAGGGGGAATGTCTCGTGAACAGACAGTTCGGTTTCGTCGGTTTGGCGATGACGCGCAAAGCGGTGCGCCTTGAGGATCGAGATAACCGAACGGTTGATCAGGCTACGGCCATAAATCGAGCTCACCACATTGTTGTTGCGGTAGAGCTGACCGATAAGCGGGATCATCGCTTCAGCCAGGGCTTCACGATCGATCCACTCACCAAGACACTGGTCGGGCTTCTGAGTCACGGGAACCTTCCACATGTAGGGACAGAAAAAAGGGGCTACATTATGACGCCCCGATGCGTAACCGGCAATGAGCGCCTGTCGCGGTGACGCAGGCCAGCAATCATGCCCATCCAAGCCTGACAGCCGGCACGGTCACCGGTACAATCGACCTCTTTGCCGCAACGCTTGGAGTGCCATCTCCCGTGTCAGTTCTGCGCCTACCGCAACTGTCGGCCACGGCCGGCAAACAAACCTGGGGCAACCTGCCCGGGGCCGCCCTCAGCCTTGCCATCGCCGAGGCCGCCAGCAGCGCTGGCCGCTTCACCCTGCTGCTGACCGCCGACAGCCAGGCCGCCGACCGCCTCGAGCAAGAGCTGAAGTTCTTCGCCCCCGAGCTGCCGGTGCTGCCGTTTCCCGATTGGGAAACCCTGCCGTACGACCTGTTCTCGCCGCACCAGGACATCATTTCCCAGCGCATCGCCAGCCTGTACCGGCTGCCGGAGCTCAGCCACGGCATCCTGGTGGTTCCCATCACCACCGCCCTGCACCGCCTGGCGCCTACACGGTTTCTGCTGGGCAGCAGCCTGGTGCTGGACGTAGGCCAGACGATCGACGTAGAGCAGATGCGCAGCCGCCTGGAGGCCACGGGCTACCGATGCGTCGACACCGTGTACGAACATGGTGAGTTCGCCGTGCGTGGCGCCCTGATCGACCTGTTCCCCATGGGCAGCAAACTGCCCTACCGCATCGACCTGTTCGATGACGAGATCGAAACGCTGCGCACCTTCGACCCGGAAACCCAGCGCTCCATCGACAAGGTCGACTCGATCCGGCTGCTGCCGGCGCGGGAATTCCCGATGCAGAAGGAAGAAGTGACCCGCTTCAAGGCGCGGTTCCGTGAGCGCTTCGACGTCGACTTCCGCCGCAGCGCTATCTTCCAGGACCTCGCCAGCGGCATCATCCCGGCGGGCATCGAGTACTACCTGCCACTGTTCTTCGAAGAAACCGCCACGCTGTTCGACTACTTGCCCGCCGACACCCAGGTGTTCTCGCTGCCAGGCGTGGAGCAGGCCGCCGAGCACTTCTGGAACGACGTGCGCGGCCGCTATGAAGACCGCCGCGGCGACTTGAGCCGCCCGCTGCTGCCCCCGGCCGAACTGTTCCTGCCGGTAGAAGACTGCTTCGCCCGGCTCAAGCAATGGCCCCGGGTGGTGGTCAGCAGCGAGGACCTGGACGCTGGCGCTGGCCGCGCGCGTTTCGCTGCCCGGGCGCTGCCCAACCTTGCGATCGAAGCCAAGGCCAACCAGCCACTGGCCGAGCTGTCAGCCTTCCTCGACCAGTTCGGCGGCCGCGTGCTGTTCACCGCCGAATCCGCCGGGCGCCGCGAAGTGCTGCTGGAGCTGCTCGAGCGGCTCAAGCTGCGCCCGCACACGGTCGAGGGCTGGGCAGACTTCATCACCGGCAGCGAGCGCCTGGCCATTACCATCGCCCCGCTGGACGAAGGCCTGGTGCTGGACGACCCCGCCATTGCCTTGGTTGCCGAGAGCCCGCTGTTCGGCCAGCGCGTGATGCAGCGCCGGCGCCGTGACAAGCGCGGCGAAACCGCCAACGACGCCGTCATCAAGAACCTGACCGAACTGCGCGAAGGCGCGCCCGTGGTGCACATCGACCACGGTGTTGGCCGTTACCTGGGCCTGGCTACGCTGGAAATCGACGGCCAGGCCGCCGAGTTCCTTACCCTGGAGTATGCCGAGGGCGCCAAGCTGTACGTGCCGGTTGCCAACCTGCACCTCATCGCCCGCTATACCGGCAGCGACGATGCCCTGGCCCCGCTGCACCGGCTGGGTTCCGAAGCCTGGCAAAAAGCCAAGCGCAAGGCCGCCGAACAGGTGCGCGACGTGGCCGCCGAACTGCTCGACATCTATGCCCGCCGCGCCGCGCGCAAGGGCTATGCCTTCGCCGACCCGGCCGCCGACTACGCCACCTTCAGTGCCGGCTTCCCGTTCGAGGAAACCCCTGACCAGCAGGCGGCCATCGAAGCGGTGCGCACCGACATGCTGGCGCCCAAGCCCATGGACCGCCTGGTGTGCGGCGACGTGGGCTTCGGCAAGACCGAAGTGGCCATGCGCGCCGCATTCATCGCGGTGCACAGTGGCCGCCAGGTGGCCGTGCTGGTGCCTACCACCTTGCTCGCGCAGCAGCACTACAACAGCTTCCGCGACCGCTTTGCCGACTGGCCGGTGACCGTAGAGGTCATGAGCCGCTTCAAGTCCGCGAAGGAGGTGGCCAGCGCCGCTGCGGACCTGGCCGAGGGCAAGATCGACATCCTCATCGGCACCCACAAGCTGCTGCAGGACGATGTGCGCTTCAAAGACCTGGGCCTGGCCATCATCGACGAAGAGCACCGCTTTGGCGTGCGCCAGAAAGAACAACTGAAGGCGTTGCGCAGCGAGGTCGACATCCTCACCCTCACCGCCACGCCCATTCCGCGCACGCTGAACATGGCAGTGGCCGGCATGCGTGACCTGTCCATCATCGCCACGCCGCCGGCACGTCGCCTGTCGGTGCGCACCTTCGTCATGGAGCAGAACAACAGCACGGTGAAGGAAGCGCTGCTGCGCGAACTGCTGCGCGGCGGCCAGGTGTACTACCTGCACAACGATGTAAAAACCATCGAGAAGTGCGCCGCCGACCTGGCAGAGCTGGTGCCCGAGGCGCGCATCGGCATCGGCCATGGGCAGATGCGCGAGCGTGAACTGGAGCAGGTGATGAGCGACTTCTACCACAAGCGCTTCAACGTGCTGGTGGCCTCAACCATCATCGAAACCGGCATCGACGTGCCCAGCGCCAACACCATCGTCATCGAGCGCGCCGACAAGTTCGGCCTGGCCCAGCTGCACCAGCTGCGTGGCCGGGTAGGCCGCAGCCACCACCAGGCCTACGCCTACTTGCTCACGCCCACCCGGCAAAAGGTGAGCGCCGACGCCGAAAAGCGCCTGGAAGCCATCGCCAACACCCAGGACCTGGGGGCCGGCTTCGTGCTGGCCACCAACGACCTGGAAATCCGCGGGGCTGGCGAACTGCTGGGCGAAGGCCAGAGTGGTCAGATCCAGGCGGTGGGCTTCACGCTCTACATGGAAATGCTCGAGCGCGCGGTCAAGGCCATCCGCAAGGGCACCCAGCCCAACCTCGAGCAGCCACTGGGCGGCGGCCCGGAGATCAACCTGCGCCTGCCGGCGCTGATCCCGGAAGACTACCTGCCGGACGTGCATGCGCGGCTGATCCTGTACAAGCGCATCGCCTCGGCCGCCGACGAAGAAGGCCTCAAGGACCTGCAGGTGGAGATGATCGACCGCTTCGGCCTGCTGCCGGAGCCGACCAAGAACTTGATGCGCCTGACGGCGCTCAAGCTGCAGGCAGAAAAGCTCGGCATCAAGAAGGTCGACGCCGGCCCCAACGGCGGCAAGCTCGAGTTCGAGGCCGAAACCCCGGTCGACCCGTTGACCCTGATCAAGCTGATCCAGGGCCAACCCAAACGCTACAAGTTCGAGGGGGCTACCCAGTTCCGCTTCATGGTCCCGATGGAACGGCCCGACGAACGCTTCAACACCCTGGAGGCGCTGTTCGAGCGCCTGACACCACAGCCTGCTTAAGGAAGACCCATGCGTGCCATCCGTTGCCTGACCCTGCTGCTGGCGGCTTTTGCCCCCAGCGCATTCGCCCAGGGCCTGTACCAGGTAGAAATGATACTGGTACGGCAAAACAACGTGCCCGCCTTCACCAGCCCGTTCGCGCCTGAAAACTGGAGTGCCGGTGCCCCACGCCTTGGCAAGGACGCCGAACAGCGCCCTGCCCTTGAAGATGAAGCCACCCGCCTGGAGGCCACGGCAGACTACACCGTGCTGATGCACCGGGCCTGGCAGCAGCAGGTGGGCGATGGGCCAAGCCGTATTGCCTTGGGTGAGGGCAACGAGCAGTTCGGCCACTTCCCTATCGAAGGCAACCTCAGCATTGGCCAAGGCCGCTTCATCACGGTGGAGGCCAACCTGTGGGTCAACCAGCTCGACGGCAATGGCAACGTGTTGCAAAGCGAGCAGTTCAGGCAGGCCAACAGCAACGTCAAAGGCGGCCAACTCACCTTCCTCGACGGCGGCCACTTGGCCTTGCTGCTGAAAGTAACGCCGCCGGGCACGCCCAAAATGCCGCCCATGGACCCGGAATTGCTGGAGCAGTAAGCCATGGCAAGAGATGCGTTCGAATGCTTGAGCGACAATCCGAACTGGGTCAAATGCTTCGACCGTGGCGCCTTGCAGCGGGGCGAGAAATACGCCGAAGAAGGCAGGGTCGAACTGGAAGCAATCGACACCCAGCTGATTTCCGCCACGTGCGAGGGAAGCCGCGGGCAGCGCTACAGCCAGACGATCTTCGTCACCCTGGAAAACGGGCGGTGCATGATCGACGGTGACTGCACCTGCCCCGTGCAGGTCAACTGCAAACACTGCGCCGCTGTGCTGTTTTCAATCTGTGACCCTTACGCCAGCCATGCGCCCGCCGCACCCAAAAGCACGACCCTCTCGCCCGAGCTGCAGCACTGGCTGACCGGCCTGGAGCAGGCACCCCGCAAAACCGAAGAGGGCAAGGACAAACGCGGGCGCATGGTCTGCTACGAACTCAGGCTCGAGAATGACGACAGCTGCTCGTTGATGGTGCGCAAAGGCACACGCACGGCCGATGGCATCCGTTACAGCCGTGTGCAGTCACTTTACGATTACCTGTATCAGCCGCCGAACTTCGTCACCGAGGACGACATCCGCATCCTGCGGCTGCTTTCGGCACTGAACCAGGGCGGCGGCCAGGATCGCGGCTACCGGCTGAGGGGTCACGAAGGCGGCGAGCTGTTCCAGCGCGCCCTTGATACCGGGCGCCTGCTGTACCTACCAGAGCTGCCGCTGCTGCGCCAGGGGCCTGCGCTCAAGGCCGAGTTTCGCTGGGTACGGCTGGACAGCGGTGCCTATCGCGGCACCTGGGTGAGCGAAGGGGGGCAGATGCTGTGTGTCATCCCCCTGGTACCACTCTACTACCTCGATATCGATACAAAAGAAGTCGGCACGGTCGAGCACACCCTGAACCCGCACACGGCCATGCAACTGACCGTCGCCCCTGTGGTGCCTGAGCACCTGGTCGTCCCTCTCAGCCATAAACTCAACGCGCTCAGCCATCAGGTGCCCACCCCGGCGCCCGTACAGGAGCAACTGATCGACGACATCCCGCCCACGCCCCACCTCACCCTGGGGAGTGTCGAGTTCACCGCCTACATGCCCAAGACCGGCCGCATGCAGCGGCAGTTGCAGCACCGCGCCGCACTGGCCTTCGACTACGATGGTTTGCGGGCGAGTGGCAATGACGACAAGCCCCTGACCCGCCTGGTGGGCAGCACCAGCCAACGCATCCGCCGCCAGCCCGAAGCTGAGCAACGGTTGCGCAAAGCGCTGCGCGACATGGGCTTCAAGGTGGCAACGCGGCAGAGCAAGGCACTGCCTGACAGCGCGGGTGAAATGTTCCAACTCGCCGACGACGAAGCATGGCTGAAGTTCGCGCGCGAAGGCGCAGGGCAGCTGCGTGATGCGGGCTGGCAAATAGATATGCACCGCGACTTTGCCTTCAACCTGCAGGAGGTGGATGACTGGTACGCGTCCATCGATGAAGCGCCAGGCCATGAATGGTTCGACCTGGAACTGGGCATCGTGGTCGAAGGGCAGCGCCACAGCCTGCTACCCATCGTGCTGCAACTGCTGCGCAGCAGCCCCGAACTGCTACGCCCCAGCGAACTGGCCAAACGCAACGATGACGAACACCTGCTGATTGACCTGAACCGCGGGCGGCTGGACAGCCCTGCCCTGCGCGTCGCCCTGCCCTATGGCCGGGTCAAGGCGGTCATGGCGACCCTGGGCGGGCTGTACCTCGGTGAACACGAAGCCGGCCCCGCCGTACGCCTGGACCGTGCCGATGCCGCGCGGCTGAACGAAGTCGATGGGCTGCCCCTGCACTGGGAAGGCGGCGCGCATGTCCGCGACCTGGGCCGCCGCCTGCGCGATGCCCGCGACCTGCAGGTGCCACCACCCACAGGTCTACAGGCCAGCCTGCGCCCCTATCAGCAGCAAGGCCTGAACTGGTTGCAGGCGCTGCGCGAGATGGGCACGGGCGGCATCCTGGGCGATGACATGGGGCTGGGCAAAACCCTGCAGGCCTTGGCGCACCTGCTGCTGGAAAAAGAAGCCGGCAGGCTCGGCTCGCCGGCCCTGGTGGTGATGCCCACCAGCCTTGTACCCAACTGGCTGGACGAGGCCCAGCGCTTCGCCCCCGAACTGCGCGTGCTGGCCCTGCAGGGCCCTTCGCGCAACAAGCACTTTGCAAACCTGCACGAATACGACCTGGTGTTGACCACCTATGCACTGGTGCCCCGCGACCTGGGCTATTTACAGGATCAACCCTGGCACGTGCTGATCCTGGACGAAGCGCAGAACATCAAGAGCAGCACCAGCAAGGCTGCGCAAGCGGTGTGCGAGCTCAAGGCCAACCAGCGCGTATGCCTGACGGGCACGCCGATGGAAAACAACCTGGGCGAGCTGTGGTCGATCTTTCACTTCCTGATGCCCGGCTGGCTGGGGGACCTGAAGCGGTTCAACCAGGACTACCGCAACCCGATCGAGCGTCAAGGCGACAGTGAGCGGCTGGCCCACCTGGTGACCCGTATCCGCCCGTTTCTGCTGCGCCGTACCAAGGAACAGGTCGCAACCGAGCTGCCAGCCAAGACCGAGATGGTGCACTGGGTCGAGCTCAGCGACGCCCAGCGCGACACCTACGAGGCGGTGCGGGTAGCGATGGACAAAAAGGTTCGCGACGAAATTGCCCGCAGTGGCGCGGCGCGCAGCCAGATCGTCATTCTGGATGCGCTGCTCAAGCTTCGCCAGGTGTGCTGCGACCTGCGCCTGGTCAAGGGTGTGGAAACCCGGGGCAACCAGGCCGACAAGGGCAAGCTGGGGGCATTGATGGAGATGCTCGCCGAGCTGCTGGGTGAAGGGCGGCGGGTGTTGCTGTTCTCCCAGTTCACCTCGATGCTGGCCCTGATCGAACAGGAACTGCAAAAGCGCCACATACGTTACAGCCTGCTCACAGGGGATACCCGTGACAGGCGCACACCGGTGCAACAGTTTCAGGAGGGTCACAGCGAGGTATTTCTGATCAGCCTGAAGGCAGGCGGCGTGGGGCTGAACCTGACCGCTGCCGACACCGTGATCCACTTCGACCCCTGGTGGAACCCGGCCAGCGAGAGCCAGGCCACCGACCGCGCCTACCGCATTGGCCAGGACAAGCCGGTGTTCGTGTTCAAGCTGATTACCCGCGGCACCGTCGAGGAGAAGATCCAGCTGCTGCAACAAGACAAGGCAGCGTTGGCCGCCAGCTTGCTCGACGGCGGGCAGGCCGGGCAATGGCGCCTGGGGGATGAGGAAATCGAAGCCCTGTTTGCACCACTGCCGGGTAAACGCGGCCGCTGACGGGTACGGAACCATGCCCACCCCGCAGCCGCGGGGTCAGTCGATCAACTGCGCCTCGCGCAACGCCCCCAACGCCTCGAGCCAGCGCGGTTGCTGGCGGTAATCCGTGCAGGCAAAGCCCTGGCCGCGCATGCGTGCGATGCGTGGCGAGGGCTTCACCTGCATACGCTGTGCTGCGCTCAACGCCAGCTCCGCTGCAGCCCGGTCATTGCACACCAGGCCCATGTCGCAGCCGGCGGTAAGCGCCGCCTCGATTCGGCTGGCGGCGTCACCCACCACATGCGCCCCGGCCATGGACAGGTCGTCACTGAAGATCACACCGTCGAAGCCCAGCTCGCCGCGCAGGATGTCCTGCAGCCAGCGCCGGGAAAAGCCAGCCGGGCGGTCGTCGACCTGCGGGTAGATGACATGCGCCGGCATCACCGCCGCCAGCTGCCCACTGAGGCGGCTGAAGGGAATCAGGTCGGCCTGGCGCAGTTGCGCCAAACTGCGCTCGTCGGTCGGGATGGCCACATGGGAGTCGGCTTCAGCCCAGCCGTGGCCAGGGAAGTGTTTGCCGCAGGCAGCCATGCCCGCCGCATTCATGCCCCGGATGAACGCGGCAGCCAGATCGGTAGCGCGCTGCGGGTCACCCTCGAAGGCTCGGCTGCCCACCACGGCGCTGCGCTGGTGGTCAAGGTCGAGCACGGGGGCAAAGCTCAGGTCCAGGCCAACCGCCAGCACTTCGGTGGCCATCACCCAGCCGCATTGCTCGGCGAGGTACAGGGCATTGCCGTTGTCCGCCAATGCCCGCATGGCCGGCAGTCGTACGAACCCCTGGCGCAGACGCTGGACGCGGCCGCCTTCCTGATCCACTGCCAGCACAAGGTCAGGGCGGATGGCGCGAATGGAGGCGCACAGCTCACGCACCTGGCGCGGGCTGTCGATGTTGCGGGCAAAGATGATCAACCCCGCCACTTCGGGTTGACGCAACAGGTGGCGGTCTTCGGCGGTCAGCCATTGGCCGGCGATATCCACCATCAGGGAGCCTTGCAGGCTGACGGTCATGGGTAATCCTTGAATTGAGACGGGGTGGCGCGCGCCGCAGCCTCGCGGCGTGGCGGCATCAAGCCTTGGCGCTGGAAACCACGGGGGCGGCCTTGGTGCGCGGGCGCAACTGGGCACTGGCCATGGCCGGGTCGGTGACACCGGTGTCGGCACGCATGCCGGCCGCCAGGAAAGGTACCATGAGGCGCATCACCTGTTCGATGGAGGTGTTGATGCCAAAATCGGTTTCGGCAATAGCCCGCAGCGCCTTGATACCCGACATGCTGAAGGCAGCAGCGCCGAGCATGAAGTGCACGCGCCAGAACAGCTCCAGCGGCGGGATGCGCGGCGCAGCCTCGTTGACCAGCAGCATATAGCGGCGGAACACCTTGCCATACATGTCTTCGAGGTAGCGGCGCAGGTGCCCCTGGCTCTGGCTGAAGGCCAGGCCCAGCAGGCGCATGAAGATCGACAGGTCATTGTTGCTGCGCGGCTGCACCACCAGTGCCTGCTCAACGAGCATTTCCAGCAGTTCTTCGAGGGTAGGCCTGGGTTCCGGCTTGGCTTGACGGCGTTCGAGCTCGCGCTCCAGGCTGGCGCAGAACGGCCCCAGGAATCGCGAGAACACGGCCTGGATCAGGGCTTTCTTGGAGCCGAAATGGTAATTTACGGCAGCCAGGTTGACCCCGGCCTTGCTGGTAATCAGCCGCAACGAGGTTTCGGCGAACCCTCTTTCCGCGAACAGCTGCTCGGCAGCATCGAGAATGCGTTCAACGGTTTCCGATTGGGCCATGGTTACTCCGCGCGCTCCGCCAGACAAACAGGTGTTTGAAACATACGTTTCAACCCTGCGTCTGTCAAGGCTCCGTGACCGGCCAGTCTCACCTGCTTCCTACCCGTTCTGGGCTGCCCTGCCGGCCCTTGCCGGTGATGCTTATTACTTGCCACTAGCAGCTTGCCACTTGCAGCTTGAGGCTAGAAGCTTGCAGCCACCCCAATACTGTATATAATCCCAGTCACTGTACAAAAAGACAGAGCGCTGATCATGTTGAAACTGACGCCACGCCAAGCCGAAATCCTCGCGTTCATCAAGCGTTGCCTTGAGGACAACGGTTTCCCGCCGACCCGCGCCGAGATTGCACAGGAGCTCGGGTTCAAGTCCCCCAACGCCGCAGAAGAACATCTCAAGGCACTCGCCCGCAAAGGCGCCATCGAGATGACCCCTGGTGCTTCGCGCGGCATCCGCATCCCGGGCCTTGAAGCCAAGGCCGAGGAAGCTGGGCTGCCGATCATCGGTCGGGTGGCAGCGGGTGCCCCCATTCTGGCCGAGCAGCACATCGAGCAATCGTGCAACATCAGCCCTGCCTTCTTCCACCCCCAGGCCGACTACCTGTTGCGCGTCCACGGCATGAGCATGAAGGACGTCGGTATTCTAGATGGCGACCTGCTGGCCGTGCACACCTGCCGCGAAGCCCGTAACGGGCAGATCGTCGTGGCCCGCATCGGCGACGAGGTGACCGTCAAGCGCTTCAAGCGCGAAGGCAACAAGGTCTGGCTGCTCGCTGAAAACCCAGAATTCGCCCCCATCGAAGTCAACCTGAAAGAACAGGAACTGGTGATCGAGGGCTTGAGCGTCGGCGTCATTCGCCGCTGATCCAGGAGGCGTCATGCAGCAGATCATTCACGCACACGAGCAAGTCCAGTTGCCCCTGTTCGAAGCATTCCTCGCACAGCCTGTATTGCCTGGGCTGAAAGCCAGCGAACTGAGTCGCCAGAGCAGCGCGCCCGACCTGTTCAGCGAGTTGTCGCTGCACGGCGCACCCAGCCATTGCCAGACCTTGTTAGCACCGGTACTGCGCGAACTGAGCGAAGAGGACGAAGCCCGCTGGCTCACCCTGATCGCCCCGCCGTCCAGCCTGACCCAGGCGTGGCTACGGGATGCCGGCCTCAACCGTGAGCGCATCCTGCTGCTGCATCCTCGCGGCAACAAGAGCCCGTTGCAACTGACCTGCGAAGCGCTGCGCCTGGGGCGCAGCCATACCGTGGTCAGCTGGCTGGGCAACGTCAACGCAACTGCACGCCAGCAGTTGGTCCGCGCTGCCAGCGCGGGTAATGCACAAAGCCTGAACATCCGCTTTGGCTGATGTTCAGGCTTTGCCAGCGACCACACAGAACTTTACGCGTGACGCACCTCAATGCAGTACGCGCGGCCCTTCTTCCCGCTCAAGCTCGCCATCCATAAGCCGCCCGGCCATTTGCACGCCAACGCTGAGCATGGCCTTGGCCACCTCCACATGCTGACCCTGCAGAAACACCTTGGCATCCTCCGAGAAATCCAAGGTTACCAATGAGCCCTCATCCTCGGCGCGACGCAGTTCGATGCGGCCATCAGGCAACTCGACAATTTCCAGAAAAGACGTAGACATAAACGGCGGTTCTCCACGAAAGGCCAGCATTGTACCAGCGCTGGCTGGACTCAGCACTCACTCAACGCGTCGCGAAAACGCCTGACGAGCGCTTTGAGGTTAGAGCGCCAGCTTTCCAACTCATCCCTCGACAGTGGTTCGGTGGCCGGCTCATCAAGGCTTACAGCCTGGATCAGCGGCTGAGTGACGTCAGTTTTTGGCGCCTTGCGTGCGACGGGCGGCCGGAACAGGTCGGCGTAAGCCCCCAGCATTTGCGCCAGCCAGGTCTCCCGCTGGCGGGCAAGCTCCAGCAGTTCTGCAACCTCTGGGATGGCAAGGCCATTAAGCGCATCATCCGCCAAGGCCTGCTCCACACTGGCAGCAGCTGGAAGACGGTAGAAAGCACTGACCTCATGACACAGCCCTAGCAATGCGCCATACAGGTGAAACAGCGCGGCTTCACGCTCTGCCTGGGCCAGGCCCTGCGCGTTCATGGCCTGGCTTTGTTCCGCCTTGGCCATGGATTCAAGCGCAAGCCCGGCAAAAAACAGTTTCTGGTTGGTACGGGTGTAGACTTCCTGGGCCATTTCTATGCCCTCCCATCAGGCTGCATGGCGAATT
Source organism: Pseudomonas parafulva NBRC 16636 = DSM 17004 (assembly GCF_000730645.1). Taxonomy (GTDB): domain Bacteria; phylum Pseudomonadota; class Gammaproteobacteria; order Pseudomonadales; family Pseudomonadaceae; genus Aquipseudomonas; species Aquipseudomonas parafulva. The sequence continues at coordinate 157,917 of NZ_BBIU01000006.1, read as the reverse complement.
AGACGGCTCATGAATGACGAGGGCCGCATAGCGGCCCCAATACAATACACGCTGTTGCTCAGCGCTTGTCTTCGACCTTCCAGGCGTTGCCATCGTAGAACGCCTTCCAGCCAGTCGGCTTGCCGTCGACTTCAGACTGCACGTACTGCTCCTTGGTCTTGCGGCTGTAGCGGATCACCGCCGGGCGGCCGTCCGGGTCTTTGGCAGGCGCATCGCACAGGAAGTGGTACTTGGGATCGATCTCGTGCTTGTGCGGCACAATCTCCAAGACCAACGGCGCACGGGTTTCCCGATTTTTCGGGAACTGGCTGGCAGCCAGGAACAAGCCTGAAGCACCGTCACGCAGCACGTAGGTGTCATCCACCTTTTCGCACTTGAGCTCGGGCATGTCCACCTTGTCCATCTTCGGCGGCGCCGCTTCGCCACTTTTCAGCAGCTTGCGGGTGTTCTTGCAGGCCGGGTTGGTGCAGCCGAAGAACTTGCCGAACCGGCCCGTTTTCAGCTGCATCTCGCTGCCGCACTTGTCGCACTCAAGGCTAGGCCCTTCGTACCCCTTGATGCGGTAGTTACCCTCTTCGATCTCGTAACCCGGGCAGTCAGGGTTGTTGCCGCAGATGTGCAGCTTGTGCTTCTCGTCCAGCAGGTACGCATCCATCGCCGTGGCGCAGATCGGGCAGCGGTGCTTGCCAAGCAGTACCCGCGATTCCGACTCACCCTCGTCGTCGGCGGCGATCTCATCGCCCGGCACCAGGTTGACAGTCGCCTTGCAGCGCTCTTTGGGCGGCAGGCTGTAACCGGAGCAGCCTAGGAACACACCGGTCGAGGCGGTGCGAATCATCATCGGCCGGCCGCATTCCTTGCAGGCGATGTTGGTCATGGTCGGCTGGTTGGCGCGCATGCCGTCTTCGCTGGACTCGGCAGTCTGCAGCTTCTTGCTGAAGTCGCCGTAGAACTCGTCCAGCACGTTCTTCCAGTCGCGCTCACCCTGGGCCACGTCGTCCAGGTTCTCTTCCATGCCGGCGGTAAAGCCGTAGTCCATGAGGTTGGCGAAGCTCTCCGACAGGCGCTCGGTTACGATGTCGCCCATTTTTTCGGAGTAGAAACGGCGGTTGTGCAACGTCACATAGCCGCGGTCCTGGATGGTGGAAATGATCGCCGCATAGGTTGACGGGCGGCCAATGCCGCGCTTTTCCATTTCCTTGACCAGGCTGGCCTCGGTGAAACGCGCTGGCGGCTTGGTGAAGTGCTGGCTCGGGTCGAGCTGCATCAGCTTCATGGCTTCGCCCTGCACCATCTCTGGCAGCACATCGTCTTCGCCCGGCTTGCTCTGCTGCGGCAGTACCCGGGTATAACCGTCGAACTTCAGAATGCGGCCCTTGGCACGCAATTCGAAGTCACCTGCCGCCACGGTCACGCTGGTGGACAGGTACTGGGCCGGTGGCATCTGGCAGGCCAGAAACTGGCGCCAGATCAGCTCGTACAGGCGCTCGGCATCACGCTCCATGCCACTGAGCTTGGTCGGGTGCGTGTTGACGTCCGAAGGGCGGATAGCCTCGTGGGCCTCCTGCGCGCCTTCCTTGCTGCCATAGACCATGGGCGCTTCAGGCAGGTACTGCTTGCCGAACTCGCGCTCGATGTAGTTGCGTGCCATGTCCAGGGCGTCTACCGACAGGTTGGTGGAGTCGGTACGCATGTACGTGATGTAGCCCGCCTCGTACAAACGCTGGGCCATCATCATGGTCTTCTTCACGCCGAAGCCCAGGCGGTTGCTGGCAGCCTGCTGCAATGTCGAGGTGATGAACGGCGCCGACGGCTTGCTGCTGGTCGGGCGGTCTTCACGCTTGACCACGCTGTAGCTGGACGCCTTGAGCTTGTCCAGGGCCGCCATGGCCTGGGCCTCATTCAGCGGCTTGAAGGCTTCACCGTTCTCACGGGCGACTTCGAAACGCACCTTGGCATTTTTTGCAGTGCCGAGGTCGGCGTGGATTTCCCAGTATTCCTGGGGGATGAACGCACGAATTTCACGTTCACGCTCCACCACCAGCTTCACCGCCACCGACTGCACGCGCCCGGCGGACAAACCGCGAGCGATCTTGGACCATAGCAATGGCGAGACCATGTAGCCCACCACGCGGTCCAGGAAGCGCCTGGCCTGTTGCGCGTTGACCCGGTCGATATCCAGCTCCCCCGGTTGCGAGAACGCGTCCTGGATGGCTTTTTTGGTGATCTCGTTGAACACCACACGCTTGTAGCGGGTGTCGTCGCCGCCGATGGCTTCGCGCAGGTGCCAGGCAATGGCTTCCCCTTCGCGGTCCAAGTCGGTTGCGAGGTAGATGGTGTCAGCATCCTTGGCCAGGCGACGCAGCTCGTCGATCACCTTCTCTTTGCCGGGAAGGATCTCGTACTTGGCCTTCCAGCCGTGATCCGGGTCGACGCCCATGCGTGCAACCAGCTGACGGCGAGCCTTTTCTTTCGGCGAAAGGGCCGGTGCCTCACCCGCGGCCGCCTTGCCACGCTTGGCGGCGGGCTCTTTGCTGGCGCTGGCCGAACCGCTGGTGGGGAGGTCTCGGATATGGCCGATACTCGACTTCACCACGTACTGGTTGCCCAGGTACTTGTTGATGGTCTTGGCCTTGGCCGGGGATTCCACAATGACCAGCGATTTGCCCATGGATCGGTGTATTCCTGAATCTGAAGATAAAAAACACGTCAGGTGCCAGACGCGGCACCGCTATATATAGTGGCAAAAGTGCGAGGTCAAGTTCGGCTGATCAGCCGTGCGACTTGTCCGACACCCCTGCCAGGCCCTCTTCGGCCTTGACCAAAGCAAAGCGTGGCACCTGTTCGCCGTCAACCTCAACCGACTCACAGAACATTGCAAGGGGGCGCACCCAAAAGCTGTAGTCACCATACAGGCATTGGTAGAAGACCATCCACTCCTCGCTTTCGGAATGTCGCGCAACGCTGAAGACACGGTACTCAGGCCCTTTGTAATGCCGGTACACACCTGGCTGTATCTGCATGCCGCCCACCTCTGGGTCAAAACGGTAGAAAAAACAAAACCGGGGCACAAGGCCCCGGTCGCTGTCAGCTTACGCGTTTAGACGCGTTCGAAGACAGTGGTGATCCCTTGGCCCAGGCCGACGCACATGGTCGCCACCCCCAAGGTACCGCCGTTCTGCTTCATGACATTGAGCAGGGTGCCGGAAATACGTGCCCCCGAGCAACCGAACGGGTGGCCCAAGGCAATGGCGCCGCCGTGCAGGTTAACCTTCTCATCCATCTTGTCGAGCACTTTCAAATCTTTGAGCACTGGCAAGGCCTGCGCAGCGAAGGCTTCGTTGAGCTCGATGAAGTCGATATCGGCCATGGTCAAGCCCGCACGCTTGAGGGCTTTCTGGGTAGAGGGCACTGGCCCGTAGCCCATGATTGCCGGGTCTACGCCGGCCACTGCCATGGCACGGATAACCGCCATCGGCTGGATACCCAGGTCCATCGCACGCTGCCCCGACATCACGATCATGCACGAGGCACCGTCGGTGATCTGCGACGACGTGCCCGCAGTCACGGTCCCCCCCTTGGGGTTGAACGCAGGCTTGAGCGAGGCCAGGCCTTCAAGCGTGGTTTCCGGGCGAATGGTTTCGTCAAAGTCGAACACCTTGAGGAAGCCATTCTCGTCATACCCTTGCATGGGGATGATCTCGTCCTTGAACTTGCCTTCCACCGTGGCCTTGTGGGCCAGCTGATGCGAACGCACGCCGAACAGGTCTTGCTGCTCTCGGGTGATGCCGTGCATCTTGCCGAGCATCTCGGCGGTGAGGCCCATCATCCCCGAGGCCTTGGCGGCGTGCAACGACAGGTGCGGGTTAGGGTCCACGCCATGCATCATGCTCACATGGCCCATGTGCTCGACCCCGCCGATCACGAAGACATCGCCGTTGCCGGTCATGATGGCCTGGGCAGCGGTGTGCAGCGCGCTCATCGACGAACCGCACAGGCGGCTGACCGTCTGCGCAGCCGAGGTGTGCGGGATGGGCGTCATCAGGGACGCCATGCGGGCAATGTTCCAGCCCTGTTCCAGGGTCTGGTTGACGCACCCCCAGATCACGTCTTCCACCTCTTTGGGGTCGACCTTGTCGTTGCGTTCCAGCAGTTTGGTGATCAGGTGCGCCGACATGTCTTCGGCGCGGGTGTTGCGGTGCATGCCACCCTTGGAGCGGCCCATGGGTGTGCGACCGAAGTCGACAATCACCACGTCTCTTGGATTCAGGCTCATATCAAATCTCTCGCTCTAGCTCGTTGACCGCTCAGTTGAAGAAGCGCTGGCCAGTCTTGGCCATTTCACGCAGCTTGGCGGTCGGGTGGTACAGCGGGCCCAGATCGGCGTAGCGATCGGCCAGGGCAACGAATTCGGCCACACCGATGGCGTCGATGTACCGCAGCGCACCACCCCGGAAGGGCGGGAAGCCAATACCGTAAACCAGGCCCATGTCCGCTTCGGCGGCGGTTTCGACGATACCGTCCTCCAGGCAGCGCACGGTTTCCAGGCACAGCGGGATCATCATCCAGTTGACGATGTCCTCGTCGGTAACCTCACGCTGCTCGAATACCACAGGCTTGAGCACGTCGAGCACCGTGGCGTCGGCCACCTTCTTCGGCTTGCCACGCTTGTCGGTTTCGTAGGCGTAGAAGCCCCTACCGTTCTTCTGGCCGAGGCGGTTGGCGTCATAGAGGGCATCCACCGCCGAGCGACGGTCGTCCTTCATGCGGTCCGGGAAGCCCTCGGCCATCACGTCACGGCCGTGGTGGCCAGTGTCGATGCCAACCACGTCCATCAGGTAGGCCGGGCCCATGGGCCAGCCGAATTTCTCCATGACCTTATCGATGCGTACGAAGTCGACGCCGGCACTGACCAGCTTGGCGAAGCCGCCGAAATACGGGAACAGCACGCGGTTGACCAGGAAGCCCGGGCAGTCATTGACCACAATCGGGTTCTTGCCCATTTTCTTGGCGTACGCCACGGTGGTAGCGACCGCAACGTCACTGGACTTCTCGCCACGGATCACTTCTACCAGCGGCATCATGTGCACAGGGTTGAAGAAGTGCATGCCAACGAAGTTTTCCGGGCGTTTCAGCGCTTTTGCCAGCAGGTTGATGGAGATGGTCGAAGTGTTCGAGGCCAGGATGGCATCGTCACCCACATGCCCCTCTACCTCGGCCAGCACGGCCTGCTTCACCTTGGGGTTCTCCACGACTGCTTCGACCACGATGTCGACATGGCCAAAGTCACCGTAGGACAAGGTAGGGCGAATGGCATTGAGCGCTTCCGCCATCTTGGCCGGGGTCAGGCGGCCCTTCTCCACGCGGTTGCCCAGCAGTTTGGAGGCCTCGTTCAGGCCCAGCTGGATGGCTTCCTCGCGGATATCCTTCATCAGGATAGGCGTGCCTTTTACCGCCGACTGGTAGGCGATGCCGCCCCCCATGATGCCAGCACCGAGCACGGCGGCCTGCTTCACGTCATGGGCGATTTCATCATGGGCCTTGGCCTTGCGCTTGAGCTCCTGATCGTTCAGGAACAGGCCGATGAGGCTTTCTGCAACCGAGGTCTTGGCGAGCTTGGCAAAGCCTGCTGCCTCCACTTCCAGCGCCTTGTCACGGCCGAAGTTGGCCGCTTTCTGAATGGTCTTGATGGCCTCGACAGGGGCCGGGTAGTTCGGCCCTGCCTGGCCGGCGACGAAGCCCTTGGCGGTTTCGAACGCCATCATCTGCTCGATGGCATTGAGCTTGAGCTTCTCAAGCTTCGGCTGGCGCTTGGCCTTGAAGTCCAGCTCGCCACCGATCGCGCGCTTGATCAGGTCGAGCGCGCCCGCCATCAGCAGTTCAGGGGCCACCACAGCGTCTACGGCACCCACTTTAAGCGCGTCTTCGGCACGGTTTTCCTTGCCTGCGGCGATCCACTCGACGGCGTTGTCCGAGCCGATCAGGCGCGGCAGCCGTACGGTACCGCCAAAGCCTGGGTAGATGCCCAGCTTCACTTCAGGCAGGCCGATACGGGCGCTGGTGGACATGACCCGGTAATCGGCGGCCAGGCACATTTCCAGGCCGCCGCCCAGGGCGATACCGTTGATGGCGGCCACGGTGGGTACTTCGAGGTCTTCGAAGGCGTTGAAGATGCGGTTCGCTTCCAGGTTGCCGGCGACCAGTTCGGCCTCGGGCAGCTTGAAGTTGTCGACGAACTCGGTGATGTCGGCGCCGACGATGAACACGTCCTGGCCACTGCTGACGATCACGCCCTTGACCGAGGCGTCGGCCCGGATGGCATCGACGGCTTGGCTAAGCTCGCTCAGGGTAAGGCGGTTGAACTTGTTGACGGACTCACCCTTGAGGTCGAACTTGAGTTCGACGATGCCACTTTCAAGAGCCTTAACCGTGATGGCTTTACCTTCGTAAATCATCAACTGATCTCCACGATATGGAAGCTGAACTGTACACGCCGATCACTGCAGCAAAAGCAGGCTCGCCTGCCCTGCCCCAGGCACACCCGTCAGCGCGCTAGTCGGGGGCATGAATTGGCGCAGTGCCATACAAACGCTCAATTCATACGCCCGTTTGATTTGGGTGTGCACACATTCTCCGAAAAGGTCAGCGTTGTCAAATGCTGCCGAACGGGTCGAAAACGCGACTTTCCGGTCATTTTGTACCGGCCTGATACGAACGATGATGACAATGATCGGGGTGCATTCACGTCAGCGATTGACCACACTCAGGCCCGAGGGCTGCATGTGAGTCTGGATACTACAAACCGGAGGAGGCAGATGCCGGCCCGGGTGGGACCGTGGCATCAGTGCAATGAGAGGGTGAGGATCAGGCGAGGGTTTCGAGCACGTGAGCAACATCTTGCAATACAGCGGCATCACCGCGTTCAGTCCAGTACAGGGCGATCATTTGCGCGTCCGCCTCGACCTTGTAGACGCTGGCAGGCAGCCGGGCCAGCGCGTCCAGAAAACGTGGGTCCTCACACGGTTCGCGCCACTGGTTCCACCACACGCCCGGGCTGACCTGCCAGAAGCTGAAGCTGTCCTGGTGACCACGCCGACGGGCCCGATGGTATTGCGGACAAGGGCTTGGCGGTTGCCGCTCAAGCCAATGCGGCCACTGCTGCGGCGCCAGTTGCATGGCGAGGCCCATGCGGCGGGCCTCCAGGCGCAGGCGCATCTGCTCGCTCTGCTGGCGCGACGAGCGCAGCCAGGAAAGCGGGCTGAGAATCAGCGCAAGGATTGACACCACCAGCAATACCGTCATATCAGTAGTTCCCATAAAACGTTGCAAATGAGCCGGTTAGCCATTTTTCACGGAAGACCCGCCCGAAAGCGACCATACTTCATCTAATGCGATTGTCTGGAGTACAGCTCATGATCTATGAACATCTTCTGGTCGCCGTCGACCTGACTGAAGAATGCGACCCGGTGATCAAGCGCGCCATGGCCCTGGCCGCCCCGTCCAACGCTAAGGTATCCCTGGTGCACATCGTCGAGCCTATGGCCATGGCCTTTGGGGGTGATGTACCCATGGACCTGTCGCAGCTGCAACAACAGCAGTTCGACCAGGCCAAGGAGCGCATGGACCGACTGTTCGCCAAGTACCCGGACATCAACCGCGGCGACTCGCACCTGACCTACGGCCAGCCCCGGCAAGAAATCCATCAACTGGCCAAAGAGCAGCAGTGCGACCTGATCGTGGTTGGCAGCCATGGCCGCCATGGCCTGGCGCTGTTGCTGGGTTCCACTGCCAATGACGTGCTGCATGGCGCACCGTGCGACGTACTGGCGGTCCGCTTGCTGAAAAAAGACTGACGGGCTGTACGCAGGCCCTGACGCCGGCAAGCTGGCACGCAGGGCCCTACAGCTTGATGCTGGTCAGCCTTCGAGCTCAGCCCAGCGCTCCACCAGCACATCCAGCTCGGCCTGCAGCTTTTCGATACGGGCGAGCACGGCCGACGTTTCTGCGATGGGCCGCTGATAGAACCCCGCCGCACTCACCTCTTCCTGGGCCTCGGCCATGCGCTGCTCCAGCGCATCGATCTGCCCTGGCAGCATTTCCAGCTCTCGCTGCAGCTTGTAGCTGAGCTTCTTCTTCGACGTGTCCTCGGTCACTGGCGCGGCGACAGGTGCGGGCTTGGCCTCCACCTTTTCCACCACCGCGCTGTTGAGCGCCGACTTGCCGCCCTTGCTCTCCGTCACGCCCAGCAGCTTGGGGGAACCGCCTTGGCGGATCCAGTCCTCGTAGCCACCCACGTACTCGCGCACCTTGCCGTCACCCTCGAACACCAGGGTGCTGGTGACCACGTTGTCGAGGAATGCCCGGTCGTGGCTGACCATCAGCACGGTGCCCTTGTAGTTGGAGAGCACCTCTTCAAGCAGCTCGAGGGTTTCAACGTCCAGGTCGTTGGTCGGTTCGTCCAGCACCAGCAGGTTGGCCGGCTTGCTGAACAGCTTGGCCAGCAACAAACGCGCGCGCTCGCCGCCGGACAACGCTTTTACCGGGGTGCGTGCACGCTGAGGGCTGAACAGGAAGTCGCCCAGATAGCTCAGCACGTGGCGGTTCTGGCCGTCGATCTCGATGAAATCACGGCCTTCTGCCAGGTTGTCGATAACAGTCTTTTCAAGTTCCAGCTGGTGACGCATCTGGTCAAAGTAGGCCACTTCCAGCTTGGTGCCCCGCTCAACCTTGCCCGAGGTGGGTTCAAGGTCACCGAGCATCAGCTTGAGCAAGGTGGTTTTGCCGGTACCGTTGGCACCCAGCAGGCCTATGCGGTCTTCACGCTGCAGCACCATGGAGAAATCACTGACCAGCAGCGGCCCGTCGGGGTGGGCGAAGCTGACATGCTCCAGCACCATCACCTGCTTGCCCGACTTCTCAGCCGATTCGATCTGGATATTCGCTTTGCCCTGGCGCTCGCGGCGCTCACCACGTTCCACACGCAGCGCCTTCAACGCCCGTACTCGCCCTTCGTTACGGGTGCGGCGGGCCTTGATGCCCTGGCGGATCCATACCTCTTCCTGGGCCAGGCGCTTGTCGAACAGGGCGTTGGCGGTTTCCTCGGCGGCCAGGGCTGCTTCCTTGTGCACCAGGAAGCTGGCGTAGTCGCCGTTCCAGTCGATCAGGCCACCCCGATCAAGCTCGAGAATGCGGGTTGCCAGGTTCTGCAGGAACGAACGGTCGTGGGTGATGAACAGCACCGCACCGTTGAAGCCGCGCAGCGCCTCTTCAAGCCAGGCGATGGCGCCGATGTCCAGGTGGTTGGTAGGCTCGTCGAGCAGCAGCAGGTCGGGCTCCGACACCAGCGCCTGGGCCAGCAGCACACGACGGCGCCAGCCGCCGGACAACTCGGCCAGGGTCTTGTCTGCCGGCAACTGCAGGCGGCTGAGGGTACTCTCCACCACCTGCTGCAGGCGCCACCCGTCACGGACTTCGAGCTCGTGCTGGACGTGCATGAGCTTCTCCAGGTCTTCGTCACCCTGGATGTTCATGCTCAGGTGGTGGAACTGCGCCAGCAGCTCGCCAACGCCGTCAAGCCCGGCGGCGACCACGTCAAACACGGTGCGCTCGTCGGCCACCGGCAGTTCCTGGGGCAGCTCGCCGATCTTCAGGCCCGGTGCCCGCCAGATCTCGCCGTCGTCGCCTTTCTGCTCGCCCTTGACCAGGCGCAGCATGCTGGACTTGCCGGTGCCATTGCGGCCGATGATGCACACCCGCTCGCCACGAGCGATCTGCCAGGACACCTTGTCCAGCAGCGGCATGGCGCCGAATGCGAGGGACACATCGCTGAATTTGAGCAGGGTCATGTTCGTCTCCATAAATCGGGCGCGCATTCTACCTGAGTTGGCGGTTGGCCGACATCCGAATGCCCCTGCGCCAGCCACCAGACGACACCTGGTCGAACTTAATATCCCGATACAAGCACAGTGCTTTCACCCACCGCCGGCAAACAGCTAAGCTAGGGCCATAGCTTCCGACAGTGCTGGCTCCGCCTTCACTTCCCCATGGTTCAACTGCCCGGACGTATCATGCGCAGCCGCCTGTTACAAATTGCTTCCTGCCTGTTGCTCACTGCTGCCACCTGCACGGCCCAGGCCACCGACATTACCGTGCAACGCCAGTATTTCGATGAGGCCAAGCGCGCCCTGGCCAAGGGCGACAAAGGCCCGTACCTGCGTTATGCCGATGCCTTGAGCGATTACCCGCTCACGCCTTACCTCGCCTATGACGAACTCACCGCGCGCCTGAAAACCGCCAGCAACGAGGAAATCGAGCAGTTCCTGGCCAAACACGGCGACCTGCCCCAGGCCAACTGGATGAAACTTCGCTGGTTACGCTGGCTGGCAGAGCGCGGCGAATGGCAGCCCTTCGTCAAATACTACGACCCCAAGCTCAACTTTACCGAACTGGACTGCCTGAACGGCCAGTACCAGCTCAGCCATGGCCTGCGCGCCGAGGGCTTTGCCACCGCCGACAAGCTGTGGAGCGTGGGCAAGTCGCAGCCCGCGGCCTGCGATACCTTGTTCGCCATGTGGGCAGCAGAGGGCCAGCTCACCGAAGCCAAGCGTTGGGAGCGCACCAAGCTGGCCGCACAAGTGCGCAATTACGCACTGGCCAACAACCTGGTCAAGACCCTCACCACCCTGGGCCCACAAGGGCGGATGCTGGTGGATGTGGCGCAAAAACCCGAACTGCTCAACCAGCCGTCACGCTTTGCCCCGGCCGACGACGCCATGTCCGACGTGGTCAGCCTTGGCCTGCGCCGGCTCGCCCGGCAAGACCCCGAGCGGGCCATGGCATTGCTCGACGACTACGCTCAGCGCATGCACTTCTCCCGCGACGAAAAGGTCGCCATCGCCCGGGAAATCGGCTTGACCCTGGCCCGCCGCTATGACCCCCGCGCGCTGGACCTGATGACCCGCTACGACCCGGAACTGCGCGACGACACGGTCAGCGAATGGCGCTTGCGCCTGCTGCTGCGCCTTGGCCGCTGGGAGGATGCCTACCAGCTGACCAAGCGCCTGCCCAAGGACCTGGCCCAGAGCAGCCGCTGGAAGTACTGGCAGGCACGCAGCCTGGAGCTTGCGCAACCCAACAACCCGCAGGTTCCACTGCTGTACAAGAACGTGTCCCGTGAACGTGACTTCTACGGGTTCCTCGCCGCAGACCGCGCTCAAACACCGTATCAACTGAACAACAAGCCGCTGGCGCTCAGCCCGCAGCTGGTCAACAAGGTCCGCAACACCCCCGGGATCCGCCGAGCGCTGGAGTTCCATGCCCGGGGGCAGATCGTCGAAGGCCGGCGCGAGTGGTACCACGTCAGCCGGCACTTCAACCGTGACGAAATGGTCGCGCAGGCGCGCCTTGGCTACGACTTGCGCTGGTACTTCCCGGCCATTCGCACCATCAGCCAGGCCAAGTACTGGGATGACCTGGACATTCGCTTCCCCATGGCCCACCGTGACACCCTGGTGCGCGAGGCCAAGGTGCGCGGCCTGCATTCCAGTTGGGTATTCGCTATTACCCGGCAGGAAAGCGCCTTCATGGAAGATGCGCGCTCACCCGTGGGTGCCAGCGGGCTGATGCAGCTGATGCCCGCCACGGCGAAGGAAACCGCACGCAAGTTCAGCATCCCCCTGGCCTCCCCCGCCCAGGTGCTCAACCCGGACAAGAACATTCAGCTGGGCGCTGCCTACCTCAGCCAGGTGCACAGCCAGTTCAACGGCAACCGGGTGCTGGCCTCCGCCGCCTACAACGCAGGGCCGGGGCGCGTGCGGCAGTGGTTGAAGGGTGCCAAGCACCTGAGCTTCGATGTGTGGGTAGAGTCCATCCCGTTCGATGAAACCCGCCAGTACGTGCAGAACGTGCTGTCGTACTCCGTCATCTACGGTCAGAAACTGAACGCGCCGCAGCCATTGGTTGACTGGCACGAGCGCTATTTCGACGACATGTAAATACCCGCCCTGTAGCGGCGGCCCAACCGGGCCGCTGCTACAACACCTCCACTGGCATCCCCACTTCCAGGTAGCCGCAGCCGTCGGCCGCCAGGTTCTGACCGAACAACACATCGCCTTCTTTCTGGCGGAAGGTTTTCAGGGTAGTCATCGGCTCGCGGTCAGGGCTGCGCTCACCGGTGGCCGGGTCGATAGTGGTGAAGATACAGCGCACACTCGGCTTGAGTACCCGAAACTCCAGGCTACCGATGCGAATACGCTCCCAGCCATCTTCGGCAAAGGCTTCGGCGCCCTGCACGACCAAGTTTGGCCGAAACCGCAGCATCTCCATAGGGCGGCCAACGCGCTGGTTGAGGGCATCCAGGGAGGCCTGGCCAATCAGCAGAAGCGCAAAACCATCGGCAAAGGCCGCGCGGTCGGCGTTGGTGCCGTACCCATTGGGCAGGTAACGGGCTCTCTGCTCCGGGCAATGCACCAGCCGTACCTTCACGCCCAGCCACTGGCTGAGCCAGGCAGCCGCAGCGTCGCCGGCGTCCGGCACGCGGAACGTGTCACGCCACAGGGTAACCCCGCGCAAATCCACATCGGCCTCGGGCACCGGCACCTGCAACAGCGCCTGGCCTGGGGCGCGCAGCAACAGCGTGCCGTTGCCCTCGTCAATGGCCTGTAACTGCCCCAATTGTGGCCAGGCGCGCTGGGTGAGGAAGCGCCCGTTTTCTTCCTCCACCACCATCCAGCGGCGGTCACCTTGCAAACCCAGCAGCCCCACCTGCGATGACAGCAGGCGCTGCGCCTGCCCGGACTTCACGGGGTACCGGTACAACTCACTGAGAAACATCCCTGCCGCCTCACGTCGCGTCAAACGTCAAGCTTATACCGCACGGGCCCAAGGTTCACGCTGGCGGGGTGTCCAGCAACAGACGCTGCTTGACCACATCCACCAGGCGATCCGGCTGGAACTTGGACAGGAAATTGTCGCAACCCACCTTCTTCACCATCGACTCGTTGAAGCTGCCCGACAGGGACGTGTGCAGTACCACGTAGAGCTTGCGCAGCCGTGCGTCATCGCGGATCTCGGTGGTCAGGCGGTAGCCGTCCATTTCCGGCATCTCGGCGTCGGTGAACACCATCAGCAACTTCTCGTACACATCCTCACCGGCATCTGCCCAGCCCTTGAGCATGCGCAGTGCCTTGAGGCCATCGCTCGCCACGTGCAACTTCATACCCAGTTGGGACAAGGTGTCGCGCAGCTGCGCAAGGGCAACACTGGAGTCATCCACCAGCAACACCTCGCGGCCTCGGGCCCTGGCGAGCACGGGGTCGGCCAGTTTGTCACCCGAAACCCGTGCGTTGTAAGGCACGATCTCAGCCAATACCTTCTCGACATCGATCACCTCGACCAGTTTGTCGTCGACCTTGGTGATGGCGGTCAGGTAATGCTGGCGCCCGGCACTGGTGGGCGGCGGCATGATCGACTCCCAGTTGAGGTTGACGATGCGGTCGACGCCCCCTACCAGAAACGCCTGCACCGAGCGGTTGTATTCGGTGACGATGATGGTGCTGTCCGGCCCAGGCTGCAGGGGGCGCATGCCAATCGCCTGGGACAGGTCGATCACCGGCAAGGTTTGCCCGCGCAGGTTTACCACACCGCACACGAAGGCGTGGCGCTGAGGCATCAGGGTGAGCTTGGGCAGTTGCAGCACCTCCTGCACCTTGAAAACGTTGATCGCGAAAAGCTGGCGCCCGGCCAGCCGAAACATGAGAATTTCCAGGCGGTTCTCACCTACCAGTTGCGTACGTTGGTCTACCGTGTCGAGAATGCCAGCCATTGGAGAGCCCCCAGGCGTAGTGCGAAAAAAATTGGGATATTGAAGCTGTATCGGCGGCGTCACCTGCATCTTGACCCCTGCAATGTGCTGCCCTTAGCGGCAATTGATATCACTTTACCACCATGCTTAACTGCGGACCCTCGCAGATATCGCCGGCGGCATGAAAGTTCCTTCCCTGAGCCCGCTATCAGGGAAACCCCTAGTGGCAATCGGGCGCAACCTGATGTTCGCAATATCCTTTAGCCATTAATGTGACGCCATTCTCACTGCATGAATGGAGTCAGGCTTTGCTAGCTACCGTAACGGCGTGCCCGTCCCCTGCGCCTGTCCCGCGCGTGGAGACCTCGTGATGGACAGTGCCTTACCGTTCAATGACGCCCTCCAATGCTTTCTGGTGGACGCCCAGGTGCTGCTGACACGGGCACAGGAATGCCTGCACCACCTGGAACTGATTGAAAACGACCCCGATGCCTGCTACTGCCTGGATGACACCCTCGACGGGCTCGCCCGGCACGCCAATCACCTGGGGCTGCGTGAAGTGGCCTACTACACCGCCTCCCTGCACGAGGTACTTGCACCGGCCTGCCAACGTGCCTGCCTGCAGCCCGAGGCGCTGCCAGCAGCAACGGCGTGCCTGACACTGCTGGCCTGGCAGCTTGAACTGGTCGACCTGCACACGGGGCGGCTGAACCTGGACATCGGCGAACAACTGGTGCTGTTGGGCGAGCTGGCAAAGGTGGTGCAACCCGGCTGCCCAGCGACTTCACACTAAGCAGTGCAAAGTTCAACTTGGGCGCTAGTAAGAGACGCTCGCCGGGGATGAACTTGTAAAGTTGAAGTCCGTGTTTCGGAAAGTTGCAAGGAAAGTGCGTAGAACATGGTCGATGGATGGCATTTTGCTACTCGTCATGCCCAACGCAAACAGCCTCTACCGTCAACGGCCAGCGGCGACCACCTGAATACGAAGTGTTAGTATGCGCCCCCAAAACGCTTGCAACTTGAAGAAAGGTTGAAAGATCACGTGGTTGAAAAAACATCGAAAGTACTGCGCCAAAGCCTCTGAGCTGCACTGTGCAAGGCCTCCATCAGCAATACTTCAGTGGCTTCCCTACCTATGTTCCCACGCTTGATGACTTCTTTGCGTTGCCACTCCCCGTCCGCCCTGCTGTGCTGGGCAACGGCAGTGCTGTGCCTGGCCTCGTGCGGCGCTCACCTGGCGCTTTACCTGCTTCATCAGCCCATCCCCTCAAGCCTGATGGTGCTGCAGCTGGCCACGGCGCTGTGCGCCGCGCTGCAACTGGGGGTGGGTGCCAGGTGCATCAGTTTGCGGCCTGCAGAGCTGGCAGAGCGAATGCTGAAAGTGCAAGAAACTGAGCGTCAGCACCTGGGCCGGGAGCTGCATGACGACATTGGCCAGCTGTTGACTGCAGCCAAGTTGCAACTGCAATGGCTGCAGCGGCGCTTGCCCTCCGAGTTGCAAAGCCATTGTGACGCCCTGCGCAGTACACTGGACGACACCTTGGGCAACGTGCGCGATGTTTCTGCACTTTTGAACCCTCGGCAACTGGCCAGCCTGGGCCTTGAGGCCAGCCTGCGCGCGCACTTGGTGCGCACATTGCGCAGCAGTGGCGTGCACTGGAGCCTGGCCTGCAAACAGCGCCTGGGGGGCATCGACGAGGTGGTCGCCATGGCGGTGTTCCGGATCACCCAGGAGGCCGTCACCAATATGCTGCGACACGCACAGGCCCGTAACCTGGTCGTCCGCCTGCAACGTACTGCGGCGGGGCTGGCGCTGTCGATTCACGACGACGGCTGCGGGTTCACCCCTGCAAAGCACCCTGCCCTGGCAGGCCAACGCGGGCTGGCCGGCATGCTGGAGCGGGTCACGGCGTTGCAGGGCAGCCTGAACATCATCAGCGAGCCAGGCCGGGGGGTACGCATTGAGGCCGTGTTCCCATGGCCTGCGCGCACCCGGCAACGGGCAGGAAGAGCGGCTGCCCATGACCTGTAGACTGCTGCTGGTAGACGATCACTCGCTGATCCGTGCCGGGGTCAGAGCCTTGGTGGGCGATATACCCGGCTACGAAGTGATTGGCGAGGCCGATGACGGTAGCCAGCTGCTGGAACAGGTACGCACCCTGAACCCGGACATCATCCTGCTGGACATTTCGATGCGCTCGACCAGCGGCCTGGATGCACTCACCCCGCTACGCGCCAGCGGCAGCCCCTGCCGGGTGCTGATCCTGTCCATGCACACAGACCCGGACCTGATCATGCGCGCACTTGAAAGTGGTGCTCATGGTTACCTGCTCAAGGACACCAGCGCCACCGAGCTGGAACAGGCCCTGGGGGCGGTGCGCAGTGGTGAGCGCTACCTCAGCCCAGCCATTGCCCATACCGTGATCAACCAGGCGCTGCGGCACAGCAGGCACGGCAAGCATGCGGCGTGCGATCGCCACAACCTTACCGCCCGGCAGTTGGAAATTCTGCGCCTGATCGTGCGAGGCAAATCAACCCGCGAAATAGCAGCCGGCCTTGGTCTTTCGATCAAGACCGTGGAAACCCACCGTTCCCAAGTGATGAAACGCCTGCAAATCCATGACGTGGCCGGGCTGGTGCTGTTTGCCGTGCGCGAGAAAATTATCAGCCTGGATGACTGAGCAGCGGCGAGGCACTGGGCAGGTGCAGGCGCAAGGCCGCGGGTTTTGCTGCAAAGCGCAGGCTGTCTGCCTTCAGGGGCTCACCGTCCAGGTTGATGTCCAGCCCCTGCGAACTCTTCACCTCCACCCACGGCAGCCTCGCCCTGATGAACAACCCTTCGCCCCCGAAAAGATCACGCAGGGCGCCCACCACCTCGGTGGGTGCTGGCAGGATGGCGATATCCAGCAGGCCGTCATTGACCACCGCTTCGGGGCATAGCACCTGCCCCCCGCCGGCTTGACGGCCATTACCAATACCGAGGGCCAGCAAATCCCCTTGCCAGTGGAAATCCGGCCCCTGCAGTTCGACCGACGCGGCCTGCAGCTCACTGAACCGCGATAACCCGGTAAACAGATAGGCTGCAGCGCCGAGCACCTTTTTCAGGTCCTCAGAGGTGCTGGCCGTGACCTGGCTGCCGAAGCCACCGGTCGCCATGTTCAGAAAGAGCTGCTCGCCTACCTGGCCCAGGTCAATCGCCTGGGCAGGCTGGTTTAGCAGGGCCAGTGCGGCAGCAGGTTCCAGGGGGATACCGGCAGCCTTGGCAAAATCATTCGCGGTACCCAGCGGCAATAGCGCGAGGCTCGCCTGCGTGCCCGCCAGCCCCATGGCTTCAGCCACGTCCCGCAAGGTGCCATCGCCACCACCTGCAACGATGTGCGGGTAACCTGCAGCCAGCGCTTCGCCGACCAGGCGCTGGGCATCGCCACCCTCCCAGGTCACCCGGACATCCAACTGCCAGCCCGTGTCCCGCAGGGCATGCACGGCACTGCGCAGCTCTTCGTTCATCGCCTGCTTGCCGTGCAGGATCAGCATCGCCTTGCGCCCTTGCATGAAGGTGTCTCCGTGAAATTGACCAACCCTGATCTCGACCATTCGCAGCGCCTATTCGTTGCATGCAAGCCCGTAAATAGCGGGTGCAGGCACCGAGGCCGCTCAGCCGAGCAATTCGCTGAAAGGAATGAACCGTACGCTGTCGCCCTGCTTCGGTGTGGTGCCCTCAAGCACCTCGACCAGGCCCTCGGCCCACACTGCGCTGCGCAGCACACCTGAACTCTGGTTTTTGTAGATACGCACCTGGCCTTGCTCGATGCGCGCACGCAGGTACTCCCGGCGGTTGCCAGGCTTGGGCCAGTCGAAGCCGGCC
Organism: Pseudomonas parafulva NBRC 16636 = DSM 17004; assembly: GCF_000730645.1. GTDB lineage: Bacteria > Pseudomonadota > Gammaproteobacteria > Pseudomonadales > Pseudomonadaceae > Aquipseudomonas > Aquipseudomonas parafulva. Next base: position 140,251 of record NZ_BBIU01000006.1, on the reverse strand, counting down.
GGCATGGGGAAACTCAACGGGGTCACAGCGGCAACCCCTTGCCGGCGAAGCAAGTAAGGCCTGGCCAGCAGGCCGAAGGTGACCAGGGTGGAGGCCGGGTTACCCGGCAAGCCGATTACCGGTACACCCTGGAAATGGCCGAACGTGAGCGGCTTGCCCGGTTTGATTGCCAGCTTCCACAGCGCCAGCTCACCGGCCTCACGCAGGGCAGCGCCCAGGTAGTCCGCCTCACCGACAGACACCCCACCGGTGGACAAGATCAGGTCTACATGCCTCAGGTCTGCGAGGCAGGCACGCGTGCGCGCCAGGTCATCGGGCAGGATGCCAGCATCTACCACGTCGCAGCCCAAGCGCAGCAACCAGCTGAGCAACAGCTGGCGGTTGCTGTTGTAGATCTGCCCAGGCCCCAGCGGCAGGCCAGGCTCGACCAGCTCGTCACCCGTGGACAGCACGGCAACGCGCACTTTGCGCACCACATCCAGGTGCCCGTGCCCCAATGTCGCCGCAAGGCCCAACTCGATCGGCCCCAGCCGAGTGCCCGCAGCCATCACCTGCTCGCCCTTGCGGGTTTCCTGGCCTTGGGGACGAATGTTCTGCTGAGGGCTCAACGCCTGCAGAAAGGTGACACGGCCGTCATCGCCAAGCACGGCATTTTCCTGCATCTCCACACAGTCGGCGCCCTGCGGCACGGGTGCCCCGGTAAAAATGCGCGCACAGGTGCCTGGTTGCAAAGGCTGCGGTGCATGGCCGGCAAAAATTCGCTGGCTGACGGGTAGCGGCTGGCCCAGCCAGTCAGCCATGCGCAATGCGTACCCGTCCATGGCACTGTTGGGCCAAGGCGGCAGGTCGAGGGACGCCACCAGGTCGGTTGCCAGCACCCTGCCCTGTGCTTCGGCCAGTGCAACGGTCTGCACTTCGCGCAGCGGCGCAGCATCGGCCAGCGCCAGCAATTGGTCGAGGGCCTGCTCCACCGGCATCAGCGCGCTGGCCTGAATCGCCTCAACCACGGCTTTCACAGGCCGCTGCCTGCTTCAGGTGGGGGACAAAATTGCACGGGCGATGCCGCGCATCAAGCTGCTCGGCCAGGATGCCGTCCCAGCCTGTGCGCACGGCATTGGTCGAGCCAGGCAGGCAGCACACCAGGGTGCCATTGGCAAGGCCGGCCAGGGCCCGCGACTGCACCGTCGATGTCCCGATATCAGCCACTGATATCTGCCGGAACAGCTCGCCAAAACCCTCTACCTGCTTGTCGAGCAGGCAGGTGACCGCCTCTGGGGTGCTATCCCTGCCGGTGAAGCCGGTACCGCCGGTGATCAGCACCACTTGAACCTGGTCATCGGCGATCCAGGTGGCCACCTGCGCACGGATCTTGTACAGGTCGTCCTTGAGCAGCACGCGTTCGGCCAGACGGTGGCCTGCAGCGCTCAGCCGGTCGACGAAGACCTGGCCAGAGGTATCAGTGTCGAAGGTACGGGTATCGCTGACGGTGAGCACAGCAATGTTCAGCGGTACAAAGGGGGTATCTGCCTTGGCTTTCATGGGTATCCATCACAAGTACATGCAATGGCCGCAGTTATATCACAGCCCATGCGTCGGCAGAGGATGTGCCCTGCGCTTGCGCTGGATCAAGCAACGGCGTTGCCGTTATGCTGCACTTGAAAGGAACTTGCACTAACGTCCCGCGTCTTAACTGTCATCTTGCACCATCGCACTTGGAGAACCACGATGATCAAACGGACCCTTCCCGCCTTCCTGCTCGCTGCGGGCATGGCCGCCCTCGCAGGCTGCTCGACCCCATCCGTCATTACACTGAACGACGGCCGCGAAATTCAGGCAGTGGACAAACCGTCCTACGATGAAGACTCCGGCTTCTACGAATTCGAGCAGTTGGACGGCAAGCGCATGCGCTTGAACAAAGACCAGATCCGTACCGTCAAAGAGCTCTGATCAGGCACTCGATTTTGGCAAAGCCCCTTTTAACAACAAGGGCTTGCGTGCAAAATCGGGATGCAGTAGGATTTTGTTCATCGGAGTGTAGCGCAGCCAGGTAGCGCGTCTCGTTCGGGACGAGAAGGCCGCAGGTTCGAATCCTGTCTCTCCGACCAAATCCTTATCAAAAAGCCCGCCATGAGCGGGCTTTTTGTTGTGCCTTTCTTGTGGGTTGCAACGCCTCAGGCGCTAAGCCGCGAGGTCACCTGCGCCAATTGCCCAGATAACCCATGCAGGCGCTGGCCCGCTTGCTCGGTGTGTTGCACCGCCTGTTGGTTGGCGGTCGCGATGCGGGTGATTTCGACCAGGTTGCGGGAGATGTCCTCGGCCACACTGGTCTGCTCTTCAGCGGCCGTGGCAATTTGCCTGTTCATATCGCGAATGGCCTCGACGGCCAAGGTGATGCGCCGCAGCATCTGGCCCGCCTGCTGCACTTGCTCGGCACCCTCTTCGCTGCGCTGCTGGCCGCTTTGGATGGCCTTCACCGCTTCAACCGCACCACCCTGCACGGCATCGATAATCTGATGGATCTCGGCAATCGAGGCAGCGGTGCGCTGCGCCAGGCTGCGCACCTCGTCCGCCACCACGGCAAAGCCACGCCCGGCCTCACCGGCCCGGGCCGCTTCGATGGCAGCGTTGAGGGCCAGCAGGTTGGTCTGCTCGGCGATACCACGGATGACCTCAAGCACTTTACCAATGCGTGCACTGTCGGTTTCCAGGTGGCGGATCACCGCCGCCGTGCCGGTAATTTCCCGGTTCACCATGCCGATGATGTCGATGGTCTGCTGCATCACCTGCTCACCCGCCTGGGCACCCTGGTCCGCGTCATCCGCTGCCCGCGCCGCCTCGGCGGCGTGCCGGGCAACTTCCTGGGCCGTGGCAGACATCTCATGCATGGCGGTGGCGACCTGGTCGGTACGCTGGAACTGGTCTTCGGTACCGTTTGCCATCTCACTGGCAATGTGGCGCAGCTGGCCGCTGGCGTCCTCAAGCTCGTGGGCATTGCCCTTGAGCCGGCCAACGGTCTCGGCCAGAAAATCACGCAAGGTGTTGGCCGCCTTCGCCAGGCGCCCCAGTTCATCCTGCCGGCGGCTTTCCACACGGCCTTCGAACCGGCCTTGGCTGAGCTGAGCGACGTAGTCGATCAGTTGCCGTATAGGCTGGACCAGGCTGCGGTTCACCAGCCACAGGCTCAGCAGGCCTACCAGCAGTGTCGAGGCCAGCATCACCAGCAGGCCCAGCCAAACCGTACGTTCGGCACTGGCATTGATGACGCCGGCACGTTGGCCGGCCTCGGCACGCAACTGCTCGACAAGCTGGCTCATCTGCTCGCTGGCTGCGCGGTCTACGCCCTTCACCGCGAGGTCGCCGGCAAATGGGTCGCCCCCGGCGGCGATAAAGGCCTGACGCCCGCGCTCGTAGTCCTGCCCCAGTTGCAGGTGGCTGTCACGCAGTTGCTGCAGTGGACCCTTCAAGCGGCTGTCACTGCGCTCGATCAACTGGTCCAGCAGTTGTTGCACCTGCTGTTCTCGCGCCTGGAACTGCTGCCAGTATTTGTCCATATCCGCAGGCTGACGCCCGCGCAGCAGCACGTTCTTCCATTCCTGCACCTGAATCTTGAACTGAAGATTGGCCTCTTCGATCATCTGGGAGGCCTGCAGTGGCCCGTCCACCAGTTGGGCATAGCTACGAACGCTGGAAGACAGGAACTGAAAGCACACCAGCGCGATCAGCAGCATGGCCGCCAGGCTACCGCCCAGCATCAGCAGAATCTGCACCTTGAGGGATTTGCTAAACATCATGCATCTCAAAACAGGAAGGGAAGAAACGGCGCGCGCTCGCGACACCCGTCTAGACACTCCCTGTCCCGGAAGGCAGGCCAAAAAAAAGCTGCCATCAAGCAGATAGCAGCCAGTTCGAGCACGTGCACAACAATTGGGGCAGATAGTCTCAGGCAATTACTACAAAAATATGACAATCCCGCTGCAGGCTAATCGGTATTGAACTGCAACGAAGCCAGCCGCGCATACAGCGGGCTAGTCTCGATCAACTGGCGGTGTGTGCCCACCGCAACCACGCGGCCTTTATCGATCACTGCGATGCGGTCGGCATGCTGCACCGTCGCCAGGCGGTGGGCGATCACCAGCGTGGTCCGGCCTGCCATCAGCGCGGGGAGTGCCTGTTGAATCAAGTACTCGCTTTGCGCATCCAAGGCGCTGGTGGCCTCATCGAGCAGCAGCACCGGCGCATCCACCAACAAGGCCCGGGCGATCGCGATGCGTTGCCGCTGGCCACCGGACAGGCCGATGCCGCCCTCCCCCAGGAGGGTCTGGTAACCCTGCGGCAGTTGGCGGATGAATGCGTCCGCATGGGCACCCTGCGCCGCCGCTTCAACCTGCACGTCAGTGGCCTGCGGCCGGCCATAGCGGATATTCGCCGCCACCGTACCGCGAAACAGCGAGGGGTTCTGCGCCACCAGGGCGAATTGCCGGCGTAACGTGTCAGGTTCGAGCTGGTCAATTGCGATGCCATCAAGCAGGATGCGCCCCTGCTGTGGGTCGTGGAAGCGCAGCAGCAAGTCGAACAGCGTGGACTTGCCAGCCCCCGAAGGCCCAACCAACGCCACCGTCTGCCCAGGCTCAATCTCCAGGCTGAGGTGGTCAATGGCTGCCACTGCCGGGCGTGAGGGGTAGGCAAACACGATGTTGTGCAGCGCGATGCGCCCGCTCGCCCGCGCCAGGGGCAGTTGCTGTGCAGGTGCAGGGGGCTGGATCACACTGGTGGCGGCCAGCAGTTCGGCAATACGCTCAGCCGCGCCCGCCGCCCGCTGCAGCTCACCAATCACTTCGCTGAGCGTACCGAAGGCACTCCCCACGATCAGGCTGTAGAACACGAACGCCGCCAGCTCGCCGGCCGAAATGCGCCCAGCGATAACGTCCGTACCGCCTACCCACAACATCACCCCAATCGCCCCGAGCACCAGCATGATGACCAGCGTGATCAGCCATGATCGCTGGGCAATACGCTTGCGGGCCACCGAAAACGCTTCTTCGACAGCCTCGGCAAACTGCTCGCGGTCGTGGCCCTGATGGGTATAGGCCTGCACAGTCTTGATCTGGCCGAGGGTTTCGGCCACGTAACTGCCCACGTCCGCCACCCGGTCCTGGCTCAGGCGCGACAGGCTGCGTACCCGGCGACCGAACAACAGAATCGGGGCGAGCACCACCGGCAGCGTCCCCACCACGATGCTGGTCAGTTTGGGATTGGTGATGAACAGTACAATCACCCCGCCGATCACCATCAACGCATTACGCAGGAACATGGACAGGGACGAACCGATTACCGACTGCAGCAAGGTGGTATCGGCGGTCAGGCGCGACTGTATTTCGGAGCTGCGGTTGTCTTCGAAAAACCCAGGGTGCAGCGTCAGCAGGTGGTCGAACACCGCCCGACGGATATCCGCCACACAGCGCTCACCAATCCACGACACCAGGTAAAAGCGGCTGAACGTTCCCAACGCCAGAGCAACAACCAACGCCATGAACAGCGCGACGGTCTGGTTGAGCTGGTGCACCGAACCGGTCATGAACCCTTGATCCACCAGCAACCGTATGCCTTGCCCCATGGACAGCGTAATGGCTGCGGTCACAACCAGTGCCAGCAGCGCCAGCAGCACGCGCTGGCGGTAGGGGCGAACGAACTGCCAGGCCAGGCGCAAGGCGCGGCGTGGGCGAGCATCGGAGTGAGGCATGGGGGTTATCACAAAGAGGTGGGCCTTCCAGCCTACCACTCATCCCCCCTCATGGAACTTCCGCAGGCTGCTATAGCCTATCGATCTAACCCTGGTATGGAGCTTTTGCGCCGTATCTGTTGCACTGTGCCTGCCTGGCCCGCGAGAGGCTTGTCACCGCCTGGTCATGGCGCAGGGTTAACCTGATTCCGTCACTGAAGAGGAGACCATGCATGAACGTGCAATCCAACCACGATCACCACGCCAAGCCTGGGTGCGCACCACAGCAAAAGGTTGCCGGCGCCCTGATCGACGCACAGGGGCGTGAGGTACCCATCACCGAGCAGATGATCCAGCAGGCCTGCAAAGCCCTGGAAGAAAGCCGGGTGGAACGCGTACGCAAGGACTGATTGGCGAATTTCTGTAACCCGGCACCTGTGCCGGGTTTTTTTCGCCCGCTAGATGGCGATGTTCGCCACCCCCTGCTCGGCTGCTTTCAAACCAGCCTCGCGCCCAACGCCCCCACCATCTGCACCAATTGCGGCGAATCTCCACGTACATGAACGGCCAGGCCCTCGATTTCACGACGCGGCGGGTAGTGCTTGCGCAGCTGGTCGAACGCTGCGCGTTGCCGTTGGCTGTCGTCACTGAGGCTGCGGCGCAAATCCGCATCGTCGCGGCGTGGGTCATAGACCGCACGGCACAGGGTGGCCAGTGCCCATTGCAGGTCCGCACCGGCATCCAGCTCGATCTGCGCCAGCGGCGGGCGTGGCAGCAGGTCGGCCAGCGCCACCTGCTCATCAACGCCCAAATAGCGGCACAGCGCCTGGTAGATCTGTGCGGTACCGCGCTGGCGGCCATCAAGGCTGTAGCCTGCGATATGCGGGGTGGCCAGCGTGCACAGGTCGGCCAATGGCAGGTCGACCTCCGGCTCCCCTTCCCACACGTCCAATACAGCGTGCACATCGGCACGCGCGTTCAGCAGTTCGCGCAAGGCTGCATTGTCGATCACGGGCCCGCGGCTGGCATTGAGCACCCAGGCACCGGGGCGCAGGCGGGCCAGTTGCGGCTGGCCGAGCAGATGCCAGGTAGGGCAATCCCCGCCGCGCTGCAGGGGCGTATGCAGGCTGATCACATCGCAGTGTTCCAGGATGGCATCAAGGCTGACGTAATCACCGTCCTCGGCAGCCTGGCGCGGCGGGTCGCACACCATGACCTTCCACCCCAGGCCACGCAGTACGCGCACCAGTCGCCCGCCCACCTCACCGGCGCCCACCACACCGTAGACCTTGTCAGGCAGCGCAACCCCTTCGAGGTCGGCAAGTGTCAGCAGGCTGCCCAATACGTAATCCACCACGCCTCGGGCATTGCAGCCAGGGGCGCTGCTCCAGCGGATACCCGCTTGGGTAAAATAATCGAGGTCGAGGTGGTCGGTGCCAATGGTGCACGTACCCACGAAGCGCACGCGGCTGCCTTCAAGCAGTTGGCGATCCACCTTGGTGACGGAGCGTACCAGCAGAATGTCGGCATCCCTGACGCTGGCAGCATCGAGCCCCCGCCCTGCGTATCGACGTATCTCGCCGAAGCCCTGGAAGAATGCATCGAGCAGCGGGATATTCTCGTCGGCAACTATCAGCATGGCGCTCTCCTGTCTGGGGAGCGCAGTGTAGGCGCAACGCGGGGTGTGTTCCAGAGCGCTTCAGTCGGCTCTCTTGCGGATCCAGTACAGGAAGGTGCCAGCCTCTTCCTGTTGCTGCAGCAGTTCGTGGCCAAGAAAGTTGCAGAACTTGGGGATGTCGCGGCGCGTGGAGGGGTCGGTGGCGATGACCTTGAGCAGGCCGCCTGCGGCCAGATCACGCACGTGCTGGTGCAGCATCATCACCGGTTCCGGGCAATTCAGGCCCGTGGCGTCGAGGGTGGCATCAGGGGTGAAGTCGGTCATGGAGGGCTCCGCAAAATGATTGCCATTGTCGCGCATTGTTCGGTGTGTACCAAGCTGGATGGTGGCCGCCTCGATAATGCTTTTGCCTGCGAGACCGAGCGCCACCACTTGAGCCAAGGCATGCCCGTGGTTGCCATCACCGGCGCGGTTTCAGATCCAACCGGCGCAAGTGACAGGTCACCTCCTCACGGTCATGGTAAAGCTGCTTGCAAGCAATCGACACCCTCACCTTGCTCGCCTTGAACGTTGCCTCCATCCGATCCAGCAACCGCCGCACCTCTGCATACCGCTGTTTCATCGGCAACTTGAGGTTGACTACCGCCTCCCGACACAGCCCTTCCCCTAACCACGTCTCGATCAGCGAAGTGGTTCGCGCCGGCTTCTCGACGATGTCACACACCATCCAGTCCACCGTCTGCTTCGGCCGCCAGGTGAAACCATCGGCCATCAAATGCTGCACCAGCCCCGTGTCCATGAGGCTTTCTGCCATAGGCCCGTTATCGATGGCCGTGACCAGCATGCCCCGTCGCACCAGCTGATACGTCCAGCCGCCAGGCGAAGCACCCAGGTCCACCCCCGTCATGTCGTCGCCCAGGCGCTGCTCCCACTGGTCCCGCGGGATGAACTGGTGCCAGGCTTCTTCCAGCTTCAACGTCGAACGGCTGGGCGCCTCGCGGGGGAACTTCAGGCGCGGGATGCCCATTGGCCAAAGCGCGCTGTTGGCAGGCGGTGCACTCCCGGCAAACACCCGTCGGCCGCTGATGAAGGTCAGCAGCAAGCGCGGGCGTGAGGTGTCCTCGACCAGCCGCCCAGCCTTCTCCAGCGCCTTGCGCAACGGCGCCTCGAACTTGCGGCAGAACGTGGACAGCTCCTTGCCGTCATTGCTGTCCAGCACTTCCAGCCAAAGGCTGCCGAACACCGGCTGGCCCGCCAGTTGCTCCAGCAGCACACTGATGCGGTCGGTTTCCGGCAACTCGATGTACCCACCACATGCCCACTGCCGCGCAAAGATCAGTTGGCTGAAGCGCAGCGCGCCCATCAGCCGCTCGGCAGCGCCCGCCTCGCTACAGACGAACTCGGCGCAGGCGCCATGCGCCTTGCCCTTGGCGTAACCGGCAATGCCCACACGGGCAGCATGCTCGCTGATCTCGGCGCACACCTCGCCCTCGAAACCGGGCCGGCAATGCATGAACAGGGTATTCATCTCTCACTCCACGACGGCTGGCGCACCCAAGGCGCCGGCAGGGCCGCGATGATAAAGGAAGTTCGGAACCTGCGACATGCCCCGTCGGTCCAGAAAAGGGTCAGGTAACGCAAACCGGACTAACCTGACCATTCAGCCAGGCCCGTGCCGTGCGGGCTGGTACACAGCGGTGCTACCGGCAACCCTTTGAGTCGTTGCCCGGCACCGGCGCAGAAGGAGTTGGCAATGCCCTCGCTCGATAGCCTGAAAACCCTCAAGCCGCTACAAGTCGGCAACCAGACCTACCACTATTTCAGCCTTGCCGAGGCCGCCCGCCAGTTGGGTGACCTGCAGCGCCTGCCCATGTCGCTGAAAGTGCTGCTGGAAAACCTGCTGCGCTGGGAGGACGGCAAAACCGTCACCCGTGACGACCTGCAAGCGCTGGCCCAGTGGCTGACCGAGCGCCGCTCGGACCGCGAAATCCAGTACCGCCCGGCCCGCGTGCTGATGCAGGACTTTACCGGCGTCCCTGCAGTGGTCGACCTGGCCGCCATGCGCGCGGCCATGGCCAAGGCCGGCGGTGACCCGCAACGCATCAACCCGCTGTCGCCAGTGGACCTGGTTATCGACCACTCGGTGATGGTCGACCACTACGGCACTGCACAGGCTTTCGGCGAAAACGTCGACATCGAAATGCAGCGCAACGGCGAGCGCTACGCATTCCTGCGCTGGGGCCAAAGTGCCTTCGACAACTTCAGCGTGGTACCACCGGGCACCGGTATCTGCCACCAGGTCAACCTTGAATACCTGGGCCGTACGGTCTGGACCCGCGAGGCGGACGGCCGTACCTACGCGTTCCCCGACACGCTGGTGGGCACCGACTCGCACACCACCATGATCAATGGCCTGGGCGTGCTGGGCTGGGGTGTGGGCGGCATCGAAGCGGAAGCGGCGATGCTCGGCCAGCCGGTATCGATGCTGATACCGCAGGTGATTGGCTTCAAGCTGACCGGCAAGCTGCGCGAAGGCATCACCGCCACCGACCTGGTGCTGACGGTGACCCAAATGCTGCGCAAGAAAGGCGTGGTGGGCAAGTTCGTCGAATTCTACGGCGACGGCTTGGCCGAGTTGCCCCTGGCCGACCGTGCAACCATCGCCAACATGGCACCGGAATACGGCGCCACATGCGGTTTCTTCCCGGTGGATGATGTAACCCTGGATTACCTGAGGCTGTCGGGCCGGCCGGCTGCCACCGTGGAACTGGTGGAGCAATACTGCAAGGCCCAGGGGCTATGGCGCCTACCGGGCCAGGAACCGTTGTTCAGCGACACGCTGGCCCTGGACATGCATGATGTGGAATCCAGCCTGGCAGGGCCCAAGCGCCCGCAGGATCGGGTAGCACTGGGCCAGGTCAGCCAGGCCTTCGATCACTTCATCGAACTGCAGCCCAAACCGCTTGCCCGCGAAGTCGGGCGGCTGGAGAGCGAGGGCGGCGGCGGCGTGGCCGTTGGCAATGCCGACCAGGCCGGTGAAATCGACTACAGCCACCAAGGGCAAACCCACACACTGCGCGATGGCGCGGTGGTCATTGCGGCCATCACCTCGTGTACCAACACGTCCAACCCCAGCGTCATGATGGCTGCAGGCCTGGTTGCCAAAAAGGCCCTGGAAAAAGGCCTGCAACGCAAGCCGTGGGTCAAGAGCTCGCTGGCCCCTGGTTCGAAGGTGGTCACGGAGTACTTCCACGCGGCCGGGCTTACGCCCTACCTCGACGAACTGGGCTTCGACCTGGTGGGCTATGGCTGCACCACCTGCATCGGTAACTCCGGGCCGCTGGACGAACCGATTGAAAAAGCCATTGCCAACGCCGACCTGACCGTCGCCTCGGTGCTGTCGGGCAATCGCAACTTCGAAGGCAGGGTGCACCCACTGGTCAAGACCAACTGGCTGGCCTCCCCGCCCCTTGTGGTGGCCTATGCCCTGGCTGGCAGTGTGCGTGTGGACCTGACCAAGGACCCGCTGGGCACCGACAAGCATGGCCAACCTGTCTACCTGAAGGACATCTGGCCCACCCAGCAGGAAGTGGCTGCTGCGGTAGCCAAGGTCGATACCGCGATGTTCCACAAGGAGTACGCCGAGGTGTTTGCCGGCGATGCACAGTGGCAGGCCATCGAAGTGCCGCAGGCTGCGACCTATGTGTGGCAACACGACTCCACCTATATCCAGCACCCGCCCTTCTTCGAGGGGATCGAGGGGCCCGCTCCGCAGATCACCGACATCCGTGGCGCACGCATACTGGCGCTGTTGGGCGACTCGGTCACCACCGACCACATCTCGCCCGCGGGCAACATCAAGGCCGACAGCCCGGCAGGGCGTTATTTGCGTGACAAAGGGGTGGAACCCAGGGATTTCAACTCCTACGGATCGCGCCGCGGCAACCACGAAGTGATGATGCGGGGCACCTTTGCCAATATCCGCATCCGCAATGAAATGCTTGGCGGCGAGGAAGGTGGTAACACCTTGCACGTACCCACGGGCGAGAAACTGTCTATCTACGATGCCGCCATGCGTTACCAGCAGGAGGGCACACCGCTGGTGGTGATTGCCGGCCAGGAGTACGGCACTGGTTCCAGCCGCGACTGGGCGGCCAAAGGCACCAACCTGCTTGGGGTCAAGGCTGTGCTTGCCGAGAGCTTCGAGCGTATCCACCGCTCGAACCTGGTCGGCATGGGCGTGCTCCCGCTGCAGTTCAAGGCTGGGCACGACCGCAAGCAGCTGTGCCTCACCGGCAAGGAACAGATCGAGCTAACCGGCCTGGCAGGTGTGCAGATTCATCCCGGCATGAGCTTGCCACTGCGCATCACCCGCGAGGATGGGCAACAGCTGGACATCGAGGTGTTGTGCCGCATCGACACCCTCAATGAAGTGGAATACTTCAAGGCCGGCGGCATTCTGCATTACGTGTTGCGCCAACTCATAGCGGCGTGAAGGCAATGGGGCATCTGCGCCTTCCGCGCAGGTGCCCCGACATTCAACGCAATGAATAGTTCACCGAGCCATCACTTAAACGCAATAAAAAGCGCGTTATTGCGGCTATCAGCTGCGAACTTTCACGTTCGGTAATTCAAGTGCTTCACTGGCGTATTGCCTTGGATCAACCCCTGCAAATATTCCCTCAACAAAACACGCGGCGTGCCGATAGCCCTCCAAAGCCCCGCGGACATCCAAGCCATGCGTAACAACCAGCCGATTACCCAGAGAGAACGGACTTTCCCTGCCAAGCAGCGGTTGATCTCCACCACCAATGCCAAAGGCGTTATTACCTACTGCAACGATGCGTTCATCGAAATCAGCGGTTTTACCCGCGATGAGCTGATGGGTGCGCCGCATAACCTGGTCCGTCACCCCGACGTGCCGCCCGCCGTCTTTGCCCACATGTGGCAAACCCTCAAGCAGGGCCAGCCCTGGATGGGTATCGTCAAGAACCGCTGCAAGACCGGCGACCATTACTGGGTCAATGCCTATGTCACACCGGTTTTCGAAAACAACGAGGTTGTCGGTTTCGAATCGGTCAGGGTCAAGCCGACCGCTGAGCAGATCCGCCGCGCCGAGGCGTTGTACAAGCGCATCAACCAGGGCAAACCCGCAGTTCCGCGCCGCGACCGCTGGCTGCCGGTGCTGCAGGACTGGCTGCCGTTCATTCTGATCAGCCAGATCGGCTTCCTGATTGGCATATGGCTGGGCCACTCCTGGGGCTTCGCGTTGGCTGCGGCGCTTTCCGTGCCCCTGGGCCTGCTGGGCCTGACCTGGCAGCAGCGCGGGCTCAAGCGCCTGCTGCGCCTGGCTGAACAGACCACGTCCGATCCACTGATCGCGCAAATGTACACCGACAGCCGCGGGGTGCAGGCACGCCTGGAAATGGCCATGCTGAGCCAGGACGCACGGATGAAAACCTGCCTGACACGCCTGCAGGATACCGCCGAGCACTTGAGCGATCAGGCGCGTCAATCCGATGTACTGGCACACAAGAGCTCTTCGGGGCTGGAACGCCAGCGGGTGGAAACCGAGCAGGTTGCTGCCGCCGTCAACCAGATGGCCGCAACCACCCAGGAAGTGGCCAACCACGTGCAACGCACCGCCGATGCCACCCAGGAGGCCAACCGCCTTACTGGCCAGGGTCGGCAGATTGCGGGTGAAACCCGTGAAGCTATCGAGCGCCTGTCGGCGGCAGTTGGCGAAACCGGGCAGACCGTGACTCAGCTGGCCAAGGACAGCGACGAGATCGGCGGCGTGGTGGATGTGATCAAAGGCATTGCCGACCAGACCAACCTGCTGGCCCTCAACGCTGCCATCGAGGCAGCGCGCGCGGGTGAGATGGGGCGTGGTTTCGCGGTGGTCGCCGATGAGGTGCGCCAGTTGGCCCAGCGTACCGCCGAGTCCACTGGGCAGATCCACAGCCTGATCGCCAAGCTGCAACAGACCGCCAGCAATGCCGTCACCACCATGGAAAGCGGCCACCGTCAGGCGCAGGAGGGGGTGGATCGTGTGATGCAGGCCGACGAGGCACTGGTGGGCATCAGTGAGGCGGTGGCCAACATCACCGACATGGCCACACAGATTGCTGCCGCAACCGAAGAACAGACCGCAGTGGCCGACGAAATCAGCCGCAACATCAGCACCATTGCCGACCTGGCTGACCAAACGGCCGAGCAGGCGCAACATTCGGCGCTGTTGAGCGAGGAGCTGAACACCACTGCCGGCAGCCAGTATTCGCTGGTGGAGCGGTTCAACCGCTGATTCCGGTGCCTCAGGCGCCCGTTATCGGGCGCCCCTGCAGGCGTTACCAGTCGAGTTGCAGACGGCTCTGGAAATAGCGTTCCTCGCCAGAAAGCGGGTCGACAAAACGCAAGCTCTGAGCCAATAGCTTCAGCGGTTGCTGGTAATCATCTTCGACAGTGCGCAGGTGGGGGTAGAAAGGATCGTTGCTGATACCCGCCCCCAACGCGGCCATGTGAACCCGCAGTTGGTGGGTCTTGCCAGTTACCGGGGACAGGCCGTAGCGCCATAGCCCGCCATTCTTTTCCAGCACCTCAGCCACGGTTTCGCTGTTGGCCTGCCCGTCCACCTCATGCATGCGGAAAAACGGCTCACCGTGCTCCAGACGGCTTTTATGCACCAGCGGAAAGCTGTGCTGCGGCATGGCGGCGGCAATGGCCTGATAGCGTTTTTCGATACGCCGCTCAGGGAACAGCCGCTGGTAGGCGCTGCGGGAGTTCGGGTTGGCAGAAAACAGCACCAGGCCCGCAGTATGGCGGTCTATCCGGTGCAACGGGACCAGGTTCGGATTGCCGAGGCGGCGGATCAAGCGGCGCAGCAGCGTTTGCTCCACGTATTCGCCGCCAGGTGTCACGGGCAGAAAATGCGGTTTGTCGGCCACCACAAGGTGTTCGTCAGCATGCAGCACCACTTCCTGGGCAGGGATGACCCGCTCATTGGGCACCTCGCGAAAATAATGCAGGCGCATGCCCCGCTTGTACGGCAGGCTGGCCGCTACCGGCCGCCCCTGCGCATCCAGCACCCGGCCCCGGGCAAAACGGTCGAGCCACTGGCTACGGTCGATGGCCTTGAAGTGATCGCACAAGCAGTCGAGCACGGTTGTCCAGCCCCCCGGTGGCAAGCACACCGTGCTGGCTTGCTGCTGGGCGGGGTCGAAGGGCGTGGTCATGGCATGGCTCGAAGCGGGTAAGGCCGCGCATTATCCCCCATGCCTGCGCTGTCAGCCAGCCTGGGCCAACGCCTCGCTGCGTGCCTTCAACCACCGCAACACCTGCACGGGCTCCCAGCGCCCCGGGTCGTAAAGGGCGTACAGCAGCCCCTCATAACCCACCACATCGAGGCCACGGTGGTACCCCGCACGCTGGAACAAGGCCTCGATCTCGGCAAAACAGGTATTGAAATGCACTTTGCCAAAAGGCGTGAGGTTTTCGGTCACCAGCCCTTCGAGGCGCAGTTCCAGGACAGCGTCGGCCACCCGCTCGACAGGCATGCGGTTGACGCTGTACTTCAATTGCTCGACGTTGAGCATGGATTTACCTCAATACTGTATTTATATACAGCATACGAACATCCCTCTGTGGTCGTCAATGCACCTTATTGCAGGCCGGGCAGGTAACCGCTGCCTTTGCGAATGGTCAACACCTGCCGCCTTGGCGCACCACGGCTGACTGACAGGTGCACCCACTTGTCGAACTCCAGAATCAGCTGGTCGAACCCAATGGTGCTGTCGCAGATGCGTTGTACAGTTTCACGGGGGCATACCTCGATGACCGTGAAATCGGCCGCCAGCCCCTGCACATGCTGGCTTTTGGCGGAGCCACCAATCAGCGTGTTAAGGCGCTCGCTGCGGTAGCCACTGCTAATGATGATGGGGGCGTCGAACAGGGCGCGCACCTGCTCGAGGGTGTTGCACAGCAGCTTGAGGTTGTCGACCACAGGGCCTGGCGGGGTGTTGTCGAACCCGTCCCGGGCGGCTAGCTGGGACACGATCATTTCCCTTAGGGTGAAGTGCGGGGTAAGCAGCATGACAGGCGATTCCGATGAAGGTTGACCAGGTCGGCACCCGTGTGCCGCCGACCAATCATTCACCTATCACCGCCCACTTGGAGCAGGGTCAGGGATCCTCCAGGGGCCTCATTGCTCCAGGAAAGCCACGACCTGTTCGGCATCGAATGGCCAGTGCAACTCCCCCCCGTTGTCGCAACGGCGCAACACGGGGATGACCAGACCGTAGCGCTCGAACAGCACCTCGTTGTCGGCAATGTCCACCAGTTCGACCAACAGGCCATGGTCGACGAAAGGCATCAGCACAGCCTCCGCCACCTCGCACAGGTGGCAGCCAAGGGTGCCGAACAATTGGCATTCAGGCAGCATGGGGCGGGCTCCGTTGCATGTGCAGAGCGCTATTCTAGGCCGTTAACGCTGCCCCTGCACCCGAACCTGATCAATCCTGGGTAGTGGCGCCAATGCGGTGCAGCGACAGGTCAGCCCCCTCGAATTCCTGCTCGTGGCTCAAGCGCAAGCCAAGCACGGCGCGCACCGTGCCATACACCGCAAACCCACCAGCCAGCGCCACCAGCACCCCGGCCAGGGTACCCAACAGCTGGCTCCACAGGCTGACACCGCCCAAACCACCCAACGCGGTCTGGCCGAAGATGCCACACGCCACCCCGCCCCAGACCCCACACAGGCCGTGCAAGGGCCACACGCCCAGTACGTCATCGATCTTCCAGCGGTTCTGCGCGGCGGTGAAGGTCCAGACGAACAGCACACCGGCCACCAGGCCGGTCGCCAGTGCACCGGCCGGGTGCATCACGTCAGAACCCGCACAGATGGCAACCAGCCCCGCCAGCGGCCCGTTATGCAGGAACCCTGGGTCATTGCGCCCGGCGAGCAGTGCCGACAAGGTGCCACCCACCATGGCCATCAGCGAGTTGATCGCCACCAGCCCGCTGACCCCTTGCAGCGTCTGAGCACTCATCACATTGAAGCCGAACCAGCCGATGATCAGAATCCACGAGCCCAGCGCCAGGAACGGTATGCTGGAAGGCGCAAATGCCACCAGGCGGCCGTCCCGATAACGCCCACGGCGTGGCCCCAACAGCACGACTGCGGCCAGTGCCAGCCAGCCGCCCATGGCATGCACCACGATGGAGCCGGCGAAATCGTGAAAGGGTGCAGCAAACCGGGCCTGCAGCCAAGCCTGTACACCGAGATTGCCATTCCAGACCATGCCTTCGAAGAACGGGTAGACGAATGCCACGATCACTGCCGTGGCGCACAACTGCGGTACAAACCGTGCCCGCTCAGCGATACCGCCCGAAATGATTGCCGGGATCGCAGCAGCAAAGGTCAAAAGGAAGAAACACTTGACCAGCGCATACCCCTGGTCGGCGGCGAGCGCGGCCGCCGGCTGGAAAAAACCCACGCCGTAGGCTATCCAGTAACCGATGAAGAAGTACACCAGCGCTGAAACGGCGAAGTCGCTAAGGATCTTTGACAATGCGTTGACCTGGTTCTTGTAACGCACCGTGCCCACTTCAAGAAACGCGAAGCCGGCGTGCATGGCCAGCACCAGAATGGCCCCCATCAGAATGAACAGGGTGTTGGAACCGTGGACCAGTGAGTCCATCGCGCTGAGCGGATTTTCCATGAAGTTGGCAGACCTGCGAAAAAGCACCAGGACAGCTCATGGGGCCGCAGGCATGCACCATCACGGTGCCGGGATGGTCCATTTCCAGAAAATGGACCCGCGCTGCGAAGTTGCCCATGGCTGCTAAGGTGGCTTGGGTTAAGGTTTAGCGTCAGGGCCTCGAACGGGCGCCCCTGATCGGCGCAAACAGGGCTTGCAGCGCACCATGGCGAAGCAGCCCTCGGGCAAACCCTAAGCAAAGCTCATACCAGCTGACGCACTTGAACCTTCGGGTGTGCCATCACTCGAAGTACCATCATTGATTGACAGGGAGAGACACATGGCCAGCAAATCGGCGAAGCATGCCCAAGAAGTACTGATGGCTGACTTCCAGGCCTTGGTGCGCGACACGGAAAAGTTGCTGGCCGACACTGCCAACCTGGCAGGCGACCAGGCTGACGAATTGCGCGAGCAGATCCATGAGCGTCTGGCCCAGGCCCGCGAAACCCTGCACGAGACCCAGGAGTCGGTGCGTGAGCGTGGTGAAGCAGCGCTCGGCACAGCTGAACTGTATGTTCAGGAAAAGCCCTGGCACGCTATCGGCATCGCCGCGGGCGTGGGGCTGTTGATCGGCTTGCTGGCCAACCGGCGTTAAGGGGTCTACATGGACAATGATGCTGTAGGTGCCGGCGCCGCAGGTCGGCGCCTGGGTGCCGCCATCCTCGGGCTTTTGCATAACCACATCGAACTGCTCGGCATTGAACTGCAAGAGCAGAAAGGCCGTACGTTGCGCCTGTTGCTGTTCGCAGGCCTGGCCTTGGTATTTGCGTTGTTGCTGCTCACGGCCCTCTCCGGCCTGCTACTGGTATTGCTGTGGGACAGTTATCGCCTGGCCGGCATCATCGGCCTGTGCGTGTTCTACGGCCTGGCAGCGGTCTACTGCGGCCTGCGCCTGAAGGCCGCGGTGTTCGATGAATCGTCGCCTTTCCATGCCACCCTCGAAGAACTTGCCAAGGACAGGGAGCGCCTTCTGCCATGAACCTGCCAGAACTGCCCACCTCGCGAAACCCGAAAGAATTGCGTAAGGCGTTGTTGCGCTTGCGCATGGAGATGAATCGCCAGGAAATTCGCCACGAAACCGGCCAACTGCTTGAGCCGGTACGGCGCATGCGCGGCATGGGCGGCTCGCTGCAGGCAGGCCTTGGCATCAAGCATGCACCGTTGTGGGGTATCGGCGCAGTCGTCGCGCTGGGCTTTCTGACCGGCAAGGGTGTTCGCAGCGGCAGCCTGCCACGCCTCGTACGCCTGGGCACCAGCTTGTTGCCGTTGGTGCGCCTTTACCTTCAGGGTAATCGCCGCGCCTGAAGGCCCGACATACGCACATCCCCTAAGCCTGCGGCCTTGCACGGCCGCCGGCAGCGCGTATGCTTGCCCTTTGGACTCACAGGAGACCGCGCCTTGGACTGGCATACCCTGCTCACCCGCGAACGCCTGGGCAAAGCCCAGTACAGTGCCGATGAACTTGGCCGAAGCCCCTTCCACAAAGACCACGATCGCATCACCTTCTCTGGCGCATTCCGCCGCTTGGGGCGCAAAACCCAAGTTCATCCGGTCACCAGCAACGATCATATCCACACGCGTCTTACCCACTCGCTGGAAGTCAGCTGCGTGGGCCGTTCACTGGGTATGCGCGTAGGCGAAACCTTGCGCAACAGCCTGCCGGACTGGTGTGCCCCCAGCGACCTGGGGATGATCGTGCAGTCAGCCTGCCTGGCCCATGACATCGGCAACCCACCGTTCGGCCACTCAGGCGAAGATGCCATCCGCCACTGGTTCCAGCAGGCCGCAGGGCGCGGCTGGCTGGACGACATGAGCGATGACGAGCGCGCCGACTTTCTCAACTTCGAAGGTAACGCCCAAGGCTTCCGGGTGTTGACCCAGCTGGAATATCACCAGTTCGACGGCGGCACCCGCCTTACTTACGCCACGCTCGGCACCTACCTCAAGTACCCTTGGAGCGCTCGCCACGCCGACGCCCTGGGTTACAAAAAGCATAAATTCGGCAGCTACCAAAGCGAACTGCCCTTGCTCGAGCAAATTGCGCGCAAACTGGGTTTGCCACTGCTTGAGGACCAACGCTGGGCACGCCACCCGCTGGTTTACCTGATGGAAGCGGCCGACGACATCTGCTATGGGCTGATCGACCTGGAAGACGGCCTGGAGATGGACTTGCTGCAGTACGCAGAGGTAGAAGCCCTGCTGCTGGACCTGGTGGGCAATGACCTGCCAGAAACCTATCGGCAGCTGGGGCCGAATGACTCCCGTCGGCGCAAGCTGGCGATCCTGCGCGGCAAAGCCATCGAGCACCTGACCAACGCCGCAGCCTACGCCTTTGTCGAACAACAGCAGGCGCTGCTGGCCGGTCGCCTGCCTGGCGATCTGGTCGAGCACATGCATGGCCCAGCCCAACGCTGCGTGCTGCAGGCAAAGGCGATGGCGCGCAACAAGATATTCCAGGATAAACGCAAGACGCTGCACGAAATCGGTGCCTATACCACGCTCGAAATTCTGCTCAATGCCTTCTGTGGGGCCGCGCTTGAGCAGCATGGTGGGCGCAGCCCTTCCTTCAAGAGCCGCCGCGTGCTGGACCTGCTGGGCAGCAACGCCCCCGACCCTCATGGCTCGCTGTATGGCGCTTTCTTGCGCATGATCGACTTCATCGCCGGCATGACGGACAGCTACGCCAGCGAAATGGCACGGGAGATGACGGGGCGCTCTGGCCCGCCGTAAGGCAGGGCCCCTGCGGCGTGGCACGGCCATGCCGCAGGCTCCAGCTGGGAAACTTCCTACAACTTGAGCGTACTATTAAACATCGAGCATAAATCCCAATGAAAAGTTACCAAACACCTTTTGACTTCCTCCATTAATCGGCTGTTACGTAGCCTCTTTTGTTTTATCCTGTAAGCCGTTTCCCATAAACAAAGAATGGGCAATCCTCACGTTACCCACGACTTCCATCTGCGATAAGGTGCCGCCTGTCACCCTCATAGAACGCAGGGAAGTTGAACATGCACTCCATATTTATCGTCGACGATCATCCCGTCATCCGGTTGGCCGTTCGTATGCTGCTGGAAAACCAGAATTACCGGGTCGTCGGGGAATCGGACAACGGCGTCGACGCCATGCAGATGATTCGT
The DNA here is from genome assembly GCF_000730645.1 of Pseudomonas parafulva NBRC 16636 = DSM 17004. Taxonomy (GTDB): domain Bacteria; phylum Pseudomonadota; class Gammaproteobacteria; order Pseudomonadales; family Pseudomonadaceae; genus Aquipseudomonas; species Aquipseudomonas parafulva. The sequence continues at coordinate 120,022 of NZ_BBIU01000006.1, read as the reverse complement.
GAAACCACACCCGACCTGGTCATTCTCGACATCAGCATCCCCAAGCTTGACGGGCTGGAGGTGCTGGCGCGTTTTCAGTCCATGGCACTGCCCTTGAAGGTGCTGGTTCTCACTGCGCAATCACCTGCACTGTTTGCCGTGCGCTGCATGCACTCCGGCGCGGCTGGGTACGTGTGCAAGCAAGAAGACCTGGGGGAATTGCTCAGCGCAATCAAGGCGGTGCTGGCAGGCTATAACTATTTCCCCAGCCAGGCGATCAAATACCCCCACACTGGCGATAACGACCTTGAACTTCTGCGCCACGTCAATGACCGCGAGTTGATGGTATTGCAACTCTTCGCCCAGGGGCGCAGTAACAAGGACATTGCCAAGGGCATGTTTCTGAGCAGCAAAACTGTCAGCACCTATAAAAAGCGCCTGATGCACAAACTTCAAGTCAACACATTGGTCGACCTGATCGAAGTGGCCAAGCGCAACGCACTGGTCTGAGGGCAGCATGGTGCGCCTTCTCGCTTGCTGCCTGCTGCTCGTGCTCCTGCTGCCCGGCGCCCTGACCCAAGCTCAGCAGCGGGAGGTGGCGCCCTATACGCTGCTGGCACGGTCAACTGCACAGCCGGCGCAGCCGGCATTCACCCCTGAGCAGCAACAGTGGCTGCTCAGCCGCGACGAACTGGTGCTGGGTACCTCGGCACCCGACTACCCACCCTTTGACATCAGCAGCGGCGCCCGTGACTACCAGGGCCTCACTGCCGAGTATGCGAGCCTGATTGGCGACGCACTCGGGCTGCCGATCCGCGTCATGCGCTACCCGGACCGCCAAGCGGCCCTGCAGGCACTGAAGGATGGCGACATCGATCTACTGGGCAGTGCCAACGGTTACGACGCCGTCTATGGCGGGCTGCGGCTCTCCCATGCGTACGCCATCGACCAGCCCGTGCTGGTGACCCGTGAGGACGAGCAGCGCGCACTGGACACAGGGCTGGGGGGTATGCGGCTGGCCATGCTCTACCATTACCTGCCGCGCAAGGAAGTACTCAGCGCCTACCCCCAGGCGCAGCTCATGGCATTCGGGTCCACGAGCGAAGCACTCAACGCCGTGGCCTTCGGCCAAGCCGATGTGTTTATGGGTGATACCATTTCTACCCACTACCAACTCAGCCGTGGGCAACTGCCCCGTTTGCGCATGGCGAGCTTCAGCAAGCATGAAGCCCTCGGGTTCGGCTTCGCGCTGCGTCAGCAGGACGCACTGCTGCTAGGGTTGGTCAACGCTGTGCTGGACAACCAGCCCGCCGCCATTCGCTCGAGCATTTTCAAGCGCTGGAGCCCCGGCAGCGACCTGCTGCTCACCGATCGCAAGCTGCAGCTGACCAGTGCGCAAGCCCAATGGCTGAAGCGCCACCCCGTGATGCGTGTCACCGTAGATGACACCGCTGCCCCACTGTCGTACTTCGATGGGTCGGGGCATTTTCGCGGCATCACCGCCGACCTGCTCGAACTGATCAGCCTGCGCACCGGGCTGCGCTTTGAGGTTGAGCGCGCCAGCGGCATCGCCGACATGCTGTCCAGGATCAAGGATGGCCGTGCCGATGTGATTGCTGCACTGGCAACCGGTGGCCCGGCAGAAGGCGACTTGCTGATAAGCCGAGCCTACCTCGAAAGCACCTATGTGCTGGTCAATCGCAAGCAGAAGCAAGCCCCAATGTCACTGGACCAGATGCGCGGCAAGCGCATTGCAATCACCCGGTACAGCGGCCTGGACGACATGCTCTCGCGCTATTACCCGGAAATAGGCTGGGTGGAAACCGAGAGCCCATTCTATTCGATGGCGCTGCTCAACAGTGGCGCCGTCGATGCCGTCATTACCACCCTGATCGACGCCAACCATGCACTGGCAATCAACCCTGAGCTGGTCATCCGTACGACGGTTGGCCGCAACCCTGCCAGCTTCGCCATGGCGACCAGCGCCCCTTCGCAACTGTTGATCTCCATTCTGGACAAGGCACTGCTGAGCATCTCTCCAGAGGAACTGGGGGTCATCAACAACCGCTGGCGCGGCTACAGCCTGCAGGACGAAGGCAGCAGCGGGGAGTTGCGTCGGTTGGTCGTGCCGGTGGTACTGGCCAGTGCAGTGCTCCTGCTGCTCGCGCTGCTCTGGAATGCGCGGTTACGCTGCCAGATTCGCCAGTGCCAGCGTGCCGACCGGGCACTGAACGATCAGCTGGCGTTCATGCGGGCACTGCTCAACGGCACGCCACACCCCATGTATGTGCGCGATCGCAGCGGTTGCCTGCAAAGCTGTAACTACAGTTATCTCGAAGCGGTCCAGGCCAGCGCCGAAGAGGTAATCGGCAAGCAGCTCGAGAACAGCCTGTTCGCCGACTGCGAGCAGACCCGCCAGATCCAGGCGGATTACCGCAAGGTCATGGCGGCCGGCTCGCCGATGATCATGGACCGCCCGCTGCGCATTAAGGACCGGGAGATCACCATTTATCACTGGATTCTCCCCTACCGCGACTCCCTGGGCGAGGTCCAGGGGATCATTGGTGGGTGGATCGACATCAGTGACCGTCGCCAGTTGGTCAACGAATTGCGTCAGGCAAAGCAGCAGGCCGATGACGCAAACCGTGCCAAAAGCACCTTCCTGGCCACCATCAGCCATGAAATCCGCACACCCATGAACGCGAAGAAGTCGTCAACTTTTTGATTTAGAGAGAATCAAATTATCGCGTAACTAGTATGCAAAATTGGTTAAAAAACGATCATTAACCTCTGTTAAATCCGTGCATAACCCGTACTGCCTTCACCTTGTTTGTGTAGCCAACATCCTTCAAGCTCCATGTTTACTGGCTTTGCTGGAGCTCTGAACCAGTCCGAGCTAAGCAAAAGGCGTTTCCCTCCGTGAAATTGGTTTTCTCGTGAAATCCGTTCTGTCAAGAATTAGTTGACAGATGACTCTACCGAAGAGTAAAGTCCGCCGCCTACCCAGTAGGTAGACAGACAGCCGAAAAGCCTCCACCGCGACCACCAAATTGGTGCCTTGCAAGGGGGCTTTTTAACGTCTGCGATTTATCAAACCAAACCGGCACAAACCGAGAGGAATGCCTATCGAGAATGAACTAGAGGAGATTACGAATGCAGCATCCATCCGTTTTGAATTTGCCTGCCAGCTCGGCCAATGACGAGCACGCTCAAGCACCAGCCCCCACGCCACAAGCACCGGCCATCACTGCGTCCACGCCTGAGAAATGGGCAGTACAGCTGCGTCGTGAGGGAAAATCTTACGCTGCAATCATTGCAGCCACTGGGCTTCCTGAGCGTAAGGTAAAACTGCTTGTTAAAGATGTACCAAAGGAAATCGCCACTCCACTGAGCAAGTCAGTGAGTCGCGTGTACGAGCTCGCAATTCGTGCACAGGGAGTCAAAGACTTTGAGCTCCGGGGCATTCTGCACGAAGAATACGGCTGCAAGTGGAACGCTGCCGAAGGACGCTATGAGAGCTCCTTTGATTCCAGCGTAATCAGACGTGTCAAAGAGAAGGTGCGTGAACGCTCCACCTCTAACGGCACCCAGCCTGTATTCGTTATGGATTGGGTCGATGACCAAGCACCTACTGCAAGTCGTCTGCACCTTGAGCAGTCAGCATTGAATCTGATGGCTCGTGTGGATGAGGCCATCAACGAATACATGGAGCTCCACTCTGTACGAGTCTCAGAGGACAATGAAGGCGTTGAACTGGCTCAACAAAAGCAAGCGTATGCTGCTCGACAGCACATCCTGAAGCTTGTCAGCGGACTCGGTACAGAGCCGATTGCTACGCTCATTGAACGCACAACCAAGGTCACGAATGCCCTGCAAGGTACACCGGACGCTGAAGCACCATCGGTGCGGCATACTGAGAGCAGGCGCCAGATGCCAGAGCCGACTGGTGCTGATCACTTCCTTGATTTCGCTGAGTCACAGGGATGGTTGGCAGCAGCCAAATGACTCCTGCCATATGCGTGTCCGAACAGCGCCCACCATATGTATAGGGTCGGACATTGGACGGCACACACCATGACCGATAAGGTCTAAACGAAACGCGGTTGACTCAGATGTAAAACCTCTTCCCCTATTGCGCAAGCAATGAGTCGTACACAGGGACAACAAACAACAAGGTTGTCCCAAATGAAAATAGCTATCATTGTTAGCTGGCGCTAATGGCCAATCGTACCAGTCCAACCAACCAATAAAATGGTTGGACAACAAGAATGCGAGCAGCTACCTGAGCTGTGCTCTGATCGTGCAAAACTCAATCCTGCGGATCAGATATTGTACACAGGAACAGCGTCAGCTGTAGATAGTACGGATTAGTAGGTTTTGGGGGGTTGGTTGTTTCACCCCCTCTACACCGTTAGGTGTCCACGATCCCTACCTTCGGTCATCTACAGTGCAACCAGCGGAAAGCTTACCGCTTTCGGTGCAAACGCCAGCGGAGCTGATCAAGGAGTTTGCATAGACGCTCCACTGAAGGTGCGCAACCTCTACCGTAGGTAGAAGTACAGAAACACCACCACCAACAAAACAAAAATCACCCTTCCTTGAAGCACGTCAGCATTCAGTTTGTCTGCCTTCAACTGCTGGTGCGTGGCAGCATCGCTCAAGCCCTGAGACTTGTAGTGCATGATCTGGTCGATTTCCCTATCGATCTTCTTGTTCTGACCATCGTTGCTTCGCACTGTGATGCCCCACACAATCAACCAAAGCCCTCCTGTCAGAACGGTCAGGATCAGGTGCAGGATGTGGTTTGTCTTCTTCTTACGACTGGTCAGCACGAACAGTTTTTCGTTCATTTCGTTGGTCTCTCAGGACTAGGAGTTCGCTTCCCCAGCGTATGGGGCTTGAGATCATTGTATCAGTTAGTGTGTCATCATTTGGAGTGTAATCACTCAGTGTGTTCACGATCAGGGTGCATCCAACCATCATGCTGGCATGCAGACAAACCAACACCTCCGAAAGGCCTTTGGCCAACGAATCCGAAACCTACGCAGCAGCCAAGGCTTCAGCCAAGAAGCATTCGCTGACAAGTGCGGCTTTGTTCGCACCTACATGTCTCGCATTGAGACGGGTACGGCCAACCCCAGCCTCGAAGCGGCCAAGGTGCTTGCTGACGGGCTGAGCATGTCCCTATCAGAGCTGCTTGAGGGTCTGTAGCCACATAGATCGACGCTACACTCAGGCTCGCCCCCTCACAGGACCTACATACATGGATGACCGTATTCCAATCACAGCTGACACGCTTGAATTGCTGCACCTCAATCAAATCGCCATACGTGCAGCTTTGGAAGAGGTGAGCCTATGGATCAGTCAACGCGGGTCAACCCAAGTGCATGACAATGTATTGAGTGCACTGGCCACTCTCGATGCGAATGCCGAAGGCATCACCAAGGGAATCGATTCGCTTCGATCCTGACCTACCCTTACTATCTAAGAGGTCTACCCAACTGGTAGTACGGAGACTGCCGCATTGGCGCTATCAGATATCTATTGAATATAGCTATATGATTCAATTATCATTGACCTATCAAATTCAAGAGTAAAGGATAGTCAGCGATGAATTCCCACCTCTACCTTCGAGCATCAACCAAAGACCAAGACGCTCACCGTGCAAAGGCCGCTCTAGAGTTGTTCGCCGTCGAGAAGGGATTGAGCATCGTTGGTGTGTATGCTGAGAACATCAGTGGCACCAAGCTTAACCGCCCTCAGTTGCTTACCTTGCTCAACACCGCCCAGAGTGGAGATGTGCTATTGGTCGAGTCTGTAGACCGCCTCAGTCGCCTCTCACCAGCTGACTGGGACACTCTTAAAGCTACTATCAAGGCCAAGGGGTTGCGTCTGGTAGTGGCTGATCTACCCACCAGTCACATGCTGGTTGAGGCAAAGGGAATTACTGGCCAAATCATGGACGTGATCAACAGCATGCTGATCGACCTGATGGCAACAATGGCACGACTGGATCAAGAGAAGCGTGTGGAACGAATCAAGCAGGGCTTGGAAAACAAGAAGGCTGCTGATCCAGAATGGAAGCCATCAGGTAAAGGACGGAACGCTGCCAAGTGGGAAAAGGTACAGACGCTGATGCAGGACCATCCAACCATGTCTGCTGGCAATATCGCTAAGCTGGCTGATTGTGGTGTCGCTACGGTGTACAGGATCAAGAAAGAATCGAAAGTGGCGTGAAGGATGCACGCCTTGTAGCTGTTGTTCTGATTAGCAGCTACAGGGCAAGAGCAGAAGATTATTTTCAAATTGCGACGATTCTCATTTCGCCCCCTCGTGCTTGGCTAAGCACCTAGGACAAAACTGACAGATTATTTTTCAATCGGAGAATCCCAACGAGTATTGAAGTGTATCATTATTTTTGGCGGGGGCTTGGATATGTTCCAAAAACGCCCCTCGTCCTATCTGCTTGGGTCGTAGAGTGCCATCCTTGAATCGGATATTGTTCTATCCCATCTTTCAACGAATATCAAAAACTTATCGTAGCTATCAGCATACGTTTGAAGCCACTTGCCTATCCCTTCACACACAGCAAGATAGAATGAATGTAAATTGAAATACCACACATTATCGAATGTGCCTTGTGCGTCTTCTGGAACATTTCCTATGGAGATTGAAATTCGCCGCGTCTTTTTCTTTAGCACTTTATTTGAATCTAGATTCGACATATGCAGCATGCCATTCCTCAACTCCCAAAGTTCATCGGCAGTGACGCCTATAGGCTTCAAGTCAACGTACGCGTCAAGCCACTGGCTGAAAACTGCTCGTTCTGACCGTGTTTTTTCATATCCGTACTCCACGTGTGCAATGCTGTCGATACAGGACATTAATAGCTTAGCAGCAGATGCGTAGTGCTTGTTATTGAAGAGGAGTTTGTAGGCCAACAAAAAATCGTCATTGATAAGATCGGCATAGTTAAACGTATCGCCTCTTGTATATTTTGCCAACCAATCATCCATGACACTTTTCTCCCCCATGGTTTGATTCACATTATCCATGTCTAACGGAGAATGATCAGAGATGTAGTTTATCGCGGGTTTGCCATCCATGATGATAGTGATCCCGAATAATGGAGTTCGCGTTGCGTGCGACTCAAACGCATACTCAAACAGCTCAAGAGCTGTGCCCAACCGACAACGCGCGGTATATGCACCGATTGTCAAATCCGCTGGAGCCTTTGTGAATGTAGCCTTTTCGAAATCTTGTTCTGCCGCTACTTTCAAGAAAGCTAACTTCTCTTCATCTGTACCATCCACCTCATAGAGTATATGGCCAAGGAGGCTAACCCGCTCTTGTGCATCCGCAAACAGGAAGAAGTTGAAGATTGTTTCTTTCATTTGATGCTCCATGCTGATTTTGGTAGGGACACATTAGAGGGCTTCGTACCCTGCGTGGTAGTGAGTTCAACGCTACTGCTGTACGTCGTCGAATGCTTTCTCTGAACGTATCATCCAAGCAAAAAAGATTTATAAAACAGAATGTTATTTCTTTATTTTGGCGGTTTCGGTTTGCCCGCATCCTGTTGCGCTAAGCGATCCGGGCCGAACTCCGGCCAAATGTTATACTTTATTTATGCCCCCAAAAGCTGGGGGCATCATCGAATGGGGTCCTTTTTCGGAGCAAATCCAAATTTCAATTGCTCTTAACTCTCGCTTTGCTAGCTCTCACTGTTTGACGGCGTGAATTCGCCATCCTCAAACTCGTCTTCAAAAAACAAAAAACCTTCCATTGCTCTGACTGAGAACAATACCCCCAACCTGCTCAGTTTTTCGTTGTAACCCAAGTCTCGATGACTCATGAGCACATCAATTCCTTCACTTACCTTCGGTGATAGCAGTGACATAAGGTAAGTAATGAATGTCTGCACAGCTGAATAATTGCTCTCAATTCGCTCAAGCTTAACGCTGGCAATTGTTACGCCGATAGTATCCCCCCACAAATCCTCATACTTTTGCTTAACCGGCGTTTTTCCATTGAAATATACATCTCCAATCTTCAACCTATTAATATTGAAATTACCGTGCAGCAAGTCGTTTCGATCAGCCATCAGTTGGTAGAAGTTTCTACATGCTTCATGGGCGTGGTCTACAGGTTTGTCAAAGCCTATGCAGTTCGTGTGTAAAAGGTTCAGTCTGCCTGTGATTGTGTCTGATACGAAGGCTCTGTACTTAGACTCATTATCTCTTATATCTTTTTTTGCAAGCACGAATATCAACAGATTTAGAAATGTTTCAGCCAACACAGGCATCATACAACGCAGGCCGAAAGCGAGCCCAGTTCCAAATGTGTACTTCTCAGCCATTACAGAAAACCGTTCTGCGTAGGTGGCCATTTCATCCCTTGACGTAGGGGTGTGTACCTTATCTTCGGATGGTTGTAGATTGAGTTCTCGCAGCTTCTTGATTTGAATATCAATAGTAGATTGGATGGTTTGAAAGGGATTGACAAACTCAATCCATTTTTCAAGCTGCAAACGAATATCTTTCATTTGCTTGCCGTATTTCTTGAGATCGCTGCGAAACTGCTCGATAAGCGATTGTTTTGTAATAGCTGGACGATTGAATACCCCAAGAAGATGGATTTCTGTTTTATATAATTGCCCTTGTATCTGAATCAACCCATCATCGTTTATCAGCGTCCACTCCCAATGGACCAGATTGTCAGACGAGTTGCTTTTCAAAAAATTCATGAAGCCATTTGGCGGCCCATACTTGGCATAGAGATAGCAATACATATCCACTGGTTTAATCTCATTCTTGAGAATCCAACCCTTGAATCCTTTTGGATATTTCTTTTCTAAAAAAATCTGAGCTACAATTTTTGGATGTACATAATCCAATCGAAGAAAATAATTGGCATCATCAATTGGCATTAAACGGTGTCCTTGTCCGCTAGGTTACAGGCGGCTTTACCAGCCTTCATCAACTGCATAGAATAGCCATTTGCCATGCTTGGGGATAGCAGATGGACGTAAAGGGTAGCTTAGGACAGGTGCGAACGTGGCTGTGGCTTGCCCTTGGTGGCTCTATGCTAACGGTTTTCAAGTACACCCTTGAGAATAGCGCCCCCCCCAAATGGGTTTCTAAGCTGTTTGGCGTGTCTGGTGCTGCTTTTGACACATTCGCCGCAAAGGCTGTCCCCCTATGGTCTGTCTTAGTAGTAGGCCTGCTGGTGATTCTGATTGCAGTGTCCTCCATACTGATACTGATCTTGAGCGTCAGGTTATATCGAACAAATAGACAAATTACTAGCTTGAGCAGTACCAGCCAAGAAATTCGTCTGTCTCGTGACAAGTTAGAGCAGATTGACAATGAACGAGCACCCCAAAGAACCGTGCTGTCCAAAGATTTGGCCTCTGCTCATAAAGCATTGGATGAAGCTAAGGAGGAACGCGATAGTGCCAGAAAAAAGCTTGATCGGATTACTAGTGATGCAAAGAAGCTTGTCTTTACGCTTGAAGGATTAGCCTCCGCTGGCGCCTTTAAAAATCCGAGCGGCTCCAGCCTACTTCCTAAATTTGCGAAGCTTTTTTCTAATAGTGAAATCGTGCTGAAAACTAAAGCTGAAATCCTCAAGGCTGTAATGCTACTTACCAAAACAGAACTATCCGCCGCAAAGGCGACGCAAATAGATGATTTGATAGGGCTGGGAAATGAACATATTGAAAGATATGCAAACCCCTTAGTTTCCGATGGATACTTAACCCTGTCGAGAGTTGGACTTCAAGCAACCTATAAGCTCACGCCTAAAGCCAATACGTACTTCAAGTGCGTGGGAAATAAAATTCCGTCAGAGTTGCAATTCAACTAAGCTCTTTGCATAGGTGGCACCATGGGAGATTTCGCCAAGCGGCTAACTGAGCGACGCATGCACACTGAGATTGTCCAAGGTCACTGCTTGATTTGTGGCAGCTATGGCAGGCTCAGCTGGGATCATGTGCCGCCGCAAGGCAGCATCACAATCTCGAAGGTTGAGCAAGTCCATTTGACTGAGGTTATGGGTGTTGATGCAGTGCCGATTAAAGGAGTGAAGTCGCCTAACGGCAGTAAATTTAAGACCATTTGCAAAGCCTGTAACAGCAATCATCTCGGTGCAAATGATCAAGAGGTAGCGAGAGTTTATAAGGGGATAACACAACTAGTAACTCATTACTTCACTTACGCTAATAGCCCCCTCAGCTATGTAACAATTCCATTTAATGCTGTTCGATTCTGCCGGGCAATGATAGGGCACGTATTATCAGCCACTTCGGTAAACGAGTGCATTAGAACGCCAGTAGAAACACCGTATTTCACACCATTGCAAAACTTTGTGATGGGTGATGATGCTGCGATAGAGAACACTCACGATCTCTACTGTTGGTTTTTCCCACATCGTCATCATCTGAGTGCAAAGATGTTTGCGTGCTGGAATAAAGGGAATTTATGTACCGTTAGCGTGCTTTCGTTCTTCCCACTGGCGTTTTCCATCACTGAAAAGGGTAAGGGAATCTTCCCATCTGGGGCCACCAAAGTAGAGCTCACAGACGATAGACTATTTGTAAACCTTTCATCCGGGCACCTCCCATACTCGGGATTCCCACTCATTGGTTTGTCAGGCGATCAAATGATGGCCATGGCGAGTTCTCAAGCGATTATAAGCTATCCAATCAATAGCTAGTATTATATGAGTAGCAAGAGAACATCTGAATAATGCTTAAACTATATCTAGCCCCCACGCAAACACTGTAAACCGAAAGGAGCAACGCAATCCGAGCCGGACGTTACCGAATCATTGACATGAATTCTAAGCCCTAGAGGAAAAAATATCCCGAAAATACCGCATAAGGCCTTGCAGTGGCTGGTATAACGGCAGCCAACAATACTTGTATGGCGAATCTGCCCCCTGCGGACAAGTACTGTAGACAATGATAGTATCCATCTGCCATCATCGCGTGCGCGTAGGTCATGCAGTTAATATCAGGAGATATCAGTTTTGAAAACGCTTTTGGGTGTGGTGTCTGTCTCTCTGCTGCTGGCAGGGTGTGGAAAGACTACAGATCAGATTTGTAATGAAACCAACCTAGCATTGGCTCAAGCCACTGGACAAGGCTTCGTTGATGTTGGTTGGATTGGGTGCCTCAAACAATCTCCATCCGAGGCTCAGAAAAGCTTGGACGGCCTAAAGAAGGAGTTGGCAGCTAAGGGTATCCATACTCCGAAACCAATTTCTCATGATGAAATGCAGGCGTTTGTTGACTCTGCAGACCCATTGGAAGTGATACTTAAACTTGGCCCGGCAAGCAGTGCAACTTGGGTTGCTAAAGACGCACAGGGTAAGAACATCCCAGTGAAAATTGAGATTACCCCCGGTGTTGAGCGTGATGGAAGCTTGATGGTGTCCTACTCGTCTGGCCGAAATGCACCTGCAAACGAGCGTCGTCCAGAGCTGCTTAAGGAAGTCGAAGGAAAGCTAGCAATCCGTGAGAATGGTGATTACCACTTCTACTGGTCTAAACCACTGACTTATGGCCTTCTCGGTATTGAAGATGATCATATGAGCTTTCATTTCCAAGTTAGGAATGGTAAAGCTCTCAATACATCCTTGCTCTTCCCAAAGCATCTTTGGCAGAACTGGTTCTAATTAAAAATTTGGGACGCCACTAGATACTGGTGGCGTTTGCCTCTTAACTATGGTAGCGGTATGGACTTCCCTACACCTTTTTGTAAGCATCTCAGCTTTTGTGAGGAGCGCTTTTACCATTTTCCGTCAGCTTGATATGGTTTTTCATGAGCTGAAAGAATCGGTTGCTTTCTGCTGTTATCGGCGTCACATCCCAGAGCGTATCGTAATGGAGCCCGACAATCTCACGGATTTCATTCAGATCGCGGCCTTTGCCATACTCAGCTTCTAAGCGTTCGCGAAATTCAGCATGCGACATTTTAAGCTCGATTGCACCATGAGCCATCATAATTATTCTTTGTAAAGACTCGGCAAGTACAGGTTCAAAATAGACTGAAAACAGGGCAAACGTGCTGCCCAACTCAACAATCAACTCCCTGAAATTAGAGTACAGAGCTGCTGCCTTGTCTTTGTGCTCAAGGTACTTATCCCAGCTCGCCTTCTCTACCTTCTCATTTCCTTTGTCATGGGCCATTTGTGCAATCGCAGAATCCATCTCGCCACTGGAAGAGTGCAATTGGTAGATGTTGATGAGGTCAGTGAGTTTAGCCACATCCACTACGGCCTTTTTGAAAGTGTCCATTTTCAACTTTGTTTCTTCCTGCATTTGCAGGTATCGCTGTTGTGCCTGCCAAACATTAGACTTGTATAGCTCAAGCTGCTTGGCATACTCTACTTTCACTTGTTCAATCTTGTGTGTGATCTCAGCAATGTCTTCCTTCGTCGCTAGATTCTTACCTTTCTCCCCCATGTATCTTGGGAGGTAGAATCTGATCAGCCAACCCACGACAACAATTGAAATAAACAATCCAAGATTAGCCGTTAGATAAATATCCATACCTATCACTCCTTCGTCAAATCTGGTTTGGCAAGGTCTAATGCAACATGGCCAACACCGATAGCCAGTCCCGTAGCAACATCAATAAACTCTTCGCCATTCCATTGTAATGACTGTCTCAACAGCTCACCAGACTCATACTTAGCTTCTTGCTCAAGTTGTGCAGCGATTTCCGCTTTCTGCACTTTGGAATCAAGGTTAGGTAGGTCAGCAACCCGCTCATCGTTGATAGCTAGCTTGTACGTCCCAATGACACGGTTTGGGCCAAGGTACTCATAAACCTGAGTTGTAGAATCGCTATAAACACTGGTTTCATTCACAGTTATCTTACGGTCATCTACAAGCATTGTATAACCAACACCCTGTAGAAGAGCGTTCAGCTTCACAGTGTCACCTTCGTTAATCATGTCATCCTCGATTGACACCATGTCATCAATCGTCAGCTTTACAGGTGTTGTTTGCAATAACACTCTCTCTGCCTCCAACTGATCAATCTGAGCTGTCACGCGATCTAGAACATCTGTGATGGATTTCACCATGCCATACCTCACCAGCCCCTCAGCCGCGTGCTCAGATTGCTTTCGTAGCTCTGCCAGCTCTCCATCAATTTCAATCTGACGCCTCTCGTTTGCAGTCAGGTTCTGGCTTTGTGAAGCCCTTATCAGTGCGGCATGTGCAGTCTGACTCCTGATGAAGTCAAACACGGCATAGGGAATTGATCGTTTGTTCGTACATCCACCAACGCCAGCCCCAAACCTATGACGGCTGACACACAACATTACTAATGCTCCTTTCTGACCGCCGACGCAGTAGTTCTTGCCACACCTCGCACACTTCACCAGTCCTGACAGCAGATACTTGGATGCTGCTAGGCGTGGTGTATGGTTATCGTTCAACCGCTTCTGCACACGAAACCACAGCTCCTTGCTAATGACAGCAGGCCAAACATCTTCAATATCATTCCATCGACCAACAGCAACAGGGTTTCTCAGCCACCGGCGAAAGGTCGAAGGGCTGATGGTTTCGAAATCTGGATGCTGACCTTTAAGCCTTCCAAGGATTCGACGCTCACCAATACCAGCAGCGAAATCTTCAAATACCTGAGCCACGAAAGGTGCAATGTCATCCCGCAATTTCCCGTCACGAATCCACAAAGGCATCCGGCGTGTGGCACCTTCACCAGCAGCAGCTCTATCTCGTTTGGTCTGATAAGCAGCTTTTAAGCGACGGCTCAGTGAGTCTGAATACTGGTGTGCTTGTTGAACCTTCGCAACCAGCAAGAACAAGTGGTTACTGTTCAATGACGCCCTGTCGTAAACGATTCCATCATCCAGTGTCACAAGGTCAACACCAGAGTTCACAATACGGGAGAGCAGCGGGAGCATTTCCATCGGCTCCATCCGTCCTGCACGGTCGATTTGCTCAATCAGAACGGCAGAACCTTTAGGAATCGTGCCATTCTCAACAGCAGCTAGCAGCCTGCCAAACGCATTGTCCAAGTGCTCCCCGCTGTACCCCGATTTGCCCAAATCTTGGTAGCTCGCCTCGCTCAGCTTGTACTCTGGGTGCGTCAACAGCCACCTAGCAACCATACCCTGCTGACGCTTGAGGCTATCGCCATGCCTCTGCTTGAGACTCGAAAATCTGACGTATGAGAACGCTAACCTCGGTTGCTTAGCCACTTTGAAGCCCTTGAAAATTGAATTCCCAAAATTGTGCCACTAATCGCGGTGATCGGCATGCTCGAACTGGCAGTGAAACGCGCCGATCAAGGCCGCGTCGACCGCAACGCCCTGGAGCTGGCCTACCACTCAGCCAAAGACCTGCTGGGCCTCATTGGCGATATCCTCGACATCATACGGATTGAATCCGGCCACCTGACCTTGGTGCCCGAGGCTGTCGACCTGGCCGCACTGGTCGAGTCCGTGGGGCGTATATTCGAAGGGCAGGCGCGGCAAAAAGGGCTGGCACTCGAAGTAATCATCGAGCCTGGCGCACGCTGCCACGCCCTGCTTGATCCACTTCGTTTCAAGCAGGTCTTGTCCAACTTGGTCAGCAATGCCATCAAATTCACGGAGCACGGCCATGTACGTATTCGTGTCAGCCTGCAAGACGGCGCCGACGGGGCTAGTGTGCTGGACCTGGAAGTGCGTGACAGTGGCATCGGCATCCCACCTGAGGACATCCAGCGGCTGTTCAACCCGTTCGTGCAGGCCAACCCTCACAGCCAAGGGGCCCGCGCCGGGACGGGCCTGGGGCTGACCATCTGCCGGAACCTGTGTGAAATGATGGGCGGTGACCTGGCCATCAAGAGCCTGGAGGGGGTGGGTACACAGGTACGGTTGAAGATGCCGTTGCACAGGGTTGACGCAGCAGTCCAGCCGGCCCCTGTCAGCGAGCCGCTCGTGGTACCAGACCCAGGCTTGCGCGTGCTGGTGATCGATGACCACCCAGCCAACCTGCAACTGATGGCACAGCAGTTGGGGTACCTGGGCATCGACCACACCAGCGCGGGGGATGGTCGTGAAGGCCTCGCCACCTGGCGTGGAGGCGACTTCGACGTGCTGGTGCTCGACTGCAACATGCCCCACATGAACGGTTACCAACTGGCAGCGGCGGTACGCAATGAAGAACGCACTGCCGGGCGACCGCGCTGTACCATCCTTGGCTACACCGCCAACGCGCAACCGGAGGTGCGGCGCAAATGCCTGAGCGCGGGCATGGATGACTGCCTGCTGAAGCCGATCAGCCTGGGCACCCTCAGCCAACGCCTGGCCGGCATCCGGCCGCTTGACCGAAAAAAAGCACCCGCCAAGCCCTATCGCCTGGACGGGCTCACGGGCGTCGTGGGCCATGACCCAGCAGACCGCCTGCGGTTCATGCAAGCGCTGCAGCAAAGCCTGCAGGCCGACTTTGCCACCTTGATGGCGGCAGACCCTGAGCACGACGGCCCTGCCATCGCGGCGCAGGCACACAAGGTGCTGAGCGCTGCACGCATGCTCGAGGCCTGTGAACTGATGGAAGCCTGTGAAGCGCTGGACCACCCGGGCATTACGCCTGTGCAGCTGCGGCGCAAGCGTCAGGCGCTTGCGCGCCATATGCGAAGGGTTGAGCGAGCCCTCGCACGGGATCTGGAAACCTGTACGCAGGCAGGCACCTGAGCGCGTTAACTGATAGACTGCGCGGCGTTATTACCTAAGAGGATTGTTTCATGGCCACAAACCGCTCCCGTCGTCTGCGCAAAAAGCTGTGTGTCGACGAGTTTCAGGAATTGGGCTTCGAGCTGAACCTGGAATTCAAGGAAGATCTGGATGACCAGGCAATCGATGCTTTCCTCGACGCGTTCCTGGCAGAAGCCATGGACGCCAATGGCCTGGACTATGTAGGCGGTGACGATTTCGGCCTGGTGTGCTCGGTCAAACGTGGCTCGGTCAGCGAAGAACAGCGTGCCGCCGTAGAGTCCTGGCTCAAAGGCCGCAGCGAACTGACCAAAGTCGAAGTCAGCCCGCTGCTGGACGCCTGGTACCCGGAAAAGCCGATCAACAAGGCAGAATAATCCCTGCCTGACGTGATCGCAGCGCACGACCTGTAGCAACATCAAGGTGTGCATGTGGGGCTGCTTTGCAGCCATCGCCGGCAAACCGGCCCCCACGGGTTCCCCACGAACCTTGCAGGGGCTGGCTTGCCGGCGATGAGCCGCGAAGCGGCCCCAACTCGTTTATATGACGCGACTTTGCATACAGCGTGCATCGAACCTGACCCAACCAGGCAACGCTTGGGGCATAATGCGTATTCTTTAATCCTGGGGCCATCATCTTCTTATCGCCCCAATGCCCTTTCTCCTCGTTGTAGGGTATCCATCTATCATGATCAAAACGCTTCGCCCCCTCGTTCTCGCCGGCTTGCTTCTGCCGTTTGCACTGACCAGCCAGGCTGCTGCCGTCAATACCACCCTGCCCGCCAAAGTGCAGCAGGCCCTCAAGGCCAACAAACTGCAGGACAATGCCCTGTCGCTGGTCATGCTGCCGCTGGATGGGCCCGGTACCGCCACGGTGTTCAACGCCGATGTGTCGGTCAACCCGGCATCGACCATGAAGCTGGTCACCACCTATGCAGCCCTTGAGCTGCTCGGCCCCACGTACCAGTGGAAAACCGAGTTCTACACGGATGGCCCTCTCAGCAATGGCGTGCTCAACGGCAACCTGTACCTTAAAGGTGGCGGTGACCCGAAGTTGAACATGGAAAAGCTGTGGCTGCTGATGCGTGACCTGCGTGCCAATGGCGTGCGCACCATCACCGGCGACCTAGTGCTGGACCGCAGCCACTTCGTGCAGCCTAACCTGCCGCAGTTCAACGACGACGGTGGCGATCAGAACAAGCCGTTCCTGGTCAAGCCCGACTCGCTGCTTATCAACCTCAAGGCGCTGCGGTTCGTGGCCCGCAACGATGGCGGCAAGGTCACCATCGCGGTTGAGCCGCCCATCGCCAGTATTCGCATCGACAACCAGGTCAAGGCGGTGGCGTCGAAGAACTGCGCAGGCGACGTGCGCTACAACCCGGTACCCCAGGCTGACGGCATCAGCGTCACGGTCAGCGGCCAACTGGGCGACGGCTGCAACTCGCAAACCTACCTGTCGCTGCTCGATCACCCCACTTACGCTGCAGGCGCTGTGCGCGCCATCTGGGCAGAGCTGGGCGGGACCATCCAGGGCGGCAACCGCGTCGAAAACGTACCCAAAAGCGCCCGCCTGCTGGCGCGCGCATTTTCGCCAGACCTGGTGGAAGTGATCCGCGACATCAACAAATACAGCAACAACACCATGGCTCAGCAGCTGTTCCTGAGCCTGGGCGCGCAGTTCCGTACCGATGCCGATGGCGATGACGCCCGCGCTGCGCAGCGGGTAGTGCGTCAATGGCTGGCCAAGAAAGGGATCACCGCCCCGCACCTGGTGATGGAAAACGGCTCTGGCCTGTCCCGCGCCGAGCGGGTCAGCACACGGGAAATGGCGGCTATGCTGCAGGCCGCCTGGCACAGCCCCTACGCTGCAGAGTTCATGAGTTCGATGCCACTGGTGGGCATGGATGGCACCATGCGAAAACGCCTCAAGCGTACGGCCATGGCCGGCGAAGGCCACATCAAGACCGGCACGCTCAATACGGTACGGGCCATTGCGGGTTTCAGCCGCGACAGCAACGGCCACACCTGGGCGGTGGCGGCGATCCTGAACGATCCTAAACCGTGGGGCGCCTCCCAGGTACTCGACCAGGTACTGCTCGACCTGTACCGCCAGCCAAAGCTGACCACCGGTACGGCGGCCAACTGATACCGCAGTGCCGGGCCCCGCGGATAGGGCCCGGCATCACCCGGGTTCAGCGCAGTTGCAAGCGCCAGGCCCGGTGAATACGGTTGTTGCGCGCGAAATCAGGGTCAAGGGTCTGTGCCGTGATTTCTTCCACCGCATACCGCGCCGTCAAGTGCTCGTCCAGCTGAAACTTGCGGAAGTTGTTGGAGAAGTACAGCACACCACCTGGTGCCAGGCGCGCCATGGCCAGGTCCAGTAACTGTACATGGTCACGCTGCACATCAAATACCCCTTCCATACGCTTGGAGTTGGAGAAGGTCGGCGGGTCGATGAAGATCAGGTCGTAGCTTTCGCGCTCGGCTTCCAGCCAGGCCATCACGTCACCCTGGGCCAGGCGGTTACGCTCTGAAAAACCGTTCAGTGCCAGGTTGCGCCGCGCCCAGTCCAGATACGTTTTGGACAAGTCCACGCTGGTGGTGCTGCGTGCGCCGCCCTTGGCCGCGTGTACGGTTGCGGTCGCGGTATAGCAGAACAGGTTCAGGAAACGCTTGCCGGCCGCCTCACGCTGAATGCGCAGGCGCATGGGGCGGTGGTCGAGGAACAGGCCAGTGTCGAGGTAGTCGGTCAGGTTGACCAGCAACTTCACCCCACCCTCCGTGACTTCCTGGAAGCGGCCTTCAGTGGCCTGGCGTTCATACTGGCGTGTACCGCTCTGGCGCTCACGGCGCTTGAGCACCACACGCTGCGGCGAAATGCCCAACGCCTGAGGAATGGC
This sequence comes from Pseudomonas parafulva NBRC 16636 = DSM 17004, assembly GCF_000730645.1. GTDB lineage: Bacteria > Pseudomonadota > Gammaproteobacteria > Pseudomonadales > Pseudomonadaceae > Aquipseudomonas > Aquipseudomonas parafulva. Next base: position 101,409 of record NZ_BBIU01000006.1, on the reverse strand, counting down.
CGCCAGCGCATCCAGCAAGCGCGCTTGCGCTTTATCCGGGTCTACGGACTTGGGCGCAGCATACTCCTGCACATGCACCCAGTCTTCGTACAGGTCTACCGCCAGTGCATATTCGGGCATGTCGGCATCGTACAGGCGGTAGCAACTGACCTGCTCGCGACGCGCCCACTTGCCAAGCTGGCGGAGGTTTTTCTGCAGCCGGTTGGCAAACATCTGCGCGCCTTCAGACAAGCGCGCCGGCTCACTGGCCTGCGGCGCCTGCGCAGGCTCCGGCGCTGCGTCTACGCCGGAGTCACGACGCTCACCCGTCACGAACTGGTCAGGCTGCACTTTCAACAGCAGCAGCTTGCACGGCAAGGCACCGTTCCAGAACGCGTATTGCTTGTGGCTACGCAACCCCATGCGCTTGCCGAGCTGCGGGGCACCGGTAAAGACCGCCGCTTCCCAGCCCATGCACGCCTGCCGCAGGCGTTCGCCCAGGTTCTGGTAGAGGTACAGCAGGCTGGCCTCGTCACCCAGGCGCTCGCCATACGGTGGGTTACTGATCACCAGGCCCTTCTGGTTCTGGTCCGGTCGCGGCTCGAAGGTACTGACCTCACCCTGGTAGATCTTCACCCAATCGCTGAGGCCGGCACGCTCGACGTTATTGCGACCGGGCTGGATCAGCCGCGGGTCGGCTTCATAGCCACGGATCCACAGCGGCGGCTTGGCCAGCCCAGCCTTGGCGCGGGCCTGGCCCTGCTCGTGAACCTTGCGCCACAACGCTGGCACATGGCCCAACCAGGCAGTGAAGCCCCAGCGTTCACGCTTGAGGTTAGGTGCAATGTCGGCAGCGATCATTGCGGCCTCCACCAGGAACGTACCCACGCCACACATCGGGTCAGCCAGCGCGCCGCCTTCAGCGGCGATGCGCGGCCAGCCGGCACGTATCAGCACCGCGGCCGCCAGGTTCTCTTTCAGCGGCGCAGCGCCCTGCTGCAGGCGGTAGCCCCGCTGGTGCAGGCTGTGGCCGGAAAGGTCCAGGGACAGGATGGCCTCGCCACGGTCTAGGCGCAGGTGCACGCGCACGTCAGGGTCGATTTTCTCTACAGAAGGGCGAAGCCCCTCCCGGTTGCGCAGCTTGTCGACAATGGCGTCCTTGACCTTGAGGGCGCCAAAGTGGGTGTTGTCGATACCCGACCCGTGGCCGCTGAACTCAACCGCCAGCGTGCCGTCGGCAGCCAGGTGGTCGGCCCAGTCCACGGCGTGTACCCCCTCATAAAGGTCATCAGCGTTCTTCATGGAAAAACGCTTGAGGACCAGCAGTACACGGTTGGCCAGGCGCGACCACAGGCACAGGCGGTAGGCAGTTTCCATGTCGGCGGCGCCGCGAATGGCCGAGGTGTGTTCGCGCACCTCTTCAAGGCCAAGGCCACGCGCCTCTTCAGCGAGCAGCCCTTCCAGGCCTTTGGGACAGGTGAGGTAGAGTTCGAAACGGTCCGACATGAGTAATCCAGCGCCTTTGGCTATTTGACAGACGAGGCAACGCATCACCCCGCGATGTTTGCCCGCAAACCTTTCCAACAGGCCTGCGGGTGGCCCTGCACACCCCCTTGGGTGCCACTAGGGCCGGGCCGCCTGATGGATGCGCGCTTGGCCACGGGGCAAAGACAGCTTAGATCATCAGGCAGTACGTAAAATTCTGGCAACGTCAGGGGCACATGTGACCCTTCGTCGCATTTCAAGTTATTTCCTGGCACCGCCATCAGCGGTGGCAAAATGACGTCAACGTTCAGCAAACCCCGGTCATACCGGCCTCAAGGCCAAATAAGGTTGAGTCGCATTTATTTACTTATCCCCTGACCCTTGGAAAGGTTACGTGCTTATGACAAATCGATCATTCACACGCTGTCCTGCATTGGTTAGAACTGGTCTCAGGCCGCTTCGCAACGAGGCGGCACAACACGCTCGCGACGCCGGCAGCGAGCGAACACCGGCAGAACGATTCTGCCCGGCCTCTTGGAGGCCGACGGGACATTACAGTCAACAAGTGAGGGCAACACCCTATGAGAAGACTTAAGCGTGATCCGTTGGAAAGAGCATATTCACGTGGCTACCAATACGGGGTCACCGGCAAATCCCGCGAGCTTTGCCCCTTCAATCTTCCTTCTGTGCGCCAAGCCTGGATCAACGGCTGGCGGGAGGGCCGCGGCGATAACTGGGACGGCATGACGGGCACCGCTGGCATCCATAGACTCAACGAAAATCACGCCGTTGGCTGATCGAGGACGCTGAATTCGATTTACCATGCACGCCCCATCCGGGCGGCGGGCTGAGACCCAGGGGCCCCTTCAAGGGGCCCTTCTTTTGGGCCATTCAAGGCCGGGGCATGGCTGCTATGGCATCGACTGCCTCGCGCACCAGCGCCGGGCCCTTGTAAATGAAGCCGGAATAGACCTGAACCAGGCTGGCTCCCGCAGCGATTTTCTCAGCCGCATGCCGGCCCTCGGTGATACCACCCGCAGCGATGATGGGCAACTTGCCACCCAACTCCCCCGCCATCACCTTGACGATATGCGTGCTCTTCTGCAAAACCGGAGCACCCGACAACCCGCCCGCCTCTGCGCCATACGGCAACGCTTCGACGCCCTCACGGCCCAGTGTGGTGTTGGTGGCGATCACTGCATCCATGCCTGACGCCACCAGCGCAGCGGCCACCAGTGCAGTCTCCTCGTCGGTCATGTCCGGTGCGATCTTGATGGCCAGCGGCACACGCTTGCCACTTGCTGACGCCAATTGCTCACGGCGCTCGGCCAAGGCATCGAGCAATTGCTTGAGTGAATCACCGAACTGCAGGCTGCGCAGGCCGGGTGTATTGGGCGAGCTGACGTTGACGGTGATATAGCTGGCCGCGTTGTACACCTTGTCCAGGCAGATGAGGTAATCATCCACGGCGCGTTCAACCGGTGTATCGAAGTTCTTGCCGATATTGATGCCCAGCACACCGCGGTACCGCGCAGCACGCACGCGCGCCAGCAAATGGTCGACACCCAGGTTGTTGAAGCCCATGCGGTTGATGATGGCAGTGGCTTCAGGCAGGCGGAACAGCCTGGGCTTGGGATTACCCGGCTGTGGGCGCGGGGTAACCGTACCGACCTCGACAAAGCCGAAGCCAAGCTGGGCGAAGCCATCGATGGCCGTGCCATTCTTGTCCAGGCCTGCAGCCAGGCCGACCGGGTTGGCGAAGTTCAGGCCCATCACGGTGACCGGCAACGCTGCTGGCTGTTTACATAGCTTACCGTTGAGCCCCAGGCGGCCACCTGCACCGATCAGGTCCAGCGACAGGTCGTGAGAGGTTTCCGGGGAAAGCTTGAACAGCAGCTGGCGGGCCAGGTTATACATGGGCGGGCAAGGCTCGGGGTATGGGTGAGGGGCGATTATAGCCAGCGAAGGCCTGACAGGACAGCACATCGTGCCCCGAATGCCTGCTCACCCGCCCACTCGCCTGCCCCCTAATCACACATTACAGGCAGGCAAAGAAAAACCCGGCCTGAGCCGGGTTTTTCATGAAGCTTCAACCAATTACTTGGCTTGGGCTTCTACCTGAGCTTCAACGCGACGGTTGATAGCACGGCCTTCTTCGGTGGCGTTGTCAGCAACCGGACGGGTTTCGCCGTAGCCAACCGAGTCAACACGGCTGGATTCTACGCCGTACTGCTGGGTCAGGACTTGCTTGACAGCGTTGGCACGACGCTCGGACAGCTTCTGGTTGTAAGCGTCTGGACCCACGGAGTCAGTGTGACCTTCAACCACGGTGGTGGTTTGTGGGTACTGCTTCATGAAGTCAGCCAGGTTTTTGATGTCGCCGTAGCTGTTAGGCTTGACGACCGACTTGTCGAAGTCGAACTTGACGTCCAGCTCAACGCGAACGACTTCAGCAACAGCTGGGCAGCCATCGGCGTCAACGGTGACGTTGGCCGGGGTGTCCGGGCACTTGTCAACGTTGTCGCAAACGCCGTCGTTGTCGGAGTCGGTGCACACTTCAGCCACTGGAGCAGGTGCTGGAGCAGCTTGGTTTTTCGGGCTACCGCCGAAGTTCAGACCAACACCAACGCTTGGTGCCCACTCGGTGTCACCCTGGTCGATGTTGTACTGAGCTTCTACGCCGGCACGGGCGTAGAACATGTCAGTGATGTACCACTTGGCGCCTGCGCCAACGTTGGCGAAGGTGGAGTGGTTACGACCACCACGGCCGGTCTGGCCGATCGACTGGTGCGAGAAACCAGCGGAAACGTACGGGCGGATAGCGTCGTACGGGTTGTTGAAGTGGTAAACGGCGTCCAGGGCGGTGTTGGAGCCCTTGATGTTCTTGCCGTCGTCGCCACGAGCGTTGTGGACTTCGTCGTAGCCCAGACGCAGCTCGACGTCGTCGGTCAGGAAGTAACCGATCGAACCGCCGAACAGGTTACCGTCGTTTTTGAAGTCGCGCTGGCTGTCGAAGAATTCTTTCTTGTAGAAGATTTCAGTCTCGACGGCGCCTTGACCTTGTGCCATAGCGCCAATCGAAGTGGCGGCTACGAGCGAACCAATGGCCAAGCCCAAGGTGTTTTTCAGTTTCATCCGTTAAATCCCCATCTGGTGATAGTTAAGCAGTCCCACCAAAAACAAGGGGGACAACTCGACGGCAAGTCTAGCAGAACTCGCCGGTTGGTTAGAGATATTTGCTGGCCACTAAGTTTCATCGAGACCGGCAAATTTCTCTCGAAGCTTGTCGAGCGCACGCTTGTAACGCATTTTGGTTGCGCTCAAGCCCATGTGCATGATATCGGCGATTTCCTGGAACTCCAGTTCTGCGACAAAGCGCAGCACCAGGATTTCCCGGTCAATCGGGTTCACATGAACCAGCCACTTATCCAGGCCCCCTTTTTCTTCGGCTTTCGGCGCCTTGTCCTCGGACGCCTCTTCAACAGGGTCGAGACTCAACGCATCCATCAGTCGACGCTTGCGACGCTCCTTGCGGTACTGCGTGATGCACTCGTTGTAGGTGATGCTATACAACCAGGTCTTGAACTTGGATTTCCCTTCGAAATTCTTCAGGCCGTACAGCACCTTCAGCATCACTTCCTGACAGACATCGTCGGCGTCACGGTCGTTCCCCAAATAACGTGCACACACGTTGAACAGGGTTCGCTGGTAGCGCCGCATGAGCTCCTCATAGGCGCGCGTAACGTGGTACAGCTCCTCATGCGATCGCGCCACCAACTCTTCGTCGGTGAGCTCGCGGGGTTCATAACGCATGGGCGGCGAAGGCACTTTATTCAAAACGGATCTGGCCGACAGTCAGGTCAATGTCGCCGCGAAACCCCATCAGGTCTGTTTTCGCGGCGGCATACATTAACAGCTTTGGGCGCTCAGCGGCTATTGACCCGCTGCTCCAGCAACGCACGGTTGGACAGTGACACCAGCTCGCCTTCATCTGTGAGCAAGGTTGTCTTGACCGTGCCGATTTCCTCGATGTGCCCTTCGACCTCGCCAATCCGCACGTGCTGGCCTACCTGGAACAGCTCGCGCACATAGATGCCGGCGATGATTTGCCCGGCAATCTCGCGGCTGCCCAGGCCCATGGCGAGCGCCACGGCCAGACCAACGGTAATCAGGCCAATCACGATCACGTGGTTGAGCAGATCGGTCTTGACCTCCAGCTGGCTGATCGCGACGGAAATGCTGATGATGATCACCAAGCCCTGGGTAATGCGCCCCAGGCCTGCGGAGTATTCGAGGCCGATGCCTTCGGCAGCGCCACGCACCAGCCCGTTGGCCACCTGGGCCAGCAGCACCCCGGCCAGCAGCACCAGGGCTGCGCCGAACACCTTGGGCAGGTACAGGGCGAGCATGTCGAGTGTTGCCGACACACGCTCCAGGCCCAGGGACTCGGCGGCCGACACCAGGAATACCAGCAGCACGAACCAGTAGACGATCTTGCCGATCAGGGTGGAGATGGGCACCTGAATGCCCACGCGACCCAGCATCTTTGTCAAGCCGGTTCCGGCCATCAGGCGGTCCAGGCCAAACTTCGCCAACAGCTTGGAAAGCAGCGTGTCGAGCAGCTTGGCCACGACAAAGCCGAGCAATACCACGACCAGTGCGCCAAACAGGTTAGGGATGAAGTTCGCCACTTTGGTCCAAAGGGCGGTCATCGCGGTAACCAGGCTCTGGGTCCAGAGATCGAGTTCCATATTCAATCGGCCTTATCTGCTTTGCTGCCGTTGGCAGCGTTGCGGGAAGAATGTCTACGCACCGGCGCCACATGCGCCGAGCCATTGTTGACGGCGATCAGCAGCGCCTGGCTCCAGCGGCCAAGCAGGCTGAACAGGTCACCGGCACCCACCTGACGGTTGGCGGTTTTCAGCACACGACCCAGGCAGGCAGCGTCGTCGCTGTCATGGCGATCGTTGCCGGACGGTGACGCCTTGAGCAGGTCACGCAGGGATTGTTCAAACGGATCGTGCATGGGCACCTCGCGCAGTATCAGCAAGAGACGAGGCCGCCGGCCAATGGGTCACAACCGGCGTCGCCAGCACGGCCCCACACGCATCTGTCACACCCATTGCAGCCGCCTGAACAGCCACCATTGCCCGACCGCAAGCCCTAGCACGACAAGGCACGCGAACAGGAAGCCATAAGGGTTCTGAGCCCCCGGAATGCCACCCACGTTGATACCCAACAGCCCGGTAATGAAGCTCATGGGCAGGAAGATGCAGGTAATGATGCCAAAGCGGTACATGGTGCGGTTCATCCGCTCGCTGCGCCGCCGGTCCTCGCTTTCCAGCACCAGCGCTGCCCGCTCGCGGGTCAGCTCCAGCTCCTCCAGGTAGCGAATGAGGCTGTTGTTGAGCTCGTTCCAGTAGTCGGCATCGGCATCGGCGAACCACGCCCACTTACTGCGGGACAGGTGCGCATAGATATCCCGCTGGGGCGCCAGGAAGCGTCGCAGGCCAGCCGCACGCCGACGGATCTGCTGCAAACTGCCTTGCTCAGGTGTATGCCGCTCGTCGGACTCCACCTTTTCTTCTTCCATGTCTACCAGCTCGGCCAGGTCGCTGACCAGCCCCTGGACCTTTTCGGTCAGCAGTTCCCCCATCAGCAACAGCAGTTCGGAGGCCGACTTCGGCCCCCTCCCCTGTTCCAGCAGTTGCAAGATTTCGTCGCTGGCGCGAAGCGGCCGCAGCCGCAGGGATATCACCCGCTGGGCCTGGGCGAAGATGCGCACCGATACCATGTCTTCAGGTTCGGCACCCGGGTTCAGGTTTACCCCTCGCAAGAACAGCAACAGCTGCTCGTCCGCCATCGGCAGCAGGCGCGGCCGGGTGTTTTCTTCAAGCAGCAGCTCGCAGGCGAACTCGCTCAGGCCACTGTCGCGCATCAGCCAGGAGCGGGTCTGGGGGTGGCTGCGGTCCCAGTGCAGCCACAGGCTCTGCTCCGGCTGCAGCTGGAGCGCATCCAGTTCGGTACGGGCAATCGTGTGTGCGCCACCTTTACCATCGAGCACCAGGGCGTGCACCAGCCCCCACTGCGCGTTGTCTTCCTCGAACATCAAAGCTCCATCAGCGCGCGTGGCGCGTCACTCCGGCATCTGCAACGGGCTGGGCGAAACCAACACGCCATTGTTGTCGGCATAGACATACTCACCCGGGCGGAACGTGACGCCTGCGAATGTGACGACCACGTTCAGGTCGCCGATGCCTCGCTTGTCGGTTTTCATCGGGTGGCTGGCCAGCGCCTGCACGCCGACGTCGGTCTGGATCAGCACGTCGACATCGCGCACGCAGCCATAGATGACCAGGCCCTCCCAACCGTTCTTTGCAGCCTTTTCCGCGAGCATGTCACCCAGCAGCGCGCGGCGCAGCGAACCGCCGCCGTCCACCACCAGCACCTTGCCCTTGCCATCGAGGTCCACTTGCTCCCGGACCAGTGAGTTGTCCTCGAAGCATTTGATCGTGACGATCTGGCCACCGAAGGAATCACGGCCGCCAAAATTGCTGAACATCGGTTCCACCACCTGCACCAGGTCGGGGTAGGCGTCACACAGGTCAGGCGTTACGTAATGCTGCATGGGAAGCTCCTGTCAGTCACAACGAAAACGGGTATCGGCCAAGGCTACACCGCCGAGGCCGCCGCAGTCATCCCGGACCGCACAGTCATGTGTTGCCTGCGGTGACGCTGCAAGCACTGCCGAGCACCGGTCAGCTGGCGGTCAAGGGCTGCGATGCGTCGCAAGCGCGCTGCACCGCCGCAGGCGATTCACGCAGCCAGCGCGCCACCAGCGGCCATACCTGTGCCTGCGCTGCCTTGCTCACCAGCATGTCGACATGCCCGAAGGCTTCGAACCCCTCTTCGGGCCCCAGGCAAATGAACTGCTTGCGCGCGTCACCCCATTGCGCGAACAGCTGGCGGCAGGCCCACACCGGGTCTTGCGCGTCGGCCGCACCGGCAACGGCCAGCAGCGGCACACTCACTTGGGCAAGCCCGGCCCACCAATCCTGGTGCCTGTCGCCAAAGCGACCGAACAGGCCGTGCCAGCGCAGGCTTTCGAACGCCAGGCCGATGGGCTCGTCCTCCGGCCCGCGCTTGAAACGCGGGCCGGATAACTGCCCCCAGCGCCTGAGCAGCATTTTTGCACCCCACACCACAGGCGGGAGTTTCAATGGCCAGTAGCGGCGGCTGACCTGGGTGCCGAACAGTGCCACCCCAGCCACCTGCCCCTCACTCAAGAACCCGCCACCCAATGCCGCTGCCAGCGTGGTCCCCCCCAGGGAGTGGCCTACCCAATAGGGCACCTGCCCTGCCTGCTCGCGCACGAATGCGGCAATGGCCGGCAAGTCATCGCGGGCGTAGGCGGCGACGCAGTTATGTGACCAGTCGCGGTTGCGCGGCGACAGGCCATGCCCTCGCATTTCCGGGATCCACACGTCGAAGCCCGCGCGCGCCAGGTAAGCGCCCAGGCCAAGGCCTTTGGGCGAGTACCAGAAGCGTCGATTGGAGAAGCTGCCGTGCAGCAGAATGATCGGGGTGCCCTGGACCACGCGCTGGTCCGCCAGCCCCAGGCGCGTTACCGCCAGTTCCACGGTGGGGTCGGGGCCATTGCCGGCTTTGATTCGGTAGACGTCTTCGCTGAGATCACCGCGGCGCTCGGCACTGAGCAAGGCTACGGGAAAAAGAGTGCTGCTGCTTTGCATAAGGTCAGATGGCTTGGTGCACAAAAAAGGGCGGGATCCATTGCTGGAACTCGCCCTGGAAATACCAGGCGGGGCTACGCCAGACGCTGCCCCGCGTTTCGTTGGATCAGGCTGCGCCCTGGCCTTCGGCCAGGTAGAACCAGGTTTCGAGCACCGAGTCCGGGTTCAGCGACACGCTGTCGATGCCCTGCTCCATCAGCCATTTGGCGAGGTCAGGGTGGTCCGATGGGCCCTGACCACAGATGCCGATGTACTTGCCGGCCTTGTTGCAGGCGGCAATGGCATTGGCCAGCAGCTTCTTGACGGCCGGGTTACGCTCGTCGAACAGGTGGGCAATGATGCCCGAATCACGGTCCAGGCCCAAGGTCAGCTGGGTCAGGTCGTTGGAACCGATCGAGAAGCCGTCGAAGTACTCGAGGAACTCGTCGGCCAGAATGGCGTTGGACGGCAGCTCGCACATCATGATCACGCGCAGGCCGTTATCGCCACGGGCCAGGCCATTCTCGGCCAGCAGGTCGACCACCTGGCTCGCTTCACCGAGGGTACGCACGAACGGCACCATGATCTCGACGTTGGTCAGGCCCATCTCGTTGCGCACCCGCTTGAGCGCACGGCACTCGAGCTCGAAGCAGTCACGGAAGGCTTCGCTGATGTAGCGCGAGGCACCGCGGAAGCCCAGCATCGGGTTCTCTTCTTCCGGCTCGTACAGCTTGCCGCCGATCAAGTTGGCGTACTCGTTGGACTTGAAGTCCGACAGGCGCACGATGACCTTCTTCGGGTAGAACGCGGCTGCCAGGGTGCTGATGCCTTCAACCAGCTTCTCGACGTAGAAGCCGACCGGGTCATCGTAGCCGGCGATGCGTTTGTCGACGCTGTCTTTGAGCTCTGGCGGCAACCCGGCGTAGTTCAGCAAGGCCTTGGGGTGCACGCCGATCATGCGGTTGATGATGAACTCCAGACGTGCCAGGCCCACACCGGCGTTGGGCAACTGGGCGAAGTCGAAGGCGCGGTCGGGGTTGCCGACGTTCATCATGATCTTGAATGGCAGTTCGGGCATGGCATCGACCGAGTTCTGCTTGATGTCGAAGCCCAGCTCGCCCTCGAAGATGAAACCGGTGTCGCCCTCGGCGCAGGAAACCGTCACACCCTGGCCGTCCTTGAGGATCTGCGTGGCATTGCCGCACCCGACCACTGCCGGAATACCCAGCTCACGGGCAATGATCGCGGCGTGGCAGGTACGCCCGCCACGGTTGGTGACGATGGCACTGGCGCGCTTCATCACCGGCTCCCAATCCGGGTCGGTCATGTCGGAAACCAGCACATCACCTGGCTGTACCTTGTCCATTTCGGACACGTCATTGATGACGCGAACCTTGCCTGCACCAATACGCTGCCCAATGGCACGGCCCTCGACCAGCACAGTGCCCTTCTCTTTCAGCAGGTAGCGCTCCATCACGTTGGCGCTGGAACGGCTCTTGACCGTTTCAGGGCGCGCCTGAACGATATACAGCTGGCCGTCATCGCCGTCCTTGGCCCATTCGATGTCCATCGGGCGCTGGTAGTGCTGTTCGATGATCATGGCCTGCTTGGCCAGCTCGCTGACCTCGGCATCGCTCAGGCAGAAGCGCGCACGCTCGGCACGGTCCACGTCGACGGTTTTCACCGAACGACCGGCCTTGGCCTCGTCGCCGTAGATCATCTTGATGGCCTTGCTGCCCAGGTTGCGACGCAGGATGGCCGGGCGGCCGGCCTGCAGGGTGTTCTTGTGCACGTAGAATTCGTCAGGGTTCACCGCACCCTGCACCACGGTTTCGCCCAGGCCGTAGGCGCCGGTAATGAACACCACGTCACGGAAGCCGGACTCGGTGTCGAGGGTGAACATCACGCCGGCGGTACCGGTTTCCGAGCGCACCATGCGCTGCACGCCGGCCGACAGGGCTACCAGCTTGTGGTCGAAGCCCTGATGCACGCGGTAGGCGATGGCGCGGTCGTTGAACAGCGAGGCGAACACTTCCTTGGCCGCACGGATGACGTTGTCGACACCGCGGATGTTGAGGAAGGTTTCCTGCTGGCCAGCAAACGAGGCGTCTGGCAGGTCTTCGGCAGTGGCCGACGAGCGCACGGCCACCGCCATATTGTCGTTGCCCTTGGACATTTCGGCGAAGGCGGTGCGGATCTCGGCATCCAGGCGGGCCGGGAAGGGTGCATCCATCACCCACTGGCGGATCTGCGCACCGGTCTTGGCCAGGGCATTGACATCGTCTACGTCCAGGGCGTCCAGCGCAGCGTGGATCTGGTCGTTCAGGCCGCTTTGCTCGAGAAAGTCACGGTACGCCTGAGCCGTAGTGGCAAAGCCGCCCGGCACGGACACGCCGGCACCGGCAAGATTGCTGATCATCTCGCCCAGGGATGCGTTCTTGCCCCCCACATGCTCCACATCATGGACGCCGAGCTTTTCGAGGGAAACTACGTACTCTACCAAGGTGATCTCTCCACTAACTGTATTGGAAAAGCTCAAGGGCGCCGCCTGCCATCGTTGACTGGGCCGGACGCTTGTGGCCTGTACCTGGAAAATAAGTGAGAATGCCAACAGCCGCATTCGGCAAAGCGAACTTATCATATCCAAGAAACGTCATCATCTTAAGGCCCAGATCGCAAATGAAACGAACCGCGTTCTTCATCTCCGACGGCACCGGCATCACTGCCGAAACCCTGGGCCAGAGTCTGCTCGCGCAATTCGAGAGCATACCGTTCAACAAATTCACCCGTCCGTACATAGACTCGCCTGAAAAAGCCCGCAGCATGGTGCAGCAGATCAATACCGCTGCCGAACGTGATGGCGTTCGCCCGATCATCTTCGACACCATCGTCAACCAGGACATTCGCGAGATCCTGGCCACCTCCAACGGCTTCATGATCGATATCTTTTCATCGTTCCTGTCGCCGCTGGAGCAGGAACTGACCGCCCACTCGTCCTATTCGGTGGGCAAATCCCACTCGATCGGCGGCAATTCCAACTACATGGAGCGCATCGAGGCGGTCAACTTCGCCCTGGACAACGACGATGGGGCACGCACCCACTATTACGACAAGGCCGACCTGATCCTGGTGGGCGTGTCGCGCTGCGGCAAAACGCCCACCTGCCTGTACATGGCCATGCAGTTCGGCATCCGTGCAGCCAACTACCCGCTCACCGAAGACGACATGGAGCGCCTGCAGCTGCCACCAGTGCTGAAAAAGCACCATAACAAGCTGTTTGGCCTGACCATCGACCCCGACCGTCTCACCGCCATACGCCACGAGCGCAAGCCCAACAGCCGTTACTCAAGCTTTGCCCAGTGCGAGTTCGAGGTGCGCGAGGTCGAGAGCCTGTTCCGCCGGGAGAATATTCCGAACATCAATTCCACGCATTTCTCGGTTGAAGAGATTTCGGCGAAAATTCTGGTGGAGAAAGGCGTGGAGCGCAGGTTCAAGTAAGCCTGGGCGAACACCTTTCTGATTCATGGCACCACCCCATACATGAAAAAGCCCCGGCATCACTGCCGGGGCTTTTTCATTGCAGCTTTATTATCAGGACGGCAACACGGTCGCCTGCCCGCTCATGGCCAGGTCGACCAGCTCGCGGTTGGCCACCGCGTACATCGCATAGTCGTGCCCTGTGGCACTGCGCAGGTCGTCCAGCATGGCACGCCAGCGCTCCACCATCACCCGGTGCTGCTCGGCCCACAATGCCACCCGGGCGTCCATGTCCTGCGGTGCATCGACCATCTGCAGCACAGAAATGGTGATCGCCCGCTGCTGCAGGTCGATGTCGTCACGGAACGCCTCACGCGCCAGCGCCTGCCAGTTGTTCTCCACCGGCAGGTTGCTGATTTCCTGCAGATACCAGGTCAGGTCCAGGGCGCTGCCCACGGCGAAGAACGCCTTGGCCACCTGCGCCGGCTCATGGCCGGTGACATCAGCCGCTTCGATGATCGGCAGCAGCGTGTAGAGGTGGCTGGTACCGGCGACCATGCGCGCCAGCAGCTCGGGCACGCCGGCATCGACAAAGCTCTGGTAACGAACCATCCAGCGTTCCCGGGTCGGGCCCTCCAGCAGTTCGTCCAGCTTCAGCCCCAATTGCGCGATCTTCGGCCCGAAGTGCGCGCAATCGCGCCCGGCGTCCTGCTCGTTGCGGCGGCTGCGCAGGAACCAGCGGGTAGCACGGCGACCCAGGCGCATCAGCTCGTCCATCAGGGTCAGCTGGACCTCGGCAGGCACCTGGTAGTCCAGCGCCTCGATCTGGCGGAACCAGTGCGGCAGGTGGAAGATGTCACGCACGATCACATAAGCACCCGCGACGTTCGCCGGGCTCATGCCAGTGGACTCCTTCAAGCGCTGCACGAAGGTGATGCCCATGTTGTTGACCAGGTCATTGGCGATCTGGGTGCTGACGATTTCGCGCTTCAGACGGTGACGGCGCATGGCCTCGGCGAACTTGCTGACCAGCGACGGCGGGAAGGCGGTTTCCATGTCGCGGGTCAGGTAGTCGTCATCCGGCACCTGGGACTTGAGCAGTTGCTCCTTGAGGTCGATCTTGCTGTAGGAAATCAGCACCGACAATTCGGCACGGGTCAGGCCCTGCCCCGCAGCCAGCCGTTCGGCCAATTGCTCTTCGGACGGCAGGAACTCGATGGCGCGGTCCAGCTTGCCCCGGGCTTCCAGGTCTGCCATCAGGCGCTTGTATTCGGCAATGCGCTCGCGTACCCGGCGGGCCGCCAGCGACAGCGCCTGGGTCTGCTTGTAGTTGTTGCCCAGCACCAGGGCGCCGACTTCGTCAGTCATGCTGCCCAGCAGCTGGTTGCGCTGCTTCTCGGTCATGTCGCCACCCTGCACCACTTCGTTGAGCAGGATCTTGATGTTGACCTCGTGGTCGGAGCAGTCCACGCCGCCGGCGTTGTCGATGAAGTCGGTGTTGGTAGCACCGCCGTGCAGGCCAAATTCCACCCGACCAAGCTGGGTCATGCCCAGGTTGCCGCCCTCGCCCACCACCTTGCAGCGCAGCTCGTTACCGTTGACCCGCAGCGCATCGTTGGCTTTGTCGCCAACGTCGGCATGGCTTTCAGTGCTGGCCTTGACGTAGGTGCCGATGCCGCCGTTCCACAGCAGGTCCACTGGCGCCTTGAGCAGGGCGTTCAGCAGCTCGGTGGGGGTCAGCCGGTCGGCTTCGATGGCGAAACGTTCCTTCATCTGCGGGCTGATGGCAATGCTCTTGGCACTGCGGGGGAAGATGCCGCCGCCTTCGGACATGATGCTGGTGTCGTAGTCGGTCCAGGCCGAGCGCGGCAGCTCGAACAGGCGCTTGCGCTCGGCAAAGCTGGAGGCCGGCTCCGGGTTGGGGTCGATGAAGATGTGCAGGTGGTTGAACGCGGCCACCAGTTGCAGCTTGTCGGACATCAGCAAACCGTTGCCGAACACGTCGCCGGCCATGTCGCCCACACCGATGACAGTAACCGGGTCTTTCTGCACATCAATGCCGCGCTCACGGAAGTGGCGCTGCACACCCACCCAGGCACCCCGGGCGGTAATACCCATTTTCTTGTGGTCGTAGCCGGCCGAGCCGCCCGACGCAAAGGCGTCGCCCAGCCAGAAGCCGTAGTCGATGGCAATGCCGTTGGCGATGTCCGAGAAAGTGGCCGTGCCCTTGTCGGCCGCCACCACCAGGTAGGGGTCATCGTCGTCGTGGCGCACCACGTTGGCAGGCGGCACCACGCCACCGTCCTTGAGGTTGTCGGTGATGTCCAGCAGGCCGGAGATAAAGATGCGGTAGCACGCCACGCCTTCGGCGGCGATTTCGTCACGGCTGCCACCCAGCGGCAGGCGCCGGGGCAGGAAGCCGCCTTTGGCACCCACCGGCACGATGACCGAGTTCTTCACCTGCTGCGCCTTCACCAGGCCCAGCACTTCGGTGCGGTAGTCTTCTTCACGGTCCGACCAGCGCAGACCACCCCGGGCCACGTTGCCGAAGCGCAGGTGCACGCCCTCGACACGGGGGGAATAGACGAAAATCTCGAACTTGGGCACCGGCTTGGGCAACTCGGGCACCAGCTTCGGGTTGAACTTGAAGCTGAAGTAGGCCTTGTTCTGGCCGTTGGCGTCGGTCTGGTAGAAGTTGGTGCGCAGGGTGGCCTTGATCAGGTCCAGGTAGCGCCGCAGGATGCGGTCCTCGTTGAGCACCTGCACGTCATCCAGTGCGCTCAGGATGGCCTGCTCGAGGCGCTGCTGCTTGTCATCCAGGTCGTCCAGGGTGAGCTTGCGCGCCAGGTAGAAGCGCGTCTTGAACAGGCGGGTGAGCTCGCGCGCGATATCGGTGTGGTTGTTCAGCGTGCTGGCGATATAGCCCAGGTCGAAGCCCAGGCGAATCTGCTTCATGTAACGGGCGTAGGCACGCAGCAATGCCACGTCACGCCATGGCAGGCCGGCAGTCAGCACCAGGCGGTTGAAGGCGTCGTTCTCGGCATCGCCACCAACGATGTGGATAAAGGCATCCTGGAAGGTATCGTTGAGCTGCTGGATATCCAGGCTCAGGCCTTCGCTGTAGGTGAAGGCGAAGTCGTGGATCCAGTACTCGCGGCCATTGGCATGGCGCAGGCGGTAGGGGAATTCACCCAGCACGCGCAGGCCGAGGTTCTCCAGGATCGGCAGCACGTCGGACAGTGCCAGCGGGGTATCGGCATGGTACAGCTTGCAGTGCAAGGTGCGCTCGCCCACCCGCGTCAGCGGCTGGTAGAAGCTCATGGCCAGCGGCTTGCTTTCCGACAAGGCCAGCACATGCTGCAGGTCGACCACCGCCGAGTGGGCGGCGAAGCGTTCACGGTAACCCGCCGGGAACCCTTTGGGGAAATCGGCAAGGATGTTGGTGCCCTGGGCCTCGCCGAAGTTTTCCACCACCAGGGCAGAGAAATCGTCCTGCCACGAACGGCAGGCCTGCACCACTTCGCGCTCAAGCTGCTGCGGGTCGATGTCGATGCGGTTTTTCGGGTCCACCCGCAGAATCAACTGCACACGGGCCAGTACCGACTCCGAGAAGAACGTCCAGAACTCGCAGTCGCTGGCCTTCAGGCGCTCCATCAGCACCTGCTGGATCTTCTGCCGCACTTCGGTGGAGTACACCTCGCGGGGCACGTAGGCCAGGCAGTAACAGAAGCGCCCGTAAGGGTCCTTGCGCAGGAACACGCGGATCTTGTTGCGCTCCTGGATCTGCACGATGGCCATGACCGTGCTGAACAGCTCATCGATCGGGGTCTGGAACAGGTCGTCACGGGGCAGCACTTCCAGTACCTGGGCCAGCTCCTTGCCCAGGTGCGCCTTGGCGTCGAAACCGGAACGGCGCTCCACTTCGGCAACCTTGCCGCGGATGTAGGGGATGGCATGCACGCTCTCGCCATACACCGACGAGGTGTACAGGCCCATGAAGCGGTGCTCCTTGAGCACCCGCCCGTCGGCGTCCAGCTGGCGGATGGACACATAGTCTGGGTACGCCGGGCGGTGCACGCGGCTAGGCAGGGCAGCCTTGGCGAACGACAGCAGCAGCGGCTCGTTCAGGTAGGCTACCGCGTAGTCTTCGATACGCAGCTCTTCGGCCGTGAGGCCCACCCGCAGGCGCCGGGGCAGGCCCAGGAACGACTGTTCGTCATACACCATCTGGCCGCCATCGGCGGTTTGCTGGACGGTGAACTCTTCGTAGCCCAGGAAGGTGAAGTGGTTGTCCAGCAGCCATTCGAGAAACGCCGTTACCTCGGCTTTTTCGTGCTGTGCCGGGCCGAACGCGGTCTGCTCGACCTGGGCAACCACCTCACGCAACTTGGCCTTCATCGGCTCGAAGTCGGCCACCGCAACGCGCACTTCAGCCAGCACCTGCTCGATCTCGCGGGCCAGTACATTCAGCTCGGCGGCGTTCGCGCAGCGGTCGATCTCCAGGTACATCAGCGACTCGTGGCCGACGCCCTCGCCCTGGCTGCCTTTTGGCAGCAGTTCGAGCAGTTCGCCCTTGGCGCCACGGCGCACGCTCAGCACGGTGGTTTGCAGGGTATGAATGCTGTAGCCGCGGCGGTTGAGCTCGGTGCGTACCGAATCCACCAGGAACGGCAGGTCGTCGTGCAACACCTCGACCACGGTATGGGTCGATTGCCAGCCATTGCGTTCGTATTCGGGGTTGTACACGCGCACCACGGGCTGGGCGGGGTCGAACCGCTCGATGACGCGCCAGGCCGAGAGGGTGCAGCCGGCCAGGTCGGAAAGCCTGCGCTGGGTGAGTTCGTCCAGTGAGATGATGCCGAAGAACTGCTCGGCGAACAGCGCCACTTGTGGCAGGGACTGTTCGCTGATGTGCTGCGCCAGGGCCGCTTGCAGTTGATGCTGGAAGTCGGCTTTGCTGGCTGCGGTGAAGAACGCCATCTGTGGTACTCCGCTTGGGCTTTGTAGTAGTTGAAGCGTCGCTGCGTGCGCCGTGCACGGGTCTACCATAGCCAACCCGTGCCAAGGCGAACGGTGAAATCAGGCGTTGAACGTGCGCAGGCACGCCCAGGGCTGGGCGAAGCTTACCGACTGACCGGTCATCAAGGCTTGCAGCGCTGCGACAATTTCGTTCAAGGGGCGGTAACTTTACGTTTATGCCTACCAGCAAGACTGTCAGAATTCCCTTCCGTTTCCTTTGATCCGAGCCCTTGCCATGCAAATCGATACCGCCCTGCTGTTCGCTACCCCTTGCGATGACGAGGAAGACAACATGGCTACCCTGTGCTGCCACAGTGACAAGGGCCAGATGTTCCTGCTGACCCGCTACCCGGACGAAGACACGGTGGACCTCACCCTGGACGACGAGCCGTCGACTCTGGATGGGCTGAAAGTGACCCTGAGCGCCCGTCGCCTGCTGATCGAAGTGGCCGCCGGCGACCGCGATGCCCTGAAGGGCGACGCGGTGCTGCAGATCAACCTGACCAGTGAGTTGAGCGACCTGGATGAGGTCAGGCAGACCCTGGAAAACATCCTGGATGGCACCGGTACGTTTGTCTGCGACCTTTGATGCCTAGCGCAGGGCGAGCTGCATGTGCCGGGCCTGCTCGCGCAAGGCTTCGCAGAACGGCGCCACGGCGGTGGAGGCCGGGCGGTGGTCTGGCCGGATCAACATGACCTTGTAGGGCACCTGCACCTGCAACCTTCTGATCGGCAACCCAGCCTGCGCCGCCTCCAACCCGCTCAGCGGGTTGATGATCGCTACACCCAGGCCTTGCCTGACCATCGCGCACACGGACGCTGCGCTGGTGGTTTCGATCACCGTACGCCGGTTTACCCCGGCCGCGCGGAACTGCTGGTCCAGCCGCTGGCGGTACGTGTCAAGGCTGGCCAGGTTGATGAAGTCGACCTCGTGGAAGTCACTGAGCGCGAGCTCGGCCTTGGCCTGCAGCGGGTGATGCTCGGGCAGCACGCACACCATGTTGGCGCTGAACAGCAACTCGCCATACGCGCCACGGGGTACCTGCTCGGTTTCTGTCAGGCCAAGATCGTGCTGCTGGGCAACCAGTGACTCCTCCAGCAGCGGTGACTCCTGCGCCAGGATGCTCACGCTGACGCCCCGGTGCTGCTGATGAAAGCGCTGGCAGGCTCTGGGCAATAACGTCTGCGAGAACAGGGGCAGGCAAGTGATGGCCAGCCGGCCTTGCTCGAAGTTGCGGATGGCCTGGGCGAAGCGGTCAATCCGCTCCAGCCCCACATACGCCCGCTCCACCTCCTGGATCAACAACAGCGCCTGGGCAGTGGCTACCAGCCGGCCACTTTCCCGCTCGAACAAGTGCAACCCCGAAACCTGCTCCAGGCGAGCAAGCTCGCGGCTGACAGTAGGCTGCGACGTGAAGAGCAGCCGCGCGGCGCCCGTGACGCTGCCGGCAGTCATGATGGCGCGAAACACTTCGATGTGGCGGGCAGTGAGTGGCATCGCAATCCCGGGAGTAATGGACGGGCATATCCAAAATGAATGATTAACAAAAGAAAAGCTATTTTTATGAATTGAAGGTTTCGCCCATGCTGCTTACCTTTGCCACCTATGAAGAACCTGACCATGACTGCACCCTTCACCCTGCTTGCCGACGCCGTTCGCCAGCATGGCTCGCCGCTTTGGGCCTATGATGCCGCCACCATCGCCGAGCGCATCAGCCAGTTGCAGGTGTTCGACACCGTGCGCTTTGCCCAAAAGGCCAACCCCAACCTGCATGTATTGCGCCTGATGCGTGCCCACGGGCTGGTGCTGGATGCCGTATCACTGGGTGAAATGGAACGCGCCTTTGCCGCGGGCGCTCGTGTGGATGGCGAGCCTGCCGGGGTGGTGCTGACCTGTGATGCACTGGACCGGGCCACCCTCGAGCGCGTGGTGGCCGAGCACATCGAGGTGAATGCAGGCTCCATCGACATGCTGCGCCAGTTGGGGGAACGTTCCCCAGGGCACCGGGTGTGGATCCGCATCAACCCGGGTTACGGGCATGGGCACAGCCGCAAGACCAATACCGGCGGTGAAAACAGCAAGCACGGTATCTGGCACGAAGAACTGGACGAGGCACTGGCGTGTATCCGGGCCTATGGTTTGCACCTGGTGGGCGTGCACATGCACATCGGCTCCGGGGTGGATTACCAGCACCTGGAGCAGGTGGCCAGGTCGATGATCGAGCTCGTGGGCCGCCTAGGCACCGATATCGAGGCGTTTTCCATCGGCGGCGGGCTGTCCACGCCATACCGCAGCACGGACAAACCGGTTGACCTGCAGCGCTATGCGCAAACCTGGGCCGTTGCCCGCAAGGAAGTCGAAGCCATGCTGGGCCACCCCGTGCGCATGGAAATAGAACCCGGGCGCTTTCTGGTAGCCGAGTCCGGCTACCTGGTGGCTGAAGTGCGCGCCGTGAAACAGGTGGGGCGCAACACGTTCGTTATGATCGACGCCGGCTTCAACGACTTGATGCGCCCTGCCATGTACGGGGCCTACCACCGCATGACGCTGCTGGACGCAAACGGCCAGCCCGTGGAGCGCCCACGGCAACCGACCGTCGTCGCCGGGCCGCTCTGCGAATCGGGTGACGTGTTCACCCAGGACGAGCACGAGCTGACGCCACAGGACCTGCCCCAGGCCCAGGTGGGCGACCTGCTGGTCATTCATGATGCCGGCGCTTATGGGGCGTCCATGTCGTCCAACTACAACAGCCGGCCGCTGCTGCCAGAGTTCCTGATCGAAGCCGGCACGTTGCGGATGATTCGACGCAGGCAGACCCTCGAGGATCTGCTCAAACTGGAGTCTGAATGCTGCTGAAACCCAAGGGGCGAGCGCGTAGGCGGTTCGCCCAGGCTTGCTTGAACAGTGTGCAGCCAAGCAATTGAACATCACTGATCGCTCCATTGGAGCGATATTTGATCAATAAACCCTAGCTATTAGCCATTCTGAGCAATCTTGAGCAGCCCTCACAGGCTTACAATTGGATCCATTATTGAGGATCCCCTGCATGCAAACGCTTGAAATGGACTACACCCACGGCGATGTCGTCGCCAGTCACTGCCACGCCCATGACCAGTTGATCTACGCGGCCAGTGGCGTGGTGCATGTCAGCAGCGAGCGCGGCAACTGGGTGATTCAGGGCGGCCATGCGCTATGGATGCCAGCCGGGGTCAGCCATGGCATCCGCACCGAGGGCGCGGTGTCCATGCGGTCCCTGTTGCTTGAAGCGCAGGTCGAAACCTGCCAAGTGATCGTGGTATCAGGCCTGCTGCGCGAACTGATACTCGCCGCCTCGCGCATGCTGGGCGTACAGGATGGCGACCACGTGCGGGCGCTGATCCTGGCCGAACTGGCCGGTGCCGTGCGCGTCGATACCTTCATCCCAATGCCCCGTCATGCACGCCTGCGCACCTGGTGCGAACGCTTCCTGCAGGCCCCCGCCCAGGACCTCACCCTGGAGCAATGCGGCCAGCAGCTGAACATGAGTGCGCGCAACGTGGCACGGCTGTTCCAGCGTGAACTGGGCATGTCCCATGGGCAATGGCGTGCCAGGGCGCGGGTCATGCTGAGCCAGCAATGCCTGGCGGCAGGCCAGCCCATTCTCGCTGTCGCCCTGGACCACGGCTACCAGAGCGCCAGCGCCTTCGCGGCGATGTTCAAGCGCATCCTTGGCTACGCCCCCAGCCAATGCCAGAACCCCCGCCCTGGCGAGCGCACATTGTCCTGCTGACGCACAGGGTTGTCCCGCTTGCGGCAGCGCCGCCTGTGGCGCCCTCGCTAACCTCGCATCACACCTTCCGAGAGCGTCGTGATGCGTTTACTGCCAACCCTGCCCTCCCCCACACGGCTGTGCACCGTGATCGGCTTGAGCCTGCTGGCAGCCTGCGCCCGGCAGCCTACACCCGACCCCACGTTCGCAGGCAGCCTGCCGAATCCGCTGACTTATACCTCGGCTAGCATCAGCCAGCAGCCATTGCCTGAGCGGTGGTGGCAGTTACTGCGCGACCCGCAACTCGACCGCTGGGTCGAACAGGCCCTCGCCAACAACCAGGACCTGGCGCAAGCCAAGGCGAACGTGCAGGCCATGCTGGCAGGTATGGGTGAACGCCAGGCGCAGCGCCTGCCTGCCACCTCGCTGAACCTTGCCGCCACCTACGGCAAAAGCACCGATGACCAGACCCTCGCCGAGGCGACCCATACCCATGCGGCGGCCCAATGGCAGTTCAGCCCCGGCGTCGAGCTGGCCTACCAGGTGGACGCCTGGGGCCAGGTGCGGGCCGCCATCGAGCGGGCCTCAGCGCACGCGCAGGCGAACGCGGCGGCCCACGATCTGCTGCGGTTGCAGGTAGTCGCCCAGACCACCCGGGCCTACGTGCAGCAGTGCGTCTACCAGGCCCGGATAGCAGCCGCGCACCAAGCCCTGAGCACGCTGGACAACAGCCTATGGCTCAGTGATCGTCAGCGCCAGGCTGGCGCCGCTACCGCATTGGACAGCGAACGGTTGCTCAGCCTGCGTGACCAGGTGCGGGCCCGGCTGCCAGTGCTTGAGGCCGGGCGCGACATTGCGCAGTTCGAGCTGAGCATGCTGGGCGGGCAGGCGACCGTTCAGCCGCAGCCGCCCTGTACAGCCATCCCCAGGCTCACAGGCCCGTTGCCAGCCGGCGATGGCTGGCACCTGCTTGCGCGCCGGCCGGACGTGCGCCAGGCCGAACGTGAGTTGCAGGCCGCGAGCCTGCAAACGCAGATCGCCAAGGCCGACCTGTACCCCAAAGTCAGTTTCGGTGCCCAACTCAGCGCCTCAGACCATCGGCTGGGCAATGTGGGGGGCAGCCGGGCGATTACCTTCGGCATCGGCCCGTTGATCCACTGGGAATTCCCCAACCTCAAGGCCAACCGTGCCCGCCTGAGCAAGGCCCAAGCGCTGCAGCAAGCCCAAGTTGCCCATTACCAGAGCGTGGCGCTGGGGGCTCTGAAAGACGTCCGCCAGGCGCTGGCGCGCCATGACGCCACGCAGCAACGCCTGCAGGCACTGGCCAGTGCCCTGGCGCATAGCCAGCGCGGCTATGACCTGGCCCGCAGCAACCACCGTGCTGGCACCGTGGACGGCCTGGCACTGCTCGACAGTGAGCGCGAGCTGATCCGCCTGCAAGACCGCAACATCGCCGCCCAAGGCAGTGTTGCCAGTGCCCAGATCGAGTTGTTCCGCGCACTGGGCGGCGGCTGGTAAGCCTCGTCCCCGGACGGTAGTTCCGTGCAACACACCCGCAACAGTCTCACCCAGGAAGCAACCACCATGAATGCTGCCGCACAAACCTCCACACCGGCGTCTACCGAGCCCCAGGCCCGCAGCCTGGCAAGCAGGCGCCTGATGTCAATGACTGCCGGTGCGGTGGGCCTGCTCGCCACGCTGGCGTTTACCTTTTACTGGGTGACCACAGGCCGCTACCTGGAAAGCACCGATGACGCCTATGTGCGTGCAGACTGGGTAGCACTCAGCCCGCGTGTGGCCGGTCATGTAGCCAAGGTGCAAGTGAACGACGACCAGCCGGTAAAAGCGGGCGATGTGCTGGTACGCCTGCAGGCACGCGACTATCGCGCCCGCCTGGGCAGCGCCATGGCCGCCGTGGCAGAAGCCAAGGCGGCAGTCACGGCGGCCCGGGCCCATCAGCAGGTGGCCGCCGAGCGCATCAACCAGCAACAACAGGCTGTGCTCCAGGCCGAAGCAGCGGTGCGCAGCGCCCGGGCCGAACGCCAGCGAAGCCAGCTGGACCTGCAGCGCTACCGTGGCCTGGTGCGCGACGAAGCCGCCACCCTGCAACGGCTGGAAAGCGCCAGCGCCCAGGCCAGCCAGGCGCTGGCCACCGAGCAAGGCGCCGAAGCAGCCTGGCGTGAGCAGCGGGCACAGCAGCGTGTGGCCAAGGCCCTTGCCGCTCAGGCCGATGCCACACTGGAGCAGCGCCAGGCTGCCCTGGCTCGTGCCCGCGCAGAACAGCAGTTGGCCGAGCTTGACGAGCAGGACACCGTTATCCGCGCCCCGATCGACGGCGTCGTCGGCCAACGCCGAGCGCGTGCCGGCCAGTACGTGGTGCCCGGCCAGCCGCTGCTGGCGGTTGTGCCGTTACAGCAGGCCTACGTGGTGGCCAACTACAAGGAAACCCAGTTGACCCGCATGCGCCCCGGGCAAGCAGTGCGCATTCAGGTGGACGGCTTCGCCGGTAAGCCACTGCAGGGGCACGTGGCGAGTTTCTCGCCTGCCTCGGGCAACGTCTTCGCCCTGCTGCCGTCCGATAACGCCACCGGCAACTTCACCAAGATCGTGCAGCGTTTTCCCGTGCGCATCCTGCTCGATTCACCGCTGCACGGCCCACTGCGGCCCGGCATGTCGGTGGTGGCCACCGTGGATACTCGCGATGCGGAGCCTGCCGATGCGCCCTGAACCTGCAGTGCCGCTGCGTGCCTGGGTGGCCGTGCTGGGGGGCCTGTTCGGCTGCTTCATGGCGGGCATGAACGTGCACGTCACCAGTGCTGCCCTGCCGGAAATTCGCGGCTCGCTGGGCGCCAGCTTCGAAGAAGGCTCATGGATTTCCACCGCCTACCTGGTGGCCGAGATCGTGATGATTCCGCTGACGGCATGGTTGGTTGAGGTGTTTTCGCTGCGCAGGGTGATGTGGACCGGCTCCCTGATCTTCCTGATCGCGTCGGTAGCCTGCTCCTGGGCGCCCAACCTGGAGGCAATGATTGCCATCCGGGTTATCCAGGGTGCCGCCGGGGCTGTGCTGATCCCGTTGTCGTTCCAGCTGATCATCACCGAACTGCCACCCAGCCGCATGGCCATGGGCATGGCGCTGTTCAGCCTGGCCAACAGTGTGGCACAGGCGGCAGGCCCGTCCATTGGCGGTTGGCTGACCGATGCCTACTCCTGGCGCTGGATCTTCTACCTGCAACTGTTCCCCGGCATCGCCCTGCTGGTGGCCATCGCCTGGTCGATCGACGCCAAACCCATGCAGTTGCAGTTGTTGCGCAAGGGTGACTGGCCTGGCATCGCGGCCATGGTGATCGGCCTGGGGGGCCTGCAGGTGGTGCTGGAGGAAGGCGGCCGGCTGGACTGGTTCGGCTCGCCCTTCATCACCGGCATGAGCGTGGTGTCGGCGGCCGCCCTGGTGGTGTTCGTGGCGACGCAGTTGCTTGGCCGCCGCGCCTTCATCAACCTGCGCTTGCTGGGCCGCTACAACTTCGGCGTGGCCAGCCTGGCGATGTTCATCTTCGGTGCCGCCACGTTTGGCCTGGTGTTTCTGGTGCCTAACTACCTGTCCCAGATACAGGGGTTCAGCGCCCACGATGTCGGGGTCACCTTGATTGCCTATGGGGTGGTGCAATTGGTACTGGCCCCGCTGATGCCGCGGCTGATGGGCTGGACCAGTGCCAAGTTCATGGTCGCCAGCGGCTTTCTGATCATGGCCCTCGGGTGCTGGCTGGGGGCCAGCCTGAGCGCGGACAGCGCCGACAACGTGATCATCCCATCCACGGTGGTGCGTGGCATCGGGCAGCCGTTCATCATGGTGGCCTTGTCGGTACTGGCCGTGGCCGGGCTGGACAAGCGGGAGGCCGGCTCGGCGTCTGCGGTGTTCTCGATGCTGCGCAACCTGGGCGGTGCCATTGGTACCGCAGGGCTAACCCAACTGGTGGCGAGCCGCGAGCGCTTTCACAGTGCGCGCATCCATGAGCACGTGACGGTATTCGAGCCCCAGGTGCAGGCCCGCCTCGGCCAAACGGTGCCCACCTGGCTGCCCCACCCGCAGCAGATGCTGGAAGGGCTGGCCGGGACCATTCGCCGCGAAGCCTACCTGATGGCCTACAGCGACGCGTTCTACCTGGCGTGCCTGGCACTGCTCGGCTGCGCGCTGGGGGCGTTGTTGCTCAGAACACGCCCGGCCAGGTGAATGCCTGGGGCGCAAGCGCCCCGGCACGTCTTGCTGGGTGAATCATGTCAAAGCACGGCACCTGGCGCTCGGCCCAGCACGCGGGTGTATTCCTCACGCGCCGACTGCTCTGTGAACTCCCCCGCCCACTTGGCCACCACTACGGTCGCCACGCTGTTGCCGATGGTGTTGCAGGCTGCCATGGCCATGGACATGAAGCGGTATACGCCAAACAGCAGTGCCAGCCCTTCCACCGGCAGTATGCCGATGGCCGTCACCGTGGCGGCGAATACCACAAAGCTGCCACCGGACACGGCGGCGGCGCCCTTGGAAGTCACCAGCATGATGGCCAGAATACCCAGTTGTTGCTCCCAGCCCAGCGGTACACCGTAGGCGTTGGCGATAAACAGCACGCACATCGACATGTAGATGGACGTACCGTCTAGGTTGAACGCGTAACCGGTGGGCAACACCAGGCCAACGCTCTGCTTGGAGCAGCCGAAGCGCTCGAGCTTCTGCAGCAAGCGCGGCAATGCGCTTTCCGACGAGGCCGTGCCCAGCACGATCAGGATCTCGTCCTTGATATAACGCAGGAAGCGCCACAGGCTGAAGCCCGAGACCCGGCACACGGCGCCCAGCACCACGAACAGGAAGAACGCGATGGCCAGGTAGAACATCAGCACCAGGTTGGCCAGCGACATGAGCACGGCCGAGCCATTGCTGCCCACCGCATAGGCAACGGAGCCAAATGCACCGAGGGGGGCGAACTTCATGATCAGGTTGATGAACTCGAAGAAGCATTCCGACACTCGGTTCAGGCCGTCCTCGATCACCACCCGGCGCTCCTGCTTGAGCGCCAGCAACGCGAAGCCGAACAACACCGCAATCACCAGCACCTGCAACAACTGCCCGCCGGCGAAGGCACCGACGAAGTTGTCGGGGAAGATGCCGTAGATGAACTCGACCGTGGACGTGGGCGCATGCCCTTTGGCCACCGCTGCGTTGGCCGCCGCCGTAGCCGCCCCGCTGGCGTGGGCCCCGTGCATGCCCGAGCCGATGCCGATCAGGTTGCCCCACAGCAGCCCCAGCGCCAGGGCGAAGGTGGACAACAGCTCGAAGTACACCAACGCCCGCCAGCCCACCTTGCCGACCCGCTTGATGTCGCCGGCGGAGGCAATACCGTGCACCACGGTGAAGAACACCAGGGGTGCTACGGCCGTCTTGATCAACTTGAGAAAGATGTCCCCGAGCATCTTGAACTTGGCAGCGAGTTCGGGGGCGATGAAGCCGAAGGCAATACCGAGCAGCATCGCCGCCAGCACCTGGAACGTGAGGTCCTTGTACAGCGGCTTTTTCGAAGTGGAAGCCATGGTAGCGTTCTCATTGTTTTTGTAGGAGGTCACCCGTCATGGCCCGACATGGCCGGGCAGCGGGCTTTCAGCGGGGTACGGCAGCGGGCCAGGCCAGTGCCTGGTCGACCATCTGTGGCGCCAGGCCCAGGTAGTTGCCCGGGTCGCACAGGTGCTCCAGCGTCGCCAGGTCCAGGCGCGCAGTCGCTTCACCCTGGGCTTTGAGGGCTTCCAGCAGGCTGATGCCCTGGTCGTTGGCCAGGCGGCAGGCGGCATACACCACGTCATGCGCCACCTGGCGGCCCAAGGCCGGGGCAAGCCCCATCATCACGGCTTCAGCAACGATAAGGCCCTGGGTCATGTCCAGGTTCTTGCGCATGCGCTCGGTGCGCACGTCCAGCCCGGCCAGCATGAACCGCGCCTGGCCCAGGGAGGCGGCGGTCAGCGCGAACGCTTCGGGGATGGCGATCCATTCGGCCTGCCATGGGCCGGTGGAGCGCTCGAAGTCCTGGATCATGGCATCGAGCATCAGGCCTGCCTGCTGGCGCACGCCCTTGGCCGCGGCGTACATCAGCTCGCAGGAGATGGGGTTGCGCTTCTGCGGCATGGTGCTGCTGGCGCCGCGGCCCTTGACGAACGGCTCGTAGGCTTCGCCCAACTCGCTGGTCATCATCATCATGATGTCCAGCGCCACCTTGCCCAGCGACGCGCTGACCAGGCCGAGGAAATTCAGCGCTTCGGCCAGCCCGTCGCGCGCCACGTGCCAGGTAGCCTGCGGTATGCCCAGGCCCAGTTCGTCCATCAGCGCGGCCTGCACCTCCAGGCCTTTGTCACCCAGCGAAGCCAGGGTACCGGCGGCACCGGCAAACTGCCCCACTTCTACCCGTGGGCGCAGTTGCACCAGGCGCTCGGCATGGCGGTCAAACATGCTCAGCCACACGGCACACTTGTAGCCAAAGGTGATGGGCAGCGCGTGCTGCAGGTGCGTGCGGCCGGCCATCGGCGTGTCACGGTAACGCTGCGCCAGCTCCGCCAGCAGGCCGCGCACGGCCTGGATATCCCGGCCGACGATGGCCAGTGCAGCGCGTACTTGCAGCACCACGGCCGTGTCCATGATGTCCTGTGTGGTGGCGCCCCAGTGCACGTAGCGGCCAGCCTCGCCGCAGAGCTTGGACAGCTGCTCCACCAGCGGCAGGATCGGGTAGCCGACAATCTCCGTTTCATGCTGCATCAGCGCCAAGTCCAGGTCTTCGTAGCGCGACAGCCGGGCGATCTGGGCGGCCGCTTCGGCAGGCACCACGCCGCAGCGCGCCTGGGCCTTGGCCAGGGCGACCTCCACTTCGATGTACCGCTCGATCAGCGATTTATCTGAGAACACGGCGCGCATTTCGGCAGTGCCGAACATGTCGCGGAACAGGGTGGAGTCGAAAACGGTGGTGGACATGGGCTGGAATCCTGAAATGTTATTTTTGACCGTACATATATCTAATGTACGTACATAATTCTTGCCCTGTCGCTGTTACACTGTCAACCGACGAAATTTGCGAGACAGACCAAAGGTATGAACAAGGCGCGCTATGCCATCGTGGCCAAGGACTTGATGGAGGCCATTGCCAGCGGCCGCTACCCGGTGGGCGGCTTGCTGCCCACCGAGTTCGAGCTGTGCGAGCTATACAGCGTGAGCCGCCACACGGTGCGGGCGGCGATTGACCAGTTGCTGGGCCAGGGCATGGTGTCGCGGCGCAAGCGCGTGGGTACCCGGGTCGAGGCCAGCAGCCCGCGTGGTGGTTACTCCCACTCACTGGCCAGCATTGCCGACCTCGCCCACCTTGCCGAGACCCAGCAGCGGGAAATCCAGAACGTGCGTCACTTTGTGGCGGACCTGAGCGAGGCGGCACGGCTGGGCCTGGTGCCGGGCGAGCATTACTTCTGTGTGTCCAGCATCCGTGTAGACCATCAGCAGAACGCCGCGCCGCTGTGCTGGACGGATGTGTACGCGCAACGGGACTACGAACAGGTCATCGAGAAGGCTCAGGCAAACCCCGATCAGCTGATTGCAGGGCTCATCGAGCAGCACTATGGCCGGGTGATCGCGGTGGTGGACCAGCAGGTACGGGCTGTGGTGCTCAGCGCCGAGGTGGCCCGTGCCCTGAAAGCCGAGGCTGGGGCGCCCGGGCTAGAGATCATCCGCCACTACCGTGAAGAAAACGGTGATTTGATGGCAGTCTCTGAAACGGTCCACCCTGCCGACCGTTTTAGCCTGGTGACGCAGATGCGCCGGGACCGCTCCCCCTCACCTGCCCCCTGACCCCTGGAGAAAAGACGCATGGCAGCGGACAAAACCCGGATGCTGACGGTGGGCGAAGTGGCCAGGCGCAGCGGCGTGGCCGTATCGGCGTTGCACTTCTACGAAAGCAAAGGCTTGATCGCCAGCACCCGCACGGCTGGCAACCAGCGCCGCTACCCGTCCCTGGTGCTGCGCACGCTGGCAATCATCAAAGTGGCCCAACGTACCGGCATCGCCCTGGAAGAAATCAAGCGCGCCCTGGGGCGCTATCCGCCCAACAGCAAGCTCACGGCCGCCCAGTGGGGTGAAATGTCCAGCGCCTGGCGCGAAGACCTGAACAGCCGCATTCGCATGCTGGAGGCCTTGCGCGACAACCTGGACAACTGCATAGGCTGCGGCTGCCTGTCACTGGATGAATGCCCGCTGCGTAACCCGCAGGACGTACTGGGCCAGCAAGGCAGCGGGGCGCGCCTGCTGGAAGACAAGGCACGCTGACGGCGAGATGGCCAACCCTGCACCGTTTACGCTGAGTTTGAACCATTCCACACCCTGGGCGCCCTAACCTTGTGCTGTTAACCCATGCCGTTCAGAGAAAGGATGACCAAACCATGAAGCGCGAACAGATCGAAGGTGTAGCAGAGAATCTTGCAGGCAAGGCACAGAGCGCTGTGGGCCGGCTGGTAGATGACCCGGCACTGGAAGCCGAAGGCGAAGGCCGCCAGGCGGCAGGCCAGGTGACCAAAAGCTACGGCGATGCCGTGGATTGCGTGTCGACCTTCGTCAAGGAAAAACCTATTGCCGCACTGGCAATTACCGCAGCCATCACCCTGGTGGTGTCGCGCCTGCTGCGCCGCTGATCGAACGCACCAGGCCCGCACGACTGCGCGGGCCTGGCACTTGATCAGTCGTCCAACTCATCCTTGACGATGCGCCCATCGCGAGGGTCGACCTTGAATTCATACTGCTTGCCATCGGCCTTGATGCCCTCACCTTCCCAGTGACCATCGTCTGCCTCGATCTTGGTAATCTGGGTGTAGCCAGCACCTTTCAGGGCAGCCTCGGCCTGGTCCTTGTTCACTTTCCAGTCAGCGCCAGGCTGATCAGCCCAGGCCGAAGCAGCGCCCAGGGTGCCAATCAGGGCAAGGCCAGTGAACAGTTGCTTGATCGCTTTCATGACGCACATCCTTATTAAGTGGTGTAAAGATGCGACCGGGCAGCATTGCGCAACGTTCAGTTGGATGGGGCTGGCACTTCGATCAGCCAGGCTGCCCAGCCAACTCATTGCTGACACCACGCCCCAATACCAGCACGGTCACAAAGCCACACCCTGCAAGGGCAGTGGCCATGCTCAGCAATACGCCGGTGCCCAGGTGGTCGACCACCTGGCCGCCAAAGAACGACCCCACCGCGATAATCACCTGGAACATGGCCACGAACAGCGGCATGCCCCGCTCCACATCCTTGGGCGCTACCACGAACATCCAGATGTTGGCGCACGCGGGGAACGCGCCGAAGGCGAAGCCCCACAGGGCAATCAGCATCGCCGCACCGCTCATGTCGGTGGCGAAGTGCGGGAACAACGCAGTGCTCAGCGCAATCAGCAGCGCTACCAGCAACAGGCTGTGACGCACGCTTCGGTTGGCAGCGAACCCTGCAAAGATATTGCCCATGAAGCCAGCCACCCCGTAGAGCAGCAACAGTGAACCGATCGTGGGCCCGTCGAAACCCGCACTTTGCTTGAAGAACGGCGCGACGTAGGTGTAGGCGGCAAAGTGCGCCATGCCTATCAGCAGCACCGCAATAAGGCCGACACGCGCCTGCGGGTTGATGAACAGCGCGGGCAGGTCACGCACGCGGATGGCCTGCTCCGGCATCAGCCGTGGCAGCAGGAACACCTGGGCCAACAGCACCGGCACGCCGACCAGTGCAGTGACCAGAAAGGTCATGCGCCAGCCCATCAAGCCACTCAGCCAGGTACCTACCGGTACGCCCACCACCGTGGCCAGTGTGACACCGGCCATGATGATCGAGTTGGCCTTGGCCACGCCCATGCTGTCAGGTGCCAGGCGGCCGCTCAGCGCGATGGCGGTTGCCCAGAAGCCGCCGATGCTCACGCCCAGCAGCACGCGGCCGAGCAGCAACAGGTGGAAGTTGCTGGCGAAGGCCACTATCGCGTTGGCCAGGATCATCACCAGCGTCAGGCCGATCAGCAGGTAACGACGGTCGAGCCCGCCAACCCCTACGGAAATGGCCGGTGCCGCCAGGGCGGCCATGATACCGGGCAAGGTCACCATCAGCCCGGCAAGGCCGGCACTGATGCCCAGGTCGTTGGCCACATCGTTGAGCACCCCCACCGGCAGGAATTCACTGGTCACCAGGGCGAATGCGCCGACGGCGACCGAAAGAATTGCCAACCACTGCTGGGTCAGGCTCTGTTGATTGTGCTCGGGCAAACCGCGAGGGGCCGGGCTGGCGCTTGGCATTGGGCAAAATTCCATTACAGGGCGCCTGGAATAGGCGCAAGGCGGGTGACATCAGGGGGGGTGATTGTAGAGGGCTGGGCGGCAGAGCCCGAGGCACGCCAGTCGATAGTATTCATCAACGTGATCGATAGGTGGCGCCAACCCAGGCGCTCAGCCGCGCCCCGAACAGCCGCTAGACCGGGTTGGCAAGGATTACCCGGCCCGCCGCCGCGGGCCGGTTGATGAACAACGCGTCGAGTGCACTGCTGCGCAGCCCTTTGAGGGCATTCCAGTGCGCCGATGTATGCACGTAGCGGGCTTGCAGCAGGCGGGCTTCGGCGGCGTCCAGCCCCAGCTGCTTCTGCTCGCCCAACGCGTAAGCATGCAGTTTGCGACTTATGGCATGCAAGTCTTCAGGCACCTGGTGATGCGGGTCATTGCCCAGCGGCGCGAGGGGTACGCCGGCCCGCAGCGCCAATGCATGCATGATGCTCAGGTACACCCGCGACAGATGCCCCGCCACGTCTCGTGCTCGGCTCAGCGCCACATAGACCTGCTTCTGTTCCTCGCCCCGCGCGCCGCCAGGGACGGGGTGCTCCCAGGTCACCAGTTCCGGGGCCGGATCACCCAGCTTGCCAGCCAGGGCACTCTGCAAGGCAGCCACTCTGGCGTAGGCACCCGTGTTCTCGACACGCGTGGCCAACGGCACGTACTGGGACTCAGGCTTGCACAGCAATACCTGCTCATGGGTCGTGTCCGGGTAGCCCCCGCCGATGTTCGAATGCACACCCGGCAACCGGATGTCGTGGCCACTGAGTACCAACGGGAAGTTATGCCGCTGCTCATCGGCAGCCACCAACTGCACCACCTGCCGGGCAATGCCGGCACTCAGGCCCAGGCGCAGGCCACCCAGGCGTTCGTCAGCCGGGTCGAAGCCGCCTCGTAGCGGTGCGATGATGGCCGCCACCGTGTCGAACAGGCCGACGAAATTCACATTCACAGCGCAGTTCAGCGGTATCGCACCGCGATCATGCAACAGGTTGGCCAGGTGCCGCGCCGCTGCGGCGCCACGGCTGAAGCCAAACAGGTCGAACGCCACGCACTGCACGTTGGCGTGCGGGTGCTGCTGCCGCCACTGCGCCAACGCCCGGGCGATGTCGGCCAAGGTCTCCTCCACCCGCGCCTGCACCCCGCTACGGCCGCGGCCGGTCGCCGACGAATACGCATCGTCCGCCTCCCCGGCCTGGGTGCCGATACCGGCCACGTAAACTTTGAAGCACACTTGCAATGGTTTGCCCCGCAACGGATGCACCGGGTAGAGCGCGTGCAACAGGGCCACATTGGTCAGGGCGCTCTCGTAGCTCGCGCCCTTCCCGCCCTTGGGTGATGGCGCCAGCGCGTTGTGCTGGTTGTTACCCGTACCGTCGAAAAACACGCCAAAGCGCAGTGTGACTGGGCTGGTTGAGTCAAAGGTGGGGCTATCGGCTTTCATCATGGTCGCGCCTGCTCGCTGAAAAACACAAGCAAGCGCCGCCCGCCACCGCCCCACCATCAGCCAATGCCCCACCCTGGGCCGGATATTTCTGCAGTTGCCAGCGCACGGCCGCGGATAAATTTCCAAGCCGCCATTGGTCGCCGCCCCCCCGGATGGATTAAAGTATCAGCCCTTGCCAGGGCTGCTGCTATCAGCAGCCCGTGGCCCCCTACCAGGAACCGCCATCGATGGAACACCGTGAAGCGCTGATCGCGCTGCGCACCTTTCTCTCCACCCAGATCCTGGGCCAGGAAAAGCTGGTCGAGCGGCTGCTGATCGTCCTGCTCGCCGATGGCCACATGCTGGTAGAGGGCGCGCCGGGCCTGGCCAAGACCAAGGCCATCAAGGAACTGGCAGAGGGCATCGAAGCGCAGTTTCACCGCATCCAGTTCACCCCTGACCTGCTGCCGGCCGACATCACCGGTACGGAGATCTATCGCCCCGAAACCGGCAGCTTCGTGTTCCAGCAGGGGCCCATCTTCCATAACCTGGTGCTGGCCGACGAAATCAACCGGGCGCCGGCCAAGGTGCAGTCCGCCCTGCTCGAGGCCATGGCCGAACGCCAGGTCAGCGTGGGCCGCAGCACCTACGACCTGTCGCCGCTGTTCCTGGTGATGGCCACGCAGAACCCGATCGAGCAGGAAGGCACCTACCCGCTGCCCGAAGCCCAGCTCGACCGGTTTCTGATGCACGTCAAGATCGGCTTCCCCGACGCTGCTGTAGAGCGCCGTATCCTGGCCCAGGCCCGCGGCGAAGCCCTGGGCGGCGAAACCAAGCCCGAGCGCCGGGTCAGCCAGCAGGCCATTTTTGCCGCACGCAAGGAAATCCTGGGCCTGTACATGGCTGATGCGGTGGAGGAATACCTGGTACAGCTGGTGATGGCCACCCGCACCCCGGCCAAGTTCGACACCGAGCTGGCCGACTGGATCGCCTACGGGGCCAGCCCGCGTGGCTCCATCTCCCTGGACCGCTGCGCCCGCGCCCACGCCTGGCTGGCCGGGCGTGACTTTGTCAGCCCCGAGGACATCCAGGCGGTGCTGTTCGATGTGCTGCGCCACCGCATCATCCTCTCGTTCGAGGCCGAGGCAGCGGGGATCGACCAGGACCGGGTGGTCCAGCGCATCCTCGACGTCGTCGCCGTCGCCTGACCCATGCCGCCCTCCCAGCTGGCCGAACCCGGCATCCGCATCGGCCTTGCCGAGCTGATCGACATGCGCCACCGTGTGCGCGAGATCCAGCTGTTCTCCAAGCCAGGCCAACGCAGCCCGCTGGTGGGCCTGCACCACTCCAAGCTGCGTGGGCGCGGCGTGGACTTCGACCAGGTGCGGGTCTACCAGGCTGGCGACGACGTGCGCAACATCGACTGGCGGGTTACCGCACGTACCCAGGAACCGCATACCAAACTGTTCCATGAGGAGCGCGAGCGGCCCATCTTCATTCTGGTCGAGCAAAGCCAACGGTTGTTCTTTGGCTCGGGGCTGATGTTCAAGTCGGTGCTGGCGGCTCAGGCGGCGGCACTGTTCGGTTGGGCCGCGCTGGGCCATAACGACCGGATCGGCGGCCTGGTGTTCGGCGACAACGACCCGCACGAAATCAAGCCCAGGCGCAGCAAGCAGAGCCTGCTGCAACTGCTCAACCGGCTGGCCAAGGTCAACCAGTCGCTGCACACCGAGGGCGTTGCCCAGGCCGACAGCCTGGGCCTGGCCCTGCGCCGTGCACGCGAGGTCCTGCGCCCCGGCAGCCTGGCCATCGTGATCTGTGACGAGCGCTCGCTGACCCCTCAGTGCGAGCAGCACCTGGCCATGCTGTCACGGCATTGCGACCTGCTGCTGATGCCGGTGTCAGACCCGCTCGACCATGCCCTGCCGGCCGCTGGCCTGCTGCGCTTTGCCCAGCGTGGGGCGCAACTGGAGCTCGACACCCTGGACGATGGCCTGCGCCTGGCCTACCGGCAGCAGGCAGAGGCCCGTGTCGAACGCTGGGAGCTGATGGCGCAGAAGCTGCGGGTGCTGCTGATGCCGCTGAGCACCCAGAGCGAGATGATCGAACAATTGCGTGAATACCTGAGCGCACAGCGCAGGGGGAGCAACCCGTGACCCCCCTGGACCAGTTGCAGCCACTGATCACACCGGCCGCTGTAAGCCTGTGGCCACCGGCACCGGGCTGGTGGGTGTTGCTGGCGTTGCTGCCACTGACAGGCTGGGGCCTGTGGCGGGTGCGCCACTGGCGGCCGCGCAAGCGCCGCGTGGTGCGTGCCGAGCAACCCTTGGACCCGGCCCGTGTTGCCGCCCTCGACGAGCTGGCCCGCCTGGCGCGCCCCTACGACAACGCCCCGGCCGGTGCCTGGCTGCAGCAGCTCAATGCATTGCTCAAGCGCTTGTGCCGCAGCCACTACCCTTTCGCCAACAGTCATACGCTCAATGGCCGGCAATGGCTGGCGTTTCTCGACAACCGCTGCCCAGCGGCTGGCCTGACGCGCTGGATGGTGCTGGTAGAAGGCGCCTACAAGCCTGAGTGTCGGCTCGACGACAAGGCAATCGTCGGGCTCAGCCAGGCCGTCGAAACCTGGATCCGCAAACATGTTTGAGCTGGCCTGGCCGTGGGTCTTCGCGTTGTTGCCGCTGCCTTGGCTGGCACGGCTGCTGCTGCCGGCTGCCGACAGCGGCGAGCCGGTGCTGAAGGTGGGCTTCCTGCGCGAGCTGGAAGGCCTGGCCGGGCGCCGGGCGCGGCTGAACCTGCCCACCTGGCGCCACCAGGCACCCTTCATCATCATTTGGTCGCTGTTGCTGCTGGCGGCCGCACGCCCGCAATGGCTGGGCGAACCCGTGCCAGTGGCGGCCAGCGGTCGTGACTTGCTGGTAGCGGTGGACGTGTCGGGGTCGATGGACTTCCCCGACATGCAGTGGAAAAACGACGATATCAGCCGGCTGGACCTGGTGAAGGCGCTAATGGGCGACTTCTTGCAGGACCGCCGGGGCGATCGGGTTGGCCTGATCCTGTTTGGCAGCCAGGCGTACCTGCAAGCCCCGCTTACCTTCGACCGGCGCACCGTGCGCACCTTCCTTGACGAAGCGCAAATCGGCATCGCCGGCAAGAACACCGCGCTGGGCGACGCCATTGGCCTGGCGGTCAAGCGCCTGCGCCAGCGCCCCGCGCAAAGCCGGGTGCTGGTGCTGATCACCGACGGTGCCAACAACGGCGGGCAGATTCACCCGCTGAC
The DNA here is from genome assembly GCF_000730645.1 of Pseudomonas parafulva NBRC 16636 = DSM 17004. Lineage (GTDB taxonomy): Bacteria > Pseudomonadota > Gammaproteobacteria > Pseudomonadales > Pseudomonadaceae > Aquipseudomonas > Aquipseudomonas parafulva. The sequence goes on along the minus strand of NZ_BBIU01000006.1, from coordinate 64,908 downwards.
CGCTGCCCGGCTGGCAGCGCAGGAGGCCGTGCGTATCTACACCATCGGTATCGGTGCCAACCCGGACGCCACCGGCACGCCTGGCCTGCTCGGCCTCAACCCAAGCCTGGACCTGGATGAAGCCTCGCTGCGGGAAATCGCCGAGATTACCCACGGCGCGTATTTCCGCGCCCACGATGGCGCCGAGCTGAGCGCCATCGGCGATACCCTTGACCGGTTGGAACCGGTGGCCCAGCAGCCCACCCAGGCGCGTACGGCCAAGGCCTTGTATGCCTGGCCACTGGCGTTGGCGCTGCTACTGAGCGTGCTGCTGGTGGTGGCAGTGCAATGGCCCGACAACCTGTTGCAACGCCAGTTACGCAAGCCGCGCTTCCTGCAGCCGCACCCCGAATGGCGCCAGCGCCTCAAGCGCCTGCGCCTGAGGAAACCACGATGATCGAACTCTGGCCGCAATGGTTGCGCCCCCTGTGGCTGTTGACCGTCCCTGTGCTGGCCTGGCTGCTGTTCAAGCTCTGGCACCGGCGCAAGCGCGCCGGGCGCTGGCAGATGATCCTGCCAGCGGCGTTCCATGGTGTGCTGCTGGGGGGCGGCAGTGGCAGCACCAGCAAGCTGCCATGGGTGGCCCTGGGCCTGGCCTGGACACTGGCGGTACTGGCCCTGTTGGGCCCCAGCTGGCAACGCGTGGAAGAGAGCCGCCAGCGCCCCGCCGACCCGCTGGTGATCCTGCTGGAACTCACCCCGCAAATGCTCGCCGAGGACAGCCCGCCCAACCGCCTGGAGCAGGCTCGGCGCAAGGTGCTCGACCTGCTCGAGCACCGCCGCGACAGCCAGACTGCGCTGGTGGTCTATGCAGGTTCTGCGCACACCCTGGTGCCGCTGTCCGACGACCTGGCGACCACCCGCAACCTGCTTGAGGCCATCGACCCCTCGATCATGCCCAAGGCCGGCCAACGCGCTGACCTGGCCGTGCAGAAAGGCCTGGCATTACTGGCCCAGAGCGGCCTGGGCCAGGGGCGGCTGCTGTTGATCGGTTCGTCACTCAGCGCGGCAGAGCGCCAAGGTATCAGCCAGGCGCTGGGCCGCCAGGGGCCAAGCCTGCTGATGCTGGGGATTGGCAGCCGCGACGGCGCGCCCGTGCGGCAGGCCAACGGTGAGTATCTCAAGGACGATCAGGGGGGCATTCTGCTGCCCCGGCTGGACAACGCCGCCCTCAAGGGTTTTATCAGTGGTACCGGCGGGCGCTACCGGCATGCCCGTATCGACGACCTCGACCTGCGCGGCCTGGGGCTGTTCGACAACCCGCATACGGCGCGCAACGAGGGGCAGACGTTGCAGTTGGACAGCTGGGCCGACCAGGGTTACTGGTTGCTCATCCCCCTGCTGCTGCTGGCGGCCTGCGCCGGGCGGCGCGGCTGGTTGTTCTGCCTGCCGTTGTTGCTGGCCGTGCCTCAGCCCAGCCACGCCTTCGAGTTCACCGACCTGTGGCTGCGGCCCGACCAGCAAGGCCAGCACCTGCTTGAACAAAACCGCCCGGCCAGCGCCGCACGCCACTTCCAGAACTCGCAATGGCGCGGCATGGCGCTGTACCAGGCCGGAGACTATGCAGGGGCCGCCGAGGCATTTTCACAGGGGGATACAGCTGCCGACCACTACAACCGCGGCAACGCCTTGGCACGCAGCGGTGAACTGGAAGCCGCCCTGGATGCCTACGAACAGGCACTGGACCGCCAGCCGGACTTGCAGGCGGCACTGGCTAACCAGGCGCTGGTCGAGCAAATGCTGCAACAGCGCCAGGGCAAGGCCGAAGAACAGCCCGCCAGCGGCGAGGCCCAAGGCACGCCCGGCCGGGAAACCGACGGCAACAGCAGCTCGGCCAGCAGCCAAGCCGAAGGCACACCCGGCAACGACCCACAGGCAGGCGCAGACAACAGCGGGGACAGCAGCGACAATAGCCAGGCCAGCCCGGGCAACCAGGCCGGCGACGATGACAGCGTCGTCCAGCCCCCACAGCGCCCGGCATCCAATGCACTGGACGCCGAGCAGCGTCAGGCGCTGGAACAATGGCTGCGGGAAATCCCGGACAACCCGGCGCAGCTGCTGCGGCGCAAATTCTGGTATGAACAGCAATTGCATCAGGAAACCCCAACACAATGAGTCGCTACGGCGTCTTTCTCCTCAGTCTGCTGTGGGCCGTGCTGGCCCATGCCGAACCCTCGCTGACCGCCAGCGTCGACCGCAGCCGCCTGGAGGCCGGTGAAAGCCTTGAGCTGACGCTGGAAAGCCAGGATGTGACCGAGTTCGGCAAACCGGACCTGCGTGCCCTTGAGGGCGACTTCGACGTGCGCAGCACCCGCCAGCTCAACAGCCTGCACAGCCTGGACGGTGAAACCCGGGCCAGCACCCGCTGGATCATCACCCTGCTGCCGCGGCGCAGCGGTAGCCTGCGCATCCCGGCCCTGCAGCTGGGCCAGTCGTACAGCCAACCCATCGACCTGCAGGTGCTGCAAGCCGATGCCAGCCGCCAGGACAACGCCCAGGTATTCATCGAGGCCACGCTCGACACCCCCGACGTGTACGTGCAGGCCCAAGCGGTGCTGACGCTGCGCATCTACCACTCCGTAGCCCTGTACGACGACAGCAGCCTCAGCCCGCTGCAACTGGACAACGCCAAGGTGGAACCGCTGGGTGAATCGCGCACCTACGAGAAGGAAATCAACGGCGTCAGGCACGGTGTGATCGAAACGCGCTACGCCGTGTACGCCCAGCAAAGCGGCACCCTGGCTATCCCGTCACTGACCTTCACCGCCACTGCAGCGGCCAGCAACGAAGAGGCGCAGCCAACCACCGGTGCGCGCCCTGGCCGCCAGGTGCAGGTCAGCTCGCTGCCTCTGCGCCTGAATGTGCGGGCCATCCCGCCCGGCTGGCCTGCCGACAAGCCCTGGCTGCCGGCGCGTGGCCTGAGCCTGGAAGAGCGCTGGAGCCCCGACCCCGGCAGCCAGCAGGTGCAGATTGGCGACTCGCTGACCCGCAACGTGACGCTGCGCGCCGAAGGGTTGTCCAGCACCCAACTGCCGCCCCTGCCGGCTACCGAAGCCCCTGGCCTGCGGCGCTACCCCGACCAGCCCCTGCTGCGCAACGAAGTCAGCGAGCGCGGCATGACGGCCACCCGGGAGGAGCGCGAAGCGCTAGTCCCCACCCACAGCGGCGCGCTGGCCCTGCCTGCGCTGGAAGTCACCTGGTGGAATACCCGCGAGGATCACCTGGAGCACAGCAGCCTGCCGGCGCGGGCGATCACCGTGCTGGACAACCCGGCACTTACCGCCGAAACGCCGGTTGGCGACAACCGCAGCGCCAGCAACCCGTCGTGGCCCTGGCAACTGGCAACGATGGTGTTCGCCCTCACCACCCTGCTGGGCTTCACCCTGTGGTGGCGCGCCCGGTCGCAGCCCGCCGTGCTGCGCACCGCGCAGGCAGGCCCCAGCCCGCGCACCTTGCTGGACGACCTCAAACGTGCGTGCCTTGCCAACGACCCCCAGGCCACCCGCCAGGCCCTGGATGCATGGGCCCGCCAACAGCCAGAAACCCTGGCCGAGATGGCCGCGCGCTTCGTGCCCCTGTCGGACGCGCTGGATGGCCTGAATGGCGCGTTGTACAGTGAGAGCGGCCAGCATTGGCAGGGTGAAGACTTGTGGCGCGCAATCGGCACCATACCGCCAGCCGAACACGTGTTGTTGCCAACCACCGACACCGGCAGCCTACCGCCCCTCTACCCCAAATAACGCCCCACGCTCTGCCACGGGGTACCTGGCATGGCAGCAGGTAGCTCGCGATGGGTTACCATACGCCCCACTCCCAAAGCCAAGCCCCAACGCTTGCTCGACTCGACACCAACAGGTCACCCATGCGTCTGTTTCACACCTCCGACTGGCACCTGGGCCAAAGCCTGCACGGTCAGGAACGCGACTTCGAACACGCCTGTTTCCTTGACTGGCTGCTCGGCCAACTCCAACTGCGTCAGCCCGACGCGCTGCTGATTGCCGGCGATATCTTCGACACCGTCAACCCGCCGGTCAAAGCCCAGGAGCGGCTGTACGACTTCATCGTCAATGCCCATGAGCAACAGCCCAAACTGGACATCGTGATGATCGCCGGCAACCACGATTCCGGCTCGCGCATCGAGCTACCTGCGGCGCTGATGCGCCGCCTGCGTACCCACGCCCTGGGCCGCGTGCACTGGCTGGATGAAGGCCAGCTGGATGCCGAGCGGCTACTCATCCCGTTGACCAACAGCCGTGGCAAGGTCACGGCATGGTGCCTGGCCCTGCCCTTCCTGCGCCCAGCCGAAGTCACCGGCCTGCAATTGGGCGACGATTACCTGCAGGGCATCACCCAGGTGCACCAGCAGCTGATCGCCGCAGCCCAGGCCAGGCGCCGCAAGGATCAGGCGCTCATCGCCATCAGCCATGCGCACATGGCCGGCGGCGCGGTGTCGGAAGACTCCGAACGCAGCCTGATCATCGGCAATGCCGAAGCGCTGCCAGCCAGGCTGTTCGACAAAGCGATCAGCTACGTGGCGCTGGGCCATCTGCACAAACCACAAAAGGTCAACCGCGAAGACCGCATCCGCTACAGCGGCTCGCCCATCCCCTTGTCGTTTGCCGAGGTCAACTACCCCCATCAGGTGCTGGAAGTGGAGCTGGACGGTGCCGCGCTGGTCAGTGTGGAGCCGCGCCCGGTGCCACGTGCCGTGGCCTTGCAACGCCTGGGCCCGGCGCCGCTGGGCGAAGTGCTGGCGCAGTTGGCCGACCTGCCGGTGATCGACCTGCTGGATGACCCCAACCGCAAGCCCTGGCTTGAAGTGCGCGTTGTGCTGGACGAGCCGCAACCTGACCTGCGCCAGCAGATAGAGGCCGCGCTTGAAGGCAAGGCTGTGCGGCTGATCCGCATCGGCGTCGAATACGCCGGGCGCCACCAGGCCGATGACGACGAACAGGCCTTTGTCGAACTGGCCCAGATGACCCCGCAGGACCTGTTTGGCCGCGCCTGGGAACAGGCCTACGGCCAGCCTGCCGACGAACAGGCGCTGGCCGACTTCGCCCTGTTGCTGCAAGACGTGCTGCAGGAAGAGGAACAGCCATGAAAATTCTCGCCATTCGTTTGAAGAACCTCGCCTCGCTGGCAGGCCCCGTGGACATCGACTTCACGCGCGAACCTTTGGCCAGCGCCGGCCTGTTCGCCATCACCGGGCCAACCGGCGCCGGCAAGAGCACCTTGCTCGATGCCCTGTGCCTGGCGTTGTTCGGCACGGTGCCACGGCTGAACGACATTGGCCGTGAAGCCAAGGTGCCCGATACAGACGGTGAAATACCCACCTCCGACCCGCGCAACCTGCTGCGCCGGGGCACCGGCAGCGGCTTTGCAGAGGTGGACTTCGTCGGCATCGACGGGCGTCGCTACCGCGCCCGCTGGGAAGCCAACCGCGCCCGCGACAAGGCCAACGGCAAGTTGCAACTCAGCCGCCAGAGCTTCTACGACCTCGACAGTGAGCAGGTGCTGGCCAGCGCCAAGAATGAGTACAAAGCCTTGGTAGAGGCACGCCTGGGGTTGAATTTCGAGCAGTTCACCCGGGCAGTGATGCTGGCCCAAAGCGAATTCGGCGCCTTCCTCAAAGCCGACGACCGTGAGCGCAGCGAACTGCTGGAGAAGCTCACCAACACGTCTATTTATACTCGCCTGGGCCAACGCGCATTCAGCAAGGCACGCGAAGCCGGCGATGCCCACAATGCGCTGAAGGAGCGTGCCAGCCACCTCCTGCCTCTGGCTGCCGAAGCACGGGCGGCGCTCGACCAGCACCTGGAGCAGGCGCAGCAACAGCTCAAGGCCGATCAGGCTGCCGAGCGGCAACTGGAACTGCAACGCACCTGGCTGCATGAGCAACAGCAGCTGCAAATGCAGTTGACTGAAGCCAGTAGCGCTTTACAGGCCGCCGAGCAGCAGTGGCAGCAACTGGCCGATGCCCGGCTGGACCTGCAGCGCCTGCAACACCTGGCCCCGCAACGCCATGCGTTCATCCGCCGGCAGGCCTTGAGCGCACAGGTGGCGTCGATGGCGTCGAAAATCGGCCAGCAACAGCAGCAGGATGCGCAACTGCAGCGCGATGCCGCTGCACTCGAACAAACACTCGCCGCAGCAGCCAAGGCCTTGGTCGATAGCCAGGCCCATTACAGCGAAAGCACCCCGCGCTTGCGTCAGGCCTTTGCCGCCCAGGACACCGTGGCAAGGCTTGAACAAGAGCTGGCAGCGCAGCATGCCGCCCAGCTGCAGGCCGACCAGGAAGTCACCCAGGGCCAGGCGCAGGTTCAGCAACTGCAGGCCAACCAGCAGCGCAGCGAGCAGAACCTGGCGCAGATCGATGCCGCGCTTTCCAGCAGCCAGCACCTGGCTGAGCTGGCACAAGCCTGGCAAGCCTACCTGCCCCAGTTGAAGCAAGTGATGCTGGTGGGGGGCCGGTTGGCCAAGGGCCGCGAAGAGCTGCCGGGGCTGCAGGCCCAGGCCAGCCAGGCAACCGCCCAGTGGCAGGCCAAGCGTGATGCTTTCGACCTGCTGTTCCGCGAAGCCAATGCCGAACCCCACGCACTGGCCGAGCAAGTCGACCTGTTGGGCGGCATGTTGCAGGACAACCGCAAGCAGCACCGCGCCGTCGAGGAGCTGTCACGCCTGCATGCCCGCGAGCACGAGCTGCGCCAGCAACTGGACACCACCCGCCAGCGCCAGCAGCAGGCCATGCAGCAGCGCCAGCAACTGATTGCCCAAGGCACCGCGGCCAAGGCTGAACTGGACGCCGCGCAACAGGGGCTTACCCTGACCCGCCAATTGCTGGAGCGCCAGCGCCTGGCCCGCCACACCAGCGTCGAGGAGCTGCGCAGCCAGTTGCACGAGGGCGAGCCGTGCCCCGTGTGTGGCAGCGCCGAGCACCCGTTCCACCAGCCCGACGCCTTGCTCCAGAGCCTGGACCTCAACGACCAGGCAGAGCAGCAAAGCGCGCAGCAGCAGGTCGATACCCTTGGCGCCCAACTGGTCGAGCTGCGCACCCAACTGGGCGTCATCAACGCCCAGCTCAAGGAGCTGCACCAGCAGCAACAGCAGCTGACCGAGCACTTGCAGCCACTGCAGGCGCAGGTGCAGTCTCACAGCCTGTGGCACGCACTCGCCCCCCAGGACGATCAGGCCCGCAGCACTTGGCTCGACGGCCAACTGCGTCGCCTCACCGACGAGATTGACCGCGACGAAAAGCGCCAGCGTGCCCTGCTCGCCCTGCAAAAGGATGCAGCGCAGCTGACCCAGCAGCTACACGCCGCTCAAGAAGCCCAGCAGCAGGCACAGCGCCACCTGGCCGAGCAGCACCAGGCACTGGCCGCTGACCAGCAGCAGCTGGAGCAAGGGCTGAGCGACCTGGCCAGCGTGCTGCCTACCAGCACCGTGAAAGCCCTGCAGGAAGACCCCGCCAATGCCTTCCTCGTCCTCGACCAGCAGATTGCCCAGCGCCTGGAGCAGGTCGAGCGGCGCAAGGACGAACAGCAGGACCTGCAAACCCGCCAGGCCGAACTCGACAAGCTGAACGACCAGCAGCAAACGCGCATTGCGAGCCTGCAGCAGCAACAGCAGAAATTCGCCAGCCTGGATGCGCAGCGCCAGCAAGCCCAGGCATCGCTGAGTGAATTGCTAGCCTCCCACACCAGCGCTGAGGCCTGGCAGCAGCACATGGAAACCGCGGTGGAGCACGCCCGGGCGCTGGAGGCCGAAACCGCCCAGCGCCTGCAGGCCCTGCGCACCCAAGGCGTGCAGCTGGCCAGCGAACTTGGCGCCAACACTCAACAGCACCAGGCCCTCGAGGCGGAAACCCAGGCGTTGCAAACGCAGATCGAGCAGTGGCGCGGCGCCCATCCCGAGCTGGACGACAGCGGGCTGGAACGGCTACTGGGGATGGACGATGGGCAAGTCGATGCCTTGCGCACCCGTTTGCAGGCCTCTGAGAAGGCCGTTGAGCAGGGTCGTGTGCTCCAGCAGGAACGCCAACAACGCCTGCAACAGCATGCCGCGCAGATGGCGGTGGACAGCGCTGCCGAGGCGCTTGAACAGGCTTTGGGCGACGTGCAACAGCGTTTGGCCAGCCACGAACAGCAGTGCGCCGAACTGCGCGGGCAACAGGCCGATGACCAACGCCGTCAAGAGGCCCACCAGGCGCTGGCCGGGCAGATCGAGCAGGCCCGCCAGCAGTGGCAACGCTGGGCCCGGCTCAGCAGCCTGATCGGCTCGGCGTCCGGCGACGTATTCCGCAAGATCGCCCAGGGCTACAACCTCGACCTGCTGCTGCACCATGCCAATGCCCAGTTACGCCAGTTGGCGCGTCGCTACCGGCTCAAGCGTGGTGGCAGCGCGTTGGGCCTGCTGGTGCTCGACACCGAGATGGGTGATGAGCTGCGCTCGGTGCATTCGTTGTCAGGCGGTGAAACGTTCCTGGTGTCGCTGGCCCTGGCCCTGGGGCTGGCGTCGATGGCGTCCAGCACCTTGCGTATCGAATCGCTGTTCATCGATGAGGGCTTTGGCAGCCTCGACCCTGAGTCCCTGCAACTGGCCATGGATGCCCTCGATGGCCTGCAGGCCCAGGGCCGCAAGGTGGCGGTCATTTCCCATGTGCAGGAAATGCACGAGCGCATCCCGGTGCAGATCCAGGTTCGCCGCCAAGGCAATGGCCTCAGCGACGTAGAAGTGTGCGGCTAACGGCTAGGGAATGAACTTCAGGTCCGAGGGTGCGGGCTGGTGCAGTGTCTGCACCGCCTCGCCCAGCGTGCCGCTGAGCGGGTCGCGGTGCAGCACCACGATCTCGTTGCTTTTCTGGTTGGCGACCAGCAGGAAATTGCCGCTGGGGTCCAGGGTGAATTCACGGGGGTGGTCACCCTCTACGGAGCGGCGCTGCACCAGCGCCAGCCGACCATCATCCTTGCCCACCGCAAACACCACTATCTGGTTCACCGTGCCGCGATTGCTGACGTACAGGAACCGACCGTCGGCTGACAGGTGCAAACCGCCAGCGGCCTTGGCTGCTGCCTCAGGCCGCTCGGTCAATGGCAGGCGCTGGCGTTCCACCAGCGCGCCTTTTTGCACATCGAACACCACCACCTCGGCGCTCATCTCCAGCGTCAGGTAGGCATGGCTGCCCTTGGCATCGAATACCAGGTGACGGGGGCCGCTGCCGGGTGGCAAGGCAGCTGCCGGGGGAATGGCGGGGGACAAGGGGTGGCCCTGGCTGGCGCCGTCGTAGCGGTAGATGAACACCTTGTCTGCGCCCAGGTCACTGGCATACACATGCTGGCCATCCGGTGATGGCACCAAGGCATGCACATGGGCACCGGCCTGGCGTTCGGGGTTGACGCCACTGGGCACGTGCCGCTCCTGCTGCACCGCAGGCCCGAGCTTGCCGTGCTTGTCTACAGGGAGCACCACCAGGCTGCCGCCGGTTTCGGCACTGACCGAGTAATTGCCCACGAACAGGTAGCGCTGGTCCTGGCTGAGGCTGGCGTGGGTGGGCTCGTCACCCAGGCTGGACACCTGGTTGACGAAGGTGATGGCGCCGTCGCTGCCAACGGCAAAACTGCTCACATGGCCTTGGGGCGTTTCATTGACCGCGAACAGTTGCCGGTTGTCTTCCGAGAGCACCAGCCATGACGGGCTGACGCTCTCCACCACCTGCAGTGGCGCGGGGGTAATCCTGCCGGTGGTGGTATCGAATGCGTAGCGGTAGATGCCCTTGCTGGGGCTGTCGGTGTAGCTGCCCACCAGCAGCGTAGCCGCCTGGGCATTGAGCACCATGGGCATGAGGCTAGCGGTCAGCAGTGTCTTCCAGGTCCGGTTCATGGTCGTCTTCATCCGGTGCGCGAAATGCATCCAGGCAGGTGAGCCGATGCTCAGTTTCGGCAGCAGCGATACACCAGTCGTTCCCTTCACGGGAGGCTGCGGCCACCTGATCGGCGGTGAACACCCAGCGACGGAGCTGGCGGCCATCCATGCATTCGATGGTCAGGCCGTTTTCATCGCAGGTGAAGTCGAAGGCATGCAACCCATCGATGAGGATCATGTCACAGGTGGTCAAGGCGGTTGCGAGAGCAGACATGGGGGGCACCGGGGTAAAAGGGGGGAATTATAGCCCTAATCAAGCACCGCGGATTGCGGCTTCAGGAGGCTGGAGGCTCCTGAAGTCGCCGAGATCAAGCTCCATGGCAACAGCACGTCAGTGAGCGAAGATTGACCCCCCGGCCTTGCCTGCCATTTTTTCCGGTTTTATCAGGAACCGCGCCAGGGCGGGCAGTAGCCAAAGGGCGCCAAACATGTTCCACAGCAACATGAAGGTCAGCATCAGGCCCATGTCTGCCTGGAACTTGATGGCAGAGAAAATCCAGGTGCACACACCGATGGCCAGGCACAAACCGGTGAACAGCACCGCCTTGCCGGTGGAGCGCAGGGTCTGGTAGTACGCCTCCTGCAGCGGCAGGCCGGCCCGCAGGAAGCTCTCCAGGCGGCTGTAGATGTAGATGCCGTAGTCCACGCCAATACCTACACCGAGTGCCACCACCGGCAAGGTGGCGACTTTTACGCCGATGCCCATGTAGGCCATCAACGCATTGCCCAGCACCGAGGTGAGTACCAGCGGCAACACGATGCACAAGGTGGCGGCAAACGAACGGAACGTGATCAGGCACATGATGGCCACGCAGATGTACACCAGCACCAGGATGGTCAGCTCCGCCGACTTGATCACCTCGTTGGTCGCGGCCTCGATGCCGGCATTGCCCGCCGCCAGCAGGAACTGCAGGCCCTCCTTGTCGTGGCTTTCTGCAAATGCCTTGGCGGCCGCCGTGACCCGTTCCAGGGTTTCGGCCTTGTGGTCGTTGAGGAACACCAGCACAGGCGCCAGCGAACAGTCGCCGTTGTACAACCCGTCGGCACGGGCGATGGAGTTGTTGAGCACATCCGGGTTGCGCGAGAGGGTTTCCCACTTCAGGCTGCCCTCGTTCATGCCCTTGATCACCTGCTTGGACACGGTCACCAGGGAGATGGCCGATTGCACTCCCGGGGTGTTTTCCATCGTCCACATCAATTCGTCGATGGGCGCCAGGGTCGAGTAAACCGAGCAGTGCTCTGGCGGCGTCTTGACCATGACCACCAGCACGTCGGAACTGGTGGAATAGTTGCTGATGATGAAGTGGTTGTCCTGGTTGTAGCGCGAGTCGGGGCGCAATTCTGGCGCGCCCTGGTCGAGGTCACCGATTTTCAGGTTCTGGCTGTACCACAGCCCGCCGCCGAAGGCCAACAGCGCCAGGCCCACCGACACCGGCGCCACCTTGGCACTGGCGAAGTTCGACAACAGCCGCCAGAACGGGTGTTCACGGGTAGCGTCCCGTTTGCTGCGCTCGATGGCTTTCTTGTTGATACCCACGTAGGAGATGGCTACCGGCAGCAGGATCAGGTTGGTGAACACGATCACCGCCACGCCGATGGAGGCGCCAATGGCCAGCTCGCGGATGACGCCGATATCGATGATCAGCAAGGTGATGAAGCCCACGGCATCGGCCAGAATGGCGATCATGCCGGGCAGGAACAGCTGCCGGAAGGTGCGCCGCGCCGCCGTCAGGGCATTGTCGGCGTCGCTGGACTGCAGGGCGATGCCGTTGATTTTCTGCACCCCGTGGGAGATGCCGATGGCGAAGATCAGGAACGGCACCAGCATCGAATAAGGGTCCAGGCCAAAACCCACTGCATGCATCAGGCCGAGCTGCCAGACCACCGCCACCAAGGTAGTGACAAGCACGGCAATGGTGCTGCGGATGCACCAGGTGAACCAGTACAGCAGTACCCAGGTGATCGCCAACGCCACACCGAAGAACATGACCACCATCACTAACCCATCGATCAGGTCGCCGACTTTCTTGGCGAAGCCGACGATGTGAATCTTCACATTGGGGTTCTGGGCCTGGAACTTGTCGCGGATCTTTTCTTCAAGCTGGTGCGAGAACTGCTGGTAGTCGAGCTTGACCTGGCGGCCTGGGTCCTGCGGGTCCGGGTAGCTTTCGAGCAAGGGCACGTCGACGATACTCGACCTGAAGTTGTTGCCCACCAGCCGCCCAACCTGCCCGGAGCGCAGCACGTTGTCGCGCAGTGTATCGAGGCTGGCCTGCGAGCCGTCGTAGGTGTTGGGGATCACTTCGCCACCGGAGAAGCCCTCTTCGGTGACCTCACTCCAGCGCACGCTGGGGCTCCACAAAGACTTGAGCCCGGCACGGTCGACACCCGGCAGGTAGAACACTTCGTCATGGATCTGCCGCAAGGTCTCCATGTAGGCCTTGTCAAAGATGTCACCCTCGACCGCCTCCACGGAAATCCGCACGGTGTTACCCAGGTTCGCCAGGTCGTTGCGGTGCTCCATCATCTGCTCGATGAATGGGTGCTGCAGCGGGATCATCTTTTCGAAACTGGTGGAAGGGCGGATCTGCGTGGCCTGCCAGAACAGCAGGATGCTGACCAGCACGCACAAGGTAATGACCACGGGCCGGTTGTTGAAGATCAGGCGCTCGAGCAGTGTGGCCTTGTCCTGATGGTGCGGCTGCATGGGCAGGCTCTCCTTGCTGTTCATGGGCGCACCTCGCGGGGGGCACCGTCGGCGCCTTCGGCATTGGCCAGGTGCACACCACCCTGCCCTACCAGCAGCAGCCCGCCCTCGCCCGCAGCGCTGACGCCAGACAGGGCGATACGGTCGGCTCGGTTGTAGACCGTGAAGCGCTGGCCATCGTCGGTGCTGCGCAGCACGCTGCCGCCATTGCCCACCAGCACCACGGTGCCGTCATCCAGCAGTGTGGCGCTGGCCAGGCCGAACTGCAGCTCGCCACGGGCGGCTTTCAGTTCGATGGGCTGCCAGGTGTCGCCGAAGTCGGTGGAGCGGAACAGGTTGCCGCGCAGGCCGAACGCCAGCAGGGTACGGGGTTGCGCCGTACCAATCACGCCAAACAGCGACCCCTCGTAAGGGCCCTGCACCTTCGCCCAGCGCTGGCCGTTGTCTGCCGAGCGGTACATGCCGCCCTGCTCGCCGACAATGAACAGGCCGGCTTCGCGCACCTGGGTGATCGCGTTCAGGTGCAGCTGATCGGGGTTGTCGAGGCGCTCAGCCACATCCTGCCAGTGCTGGCCGCCATCGGTGGTTTCGAGGAATGCACCGTAGGCACCCACGGCGAACCCGTGCTGGGCATCGGTAAAGGCGACATCCAGCAGCGGGGCTTCGCGCGCCAAGTCTTCGAACTGCTTGCTCCAGGTGGCGCCGCCATCGGTACTGGCAAGAATCTGCGCATCGTGGCCTACCGCCCAGCCCCGCTTGTCATCGAGAAAAAACACGGCTGTAAGCAATTGCCGGGTCGGCACGCGGGCCTGGGTCCAGGTGGTGCCCTGGTCGTCCGAGAACAGGATATGGCCCCGATCACCGACCACCACCAGGCGCTTGCCGGCGTGCGTGGCATCGATCAGCAGGCTTTGAGTGGCCTGGGCCGACTCGGTGGAATATTCCTCGGCGGGGGCGGCAGTAACGGCGCCTGCCCCCCACAGCATCATCACTAGCGCACCCGCAATCGGCTTCAAGCTCATCCCTGCCCCCGTCGTTGTTATTGTTGGGTGGATCTGTGCGTTGCAGGCGCCGTGCAGCAGTTCGGGCCGAGGCCTGCAAGGGTTTGCGTGGATCGTAGGAGGGGGGGTGGCGGGGATGCAACGGGGGGGACGTTATGTTTTGTTAATTGCCCCCACACAAACCCCGTCATGCCCTGATTGGCATAAAAGGGTTTGCGCGGCGGGGGCACGGTTCAGGCCAGGCTCTTGCTCACCACTTCATACACATCACTGGACAGCTCACCAGAGGCGAGAATCCGCTGCAGCTCGGCCTTCATCAGCGCCTGGCGGGCGGCGTCGTACTTGCGCCAGCGGGTCAGCGGTGCCAATTGGCGCGAAGCAATCTGCGGGTTCAGCGCATTCAGCTCGATCACCAGATCCGCCAGGAAGCGGTAACCCGAACCGTCGGCAGCATGGAAGTTGACCAGGTTCTGCCCGGCAAACGCCCCCACCAGCGCGCGCACCTTGTTCGGGTTTTTCAGGGTGAACGCCGGGTGCTGCATCAGGGCTTTCACGCGTGCCAGGCCACCTGGCAAGGTGCTGCCTGCCTGCACGCTGAACCACTGGTCCATGACCAGCGGGTTGTCCTTGAAGTGTTCGGCGAACGTTTCCAGCGCCTTGGCCCGCTCAGCCTCGAACGGTGAGTTGACCAGCACTGCCAGTGCCGTCAGGCGTTCAGTCATGTTGTCACAGTGCTCGAACTGCTCGAGCGTAACCTGCAGCACCTCGGGCCGGCCAGTCTGCATCAGGTACGACAGGGCAATGTTCTGCAGGCTGCGGCGGGCGAAGTGCTCGGCAGAGGCAACGTACGCCGTGCGCCGGGAGATTTCGCGGTTCGCCTGGTAGCGCGCCCACAAGGCATCGAACAGCTGCTCGGCGATCTGCTGGCGCGCATATTCGCGTGCGGTATGAATGGCGTCCACATCCGCCACCTGGCTGATCTCGGTCAGGTAGGCCTCACCAGGGAGCGACAGCATTTCAGCCACCATGGCCGGGTCCAGCGAGGCGTCGCCCAGCACGGTGCCCAAGGCAGTGATCAGCCGTGGGTCCAGCGTCAAGGCTTCACCGCGCTGATGCTGGCCGATCAGTTCCTGCAGTACCTGCACCGACAACTGCTGGCCGGCCTCCCAGCGGTTGAAACCGTCGCTGTCGTGCTGCATCAGGAACATCAACTGGTTACGATCGTAGGGGTAGCTGAGCTTGACCGGCGCGCTGAAGCCTCGCAGCAACGACGGCAGTGGCTTGGCCTGTACGCCCTGGAAGGTGAAGGTCTGTTCGGCCTCGGTTACTGACAATACCCGCGTGGTGCCGCCCGCCGCAGGTTCCCCGGCCAGTTGCAGGGGCAGGTCGTTACCCTGGGCATCCAGCAGGCCCAGCTCGACCGGGATCACGAACGGCAGCTTCTCGGCCTTGTCCGGCGTCTGCGGGCAGCTCTGGCGGAAGGTCAGGCTGTACGTCTGCGCGGCGGCATCGTAGGCGTCGGTGGCCTCCACCCGTGGTGTACCGGCCTGGCTGTACCAGCGCTTGAACTGGGCCAGGTCTACCGCGTTCGCGTCCTCCATCGCCTTGATGAAGTCGTCGGTGGTCACCGCCTGGCCATCGTGACGCTCGAAGTACAGGTCACTGCCCTTGCGGAAGCCATCTGCCCCCAGCAAGGTACGCACCATGCGCACCATCTCCGCGCCCTTCTCGTACACCGTAAGGGTGTAGAAGTTGGAGATCTCGATGAAGCTGTCAGGGCGCACCGGATGGGCCATGGGGCCTGCGTCTTCGGCGAACTGGTGGGTGCGCAGGTAGGCGACGTCCTCGATACGCTTGACCGTGCGCGAGTTCATGTCGGCACTGAACTCGGCATCGCGGAACACCGTGAAGCCTTCCTTGAGCGACAGCTGGAACCAGTCACGGCAGGTGACACGGTTGCCCGACCAGTTGTGGAAGTATTCGTGGGCAACCACCCCTTCAACCCGCTGGTGCGCAGCATCCGTGGCGGTTTCGGCACGGGCCAGCACGCAGCTGGAGTTGAAGATGTTCAGGCCCTTGTTTTCCATGGCGCCCATGTTGAAGTCGTTCACGGCGACGATCATGAAGATGTCCAGGTCGTACTCGCGGCCGTACACCTCTTCATCCCAGCGCATGGATTTCTTCAGGCTGACCATGGCGTGGTCGCACTTGTCGATGTTCTCCGGCTCCACGTAGATGCGCAGGGTCAAGTCGCGGCCCGACTGGCGGGTGAAACTGTCCTCCACGCACCACAAGTCACCTGCCACCAGCGCGAACAGGTAGGCCGGTTTCATGAACGGGTCTTCCCAGGTGGCCCAGTGGCGGCCATCTTCTGCCGGGCCGCTGCCCACCGGGTTGCCGTTGGACAGCAGCACGGGGTAGCGGTGCTGCTCGGCAATCACCGTGGTGGTGAAGGTGCTCATGACATCGGGGCGGTCGAGGTAGTAGGTGATCTTGCGGAAGCCCTCGGCCTCGCACTGGGTGCAGAACATCTTGCCCGACTTGTACAGGCCTTCCAGCGCGGTGTTGCTCTCGGGGTGGATCTTGACGCTGGTGTCGAGGGTGAAACGCTCGGCCTTGGGCTGCACGGTCAGGCTGTCGGCGGCCAGCTGGTAATCACCTGGCTGCAACGCTTCGTCGTCCAGGGCTGCGCGCAGCAGTTCAAGCTGCTGGCCGTCGAGCTGCAAGGGCGGCAGGCCGGCGCCCTGCGCCGGGTTACGGCGCATCACCAGTTGCGCATGCACCAGGGTGTGGTCCTCGAACAGCTCGAAGGTCAGGTGCGTCTCGTCGATCAGGTAATCGGGCGCCTGGTAATCCTTGAGGTAGATCACTTGGGGTTGTTCGGTACGCATGTGCAGGTCCTTTTTACTGGAGCACGGCCAACTGATAGGCCGTGTACTTGCGAATATTGATCACGCCGGTATCAAAGATCAGGTACTGGCCCTTGATACCCAGCAGCGTGCCTTCAACGACCGGGTCTTTGTCCAGGTTGAAGCTGACGATCTTTTGCGGGTAGGCCTGTACCGGGTAGTTCATGTGCACCACTTCAGCATCGGTGAGCGGCTGAATGGCCTGCAAGCCGAAGCGCGCCTGCAGCTCGGCCAGGCCAGGCGCGCACGCCTCCAGCACCTGATCACGCACCGCCGGCAGGTCGAGCACCTCGGCATTGCCCTTGAGCAGTGCCCGCCAATTGGTGCGGTCAGGCACCTGGCTGCGCAGCAGGTCTTCGACCAGCCCCGACTGCTGGCGGGTCGCAACCCGCAGAATCGGCAGTGCCTGGCTGGCACCCTGGTCGAGCCAGCGGGCGGGCAGTTGAGTGGCGCGGGTGATGCCAACCTTGATGCCGGAGGAATTGGCCAGGTAGACCACGTGATCGGTCATGCAGAACTGCTCGCCCCAGGAGGGTTCGCGGCAGGTGCCTGCGTCGTAGTGGCAGCGCTCCGGCGCCATGATGCAGATGTCGCACTGGGCCAGCTTGGTCATGCACGGGTAGCAGTAACCCTGGCTGAAGCTGGTCTTGGTACGCTTGCCACAGTGGCTGCAGTGAATGGCGCCCAGGTACTCAAGGCGCACCCGCTGACCGATCAGCGGGTTGACCGGTACCTGGGTATCGCCCAGGCGAAAGCTGTACTGCACAACGGGGGCTGCAAGGCTGACAGCCATCTTGCTCAACGAGCCACGAGCGAGTTCGATCAATGTACCGAGTCCGACTTGAACAGGATGTTAGGGACAGGCGCGGACTTGGACGCGCATTCCTGCGGGCCCATGTAACCGGTACGCTGGTCCTCGGGCAGGTTTTTGATCTCCCAGGCGATGACCGCCTGCAACGACAGTTCTTTCTGTTCGGCGGTCAGCTTGCGCCCGTCGGACCATTTGCCGATTTCCACGGCCAGCTTCAGGCTTTCGTAGATTTCCGGTGTGATGTTTTCGATCATTTGCGCGAAAGTGGACATAGTGTCTCCTGATTCAAGCCGACAGTTTACGCCGGGCCAGCGCCCCGCCCAAGAGCCCGGTCAGGCATCCGATGAGCAACCCGCCCACGTGTGCCGCGTTGGCGATCTGGCCGAGGCCGAGCGTACCGACCACGCCGGTGAGGCATACCACCAGCCAGATGAGCATCATCACCAGAACGCCCTTGGGCAGGGCGAAGAAACGGTTGGGCGCCAGCCACTGGTACAACCAGATGTGCCCGAGCAGCCCGTACAGTACCCCTGACAAGCCGCCGAACAAGCCTGGCCCGCTGGTGAAGTGCTGTGCCAGGTTGGACACCACGCTGAACAGCAGGGTAAGGCCCAGCAGGGCCCCTGCCCCCTGGCGCAGCTCGATGCGTTTGCCCAGCTCCCAGAACCACAGGCTGTTCATGGCAAGGTGCAGCACACCGAAGTGCAGCAGCATGGGCGACACCAGCCGCCACCACTGGCCTTGCGCAAGGCCTTCGGCCAGCGGGCGGAAATACAGGTAATCACCCTGCACCCGGAAATCGAGGAAGGTGAACCAGCGCAGGGTGGTGAAGTTCTCGCCAAGGCCGGTCAGCCCGGCAACCACCAGGCACAGCAGCAAGGTCAGGGCGGTGACCTTGCAGGCCTTGGCCTGGGCAGCCAGGGATGGCTGTGCGGGCGCTCGTTCGCCTGCATCTGGCCCGTCGGCAGGGTCGGCCAGTTGCAGATCGGCATTGCCGTCCGGGTAGCGCTGGTACAGCTGTTGCACTTGCTCGGCCAGGGTATCGGGCGCCCAGAGTACCTGGCTCTCACCCTCCTCGCTGACCCGGTGCGGCACCTGCAGACGCTGCAGCAACTGGATGAAGCCGCTGAGGTCCACCGCCAGCGGCAGGCGCATCACTTCGATAATGTTCATTGGCTTGCCTGTGGTCGGTCGACATCCACCCACACGAACTTGTGCGGGTCGATACGGGTTTCGTCATCCAGCCGGTAGGCGACCAGCTTGCCGTACAGCACTGCACTGTAGTCGAGGCAGGCCAGGTTGCTGCGAATCGGCGCCGGGCGCCCGCTGCGCCAGTAGTGGCCGACGAACAGCAACGGCTCGTCCTCGGCATACCGCAACAAGGCGTTTTTCTGGCTGTGGCTGAGCGGCGTGCTGGCCACTTCGGCGGGCAGGGCATCGGGCTGGAACACGATGTCGCCGTAGGTTTTCGGGTCTTCTTCCCAGAACTTGGTACGGAAGAAGGCGCGTGTCAGGCCATCGCCCCCGGTCAGGGTAAGGCCGTCAGGCAGGCGCATGTCCGTACCGCGCAGCAGCCGGTTGCAGACATTGGCGGCAAAGCTGCCGCTCACCGCCGAGGCCTGGAGAAAGTGCTGGTCGATGCG
The DNA here is from genome assembly GCF_000730645.1 of Pseudomonas parafulva NBRC 16636 = DSM 17004. GTDB lineage: Bacteria > Pseudomonadota > Gammaproteobacteria > Pseudomonadales > Pseudomonadaceae > Aquipseudomonas > Aquipseudomonas parafulva. Next base: position 45,880 of record NZ_BBIU01000006.1, on the reverse strand, counting down.
ACCATCCGGGTACTGCTGGCGCAGGGGGTCGATCAGGCTGGCGTCCCAACAGGCATGCACCAGGCGAAAACGGCCGGCGTCGATGAACAGGGGCAACTGATAGAACCAGTTGACGAACGCGTGCCAGTCGCCGGGGTGCTGGGCAAACTGGGTGAGGGTTTCGTCGATGAGGCGCGCATGGCGGGGTGTGTGCTCACGCACGAACGCCTTGCCACTGCCCGGCAGCGCCGGGGTCACCCAGCCCAGGGCGCTGTATTCGTGGTTGCCCATGATGCAGAACGCCTGCCCCGCCTCGACCATGCCATGGACGATATGCAGGGCCTCGCGAATGCGTGGGCCGCGGTCGACGATGTCGCCCAAGAACAGCGCCTGGCGCCGCGGGTGGCGCCATACGCCGCCGATGCGCTGGTAACCGAGGGTATCGAGCAAGCGTTCCAGGGTGTGGGCACAGCCGTGAACGTCACCGATGATGTCGAAACTGCGCGCCGGATCGAGCATCAGTCGTCCCTGCCCCCCAGGCGGCTGCCCCAACCGAGCTTGGTACGGCAGACCTCGTAGTAATTGTGGCCCAGGGGGTGGATCAGACGCAGTTTCTGCGGCTTCTTGCTTACGGTGATGGTGTCACCCGGGGCACAGGTGAAGTGGTTTTGCCCGTCGCAGGACACCTGCGGGTAGATCTGCAGGTCCTTGGCCACCACAATCTTCAGTTCGCTGTTGCCATCCACCACGATGGGCCGCCCAGACAGGGTATGCGGGTACATGGGCACGATCACGATGGCATCGAGCTTGGGGTGCATGATCGGGCCGCCTGCCGACAGCGCATAGGCCGTGGAGCCGGTAGGCGTGGCCACGATCAGGCCATCGGCCTTCTGGCTGCAGACGAACTGGCCATCGATGTAGATCTCGAACTCGATCATGCGGGTGGACTTGCCAGGGTGCAGCACCACATCGTTCAGGGCATCGCCCTGGCCGATGGCTTCATGGTGCCGGCGCACCTCGGCCTGCAGCAGGAAGCGGTTTTCCACCAGGTAGTGGCCATCGAGCACTTCGGCCACCTTCTCTTCGAGCTCGTCGGGGCGGATGTCGGTGAGGAAGCCCAGGTTGCCACGGTTGATGCCCAGTACCGGAATGTTGTGGCGTGCCAGCGCGCGGGCCGCGCCTAGCAGGCTGCCATCACCACCCACCACGATCACCAGGTCGCAGACCTCACCCAGCAGCTTGCGGGTAGACGTTTGCAGGCCATGGCCGGGCAGCACTTCTGCAATGGTGTCTTCGAGGATCACGTGCAGGTGGCGCTCGAGGAGAAACTGCTTCAGCCGGCGGATAGTGTCGAGCACCTGCGAGCTGCCAAGGCGACCGATGATACCGATATTGCGAAATTGCTCCATGGGGCTCCTGCAAGGCTCTGCGACGGGTGACGATGCAGCGATTATGGGCGAAACCACAGGGCAGCAGCAAACCGGCTATGCTCGCAGCATGATGCCATTTGCCCAGCTTGAACACCTGCCACGCCAGTTACGCCGCCCTGCCGTCCGCGACCTGGCCTGGACGCTGCTGTCGCCGCCGCTGCTCAGCGCCGCGCCTTGCCCCCAGCGCCATCCGCTGGCGGGCAGCCTGTGGGTGGACCATCCGCAGCAGCTCGAACATTGGCTGCGGGCACTGGACGCCGACGATGGCCCTCTGCAGGCATGGCTGGCAACCCTGACCAGCCGCCGCCTGGGCATGTATTACGAGCGGCTCTGGCAGTTTGCCTTGCACCATGCGCCAGGGGTGGAGCTGCTGGGTGCCAACCTGGCCATTCGCGAAGGGGGGCGCACACTGGGCGAGCTGGATGCAGTGGTGCGCGACCGCGACGGGGTGCACCACCTGGAACTTGCCATCAAGCTGTACCTCGGCCCGGAGGGAGCTGGCACTGACCGTGACGGCTGGCTGGGGCCAGGCTGCCATGACCGGCTGGGAAGCAAACTCGCCCACCTCGGGCATCACCAGCTGCCCATGTCGGCCAGTGCCCAGGGCCGGGCCAGGCTGGACAGCCTCGATGTGGGCGCGCTGCAGGCGCACGTGTGGATGGGCGGGTACCTGTTCTACCCATGGCCCGCGCACGCCGAGCCGCCTGAAGGGGCAAACCCGCACCATTTGCGCGGGCGCTGGGTGCGGCGCCCGGCGTGGTATACCCAAGCAGGTGACTGTTGGCAGCCATTGCCACGCCACGCCTGGCTGGCACCTGCGCGGGCGGAGGCCACCGATGTCTGGGGTACGGCGCGCTTCGCGGCCTGGTTGCACCTGCTGCCTGTCCATGCACCCGCGCAATTGCTGGTGCGCTTGGTGCCGGATGGCAACGGTGCCTGGCAGGAGGCCGAGCGCGTGTTCGTGGTGCCAGAGGGTTGGCCGTGCGCGCCGGCCGCTTGAGTAGCGATGCCCGACTACACAATTTTCACGGATTTGAAGCAAAGATCTGCCTGAGGTTGCCGGTACACTGGCACCCGAGCGCCATCAAGAGCGCCACCCCCGACCTGACGATGAGGAACACGCATGGTTTCATCCACTCCGGCGCCCCACTACGCGCGCGCGTCCATACTCCTGCACTGGCTGATGCTGGTGCTACTGGCTGCCGTCTATGCCTGCATCGAACTGCGCGGCCTGTTCCCGCGGGACAGCGCCGAACGCAACCTGATGAAAGACCTGCATTTCATGCTCGGCCTCAGCGTCTTCGTGCTGGTCTGGCTGCGCCTGGCCATGCGCCTGGTACACCCTACGCCGCCCATCCTGCCCAAGCCTCCCGCCTGGCAGACAGGCCTTGCACACCTGATGCACCTGTTGCTCTACGTGCTGATGATCGGCATGCCGTTGGCCGGCTGGCTGATCCTCAGCGCGGCCGACAAGCCTGTGCCCTTCTATGGGCTGGAACTGCCGCACCTGGTAGGCGCGGACCCCGACCAGGCCAAGTTCATCAAGGGCTGGCACGAACGTATCGGCACCTGGGGCTACTGGTTGATCGGCCTGCACGCCGTGGCCGGGCTGTATCACCACTACATCAAGCGCGATAACACCCTGTTGCGCATGCTGCCCTACAAATAACCCCGGCGCCCCTGCAGCCCCCCGGTATGCACGAAGACCAGCCGCGTGCCGGGGGCGAAGTAGCCGGCCTCTACCTTATCGCGCAACGCCAGCAACGCCTTGCCTGTGTAGAGGGCTTCCAGGGGTACGCCAGTGGCCTGTTCGCTGGCTTCGATAAAGGCCAGCAATTCGTCATCAAACTTGCCGAAGCCGCCACGGCACGCCTCATGCAACAGGTAGCCATGGTCGCCAGCCAGCGCCTGAACTGCCTGCGGCACGCCATACCCCAAAGGTACCGCCAGTGCCCCATGCACAGTGTGCCCCCCCGCCTCCGCCAGCACCAGGCCGGCCAGCGTGGTGCCCGTACCGGCAGCCAGCCACCAGGCGTCATAGCCGGCCCAGCCTATCGCCGAAAGCCCCGCATGTGCCTGCTGCATAATCAGCGCACAACCTTCGGCCCCCGCCAACCCACCGCCGCCCTCGGCAATGCAATGCCAGCCTGGGTACTGCGCCTGCCAAGGCGCCCAGAAACCAGGCTGGTGCCGTGCGCGGTAACCCTCGTAGCCCAGCCAGTGCAATTGCATACCCAAAGCCTGTAGATCGCGCACGGTGGGCGTGTCTTGCGGCTGGCCACGCAGCAGGCCAGCCGTGGCAAAACCGAAACGCCTGCCGGCAGCCGCCAAGGCGTGCAGGTGATTGGAGTGGTTGCCGCCCAGGCTGATCAGCCCCGGGGCCGCGCTGGCGTTGGCTTGCGCCAAGTGATGGCGCAGCTTGAACCATTTATTGCCGCTGATCAGCGGGTCGATCAGGTCAAGGCGCAACACAGCGACCTGCACCCTGGCACTGGCCAGCCAGGGCAGGTGCAGCGGTTGCAGGGGGGCTTGGGGGAGCTCGAAGCGCATGGGTCAAAGCCGCGCCGCCAACCTGGACCCTTGGTCGATCGCCCGCTTGGCATCCAGCTCTGCCGCCACGTCGGCGCCGCCAATCAGGTGCACCGACTGCCCTGCTGCCAGCAGCCCCGCCTGCAGTTCACGCAGTGGCTCCTGCCCGGCGCAGATCACGATATTGTCCACCGCAAGCACCTGGGGTTCGCCGTCTGCTACCCGCACGTGCAGGCCAGCGTCGTCGATGGCCAGGTACTCGACACTGTTCAACATCTGTACGTGCTTGTTCTTCAACCCGGCACGGTGGATCCAGCCGGTGGTCTTGCCCAGGCCGTCGCCTACCTTGGTCTTCTTGCGCTGCAACAGATAGACCTGGCGCGCCGGGGCGTGAGGCTCGGGCTTGATGCCTGCCACGCCGCCTCGCGCCTGCAGGTGCGTGTCGATGCCCCATTCCTTCCAGAAGGCCTCCCGGTCCTGACTGCTGGCCACACCTTGGTGCACCAGGTACTCGGATACGTCGAAGCCGATGCCCCCCGCACCGATGACCGCGACAGCCCTGCCCACCGGCTTGCGCTCCAGCAGCACGTCCAGGTAACTGAGCACCATCGGGTGTTCGATACCCGGGATGGCTGGCGTACGGGGCGCAATCCCCGTGGCCAGGATGATTTCGTCGTAGCCGCCCGCCAGCAGCGTCGATACATCAACGCGGGTGTTCAACTGCAGGTCAACGCCTGTACTACGCACCTTGTTGCCGAAGTACCGCAGCGTTTCGTAGAACTCCTCCTTGCCGGGCACCCGCTTGGCCACGTTGAATTGCCCGCCTATTTCACGGGCGGCGTCGTACAGCGTCACTGCATGCCCCCGCTCGGCGGCGACGGTGGCCGCTGCCAGGCCGGCCGGGCCTGCGCCCACCACGGCAATACGTTTGGCCGTTTGCACCGGCAGGTAGTTGAGTTCGGTTTCGTGACAGGCACGTGGGTTGACCAGGCAGCTGGTCAGCTTGCCGCCAAACGTGTGGTCCAGGCACGCCTGGTTGCAGCCGATACAGGTGTTGATTTCGTCCGCACGGCCCGCGGCTGCCTTGTTGACGAATGCCGGGTCCGCCAGGAATGGCCGCGCCATGGACACCATGTCTGCGTCACCCTCGGCCAGCACCCTTTCGGCCACTTCCGGTGTATTGATGCGGTTGGTGGTAATCAACGGGATGCCGACCGCCCCCCGCAGTTTGGCGGTAACCTTGGTGAATGCAGCGCGTGGGGCCTTGGTGGCAATCGTCGGAATGCGCGCCTCGTGCCAGCCAATACCGGTGTTGATCAACGTGGCGCCAGCCCGCTCGATGGCCTTGGCCAGTTGCTCGATTTCTTCCCAGCTACTGCCGCCTTCGACCAGGTCGAGCATGGACAGGCGGAAGATGATGATAAAGTTCGGGCCCACCGCCGCCCTTACCCGGGTGACGATTTCCACCGCCAGGCGCATGCGGTTTTCGTAGCTGCCACCCCAGCGGTCGGTGCGGTGATTGGTGTGGGCGGCCAGGAACTGGTTGATGAAGTAGCCCTCCGACCCCATCACCTCTACGCCGTCATACCCGGCACGCTGGGCCAGGACCGCGCAATTGACGAAGTCAGCGATCTGCTTCTCGATACCTGCCTCGTCCAGTGCTTGGGGTTTGAACGGGTTGATCGGCGCCTGGATCGCGCTGGGTGCCACCTGCCGCGGGCTGTAGGCATAGCGCCCGGCATGCAGAATCTGCAGGCAGATCTTGCCGCCTGCAGCATGCACCGCCTCGGTCACGATACGATGATTGTCGGCCTCTTCCTCGGTGCTCAGCTTGGCGGCACCGGCGTAAACCCCGCCCTCATCGTTGGGCGCTATACCGCCGGTCACCATCAAGCCGACACCGCCCCGGGCACGCTCTGCGAAGTAGGCAGCCATACGCTCGAAGCCACCCGGGCGTTCCTCCAGGCCAGTGTGCATGGAACCCATCAATGCACGGTTGGGCAGCGTGGTGAAGCCCAGGTCCAGCGGGGCCAGCAAGTGCGGGTAAAGGTCGGTTGCCATGGTTCGATTCCCAGGTGATCACGGTATGCGGGTACTTCGCCTTTGGCGGCACCGCTGTTGTATGCCCCCGACATTAAACAGCCGTTTGAACAGGCTCAATGACTGAAACTGACAAGTTATTGATCCTGACGTACAGCAGGGCTAATCTAAGCCTCCCCTGCTCTGAAGGCACCTTACAGCTTCATGCGAAAAATTCTGGCAAGCGCCCTGGCGCTGGTGATGGTTGCCGCCCTGTGCGGGTACGGTTTCTGGACGCAACAACGCCCGGAGGGCCATTACCTCTCTGACCTGCGCATTGAACTGGCGGTCGACCAAGGCGTGCCCGGCGACCGTGGCAACCTGCTTGGCGTTGAACCACTGCTTTATCCAGGTGATTACCAGAACCTGCAACGTCTGCACCGCAAACTTGCCGCCTATCTGGAGCAGGCACGCGCACTGGGGTTGGTGAATGCCAGAACGGTGGTGGTGCTGCCCGAGCACATTGGCACCTGGTTATGGGCACGGGGCGAGAAGAACGAGCTGTACCAGGTGACGCAAAGCCGTGAGGCCCTGCAATGGCTGGAACTGAGCAACCCGCTGCGCTACGGCCTGGCCATGCTTGCCGCCGAAGGCGATGACCGGCGCGCCGATGCGCACCTGCGCATGAAAGCAGAGCAAATGGCAACGGATTACCAGCAGCTGTTCGGCGGCCTGGCCAGGGAGTTCGGTGTCACCCTGGTAGCCGGGTCCATCGTACTGCCAGCGCCCTATGTCAAACAGGGCGCTCTGCATGCCGGGCGCGGCCCGCTGTTCAACAACAGCGTCGTGTTCGCAAGCGATGGCTCCCTGCTGGGCGAGCCTCAGCGCCAGCAGTATCCAGACAGCGAGAGCCGCCGCTACATCCACAACGGTCGGCAACAGCCCCTGCACGTTGTACAAACCCCGGCCGGCCGGCTGGGGGTGCTGCTGGGCAGCGACAGCTGGTACCCGCAAACCCACCAACAATTGGCCAGCCAGGCTGTGGAGCTGGTGGTGAACCCGGTGTACCTGCCGGGCAAGGGCAGCTGGCAATCACCCTGGCGGGGCAACCGTCATCAACCGGCGGCGACACACCTGCCGCTCAGGCGCGGGGAGGTCAGCGAGCAAGTGGCCTGGCATCGCCTCACCGACACTACGGGGCCGATGCTCGGCAGCATGAGCGTGTTCATGCGAGGTCAGTTCTGGGAGCAAGGGACGGATGGCCAGGGTTTTGCACGCCAGTCTGGGCAATTGTTCACCGGCGCTCCCAGTGCCGGCGCCCGCCTGCTCAACCTATGGCTGTAGGTGTATGGCCCGCCCTCGCGTGAGGCTTGGCGACCTGTCGGTAGGGTTCGTGCAGCCGTTGGCCGAAGCCGTCAGGGCGCTGGGCCATGACCCCGAACCACTCCTGCGCCGCTATGGCCTGGGGCCAGCCCGCCTGGCCGAAGCCGGTGCTCGCCTGTCGATCCCGCGGTACATGCACCTGGGTCACGCGGCCATAGAACTGTGCCAGGAGCCCGCACTGGGGCTGCACATGGGTTTGCGCAGCCGGCTGGCCCAGGCAGGGCTGGCTGGGGTGACTGCGGCTCAAGCCCCAACGCTGGGTGAGGCGGCACGCACGCTGCTGCGCTTCGAACCCCTGTATGCCGCCAATTACCGTGGGCACTCGAGTTTTCATGAAGACGCCAGCGGAGCATGGCTGCGTTTCTATTCCATTAGCCCCTACAACGCCTACAACCGCTTCGTGGTGGACTCTCTGCTTGCGGGTTGGCTGGCTCAACTGGCTGACCTGGCCGGCAAGCCTGTGCAGGCGGAGCGGTTGGAAATCGAGTTTACCGCACCCGCCTACGCCGGCCAGTACCAGGTGTTGTCCAGCACCCCGGTGCAATTCGGCGCTGCATACAACCAGCTAAGGCTTGGCCAGCAAACCTTGCGCCTACCCAACCCTGGGCACTGCCCGAGCACCTGGCAGCATTTGCAGCAGTTGTGTGAAGCCCAACTGCTGCAACTGACACGCGTGCGCAGCCTGGGCGAGCGTATTACCCACCTGCTCGGGCCGCTGCTCAGTGGGGGCCGTGAACCGGAGCTGGATGAGGTGGCCGTTGCGCTGCAACTGCCCACTTGGACGCTGCGCCGCAGGCTGGCCGAAGAAGGGACACGTTTCAGGGACTTGCTGAATGAGACCCGACGCGACCTGGCAGAAACCTACATACGCGATACAGAATTGGCCTTCGGGGAGATTGCCTATCTGTTGGGGTTCGCATCCGCCGAAGCCTTCCAGCGCGCATTCAAGCGCTGGACGCAGCTCACACCGGGGGAGTTTCGCCGCAATCAGCGGCGAGTCGTCTAAAGCTCGGTGGCGTCGTCTGCCGGTTCCGAGGTGTCCAGTTCATACGCCTGGAATTCGAGAAGTTCTTCCTGATAGTCGTCCATAGCTCTGCGTCCTGTTCTCATGATGTCTGTGTCGGTGCCGTCTTCAACCTAAGCAGGTGGGATGAAGAAATGATGACAAGCGTTTGAGAGATAAACGTAGCAGGTGTTCAAAAACTTATCGCAGGCCGTCTGTAACCGGGCATGTGCGCGGACTGCCGTGCTGAGCCACAACTAGCCAGCATCACTGGGCTGGCGTTGTCGCCTCGACTGGCTCGACCGCAGGCTGCACCTCGATGGGCGTGGTTTCAGCCGGCGGAGCCACCGGCTGCGACCCTTGGGTATCATCCGCCGCAGGCACCGCTGCCGGCGGGTTTACCGGCTCGCTCGCCGGCGCAGCAGGCGCTGCCTCCTGCAATGACGCTGGCGCAGCGGCGGGCGCCGCAGGCTGCTCAGGCAGGCCCAGAACAACCGCTGGTTTTTCAGCCTTCACCGGCGCTTCCTCCGCTTTGGCCTTGCTGACCTTGGCGGGCTTGGGTTTGGGTTTGGGCAGGTAGCTTTCTACCAGGGCAAAATAGCGGTCATAGAACTGCGCAGCCGTGACCGTCTCGCTTGCCACCTTCACCATCGAATCGTCACTGGACCCGATCGGCATCGACACAGAACCCAATACCCCAACACCCAGGCTTGCGGAGGTATTGGACTTTTTCAGGGCATACCGATCCTGCAGGGCGTTGGCGAACATGGTGGAGTGCTGGTCGTCACTGGCATCCGGGGCACAGGTGACGTTGAAGCTGATCTGCAGGTGGTTATCGCTGTTCTGCTGAAAGCTCTTGTTGCCCACCACCTGGTTCGCGCCACTGCTGGTGATGATATAGCCCTGGCTCAGCAGCGCCCTTCGCGCCGCCTCGCACGAGCTGGCATCGCCTACCGGAAAGCTGCGCGAGAACGTGCCCGAGTCGTCAAAGTTCTCATGCTCGTACACAGCAGCCTTTTTCGACGTGCAACCGGCCACACCGGCCAGCACAACGGCCAGCCCGAGCGCAGCAAAGACGGAAGATCTGGTCATTGCGGATTCCGGGTATCTCGACAGGGTGCCTATTGTGCAACACAGCGGGCAGGCACTGGAACCGCTGAAGGGTGAAGACTTGGTCAGGTTTCGGTAAAGGTGCATAAAGCCTGCAGCCAGCCCCATAAACGAAAAAAGCGACCCAAAGGTCGCTTTCACGTTGCTTAGAGGCGTTCATGGGGCCTCTGGGCGAAGATGGCGCAGCGGACGGGACTCGAACCCGCGACCCCCGGCGTGACAGGCCGGTATTCTAACCGACTGAACTACCGCTGCGTATCGTTCAGGCTTGCGCCCGATTGAAACTGGGATCAGCCCAAGGCGCTTGGCCTTGTGGCTTCAGACCGGTGCAAAGCACCCATCTGGTACTGGAAAATGGCGCAGCGGACGGGACTCGAACCCGCGACCCCCGGCGTGACAGGCCGGTATTCTAACCGACTGAACTACCGCTGCGCAGTGCGTTCCTCTCTGGCGTTAGGCCTCTTGCGAAACCTGAAGCGTCAGGAACTTCTCAGGAAGTGGTGGGTGATGACGGGATCGAACCGCCGACCCTCTGCTTGTAAGGCAGATGCTCTCCCGGCTGAGCTAATCACCCTCGCGATGTTGCCTGTTGCGTTTGCTTCGCTGAGGCCGCGAAATTTACGCAGGTGATGAAGCTAAGTCAATAGCCCCATTGGTTTTTTTCTCAAGAATGAAAGCTGCCAACCCCACTAGGCGTAAATCATCTTGCGGGTCATGCCGCCGTCAACCACGAACTCCTGCCCGGTGACGAACGCCGCCTGGCGTGACAGCAGCCAGGCCACCAGCGCGGCCACATCCTCGACCGCCCCTACCTTGCCGGACGGGTGTTGGGCGTGGTCTGCCTCGGTCAGTGGCTCGGCACGGCGCTGGGAGGGATCGCGGGCGTCAATCCAGCCGGGGCTTACCGCATTGACGCGTATTTCCGGGCCCAGGCTGATAGCCAGAGCATGGGTAAGCGCAACCAGGCCGCCTTTGCTTGCGGCGTAAGCCTCGGTGTCAGGCTCGGACTGCCTGGCCCTGGTCGACGCCAGGTTGACGATTGCCCCATTGTGCGCGCGCAGGTACGGGGCACAGTGCTTGGCCAACAGCATGGCGCCGCTCAGGTTCACCGCCAGTACCCGGTTCCATTGGGCAAGGCTCAGGCTTTCCAGGGTCTGGTTGTGCGGGTTGGCAATAGCCGCGTTGCACACCAGCGCATCCAGACGGCCAAACTGCCCCAGGACCTGGGACACGCCGGCGCTCACCTGTGCCTCGTCTGCCACATCCATTGTGATGAACCAGGCGTTGTCCCCAAGTGCCTTGGCCACCTTGGCGCCCCGTGGCCGGTCCACGTCGCTGAGCACCACCTGCCAACCTTCGCAGATCAACCAGGCGGCAATACCCAGGCCGATGCCGCGAGCGGCACCGGTAACCAGGGCAACACGGCCATTATGGCCGGGGGGAGCACCGCTGATTTCCATTACAACACCGCCAGCCCACGCGCCAGGTCAGCCTGCAGGTCGGCCACGTCTTCCAGGCCCACCGCAACCCGGATCAGGCTGTCGCGGATGCCCGCCGCCTCACGTTCCTGCGGCGTCAAACGCCCGTGGGAGGTGGTAGCCGGGTGCGCGATGGTGGTTTTGCTATCGCCCAGGTTGGTGGTGATGGACACCATCCGGGTGGCATCGATGAAGCGCCAGGCGCCTTCCTTGCCACCCTTGACCTCGAAGCTGACCACCGCACCGAAACCGCTCATCTGGCGTTTGGCCAGTTCGTGTTGCGGGTGGCTCGGGAGGCCAGCGTAGTGCACCTTCTCGATGCCGTCCTGCTGTTCCAGCCACTCGGCCAATGCCTGAGCGCTTTCACAGTGCGCGCGCATGCGCAGGCGCAAGGTCTCCAACCCCTTGGTGAAGATCCAGGCGTTGAACGGGCTCAGTGTCGGGCCTGCAGTGCGCAGGAAACCCACCACTTCCTTCATCTGCTCGGCACGGCCGGCCACCGCCCCGCCCATGCAACGGCCCTGGCCATCAATAAACTTGGTGGCCGAATGGAACACGATGTCGGCACCTAGCTTCAATGGCTGCTGCAATGCCGGTGTGCTGAAGCAGTTGTCCACCACCAGCATGGCGCCTTTGGCGTGGGCGATCTCGCTGAGGGCAGCGATGTCGACCAGTTCAGCCAAGGGGTTTGAAGGCGATTCAACGATCAACAGCTTGGTATTGGCCTTGATGGCCGCGTCCCAACCGGAAAGATCCACCAATGGTACGTAGTCCACCTGCAAGCCGAAGCGTTTGAAGTACTTCTCGAACAGGCTGATGGTGGAGCCGAATACGCTTTGCGACACCAGCACGTGGTCACCGGCACTGCACAGCGACATCACCACGGCCAGGATAGAGGCCATGCCGGTAGAGGTTGCCACGGCCTGCTCGGCGCCCTCCATGGCCGCTAGCCGTTCCTCGAAGGCACGCACCGACGGGTTGGTATAGCGCGAGTAGACATTGCCCGGTGTCTCGCCAGCGAACCGGGCGGCAGCGTCGGCCGCCGTGCGGAACACATAGCTGGAGGTGAGGAACAGCGCTTCGCTGTGCTCAGCCTCCGGTGAACGGTTTTGACCGGCGCGCACCGCCAGGGTGTCAAAACCGACACCCTCCAGATCGCTGTCCAGTCGCCCGGCATCCCATTGATCGGTCATGCCATCGCTCCCTGAAATCAGTTGTTATAGAGGTCGATGATTGCGCTGACAGCCTGGGTCTTGACCTTGGCCAGGTCGTTACGGGCCTGCTCGATGCGGTCAAGGTAGGCTTCGTCGATATCGCCGGTGACGTACTCACCGTTGAATACCGCGCAATCGAAATGCTCGATCTTGATCTTGCCGCCACCGACCGAATCGATCAGGTCCGGCAGGTCCTGATAGATCAGCCAATCGGCACCGATCAACTCGGCCACCTGCTCGGTGGTACGGTTGTGGGCGATCAGTTCGTGAGCGCTCGGCATGTCGATGCCGTAGACGTTGGGGTAGCGAACAGCAGGCGCTGCAGAGCAGAAGTACACATTCTTGGCCCCGGCTTCGCGCGCCATCTGGATGATCTGCTTGCAGGTGGTACCACGTACGATCGAGTCATCGACCAGCATGACGTTCTTGCCGCGGAATTCCAGCTCGATGGCATTGAGCTTCTGGCGAACCGATTTCTTGCGGGCCGCCTGGCCGGGCATGATGAAGGTACGGCCGATGTAACGGTTCTTGACGAAGCCTTCACGGAACTTCACGCCCAGGTGCTTGGCCAGTTCCAGGGCGGCAGTACGGCTGGTGTCAGGGATCGGGATGACCACGTCGATGTCATGTTCAGGGCGCTCGCGCTGGATTTTTTCCGCGAGTTTTTCACCCATGCGCAGGCGCGCCTTGTACACCGATACACCGTCCATGATGGAATCCGGGCGGGCCAGGTACACGTGCTCGAAGATGCAAGGCTGCAGCTTTGGCGCCTCGGCGCACTGCTTGGTGTACAGGCGGCCATCTTCGGTGATGTAAACCGCTTCACCCGGTGCCAGGTCGCGAATGAGGGTAAAGCCAAGCACGTCCAGGGCCACGCTTTCGGAGGCGATCATGTACTCGACGCCTTCGTCGGTGTGACGCTGGCCGAACACCACCGGGCGAATGCCGTTGGGGTCGCGGAAGCCGACGATGCCGTAACCGGTGATCATCGCCACCACGGCATAACCGCCCACGCAGCGGCTGTGCACATGGGACACGGCCGCGAACACGTCTTCTTCGGTAGGCTGCAGCTTGCCACGCACTGCGAGCTCATGGGCGAACACGTTGAGCAGCACTTCCGAATCGGAATTGGTGTTGACGTGGCGCAGGTCCGACTCGTAGATCTCCTTCGCCAACTGCTCGACGTTGGTGAGGTTGCCGTTGTGGGCCAGGGTGATGCCGTACGGCGAGTTGACGTAGAACGGCTGGGCTTCGGCCGAAGTCGAGCTGCCCGCAGTGGGGTAGCGCACGTGGCCGATGCCGATGGTGCCCACCAGACGCTGCATGTGGCGCTGCTGGAACACATCGCGCACCAGGCCATTATCCTTGCGCAGGAACAACCGGCCGTCATGGCTGGTCACGATACCGGCAGCGTCCTGGCCGCGGTGCTGGAGGACCGTAAGCGCGTCATACAGCGCCTGATTGACGTTCGACTTACCGACGATACCGACGATGCCACACATGCGACGCAACCCCTACTTTGACGAAACTTGAGTGAAAAGCCCTCAAGGCCTGGCTGGCCCGAGCAACTGTTCCTTGAACGGAAGGTCAGCGGGTGTGCTGACCCCGGCACTGGACATCCACTGGCTGGTGAAACCTAGAATCAGGTTTTTCGACCAGTCAGCGACCAGCAAAAACTGTGGTATCAGGCGTGACTCCTGCCACCAGGTGTCTTGTTGCACTGGCCCCAGGCTCAGCAGCCCGATGGCCACCACTACCAGCAAAGCCCCACGGGCAGCGCCAAAAGCCATGCCCAGAAAACGGTCCGTACCCGACAGCCCGGTGACACGAATCAGCTCGCCGACCAGGAAATTGAGCATTGCCCCGACCAGCAGGGTAGCCACGAAAAGTATGCCGCAGCCGGCAATGACGCGCATCGACGGCGTCTGGATATAGCTTTCAAGATACACCGCCAGCGATCCGCCGAACATCCAGGCGACCGCACCGGCAACGATCCATATGAGCAGGGACAGGGCTTCCTTGACAAAGCCGCGCTTGAGACTGATCAGTGTGGAGACGGCGATGATCGCAATGATCGCCCAATCAACCAGGGTAAATGCCACGGCGCTGCCTGCAGACGTTTGAGGCGGCGCATTTTACCAGAGCGGCGGGCTGGGGTTAAGCGGAATGTCGGACGATTCCGCCCACCACGGCAGGAGGGAGCGCAGCACGCGATGGGCCGCAAAGCGGCCCGACCCGCACAGCTTGAAGCAAATCAACCACGCTCAGGCTGGAACCGCACCACAATGCCCTTGAGGCTGTTCTGACGGTTTATGGCGTCGCGAGTACGCTCGGCCTCGGCACGCTCGATCAACGGGCCAACGAACACACGGTTCAGCCCACCCGCTGCGCGGATATAGGCGTTGTATCCCTGGCTGCGCAAGGTCTGCTGAAGCTTCTCCGCCCCTGCGCGGTTGGACAGGCTCGCCAACTGGATGGACCAACTGACCGGCAACCCGTTCACGTCGATCTTGGAGGGCGCAGCCCCTGGCACTGGCTTGGAAGCCGTGGCGGCTGGCGCTGCCGAAGCGGGCGCCTTGGGCTCAGGCTTTGCAGTGGCAGGCACTGGAGCTTGCGCCGGTGCCTGCACAGAAGGCGTGATGGGCTGGCGCGGCGCACTGGCAGGCGCCGTGGACTCATCGACGACCACGGGTGGCTGCTGCGTTTCGTCCGGGACGGGCTGGGGCTCAGGCACCGATACAGGGTCTACCTTAACCTCTGGCTGCGAAGGCATGGCCGGCGCCTGTGGAGCCTCCACATGCACCTGGCGCAACTCATCTTCGCGGGAAAACAGCATCGGTAAAAAAATCACTGCCAGCGCCACCAGCACCAGCGCACCGATCATGCGCTGCTTCATTCCTTTATCCAGCACTGCCATCTATTCCACCCTCCTGGGCGCGTCGCTCCAGCCATTCCAACGCCTGGGCAACACAGAAAAACGAACCGAACAGCAGTACCTGATCACCTGCCTGGGCCTTCGCGCACTGCCCCTCAAGGGCAGCGTCGACACTGGCATAGGACTGCACGGCTGCGCCGAGGTTCGTCAGTGCCGCAGCCAACGCTGCAGCTGGCCTGCTACGCGGGGTAGCGAGCGGGGCAACCGCCCAGTCGTCTACCAGCCCGTGCAGAGGCGCCACAACGCCCTCCAGGTCCTTGTCGGCAAGCAGCCCGAACACCGCCAGGCGGCGACCGGCCAGGGGCCGGGCTGCCAGGCGACGGGCCAGGTACTGGGCGGCATGCGGGTTATGCCCGACATCCAGCAGCAACTCCACCTGCCTACCCTGCCAACTGACTGTGCGACGGTCCAGCCGCCCGGTGATGCGTGTAGCGAGCAGCGCCTGGCGGATCACCGCGCCATCCCAAGGCAGGCCTGTCAGCAGGTAGGCCTGCAAGGCAAGCGCCGCGTTCTCCATGGGCAAGTCGAGCAGCGGTAAGCCATCCAATGCTACCTGGGTACCCTCAGCAGTGGTGCCGCGCCAGCGCCAGCCATCCTCTGCGACGCCCAGGTCGAAGTCCCGACCGCGCAGCAGCAGCGGCGCGCCCAACTCGGCGGCCTTGTCCAACAACGGCTGTGGGGGATCGAGATCACCACACACGGCCGGCTTGGCAGCACGGAAGATGCCGGCCTTTTCAAAGGCCACCAACTCGCGGGTATCCCCCAGGTAATCAACATGGTCAACGCCGATACTGGTCACCAGCGCAAGGTCTGCATCCACCACGTTGACCGTATCCAGGCGCCCACCCAGGCCAACTTCGAGCACTACGGCATCCAGCTGCGACTGGCGGAACAACCAGAACGCGGCCAGGGTGCCCATTTCAAAGTAAGTCAGGGAGGTGTCGCCCCGCGCTGCTTCCACAGCCGCGAACGCTTCACACAACTGCGCGTCGCTGGCTTCCTGGGCGTCGATGACGACCCGCTCGTTGTAACGGAGCAGGTGCGGCGAACTGTATACCCCTACCTTCAGCCCCTGGGTACGCAGCAACGATGCGACAAAGGCGCAGGTTGACCCCTTGCCGTTGGTGCCGGTTACCGTTACCACCCGCGGTGCCAGCTTGCCCAGCGCCAAGCGGGCAAATACCGCTTGCGAGCGTTCCAGGCCCATGTCGATGGCCGACGGGTGCAACTGCTCGAGATAGGCGAGCCACTCGCCCAGGGATCGTTGTGTCATCACGCGACAGCAGCCGCCTCAAGCGCTTGTTCAGGGGTGGCCTGGCCGGTCATCTGCGCCAGCAGACGGGCGAGGCGTGGGCGCAGGTCGCCGCGGGAGATGATCAAGTCGATTGCACCATGCTCCAGCAGGAACTCGCTGCGCTGGAAGCCTTCTGGCAGTTTCTCGCGCACGGTCTGCTCGATCACACGAGGGCCGGCGAAGCCGATCAGCGCTTTTGGCTCGCCAACAATGACATCGCCCAGCATCGCCAAGCTGGCCGACACACCGCCATACACCGGGTCGGTGAGCACCGAGATGAACGGGATGCCTTCTTCGCGAAGACGGGCCAGTACCGCCGAGGTCTTGGCCATCTGCATCAGCGAGATAAGTGCCTCCTGCATGCGGGCACCGCCCGATGCCGAGAAGCAGACCATCGGGCAGCGGTGCTCCAGGGCATAGTTGGCTGCCCGCACGAAACGCTCGCCCACCACAGCACCCATGGAACCGCCCATGAACGAGAATTCGAAGGCGCTGACCACGATCGGCATGCCCATCAGGGTGCCGCTCATGGAGATCAGTGCGTCTTTCTCACCGGTCTGCTTCTGGGCCCCGGTCAGGCGGTCCTTGTACTTCTTGCCGTCACGGAATTTAAGGCGGTCAACCGGCTCCAGATCGGCGCCCAATTCGGCGCGGCCTTCGGCATCGAGGAAAATATCAATGCGTGCACGGGCGCCAATGCGCATGTGGTGGTTGCACTTGGGGCAGACGTCGAGGGTTTTTTCCAGCTCCGGACGATACAGCACGGCCTCACAGGCTGGGCACTTGTGCCACAGGCCTTCAGGCACCGAGCTCTTCTTCACCTCGGAACGCATGATCGAAGGGATCAGTTTGTCGACTAACCAGTTGCTCATGCTTTCTTTCTCCAGTATCGGCGGGTGGGGGCCAGCGTGGCCGGCCTGCCCTGCCCTTTGAACTCAAATGCTTGTTTGAAACGCTGGGGCAGCGGCCGTCGGGTATTACCCACGGCACTGCCCCGTTGAAAAGTCGATTGACCGCCCGCTATCGGGCGACCGCCCCGCAGGGCCGCGATAGCTATGGACGATGGCGCGCGGCCAGCCGTCACATCCGCTCAAGCCTGTTTCACCGCGCGCACGAACGCCTCGATCTTTGCCGCGTCCTTGATACCCTTGGCCTGCTCTACCCCGCCACTGACGTCGACGGCGTAGGGGCGCACCTGAGCAATGGCCTGCCCCACGTTTTCCGGGGACAGCCCACCTGCCAGGATGATCGGCTTGTTGAGCCCGGCAGGCACCAGGGACCAGTCGAACGCCTCGCCCGTGCCACCCGGAATACCTGGCACATAGGTGTCCAGCAAGATGCCCTGGGCAGCAGCATAATGCTGGCAGGCCACCTGCAGATCGTCGCCCGGGCGCACCCGCAATGCCTTGATCCATGGACGATTGTGGCCAGCACAGTCCTGCGGGCTTTCGTCGCCGTGGAACTGTAGCAGGTCCAACGGTACCACTTCGAGGATCTCGCTCAGCTCGCAGCGCGATGCATTGACGAACAGCCCAACCGTGGTCACAAACGGCGGCAGCTCGGCGATGATCGCCCGCGCCTGGCGTACGTCTACAGCGCGCGGGCTCTTGGCATAGAACACGAAGCCGATGGCATCGGCGCCGGCTTCTGCCGCCGCCAGCGCGTCTTCGATGCGGGTGATACCGCAGATCTTGCTGCGAACGATGCTCATGGACAGCGACCCTGTTAACACGGTGAAAGGCCGAATGTTAGCAAATGCCCTAGCGTGCGTCAGTCTGCCAATGCCTCATAGCCTGTGAGAAAGTGTGGGCCGATATAACGCTGCGGCAGGGCGAACTCATCGGGGTACTCCACCTGCACGAGGTAGAGCCCGAACGGGTGGGCTGTGACGCCACCATGGCGGCGGTCACACCCCTCCAGCACCTCACGCGCCCACTCCACCGGGCGCTCCCCGGCGCCAATGGCCATGAGCACACCCGCGATATTGCGCACCATGTGGTGCAAAAACGCCGTAGCGCGCACGTCCAACACGATCATCTGCCCGTGACGGGTAACGCGCAGGTGATAGATGTGCTTGATCGGCGACTTGGCCTGGCACTGGCTGGCACGGAACGCGCTGAAGTCGTGCGTGCCCAGCAAGCTCTGCGCGGCTTCGGCCATGCGCTGCACATCCAGTGGCCGGTGGTTCCAGGTGACCTCCTCGGCCAAGTGCGCCGGGCGGATGGGGTCGTTGTAGATCACGTAGCGATAACGCCGGGCGCAGGCCTTGAACCGGGCATGGAAATCGGCCGGCATGGGCCTGGACCAGACCACACTGATGTCGTGGGGCAAGTTGAAATTGGTACCCATGGTCCAGGCACGCTCGTCACGCACCGCACGGGTGTCGAAGTGCACCACTTGACCACAGCCGTGTACCCCCGCATCGGTACGGCCGGCGCATACAACCGAAATCGGTTCGTTGGCGACTTTCGACAAGGCTTTTTCAAGCGCTTGCTGGACACTTGGCACGCCACTGGCCTGACGCTGCCACCCGCGATAGCGGGCACCTTTGTATTCCACGCCAAGGGCAATACGGGCGTAGCCTTCGGCCGCCGATTCTGCGGCAGCGGTGTCGATGATGTCCAAGAAACTGAAACCTGTAGAAAGACTAAATAGCGGCGATTATAACGACAACGGCAGCCTGGGAGGGCTGCCGTTACGGGTAAAACCGGCCGGGCGGTGCTGCCCCGGCCAACTCGGCGCGCTGTCAAACCAGGCGCGACAGCATGTCTTCGGCCTCTTCACGCTGGCGCTGGTCACCATCCTTTACCACCTCATCAAGGATGTCGCGCGCGCCCTGGTGATCACCCATGTCGATGTAGGCGCGAGCCAGGTCAAGCTTGGTCGCCACCTCGTCGGCCCCCGAGAAGAAGTCGAAGTCCAGGTCATCCACGGGCTCGGGCTCTGGATTGGCCGCAGCATCCTCAGCGGTGAAATGGGGCTCCAGCGAGGGCGACTCCAGGCTTTGCGACAGCTTGTCCAGCTCCGCGTTGACGTCATCGAGTTCCGACGCGAAGCTGTTCGCCGCGGGCGAGTCGTCGTCCTGCAGTGACAATGACAGGTCGAAGTCCGAAGGCAGGTCGAACTCGGACACCGGGTCGAACTCTGGCGCGCTGTCGAATGCCTCCAACTCGGCTGCCACGTCGACCGGCGTATCGCCTGGGCCGGCTGGCGCGCCAGGTGCATCGATATCCAGATCGAAATCGGACAGGTCCGCCGCGGGTTGCGCAGCAACCTCAGCCTTGGCCTGGGCCAGCATCGCTTCGAAGTCATCGTCTGCGCCGGCCTGCTGCTCGTCCAGGCTCAAGTCGAAACTGCTGTCCAAAGCCTCGGGGTCCGACGCCTCGAGGGTGGGTACTTCGTCGGGAGCCTGTGGTTGGGCTACAGGCGCTTCTGTCGGTGCCGGCTGCTCATCCAGAAGCCCCTGAACATATTGCTCGTCCATCTTGGCGGCCAATGCGGCGGCCCCCAGGCCAGCGGCGGCCAGTGCGATCATCGCCGGGTAGCGCTCTTTGAGCCTGGCCACCTCTGCCGTATTGGTGGTATTGGCCGGCAGCTTATGCTCCTGCTCCACGAATGCGTTCTGGTCACCCTGGCGGGCATACACTTCCATCAGCTTAAGGCGCAGGTCGTCACGCCCAGGGGCGGCGGCAATGGCAGGCTCCAGCAGCTCGGCCGCGCGGTTGAGGCGGCCTTCTGCCAGGCACTGTTCGACCTGCACCAGTACAGCGGCGTATGAATCGGCCACCGGCTCCGGTGCCGCCGGTTTTTCCGCCGCGGTGGCAGCCGCTGCGGAGGCAGCCACCACAGCCGGGGACAGGGTCACGGTTGGCGGTGAAACCTCGACACCTTCAAGGCTGCCAACATCGGGGTCAAAGCCCGCAATCTGCTCTTCCTCCAGCGCCCGCGCCATGCGCAGGTGTTTTTCGGCCTCCTGCTGCGCCTTGCGCCGACGTGCCAGCAGCCACAACAGAAGCGCCAACACCAGCAGCGTCGAGCCGGCGATCAACCATAGCAGCCAACGGTTACCGAGGATCTGCTCCAATGCATCGGGAGCAGCTGGCGCGTCAGCCTGAGCGGCCGGGGGCGCCGTATCGGCTGCGGCAGGGGCCGGCTCGATCACCGGCTGTACTGCAACAGGTGGCTGGGTTACAGCAGCGGTACTCGCGGCGTCGGCGACAGGCTGCACGGGTGCGGCAGCGTCCACCGCGGGCTGGGCCGGCGTGGCAGCATCGGCCGCAGGGGTGGCTGCCCCTTGAGCCTCAAGCCTGGCCAACTGGTCGTTCTTCAATTCGATAAGACGCTGAAGTTTGTCCAGCTGGCTTTGCAGGTCCGTCATGCGGCTGTGCAGCTCTTCGTTGTCACGACGGCTCGTGTCCAGGCTCTCCTGCGCCACGGCCAGTTTGTCGTTCAACGCCTTGGCCTGACTCGCGCCGGCCTGGTTGCCCGGGCTGACCAGGCGCAGATTGTCGCCTTGGGCAATCGCCGCAGGCGCGGCGCCGGCGGTACCACGGCGGGTCGCGTCCAGCTGGCGGGCACGGGGACCCAGCCGGCGCCCCTCACGCCAGGCTGCATATTGTTCGGCAACCTCGCGGTTGGCCTCGCCCTGGGGAATGCTCTGAACCTGCTGCGAGTCCGGCAGGCGCAGCACCTGCCCCACCTTGAGCTGGTTGATATTGTTGCCGATGAACGCATCCGGGTTAAGCACCTGGATCGCGATCATGGTCTGCTGAATGGAGCCGCCCTGTGCGTTGCGCGCGGCAATCTGCCAGAGGGTATCGCGGCGCTGGGTAGTGTAACTGCCGGCCGCAGTGACCGCGGGCGCTACATTGCCGGGCGCCGCCTGCCCACCCTGGGCCTTGGCCTGGTCGAGCATCACGCTGTAATCGCGCAGCAGACGGCCTTGGGGCCACATCACCTGCACCAGAAACTTCACCACAGGGCCGGGCATGGGCTGGCTGGACGTCACCCGCAGCACGCTTCTGCCGTTTGGGTTGATCACCGGGGTAAAGGTGAGATCTTGCAGCCCACTGGCAAAAGGCACGCCAGCCTTGGTGAAATCCTCGGCGGGCGCCAGACTGGGCGCCACTTCGGCAGCGGTGAGGTCGCGTACATCGAGCAGTTCGATCTCGGCATCGAGCGGCTGGTTCTGCGCCGACTTGAGGGTCAGTTCCCCCAGGCCCAAGGCATTCGCCATGCCAGACGACAGCGCCGATGCTGCAGCCATGGCCAGAACCAGTTTGCGAATTCGAAGCATGAACTCTTCCCTTGTATGGATCGTCCCGAAACGTGCAGGCGAAGCTGAACAGACGTGCTCGCCAGTATCTTTTACAGCCTGTCTTTAATCAACAATTGCGCTATTTGCACCGCGTTGAGCGCGGCGCCCTTGCGCACATTGTCGGTGGTCAACCACAGGTTGAGTTGCTGCGCATCATCAATACCCTGGCGTACACGTCCAACATAGACCACGTCCTGGCCCACTGCGTCCCCAACCGGGGTCGGATAATCATCACGCTCCACCAGTTCGACGCTATGCGCCTCGTTCAACGCCTGGTTGACCGCGTCAAGATCGACCGCACCACGGCTCTGCACTGCCACATTGAAGCTATCGCCGAAAAACACCGGTACTTGAATACAGGTAACCGAGAGTTTCAGGTCGGGAAGGCCCAGCACAGCCCGCAGCTCCTGCACCAGGCGGCGCTCAACGGCGGTATGGCCCTGGTCATCTGGGGTACCAACCTGAGGCAGCAGGTTGAACGCCACCTGCCTGTCGAAGAACCGTGGCTCCAGAGGGCGAGCGTTCAGCAACTCGGCTGTTTGCCGCGCCAGTTCGCTGACCGCTTCGCGCCCTTGGGCAGACACCGCCAGCGACGCCACCACCTGGACGCGCTCGATGTCCAGCAGGTGCCGAAGCGGCGCTAGCGTGGTCGCAACGGCGACCGCCGCCGAACAAGGGCTGGTGATGAGTGCCGGGGTGCTGCCCCCCGCCAACTGCTCGGCATTGGCCTCTGGCACAACTGGCAGCGCGCCGACCAGCGCGCCAGACAAGTCGATTACCGTGCAGCCCGCTTGCACCGCCTTGCGGGCAAATGCCTGGCTGACCGTGGCACCCGCCGCGAAGAACGCCAGTTTGACCTGGGCGAAATCGAAGCTGTCGACTTCACGCACCTTGAGCTTCCTGCCGGCGAACATCACGCTGCTACCTGCCGACTCCATGCTGGCCAGCAGGTGCAGGGTGCGTACCGGGAAGTCCAGCTCTTCGAGGACCTGTACAAGCGTTTCACCGACGCTGCCGGTGGCGCCCACAACGGCGATATCCAGGGGTTGGCTCATGTTTGGTCCTCACGGGTAAAGGGGCGGCACTTTACTGCGAATCAGTGGCGCAGCATACCCAAACCTTAATTCACCCCCCTGCAAAGCCTGGCACCTGATAATTATGCCAGTACCCCCCTTTATGCCTGCACCTTAACGTGGTCATCAACAATGGCTAACGTCAGGGATACCCCCAATGATTGCTTGCTCGATATCAAGGCTTGCGCGCTGCCTCACGATTGCAGGGGCAAGCCTGCTTGCCTGGCCGGCTGCGGCACAGGATAACCTGCAGCCGGCACCCACGCTGCGCAACGATTTACAGGGCCCCCTGGCGGGGGAAGTGGATTTCGCACAGACCCATGTAGTAGCGGCCACCCGCCGCATTTTCGACCCACTGTTGGTCCCGGATAAAAGCGCGCTGGTCATGTTCAGGCCACACGCCTCAATGACCGATGTTGAACTGGTTATCGAGGCGGATGGCAAGCGAAGCACCGTGTTGATGAGCCGCCCAGAGGCACTACCCGCGGCAGCTACCTATGATCAGGAGAACACATTTTCCGGGAACATTATCGAAGGTAGCTATCCGCCGTATCGAAGCGGGACATTTTCCTACCAGATCCCCTGGAATCTCTTCAGGCCCGAGACAACACTCAGCTTTCAGCAAGCTGGCCGGGCCGACATGAACGGCACATTGCCGGCCTCAAAGTTTGTGTTCATGACGCCAGAAAGCAATGGGCTAGCCTTGATGAATATCAAAGGCTGTATCTTCAAAGACCGGTCCAACTGCAAAACCACACTCGACCAGTTCGACGGCGAACTGCAGCCGCTCACTGCCCGTATCGCCGCTCGCGAAATGCTCTCGGAACTGCCCACCCAGCGGCTGTACCTGGGTACCGGCATGGCCTATTGGCCCAACATCATTGCCATCGGCCCCGACGGCAAGCCCCACGTATACAACCAGAGCAACGGTATGCAATGGGCTGAATTTGGCGACAAAACGCTGCCTTCCAAAGTAGGCATGGGTAATTACTGGCGGGCGGCATCGAACCTGGGCGACAAAAAACCGGGGTTCCCGGTAGCAATTACCGGGCAACTGCTCGATGCGCCGGATGGCATGCCGGTGCTTCCCCCGGGCATAGCTGCAAGTTGCGGTGGCAACAGTTGCAACTACCCAGCCATCCCAGATGGTTACTGGCACGAAACGGGTCATGGCCTAGGGCTGCCGCATGACACCCCCGGTCGTTATGAAGACTGGGCTTATCGCGCTTACGACAACATCTTCCTGCCCAACACCCACCCGGATCCACAACGTTACAGCCTGCCCGTGGACTACTTGGGCAAACATTATTTCGGGCATGTATTGGGCTCGCTTGCGGCCGCGCCCTGGCACCCTAGCACGGCATCCGCGCCATTGATCGATGAGTTCGAGACCCTTGGCCAAGGCTCGAGACGATCAAGCTGGAAACGCTACATCGCCCCTTATACGCACCAGCAGACCCTGGTGGTCCAGCGGCGTTTCGGCACCCTCCCCGATAACCTTGAGTATGCAGGGGTGCGCGACGACCACCGCCCGGCGCAGGCAGCCAACGCGGCCATTACGGCTACAACCTCCACGTTGGCTGCACGGAAAGAAGCCAGCCTGGACAACGGCATTGCCCCTAGCGCCCAGCCCGCGCTGCTGACAACCCATGGCGCCGAGCCTGAACCTATCGAAACCGGCGTACCGGTACATACGCTTGTCACGACCTTCTCGAGCCCCGACCACAACCAGGACGGCATCAACCAGATCTATCCAGCCATCATCAGCAACTTCGGCAATGTCTTCAGCCCTGCCACGACCACCACATTGAGCGCCAGCACCAACGCTATCGACAGCACCGCCCATAGGCTGGTGACTTACGGCGGTCGCTGCCTGGCGGCTCAGGGCACCCGCCTTGTGCTGCAGGGTTGCGCCGATGGCAGCAGTGCGCTTCAGGTAGAACGTGTCGCACCCGCAAATGCTGACGAAACCAAGCTTGCCCCTGTGCTGGTAATCCGTAATAGCACCGGCCAGTGCCTGGACTACTCCCTCACGTTTCGCACCTGTGAGGTCTCGGATACTCAAGTGCGCTGGCGCGGCCGACAAGACCTGACAGGGAGCCCGCAAGCGGTAAAACTGCAGGAGGGCCAACGTGGGCTGTTCATCACCCCCACAGGCGCGGACGGCGTGGAACTGATGGCCGACAGTAATGGCAACGCGCTCGACCACTTGCAGCCGGGTGAAGACCAAGCGCCCCACAACTATCGGATCGACATTCACTACAGCGACAACAAGACCGAATCGCACCCGCTGTACCATGCGCCGATGCGCAAGGATTCGCTCAGGACCGCTGTATTCAATGTCAGCTCTGGGCGCGAACCGGTCAAGGCGGTGCTCAAGGTGGACGACATTACCGTGCAGGAGCGAGCGCTGGAGCGCAACACACTACCGGGGGTCATCGCCATGGGTGCCGAACATGGGGAGCAGATACCCCAGGCTTGGCCACCTACTTGGCTGTATTCCGATGAAAAGAGCGCCTGCCTGGCAGCCACGGCTGACGGCATCAAATACACGGCATGCGACGCGCAGGCTGTGTGGCGACTGCCCAAGAAGAATGCTTACCCTCGACAGTTCGACAGTTTTGAACCCGTGTCGATTACCGGTCTATGCATCAATGTCGCATTGCGCCCAGATGAATGCAGATTTCCCGCGAACGACACACTGTGGCGGACGCGAGAAGACCTTGAACACGGCCCGTCAGAAATCTACCTGCAGGAACCTCTGACCGGGCGTTTTATTACGCCGTCCGCCGCCAGTGACAGGGCCACACTCGCAGCCTTGCAAAAGGATCAGAAACTGAGAAAAGTTCCGCTTCCCAGGTTTACCCTGTGCCAGCAAAACCAGTGCATGGCCACGGTTGGCGACAAGGCTGCCATGGTCCCAAGCAACCAAGGCGGGCCATCGAAAATCTGGTATATGGTCAGTACGTCCAGCACACCATTTCCGTTCATGATGTCCACCGTACTATTGATGAACTCGGACGGGCTGTGCCTCAACGACCGCTTATCGTTACAGGCCTGCAGCGATTTGCAGACCAAAAAACTGTTCTGGCGGGTAAAGCACAGCCCGAAACCTTTGGTCCCCCAAATGGCCATCCAACAGGAAAACAATGGCCTCTACCTGACCCCCGACCCATCCGGCACCCTCTCGTTGCAACAGCGCGGTGAAGACGCTGAGCCTGACTTTTCGTACACGCTCCTCCCAAACTGACCGCAATGTGCGCTTAATGAAAAACGCCCCGCCTGGGAGAACCAGGCGGGGCGATTTGAATGAGCCGCAGTGCAGTAGCGATTACCGCTCCAGCAGAATCCGCAGCATGCGCCGCAGTGGTTCTGCAGCCCCCCACAGCAGCTGGTCACCCACGGTGAAGGCACCCAGGTACTGGGAGCCCATGTTCAGCTTGCGCAAACGGCCAACCGGAATGTTCAGGGTGCCGGTGACGTTGGTCGGGGTCAGCTCCTGCATGCTGATCTCGCGCTGGTTGGGCACCAGCTTCACCCAGGGGTTGTGCTGGCTGATCATGCCTTCGATGTCGGCGATCGGCACGTCCTTGTTCAGCTTGATGGTCAGCGCCTGGCTGTGGCAGCGCATGGCACCGATACGCACGCAGATACCGTCGACCGGGATCGGGCTCTTGAACCGGCCCAGAATCTTGTTGGTCTCGGCCTGTGCCTTCCACTCTTCGCGGCTTTGGCCGTTAGGCAGCTCCTTGTCGATCCACGGGATCAGGCTGCCGGCCAGGGGCACACCAAAGTTTTCCGCCGGGTACGCGTCGCTGCGCATGGCTTCTGCCACCTTGCGATCGATGTCCAGAATGGCGCTGGCCGGGTTGGCCAGGTCGTCGGCCACCGCGGCATGGGTAGCGCCCATCTGCTTGATCAGCTCACGCATGTTCTGCGCACCGGCACCCGAGGCTGCCTGGTAGGTCATGGCGCTCATCCACTCCACCAGGCCAGCTTCGAACAGCCCACCCAGGCCCATCAACATGAGGCTGACGGTGCAGTTGCCGCCAATGAAGTTCTTGGTGCCAGCGTCCAGCTGATGATCGATGTGCTTGCGGTTGACGGGGTCGAGCACGATCACCGCGTCATCCTGCATACGCAGGGAAGATGCAGCATCAATCCAATAGCCCCGCCAGCCGGCTTCACGCAGCTTGGGGAAGACCTCGTTGGTGTAGTCGCCGCCCTGGCAGGTCAGGATCACGTCGAGGGTCTTGAGCTCTTCAATGGAGTACGCATCCTTGAGCGGAGCGGTCTCCTTGCCCACGCTGGGGCCTTGGCCACCAATGTTGGAGGTGGTGAAGAACACGGGCTCGATAAGGTCGAAATCCTGCTCCTCCAGCATCCGCTGCATGAGCACGGAACCAACCATGCCGCGCCAACCGATCAGACCTACACGTTTCATCGCAACTACACCTTTGCTAAAAGTGGGCCGCCATCGGGATTGGGGA
Organism: Pseudomonas parafulva NBRC 16636 = DSM 17004; assembly: GCF_000730645.1. Lineage (GTDB taxonomy): Bacteria > Pseudomonadota > Gammaproteobacteria > Pseudomonadales > Pseudomonadaceae > Aquipseudomonas > Aquipseudomonas parafulva. The sequence continues at coordinate 18,626 of NZ_BBIU01000006.1, read as the reverse complement.
TGACGGGCCAGAGAGATTACAGATTCCGCAGCGCTGCGACTACTGCGTCGCCCATTTCCTGCGTACCTACCTTGCGGCAGCCTTCGGAGAAGATATCACCGGTGCGCAGACCCTGGTCCAGGACCAGGCTGACTGCCTTCTCGATGGCATCGGCTGCAACTGCCTCGTCGAAGCTGTAGCGCAGCATCATCGACACCGAGAGAATGGTTGCCAGCGGGTTGGCGATGCCCTGCCCGGCGATGTCCGGTGCCGAACCGTGGCATGGCTCGTACATGCCCTTGTTGTCGGCATCCAGCGAGGCCGAGGGCAGCATGCCGATAGAACCGGTGAGCATGGAAGCTTCATCCGACAGGATGTCGCCAAACATGTTGTCGGTGACCATCACGTCGAATTGCTTCGGTGCACGAACCAGCTGCATGGCAGCGTTATCGACATACATGTGGCTCAGTTCTACATCCGGGTAGCCCTTGGCCACGTCTTCGACCACTTCACGCCACAGCTGGCTGGAGGCCAGAACGTTGGCCTTGTCGACCGAGCACAGCTTCTTGCCACGTACACGGGCCATGTCGAAGCCGACACGGGCAATGCGACGGATTTCGCTCTCGCTGTAAGGCAGGGTGTCGTATGCCTGGCGCTCGCCGCCCTCCAGCTCGCGCTGACCACGCGGTGCGCCGAAATAAATGCCGCCGGTGAGCTCACGAACGATAAGAATGTCCAGGCCCGACACGATTTCCGGCTTCAGCGACGAGGCATCGGCCAGTTGCGGGTAGAGGATGGCCGGGCGCAGGTTGGCGAACAGCCCCAGCTGCGAGCGAATCTTCAGCAGGCCGCGCTCAGGGCGGATATCACGCTCGATCTTGTCCCATTTCGGCCCGCCAACGGCCCCCAGCAATACGGCATCCGCCTTGCGGGCACGCTCCAGGGTTTCATCTGCCAGCGGTACACCGTGCTTGTCGATGGCGGCACCACCGATCACGTCATGGGCCAGGGTAAAGCCAAGCTGGAACCGGTCGTTGGCCAGCTCCAGCACCTTGACCGCCTCTGCCATGATTTCCGGGCCGATACCGTCACCTGGAAGAATCAGAATCTGCTTGCTCATGCTTTCCTCTATCCAATCTTGAGGCGCAGCCAGGCGGCTGCGCCGAACTGTTACTGCTGACCGGCAGCCAGCGAACCTGGCTTTATCAGTCAGGCGTCACGAAAAAGCCACGGCTGGGCAGCGCGATGCTTGCCTTCGAACGCCGTAATGGCATCGCTATCCTGCAGGGTGAGGCCGATGTCATCCAGCCCGTTGAGCAGGCAGTGCTTGCGGAAGGCATCAATCTCGAAATGCAGCACCTTGCCGTCCGGGCGGGTCACTGCCTGTGCCTGCAGGTCGATGGTCAACTGGTAGCCTGGGTTGGCCTCAACTTGGCGGAACAGCTCGTCCACCTCCTCATCGCTGAGGATGATCGGCAACAGACCGTTCTTGAAGCTGTTGTTGAAGAAGATATCGGCAAAGCTCGGCGCAATGATGCTGCGGAAGCCGTATTCGTCCAGCGCCCAGGGCGCGTGCTCACGGCTGGAGCCGCAACCGAAGTTTTCCCGGGCCAGCAACACGCTGGCGCCCTGGTAGCGGTCGTGGTTGAGGACGAACTCCTGGTTGACCGGGCGCTTGCTGTTGTCCTGGTAGGGCTGGCCCACATCCAGGTAACGCCATTCGTCGAACAGGTTGGGGCCAAAGCCCGTGCGCTTGATCGACTTCAAGAACTGCTTGGGGATGATCTGGTCGGTATCGACGTTGGCGCGGTCCAACGGGGCAACCAGGCCGATGTGCTGGGTAAAGGCTTTCATGCTGCGCTCCCTTGGATCAACTCGCGGACGTCGATGAAATGGCCAGTGACCGCTGCCGCGGCCGCCATGGCCGGGCTGACCAGGTGGGTGCGCCCGCCAGCGCCCTGACGGCCTTCGAAGTTACGGTTGGAGGTGGATGCACAATGCTCGCCACTCTCCAGCCGGTCGGGGTTCATCGCCAGGCACATCGAGCAACCGGGCTCACGCCATTCGAAGCCAGCCTCGAGGAAGACTTTGTCCAGGCCCTCGCGCTCGGCCTGGGCCTTGACCAGCCCGGAACCCGGTACAACGATGGCCTGCTTGACCGTCGCTGCCACCTTGCGCCCCTTGGCGATTTGCGCAGCCGCCCGCAGGTCTTCGATACGCGAGTTGGTGCAGGAGCCGATGAACACGCGGTCCAGACGGATGTCGGTGATCGCCTGGTTAGCGGTGAGGCCCATGTACTTCAAGGCCCGCTCGATCGAGCCGCGCTTGATCAGGTCGCTTTCGGCCGCAGGGTCGGGCACGCGCTGGTCCACAGCCAGTACCATTTCAGGCGAGGTACCCCAGCTGACCTGCGGCTTGATCTGGCTGGCATCCAGCTCGACCACGGTATCGAACACGGCATCATCGTCGGAAACCAGGTCTTTCCAGGCCTCCACGGCACGGGTCCACTGCTCGCCCTTGGGCGCATACGGGCGGCCTTCGACGTAGGCGACGGTGGTGGCATCGGTAGCCACCAGGCCGACACGGGCACCTGCCTCGATGGACATGTTGCAGATGGTCATGCGGCCTTCCATCGACAATTCGCGGATGGCGCTGCCGGCAAACTCCATGGCGTGGCCATTGCCACCGGCCGTGCCGATCTTGCCGATCACGGCCAGGACGATGTCCTTGGCGGTGACGCCGGCAGGCAACTGGCCTTCGACGCGCACCAGCATGTTCTTCATCTTCTTGGCGACCAGGCACTGGGTGGCGAGCACGTGCTCCACCTCGGAAGTGCCGATGCCATGGGCCAAGGCACCGAAAGCGCCGTGGGTAGAGGTGTGCGAGTCACCGCAAACCACCGTCATGCCTGGCAAGGTGGCACCCTGCTCCGGGCTGATGACGTGGACGATGCCCTGGCGCTCGTCATTCATCTTGAATTCGACGATGCCATATTCGTCACAGTTCTCGTCGAGGGTTTGCACCTGCAGGCGCGATACCTGGTCGACGATGGCGTCGATCCCACCCTTGCGCTCCGGCGTGGTCGGCACATTGTGGTCAGGGGTGGCGATGTTGGTATCGATGCGCCACGGCTTGCGCTGGGCCAGGCGCAGGCCTTCGAAGGCCTGAGGCGAGGTAACCTCGTGGATGATGTGGCGGTCGATGTAGATCAAGGACGAGCCGTCATCACGGCGCTTGACCTCATGGGCTTCCCAGAGTTTGTCGTAGAGCGTTTTGCCAGCCATCAGACTGTTCCTCATCAGCGTCTTTCTATGCCAAAAACCCCTTGGCTTGTATGGACGATGCTATGGGGTTAGATTGAATAACTCAAATTCATAATTTTTATCCTTTGGATAACCACAAGGAATCCAAACATTGGATCTGGCCAACCTCAGCGCCTTCATCGCCATCGCAGAAACCGGCAGCTTTTCAGGTGCCGGGGAGCGCCTGTTCCTGACCCAGCCGGCCATCAGCAAACGCATTGCCGGGCTAGAGCAGCAACTGGACGTGCGGTTGTTCGACCGCCTTGGCCGTGAGGTGACCCTGACGGAAGCCGGGCGCGCCTTACTGCCTCGGGCCTACCAGATCCTCAGCGTGCTTGATGATACCCGACGTGCACTGACCAATCTGTCAGGCGAAGTCGGTGGTCGCCTGACCCTGGCCACCAGCCACCATATCGGCCTGCACCGCCTGCCCCCGCTGCTGCGGGCTTTCACGCGCAAGCATCCAGCCGTGGCGTTGGATATTCAGTTCCTCGATTCAGAACAGGCCTACGACGAAATACTCCATGGCCGCGCCGAGATTGCAGTAATCACGCTCGCTCCAGAGCCACATCACCTGGTCAGGGCGGTACCGGTATGGGAAGACGCACTGGATTTCGTCGCCGCCCCCGAACACCCGCTGGCCAACAACCACACCGTCACCCTCGCCGATGTTGCCCGCCACCCGGCTGTGTTCCCCGGCGGCAATACTTTCACCCACCACATCGTCCAGCGCCTGTTCGAAAGCCAGGGCCTGACCCCCAACATCGCCATGAGCACCAACTACCTGGAAACGATCAAGATGATGGTTTCGATCGGCCTGGCCTGGAGCGTTCTGCCGCGCACCATGCTGGACGGGCAGGTGGCACCCATCGCCCTGCCCGGCATTCAGCTGTCGCGCCAGCTAGGCTACATTCTGCACACGGAGCGTACCCTATCGAACGCGGCCAAGGCGTTCATGGCCCTGCTCGATAGCCACGCAGGGCCCGCCTGAGGCGCCGGCAGCCCGGCATTACCCTCGAGGATGCGTCACAAGCCAAAGGTCTGGTAACCATGCCCAAATCAGCGAACCGTTTAATGCGCCTGCCAAGGATCCCTGCGGCCGACCCTCAGGAGTCGGAACAGGCCTGGCAGAATGCGCCGCAGTTGCTGGCTGCGCTCAACGGGGCGCGCCTGGGCGCTTGGCTGTGGGACATCGAGAGTGGCCGGGTGAGCTGGTCAAGAGGCACCCAGGCTCTGTTCGGCTTCGACCCATTACGCGCGTTGCCCGACGATATCGACTACCTCGACCTGCTACCGGAAGAGGACCGCGCCCGCACCCGCCAGGCGTTTCAGGCTGTGTTCAATGGCGAACCGGTGGAACGCGCCATGCGGCACCGCATCCGCTGGCCGGATGGCAGCCTGCATTGGCTGGAGATCAATGGCAGCCTTACCCACGACCAGCATGGCCGGCCGCAGATGATCGGTGTGGTACGGGAAATTACCCGTCAGCGCGAGCGCGAAACGGCCCTGGTCAACTCGGAAAAGCGCCTTGCGACGCTGTTTCACCTTAGCCCCAATGCCATTTTGCTGACCCGTCGTCACGACGGCATGATCTTCGAGGTGAACCGGCACTTCGAAGACACGTTTGCCTGGCCAGGCAACCAGGTGGTCGGTAAAACCAGCCTGGAACTGGGCCTGTGGGCTAACCCAGAGCAACGCCAGCAAATGCTGGAGGCCACCCGCCTGAGCAGTGGCCCGCTGATCATGGAAGTGCAGTTTCGCGCCAGCAACGGCAGGGTTCACGACGGTATTCTGTGTACTCAGGGCATCGAACTCGAGGGCACCACCTTCCTGCTCAGCACCTTCCTGGACACCACCGAGCGCAAGCGCGCCGAACTTGCACTGAAGGACAGCCAGGAACGCCTGGACCTGGCACTGGATTCGGCGCAGTTGGGCACGTGGGACTGGCATATCCCCAGCGGCATGCTCTATGGCTCGGCACGGGCAGCGCAGCTGCACGGTCTGCCCCCTACCCCTTTTCACGAATCCTTCGACGCTTTTTTCGAAGGGGTGCCCGAGCAGGAGCGCAGCTCCATGCGCCAAGCCTATCGCAGCCTGCGCGAAGGCCCTGCGGGCAATTACCAGATCACCTACCGGGTGCAATTGGACAACGGTATCTCACGCTATATCGAAAGCCGCGCCCGGCTGTATCGCGATGAGCAGGGCAACCCGCTGCGCATGGCCGGCACACTGCTGGACATCACCGACCAGGTGGAGCGCGAACAGCGCCTGAGCGCTTCGGAAGAGAAGTTCGCCAGCCTGTTCCAGGTAAGCCCCGACCCAATCTGCGTGACCCGCCAGGACACCGGGCAATTTATCGAGATCAACCCCGCCTTCACTCACACCTTCGGTTGGGGCGCCGAGCAACTGATCGGCCGTACCGCAGAAGAAATCGGCTTGTGGGGCGAGTCCGTGCAGCGGGCGCAGCGCATCGAACGGGTTATCCGCGAACAAGCCTTGAGCAATGTAGCGGTGGTGGTCAACCACCGTCATGGCGAGGCGCTGACCTGTGTGATCTCAAGCCGCCTGATCACGGTAGACGACCAGCCCTGCAGCGTGACCACCCTGCGCGATATCACCCAGCAGCAGCGGGCCGAAGCTGCGCTCAAGGCCAGCGAAGAGAAGTTCGCCAAGGCCTTTCATTCAAGCCCTGACGCAATCACCATCACCGAGTGCCAAAGCGGGCGTTACCTGGAAATCAACGACGGGTTCTGCCGGCTGACCGGTTACAGCGCCACCGAAGTGGTCGGCCGTACCGTATTCGAGATCGGTATCTGGGCCGATGCCAACCAGCGCAGCTCATTGCTGGCCGAGCTGCGTGAACACGGACGGGTGCATCATCGGGAGATGCTCGGGCGCAACAAGTGCGGCGAATTGCTGACGGTAGAGGTGTCGGTAGAACCGATCATTCTCAACGAAGAAGAATGCCTGCTGATGACAGCCCGCGACGTCAGCCAACTGAAGAACGCCCAGGCGCAGATACGCCACCTGGCCTACCACGACCCACTGACCAATCTGCCCAACCGGGCCTTGCTGATGGACCGCCTGAGCCAGCAGATCGCCCTGCTCAAACGCCACCACCTGCGCGGTGCCCTGTTGTTTCTGGACCTGGACCACTTCAAGCACATCAACGACTCGCTGGGCCACCCTGTTGGCGACACCGTGCTGAAGATCATCACCGCGCGGCTGGAGGCCAGCGTGCGCCTGGAAGACACCGTAGCGCGCCTGGGCGGGGACGAGTTCGTGGTACTGCTTAGCGGGCTGGAGGGCAGCCGGGAAACCGTTGAAGAAAAGGTCCGGGAACTGGCCGACACCTTGCGCGAGCTGCTGGCCCAGCCCATGTCACTGGACGGCCAGCGGTTGCAGGTAACACCCAGCATCGGCGTGGCACTGATCCCGGACCACGGCACTACCCCGGCAGATTTGCTCAAGCGCGCCGACATCGCGCTGTACCGGGCCAAGGATTCGGGCCGCAACACCACACAGGTGTTCCAGGCCACCATGCAGAAAGCCGCCAGCGAGCGCCTGCGCATGGAAAACGACCTGCGCCTGGCACTGGCACGGGGCGAAATGGCGCTGCATTTTCAACCGCAGGTGGATGCCCGCGACAACCGCATCGTCGGTGCCGAAGTGTTGTTGCGCTGGCATCACCCACAGCTGGGCCAGCAGCCGCCCAGCCAGTTCATTCAGGTGCTCGAAGAGAGCGGTCTGATCCTGGAGGTGGGCAACTGGATCCTCGACGAAGCCTGCGATGCCTGCGCGCGCATGCTGGCGGATGGCCTTATAGATGCCCGTGATTTCAGCCTGTGTGTCAACATCAGCCCCAGGCAGTTCCGCCAGAACGACTTCGTCGGGCGGGTTTTACGCAGCCTGAATGACTTCAAGGTGCCTAAACAGATACTGAAACTGGAGATCACCGAAGGTATTGTCATCCAGAACCTCGAGGACACCATCAGCAAGATGCGTGAGCTGAAGGCTTATGGCGTCAGCTTCGCCATGGACGATTTCGGTACAGGCTATTCCTCACTGACTTACCTCAAGCGCCTGCCGGTGGATGCGCTGAAAATTGACCAGTCATTCGTGCGCGACGCGACCGTTGACCCCAACGATGCCGAGATCGTCCGCGCCATCGTGGCCATGGCGCGCAGCCTTGGCCTAGCGGTCATAGCCGAGGGCGTAGAGCTCAGCGAACAACTGGAATTTCTGGAGCAGCTGGGGTGCCACCTCTATCAGGGGTACCTGTACAGCCGCCCCTTGCCGTTGGCAGAGTTCCGTCAGATGCTGCTGGAGGCGCCTGCTGTCTATTGACGCTTGCAACGCAAGAAAGGCACCCGAGGGTGCCTTTCTTGTCAGTAGCGCCTGTTAGTTCAGCGCTGGCTGTTCGCCATTGATCGGGATGCGCTTGGCCTTGGCTTCTTCAGGCACGATACGCAGCAGGTCGATGCTGAGCAGGCCGTTGGCAAGGCCCGCTGCCTTGACCTCGATGTGGTCGGCAAGCCTGAACGACAGCTTGAAGGCGCGCTGGGCAATACCTTGGTGCAGGTAGGTCACTTGGGCAGCACTGTTGTCGCGCTTGCCGCCAGTGACGGTGAGCACACCTTTCTCTACCTGAAGGTCCAGGTCTTCTTCCTGGAAGCCGGCGGCCGCAACCACAATGCGGTATTGGTCTTCACCGTGTTTTTCCACGTTGTAGGGTGGGTAGCTGCTACCCGCATCGTTGCGCGCCGCCGACTCGAACAGGTCGTTGAAACGGTCGAAGCCCACGGAGTGGCGGAACAGGGGAGCAAGCGAGAAAGCGGTGGTCATGGTCATAACTCCTGAGTTTTCAGCAAGTAGGTCATTACGCGACCCGACTTCGGCATCGCGTACTCAAGAGATAGGGCCTGGCAAACAGCTTTCAAGGGGAGCCTGAAAAAAATCTGCTCTGCCCTGCGCTTCAAGCGACGCACGCATCCACCGGTTGCTGCTCGGCACCGATAAGCCGGCTAATGCGGGCGCAGTCGTCTTCACGGCGCAGCTCGGCAAACAGAACGACCGCTTCCGGGTAGTTGCGTGTAAGCATGGCCAGCCACTGTTTCATGCGCCCGGGTGCATAACGTGGCGACAGCTTGGCCTGCGCCTGGCGCCAGAACTCGCGTAGCAGCGGCAGCAGTTGCTCCCAGCTCATCGGTTGGTAATGCTGCCCGGCACGCGCTGCCGCAATCTGCAGCCCCAGGTCGGGTCGCGACACCAGGCCGCGGCCCAACATGATGTTTTCGGCACCACTGACCTCGCGGCAACGCCGCCAGTCATCCACCGTCCAGATCTCACCGTTGGCGAACACTGGCACCTTTACCACATCCTGCACGCGAGCTACCCATTCCCAATGCGCAGGCGGCTTGTAGCCCTCAACCTTGGTACGCGCGTGCACCACCAGGTGAGTCGAGCCGCCTTCGGCCAGCGCCATGGCGCACTCCAGCGCACCGTCCGGGCTGTCGAAGCCCAGCCGCATCTTGGCAGTGACGGGAATGTCTGCAGGTACCGCGCGGCGCACTTCACGCACGATGGCATGCAGCAACTCTGGTTCCTTGAGCAACACGGCACCGCCACGCGACTTGTTCACCGTCTTCGCTGGGCAGCCGAAGTTGAGGTCGATCACCGGCGCACCCAATTCGCAGGCCAATGCCGCGTTATCGGCCAGGCAGGCAGGGTCCGACCCCAGCAGTTGCACACGCATTGGCACCCCAGCGGCGGTGCGCGCTCCCTGGCGCAGCTCAGGCGCCAGTTTGTCGAAGGACGATGGCGGCAGCAGGCGGTCGCATACGCGTATGAATTCGGTGACGCACCAATCGATACCGCCAACGCGGGTAAGCACGTCGCGCAGGATGTTGTCGACCAGCCCCTCCATAGGGGCCAGGGCAATTTGCATGTGAGGGTCTCGATGGAAAAAGGCGGCAGTCTAGCAAATATCGCAGGCCATTCAGGCACCGGTCAGCGCCGGGCCATAACCTTCCAGGAACTCAGCCGGCATGCGCCGGGGTTTGCCACTGGACAGCTCGATACAGGCAAACGTGGTCTGGGCTCGCAGCAAGGTCGTGCCATCCTGCGGGCGCCATAGCTGAAAGCGGCGGGTCATGCGCAGGCGCTGGTCCCAATCGATGATCCACGTCGCCAGTTGCAGTGCATCATCCTCGTAGGCTGCGGCCAGGTAATCGATTTCGTGGCGCACCACCGCCATCGCCCGGTCCAGGCGCCGATACTCGGCCAGATCCAGGCCCAGACGCTGGGAGTGGCGCCAGGCGCAGCGCTCCAGCCAGGTGACATACACCGCATTGTTGGCATGGCCGAGGCCATCGATGTCTTCGCTGCCAACATGCAGATCGATGATGAAGGGTGCAGGCAGGTCCCAACTCATGTTCAGTTCCCGGACGCAAAAAGGGAATTTAGCAGTGATCGGCGGGCGAATGTCCAGCGTTGTACGGGCACACGCCTGGATCGCTGAGCTTGAATGCAAGCATTTTTCGAGGGCAAAAACAAAAGGCCCATTCAATATTCGAATGAGCCTTAAAAGTCCCGCAAAACGCGGGTAAACATGGCGTCCCCTAGGGGACTCGAACCCCTGTTACCGCCGTGAAAGGGCGGTGTCCTAGGCCACTAGACGAAGGGGACGTAACCTTCGCAAAGGCCCGCTCGCGCAGACCCCGGCAGAATTGGTGGAGCTAAGCGGGATCGAACCGCTGACCTCCTGCATGCCATGCAGGCGCTCTCCCAGCTGAGCTATAGCCCCGAAACAAAAGACTCATCAATAGGCGATGAGCCTTTTAAAGCCCTGCAAAACGCAGGAAAAGTGGCGTCCCCTAGGGGACTCGAACCCCTGTTACCGCCGTGAAAGGGCGGTGTCCTAGGCCACTAGACGAAGGGGACGTAACCTTCGCGAAGACCCGCTGGCGCGGACCCTGGCAGAATTGGTGGAGCTAAGCGGGATCGAACCGCTGACCTCCTGCATGCCATGCAGGCGCTCTCCCAGCTGAGCTATAGCCCCAGATTTTTAGCCTCGCGGCCCAGTGAAGCGCTAGGCATCACTTGTGCAAAACTGGCGTCCCCTAGGGGACTCGAACCCCTGTTACCGCCGTGAAAGGGCGGTGTCCTAGGCCACTAGACGAAGGGGACGAACCTTCTTACCGCCAGTACCGGCTTGCTGGAGCCTGTACTGCTTGCCAGCCATGAGCTGCCAAGAGGAATTTGGTGGAGCTAAGCGGGATCGAACCGCTGACCTCCTGCATGCCATGCAGGCGCTCTCCCAGCTGAGCTATAGCCCCACAATGTCGCTTTGAACAGAATCGCTGGCTGGGTGCCTGGCGCTTCATTTCGTTCATCGCTGTGGACGGGGCGCATATTAAGTTCGGATCGTAGACCTGTCAAACGAATTTTTGAAAATATCCAAAAGTTTTTTCACAGATAACAATCACTTACCGCAATGGACTGGACGCGGGTGCAGCTTTCACGTGGGAACGAGGTGTTTAGGGGCGTCGCTGGGCGACGCATCGCGAGCTACGCTCGCTCCTACGGGCCAGGGTATGGCAGCAGTGGAGCGAGCGATGCTTGCGACCATTGGCGCTGTCAGGCGATTGTAGCCAACAGTTTTTCCCACTCCTTGTTTTCTTTCTTCGAAACGCCACCCAGCAAGTCCAACGCTTGGCGCAAGCGATAACGCGTCAGGTCCGGGCCGAGGATTTCCATGGCATCGAGTACCGACACTGAACTGGCCTGCCCGGTGATGGCGGCGAACATCAGCGGCATCGCGTCACGCAGTTTCAGTTCCAGGGCCTCGACCACGGCCTGGATGCAGCCCGTAATGCGCTCCTTCTCCCACTGACGCAGGCTTTCGAGCTTCCACAGGATCAACTGCATCACCTGGCGCACCTGGTCGGCCGACAGCTTTTTACTCTCGAACAGCTTGGCGTCGAGCTTCAGCGCACCTTCGAAGAAGAACCCGCCCAGTGGCACTACCTGGCTGAAGGTTTCTACGCGCCCCTGCACGTGCGGGGCAATCTTCATCATGTAGTCGCTGTTGAATGCCCACTGCTGCAAACGGGCAGCGAAGGCCTCGACCGGCAATTCACGCAACCACTGGCCGTTGAGCCAGGACAGCTTTTCGATGTCGAAGATCGGGCCACCCAGCGACACGCGCGACAGGTCAAAGTGTTCAACCATCTCGGCCAGGGAGAACTTCTCGCGTTCGTCCGGCATGGACCAGCCCATACGGCCCAGGTAGTTGAGCATGGCCTCCGGCATGAAGCCCATACGCTCGTAGAACGTGACCGAAGTCGGGTTCTTGCGTTTGGAGAGCTTGGATTTGTCAGGGTTGCGCAACAACGGCATGTAACAGAGCTTGGGCTGTTCCCAACCAAAGTATTCGTACAACTTGATCAATTTGGGTGCGGATGGCAGCCACTCTTCACCCCGCAACACATGGGTAATACCCATCAGGTGGTCATCCACCACGTTGGCGAGGAAATACGTGGGCAGGCCATCGTTTTTCATCAGCACCTGCATGTCCATGCGGTCCCACGGGATCTCGACGTCGCCGCGCAGCATGTCGGGCACCACGCACACGCCTTCGCTCGGCACCTTCATGCGGATCACATGCGGCTCGCCTGCCGCCAGGCGCCGCTGCACCTCATCGGCGCTTAGGGCCAGGGCACGGCCATCGTAGCGCGGGGTTTCACCACGGGCCTGCTGCTCTGCACGCATCTGTTCCAGCTCTTCGGCGGTACAGAAGCAGTAGAACGCATGGCCTGCGTCGACCAATTGCTTGGCATAGCGGGCGTAGATCTCGCCCCGCTCGCTCTGGCGATACGGGCCGTGCGGGCCGCCGACGTCCGGGCCTTCGTTCCACTCGATGCCGAGCCAGCGCAGGGCGTCGAAGATCTGCTGTTCCGACTCGCGCGTTGAGCGCAGCTGGTCAGTGTCCTCGATGCGCAGGATGAACTCGCCGCCATGCTGCTTGGCGAAGCAGTAGTTGAACAGGGCGATGTAGGCGGTGCCGACATGGGGGTCGCCGGTCGGCGATGGCGCGATACGCGTGCGTACGGTGGTCATGGAGGGTCTCGAACGAAAGATGAAACAAAGGCCGAATGTTAGCAGGTGGCAGCCATCGGGCTCCAGCGATGGCGCGCACGCGGCTTGCCCAGAGCAAGTGCAAATGCCAAGCGCGGCGGCAGGCCATCAGCGATAGGCGGACAGGCGCGGCGCCGTTTCCCAGGGTCAGCTGACGATCAGCCGCTCCCGCAACTGGGTGATTTCGTCACGAAGTTGCGCTGCAGCCTCGAATTCCAGATCGCGGGCAAGCTGCATCATTTTTTCCTCAAGCTGCTTGATACGCTTGGTGATCTCACCCGGCGTGCGCAGTTCGGCTTCGTAACGGGCGCTCTCCTCCGCCGCCTTCGCCATCCCCTTGCGCTTCTTGCTGCGCGCGCCCGGCACCGTGGCGCCTTCGAGGATGTCGGTGATGTCCTTGACGACCCCTTTCGGCACGATGCCGTGGGCCTCGTTGAACGCGATCTGCTTCTCACGACGGCGCTCGGTTTCGTCAATGGCACGCTGCATGGAACCTGTGATGTTGTCGGCATACAGAATTGCCCGACCATTGAGGTTTCGTGCGGCGCGGCCAATGGTCTGGATCAGCGAGCGCTCCGACCGCAGGAAGCCTTCCTTGTCGGCATCGAGGATGGCTACCAGCGACACCTCGGGCATGTCCAGGCCCTCACGCAGCAAGTTGATGCCCACCAGCACATCAAAGGTGCCCAGGCGCAGGTCGCGGATGATCTCGACCCGCTCGACCGTGTCGATGTCCGAGTGCAGGTAACGTACCCGTACATCATGATCGGCCAGGTAGTCAGTGAGGTCCTCGGCCATGCGCTTGGTGAGTGTGGTTGCAAGTACGCGCTCACCCAGGGCCACACGTTTATGTATCTCGGACAGCAGGTCGTCGACCTGCGTGAGGGCGGGCCGTATCTCTACCTGAGGGTCGACTAGGCCCGTAGGGCGAACCACCTGCTCCACCACCCGACCGGCATGTTCGGCCTCATAAGGCCCGGGCGTGGCAGAGACGAAAATGGTCTGCGGGCTCACGCTTTCCCATTCGTCAAAGCGCATCGGGCGGTTATCCAGCGCCGATGGCAGGCGGAAGCCATATTCCACCAAGGTTTCCTTGCGCGAGCGGTCGCCTTTGTACATGGCCCCTACCTGCGGAACACTGACGTGCGACTCGTCGATGACCAGCAGGGCATCCGCCGGCAGGTAGTCGTAGAGTGTGGGGGGTGGCGCCCCGGCCGGCCGCCCCGACAGGTAGCGCGAGTAGTTCTCGATGCCATTGCAATACCCCAGTTCCAGGATCATCTCCAGGTCAAAGCGGGTGCGCTGCTCCAGGCGTTGCTCCTCGACCAGCTTGTTGCCCTTATGCAGAAACTCGAGGCGCTCACCCAGTTCCTCCTTGATGCCCTCCACCGCCTGGAGCAACGTTTCCCGCGGGGTGACATAGTGGCTTTTGGGGTAGAACGTGAAGCGCGGCAACTTGCGCAGTACCTCACCGGTCAGCGGGTCGAATGCGGCGATGTTCTCAACCTCGTCATCGAACAGTTCGATGCGAATGGCTTCAAGGTCAGATTCAGCAGGGAAAATGTCGACCACGTCGCCACGCACACGGAAAGTGGCACGGGCAAAATCCATTTCGTTGCGGGTGTATTGCAGGTCAGCCAGGCGGCGCAGCAGCGCGCGCTGGTCGAGCTTGTCGCCGCGGTCGATGTGCAGCACCATCTTCAGGTACGTTTCAGGGCTGCCAAGGCCGTAGATGCACGACACGGTGGTGACGATAATGGCGTCGCGCCGCTCGAGCAGCGCCTTGGTCGCGGAAAGGCGCATTTGCTCGATATGGTCGTTGATCGACGCGTCTTTCTCGATGAACGTATCCGACGAAGGTACGTACGCTTCGGGCTGGTAATAGTCGTAGTAGGAGACGAAGTACTCGACGGCGTTATTGGGGAAGAATGCCTTGAATTCGCCATACAACTGGGCGGCCAGGGTTTTGTTGGGCGCCAGCACCAGCGTAGGGCGCTGCACCTGCTGAATGACGTTGGCAATGCTGAACGTTTTGCCTGACCCGGTCACCCCCAGCAACGTCTGGTGCGACAGGCCCGCTTCGATGCCTTCGACCAACTGCCGTATGGCCTCGGGCTGGTCGCCGGCCGGCTGGAAACGGGTGACGAGCTGAAACTCGGACATGTCGAACCTCGCGGTGCTGCACTGTAAATTTAGCCAGTAGTCTATACCCAAATGGGCCTGCCGGGGGATGCTTTGAAGGTGGAACGGTGACCCCGTGTAACGGTGGACCCGGCAATCGGATCAAGAGTCGAAATTTTTTTTGCGCAAACAGGCGCAAAAGGTGCGCCAGAGTGTCGCGGCGACCGCGCGGGATCACTATACTGACTCCCCGTTTGTGCACCGCTTCAGTGCATTCGGCTGGAGCGTGTACGCCCTATCACCTCCTATCCGAGCCAAGGTAACAATGAGCCTGTTTTCCGCTGTCGAGCTGGCACCCCGCGACCCCATCCTGGGCCTCAATGAAGCGTTCAATGCCGACCCACGTACTGACAAGGTCAACCTGGGCGTAGGCGTGTATTGCAATGAGGAAGGCCGCATTCCGCTGCTGCGTGCCGTGATCGAAGCCGAGACCCAACGTGCCGCCCAGCACGCCTCTCGCGGCTACCTGCCCATCGATGGTATCGCCACTTACGACCAGGCCGTGCAGAAGCTGCTCTTCGGCGCCGAATCCTCACTGCTGGCCGAAGGCCGCGTGGTCACCGTGCAAGCGGTGGGCGGCACCGGCGCGCTGAAAATCGGCGCCGACTTCCTCAAGCGGGTTGCCCCGGGGGCAGTGGTAGCCATCAGTGACCCTAGCTGGGAAAACCACCGCGCGCTGTTCGAGTCGGCGGGCTTCCCTGTGCAAACCTACCGCTACTACGACGCACCTACCAACGGTGTAGACCGCGCCGGCATGCTCGAAGACCTGGCCAACCTGCCAGCGGGCTCTGTCGTGGTGTTGCATGCCTGCTGCCACAACCCGACCGGTGTGGACCTGACCCTGGACGACTGGAAGCATGTTCTGGAAGTGGTCAAGGCCAAGGGGCACGTACCGTTCCTGGACATGGCCTACCAGGGCTTTGGCGACGGCATCGCCGAAGATGCGTTCGCGGTGCGCCTGTTCGCCGAGTCTGGCCTGGAATTCTTCGTGTCCAGCTCGTTCTCCAAGTCGTTCTCGCTGTACGGCGAGCGCGTCGGCGCACTGTCCATCGTCACGGCGTCCAAGGACGAAAGTACGCGCGTGCTTTCCCAGGTCAAACGGGTGATTCGCACCACCTACTCCAACCCGCCAACCCACGGTGCCACCATCGTTGCCACCGTACTGAACAGTGCTGAACTGCGCCAGATGTGGGAAACCGAACTGGCCGAAATGCGTCAGCGCATCCATGGTATGCGCAAGCAGATGGTCGAATTGCTGGCGCAGTACGGCGCCAAGCGTGACTTCAGCTTCGTTGGCCGTCAGGTGGGCATGTTCTCTTACTCCGGCCTGACTGTTGAGCAGGTGACTCGCCTGAAGAACGACTTCGGCATCTATGCGCTGGACACAGGCCGCATCGCGGTAGCCGCGCTCAACCAGAGCAACATCCACGTGGTTACGAAGGCTATTGTAGAAGTGCTGTAACCGGTTGATTTTACAGGGGGTTGCTTGACTTCCTCCTGGCAATGAGTAAGATACGCGCAGATTCCGCGATAGCTCAGTCGGTAGAGCAAATGACTGTTAATCATTGGGTCCCTGGTTCGAGTCCAGGTCGCGGAGCCAGATAAAAAAGCCCCCGTTGCGCAAGCAGCGGGGGCTTTTGCGTTATTGGGTCAACACCGTGTCAATCGGCCTGGCCGATGGGGTAGAACACGCCCCCGCTCCACACGCCCAACCATTGTTCACCTGACAGCACCTGCGGTACGGCGAGCTCGACCAACTGGTAGAACACATTGCGATGGACCAGCGCCTCGAGGTTATCGCGCATCAGCACATAAGGTGAAGGCGCCTGGGTAACGGGGTCGGTAACCACGCGCAAAGGGTTGGCCGGCCCCACGTCCACCTGATCTTCCACATTGCTGGTAAAACGCAGCACCTGTTGCTCGCCCTCACCCAGCACCTCCAGCGCCACCACCACAAAAGGTGCGTCATCCACCTGGATGCCCACCTTCTCTACCGGCGTGACGAGAAAATAGTCATCACCCTCGCGACGGATAATGCCGGAAAACAACTTCACCATCGGTTTGCGGCCGATAGGTGTGCCCATGTAGTACCAGGTGCCATCGCGGGCAATGCGCATATCGATATCGCCGCAGAAATCCGGGTTCCACAGGTGCACCGGTGGCAGGCCCTTGCTACTGGGAATCTGCGTCAGGAGATCGCTGGCTTTGCCTGACTCACTCATCACATTGCCTCATCGGCTCATGCCCAAAAGGCTACGAGCGTACTCGCGCATTGGCGCGCCAAGCAAATCCTGCGGGGTCTGATCGTGGAACGTCAACAAACCGCCACGGCTCTTGATGCGCACCGTGTCGATCAAATAGCGCGTGTTGGTTTCCAGCAGCATCATCTGCACCACACCGCTGTCCCAGCCAAGGCGGTCGACGGCCTGCTCGTCGTACCACTCATCCCCATTGCCAATGCGGTCGTCCGTGCGGGCGAACCGGGTGTACAGCACATAGTCGGCGCCCACCGAGCGCGCCTGCACGATGGCCTCTTCCAGGCCAAGGGGGCGGTCGGCCCGACGCACCAGCGGGAAGTATTCGACAAAGCTCTTGAATGCTTCATCCGCCACGGCGTTCTGGCGAGGCACGGGGCCTTTGCCGGGCGGCACAAAGGCCCCCTGGCCAATGAAAATGAAGGAGTCGGGCTGCAGGCGGATGGACAAGGTACGGCGGGTGTCGCTGTGATCCAACAGGCCGGCGTCGCTCATGTGGTAGCGCACGCCTTCCCCCATATCGCTGACATTCATGCACCCGCCCAACGCCGTAAGCGTTAGCAGCAAGACCAGGCTACGCATCATTCCTCCAGTGGCCGGTGACGAAAAACCGGCGAATAGCTGGCGGATGCAGCTTTTGCGCCAGCTTTGCTCTACGTCATAGCCGGCTACCGACGGCTTTAACCGCAGGTGCAATCAGCTGGCGGGCTCTGGGTCGCGTTTGCGCTTGTTGCCCATACGCACGCCGATATCCATCAGGAACTGGAAGAAGCCTTCCTGATCTTCCAGCACATTGCTCCAGAACGGCGAGTGGTACAGGGCCACGGCACCATGCACCAGTGCCCATGCCGCGCAGTAATGGAAGTACGGCGGCACGTCTTCAAGCTTGCCTTCGCTGATGCGGCCTTTGATCAGTTGTGTGAGGCGGTCGAAGTTGGACGCCCGGATACTGTGCAGTTGCTCGACCATCTCCGGCACCTGGTTGCCCTTGACCACCTTTTCTTCCAGGCGATCGAACAGTCGGTAACGTTGAGGGTCGCGCATGCGGAACTCAAAATAGGCACGCGACAGGGCCTCTTTGTCACGGTCTACATCAGCGGAATGCAGCAGCTCATTGAGGTCGCGCTCGTAGTCGAGCATCAGGCGCAGGTAGATCTCCGCCTTGGACTTGAAGTGCTTGTAGATCGTACCTTTGCCGATGCCTACGGCGTCGGCGATCATCTCGACGGTGACGCTGTCTTCACCCTGCTCGAGAAACAGCTTGAGGGCGGTGTCGAGGATTTCCTGTTCGCGACGGCGAAACTCACGGACCTTACGAGGTTCTTTCTGCATGGGAAGGACTGGCTGACAATCGAAGCGGATTATTATGCCTAACTTGCATGAAATTGCACGGATCATCCGTGGTTTTCTGTGTTTTCGGGTGCCTGCGGCCATGCCGAGCGGGAGCACTTGGGGGCTGGCGTATTCCAAATCTGTTTAAAAAACGATCAACTTCGACTGGCGCTGCGTCAAACCTGGCCAATACTAGAGGTGTCGGCCCGGCGCATCCCCCCAAGTGGCGTGCCGATAAAGGTGCTCAGGGACCGCGTACCTTTGTTTTACTCCTAATGGTCTTAACCCGGATTCCTCCCCCAGAACCCGGGTTTTTTTTGCCGGCGGCCCAAGCCCGCCCAAGCCGCTCGCCTCAGCGAGACCTAGCTCTGGATCTTGATCTGGCTGTTGATCTGGCTGTTGATCTGGCTGTTGATCTTGATCTTGATCTTGATCTTCG